>NZ_CP174332.1:2377500-3577500 GCF_052468095.1 Microbulbifer maximicatervae (SeqCode)
AGCTGAATTGAGCATCATCCTGCAGCAAGGTCGCTGTATTATCACTGCCATTCTGGGTCAGGTAGGACGTAGTAAGCTGCGTTGCATTCTGTTGCACTGCTGAGGCCTGATTTAAATTTTCCGTCTGCACCAGTTCAATAGTGCTTTCAGAAGTGCCTGTAGTTTGGGATGCATCCGAGTCATTGAAATCGCCGATTTGGGTCTGAACAATCAAGTTGTTATGCACAGTACCATCGGATTGATCAGAAGTTGCACTATTGCCAGTACCTTCCTGGAATACCAGGGTGACATTATTATCAGCTAGAGCAGATACGCTGGCGGCAAATAGCGCGGCTGCAGTCACAGAATTTGTCACTTTCATAGAGGTAATCCCTTATTGGTTAAATCTTATGGGGCGACCGCTTATAAGCCTCGACTGCAAGCCTGGATGAGCATCAAGGGAGTTGCCATAGGAAAAAATGACTGAATAACTAAGAAGAAAGCTTGGGATTGTTGTTTGTTCACCGGGCCAACTTGCTGTATAACCATACAGCTCTAGAGTAACCTCTACCTTATTGTTTGCACATCACGTCATAAGGCACTGGTGTGCAGTATCGGCGATAGATAGATCGAAAAACTAGCGCTTGTGCCATGACCCAACCGATAGAATTGCCAACTGGCTACTACCTGGACAACTTCAAAGCGTTGATTGAATTTGTTAGCCAACACTATTCCTGGCTTATCACCACATCTGAGCAAAATTTTTTTAAAACCTTCCAAGAGTTGGATATTTATAGCCAGCGGCTCTATGTGCGTTTGCTGTCCCGTAAAGGAGTACCTTCCTCTAGAGGATCGCTTTTCCGCCTGGGGAAGCTTAGCTATGGCGAGATAGAGAGCATTGAAAGTGCTGCAGCTGTTTTGGATCGCGCTGGACTATTTTGTTTTAATCCGGTGTTAACGGCACAAGAATATCTACCACTATTTACCAAAGCTGAATTGCTTGCGGCAGGACCCTCGGGTATATCCAAGTCTCTCAGCCGGCCTTCCCTCGAGCAACTATTGCTTGAAGACTCCAGTTCGAGTGACTGGTTTGTGAAGTTGCTTTCTCAGGACAGGGTACTAGCTGTCCAGGGTGCCGAACATTTCCAGACTTTCAAACTGTGCTACTTTGGCAACTTGAACCAGGACCTTACCGATTATGTATTACGGGACCTTGGGCTTTATCGCTATGAATCCTATCCACTGGATAAGCAAAATCTCCCCTTTCAAAGCCGGGCACAAATTGATCAGTATCTGCTTTACTACCAATGCCTGGAGCTGTTAGAAGAGCCATTACTGGAAGATGCACAAGCCATAATAGCCTTATCTGCTCAACTGCCAGAAGGTATTGATGGTGACTCAACCCTGGCTCGTCGGCTGGACGGGATACGTCTAAAGTTGGCACGGCAGCTTGAGCGGCTCAATGCTCTTGAGCAGGCCGATGCACTATATCAACTTTGTAAAACCCCTCCCGCCCGTGAGCGCCGCGCACGAATTGCCGTAAAGCAAGGGTACGACACTCTAGCATTGGAAATATGCGAGGAAATAATAGCCTTCCCTATGGACCAGGCAGAAAGAGAGTTTGCTCTTAGCTTTGGTTACCGCACAGCCAAACGAAGTGGAGGCCTCAACAATTGGCAGGCACCTCATAAAATCCAAGCCCCCACTGAAGTGATAAATTTGGCGCAGGGGGAAAGCTGTGTTGAGCTACTGGTGGCAGAGCATCTTGAAGGTTCTAGCGGTGGTGAGTGTTTTTATGTAGAGAACACCCTATTCACCGGTGTGTTGGGCCTCTATATTTGGGACATACTGTTTGCACCTGTGCCTGGTGCTTTTTTCAATCCCTTCCAGGTAGCCCCAGCTGATTTTCGCACCGCGGATTTTTACTATTCCCGTCAAGCGCTATTCACCCAGCGATTGGCTGAAATAGAGCATGAGTCCTTGAAGTCCCGTGTCCTCGCTACCTTTGCTGATAAACAAGGTATTGCCAACCCTTTGGTTGCTTGGGAGGCTTTGTCTACAGAGCTACTTGAGAAGGCGCTGGATAGAATCCCCCCAACTCATTGGCGTTCAATTTTTACTCGCATGCTCAGTGATATCACACAGAATAGAAATGGGCTGCCAGACCTCATTTGCTTTACTCCCTGCGGTCACTATGAACTCGTGGAAGTTAAAGGTCCTGGGGATCGCTTACAAAAAAACCAACAACGCTGGCTGGCGTTTTTTGCTGAAGAGGCGATCCCTCATCGGGTAATTCATGTGGAGTGGCGCTAGCTTTGGATAGCTTAGAGTCGGCTGAGACTTTGAATCTCTCTGTGGGAGAGCTAGTCGCTTTTTCCTGCCGCAGCGGGGATTTGATTCGGGAGCCAACTTCTGGGCCCTCTGCCCAGGAAGGGATTCGGGCTCATCAGAAGCTACAAAATCAGCGGCCCAAAGGCGCTGAGGCAGAGTACAAGCTCAAGACCCAAATAGATTGGATGGAACAGCAGGTTACTTTGAGCGGCCGGGTTGACATTTTTCACCCGAAAAGTGATTTGCATAAACCGGCTCAGCTGGATGAAATTAAGACCACTTATTTACCCCCATCGAAGTTGCCCGAAGCCACCAAGGAATTGCATTGGGCCCAGCTAAAAATTTACGGCTATTGCTACTTGGTAAACGAAGACGCTACAGGTGATACAGATACAGTTGCCCTGCAAGTTGTCTGGTATAACCTCAAGGAGCGCAAGGCCTATCCAGAGTGCATAGAGTACCGCTTTAGTGAGTTAAAGGCCTTCACTCTTGAGGCTCTCACAAAATATTTGTGTTGGCACAGGGCTTGGCAGGAACATCGGCAACAGCTTACTGATACGGCGAAACAGCTCGCTTTCCCTTTTCCACAATACCGCCCCGGCCAGCGCCAACTGGCAGTGGAAGCCTACCGGTGTTTCCGGGACGGTGGTGAGCTGGTGGCTGAAGCTCCCACGGGAACCGGTAAGACAATCAGCACCCTATTCCCAGCCATAAAGGCAATTGGCGAGGAAAAGCTGGATCAGCTGATTTACCTGACAGCAAAGAATTCCGGTCGGCAAATGGTGCGGGAAACCATTGAGGCACTTCAGGCGAGCGGTTTGCAGTTATCTTTACTTGAAATTCAAGCAAGGGAAAAAACCTGTGCCTGTAACCTGGGGCTTTGTACTCGTGATGATGACGGCATCTGTCCGAGAACAAAAGGGTTTTATGATCGACTTCCAGTTGCAATGGATGCCCTGCTCGGCCGGCCTCAGTTAACTCCCAAAGAGATTGCTGATGTGGCGGATCAGCAGCAAATCTGCCCCTTTGAACTCTCCCTTCAGATATTGCCTTGGGTAGACTTGGTGGTATGTGACTTCAATTATGTATTTGACCCTTTGGTACGCCTGACCAGTTTTCAGGACCAGCGCAATCGCCGCGCACTGTTAGTCGATGAAGCTCATAATTTGATCGACCGCGCCCAGGAAATGTACAGTGCAAAGTTATCCCGCCGTGATAGTCGCCGCGCAGCTAATGCTTGCAAAGGGCACTCTCCGACACTGCGGAGAAGTATCCAGTCTCTGGTTCGGGCAATTGAAAATTGGATCAAGCGATTGCGAGAAGTTGGTGTAGCTCAAAGCCGCAGTACTTTTGAAGGGGGTGAAGTTTGGGTCACTGCAGCAACAGGTGAAGAAGAGCATCCAGAATCGGTTTCCCGAGCAGTGCAAAAAGTGCTCTCCACGGTCAGCCAACTTATAGAAAGCTCTCAGTCGCCCCCGGAAGAAATAGCGGAGTGGTTAAGGTCTGTCTATCGTTACGCCGTTATTGAGCAGGAGCTTTCCGATCAGCATAAAGTCGTCACTCGGGTGATTGACCAGGATGCTCCCTGGCAGGAGCAGGAAATTAAGCTGCTTTGTTTAAATGCTGCACAGTTTTTACAGCGATCCTACCAGCAAAACCAAGCCGCTATACTCTTCTCTGCGACTTTGCGCCCAGCCAGCTATATATTTAGTCAACTGGGTGTAGAGCATGAGTCGCCCTACTTAAGACTGCCCTCGCCTTTTCAGCCGCAGCAACAGGGTGTCTTCCTGTGTCCATATATAGATACGCGCTACCAAGCCCGCGACCGCTCAATAGAGAACCTAGTCGACATTATTTCCCGTACCTTTTACAGCCGAGCAGGAAATTACCTGGTATTTTTTCCCTCTTATCGTTACCTGGAGCAAGTTGCTGAGAGTTTTAAGGCGAGATTCCCGGAAGTGTCCTTGTTACAACAGCTGCCGGGGCAGGGAGAGACGGAGCGCGCTGAGTTTTTGTCTGGATTCAACGAAGGTAGTAAGAGCCTTGGGTTTGCCATTATGGGGGGCATCTTTGGTGAAGGCATTGACTATGTTGGGGAGAAGCTGGTTGGCACTATTATCGTCGGTACTGGGCTCCCGCAAGTTAATGTTGAGCGGGAGCTACAGCGCGATGCTGCGGAAACCACTGGCATCCATGGATTTGACATCGCCTACCGCTATCCAGGGATGACTCGCGTACTGCAAACTGCCGGTCGGGTTATACGTTCCGAATCTGATAAAGGTGTGATCATTCTGGTAGATAGCCGCTTTTCAGAACCTTTTTATTGGCAGCTTTTCCCCGAGCACTGGCAGCCGGTGATTTGTCGCAACACCGATCAATTAACCGGTAACTTAGAGCAGTTCTGGAGTTTAAGCTAAATCAGGTTTAGGAATTTCTCTCCCTCAACCCGAACTTTCCCAATACCCAAGCGATAAGCGTGCCGCTCAATATCCCTGCCGTATTGGCCGCGAAATCCAACCACTCACCCGTTCGATTCACGTAAGGTTGAAGTAACTCTATGCCACCGCTCCACAGCACAAAAAATAATCCTATTAGCCACCAGTAACTAGGCCTGCGTAGGGCGACGGGGAACATCAGTGCACTATAGGCAATTAAGTGATTGGTTTTGTCGGTGCCAGGTATATTAGGTACTTCGGGAAGCGGAAACAGGGATAGGCTCGTAATAATGCACAAAAACACCACTGTTAGCAGAATCCAGTAGTTGTAGACGAGCCTTAAGGGAAGTTGAATTATCATTTAAACCACGCAAGAGTAGGTCAAAAGGCCTGTAAACTTCTTTTAATATGGATTAGTTCAGACCAAATCTGACACATTCCCTTGAAAAAGAGGGGTTTACCGGTTTTGATGAAGGTGCCTAAACCTAAAAGCAAAACCAAGGATAAACCCCATGATCCATACTAATGATCGCATCATCAAACACAAGACCGGATTGCTAAATCTGGCAGAAGAACTCGGCAATATCTCCAAAGCTTGCAAGATGCTGGGTGTGTCGAGAGACACTTTCTATCGCTATAAGGAAGCCGTTTCAAGTGGCGGCGTGGACGCCCTTCTTGAGAAGAACCGGCGCGTGCCCAACCACAAGAACCGTGTTGACACAGCCATTGAAGAGGCAGTGTTAACTTATGCCGTCCAAGAGCCTGCCCACGGGCAGGTTCGAGTTTCCAATGAGCTGCGCAAACGCGGTGTATTTGTGTCCCCTAGTGGTGTTCGGAGTATCTGGTTACGGCACGACCTTGCTAACTTCAAATTGCGATTAAAGGCACTTGAGGCCAAGGTGGCTGAGGAGGGACTGATCCTTACAGAGTCACAGGTTCAAGCTTTAGAGAGAAAACGTCATGATGATGAAGCCTGTGGTGAAATTGATACTCAACACCCAGGTTATCTGGGCTCGCAGGATACCTTCTATGTAGGAACCTTTAAGGGCGTCGGACGTGTTTACCAACAAACCTATGTCGATACCTATGCAAAGGTGGCTCATTGCAAGCTGTATACCACCAAAACGCCAATCACTGCGGCAGACCTTCTGAATGATCGTGTACTGCCATTTTATGCCATGCATGATCTGCCAGTGCTGCGTATCCTAACTGATCGTGGTACTGAATATTGTGGCAAGTTGGAGCAGCACGACTACCAGCTATATCTGAGTGTGAACGAAATAGAACACACGAAGACAAAAGCCAGGCATCCGCAAACAAATGGGATCTGTGAGCGCTTTCATAAAACTATTTTACAAGAGTTCTATCAACCTTCATTACGCCGCAAGATCTATGGATCAATAGAGGACTTGCAAAAGGATCTAGACGAATGGCTCACATATTACAATAATGAGAGAACCCACCAGGGTAAGAAGTGTTGCGGTCGAACTCCGATGGCAACTCTTGAAGATGGAAAAAGTATTTGGAAGGAAAAGCTCGTAAGCTGAATTTGACCTGACAGAGCACCTCCTGAAAAACCGGTAACTGTCAGATCAAGTCTGAACTACTACATTTAATATTACTTCGAGCTTGAGCATCAAAGTGACTGTGAAAGTAATCGGTGTGATAAAGCCTTTTCTGAGACAAAAATTCCCTTAATAGTTCCCTGCGTTTCTTTTTGTAAATCATAATCGGTACCAGCCGATACTCTTTACGGACTTGTTTTTCATAAGCTTCGAAAACGCTTGTATTGGCACCCAGGATCGTTAGGTCAATGTCGATAATTAGCTTTTCATCAATACTAACTGGCGTGTAATTGTGGCAGGTTGCCATAATCAATTGGTACACCCTATCCACTCCTGCGGGACAATACCCGGAATCGATCAGGAACTTTTTTGCCCATAGAGCACTGTTTTCTTCATTCTTAGAGGAAAATGGCTTGTAAATCGCATCGTGAAACCAGATAGCGAGCTCGACCTCATGGGGGTGCTCGGCAAGCTCTGCAACTTTATCAAAGTGCCTCAGCATCGCATCAATGTGATGCCCCGTATGATAATACCTGTGATTCTCTGCATACGAAGAAACTAGCTTTTCGAAGCACTGAAGGGATTCAGGAAGATTGAGTGCCCCCATTAGGTTGAGCCATCTATTTTGGTTCATTGGCTAATCCTCGGAGCGTCATCTTTCCGAAAACCCGTAGCTTGTAAAGTGTTTTTCCCTGCCAATACCAAATAAAGCCATGCCTTTCTCCATCGATTCCCCAATAATACGATATGAATATGCCAGCCTTTTTCCCGTCGAGCACTATAACCACTGTAAAGGAGAGTATAGGCTTCTGGGTCACCGACTATTGATTCGGCAATGCTTCTTGCATGCTCAATGCCAAGTGAAACCATCTCACTAACCTCCTCCTTACTTGGTTCTCCCTGGGATTTTGGAAAAACCAAGAGGTGGTAATTCGGTATTAAGTCTCTGCGAACCCTGATCAACCGGCAATTGTTCCCAGAGGCTAAAGTAATATTCCCGTTGTTGTCCGATGAATTGCCAAATACCCGCTGCTTCATAAATCCTCAGATACTTATTTACTTTTTTGTACCCGAGTACAAATTGAGAGCTGGCAAAGACGCTATTTGCGCCTATTCCCCATAGTAAGTATCGGGAGGCCACTCTGACAAGCCGCTGGCCACTTTATTGGGGAGACAAGCTGGCTTTGGCAGGCAAACTTTAAAGGCAGTTAGCCAACGTTGCGGTTAACTCCTGAGTTTTGAGGAAAGCTCGTTTAATCGAATCCCGGTGCCTTTTATCAGCAAATTCCTGGTACTCTGCATTGATTTCATGGAACTCCTCAACCCCCAAATAGCGGCTTAAGGTTCGGATATGTGGCCCCAGGTGATTCATTTGCTCACGGATTCCTCCTTGTCCAAAGCCAAACTCCCCGGCAGAGGTGATTAGCACCAGCTTTTTGCCAGACATAATAGGCTCTAAGGGGAAGTCACCACGGTCTAAATCAAAGGTGAACGTCTTGTTGATACGAACAACTTGATCGAACCAGGCCTTAAGTGCGGCAGGCATGCCGTAGTTATACATCGAAGTTGACATAACAATGATATCCGCCTGGGATAGCTCATCAATCAAGATGTCAGAAAGCGCTACCAGGGACTGCTGCTCTTCTGTGCGATCCGCCTCAGGCGTAAAAACCGAGGCAATCCAATCTTGATTGATAAAGCCTGGCGGGTTTAAACCGACATCTCTATGGATAACTTTATCTTGGGGTCTCTTTTCTAGCCAACCGCTTACAAAACTTGCGGCAACTGCTTTGGAGATTGAGGTATGCCTGGGGATATTCGCACTGTCTTGTGGTGCTGCTAAGCCGCTCCACTTCTGGGCACTAGCGTCAATATGTAATAGTGTTTTCATAGTCTGGAACCTTTACTAAACCGCCTGAAGGTTCATCTATGGTGATGCTGGGGAGTACCCTTGACAAACGAGTTATTTCTTCCTATAGATGAGGAAAACTCATCTATAAGAGATTCTGATCGGTGTACCCAAACCTGCCCTCACTCAACGCCCTCAAAGTATTCGATGCCGCCGCCAGACTGGGCAGTTTCAAGAGAGCTGCGGAAGAACTCTTTATAACGCCGACAGCCGTATCACATCAGATAAAGGGTTTGGAGGAGTCCCTGGGTACAACATTATTCGAGCGCAAAACCCGTGCCGTGCAGTTGACCAGTGAAGGGCGGATGCTCGCTCAAACAACGTCTCAAATTTTTCAGCAGCTCACTGAAACGGTGAGTGAAATAACGTGTTCAAAGAAAACACTGACCGTTAGTACGACTTCAAGCTTTGCTGCTATGTGGCTTGTGCCCCATCTGGAGAATTTTTATCAGAAATTTCCAGATATCATTGTTTCAGTAGTGACCGGGGAAGAAGTGAGTGATATCGAGCGAGATAGACGTATCGACATCGCTATTCGGTACGGGAAATATGATGAAAGTACAAAAAATGCTCTCCACTTGGCCACCGAAACAATCGGTGTCTACGCTGCACCAAGCTACCTGACTCAGATTAGGGATATTTCTGAAGCTCAACTTCTGGAAACAAAATGGGTCAACTCATCACTTCCACCGCTGAACTGGCAAACTCTCCTCAAAAGAAAACTTGATGGCATTCGCGTGCGGCAGTTTGACCAGGAGCATCATGTAATCCAGGCCGCCTTGGCTGGCCAGGGTATTGCGCTAGTAAGTTCGCTTCTTGTTCAAAATCCTTTGCGCAATCAATGGCTGGTTCCTTTTAGAGGAGGCTCCAAGCTTTCAGGGATTGAGGGATTTACCTATTCCGCATTAATACCTAGCCGCCATTCAAGAAATGGAAATGTGTTGGCTTTCGTAACCTGGCTGAAGGAAGCACTACGCGATTCTCCCTATAGTTAGGTACATCCGACTGGCACTGAACTCGCCTTCGGACTTGCCGAGAGTAGGTATGTATCTAATCTAAGCCCACACCAAGAGCACAACATATTGTGCTCATCTATTAATCAATGCGCCATATATAGTGATCTGGATCAATTGGCGTTCCTGTCTCTTCGATATGCTCTCCCCACAAATTGTGAGGAAGTCCGATGACCAGTACCGCTATACCCGACAGCGAAGCCGCACCAGCTTCAGAACAGATTTCGCAGGTAAGTTCAGATCAACTGTTGGTGCGTAAGCGAGATGGCAGGACACTGGCTTTTGATGCTCGCAGAATCACTTTGGCTCTTCTCAGTGCTGGCCAGGCAACGGAATCTTTTGATCAACAGGAAGCGGAACAACTTACCGAATCTGTCCTTAAAGTGATCAAGCACCGCTTTGATAGTGGTGAGCCCATTGATATTGAAGAGATTCAGAATATTGCTGAACAGGTATTGATCAATAACGATTACATTGATACTGCCCGCGCCTATATCGCTTATCGGGGGCGGCATGCGCAAATGCGCACTGATCGGCAAACACTGGTGGATGTCGGTGCTTCTATTGAAGAGTATTTAGAGCAAGCGGATTGGCGAGTTGCAGCCAATGCGAACCAGGGATATTCCCTAGGGGGGTTGATCCTGAACAGTGCAGGTAAAATGATTGCCAACTATTGGTTAAATCATGTTTATTCCCCTGAGATCGGCGCAGCACATCGGGATGGGGATTTACACATCCACGACCTGGATATGTTGGCTGGATATTGTGCAGGTTGGTCGCTGCGCACTCTATTACATGAAGGGCTGAATGGTGTTCCGGGAAAAGTCGAATCGGCACCGCCGGCCCACTTGACCAGCGCGGTCGGACAGATTGTTAACTTTCTTGGAACACTGCAAAACGAATGGGCGGGCGCGCAAGCATTTAGCTCTTTCGATACCTATCTTGCACCTTTTGTGCGCAAGGACCAGCTGGACTACGCGACCGTACGCCAGTGCATTCAGGAGCTGATTTTCAACCTGAATGTGCCATCCCGCTGGGGTACCCAGACCCCCTTTACTAATCTCACTTTCGACTGGGTTTGCCCCCAGGATTTGCGCGAGCAGGTGCCTGTGATTGCCGGCCAGGAAATGCCCTTCACCTATGGCGACCTGCAAGAGGAAATGGATCTAATCAACCGCGCCTATATCGAAGTCATGAGCGAGGGGGATGCACGCGGTAGGGTATTCACCTTCCCTATTCCCACATACAACATCAGTGAGGACTTCCCTTGGGAGAGCGAAAATGCTGAGCGGCTGTTTGCCATGACCGCTCGCTACGGTCTGCCCTATTTCCAAAACTTTATAAATTCAGACCTGAGCCCAAACATGGTTCGCTCCATGTGCTGCCGCTTACAGCTTGATCTACGCGAACTGTTAAAGCGCGGCAATGGCCTCTTTGGCTCTGCCGAACAGACAGGTTCGCTCGGCGTAGTGACTATCAACTGTGCCCGCCTTGGATATCTCTATAAAGGAAACTGGCAGCTTCTGCTCACCCAACTGGACAAACTGCTGATACTTGCCCGTGATTCCCTTGAAGTGAAACGGAAAGTCATCCAGCGGCATATGGATGCAGGTCTATTTCCCTACACTCGCCGCTACCTGGGGACTCTGCGCAACCACTTCTCCACGATCGGGGTGAACGGCATCAATGAGATGCTGAGAAACTTTAGTGGGGATAACGAAAGTGTGGTTACGGAAGATGGGAAAGAACTGGCCGAGCAATTACTCGATCATATCCGTATGCGCATGACTGAATTCCAGGAACAAACCGGGCATCTCTACAATCTGGAGGCAACTCCGGCAGAGGGCACTACTTATCGGCTTGCCCGCGAAGACCGCAAACGTTACCCGAATATTATGCAGGCAGGTACTAGTGAAGCGCCCTACTACACCAATTCATCCCAGCTACCAGTGGGCTTTACCGATGATCCCTTCGAGGCCCTGGCCCGACAGGAATCCCTCCAATCCCGTTACACCGGTGGCACTGTGCTTCATCTTTATTTGGGCGAGCAGTTGCCTGATGCCGATAGTTGCCGCCGCTTGCTGCGGCGTGCTCTGGAAAACTACCGCCTGCCCTATATCACCGTGACGCCGAGCTTTTCAATTTGCCCGGTCCATGGATATCTGAGTGGCGAACACGAATTCTGCCCTCGCTGTGACGAAGCTCTCCTAGCCCGAGAGCAATCCTGTTGTAGCGACTAAACCATACTTGCAAGGAGAAAGACCATGAGCCAACAAGATACTTTATTGAGAGAAGAAGATCGGACCCGCTGCGAGGTATGGAGCCGGGTAATGGGGTACCACCGCCCAGTTTCATTTTGGAATCCGGGAAAACAATCAGAGCACCGGGAGCGCCAATTCTTTGTGGCGGACAACAGCAGGAATGCACTAAAAACTTATGAGTAATAAGTTACGTGTCGGTGGATTCACGTCGTTTACGGCAATCGACTTCCCCGGCGAGTTGGCAGCGGTGGTTTTTTGCCAGGGATGCCCCTGGCGCTGCCGCTACTGCCATAACGGTGATCTACTGCCTGCGCGAGCACCCAGTGCCTATGACTGGGATCAGATCCTCACATTTTTAGACAGTCGTCGGGGCTTGCTGGACGCCGTTGTGTTTTCTGGCGGAGAGCCCACCGCCCAGAGTGCCCTGGAACCTGCGATTGCCCAAGTCAGGGAGCTGGGGTTCAAGGTCGGGCTTCATACTGCGGGAATCTACCCCCGCAGGCTGGAACGCCTGATCCAAAGTCTTGATTGGGTGGGGTTGGATATCAAAGCAATGCCGGAAAACTACCCTTCCATTACGGGTGTTGATGGCAGTGGCGTGGCCCCATGGCAGTGTGCGGAGCTTCTCGCTCAGTCCAAGATACCTCTGCAAGTGCGCCTTACCAGGCATCCGACCCTCACAACTGATGCTGAACTGAATCAAATACGGGAGAAACTTTGTGGTATTGGCATTGAAAAGTTGGAGATCCAGCGCTGCAATAGTGAGCAAGCGATTGATCAGACGTTGAGGTTCTTAACTTGAATGATAAAACCTAGTTTAGCTGTGCTAATGCGTCAGGAATCGGGGTTTCGCCCCCAATGAATTCAAAAACCGCACCGACCGTTTTGGGTTCATCCAGCGCAGTGGTAATTACCTCTGCAACATCGGCTCGGCTGATCTCTATGTCTGGCCCAGCAAATAAATCGCTTATGCTGATTAACCCTGTTCCTAAGGTGTCAGTTAGGGCACCAGGTCTCAATATCGTGTAATCGAGGCCACTTTTTTTTACATATTCATCCGCTATATGTTTGGCTTTTAGATAGGGTTGGAGCTTTTCAGGCCCCTGCTCTGGTCGCCCGGCAAAAATGGAACTCAATAGAATAAAGCGCGATATACCCGCGCTTTTCGTTGCATCACAAAGATGGATAGCACCATCCCGATCCACAGACTCCAATGCTTTACCCTTGGAGCCTGCAACAAAAATGACTGCATCTTGCCCCTTTACCGCATTGTTTAGGGACTCCTTCCTTGTCAGATCTCCAAGAATGGGGCGCGCACCTGTACTAAGGTAATTATCTTGTTGGGATTCTTTTCGGACCATAGCGGTTACCTCGTGCCCCTTGCCGACAAGTTTACCCACAAGGATTTGACCGATTGCACCGTTAGCACCTGCCACAAGTACTTTCATTGCTCTGCCCACGTCTATATTGCGCTACTTAGAAGTACCGTATCAGCTTTTGATTGACAAACTCTTTAATACCTAGTTCTCCCAGCTCCCGGCCATAGCCGGATTTCTTCACTCCTCCCATAGGCATACTGGCGTAGCTTGAAGCGGCATGGTTCACGAAGGCAGTACCACATTCCAACTGTTCCGCGACACGGCGGCCTCTTTCATGGTCCTGGGTATAGACAGAACCACCCAGGCCAAAGGGACTATCATTGGCCAGCTTAACCGCTGCCTCCTCATCGGGAACCACCCAAACACAAGCGATGGGGCCGAACAACTCCTCTACTGCTGCCGGGGAACCAGCGGGTATTTCAGTTAATATACCTGGCTCGATAAATGCGCCATTGCGCTTACCCCCCACTAGCAGTTGGGCGCCAGCCTTAACGGACTTGCTGACTTGATCCTCCAGTTGCTCAGCGGCCTTTTCAGTACATAACGGACCGTAATCTGTACTTTCTACAAGAGGGTCACCGGGTTTCAGCGCTTGGAACAGCTTGGTAGCTCGGTCTAGGAATTCTTCAGCAATGGGCTCAGTTAGAATGATTCTCTTCGCAGCCAAACATATCTGCCCGCAATTGCCCAGCTTTCCCTCCGCAAATCGCTGTATCGTTAAATCCATATCCGCATCTTCGAGCACGATAAATGGATCAACACCACCCAGCTCCATAACAGTTTTCTTTACATTGCGGCCAGCTTGCTCTGCAACCATTGCACCGGCGGCATTGCTGCCAGTAAATGAGATTCCTTTGACCCTATCGTCATCAATAATGGAGGCAGCCCCACCGGATGTGATCGGTAGATTGGTATAGACTCCTTCCGGTACCCCTGCATCAAACAACAGCTGTGCGAAGGCTTCGGCACACTGGGGAACATTAGAAGCATGTTTAGTAAGTACAACATTGCCGGCGATCAAGTTGGCGGCGGTAAAGCGAGCCGGTTGGTAGAAGGGAAAGTTCCATGGCTGAATGCCGTAGACCACTCCTAAGGGCTGGAAGACTAAAGTACCCTCCCCTTCGCGGGTGGAAAGCTGCTGTGGAGCTAGGATTTTTTCGCCCTCTTCGGCATAGTAGTCGAAAATTTCAGCACAAAGTGCCAATTCACCTTGACCATCACTGAGCTTCTTACCCATCTCTAACGCCATCAGGCGGGCAAGTTCTTCGGATCGCTCCTCAAATAGGTTGCTTGCACGCTTTAGTATCACTGCTCGATCACTAAAACTTCGGTTTCTCCAGATTACAAAGGCTTTGTCTGCGCGACCGATCGCCTTGTCGAGATCCTCTTGTGACATTTCGTGATAAGTCTTCAGAGTTTTACCGTTCAAGGGGTTGACGGAAATCAGTGGACGTTTTGACTTTGTCATGAATAGACTTCCAACGGTTGCTTTGGGAACCGCTAAAGAACTATTTGGAATAGTACCGTGCGGCACCTACGAGTGTTTGCAAAAGTGTAGTTGCTGAGGTTTGACATACCACTGCTTGATGAATCAGCTAAAGTCACATCATTCTTTCTTATAGATAGCTGATAGGCAGTAATCTTTGGTGAATAGCACTTAAAGCTAGTGTGGAACACCATTAAGAGATTTAGGTACTTTACGAATACCACCGTGGCATAAAGATCAACTGCGGAGCTTTTAGAACATACCTACTGCATAAAACCGAATCTGCTCAAACAAGCTGCATGATATTCATCGTTAAGTCACTAGCCCTTCTGAAACAAGCTTTAATTCACAAACTATAATCGCAGGGCTTAGTAGCTCTTACTTCCTTATTAGTGCTTAATTGCAGCTCTATGAACGTTTTCTGCTTATTAACGCCTTTGTAACAGGACCGTAAGAGCGACAGCAGCCGCTTCAAGGATCACAGTGTGGCCAAATAATCGGTTAATCTGCTATGGATAACAACGCCCTGTATAAAAAGAAACAGCTACTACCTGAAGAAGCAGTTAATTTAATCCCAGACGATAGCGTTATTTCTATCGGCATGCGCACCGCTAGCCCACCAGCCCTACTTTCAGCACTAGAGAAGCATATTCGAAATGGATTTATTACACATTTAAAAGTCTATTATATGCGTTGTGGGAAGGTCGCGACGGAAACTATTTTTCAAGAAGATCTAATGGGCCGGGTAAGGCCTTACTCTTCAATGCTAACTAAAGACGAAGTTAAATTAGCAAATGCTGGATTTTCAAAAGGGGAAAAATATATTAACTATGTCCCTATATCTTTTAGTCGATACCCTCAAATAATCAGAGAGCAAGTTAAAATAGATGCTTTCCTGGTAACTGTGGCGCCGATGGATAAGCATGGTTATTTCAATTTTGGTACTAATGGTGATTATGCTATTGAGTTGTCGCGCCACGCAAATCGATTAATTGTGGAAGTGAATGAAAATATGCCACGTACAGCGGGGGCCACCCTGTTGCACATTAGTGAAGTGGATGCCATTGTTGAAAACACTATGGAATTAGCGGAGGAATCTCCAAAAGAGATTACCGATTTAGATAGAAAAATTGGTGACTACATTGTTCCGTTAATACCTGATGGCGCATGTATCCAAATGGGTATTGGTGCTATTCCGAATGCAGTTTGTGAACAACTAACTAAAAAGAAAGATCTGGGCATTCATACCGAGGTAATAACACCAGGTATGATTAAGCTTATTAAGTCTGGAGCAGTAACTAATGCCCGAAAGACAATTAACCCTCATGTGAGCGTATTCACTTTTGCAGCTGGAGACAAAGAACTATTTGACTTTATAGATGGCAATCCATCTATGTTCTGCCTGCCCGTGTCATATGTGAATGAACCCCAAATAATAGCCCAGATCGATAATATGATTTCAGTTAACTCATTTATTGAGATTGATTTCAGTGGACAGGTCAATGCGGAATTCATTGGACATCAATTCTCGGGTGTTGGCGGGCAACTGGATTTCGTGAGGGGAGTTTACTACTCAAAAAATGGGAAGACTATTCTGGCCAGTAGCTCAACGGCACAGCGTGGTAAAACCTCCAGGATAGTTCCACGTTTGAAATCTATCACCACAGACTCTCGGTTAGACATCGATTACGTGGTAACCGAGTACGGATCTTGCAGACTGATGGGGAAATCAACTACAGAGCGGACCCTTGCCTTGATTGAAATCGCACACCCTAAATTCCGTAAGAGCTTATTGGAGCAGGCCAAAGAGCAGAACTTTATTTGAGCGATAAAATGATCAATTTAAAGCTTTTCCCCGCATTGTTATTCACCCCAGGAAACCAACCGAAACGCTTTGCTAAGGCGTCTGAAGTTGGGGCAAATGGAATAATCATTGATCTTGAAGATAGCGTACCAATGGAGGACAAAGATAGTGCCAGGGATATCGCGATCGATTTTTATTCAAGGCCAAGCTCGAATGGTGTTATAAGCGCAATTCGGATAAATAGTTTGTCAACGATCAATGGAATAAAAGATTTGGCTGAAATTATTGATAAAAAGCCATTTATAGATGTGGTGCTTTATCCGAAAACAGAATCTCAACATGATATCAACCTTATCAGTGAGCTCTTGAGCGAAGCCTATAAGGATATTTCGATTATAGCCTTAATTGAAACCGCTCAGGGAACATCCAATTTATATGATATTGTTAACTGTAGTTCTGAAAAGTTGCAAGGTTTGATGTTTGGGGCCGCTGATTATGCAGCCGATCTGAATTGTGAATGCACCCCACAAGCACTCATATGGGCGCGCATGAAATTGGTCGAATCTGCCGCACTCAAACAGATAGCTTGCTACGACTCCCCTTGTTTTAACTTTAAGGATGAAGGTGGACTAATTAATGAACTCAATGAGGCTCAATTGCTTGGCTTTAGTGGCAAGGCAGCTATTCACCCTAAACAGGTAAAAACTATCAAGATATCTTTTAGACCCACACTAGACCAGTATAAGGAAGCAAAGGAAATCGTTCGTATCTACAATGAATCCTCAGGTAAAGCCTGCCAATATGAGGGCCGAATGATAGATATCCCGATCTACTCTAAAGCCCAGCAAATAATCTCAAACTTTAATAATCTTAGCTAAAGGCTACTCCAGCAAAAATCTACAAGTGCTCTGGGCATAACCAAGCGAACTTAGAGACACTCAATCAAGGAGGCAATATTGATGGAATTTAACCCCTATAAAAAGATTGACAACAATCGATATCGCGAAGATTTTGGCTTCTACTTCGAGGATTTTGTAGAAGGTATCATTATCGAGCACCGCCCAGGTAGGACATTGACGCGAACAGACAATACCTGGATGACCCTGTTAACTATGAATACGGCGCAACTCCATTTTGATGCCCATTACGCAGAGAGCACTGAATGGAACCTTCCATTAGTAGATAGTACTCTGACATTGGCTATTGTCACGGGTATGACTGTAAATACTATTAGCAAGAAAGTTGTTGCCAATCTTGAGTGGGACAAAGTTAAACTGCTCAAACCTGTTTTTGAAGGTGACACGGTTTATGCAGAAAGTGAGGTCATTTCTAAGCGTGAATCCAAGTCTAGGCCAACACAGGGTATTGTTAGCGTAGAAACCCGTGGTATTAATCAGCGAGGAGATACTTTTATGAGCTTTCAGCGAACAGTTCTGATTTATAAGAAAGGCCACGCTCCTAATTATGAGATCAAAAAATAACCTAACAGAAAGGCTATCTCATTGGTATATATGCACTTCTTTAAGTCGATGTCCGATTAGACTCACTTCAATGAAAATGAAGGTATTGATGTTATAAAAGTAAGATTACAAAAAGTTGCAATATAAAATAACGGTTGTGCTAGATAGTTTTTATCTCCGTATATTTTTCGATTCTTGCCTCCGCAGCAAGAAGTAGATTCAACTTTGCAATGATGGTTTTTAAGTGGTCTGTATTCCAATGCTGCATTTCAGCTTCAGAAGACTCCCAAACTTCTAGCGTAGTGAAAACATTGCCTTCATCCTGTGAGGGTAAAATTTTATAGGATAAACAGCCAGACTCTTGTTCTGACTTACATGCCAGCTCGATTAACAACGCTGATGCCTGAGAAGTATATTGTGGGCGGATTGTGACTTTTGCCATAACGATTAAATTAGCCATATGCTCTCTTTACATAACCATTTTTTCTGAAATTAAGAAGTGCGTTTCACTACCAACAGTACGCCGACAACCATCATGGCGAGACCAATAAGGCGCTTGGTATCCAAGCTGGTTTGCTGCGCACCTAGTAGCCCAAAATGGTCGATAACGCTGATGGCGAGCAGTTGCCCTAGAAGAACGAAAGATACCGCATTACCCACACCATACCTTGGCGACACCCAAGTCACACTCAATATATAGAAAGCTACTAGAATCCCACCCAAGTAAAAGTACCAGGCAATATCTTTGCTAAAAACAGCACTGGGTAACCCCTCCGTTTTCAAGAGATAGGCCGCGGAGATTACAAGTCCAACGAGAAATAGCAGTGTAGTTGCCAGGGCTGAACTACCAAGCTTAATACCGAGACCACTATTCAGCGTGGCCATTACCGGTATACCAATGCCTGCAATAAGCATTAGAGACGGGTAGATAACTGCATTTTGCACTACGGGACACCTCTACTTAGAATCACGAGCCGACCCCAAAGGGGCCGGCCAGGCCATGAACTAGCTGGCAAGCTGTTTGGCGATGGCAACACCAACACCGTGTGCACTTGCTGGGTTCTGGCCGCTAATCACTCGCCCATCTTCAATAACAAACTCCTGCCAAGGTTGTACTTTGTTGTAGCGGGCAGCGCCCCTCGCCAAAGATTCTTCCAGCAAAAATGGGATGTCATTAATGGTGCCGAAGTCAATCTCCTCCTCACGAGTGAAGCCGGTGACAGACTTGCTAGCCAAGAGCTTTTCGCCATTGCTCAGGGTGATAGGCAGGAAACCAGCGGGGCCGTGGCACACTGCGGCCAATGTGCCACCCTCTCCGTAGATCTCGGCACTTAGCTTTGCGAAGTCTTCGTTAGTTGCCAAGTCAGAAAGCAGACCAAATCCGCCGGGGTAGAATACTGCATCATAGTCTGCAGTATTCAGCTGGCTCATAGGGATAGTGTTATTGATACGATTTTGGAAATCTGAATCATTGAGCACTTTCTGGTTGATGTCGTCACCTTCGATATCAGTGCCATAGAGTGGTGCTTTACCCCCTTTTATGGAGGCAATGTCATAGTCGAGCCCACTCTCCATAAATACGTGAATCGCGTGAGTCAACTCAGGTGAGTAGGTGCCATTTGCCTGGTCAGTTTCACCAAGGGTGGCGTGGTTGGTCACTGGAATAAGTACTTTCTTCATGTTTCTTTCCTCTGTTGGTCAGTATTCATTGGGGAGGGATTGTAGATTGTCCCTCTTCTACTGATAATGCGTGAAATCTGTTAAATACCTTTGCAGAATGGCAATAATAGAGATTGAGAAACATGGAAAATTTTGACGGCATAGTCGAGTTTGTAGCGGTGGCAGAAAGCCAAGGTTTCTCAGCGGCTGCCAAGCAACTTGGCTGCAGTACTAGCCATGTGAGTAGGCAGGTCTCCCGCCTGGAGGAGCGCTTGGGCTCATCCCTTTTGGCCCGCTCAACACGTCAGGTAAGTCTGACCCAGGCCGGGACTGCCTATTACCAGCGGTGTAAAGAGTTAGTGATTGGCCTGCAACAGGCGAATGAGCAGGTTAGCCAGCAACAGTTTCAGCTCAATGGAACACTAAGAGTTAGCGGAGCTGGTATCTTTGCTGAGCAATATGTTGCCCCTGCCCTGATGGACTTTGGCTTGAGACACCCGGGGTTGAAAATCGACATGGACTTCAATAGCAGGATGGTCAATTTCGTCGAGGATGGGATTGATTTTGCCATACGCTATGGTCGCCTTGAGGATTCCGGCTTAGTTGCTCGTAAACTGGCCGACCGCCAAATGATGGCTGTCGCAAGCCCGAGTTACCTGAAAGAAAATGGTATACCCAATCACCCCGATCAACTAAAAACGCAGAGTTGCTTGGTGGCTAACAATGACGAATGGGTTTTTGACCTGAATGGAGAGCCTGTAAGCGTAAAGGTTAGTGGGCGCTGGAGAACAAATAATGCCCATGCGATCGTGAAAGCTTGCGAGCAAGGCTTGGGTATAGCTTATATGCCCAAAAGCAGTTTCAGTGGTTCAATTCAAGAGGGCTTACTGGAGCCTATCTTGGAATCTTTTTGTGGGCGCGGAGCCAGTAGCTGGATCGTGTATCAGAATCGTCGCTTTTTACCCATGCGAGCGCGAATGGCGATTGACTACCTGGTTGATTACTTTTCTGACTGGGTGGAATAGAAAGCGATTGGATTCGTTGAAAGGAATAGAAGCACTTCCGATTTCTTGCAAGCCTTCAATCCAGAGGATTAATATCCCCCCTCCTCCAATCGACTGGCATTGATTATGGTCCTGACCAGGGCATTTTATCGCAGTGGTCACACTGCAACCCAGCAACGACAACCCGTTTCGTTTGTGGATGTCAGGAAGCGATTCGGCTTTCGCTCAATTGCTGTTGGCCGATGGGTCACTCGCGAGGAGCGCGATCGGGCCGCTGGGCTTTTTTATGATGCACTTGTTGATCTAATGGCCATTCTTCAAGGACCGGAAGCATTGATATCCCTCCGAGGTACATTGTCTTTTCAATATGGAATCGGCGGGCGCCCAGGGATGGCTGCCTTTTATGACCCTACTGCCCGGAGCTTTTCTCTTGCCAAGAACGCGGGGCCTGGCTCTATTGCCCATGAATGGTTTCATGCATTTGATCATTACTTAGCCCAAAAAGCGTTCAGTGATACGCCCAGTACCATGTATGCCTCAGAGGCCTGGTTACGGAATGCAACTCCAGTACCCCACCCGCTCAATGACTTACTTTTTGCGTGCTTTAAAACTGTGATGCTGGATGAGAGTGGTAATAACCCCAGTGACTTGGTGACTGCTTCCGTCAGTGCCGATAAAGCTAATGGTTCTGTCTATTACAGTGAGCCCGTAGAGCTGAGTGCTCGAGCTTTCGAAGCATTTATTCAGGATGCCAGTATCAACAATAATTTTTTGGTTGCTGGCTCAAAGGCTAGTCAAGAGGCAAAGTTGGGACTGTATCCACAAGGGCAGCAACGCAAAAGAATTAATCAGGCTTTCACAGCCTACTTTTCCTACTTAGGACGAAGCCTTCAGGCTTCCACGGGTGGAGACAATGACGTCAACCCTTAGAAATACCTTTCTTCTGGGCACGGCCCTTCTCGCTGGTGTAGTCGCTTGGGTATGGGCTGAACTTTCAAAAAGCTATGAATTGATTGCAATAGCCAGCGATCCCGTGCTGTCAGCGGAGCGTGGATTCATTGATGCGGAAGATGATTTCATTCATAACCGAGCTAAGTTCATGGATGTTTATTCTCCAGGGGTTGGCCATGTAACGACCGGGATACTAGAAGAAGAGTTGCAAGGTAAGTATGCTGAATTCAGACCTCAGGAAATATTTTTCCTATGTGGAACCGGCTTTCATATTGAAGATTACGCTCTGGATAGCGAGCAGCACGAACACAATAAATTTTATGCTCAAGCATACAATGCCAAATTATTGGAGTTCATCAGCAGTTCAGCCCAGCGCTATGACTGAACAAACACTCATCTCTTCAACTAACTATATTTAGGCATTGTTCATTGTGGTAATTTGCTCCACAACCAGTTTGCATACAGCTAATGTCTTCATGAGCCAAAAACCTCCCACACAATCCAACATCCTGATCGTTGAAGACGATCGCGGTCTCAACGACCAACTCTGCGAAATGATCCAAAGCGCAGGATATCAGGTCAACGCTTGCTTTGATGGCAATACCGCATTGCTGGAAGCTGCCAGGCAACAACCTCAATTAATTTTGCTCGATTTGATGCTGCCGGAAATGGACGGCATTTCTCTACTCAAAATTTTACGCAAAACCAGTCAGGTTCCAGTCATCATCCTAACTGCCAAGGGCGCTGAAGAGGAGAGGATCGCAGGCTTTCGTCACGGAGCGGATGATTATGTGGCGAAGCCATTTAACAAGACCGAACTGTTACTGAGAGTTGAGGCGCTATTGCGCCGTAGTCAACCAGTGATGATGGAAGCCGTCCACCATACAGAAATCGACAACCTGCAACTCGATTTGAATGCTCAGCAAGCATTCACCGGCGGTCTGGCAATTGATTTTACCGCTACCCAGTTTAAATTGTTGTGGGAGTTAGCGGTTCACCGGGGAGAGGTATTGAGCAAAGCCTATCTCTCACAGCAAGTTCTCAACCGTACTCTGGGTGCCTATGACCGCAGTTTGGACATGCACTTGAGTCGAATCAGGCGCAAGCTGACTGGAGCAGGATGGCGTGGAGACCGGCTACAAACAGTACATGGCAGAGGGTACTGTTTGAAATGAACCGCAAACTTTTTTGGAAACTATGCCTTCTGATTACTGCGGGCATTGTCTCTCTCTTTTACCTGATCAACTCCCTGACTATTCGCACCGAGGAGCAGATGAGTATGCTGGAGGCAACTCATCGAGCGGAATTGAAACAGTGGGGAAAGGAGGCGGAAGCGCGGTTTCTCTCCAGCAACGAGGGGGAATTGGAACAGTGGTTAAAAGAATTACAGGAGAAGGAAAACACCTGGGCCACAGTTACCCAATATGAGTTAACCCATGTAGCTGGTGCGACGGGAAATGAACATCGTTACATCGGCTATAACCTCGGCCGGGATGTGGATTGGAAGGTCCACCTGTATTTTGAAGAAAACCCGGTGATGGAAATTCCTTTTGCAACCGAGCAAACCAGTCTCTTGGTACTTCTTCCCGATAGGATGCGCCCCGGCAGCTACTGGAAAACAACGCGACTCTTGCTGCAAATACTCCTGCCAATGGGAATCCTGGCTTTAGTTTCCGTGATGCTCTATCGCCATATTATGCACCCGCTGCGCAAACTTGAGCAGGCAACACGGGAGTTTAGTCGGGGAAACTTTGATGTTCGAGTGCACCGCCAATTGGGAAATCGTGACGATGAGATTTCTGAATTAGCCAAAACTTTTGATCAAATGGCTACTCGTATAGGAGAGCAGATCGTCAACCAGCGCCAGCTAATCGCGGATCTATCTCACGAACTGAGAACTCCACTCACCCGACTGGATATTGCCATAGAGGGAGCTGGCGCAAGTCACGCTGATGATAAAAATATCCAGAGGATTCAGCGGGAGTCTGCTCATATCAGGCGCCTGGTAGATGATACCCTCACCCTTGCCTGGCTGGATAATGAACAGCCTTCTATAGGTATCGAAGATTTGGATCTGGTTGATCTTATTGATGTGATTGTCGAGGATGCCCGTTTCGAATTTCCCGATCGCACTATCTGTACTCATTTGCCAGACTCGGCTGAATTAAGACAGTCTAATCACAAGGCGGTAGGACAAGCCTTGGAAAATATCTTGCGTAACGCCATGCGCTATACCCCGAAGGGACAAGCCGTTCATGTCCTTCTGGAGGGAAATACGAAAAGCAGATTTGTTATTGATATTGAAGACTCTGGCCCCGGAGTTCCCGAAGAACTACTGGACAGTATCTTTAAGCCTTTCTTCCGAGCAGATCAGTCTCGCACATCAAAATCGAAAAATTTTGGGCTGGGCCTGGCGTTGGCGCGACGCCAGCTACATAGCGTGGGCGGAACTGTAGAAGCCTCCAACCGCTCTGTAGGAGGGTTGTGTATGAGAGTAACTCTCCCCACTCAATCTTTGGAGCCTGCATAAGGTAACTCTCCAACACACTGATGCAACTAAATGTAACAAATGCAACACTGCTGTACTTCACAGTTGCCAATAGGAATAATTCGCATTAGCAAATAGGTAACTCTGTGAAGGACAGCCAATGGCCCGCAACATTTCCCGTAATAAGTATGCGTTACTCCCCTTGATGGTATCCAGCGCCCTGGCCTCTGGCATCAGCCAGGCACAGGAAGTGCAGAAACAAGAGGATACTGCTCAAAACCCAATGGAAACTGTCGTTGTTGTCGGTGTGGCAACTGATACCGAGATCACCCCTGAAGAACTCGATAAGCAGCAGGCAAATGATCTCAGCGATATATTCCGCCAGATACCTTCCGTATCTGTTGGTGGGTCACTGGGTATTGCGCAAAAAGTCTATGTCCGCGGTATGGAAGACACACTACTTAATGTGACTGTTGATGGTGCTCCACAAACAAGCACCCTCTTCCATCATATTGGTCGGGTATCGATAGAACCTGAGCTGTTGCAAAAGGTTGAAGTGCAGGCTGGAGCCGGTGAAGCTACCAGTGGGGCTGGCGCCATTGGCGGTGCTATCCGCTTTGAGACCAAAGATGCGGATGACCTACTTGATGACGGTGAGCAGTTTGGCGCAATAGTGAAAGGCGCTTTCTTTAGTAATGATGGTGAGAAAGCCAGTGCTTCAGTTTATGGAAAGATAACTGACAACTGGGGACTACTTGGGTCATTTGTAACCGTTGATCGCGACGATATGGAAGATGGCGACGGTGACACTATCTATGGTACAGCTTCCGAACAGGATCTCGCCTTTATAAAATTAAGTGGCGATTTGTCTGAAGATCAAAAACTGAGTGTCAGTTTTGAACAGCGGGAAGAATCAGGCGAGTTCAGTAGACATCCCAACTGGCCCGCCCTTCAAGGCGATACTCTCTACCCGATGGAAGCTGAGCGCCAGACCTTTGTTGTCAACCATCAGTTTTCTCCCAGCGATCTGATCAATCTGGAAACAACGGTTTATCATACAAAATCAGAAGCATGGCGGGAGCTATGGGACTACGTTGCTTCCGTGGAATCCATCGGTTTTGATTTACGTAATACCAGCAGTGTTGGTCAACATACCATCACCTATGGCATTGAAGCCCGTGAGGATGAAGTGGAAGGGGTGGAGGGAGGCCTCAACTCCTGGCTTGAAGAAGGACATGTTCGTGGAGCTTATATCCAGGATCATTGGCAGGCTACGGACGCGCTATTGCTAAGTTTTGGACTTCGTTACGACGAATACGAGCTGGAACAAGTGACTCATGATGACGAGACGGATAGCCAGGGTTTCAGTCCCAATATTGGAATGAGTTATTCGCTTACCGATGCACTCACCTTTACTGCGGGTCATGCAACAGCGATGCGCGGCAAGGAGGTTGGAGATGGGTTTACTCTGTGGTCGGCAACTCTTGATCCTGACCTGGATGCTGAGACGGTCGACAATACCGAGTTGGGGCTAGAATACAGCCTGGACGGCCTTCAATTAAAAGCCGCTATCTATCGCAGCACTATCGATGACGTTATTTTTGATCAGGTCGGGCGTCCCGTTTATTATGAAAATATTGGTGAGCTGGAAACTGAAGGGTTTGAACTCAGCGCCTCATATGTTTGGGATCAGTTAACCATCAGTGCCGCATTCAGCCACAATGATTCGGAATTGAATGGAGAGACTGTAGAGGGGTATGAGCACAACGGTTTAGCAAATGCTCGCGGCGATACATGGAACCTGACCACCAGCTATGCTATTACACCGAAATTAGAGTTGGGCTGGAATTTTACACTGGTACAAGACTTAAATGATATTGAAGTTTTACACCGCTCAGTAGAGGTCGACGACGATGTCGACAGTATCCAAGAGGTTGACAAGCCCGGTTACCAAGTACACGATCTTTACTTGCACTGGGAACCACTGGCAGATGACAGTCTGAATGTGAATTTAGCGGTTCAAAACCTGTTTAATGAGCACTATCGGGATCACTCCAGCGTAGCAGATTATACAGATATTACCGGGTTTGGTAGCGTAGCCGGAATTTATGAGGCAGGCCGCGATATCAGGTTATCAGTAGACTACCGCTTCTAATTTCCTTTATTTGTTTTATTTACTATCAGGGCGCAATGCATTTGCATTGCGCCCTTTGTTGCCTATGAAATCCAGATACCGTTTACTGTGGATCAAGCTCCACACCTATTTTTCCTGCTTTTTTCTACCCATTGCCATTTTGTATATTGCCACGGGCGTGCTCTACCTATTTGATATAGAGGGGGGCGTCGATGAACAATTTGAGTACACAGTTTCTCTACCCAAGGGCTTACCCAACAATGAGCAAGAGACCCTAGATACTATATCTCCGTTTGTTCAGCCCACAGAAGTATCATTGCCGGCAGATTTCTATTTGGAGGATGAGTGGATTGGCTGGTATGGCTACAAACGCCAAGTCTATTTGGAGCCTAGCCAGGATAAGCAATCAGCGATACTTCATGTAAAAGAACATGATCTATGGCATCAATTTCTGCTGATTCATAAAGGCCATGCTGGCCCCCTCTTCTGGTTCTCATCCATTATGCTTGGTGCGAGCCTGCTATTTAGCTTGATTAGTGGATTAGTGGTTGCTTTTGCGGTGCCAAAATTCAGGAAGACTTCGATACAATTTACTTCTCTCGGGCTTATTGCACTGGTGGTTGCCTTTTTTATTGGGGGCTGAAGTTTCACCATTTGAGGGAGTTCTAGCTAGGAAGTCTCTGAGCAGCTATATGTATCTCTATAGCTCTTAGAGGTCCGCGTTATGCGACTTTAAGAGCGGGTTCACGAAATTACTCAGAGCTCCCTAGCTCCAGCTTAAAACTTTAAGCCAGTTTACAAATCTTATCCTCCAACTGCTGTTTAAATTGATAAAGATGGATGCCATCCAGAAAGCAGTGATTAACTTCAACATACATCGAGGTGACAAGGCGGCCCTCTTGGCGATGGTATTTACCCCAAAAAATAAAAGGTATTCCTGGATCACAACCTTCTTTCTGTACAGGCTTTACCTGTAGACCAGAGAAGTCACCCCAGGGGTAGCAGCTGATATTCAAGATATCATGGCGGCTGATGAAATTTTCTACGGGGAGGTACTCAGATTGCGCATGTGAAAGTTCCCTTGCCTTGTGGACGAACTCTGTCAGATTCGTTTCCATTCTTGCCATAACGAGTTTGAATAACTCATTATCCCCTAAATCAGAAAATAACGGGTGCAGCATGTCATGCTCAATGGGCTGGCCATTGACGATACGATGCCTGAAACCCGCTATTTCATTTCCCACCTGCGTGACAAGAAAAATAAGGCTGTAATAAAAAGGAAGTGTATTCTTTTTACAGAAAGATACCAGATTTGTCACATCGACCGGCTGGGTTAAGCCTATCCGAGTTGACCCTGCACTGCTCATAAAAAATTCAAAGTGGGCCTTTCTATTCCAGCGTTCGATATCAATAGGAGTCATGGACATATGAATATCGAGCCTTCAATGGATATTCATAGTTTAGGGTAGATTATAAGCAGCATCGGTGTTGCTAGTAGCTTTTATCTAGTTAGGACACCTGGAATATATTTAGAGGCATTAGCTACCATGCTGTAATCGCCATATCAAAACGCTCTTCCCTTCAGGCTAATACCATTTTAGCAACGCTACCATATACCTCTTTCGCCCCTGCTAGGGCACTAAAATAGGTCCCAACAACAGACTGTGCCACCCCATAAACAGCGATCATCTGTGCATAATTTGCAAAAGTGATGTTCCTGCTTATAAGTTTTAAGAAGGATACGACTCTCTATAATAACTTCCAGTTTCTACAGCGAAATATCATCTAGATAACCAGGACTATTAACTATGACTACCAAATACGAAAATGCCGTTTTGGATGATCAAGCATTGATCGAGGGACTTAAGTCTATCAACCCGGTATGGGGAGATCTAGCTGTACGAGTCGCGGGCGAGGTATGGGGAAAGCCGCTTCTGGATCAAAAAACCAAAGCACTAATCACTATCGCTATTGATCAAATGGCGCTCAAACAAGGGGCAACGTATGAAGAGATTGAGGAATTGGTTGTTTTTGCCTCAATGTATACGGGCTTCAATAAAGGGGCTACCACCATGGGCGGACTGAATAAGCTTCGCCATGATCGACGAGATATCTAATGGCTATCCCCGAACTTAAAAAAGCAGATCATATAGGATTCACCGTCCCCGATGTTGAATTGGCCGTTGAGTTCTTTAGTACACACTTTGGCTTTGAGTTGGCTTATACGTTTGGGCCATTTGCCTCAGGCGATACCTGGATGACGGATCACCTTAATGTAAATCCTCGTGCAGAGATCAAGCAAATTGCTGTTATGAATGCTAACAGCATCAATCTAGAAATATTCGAGTATGCCGACAACATAGATCGAAATAAGGGGGCATCATTTAGCATTCTATGTTGAAGATATTGATGCTGCGGTTGAATACCTCAAGAAACAGAATATAGAGGTACTCGGTGCTCCTACGGTAATGTGTAGTAGTTCAGACTTGATCTGACAGTTACCGGTTTTTCAGGAGGTGCTCTGTCAGGTCAAATTCAGCTTACGAGCTTTTCCTTCCAAATACTTTTTCCATCTTCAAGAGTTGCCATCGGAGTTCGACCGCAACACTTCTTACCCTGGTGGGTTCTCTCATTATTGTAATATGTGAGCCATTCGTCTAGATCCTTTTGCAAGTCCTCTATTGATCCATAGATCTTGCGGCGTAATGAAGGTTGATAGAACTCTTGTAAAATAGTTTTATGAAAGCGCTCACAGATCCCATTTGTTTGCGGATGCCTGGCTTTTGTCTTCGTGTGTTCTATTTCGTTCACACTCAGATATAGCTGGTAGTCGTGCTGCTCCAACTTGCCACAATATTCAGTACCACGATCAGTTAGGATACGCAGCACTGGCAGATCATGCATGGCATAAAATGGCAGTACACGATCATTCAGAAGGTCTGCCGCAGTGATTGGCGTTTTGGTGGTATACAGCTTGCAATGAGCCACCTTTGCATAGGTATCGACATAGGTTTGTTGGTAAACACGTCCGACGCCCTTAAAGGTTCCTACATAGAAGGTATCCTGCGAGCCCAGATAACCTGGGTGTTGAGTATCAATTTCACCACAGGCTTCATCATCATGACGTTTTCTCTCTAAAGCTTGAACCTGTGACTCTGTAAGGATCAGTCCCTCCTCAGCCACCTTGGCCTCAAGTGCCTTTAATCGCAATTTGAAGTTAGCAAGGTCGTGCCGTAACCAGATACTCCGAACACCACTAGGGGACACAAATACACCGCGTTTGCGCAGCTCATTGGAAACTCGAACCTGCCCGTGGGCAGGCTCTTGGACGGCATAAGTTAACACTGCCTCTTCAATGGCTGTGTCAACACGGTTCTTGTGGTTGGGCACGCGCCGGTTCTTCTCAAGAAGGGCGTCCACGCCGCCACTTGAAACGGCTTCCTTATAGCGATAGAAAGTGTCTCTCGACACACCCAGCATCTTGCAAGCTTTGGAGATATTGCCGAGTTCTTCTGCCAGATTTAGCAATCCGGTCTTGTGTTTGATGATGCGATCATTAGTATGGATCATGGGGTTTATCCTTGGTTTTGCTTTTAGGTTTAGGCACCTTCATCAAAACCGGTAAACCCCTCTTTTTCAAGGGAATGTGTCAGATTTGGTCTGAACTAATCCAGGTAATGACTGAAGGGCCAACTGAAGGAGAGACCTGGGTATATTTCATGGCTCCTTGGGGCAAGCTGGTTCCTATTTTGACTGACTACCGCGCATCTTCATCGGCAGAAAACCAGGCTATCAATGCACTCTACTTATCTACGGATAACCTGGCTCCCAAAGTACGTGTTATTGATTTCCTTAAGGAGAAATACGGTAGTCCCTGCTATTGGGATGCTAAATAGAGAAGCCTTCTTGCTATGACTCGGTGGGTATCGTGTACATTGTACTGCAGACAGGTTTTGGTTACAGGCTGGGGCTCTTGCCTCGGCCTGTAACTTCTGCTTGGTATTGATAAGCCGGCTAGTCTAAATAATCTACACTCATCAGATATCGTAAGAAAAGTTAAAATTTATAACTCACCATTAATGACGTACGTCTAGAGCTATCAGCGTCTACGATTGGGCTATTACTAACAACTAATCTCATCGCCATACCAGGTTTGATATACGCCCCCCATAAGAATAAGGTTTGAGCTAATGTTGTATCCCACTTGTACACCTAACCGGGTAATGATATCTGCACCTGCTTCATACGCTGCCCTATCTTGGGTTACTTCATTTAGGTCCACGCCATAGTAGTAATCCAACGCACTATCACTTTGCCAGCTAATAGTGAAGTCTGGTTTGACGATCCACTTTTGGTGCTTGTAAGGCAGACTATATCCAGCCGATAGACTGTATCCGTCGTGGGTATCACTGATATCTTGTGAGATGCCAACCCTCCAAAGGCCTACAGGGCTTTTATAGTTCATAGATAAGTTGGCAAGAATCGCCAGGTCAAGCTCTTCCATATCGCTGAGCTTATCACTGTCCCCTCTGTCTCTATCGCCCGCCAGGTCACCGCCAATGCCAAACTTCACTCGAAGTTTATCGTCGTGGTACAGGTCAGCACCCAACTCAAAACCCTGAAAGTAAAAGCGCTTGTAGCGGGCTGAGATCAATGGAAATATGTTGTTTTGGTCCTCTCCATCAACGTAGATTGACCCAACGCTAAAGGTCCCAATACCTACAGAAAGTGCCGTCTCATCCTGCTTTGGCGGCTTCTGGGTAACTTCATCTGCAAAAGCTAGGCTGGTTAATGCCGAACTCACCAGCGCGGTGCACATACTCAAAGTTAATGGCAGAGAACTCTTATGGTTTTGATCTCGCAAACTAGACATATTGAATCCCAATTTGAACTGGTTGAAGTTCCGTTATTTCTGGAGTGGATTCTATGCCGGTAAAGGTAAACGCCAGGTAAATAAACTCATGCCCAGGCCAGGTTAACGGTTAAGTATTGTTCATTTTTGTTGTAAGAAAAGACCCATTGCTGCTGATCGGCCACTTGCTTCAGGATATGAAGGCCTAAACCAAAACCCTGCCCTTCCCCCCTGTCAAAATGCACCTGCTGTTCCGGCAGTATGGGGTTCTGAACCCGGATTCCATTTGCATCAAAATCAATATCGATAATTCCCTCAAGGGTATGCTCAAAGGCATTTCTGAGCAGATTGGTTATGGCGATATCCAATAGCACTTGTACTTGCTTCAAGTTGACCAAACTATCCGAATTGAGATGAACCTGTACATCTCGCTGACCCAAGAGGTATTTGAGCTGCTCAACTCGAGTTTGAATCATATTACTGAAATCAAATTCTGTTGATTCCAGATTTACCTTGCTTTGAGATAGCAGTAGAAGTGCCTGTGTTAGCTGGGTCATCTGCTCATAGGAGCGCTCAATCTGCTCCAGTTGAGTATCGATTGGCTTACCTTTTTTTTGCCTTACCTTCACCACATGCAAGGCACTGCCAATGGTTGCCAAGGGGGTTCTCAATTCATGGCTCGCATTCTGTAGAAATTGCCTTTCCTGCTCTTGATGATTCCATACCTGCTGTAGCGACTCTTGCAGTACTCGTCCTACACGACCAAATTCATCCTTCCTTTGCTTTAAAGATTCCGGGATCGGAGTCAACTTATGCCGGCTCTTTTGCGCAAATTTCTCCAGGTCTTTTAATGGCGATATCACTTGTCTTGCAAGAATAAGAGGCACACTTAATGCTAAAGTAAGGGCTAGTAAGATACCGATAAGAACTTCAATTTCTACCTTTTTGTACTTGCTGGGTATTGCAGCTTCTTCTATTTCTAGCACGTAGTAAGTTGTCTTAAGTGCGCTTTCAGCATAAGGCATAATTGCTAAATAGTAGCGATCATCAATTAAGTCTTTGCTAAAGTGCACCCTTTTTTCTTCGCCGTCAGCTTCCTCTAACACGCGCTTTGCCGTATTTGGCAGTGAACTGTACTCATCATATGTTTGTAACTGGGCAAAAAAAGGGTCATCAATAACCCCTCCGGCCTCAATGATACGCTTTTCAGCTACAGATATCAGTGTCGCACCTAAAGCGTGCTTAACCATTTTCACTTTGGATCTCTCGACGACAACTGCACTGCACGCCACAATTGCGGCAAGAATCCAAATATAGTGAAAGAAAAATTTTCTGCGAATGGAGCGATCAAAGGCTTTCATCACGCTTCCCCAGGATAACGCCCTTCCCTCTGATCGTGTGCAGTAGTGGAAAACTGAACCCCTTATCAATTCCCTGCCGCAACCGATACAGATGTACTTTGATTACGTCGGATTCGGGGGAAAGAAACTGCCATAAATGCTGTTCAATTTTTTCTTTAGTAACCAGCTTTGGACTCTGTTGCATCAAAAACACGAGCAATTCCCAACAGATTGGGGGCAGATTTATAGATTTCCCCTGCCTGGTGACTTCATGGGTCTCTAAATTAACTTCCAGGCCCTCAACTTTATACCGGGTTTGGGTAACGCGTCGTTTTATTGATAGAGACCGAATCCGTGCGACCAGCTCAAGCATTTCGAAGGGTTTAACCAGGTAGTCATCCCCTCCAGATTGGAAACCGGTGATTTTATCGTCCAATTGGTCCAGCGCGGTCAGCATCAATATTGGTGTCGAGCTTCCTGCATTGCGCAACTTAGAACTCACTTCGAAACCGCTTCTACCCGGCATCATGACATCAAGTACGATTACATCGAAGTCATACTTTAAGGCCAGCTCAGTGGCCATTATTCCATTGTCAGCGAAGTCACATCGAATATTGTACTCTTCGAGGCTCTCAATAATATTGGACGCCAGTGCGTGATTGTCTTCAGCTAAGAGTACCAATATTGGCGTTTTGCAGTCAGGCCCCATTGATCTAGTCACTCAAAAGTTCTCGATAGACCTGGAATAATAAAAGCCATTGGGTAAACGGAAAGTAAATAAGTGTAAGATTGCCCACTTACTGATCACCTATGGGAAGCTTGCCTGTGACAGCTACTGCCATATCTAAAAATGTTGGGGCCATCGCGCTTGACAAGAAATGACCCTATCAAATCTTCAGAGGCTCTTGCAAAAAGTTGCCCTCTGGCGCCCCTTATTGGTACTACACCCTTCATTTGGATTGAGTTGATCCAGGTAGATCTGTCGTCGAGTTAAGAAAGCTGGGAGGAATTCGAAAATGCGTGATAGACCTAAAAAGCTCGGCTGTCACTACAAAAAGAGAGAGGTTGTAGCAAGGGGGATACCTCCCCAGCACTTACTGGCTGGGGAAGTGAACGGTCTCGCCCCTTATTGGGGGCGAAGCCTAAAGTTTACAGGCAGACAATGTTTTCTGCTTGTGGGCCTTTAGCGCCCTGAGTCACGGTAAACTCTACCTTCTGGCCTTCGGCCAAGGTTTTAAAACCGCCACCGGAAATTGCGCTGAAGTGAGCAAAAACGTCGGGACCGGATTCCTGGGCGATGAAGCCAAAACCTTTCCCTTCGTCAAACCACTTAACGGTACCAGTAACTGTATTAGACATAATAGATATCCTTGATTGAACAATTGCGCTCCAATTGAATGGAGTTGTGCGGGCAAAAAGTATTATTTTAAACGAGACCGAACGAAGGATTATGACTAAAACTACGAGGTAAACTGCAATAAAAAATGGCTTTTAAACCGGCGGACGAATAGTAGCACTAGCCTGTCACCTATGTCCACTTTTGCCTCAACTCACCCTCGAAATTGATACTCAGACCGCCGTCCACTGCCGCATAAAGGCGCGATGAACCGGAGGCACTGAGGCGATGCAGTGGGCCGATAGCCACAATGCCGATTTTGCCAAAGGATTGCTCGAGGAGATCAGCTTTCTCGCCAGCTCTGTTTTCTTAACCACGGACTCCCCTGCCTCATGCCGGGAGGTAGAGTAGCTATCGACCGCACCGTTAGCGATAGCAGATGCTGCGGCTATGGCATCAGCCATGCCCAGATTCATCCCCTTCCCTCCCACTGGAGAGTGGCAATGGGCTGCGTCTCCAGCCAACAACACCCGGTGCTTTCGGTAAGTTTCTGCCTGTCGGATGGAGATTTTAAAGGCTGCTGTCCTTCGGATGTCGGCGATTTCTATCGGCAGCCTGAGGGTTGCCAGGGCATCTTCGGTTGATGATGCGATGCGAGCGCGTCGCCGTTCGATAGGGAGTACCAAGGTGAACTCACCTTCCCCGCCGTACAGGTCCAAGGCAATCTCTTCCGGATCGAAGCTTCCTCTCAAATCCACATCCGCAATTGACCACTTATTGGGCAGATCAATGCCAGGGTACTGTATTTTCAGCTGCTGTCGCACGGCGGACTGTATACCGTCTGCGGCAATCACCCAATCAAAAGAGGCGCTGGTATTGTCTGAGAAATTGACGGCCGCCTTGTCTGGGGTGGTTGTGATGTTAGTGACTGAGACCCCGTACTCAACTTCGACGCCCCTCTCGGCAAGAATGTCCCTGAGGATTCCCTCGGTCCGATTTTGCGGCAACCCGAGAGGCACCCTATCGCGAAACTCATTCCCGCTGTTGTCGATATAAACCAGGGTTCTCTCATCGCGCAATATGTGCATTTTCCTCAGGGGCATTGCCTCTGCAAGAAAGGGGGCTGCGGCGCCCAGCTCCCGAAGGGCATCAATGGTGGCTGGCATAATGCCAACAGCGCGAGAGAGTTCAGAGGGGCTGTTTTTGCGCTCAACAATACGGCACTTCAGCCCCACGGAAGTGAGGGCGACTGCAGCAGTCAATCCGGTCGGACCGGCACCAATCACAAGGATGTCCATCGATACAATTTGTAGCCTGGAAGCTCAACCGGTCGACACAGAATGCCTCGATCGCTACAGGGAGCTTGCTGCTGCAAGCTTAGACAAATTTCTACCGCTGTAGAGGGGGGTTATACACGCTAAATGTGTGCATAGCCCCTCTTCTCCGGTGTCGCTACTTAAGTACTTTTATCTCTGTCGGAGGAGTCGGGGATGTCACTGTAGCCCAGTGCCGTTGCGGGCTTATCCATTGAGGCACCCTGGCGATCCAGAACACCGATATCCAGTACTGGGGAGGCATCGATATGCTGAGCGTCCATCATTTGGGCAACGCGCTGTAGTGAAGCAATAATCATGCTTTGCTCCCAGTCTTTTAGATCGCCAAACTGGCGAGCAAACTGGTCCTGAAGCGGGATGGGAGCGTCGCGCAGCGTTTCAGTAGCCTCTTCCGTGAGGTAGGCGTGCACCTTGCGCTTATCGGTTTGGGAGCGCTGGCGGTAAACAAACCCCCTCTTCTCTAGGCGATCCAAAATATTGGTTACTGTTGCCTGGCTCAGGCTAACCTCATTTGCAAGTTCGCCAATAGTCACTTCACCCTTATTGCGAATAGCCTGTAGCAACAACACCTGCGGGGCGGTTAAGCCGGTGGTTTTAGCCAGGTGCTTGGAGTGCAGGTCCGTGGCTCTTATTACCCGCCGCAGGGCCACTAGCACTTGTTCGATACTGTTCAAAGTTACCTCTCAATCATGGAGTCAGGGTGATTGCCGGAATTATATCGCCCTACCCCTCAATCACTAAGCGCTTATAACTCGACTGCGAAACATCACCCCCACAAGAGCGCCAGGCTTCACCACAAAACTGTCTATTTTATACCCAGGCGATCGTTCAGCAGATATGCTCAACAGAAAAATTTATAGACCTCAAAATATTATTTTTACCTGCCTATAGGCTGTATATCCCACATATCCAGGCATTTCTAGGTCAAATATTGTGACTTGATTCGCCTCAAGCATCCTGGACTTTGAATTTAATTTGTGTACGATATTTAGCGTTCAAAGCATTTTTACTAGCAACCCGACATAAAAATGCCTCTTAGAAGCTATATTTACGCCATTTGCTCAACACTTGTGCAGGTAAATATTTAGAGGTGAAAAAATATTTAGTCGGTTGGGAAGGTTTTTTGTCTAGCTCAGAAAATATTTTGTTGCGCAGTCCATTGATTGAAGATGGGATGGCCACTTACCGATTGATCAAGCGTTGCCCTCCCCTGGATACAAACTCCAGCTACTGCAACCTCCTCCACTGCAGCCATTTCGCCAACACCTCAGTCGCCGCAGAGGTTGATGGAGAGCTGCTGGGCTTTATTTCCGGGTATATCATCCCCGACCGTACAGACACCCTCTTTGTCTGGCAGGTGGCCGTCGACGAGAAAGCCCGGGGGCTTGGACTGGCCTCCCGGATGATAAGTCACATCCTTGAGCGCCCTCACTGTGGTTCGGTCAGATTTATCGAGACCACCATTACAGAACACAACCTGCCCTCTTGGGCGCTCTTCCACAGTGTCGCCGATAAATTATCGGTCGATCTTCACTCCTCACCCTGGATGGACTCTCAAGCCCACTTTGATGGGCTGCACGACTCCGAAACCCTTGTCCGCATCGGGCCTTTCGCCCTCGAAGAAACACCATAAAAGAGAAAATCATGAAGATCTTTGATGAGATTGAATCAGAAGTGCAAAGCTATGCCCGCTCCTTTCCGCGAGTCTTCAATCGCGCAAAAGGCGAGCTGATGTGGGATGAGGAGGGAAATCAGTATCTGGATTTCCTGGCGGGTGCCGGCACGCTCAACTACGGGCACAACAACCCTCTGTTCAAGCAGGCACTGCAAGATTACATTGAGGCCGATGGAATTACTCACGGCCTCGATATGCACACCAGGGCCAAGGGTGAATTCCTACAGGCACTGAATGAGAAAATTCTCAAACCACGGAATATGGAGTACGTGGTGCAGTTTACCGGTCCGACAGGGACGAATGCGGTAGAGGCTGCGATGAAAATTGCCCGCAATGTAACCGGGCAGCAGAACATCGTCACCTTTACCAACGGTTTCCATGGCGTAAGCCTTGGCTCGCTGGCTGCCACCGGCAACTCGCATCACAGGGATGCTGCCGGTGTCAGCCTCAATGGTACACACCGCATGCCCTTTGACGACTACCTGGGCAAAAATATCGATACCACCGAATACCTCGATAAAGTGCTCTCAGATTCCAGCAGCGGCATTAACTCCCCCGCAGCAGTGATTGTTGAGACAGTTCAAGGGGAAGGCGGTATCAATGCGGCCAGTATCGAGTGGCTAAGAAACCTTCAGTCCGTCTGTAAAAAACACGGCTTACTTTTTATTGTCGATGATATCCAGGCTGGCTGCGGCCGCACGGGCAACTTTTTCAGCTTTGAAGAGGCCGGTATCGAACCCGATATCATTACGCTATCCAAATCCCTCAGCGGCTATGGGCTGCCATTTGCGCTGGTGCTAATGAAACCAGAACTGGACCAGTGGAAGCCCGGTGAGCACAACGGCACTTTCCGTGGCAACAATCTGGCTTTTGTAACTGCGAAAGCCGCTATCGATCATTACTGGTCTGACGAAAACTTCTCACGGGAGATTAAACGCAAGGGCAAATACATTTCCGAGCGTTTGAATGAAATTGTCAGCCGATATGGTGAGGGTAACTTCACCACCAAAGGCCGGGGGATGTTTCAGGGTATCGACTGCATCAGCGGCGAACTTGCAGGAAAGATCACTAAACTGGCATTCAAGCAGGGGCTGATTATTGAAACCAGCGGAGCCGATGACCAGATCGTTAAGCTCCTTTGCCCACTGATTATCACTGATCAAAACCTTAAAAAAGGGATCGACATTATTGAATCCGCTATCCGGGAAGTCTGTGCCGGAGAGCGGGATATGCCTGAGGAAAGAGTCTTTTTTGAAGCCTGCTAGACTTTAAGGGCCTCTGAAAAGGTTCACGTAAAAGACCCAACTGTGCAGGCTGCAAACTAAGAATATTGCTGACCAGCCAGACTCGAACACACACGAAACAGCGAAATACCAATGATTGTCAGAAGTTTACAGGAAGCTAAAAAATCCGGCCGCCGGGTTGTTTCACCGGATGGCAACTGGGAGAGCACCCGACTCCTGCTTAAAGATGATGAAATGGGCTTTTCTTTCCATATCACCACTATTTATGCAGATGCTGATTTCCAAATGCACTATCAAAACCATTTGGAAGCGGTTTACTGCATTTCCGGCAGAGGTGAGGTAGAAACTCTTGAGGATGGCAAGAAGCACCCTATCGAACCTGGAACTATCTATATTCTCGATAAGCATGACCGGCACATTTTAAGAGCCTTTGAAGAAATGACTATGGCCTGTGTATTTAACCCCCCTTTGAATGGCAAGGAAGTACACAATGCCGAGGGAGCCTACGAACTTGAGGCTGACAAGATTGATGAATAATTAGTCAGTAATAGGGCAGTATCCATGAAGTACCTTCCAGATAGCTCAAGTGTTACCAGGGAAGATTGCTACCCCTCCCGAAAACCGGGCCTTCTGGGTGGTACCAGGGTGCGCAAAGATCCAATTGTGTATGGGGACTGCCAGTCCCTCTCCCCACTGGCACCATCGCAACTCAAGCGCTATGCAGAACAGGGCTTTGTTGTACTGGAGAATATGTTTTCCCAGGCGGAGATTAACTTTTTTACGCAAGAGCTGGCGGAGATTAAACAGCGCAGACACACTGACAAGTCGGAAGAAATTATCACCGAGCCTGAAAGTAACGAAGTGCGCTCAGTCTTTCGTATCCACAAAAGCAGCCAAATTTTTAACCGGCTTTCCAGGGATCAGCGACTATCAAGTATTGCGAAATGTATTTTGGGTGATGAGGTTTATATCCATCAGTCTCGCGCGAACTACAAACCTGGTTTTCGCGGGAAAGATTTTTATTGGCACTCCGATTTTGAAACCTGGCATGTCGAGGACGGCATGCCCCGTATGCGGGCACTCAGCATCTCCATTACCTTAACAGAGAATCATCATTTTAATGGCCCATTGATGCTGATTCCCAAGTCCCACCACCATTACATTGCTTGCGATGGGGAAACACCAAAACGGAACTACCTCAGCTCACTGAAAAAGCAAGAGCTTGGTATTCCCTCAGATAGCCATTTGAGGTCCCTGGTATCCAATGGCGGAATATCAGCTGTTACAGGCAAGCCCGGCAGTATTGTTGTGTTTGACTGTAACTTAATGCATGGCTCCAGCAGCAATATCAGCCCCGACCCGAGGTCTAATTTGTTTTTTGTTTTTAATGCCCTGAGCAACAAGGTGGAGGCTCCGTTTTGCGGCTTGCCTCCCAGGCCGGAATACATCTGTGCGAGGAAATCAATTTCTACTATCTGAAGCAAATCTCAATTCAAAGCACTCACCCAGTTTTTAAGAGAAAGAAGGACCAGTAAGAGACGATGCATACGATAGAAAAGATTGGCGGCACCTCTATGACGGACTACGAAGCGGTCCGGGATAATATTATCAAAGGTGACTCCAAGGGGATCTACAATCGTGTTTTTGTAGTCTCTGCCTACGGCGGTATTACTGACTTGCTTCTAGAACACAAGAAAAGTGGTCAACCAGGTATCTATGCCCTCTTCTCCAGCAGCATTGAGGATGATAGCTGGCTGGTTAAGTTTGATGAGCTTCGGGCAGCACTGCGGCAAATCAACGAGCGTCTTTTCGGACATGGCGATCTTCTCGCGGAAGCGAACCTGTTTTTGGATGAAAGGCTGGAGAGCGCGAAAAAATGCCTGAGAGACCTGCAAAGCCTTTGTCAGCACGGCCACTTCTCCCTCGACGCTCACTTGGGCACGGTAAGGGAGATGTTAGCCAGCCTCGGCGAGGCCCACAGCGCATGGAACACTTCGAAACTGTTGCAACGTGATGGTGTAAATGCCTGCTTTGTCGACCTGACTGGCTGGCGGACCAACAAGCACATTCCCCTGGATGAGCGTATCCGGGATGCCTTTGCCACTATCGACTTAAGCAGACAGCTGCCTATTGTTACCGGCTATGCCCATAGCGATAAGGGCCTGCTGATCTCGTTTGATCGGGGCTATAGCGAGATGACCTTCAGTCGTCTCGCCGTACTCACCGGGGCAAAGGAGGCGGTGATTCACAAAGAGTTCCACCTGAGCAGTGCAGACCCTCGCCTGGTGGGAGAGGGAAATGCAGTACCCATTGGCCGCACCAACTACGATGTGGCCGACCAGTTGGCCAACCTGGGGATGGAAGCGATTCACCCCAAAGCCGCCAAGGGGCTGCGCCAACAAAATATCCCTCTCAGGGTGAAAAACACCTTCGAGCCCGAGCACGCCGGCACCCTGATTACTGGTGACTACATCAGCGACTCTCCACGAGTAGAAATTATTGCCGGCTGTAAAGGGGTTTACGCCCTGGAGTTGTTTGACCAGGATATGGCGGGCAGCATCCACGATTATGATCGCGAAGTGCTACTGGTGATCAAACGCTTCAAAGCCCACATTATTTCCAAAGACACTAATGCCAATACCCTTACCCATTTCCTCTCCACCAACCTGAAAACAATTAAGCGGATCCAGGCTGCATTGGAAGAGTATTTTCCCGAAGCCGAACTGAACCAGCGCAAAGTCGCCATAGTTTCAGCCATCGGTAGCGATATGCAAATCCCCGGCGTGCTGGCCAAAGCGGTGCAGTCGATGTCCAAAAGCAATATCCGCGTGCTCGCCATGCACCAGTCCCTGCGTCATGTAGATATGCAGTTCATCGTTAACGAGCCAGACTATGATGCAGCCGTTCGGACTCTACACGAGGCACTGGTAGAGATTTACAATCACGGGACGGCGATATGCCTCGCATCCTGAGCCTTTGTGCCCTGCTCTTTTTATTAACTTCCGCCAGCTCTATTTCCCAGGAAGCGGAAGAAAAGAAAAAAGACAGTGCGCAAAGCGAAGTCGACACCCTTGAGAAGCCCTTGTACACACCCTTCATCGAGCGCTATGTGCTCGACGAAATTAAGCAGCTGCGAATCGATCAGGCTAATGCCAAGCAGGAATTGATTCAGCAAATTGTCGATCGTGAACACAACTCTGTCGATCGAGCCGTAGCCTACGCAACCGATACGGTTACCTACTTTTTCTACTTGATAGCCGCCGCCACTTCAATTTTGGTTTTAGTTGGTTGGCGGTCATTTCAGGATATTAAAGAGCGGGTGCACTCCCTGGCCGATGAGGAAATCTCAAAGCTGGTCCAGGAATACGAAAAGCGTTTGGAAGTTATAGAGAAGCAGCTTCAACAGAAAACACAGCATATTGAAGAAAACCGCGAGGAAATCGAGCTAACCCAGGAAGTACAGTCCCTGTGGCTGCGCGCTCAACAGGAATCCTCAGTGGCCAATAAAATTGCCATTTACGACGAGATTTTGCGCCTCCGCCACGAGGATGTAGAAGCCCTTACCTATAAAGCTGATGCAGTGCTGGAGCTCAATGAACCCCAGTGGGCCGCCAATCTTTGTCACCAGGCCCTGGGTATTGACCCGGATAACAGCCATGCCTTCTACCAACTGGCATGCGCCCATACTGCCATGGGTCAATTTGATGAAGCGCTGCGTTATCTGGCGGAAGCCATTAAAAGGCGGGAAAGCTACCGCGATGAAATCCTGGTTGATAGTGCCTTACAGCCTCTAGCGGAAAGTGAAGTATTTGAGGAACTCGACCAGGTTATTGCCAATACTCCTTCGCCGCAAAGTGGTGGCAAGGGGAGCTAGAAATATTCGGATAACCTCTGAAGACCAACCCATAAAATAATACGGGATAAAAATAATAGGATTGCCGATGATCTATTCATTTCTTGGTTTTTTACTTTTGTTCACTCTGGTCGGCCTCTCTTCTGCGATGTTCAGCCGTCAAACCAAAGCCGACTATTACCTTGCCAGCAGTGGTATCTCCCCCTGGCTGGTGGGGTTGTCTGCCGTGGCAACGAACAATAGCGGCTATATGTTTATCGGGGTTATCGGCTATACCTACACCACTGGGTTGGCCTCAATCTGGTTGATGGTGGGGTGGATTGCCGGTGATTTTCTGGCTTCCCTCTATGTACACAAACGATTAAGGACCGCTACTAGTTCAAGCGGTGAAGTCAGCTACGCAGGTGTTCTCAGTAACTGGCACGGACAGAAGTACTCAGCCCTGCAGCGCCTGATCGGCATCATTTCCCTGTTGTTTTTACTAACTTATGCCTCTGCTCAAATGGTTGCCGGAAGCAAAGCCCTGCACGTACTACTGGATTGGCCTCTCTGGTCCGGTGCTGTAGTTGGAGCTGTGCTTGTATGCCTCTACTGTTTAGCTGGCGGCATCCGCGCGTCCATTTGGACTGATGCGGCCCAATCCATCGTTATGATGGGGGCTATGGCAGCACTTCTAGCCGTCGCCCTTGCCAACTTGGGTGGCATCACCAGTGCGGCGATAAAAATGCAGGCTATTGAAGGTTTTACCCATTGGTTTCCCGAGGGGCTCGCCTTTGCGGGCTGGGGCGGGGTGATACTCTTTGTGATTAGTTGGGGGTTTGCCGGATTGTCTGTGATTGGACAGCCCCACGTTATGGTTCGATTTATGACCCTGAGGGATTCCAGCAAGATGAACCGGGCAAGGGCCTGGTACTATCTGTGGTTCATCCTTTTCTATTGTATGGCCACCGGGGTCGGCCTGCTATCCAGAGTGTTTATTGCTGACACAGGGAGCTTTGATGCGGAGCTTGCTCTTCCCACCATGGCTATGGATTTGTTGCCCCCTGTTTTTGTTGGGCTGATCCAGGCTGGTATCTTTGCCGCAACCATGTCCACCGCAGACTCCCTGCTTCTCAGCTGCTCCGCAGCCATTACCCACGACATTCTTCCGCACAAGATTGAAAAAACCTGGTTCCTCAAGCTTGTCACAGTTGCCATCACCGGCGGCGCATTGCTACTGGCGCTCGCCAATAGCCAAAGTGTGTTCAGCCTGGTTATTTTCGCCTGGTCGGGACTTGCCAGCGCATTTGGCCCCCTACTCCTGGTATTGTGTTTTGGGGGCAAGCCATCCCAGGCAACCTCTATCGCAGCAGTGATTATCGGCTTTACAGCAGCGATTACCTGGCGGCTACTGGGGTATCACGGCGTGATCTATGAGGGATTGCCGGGTATTGCAGCTGGGTTAGCAGTGCTATATCTGGCCAGCCTGAACCGCCAAGCCTCCACTTTACGCGAGGCAAACAGTTAAATTCACTCAAAGTAATTCTGGGGAGGTAGAGCCTCCCCACCTGCCAGACCTTCACCAGCTAGTGCCTCCTCCCCCTAAAGCGACAAATTCTATCTCCTGCCGCCCAAAGCCCTCGCCTTACGGGCACCTGACTTGATCCCGAGACAGTCAGATTGAGCAAAATTCATACAGTGCTTTTTATAGAGTTCAAATGAGATTTTTGGCCCAACCCAGCCCACTTTTAACCCTTGAAAATACGGATTAACTCTGTAGTCGCTGAAAAATAAATCCTCCTACGAATCCGCCAGCTTTGTTGCATTGAGTGCTAACAATTAGAGTTCAAATTAAAAATATGTTACATTTTGTGTCATATCGCTCGATAAACGACTATCGAGCCCGGGCTGGAATCTGACGATTAGGGACAAATGTCTTCGTCAGACCGGCCCTTTTTTATGATGACTGGACCTTCACGATCGGCCCATTGCGCCCTTCGAGTCCATCGCCAACGAACAACCGACTGACCCTCTGTTAAAGCAGTATGGAGAGACAGATGTCACTGGACAAACAACGGAATTTTGTAGACGGCCGCTACCTGTCGAATGAGAGCGGCGAGTGCTTTGATGTATATAACCCGGCGACCAACGAGGTCAGCTATCAGGTTGAGGTTGCCGACGAGAAGGTACTCGCAGAAACCATCGAGAGCGCCAAGCGCGGTTTTGCCCAGTGGTCAGCGATGATGCCGGTCGAACGTAGCCGCATCCTGCTGAAAGCAGTAGCACTTTTGCGCGAGCGCAACGACGAACTGGCAGCCATCGAAGTGGCTGATACCGGCAAGCCCTGGCAGGAAGCCAGTGTTGTCGACGTGGTGACTGGGGCTGACTCTATCGAATTCTTTGCCGGCCTGGCTGCAGGCATTGAAGGCAATCAGCAGCAAGTCGGTGAGGACTTCTACTACACCCGCCGCGAGCCCCTGGGCATCTGCGCCGGAATCGGTGCCTGGAACTACCCCTTACAAATCGCTTGCTGGAAAGCCGCCCCGGCCCTGGCCTGCGGTAACGCCATGATTTTCAAACCTTCCGAAGAGACCCCCAAAGGTGCTTTGAAGCTGGCCGAAATTTTTATTGAAGCGGGCATGCCTCCTGGTGTGTTCAACGTAATCCAAGGTGACGGCAAGGTCGGCGCCTGGCTGACCAACCACCCGGATATAGCCAAGGTATCTTTTACCGGAGAAGTAGGTACCGGTAAGAAAGTAATGGCTGCGGCCGCTGCGAACCTGAAAGAAGTCACCATGGAGTTGGGTGGCAAATCTCCGCTGGTTATCTTTGATGATGCCGACCTGGAGCAAGCCGTTTCTGCTGCCATGCTGGGCAACTTCTACACCCAGGGCGAAATCTGCACCAACGGTACCCGGGTATTTGTACACCGCAGCATCCACGATCAGTTCCTCGCTCGTCTGAAAGAGCGTGTTGAGCAAAATATTATTGCCGGTGATCCGATGAATCCGGACACCAACTTCGGCGCCCTGATTTCTGCCAAGCACCAGCAACTGGTAATGGACTACATCAGCAAGGGTAAAGAGGAAGGCGCGACCCTGCTCTGCGGCGGCCACACCCTTTCACCAGAGAATTCCCCCAACGGTTACTTCGTTGCTCCCACCGTATTCACCGACTGTCATGACGATATGACCATCTGCCGCGAAGAGATCTTCGGCCCGGTAATGTCGGTACTGGTCTTTGATGATGAAGACGAAGTGATCCGCCGCGCTAACGATACCCGTTTGGGCCTGGCAGCAGGCGTATTTACCCGTGATATCACCCGCGCCCACCGTGTGATCCACCAGATGCAAGCGGGCATCTGCTGGATTAATGCCTACGGCGCCTCCCCGGCGGAAATGCCGGTGGGCGGATACAAGTTATCCGGAATCGGACGCGAAAATGGACTTGCGACCCTGAACCACTATACCCAGCTAAAAGCGGTGTATGTGGGCCTGGCACCACTGGAAAGTCCATTTTAAGCGGTACCCTGTATGAGTGAGTTTGACTACATCATTGTCGGCGCCGGCTCTGCCGGTTGCGTTCTGGCCAACCGCCTGTCTGCCCAGGAAGATAAAAAAGTCCTCCTGGTAGAGACTGGTGGCAGCGATCGCAGCATCTTTATCCAGATGCCCACCGCGCTGTCCATCCCCATGAATACTGAGAAGTACGCCTGGCAGTTTATGACTGAACCGGAGCCGTACCTGGACAACCGCAGCATGCACTGCCCCAGAGGTAAGGTACTCGGTGGTTCCTCCTCGATTAACGGGATGGTTTACGTGCGCGGGCACGCTAAAGACTTTGATGAGTGGGCACAGCACGGCGCCGAAGGCTGGGATTACGCCCACTGCCTGCCCTACTTTAAACGCTCTGAGACCTGGGCTTTCGGCGGTGACGATTACCGTGGTGACGAAGGCCCACTGGGGGTCAATAACGGCAATGAAATGGCCAACCCCCTTTATGGAGCCTTTATCGAAGCTGGCAAAGAAGCTGGCTACGACTACACCGCAGATTACAATGGTGAGCAGCAAGAGGGCTTTGGCCCCATGCATATGACGGTAAAAGATGGTAAGCGTTGGTCTACCGCCAACGCTTACCTAAAACCGGCAATGCAGCGCCCCAATTTGACGGTATTGACCAACGCCACTGTGCATAAGGTGATTCTGGAAGGTAAACGGGCAGTCGGAATTAAACTTGAACGCAAGGGAAAGATCCTGGAATTCAAGGCGCAGCAGGAAGTCATCCTCAGCGCAGGTCCCATCGGCTCCCCTCACCTTCTTCAGCTCTCTGGAATCGGAGATCCCGACACACTGGCAGAAGCCGGTATCGAACTCCAACACGAACTCCCCGGCGTCGGCCAAAACTTGCAGGACCACCTGGAGTTCTATTTCCAGTTCCGCTGCAACCAACCGATTTCCCTAAATGGCAAGCTCGATCCGTGGAATAAATTCCTGATCGGCGCTCGTTGGATACTGAAGAAGGATGGTCTCGGAGCCACCAACCATTTCGAGTCCTGCGGTTTTATTCGCTCCAAAGAAAATGTGGAGTGGCCGGACCTGCAATATCACTTCCTGCCAGCAGCCATGCGCTATGACGGCCGCGAAGCTTTCGATGGCCACGGCTTCCAGGTGCATATCGGGCACAACAAGCCCAAGAGTCGCGGCAGGGTCAAAGTGGTGAGCAGTGATCCCAAGCAATCCCCTTCCATCCTGTTTAATTATTTACAGGAGAAAGAGGATATTGAGGGTTTCCGCGCTTGTGTGCGGCTGACTCGCGAGATTATCAATCAGCCGGCTTTCGACGAGTACCGGGGCGATGAAATCCAGCCTGGCACCGATATCCAGACTGATGAACAAATTGACGCTTTCGTACGGGAATCCGTCGAGAGTGCTTACCACCCGTCCTGCTCCTGCAAGATGGGCACTGATGCAATGGCAGTGGTAGACCCGGAAACCCGTGTACACGGTTTGCAGGGCTTGAGAGTTGTAGATTCCTCCATCTTTCCGACCATTCCCAACGGCAACCTGAATGCGCCCACCATTATGGTGGCGGAGCGGGCTGCTGACCTGATTTTAGGGCGCCCTGTATTGGCGCCCTCCGAGGCACCGGTAGCGACCAAAGCTACCAGCACTCAGCGACCTGGCCGCCCTGCGCGCTCAGTGAGCTGAATTTACGTCGGCGCTCTGGCAGAGATTTGACTGCCCCCTTCAAATGCGACGGGGATACTCAAATCTCGCACAGCAACGCCCTTGAGGGGCGCCGGCATACCAATAACTAGCTGGAGACTCAGCATGACAGCTTGGCTTTCTGCGGGATTATTATTTACCTTCACGGCAATAATTTTCTCGCTGATTAAATGGGGAAATGTGAAGATGGTCGGGGTGACCCCGGTTAAAACCTTCACTTTTATAGCGATCCTTTTCACCTCCGGCCTCGATGTAGGCCTTATCATGTTCCCCCTCACCGAGTTCGGTGGCTACGCAGACCTAACCGCAAACCCAGAATACGGCTTCACCAACGCACTCGCGATTGAGTTTGGTTTTTGGGCCTTCCTGATCTGGGGTTTCTACTTCCTCACCTGTTTTTACTTCTGCATTATCGAGCCCAAAGTTAAATTCTTTGAGATCGGCCTGGTAAAGCTGATCAACAACGTGGTGATTATCGGTACCTGCGCGTTTACCGCCTACCTGCTGCTTAGCAACCTGCCCTGGTATCTGCCACAGGTTGGCGATGGTGAAACCATTGTTGGCACCTTCTACCTGATCGTCTTTGCCGTGATCGCCGCTGCGGTCTACTCATCCACCAGCCTGCGCTATGTGCGCTTCCTCAGCTTGGCGACTACCTGGATGTTTATTGGCCTGATCGCGGTAATGTGGGTAGGCGCCTTTACCGGTGAGAACGGTAGCGTTGGCGACTTCGCTTCCACCTTTGCGCTGCTCGGCGGTTACTTCGGTAATATCCACCAGTTCGTGCTGCCGCTGAATGACTACCACGAGTTCTACCTGTTCTGGTGGTTTGCCTGGAGCATTATGATTGGCCAGTTTACCTCCCGCTTTGTGGGCGGCCTGCGCACTTACCAAGTGCTGGCGGCGATGCTGATCTTCCCATCCATCCCCATCGCGCTCTGGTTCACCGTGCTCTACTACTACTCCAGCCAAGGCTTAGATACCAGCGGCTTCTACAACCTGGCCATGGTCATTGTGGGCATTACCTTCGTGATCAACTCGCTGGACTCCCTGATTCGCCTGTACACCGACAACCTGGGTATGACTGTTGCGCGCCTGGGCAAGTGGAAATACTTCGTCCTGAACCTGGTTGCGATGAGCCTGCTCACCCTGTTGTTCAAGCTCAACTTCCTGCAAATCCAGTGGATCGGCGCCCTGGTAATTGGCATTTTCTTCTGCTGCCTGGGTTACATCCTGGTGAAACGCTTCAGGGCGGTAGCAGCTATCGACTCCTCGCCTAAAGAAAACAAGATCGACTTTAGCAAGATCGAACTGGCGAGCTAACTGTTGAAATCCCCCGCCTGGTTTGGCGGGGGCTACAAAATATAAATAAGTGGTAATTGAACAATGAAATCAACTTTGAAACTTTCTGCACTGACCTGTGCTTCCCTGCTGGTGCTTGCCCAACAATCCCAGGCAGAGCTGTCCTCTACTGTTAACCTGACTACTGACTACACCTTTAATGGTGTCAGCCAGACTCAAAACGACCCAGCACTGCAAGCCAGTCTGGACTACGGTTTTGATAGCGGCTGGTATATCGGCACCTGGGCTTCCAACGTAGACTTCGGTGAAGAAGACGATACCAACCTGGAGTGGGATTTTTACGCAGGTAAGTTCATGCAGCTTACCGATAAAGTAAGCCTGGACACAGGACTCGCCTATTACACCTATCACGGCGATGATGATCTCTCTGATGACTACGCCTATCCGGAAGCTTATGCCAAGCTTGGCTACAGCTCTGCTCTAGGCGAATCAGAAGTCAATGGCTGGTATAGCTGGGATTACTTTGGCACGGGCGGTGGTCATTACATTATGATGCTGGCGCATACCTTTGAGTTTGCAGAAGGTCACAACGTTCGCTTCAGTGTTGACCGCTCTACCAGCGTCAATAAAGACAAATGGACCTGGGATGGTAAAAAATCTTACAACCACTACCGAGTGGAGTATATGACTTCCCTGGAAGGTTTTGATTTCAATGTTGCCGCCGAGAATACCAATCTCGACGTGGGCACTGCTGACGAGCGAATTGTCTTCTCTGTTGCCCGCACTTTTAGCCTTTAAACTATGAGTGCAGCCGGGGCTTTAGATAGCCCCGGCATATCTTACTGGTCTGCTCTTAGGGTGTTTCTTCTTTTCCGTCCTGGCCAGTCTTCTCTGCAGATCTCAACACAACTTGTCCTGATTCAGTATTCCCACTCCAGGCACCTTTCTCAACCACCCCCTCCAAAACAATTTCCCTTTCAAGGATTACTGGGTGCAAACTCAAATCATGTCGGGCAACTTTAACCATTGAGATACAAAGCAAGAGGGCAATTAGCAGCAAAGGGACACCAGCGATAATGCTTGCCGCCTGCAATGCTTCCAACCCTCCAATAAGCAACAAAGCAATAGGCATTACTGCCAGCGCGAAGGCCCAGAAAATTCGATTCCACCGAAGCGGCTCACCATGGATCTCTTTCTGCACAACTGCGGCAAGAATATGAGATATGGAGTCAAAAGTAATGACCGTGAAAACCAGTGCAATCAGCGTATACAGCAACACAACTAACTGGCTCGCGGGCAACATATCCAAAACGGCAAAGATCACGGTATTGGCCCCCTGCTGATTCAGTATTTGCACCAAGTCCAGCTCGCCCGAAAAATGCAAGTAAACGCCGTAGTTGCCTAGCACCATAAAAAACAAGAAGCAGCCAAAAGTTCCAAAAAATAGTGCCCCAAGAATCATCGCCTTGATAGTCCGCCCTCCGGAGATACGCGCAATAAATAAGCCAATACTCGGAGCAAAAACCAACCACCAAGCCCAATAGAAGACGGTCCAGTCCTGGGGGAAGCGAGTATTGGGGAACTGTTTAAAGTGAGAGAAGGACTCAGTCCAAGTGGCCATTTGCAAGAAGTTATGCAGCGCTCTACCCAGGGAATCCAACCCACTATTGAGCATAAATAGTGTTGGTCCCGCGATAAACACGAAGAGCAGCAAGACGAGTGAGAGAAAAATTGTAAAGTTTGATAGGACACTAAGGCCGCGCTTTACGCCGACAAGAGCACAGTAACCAAACAATAGCGCACAAAATATCAGTGCCCCAACCTGAAATCCCACCCCAGTAGGAACCCCAAATAGCTTATGCAATCCCATAGTAATCAGCGGCGCCGCAATACCAAGCCGTGTAGCCGCGCCCCCTAACATGCCAAATACCAGGGAAGTATCGATAAGCTTACCAATGGGCCCGCCCACGCTACGATCACCCAATACTGGCGCGAGCGCTTGGCTTAACTTTAGAACCTTGCGTTTACGCACATAGTAGTAATAGGCAATTGGCAGTGCGGGGATCAGATAGATAGACCAAGCCAGCGGTCCCCAGTGAAAGATACCGTAGGAGACTGCCCAGCGTGCGGCTTCCGCTGAGCTCGCTTTAACCTGAAACGGTGGCTGCTGGTAGTAATAGATCCATTCAACCATCGACCAGTATAAAATCGACGCGCCAATACCGGAAGAAAACAACATGGCAGCCCAGGATAGAGTTGAGAATTCGGGGCCCTCTTTCCCCCCTCCCAACTTTATCCTGCCGATATCACTGAAGGCGATATACAGCACAAATAACATCGCAACTAGGCCAAGCAGGAGATAAAAGACCCCCAACTTCTCTGTTACCAGATCTTTAGCTGCCAATAACCATAAAGAACCCGCCTCGGGAAAGAGGATCAAGGGCACTGTCGCCACTAGTAGCAATGCAAAAGAGCCCCAAAAGGTGGGCTTGTCTATGAGATCCTTTGTTCCCTTATTCAACAAGGGTTCCTTCTGAAAAGATGTTCTTACAAAACGGGAAGGAGTTGGGAGCTAAATCAATTACAGTCTGGCTATTTTTTGACCAGCCGGAACAAAGTTGCTGAAACTAAAGACGCCAATCTTTAAGGCGAGCACTGCACTGCCATTTACCAACCGCTAGCATGACGTGATTAGCATCCTTTTGAGTGCTGATTTAACAGGCCAAATGCAATTCAAGAGTGAACAGGATGTGCATACTCAAATACTATTTGAAACGGGGCTTTCCCAAAGGAATACCGAGAAGCGATATGTATAAGAAGGCTATCGCCGCCATTGCGGGCCTGGTGCTATTTGCATGCACCAAGGACCAAGATAGGAATATCAATGTTAATGATTTTGAACCTGAAGCAAAGGTAGGGATTTACGACATTTCCCAAGAAGACTGTGAGCTGATGAAGCTCCGGCAGGTTCTTCGGAACAGCTCCCCTATTGGCTGTGAAAGGCTGAAAAGAGTCGTCTTCAACTATGCGCCTCTCTTGGATACCCCTGCTCAGGATAATGTTGGCATCGAAGCTGTTCTATACCGCAGAGGCGCTGTTGTTGTACTTGATATCGTTGCCGAGAACGTCCTGTCTCTATTTGGCGAGATCTACCGATCTCGCTTTCCAATACAGTCAGCCATTCCTGTCGAATATTTTACTCTGCAAGAGCGAATGGCAGATGATCGAAACAACACGCTGGCTTTTGATTCCCGGCCTATTACTGGCGGAAGCAGATGGTCTGAGCACGCTTATGGTGTTGCTATTGATATTAACCCCCTACAAAATCCCTACCTGTATATTGATAAACACACCCGAGCCAAAGTAATCCCTAAGGATGCAACAGAAGGATATTTAAACCGGGCAAAGTTTCGCCCGGGAAAGCCAAGCCGTATGGGAATGTCTGAAGATGTAACCACTATCTTTGCCAGGCATGGCTTCGCTGTCTGGGGTGGAGACTGGAATGTCCCGATTGATTATATGCACTTCCAGGTTGGTTCCCGTCAGTTCATTAACCGCCTTGTAACTTTGCCAAAGGAGAGTGCAAAACAACTATTTGACCGATATACCCAGCAGTTGAATCATTGTTTTGAAGAGAACAACACTATAAAAAGTGCTGCTCAACTCAGGAAACATTGTGTCGAGAAGACCGTATCAGAATTTGATAGTGAGCAGGAGTGAGCACGGTTGCCCTCCTCCTGCCGAACCAACTGTTATAGTCGAGAGGGATGGCTTCCCGGATCGCCCTCTATATGGGGCTTGTCATCGTGGGAGACACCGTGTTCCGATTGGGTTGGAACGTCCCAGTTGCCCTCTTCCGTCCAGGGATCATCCTCTGGGAACTCTTCAATATAGATTTCCTTCTCTTCGTAGCTCGGCTGGTAGCGCAAGTCATAGTGAGCAGCTTTCACAATCGATATGCACAGCAACAATGCGACAACCAAAAGCGGCACTCCACCAATCACGCTGGCAGTTTGCAGTGTGTCCAGGCCGCCCAAAAACAGGAGTGTTATCGGCATCAGCGAAAGCGCAAATGCCCAGAACAGGCGATTCCATCGCGCTGGCTCTTCATCGACCTCTTTTTGCACAACGGCAGCAAGAATGTATGAGATGGAATCGAATGTAGTCGCAGTAAAGATCAGGGCGAGCACGGTATACACCAGAATCACCAGTTTACTGCCGGGGAGGGTTTTGAGTGTAGCGAAAATCGCGGCGGTAGCGCCCTGCTCATTTAGCACTTGCACCACATCCAACTCACCTGAGAACTGCAAGTAAACGCCGTAATTCCCCAACACCATAAAGAACAGGAAACAGCCCAAGGTGCCGTAGAAAATGGAACCGACCACCATGGTCTTAATGGTCCTCCCCCGTGAGATACGCGCAATAAACAAGCCGACACTGGGAGCGAAAACCAACCACCACGCCCAATAGAAGATGGTCCAGTCTTGGGGAAAATGGGTATCCGGGAACTGCTCAAACTCTGCAAATGGCTCAGTCCAGGCAGCCATATGGAAGATGTTATCCAAGACACGACCTAGGGCATCCAAGCCGGTGTTCAACATAAATAAGGTGGGGCCAACCAGGAAAACAAACAGAAGCAGTACAATAGACAGCCACATATTCAGGTTGGAAAGTGCGCGGATACCTTTCTTAAGCCCAACAAAAGCGCTATAGCCGAAGATTGCCGTGCATATCATCAGCACTACAACCTGGGTTCCCAGCCCGGTGGGCACGCCCAAGAGTTCATGAGCCCCCTGAGTGATCAGCGGCGCAGCAATTCCCAAGGTCGTAGCACCGCCGCCCAACATGCCAAAGATAAACAGCACGTCGATCAGCTTGCCGAGTCCGCCCTGGGCGCGCTGCTCCCCCAAAACGGGCATCAGCGCCTCACTAATTTTCAGCACGCTATGGTTTCGAACGTAGTAGAAGTAAGCGATCGGCAAAGCGGGAATCAGGTAGATCGACCATGCCAGCGGACCCCAGTGGAAAATACCGTAGGCAACAGCCCAGCGTGCAGCCTCGGGAGTGCCTCCTTCAACCTGGAAAGGTGGGGTTTGGTAATAGTAGATCCACTCAACCATAGACCAGTAGAGAATCGAAGCACCGATACCCGCACAAAAAAGCATTGACGCCCAGGATATCGTGGAGAACTCTGGGTCCTCTTCAGGCGTCCCCAGCTTGATCTGGCCGATATCGCTAAACACGATATAGACCATAAAGAGGATTGCCCCGACACCCAGTGCCAGATAGAAAACCCCTAGCTTGTCAGTAACAAAACCTTTAGCGGCTAAAACCCAGGCGGCACCCACTTCCGGGAACAGTACCAAAGGGATTGTCACTGCCAGAAGCAGCGCCAATGAACCAAAAAAAGTGGGTTTATCGATGATCTCTCTAAAATGACTGGACAACACTTGCCTCCCAAATGCCTTGCAAACCGCGGCAAATAAAAGCAAGGGGGACTTTATATAAGGAACTTTATTATGCGGCGTTAGTGAATAGAGCTTATATAAGGATAGGTAGGTCAACTACAGCTAAATTTGCTTTTACTTATCTCCAATAGTACCAGCTAGTCAACGTATTTCAATTTTACTGCTGTCACATCGATTGCATTTCACGCAAATTGTTTCGGGGCTATCAACTGAAGACGGCCCCAACCTGCAGGCTTTGAGCTACTGCTCACTCAATGATTTTTCCAGCTGGACAAACTGCCCTTGTAGTATTGCCTTCTCCTGTAGAAGGGTGCGATTTTCATCTGACAAACTGTCTACCCGATCTCTCGCGGAACTCAGTTCCGACCCCATCCTTTCCAGAGATACCTGTTGAAGCTGGATCTCCTTTGACTGCGCGGCACTATTGCTCTTGAGACGAGTGACCTCACCCTGAAGTCGACCAATCTCAGAGGACTGGAGTTCAGCGCTTGCTGCCTGCTCCTCAGCTTGCTGCCTATAGTTCTCCGCTTCGGTCTGGGCAGAACCTATATTTTCGCGTAACTCTTGCTTCTCCCGGTTGAGTTCAGTGATTAATGCCTGCCCCTGCTTATACAAAAGGCCCTGCTCAGAAAGCTTCTGCTCCGCCAGCCCGAGCTGCTCCGCCAGTGAAGCCACCTGCCCCTTAAGTTGCTCACTGGAAGATCGAAACTGATCTCGCTCATGCTGCCGGTCAGTAGCCGTTCGCTGCTGGAAGTGCTCAAAGTGCTCGCGCACATCGCGATTCTCCTGTTTCATCTCTTCAATTGAGGCCCTCTGCTCCTCAACTCGAACCGAGGCCTGCTCCAATTGAAACTCACTTTTTTCCAGCTCTGATTGTGCTTCACCCAGGGTAACTTTGAGGCGGCGCTTCTCACTTTCGGAAGCTGAAAGCTTCTGCTCCAGCTCGCGAATCAAAGCGGTTTGTTTGCTACTGGTCTCTTGAGCTTCGTTTAGTCTCTCTGTTATCTCCAGCTCTTTCGCTTCAAATTCCTGCTGAACCTGCTCCACTCTCTGGTCCGCATCCCCCTGGATACGCTGATGAAGCCCTTTCAGCGCCTCCACCAAATCTTTGGGTAGGCCGCTGATATCAGTGCTACTGGAACTCTCACTTTTCCACCGCTTTAGAAGCGGCGCAATTGTACTTTTACTCCCAGTCCCCAGATGAGCGCGCACTCTATCAACTGTCGGCTCCTCGCCCCGGGCCTTAATCGCCTTTGCTGCTTCAAAAATGTCCAGATAGGTGACCCCTGTGCGCGCCATTAACCTTCCCTCAGATTATTTTGTACCAAATTACGTATTACGTAATAATACATAATATATAAAAATAAACCAATTCTTGAATTAACCTAACTAACCTTCGATAATGATTCTTATCGAAGGTTATAAAAGTAAGGAAGCCCCCATTTAACGTACTCTCAGTACAAATGGTGGTTTTCGGGTGACACAGAATTCATGAGAAAACAGCCTCTGGCCTCAACCAAAGTCCAACCTCATTCCCCGCTCAGCAGTACATCTAGCGGGGCTGGAGCACTTCTGACTGAGGATGACATTCAGAAGTACCTGCGAGCAGCGACTTCAGACAGCACTCGCAAAGCCTATCGGTCTGCCATTCGCCAGTTCGAGAAATGGGGAGGTCGACTCCCCACCGATAGCCATTCACTGGTTAGCTATCTATTGAGTCGAGCCGAGCAATTGAACCCTCGCACCCTGGATTTGCACCTAACCGCCATAAGTCAGTGGCACCTTTATCAAGGCATTCCCAACCCAGTCACTGAACCGCTGGTACAGAAAACCATGCACGGTATTCGCCGCACCCACGGAAAGCCCAAGCAAAAAGCCAAGGCGCTGAGCCTCGAACACATTGCCACCCTCACCCGACAGTTGCGCTCTCAGCCTGATTCCAAGAAGAAGGCCCGTGACTTGGCATTGGTGTTGGTAGGTTTCTTTGGCGCCTTCAGGCGCAGTGAGTTGGTGGCGATCCAGGTTGAAGACCTGATATGGGAGGAGGAAGGCCTGATTATTCGCCTACCGAAGTCAAAAACAGACCAAAGTGGCCAGGGAATGATGCGCGCCCTTCCCTACGGCACCCCTGGAATCTGCCCCGCACGAGCACTTAAGTCCTGGCTAGACGTCAGTGGCACTAGAGCCGGGCCAGTGTTTCGGTCAGTCAATCGCTGGGATACAGTACAAAACCGACAGTTAAACCCCACGGCTATCAACGATCTACTTAAAAATCTTGGGGAGGTCTGCGGTTTTGACTTTGTTGCCGAGCTCAGCAGCCACAGCTTTCGCCGAGGCCTGTCTACTTCCGCAGCGCGAGAAAAAGTTGGCTTTGAGCTGATCAAGAAGCAAGGTGGCTGGAAGAGTGATGCCACTGTCTGGGAGTATATTGAAGAGGGGCAGCAGTTTACCGACAACGCCTCAGCTATCTTGATGAAGAAGATGTCGGAACTACTACCTTAAGAAGCTGTTATTGACCTGCTGGCAAGTCCCGCCTTTCAGGCGGGCAGTATATGTGCGGAAGTAATCAGCCTGGGGGCTTGTTACGGCACAAACTTAACAAGTGTGTGATTTTCGCCTTCAAGTTCATTTTCTATGATGCTGGAAATTACCTCCCAATCTCCACCGGCAAGCCCCGCACCAATTAGAGGATACCCAATCCTCTTCCCCGGAAAATCTTTCTTAACTTTGGTGAATACACTGCGTATAGCCTCATAATCCGCCATTACCCCCTTACCTCTCCAGTGAAACTGAGTGTAAGCATTGACGACCGTAAAGCTGGCCTCTAACTGTGATATGTAAGCACTTGAATACGTACCCAGTTTAAGTCGTGAGCCTTTTTCTGTACCCAAGTCTGCTGCGTAGGCTTCAGGGAAAAGCTTCTTGATAGTTAAGGCTATCCCCTTTCCCATTTGGCACTGGCAATTACACCCATGAACAATTACATCAAAATGGCCCTCAAGTGCCATTTTGATCAAATCACCTTCTACTACGTTCATTCGCGACCTCTGGAAATCTGAAACGCCTCAATAACCCTTGGCTCGTATTCAGTGAGCTAAGGTGCAAGCTGTCTAGCGCAATTGTAAACCCTCTTGATTGATTATTGCCCTCAACTAAAGGCGGTCTCAAATCTTGGCTTATAGATAGAAGCATGCTTGTTGATAGACTTAAAGCATCGGATGTGACAGAAAAATCGTTGTATATCTAGCTTTTCCGTAGACTGATCAACATTGGCTACAAGATCTACTGCACAAGGATCAAGTCCCCCTTGATTTTCAATATGCTTCCCGCACAAAAAGCACTGATAACTTTTGTTATCTCTCATAAATGAATAACTTTTACATTTGTAATACTAACTTACCCTACGCTCTTCGTACGATTAGATAAATCATACTTTATTAGCGCCGCTTTCAGGTGTTTTGCAGACTTAGATGTTTCATTCAAAAACCACAAGACTTCACAAACAAGAAAGAAGAATGCGATTCCAATTAAAAGATAGTCTTTCTTTACTATCCCATAGATTGCTGCCGCACAAAGCGGAAATATATAAGGCCAGTATGCAATCAAAGTTCGCTTCAGACTCGGATCTTCAGCAATGCATTGAGCAACAACAGCTCTCTCTTCTGGGGTCAATTTCACAACTAATCTCTTGATATTCTTGTAAGACGGCGATTATTTCTATCCGTGTAGCAAGCTCGCCCCCACGAAACCTTATATGTTATTTTTCAAGCGAATCTGGCCAGACTGCGACGCATTGTCGATAATCCATTACCTTATATTCTTTAGTCAAATACACACAATTTTCACCATCAACTGATACAAACCTCTCCCCTTCAGGTAATACATATATCGGGAGCAGCTCTACAATATACCCTTGACCCGTTGAGCGGGCATTGTACACAATTTGCTCCGCAGCTTTCTTGTGACTAACTTGTTTGTAATAAAATTGGCGAGCCCTATCAACTGCCATAGCCAACTCGGGTGTTACAGTGTAATCCTTGCTCGGTATCCACTCTTGAAGTGCTTCCAGCTCTAGGGGCAAACACATCAAAGCAAAGTAAAATGCTGTACGCTTCATTTAAATACCTGGAGGCTCAAAAATACATGTAATAGATTGTTTTTCACACATTTATCACAAACCTCTTAATAGTTTTACTTTTCTATAGAGATTAAAAGCCATATAGCCAACACTTCAAACGAGCAAGGCAGGCCAGAGGGTTGAGCCACAACTCTGCAGGCAAGTGATTGATATTTGCACCATCACTGCTGACCCAACTACCTACTCTGAATTGAGTTATTTCTATAGTCATGCCAGTATCGAGTAAAATTGCTACATCAGAAACTGTAACTATAAAGTGATAAAGTAAGCCCTATTATTTGAAAGACTAATTGTTCTTTAGAATGACTCACTCTTGATATTTATAATGCTCCCATAACAGCTGACCTAAGCAAACTCAAAGTACTCTACTGTAGTTAATTGGCTGGATATGCCTCCCTATACCGCAGGCCAATTGCAGAGTACACATATTCAGGCTTACCGCGCTCTCGCAGGTATTTCTCAACCTTTTTATAGGGGACCAGTAAAGATATGTCATCGCGATCTATTAGAGCAGCATACCACCCGATTTCCGCCACTTGAATGCTGACACATGATAAGCCCGGGTTAACAAACTTCATGTAACGGCCACTTTGATATCCCCAGCCATGTAATAGCTGAACAATTACTACATCAGGATTAGCTTGATCACCTGACACCTCTAAAATCTTAACCACCGCCAAGTTTTTATCATTAGCAATATCTTTGTAGTTTAAGCCAGTTTCCGGATAAATATATTGAAATTCACCGTAAGGCGTTGTAGGTGGAATAATTGTTGGCGGTGGGTAATCACAAGCCAGTGTCTTCGGCACCGCCAAAATCAATAAAGATAAAGTTAGACCATATTTCATATTTGTACCCCACAAAGCTCCTACAAGCGGCAGTCTTGCTGGGAGTGCGCTTTCGTCTATAAAGTAGCGATAGTTGATAAACTTGCTAAGTGTTCTATACACCAAGCTTAACATGCCGTCACCAGCACCTAGATTATAAACACCACCCAGCATGGGCTTGAGCCTCTCTGGGTGCAGCACTCCCCCTGCTTGCTTCATACGAACAAAATCAGCGATACCTCAAGAGAAAGGCAAACTAAAAAGGTTCGCCTGGGGCTGGAAACCTAAGTGTTGGCTAATTAGTAAGCGATACGAGCATCATTATTGCCTGATGATTATGGCAAATGAATATACTGGACTACAAAACCGACGATAACACCAGCACCTTTACTGCTTGCTGTGGGTCTCATTGAAGATTGATTCCCAGTCCTGATCAAAGGTCTCGGGTATTGATGAGGAAGTCCTCCGAAAGAACAACACCCCAACATGAGCTTCATGACCCTTCTTAGCGGTGCTATCAGCAGTAACCTCCTCGATAAAACCTCGCATAGTGCCACTACCATCGAGGGTCAAATTTGTAACGCTCTCATCGGACACATCAACAGCTACCACTTGGATTCTATTGCCACTCTTCATATAGGCAAAGATGCCGATATCCTTAGCTATAGTGGTCTCATTCACCTTCTCTTCAACTGCAGTTAGTTGGTGTTTAACATCCGGCTTCTTCGTTACCTCAAGATAGCGACCACCACCACCCACCCCTGTTTGCTTGAGAACTTTAAAAGTTCGGCAAATCTGCTCCTTTTCTAAGGTAAAAGCGTCTGGGCTGTGCTCGTAAAAAATAAACGACTCACCTTCAATTGCACACCAGACTCCTTCCAAGGAATCTTTAGCTTCCGATTGGGCATTGGCGTGAGTGGCAACAAGAGTCAGAAGTACTGAGGACAACAGGAGTAATAGCTGATTGATTATTTTCATGGTGACCTCCAAGGTGGTAGTGAGTCAAATATAGGCGCAGCTTTACGGTTAGATAATCCCGGGGCAAGCCGAATCACGCCAATAGTAATGACCCCCAGCGGACCCTGGATGGATAAGTCGAAGCCTGATAACCGTAAGTTATATGGACTAACACCGTGTCGCAGATCTATTTGGGTAAAGTTCAACGGATCCTCTCTGAAATCACGGGATTAGAACTCAGGCTATTATCTAAGTGGTGGCAAGGAGGCCAAAGATGACGACGTTAAATCAAAAGCAAATTGAAGACTGCAAGTATAGTGCGTCGGACTTCTCCGACCTCAAGGCGCTATTCCTCAACTGCACCCTAAAACCTACGCCTGAACTCTCCCATACAGACGGTCTAATTCGCATATCCAGGGAAATCATGGAGCGCAACAAAGTCTCAGTTGAGGTTTTACGCCCTGTTGATCACGACATCGCTTTTGGTGTTTACCCGGATATGACGGAGCATGGTTGGGACACTGATGAGTGGCCACTGCTCTATCGCCGGGTTGAAGACGCAGACATCCTGGTTATAACCACGCCGATCTGGTTAGGGGAGAAATCCTCTATCTGCACCCAAACTATAGAAAGGCTCTATGCGAACTCAGCTGACCTGAACTCCAAAGGCCAGTATGCATACTACGGCCGGGTGGGAGGTTGCCTTATCACCGGCAATGAAGATGGCGCAAAGCACTGCGCCATGAATATTCTCTACTCTCTGCAACACCTTGGCTATGCTATCCCTCCCCAGGCAGATGCGGCATGGGTGGGAGAAGCTGGCCCCGGCCCTTCGTATCTTGACCCCGGTTCCGGTGGCCCACAAAACGACTTTACCAATCGCAACACCACCTTTATGACCTGGAACCTGATGCATATGGCGCGAATGATAAAGGATGCTGGGGGCATTCCCGCCCACGGCAACCAGCGCTCCGCCTGGGATGCCGGCTGTAAGCCCGACTTTCCTAACCCGGATTATCGATAGAAACATCCTGCATTTTTAACTTTACAGAGCTAAGCAGCCTAAAGTTGTTGCTGTTTGGCCATGTCCATCCGTATTTACAAAATCCTATTTACAAGATGTAGCACCAGGGATAAATTCCCGCCTTCTTTGCTCCCATTAACACCCACCTACACGGCATAGCACTGTTATCTCCATAAAGGGATGCTAGGTGTTGCCATATGAATTGGTGGTCAAGTAATTTCTGTGAGGTCCCTTTCCCGAATGAAACCAGAGTTCTTAGCGCATATCCTGGATAGTAAATTATTTATCACCATATGCCTGATCTCAGTAGTGATGTTATTACGTGGCCTGCTCACGCTAGTAATAGCACGAAGTAGTTGGCAAAAAGCGGATAAGCGCCGCCGTATCAATACCGTACATAACCTTGGCAACTTATTATTGGTAGTCGGCCTGATAGCCATTTGGGTAAGCGAACTCCGGGACTTTGCCCTATCCATTGCCGCTTTCTCTGTGGCAATTGTATTGGCACTGAGAGAGGGTGTGCAGTGCCTCGTTGGTGGCTTGTATCAGGCAAACATGCGCTCGTTTACTGTAGGAGACTGGATTAAAGTCGGCAATCAATTTGGTGAAGTCACCGATAGTGACTGGCTAAGCACCACCCTTTTGGAGATCGATCCGCACGGTTTGGGCAATGGCTATACAGGAACAACTCTGTACATCCCTAACAATGCCTTCTTTACCCAACCGGTAAAGAACCTGAACTTTATGCGCCGGTATATCGAGCACACCTTTTCGATTACCCGGGAAAGCAAAGGAATGAATCCATTTGAAGCCAAGAAGTTTATCTCTGAGCGACTTAAAGAACACTGCGATTCCTTTCGTGAAGTTGCCGAACGCTACTGCAACCTGATCGAGAATCGCATGGGCGTTGAGCTGTCAGGGCCTGATGCAAAAGTCTGTATCACAACGAATGAACTCGGCCACGATGTAACCACGGTAACCGTATTTTGCCCCCGAGAGGAAGCCACCAATATCGAACAGCTGGTGACTGAAGACTTCTATAACTTTTGGTTCGAGAAGACCAAGGAAGTAAAAGCAAGTTAGCGGTTTTGGAAATTCAATGAAGGTACTGGTAGAGATAATCGCCAGTGCCTTATTCCTATCATGGTTTAGATGAAGCGCCTCTGTTATTGCTGGCGAATCAGTAAAGCACCCTTGAAATCCTGACTACCTATAATTATATACCCCTTACAACCCTATATAAGAGGCGAAGCCTGCCCTATCGCATAAGCAGCGCTACTCACTCAAGCCACTTGTTATTCCTAAGACAACACACAAGAAGCCGACAATTAAAACTTCTAATATCTACGCAACAAACACAAACTTGTCTTTTTGCAGTATCTGCTCACCATCAAAGCGGTAGGCGACCAGCCTGCCATTTCCCGCTACCGAGTAATCTATACAGACCACATTATCCGTCAGGGGAGCAGGTACACCTTTCAGCCAATAGTGGCCGATAAAACAAGGCTTTTCTGTTTTGAGATAGTGAGGAATATCGAAGGGAACCGGCAGGCTAGCGCCGGAACCGATATCAACACCACGCGGTAACGCTATCTCCCCCAGCGCTTTTGCAGAAGCGTTCCACCATTGAACTCGGACGGCGGAGCGGCGATTACCATCCTTATCCAGAAAACTCACTCCTTGAGGCAGTTCAATTTCACACCCTTTGAGCAAAGTTTCCACCGCTTTGAAGGCATCACTGCCCGGGGAACTAGCTTGCAGCAAAAGCTCTGACGTTAACCTGCCGCTATCGGTTCTCGATGCTAAAAAATTGACTTTCTCTTCGTCCCAGCAAGCGTGTACCGCACGCAGAGGGCCCAGATCAAGCCACAGAGGCAATGATCTGAAGAAATCCAATACCTGAGATTTTTCTGGATCGTTATCGGGGTACTCATTCAAAAAAGCCTGGTGCTGTTTAGTATTTTTATCGGTATGTGGGCGCAGGGGATTGCCATTGACCTCGGTGTGATAAGCCAGGGCGTTAAACTCGTGATTGCCCATAATTGCTTTAGCATGACCACTATTTACCATGCTCATAACTATCTTTAGGAGCTTGCGATGCTCCACCAGATGCTCTCCTCGGTCGATAAAGTCTCCAAGAAAGATAACTTTTCGCTCAGGGTGCGAATAACCACTGCCTGTTTCCCGATAACCCAGTACCTCGAGTAACTCAATCAATGCACTACCGTGACCATGAATATCACCAATAATGTCGTACTTGCTGTGCTCCATGCTGGTCCTACCTCCTAAAACACAAGGACGTTTCTGTATTCCAATCCCCTATATGTACCATATTCAGATTAATCTGCGCACTTCTCCGGCGCATATGGAAGCGCACCGGATTGGAAGCGCTTCCTCAATGACCGTCAGATACTTAGAGGTGGCACAAATAGGGGAGTGTCCACACTATCGATAGATATAAAGTGGTTTAGCTGGAAGCCGATACCTCATCTGAAGCTATTGCAGCTTTGGCCATACTAATCGCCACTGCCGTTGTCACTAACCTGCGCCCAGCATTTCCGGCGGCCAGGGCAAAACCCAAAGCGGCCAACGGGAACACCGCGCCGGAACCTAACTCAAACGCAGACATCGATTCAGTCAGTAGCAGCATTGCCAATACAAAAATTGCGGCGCACAGCAGTGAAACCGTTGCGGCGTCCCGGTAGAGCAAATATGCCTTGTGCGTTGCAGCTACCTCTTGCTGATCGGCCACGGGTCGATAAAACTCTCTATACCAGTAACTATTTTGTGCCTTGTAATCCGACGAAAGGGATTCATAGCCCGGCACTTTTTCTTTGAGTAACGGGGTATCTATACGCGGGTCCGCCTCCGCCAGCTGTATAAAACGATGGCCGGGGAGCACATTCCGCAGACGCAGGAATATCAAGGTGTTCTTTAAGCCTGCGGGCAGTAAATAGCTTAGCCAGCTGGCCAAGACGCCAATAGCCAACATCACCCCGCCGGCCTCCTTGATTGAGGTGAGTAGATTGATATCGAATGAGGCAGAATTAAAGCCGTGCACCGCCAGCAATTGCAGCAATACCAGTAGTGCCAGCGGAGCACTATTTTGCGTTTTCAGAGAGAGGCCAGCCATGCTTAAGCCTCCTCATCTTCATATTCGAAGTGATAGGGCTCTGGCTCAAGGTATGCCCAGCCCTCTCGCTGCGGTGCATCATGGTTAACGAGAATGGCATTGCCACGGGTTGCCAAGGCGCCTACTCCGCGATGGGTAAACGCATTCATTACCGCCTTTCTCGGGTGTTTTGGCTCGCCCTCTTTTGCCGTTGAGGCAATAGCGGTAATGCCGCGAGACTCCCCCTGTATTACTGGGTGCCCAATCAAGCGGTTCAAAACCGTGGTGCCGATATTCCGCTTGCTGCCGTGATGGGGGATCTGCATCAACTTGAGTTCGGCGCCGCTTGTGCAACCATCCACTTGGTCAGCCGCCATTTCAAGCGCCTGAATTCCTGCATCCCCGGTAAACAGTAACCTGCGTCCATCGATAACCAGCTGGGTGATCACGCTGGAGTTATTTTTCGCGGAAGTTACGCCCTCGTCATTGATCTGGTCATCACCCCAGGTCGCGAAGAAGCGTTTGATAGCGGCCACAGCCTTGTCAAAAATACTCTGTACCGCTTCGGTTGCGGAGGCCCGTTCCGGCATACCTTCAAAATCGGGGATTAGGGATTCGTAATATTCGAGGGACGGGCCCAATACCTTCAGTGTGCCGCTGGTATCTTGCTCGCCGGTAAAGGGTTCGCGAATAACCACCCCCTTTGACTCGGCAAGTTGAACCAGTGACCAAGCCTTTTCCAGGTTTTGTTTTAAGCGTTCGCTAAGGCTGTTGTCGCTCACCCGGCCATCTTTGAAGTGTTGGGCCAGCCCCTGGTTGTGTTCCCAGGGCTGGTGAATCCACAACTCTTTCACATCCAGCTCATCTAACACCGTCTCCAAGCCATTAATATGGTCCTGGTCTGGGTGAGTATTGATCACAATATCCACCTGATTCGTGCCGAAATGCTCCTTGATATGCGCCACCAGCGTCGCCCCCGTATCTTTAAAGCCCCCGTCGATCACTACCACCGTCTGCTCGTCCCGGCCGCCATGCAGGTTGCCGAAGCGGATCGCAATCGCATCCCCACTTTTGGATTCATCACCCACACCGAGAAAATCTACTTCGTATCCCATAACTTATTTCCTTTTTTGATTAAGTTATGAGATAACGATCAACTTCTATGCCAAGTTGGTTTTTGTATATAAATCAGTAAGTTAGAAGAAAAACCAAAATGATTGACGGCAAAACAGGATAACTTAATTTATGTAGAGGTAAATTTTTTTATGCTTGCCATCCAGTGGTTCACTGAAGAATACCTCTGCGGCATTTGAGTAGCTGAACTATTGCGGAGGGGACATTCAGCGAACAAGGAACAGTCTGAGGAGGAATTAAGGCACGAAACTCAATACGTGAAGTTGGGGCGAGCAACAAAGTATCCGCTTCCGCTCGGGTAAGCTTGGTAGCGTAGAATCTGTGTATTCAGGCAGCGGCCCCTATGAAGGGATGGCTCTACGGTTGGAAATGCGGGAGGGTGTCGCCTCTTGGGTATGGTTTGTAAGGAAGGCTCGTATCAAAAAATGATAGAGCACTTCCCACCGAGGGCCAAAACATCATTTAATTGGCAAGTAGCATGCTAGTCCGCCACAAGCGCCTTTAGATACTGAAGGTATATTGCCTACTTTTGCTCTAGAGACGGACATAGCTGCTCTATATATCAATCCCGATCATTAACCAGGCTTTTAAAGGCACCGACATACTGATCTCCCAGCACTTCGATGCGGACTGGATCACTCTGGATTTTGCTAAAGGAGCAAAAGTTGGTTAGGGATAGCTTTGCTACTCCCCAACTGATTTCTTATTACAGATCTCCGGAGAAGGCCTCTTGACTCAAGGATTGAAACAACCCAATCTCAGTAGTGCCCAACATCTTACTTCGAGATAACAAAGTCGCACTTCGAACGGCCGCATATCTTTCCTGTATTTTTTTATCAGGGACAGGTATAGGGATTTCTCTCAGCTGCTTTGCTGTAAGTTGAGGAACAGCAGCGCCTTGCCCAATATTTAGGAGGTGATTTTTTATTGCCTGGGAACTCAAAAAATCATGCAGGTAGATATTACTAACCGAGTCTCCCGCACGAATAATCATCATTTGAGCATTGATGAACGCCTTTTCATACTCACACTCAAAAATACAACAAGACCCCAATGTTCCGCGAAGAGTAATTAGAATATCCCCTCGAGAGGCTTTGCCACGCGTAAGCAGGTTGTATTTCTCTTCGGTAATGAACTGACTCGACTGAAGGTTCAGCCCATCACTCGTGATATTTTTAGTACTAAGAAATAATACACCACTAGAAACCACATCGTTACCGCTAGGATAATTAGATGAGCGATCTCCATTTTCAAAGGTCGAAATATCCCCCAACCTCCTTACATCCCACCCTTTCGGATTCGTCACCGGATCACCAAACATATCCAGGAACACGGAGCGGAGGAATTCGTCGGCGAGCTGGATGGCTTGCTGGCGTTTGCGGCGCAGGTTGTCGGCCTTGTCGAGAATGGCGGCGATGCGTTTTTGTTCTTTTAGGGGTGGGAGGGGGATAAGTTCGCCGTGTACCAAGTTACGATTCAACGTAGGGACTCCCGCCCCTTCCACAAATCTGTCAAGCTTGAAAGCCTGAAGCATGTAATAGATCCATTTGGGATCATTCCCATGAAAATTCGTCACATATAGAGAGGTATTCAATGGCCAATAATCTTCCTCTACATAATGTACTTTCCCAATCGTTCCTGAGCGTCCAGTGATAACTCCAGGCCCCTCGATTTTTACGACATCATGCGTGCCGTTCTGCCCATTGGCAGCATAAATGGGAACATTACCGGGATTACGTTGCTTTACTGGTAGATCGTATCCTCTCTTAAGAGTTGCGATATCTCTCAACTCAACCAAAGGCCAAGACTGTTCATTCTTGAAAAAACTCACAGCATCGCCTCTAATTCTTTTAACTCTTTCTGAATTTCCACTTCCAACGCCTTTAAGCGCTTTAAAATTTTCTTGGGCGGATCGTATGTCTCCTCCTCATACACCACTTCCTTGTAGCGATTAATAGAGAGGTCGTACTTATTGCTGGCAATCTCGTCTTTATCCACCAGAAATGCCTTGGCGGTTTTATCGGTCCATTTCTTGACAGACTTGCCGGCCATAGCCTTGGCGCTGTACTTATGCCACTGGCTAATCAGGTCCGGCAGATCATTGCTGCCTTTACCAGTGAGCGGGGTGCGCTTATCGTCCAGTGAAAAGCCGTCCGCTTGCAGGTCGTAGAACCAGACCTTGTCGGTCTCGCCCCCCTTGGTGAAGATCATGACCGCCGTGCTGACACCGGCATAGGGCTTAAACACCCCGCTGGGCAGGCTGATAATGCCCTCCAGCTGGTTGTCTTCGATCAGGGTTTTGCGCAACTGCTGGTGGGCCTTGGAAGAGCCGAACAGTACGCCGTCGGGCACAATCACGGCGGCGCGGCCACCGACTTTAAGCATGCGCAGGATGAGCGCGACAAACAGCAGCTCGGTCTTTTTGGTTTTCACCGTGCGCAGGATTTCCGGATCGACATCCTCTTCATCCAGGCTGCCCTTAAACGGCGGGTTTGCCAGTACCAGATCGAAGCCCTCTTTGGCCTCTTTTGGGAAACTGTCGATAAAGCCCTGGCTGAGGGTGTCCTGATAGTGGATATCCGGCTGGGCCACGCCGTGCATCACCAGGTTCATGGCGGCGATACGTAACATGGTGGCATCGAAGTCGAAGCCGTGGAACATATCGCGGTCCACATGCCGGCGGTGCTTGGACAGAAGATCACCGGTATAGAGGGTCTGCGCTTCTTGCTCACCTTTTTCATTGGTGACCCACTCAGTAATGGTGCCCTCCGGCGAGCTGTACTTTTGCAGGATAAATTCGTAAGTGGTGCTTAAAAAACCCGCTGTGCCGCAGGCCGGGTCGCAGATGCGGTCGGTTGCGTCGGGGTCCATCAATTCGATAATGGCGCGAATAATATGGCGCGGGGTACGGAACTGGCCATTAATACCGGCGGTGGTCAGCTTGCTGAGCAGGTACTCGTAGAGATCACCCTTGGTATCCCCTTTCTCCAGCGGCAGGTCATTGACCATATCCCGCGCGCGAACCAGCAGCGAGGGCTTCTGGATCATCAGCTGGGCGTCTTTCATGAACTCGGCAAACAGCGTGCCCTCGTTGCTTTCGGCACTGCTCTCCTTGAAGTAAGGGAACAGCTCATCGCGCACGGTCTCCAACAATTTGTCGGCGGACTCGATATGCATCAGCTTTTGCCAGCGTAGGTGTTGTTGCTTTCTGTTAAAGCGGCGCTTAAAAGACTTGCCGGTACGCCGGGACCTTTTCTCGTCGGTGGTCTCGTTCATATCCAGCAGGCGTGCGTACATCAGGAAGGTGATCTGTTCGATCACGGTGAGGGGATTGGTAATCCCGCCGGTCCAAAACTCTTCCCAGAGTTTGTCGATATTGCTTTTTAGTGCGCCTGTAATCATGTTACTTCTCTTACTACTGGGTCGGGAGGAAAGATCTCACTGCTCTCGAGACGCGCTGTGAATACTTCCCTGCACGCTCGTCATCGGCATCCATGCCGCATACGATCCCGGGGGCAGCGTGACCTTTCCTGCCGCTTTTTTTAGTACAACTCTAAATTACTCAACGGGCTGCGCTTGCTCTGAAGCTTTCTCTAAAGCTTGGCTTGGCACGTTGAGCTGTGATTTCTGTGTTTCTGTATCGACAGTGAAGCCTGCCACAAATTTGGCGATCAGCTCCGCTTGGTGTTCCTCGAACAGCCCGTCGATTCCGTCCTGGTGGAGGCCTTTGAATGGTTGCTCGTAGAGATCTGCGATGGTCATCTGCCCTTTGCGGCAAATCTCGCTTTTAAGCAGCCCTAAAAAGCGTTGCTGGAGGGCGCTGAGATTGATGTGATGCGCTTGCACAAACGCGGTAAATTGCCGCTCAATCGCCCCCACGTCCAGGCCGATAATAGTGCGCAGCAGCTGATCAACGCCGGTACTGGACTCCGGGTAAAACTCAGCCAATAGCCCAAGGTCGACGCTGGGGTTTTGTGTGTGCACCAATGCATTGAGGGTATCCAGCTCTGCCTCTGTGACCGGCTCTCCGGCACGGATTTTTTGCAGCACCGGGTCTTTGTCGAAAAGCGGCGTCAGTGTTTTTTCCACTTCTTGCCGGTAGATTTCGTAGTCGACAGTGCGAATATTGGTTTTGCGCTCCTCCACCTGGTAACCCGCGCTGTCCTCTTTGATATCGTAGATAGGGATCGGCGCCGTTGGTGGCACCGCGCCCTTGTCCCGCAGATGGATAACTGTACGGAGCTGCTGGCGGCTATGTTCCAGCTTATCGAAGTCCGGAGCCGCCCAGTATTCATCTTGTTGCAGCGCGTTGACATCCGAGGCTTTGCTGCGCACCTGGTTTAAGTGCATGGATAGGCTGCGCACTTTGCTGAGCACCTGCTCTCTGACGGGCTCCAATAATTTGGGTTGGCAGAGCTGGGCATGCTGGGCCGTGGCGATATCGAGATCCCACTTTAAGGCCTCGCTCTCGCCCCGGATATTACGCCATTGCATCAAGGGGGCCATTTGTTCATAAAGCAGCGCTTTGGTGGCTGGGGCAAACTGCTGCAATACTTCGATCTGGCTCAGCTGCTGCTTGAGCTTCCAGTTATCTTTGATCGCTATAGTGTTGTCATCCAGCGTATCAATATCCTGCTTGATCAATAGGACCATTTTGCCAAAGCTTTGCATCTCGCCGCGCTTGAGGGCCTCCTCCGCATATGCCAGGCGGGCTTCGAAGAGTTTTTGACTGAGGGATTTACTTTGGCGGGGCTCTTCCTCCTCCGGCTCCATTTCGAAATATTCGAAATTGCCCCAGTGGTCAAAGATCAGGAATTTCTTTTTGTCATCGCTGCCATCGGTGGCGGGGCCAAAGAGATTTTGGCACAGGCGGGTACCCCGCCCCACCATCTGCCAGAATTTCACTTTAGATTTTACCGGTTTGGCGAAAACCAGGTTGAGCACCTCGGGCACATCGATACCGGTATCGAGCATATCTACGGAGATGGCCACAGTAATTTCGGAGTCTTTACCATCGGTAGCCTTGAAATCATCGATCAGCTCTTCAGCCCGCTCGTACTTGGAGTGGATCACTCGACAGAAGTTACCCCCGTACTCTGGATACATCTCGGCAAAGAGCGTGTTGAGTAATTCCGCATGCTGAATATTGCGGGCAAACACCATGGACTTGCCCAGTGTTTGGTTGTCGGCCAGGCGCTGGCCGTTATTCATTAGGTTGCACAGGATGGCGCGGTTGGTATCTTTGTTAAAAATGGCTTTATCGATTGCAGCCGCTTTAAAATCCAGCTCATTGGGATCAAAGCCCTGATCTTCCAGCTCGGCGATCTGCTCGTCGCTGAGCTTGTCACCCTGAATACCCTCGCGCAAAAATTGGGTGGTATGGGTGACGACTTTAAAGGGGACCAGGTGCTTGTCTTCAATCGCCTGTTCCAGCGGGTAGTTGGCGGTTGGCATTTTGTAATCACAACCAAACAGCTGACTGGTGGAGCGGCTGATCATTTCAACCGGTGTGGCGGTGAGGCCCAGTTGAAACGCATCAAAGTATTTGAACAGATCACCGAATACATTGTAGATGGAGCGGTGCGATTCGTCGGCGATAATCAGGTCGAAGTAGCCGGGATCAAACTCCTCCATGATTTTCATCATGCCGGGGTAAGTCGCCACGTAAATCTGCGATTTTTTACGGTGCTCTTTTTTGCTCTTGCCGACAATATAGAGCGGTTCGTTGGTAAACTCGTTGTAAGCCTTGCCCGCCTGTTTGCGCAGTTCTTTGCGGTCGCAGAGAAACAGTACACGCTTGGCCCAGCGGGCATCAATCATACGCTTGGTGAGTGCGATAGCGACGCGGGTTTTGCCGGTTCCCGTGGCCTGCACAATCAGGGCTTTGCGGTGACCTTGGCTAAATCGCTCACACACTCTGGATATGGATTCGAGCTGATACATCCGGCCAGCGATATCCGTTGCTACCGGTGTGGTATTGAGATTTTGACGAGTGCTGCGCTGGCCCACAAGGTATTGCAGACTGCTCTTGGAATAGAAACCGTAGAGCTTGCGGGGGGAGACATCTTGCGCATCATCCCAGATAAAGATGTCGTAGCCGTTGGTATAAAAGATGACTGGGCGCTGGCCGTACTTTTTCTCTAGGGAGTCGGCGTAGAGCTTGGCTTGCTGGCGACCCTTTTCAGCCCTCTCTCGTGTGCGCTTGGCTTCGATAACTGCGAGCGGTTTTCCGTTATCGTCCCAGAGTACGTAGTCACAGTAGCCGGTGCCGGTAGCGGTGGGCTGACCATCAACCTCTTCCTCAAAGCTCACTTCATCAGTGTTCTTGCCTTTAACAAGGTCGATATCCCAACCCCGGCTGTGCAATTCCGTATCAATCAGGCGGCGGCGAGTTTGCGCTTCGTTGAGTTCCAGCTGATTTTTGGCATCATCACTGGCTTGTTTGTGTGCACTGATTGCCGCTTTATCGAGCTGGGCTTTTAACTTGGCCGCTTCGCGCTGCGCTTTAAACTCGGCCTGCTGTGCGGCTTCAAGTTCGGTGATGGCCTGCTCAAGACGAGCTTTATGTTCAGCTTCACGTTGTTTACTGGCCTTCAACTCTTTCACGGCGGCCTTGCTTAAGGCTTCAGGCGAAACGGTTTTGGCAGGCTCTTTGAAAGGCGTTAAGTCACCTTTGCTCCCCTTTTTAAAAGACAGCAGTAACCAGCAACTCAGAATATGTGTTTCCTTGAGCAACCAGGGGCCACTACCTTTGCCAAACTTGCCCTCGTGCGCTGCCTTATTGCCCTCTTTGCGAATCGCATGCAATTTATCGATGATGGCCTGGTCGACTACCGAGGCAAAGGCGTGGTTTTCCAGGCGATCGATAAACTTTTCATTGGGCAAGCTGGGTAGGCGCCATTCCCGGTAGACAATACCTACCAGCTTCTCGGCAAAACAGCGAAGCTTAACCAGTGCACTTTGCGGGTCGCTGTAAACGTATTGCTCGGCGTGGCCCGCTAAACTGGCAAGATCTGGCCAGTAAGGTCTTAAGTGCTCAAAATTCTGTGACTGCATAAATTCTATTATTTCCATATCCCTGCTAGTGCAGGTGTCGTGCCAACAACTTAGCGACCATTGATTTACACTGAATTTTCCATCCAGGTGATCAATACCTGTGGTCTCTTCAGCCTCAATAGTTGCGCCGCTTCCTTCTTTACACCACCACTTTCGACCTGCGAACACTCACTATAGTGAATGTGAAATCTCGAAATAAACCCTTTAATATCAACAAGTTGAAATAAAATCCTATCTGCGCCCCACCTCAGGTTAAATACTGTACGCCATCACCCAGCAGCTTAGACCGCACCCTACAGTCCCCAATGGAGACCTGAAAAATGATGGGGCAGTCCCACAAACACCAAAAGATAACGTTTTTTACCTCAAAGTAAACTTATTTACTCTTGCTCTACTTTCCTACCCCAACCTCTAGCCAAGTTTCCCAGTAGTTAATACGCCTACACCTATGCTCCAACTCCAAGCTGGCAGCAGCTAGCTAATGCTCAATTTCTTCACTTTATTCTCAAGGGTTTGGTAGCTATTGAAACCCAACAACTCCGCTGCCTTGGTTTTCTTGCCTTGGGCTACGTCGAATGCGAGGGGAATATAATGCCGCATTACATCATCACATAAGCCCTGTAAATCAATGCCTTTCGATACATCTTTATCCAGCAGCCCCGAATTTTTCTCGGGCATCTGAAACAGTGCCTGACGTACATCCTGTGCACTAATCGTATCCCCCTGACACCACAGCGCTGCTCGCAGCAAGCTGGACTGCAACTCCCGCACATTGCCCCACCATGGGTGCTTGATGATAAGGTTCATCGCACCGGGAGATAGTTTTTTACCCCGTAAACCCACATCTTGCTCACACAGGGCTTCCAAGATTACGCCGGCTAGCAGTGAAAGATCCCCTTCTCGCTCGCGCAATGGTGGCAAGTGCAGTACGCCAACGGCAATGCGGTAGAACAGGTCTTCCCGGAAAGAGGCATTGGCAACGGCCTCCATCAGGTTGCGATGGGTTGCGCTAACCAGACGGACATCCACCCGCTTTTCCCTAGTGCCACCAACAGGAACAAAAGTACCCTCCTGGAGTACTCGCAATAGCCGTACCTGTACGCTGGGCTCCAGCTCACCGAACTCATCTAAAAACAAGGTGCCACCATGGGCCTGCTCGAACACCCCAGCCTTATCGGAGGCTGCACCGGTAAAGGCGCCCTTGGTATGGCCAAACAAAACCGAGTCCACCAGTTCCGAGGGAATCGCACCGCAGTTTAAGGGAATAAAGGGCCGACTGGCCCTATCACTGGCATTGTGGATGGCACGGGCAAACAGCTCCTTGCCAGTGCCGGTCTCACCGTAGATCAATACCGGGACATTGCGCTGGGCCAAAACCTGGGCCTGTGCTTTCAGCCTCTGCATGTCCGGGTTACGGGTAATGATGCTGTCAAAAGCGGCATCTACCGGCGCGACGGCCTCTGCTAGCTGGCTGATTTTTGAGCTGCTCAATTCTTTAGCTGCGGGAATATACTCCGCCGATAATTCAAAAGGCAGGGTTACCTCTTCAACGCCCTCCTCGATCGAGGCTCGATAGAAACGACTGGAATAGCGCGTTTTACCCAACAGTATCCAGATAGATTGCATAGCCGGAGTGCCGGGGCTCAGCAATATAGAGAGCTCGCAGCCTTCGTCTACAAGCCTGGCCAGGTGTTTATCGGCCGCCTCATAGATCGCCGAGAAATCCACCGGTGAGACTAGCGACTCAGGATAGGCCTTAGTCGGTATTTCGACCTGCTGGGAAAGCCAGTGCAAATAGGGATTAACCTCAGCTTCCGGATAGCTGTACAGCAGTTCAACCGCATCAAATGAATGAGACTTTAGGGTGGAGGCTATAGGCCCGAGGGGCCGCCCATCTACTGCACCGTTAGAGGTATTCTTCAAATCGTTGGCGCCTATCCAACTGATCATGACCTGGCGTTTACTACGGCTCATCTGCGAGCTCCAACATATCGCTAATATCACACTGGAATAGGCTGCAATGCGTATCCAGGGCTTCGATGTCGATTTTTTGTACGGTTTCTTTGACTATCAACATCACGGCATTACGGTTGAAACAGATATCATGCAAGGTATCGGCAATCTTCATTTTCCACTTCTCTATCACGCGAGCGAAGTGGCAACACAGTTAACCAAACCTATAGTGAATACAGTAAGAGCGATCATATCTAAAAAATTGAAGAAATTTCAGATGAAATGAAATATTTAAGTGGGAAGGCGGAGTAACTGATGAATTTTTGTACGAGCCTATTCAAGTTGATGGCAGAGTGACGAAGGCTTCTGCAGGCTTAAATTTTAAATAGAAGGCTAAGGCCTAACATTGTAACTGGAAGCAACTTCGTTCATTAAAACCGCTAGCAGTTCTGCATTGCTAGCGGCTATTGTATGAATTTGCCGTTAACTTTCCCCATCGACCCGGAAGTTGGCAACCTCCCAGGCGCGCTCACGGATAACCCGGGCATTATCTTCAAGGTTGGAGGTGCCTGTAGGGTCTCCATCTATTGTGATATCCGGGTTGGACCACTGCTGAATTCTGGGGCCGCCTCGATCCGACGGGCAATTGTAGGCCATCACACTCCTCCAAGTTGAAGGGGTGGTATTGCAGTAGCCGTGGCCATATTCAAACGGCTCCATATTCGAATCACTGTAGATAATATGTCGGGCTCCCAGCAGGTGGCCAATTTCATGGGCAAAGCTGAAGTACCCCGTTGCACACCCTTCCCTTGCGAAAGCAAAGGCTGTTGATTCCGATGCGTAGATCATCTTAGCCAGTCCACATGATCCGCTGTACAAATCATTGCCGGTTAAAACAATCATTACATCTGCACTATACAAGTCTCTTAGTTCGTATAGCTCTTTGGTTTCTGGGTATGCGTCATTCGAAAAGTACTCGCGATCAACATAGAAGCTGCCGCTCTCTGCATAGCTCGTTCTATAAGCGTGAACAATTTCTACCGAGGTATTGACTTCACTATTGGCAAATGAAACATTGGTTTCCTCTTCCAATAAGTCCATGTAGGCGGGTACATCACCGGCGTCTGCCTCAAAGGCATCGGTATAAGCAACTATAACGGTTATTTTTCCACCAGAGTCAGTAGTCGCAATTCCTGAGGTTGTGTTTAGCGCACCAACCTTGGAAGTAAAATCCATTTCTTCAAAGTAGTTACTATCATGGTCGACAAGTGAATTGTCTGGAACCTCAGCGATTGTAACCGCACCGTTTCCGGCAGGTCTCACTTTGTAGAGCCTACCTTCAGATTGTATTGAGCCAACAATTCTACCGTTGTTCTCGGCTAAGGTGATAAACCCTTTTCCATCCTCAGAAAATGCAGATAGTGAAGCCCTATTTTTTGTTGAGCGAATATTTTGCAAGGTAAACCGTTGCTTGCCGAGCTCACTGGGAACCTCAAGGGTACTACCGGGCTTCAAGCTAAAAATCTTGTTATTTAAACTTTTTTTAGTTCTATTTGATATTAGATTTGATCTACTTTCACTCATGGAAGATTCAAAAACAACATGCACATTTTCTTCTGAATGAGCGCCAAATGTAGAAAATAGCAACACGAAAGGCGCAAAAATTTTAAAGCTTTTCACAGACATACTCCCTGTATCTGCTTCTCGGAAAATCAATTTAGAAAGATCCGCACTAAAGATGAAAATAAATCTGTTAATGCAGCCTTTCAAAGGCTGAATAGAAATATTTATTGAAATCCGCAGTGCGCGGCTACTCTATATGATTTTTAACTAAAAAAATATTCTTACGCCTACCAATAATTTAACTTCGCAAATTTTTGACAAGTTACTATCTGAAGAGCAGATAATTTTTTGGAAAATTAAATTCAAATGAAAGCTTAATCACAATCCTTTAAATGGAAACTGAAAATATTTTACTTAACCACTCAATAAATGCTCTAACCCTGGGAGATAAAAAGCGATTCTGGGTGAACACAACCGATACCGGCTCGCTGGGCGGGCGAAAATTGGGCAATATTTCAACTAAATTTCCAGCATCCAATTCTTTTTCTACATGAAACTTTGGAAATTGAGCTAATCCGAGCCCCCGCTTAACGCCATCCAAGTAACTCTCTGTCCCAGTTACCGTCAATTGCGCCGGAACTTGCAACGTCTCTACCCTGTCGCCAAGACAAAAAGAGAGCGGCGTAGACTTCCCAGTCGTTATAGAACGAAGCGCTACAACACGGTGACCATTCAGTTGTTCCAAAGAGCTTGGGTGGCCGTAGTGTTCCAAGTATTGCGGCGATGCGCATGTAAGCCGTTCCAGCATGGTTAAACGCCTGGCAATCAGCTCACTATCCGCCAAGTGTCCATAGCGAATAGCACAGTCGACCCCTTCCTGGACTAAGTCCACCCATCGATCCCCCTCACTCATTACCAAAGAAATGTCAGGATACTGGGCAAAAAATTGGGGGAGTTGCGGCATAACAAAATGACGGGCAATAGTCCCTTGTACGTCTACCCGCACCTCACCGCCTGGCAATAAACCTGTAAATGCCCCTTCTGCTTCCTCTACGTCCGCAAGTATTGAAATACAGCGCTGATAATACAGTTCCCCATCCAGTGTTGCCCTGACCTTGCGAGTCGATCGCTGCAACAACCTGACTCCCAGCCGCTTCTCTAGCCGGTTGATCACCTGAGTCGATGTCGACCTCGGAATCCCAAGATCAGTAGAAGCGGCTGTAAAACTGCCCCGCTCCACAATCCGCACGTACAAGCGCATCGCATCCAGCTTATCCATATCGCCCTATTGTTTGTTTATTTGGAACAATAGATTCCATTTTAGCCGGATTATCTACATGAATAACACGAATAGTATGGAAATACAGCCGAATCAGGGAGCTGCAAGGGCAGCTCCAGTAATCACTACGGAGATCATTATGGAGAAAGTGGCACTGGTAACAGGAGCTTCCCGTGGCATAGGCGCGGCGATCGCCTCTCGCCTCGCAAAGGATGGCTTTACCATTCTGGTGAACTTTGAAAGTAATAATTCAGCTGCCGAAAAGTTGGTAAACCGCATTGAAACCGAGGGTGGCAAGGCGGTTACTGCCCAAGCCGATATCAGTGATCAACAGGCGGTTTCACGCCTATTCAACTCGGCAGAAGTCACCTTTGGCGGAATCAATACTGTCATTAATAATGCGGGCATTATGAAACTAGCCCCTCTGGCAGAATGTGAAGAAGATGATTTCGATCGTCAGGTAGCTGTAAATCTTAAGGGCACCTTCAATGTCATGCGTGAAGCCACCGCAAGGCTTCAAGAAGGCGGCCGGATTGTCAACTTATCCTCGAGTGTCGTCGACTTGTGTATGCCGAATTACAGCGTATATGCGGCGACCAAGGCAGCTGTTGAAGCTCTGACCCAGGTAGTCGCCAAGGAAATGCGGGGGAGAGATATCACTGTGAATGCCGTCGCCCCAGGGCCTACGGCTACCGAGCTCTTCCTGTCGGGAAAGACTGATGAAATGGTGGGAACTCTTGCCAAAATGTCGCCACTTGAGCGATTGGGAAGGCCTGAAGATATTGCGAATACCGTTGCCTTTTTAGTCAGTGAGCAAGGTGGCTGGATCAACGGCCAAGTTATACGAGCCAACGGTGGAATTATCTAACTTCACAGCCAATGCCCGCTTCAACTTAACAATCTCCAACTGATCGTTATACCAGTTGGAAAGAGGACTAAAAACCAATGGTCGATCAAGCCCAAGTACCGTCGGCTAAATACATCAGGGATACCCTTATCGCTGCAACTATTGCCAGTGCAGCAGCATTCACTTGCTCTATGTTAGAACTACCACCCTGGGCTATGTTTGTTGGCTGGGTTGCTTTCTTTACCCAGCCAAACTCTGCCTTCAGCGCAATCTCCAGTGGGATTTGTGTTGCTCTGGGAATATTGATGGGGATGACAGCAGCTATAGTTAATGCTCTATTACTACCAATGATGGGCAATATTGCCTTCGCAGTTACAGTGTTTTCCGTTGCATTTGTGGTGGTATCGCTAAGAGGACTACCACTTGTAGGTAATATCATTGCCTGGTTTTTAGGGTTAATCACTTTCTTTGCAGCCCATCCAGCCAACGTTCTATCTGGAGTGATTGGGCTGACAATAGTGACCGCTCTAGGCATCCTCGCTGGCTATTGCTGCTCCTACCTACAATCTCTTACTGGAGAAAGTAAAGCTAATTGATAGTCAGGGAGTCTCGGCATAATTCAGTAATGTCCTACAGGCCTTAAGAGGCTCCCTGATTTTAAGCTGGTAATCCCAATTTATGTTCAAAACTATATAAATTGAGCGTTAAATCGTATCCCCCCTCTCTCAATTCACACCGCAAATATCCAGTATCCTATTCATTAGATCATTATTTCTACTACTTAACATACGCGATACGGTATAGTGGTTTTTATTTTTCAAAAGTATATATTCGCACGGGCTTTTCGTTTGCTGTAGCTTCCCACAGTACCTTTTTGACTGGTCAATAAATTCCGCAGTCTCATCATCGCCTACTGCAACAATCGCTTTGGTGAAACATCTAATATCGCCAAAAATGGGACTCAAATTGGTAACGTCATCTTCTGATAAACGCAGAGATTCATTGAGATAAGATTGCCTCATCTTTGTTAAATCATAGAACCCGCTTAACATAATAGCGCCGCTAATTGAGCTACGGACTTCAGGTGTCCACTCAAATTCTAAAATTTTAGCAACAAGAAAGGCCCCAACAGAGTGACCACAGATCACTATATTACTGGGTTTGCCATTCCAGCGATCAATATTCTTATATATCCATAAGAATGCCTTTATATTTTGCTCAATAATTTTTTTAACACTGACGGCGGGCGCCAAATCATAGTTGACCAAAGCAACTGTACACCCGGCCGCTACAAAGGGCTTGGCAATGTACCGGTATTGCTTTTTATCTAGCGCCCGGAAATACCCGCCGTGGATGAACACAAAAACCGGTGCATTAGGAGATTTAGCAGGGAATATATCAACCTTTTCACCGGGGTTATCTCCGTAGCTGATATCCAGTGAGTTTCTCAGGGTTTGCGTGGCCAAATAGCTTTGTAGCTCATTGATTAGCAGATGGACTCTACCAAATGGGTGCCGCTTGCGCAGATTAAACTGATCATCATACTCACTCATTCTATGTTTCAACTCCGCAAGTGCTGGCATAAACTGCCTATTTTACACTAAAGGTTCTTTCTAGAGTCTAAGGAGCCTCCAAACAACTCCGTAACTCCCCTTGCTTGTGTGGCGGGCCTATTTAGCACAGAAAGCATCCTACAAAGGAAGAGACCCTATAATAATAAACACCTGTAGAGGCCTAAATATGTGTCAACTATTTCAACAACTCAGATATCGCGGATAAATGGTAGAAAGCCATCTCACTTTTGCTAGCCCAAACAGAGAAATACAATTTCTTCCAAACATTCTGATCTATATATAACGCCTATAGTTAAACTTTTAGTTTTATCCTACAAATTTTGAACTACAGATCCGCAGAGGACCAAAAGAATGTTAAAGCGTTTAACCGTGTCTATTCTAAGCCTCGTAATTCTGTGCGGCGTACCCTTCGTATTATCTCAAGAAAACCCAAAACCTTTTGTTTTCACTGCCATTCCAGACCAGGACCCGGAGCGCTTACAAAAACGCTTTGGCAAAGTTGCACAGTATTTGTCCGACACGCTTAGGGTTGAAGTTAAGTACTTACCGGTGAAGTCCTACAGCGATACGGTTAAAGCCTTTAAAAATAACAAAGTTCAATTGGCCTGGTTCGGCGGATTTACTGGAGTACAGGCCCGTATTGCGGAGCCTGGCGCCAAGGCCATTGCCCAGGGAGAAGGAGATCAAAATTTCACCTCCTATTTTATTGCGAATAAAAGTACTGGGCTCACTCCCTCAAAAGAGTTCCCCCGTGGTATTGAGGGTATGACCTTTGCTTTTGGTTCAGAGCACTCCACTTCTGGGCGGCTAATGCCGGAGTATTTTATTAGAAAAGCACTGGGCAAGCCCCCGGCCGAGGTGTTCAGCCGTGTAGGCTTTGCCGGCGACCACTCCAATACCCTCAATCTAGTGCAGTCTGGGAAATATCAGGTGGGCGCCCTGAATCACAAAGTGTGGGAGAACGAAAAGAAAGCCGGCAAAGTGGATGAGAGCAAGGTGCAAGTAATCTGGAAAACCCCAGGATATCCAGATTACAACTGGACAATTCGTGGGGATGTCGATGAAACCTGGGGCAACGGTTTCTTAGACAAGGTCCAGCAGGCGATTTTGAATATGCGGGACCCTAAACTACTTGCCGCATTTCCCCGCAAAGGGTTTATCAAAGCCGACAACTCAATGTACCAGCCAATCGTCGAGACCGCTCACGAAATTGGCTTGTTGAATAATGAGTAAGCGAGCTGTTGGCCCTGCCGACCGACCTGGTTCTTACTTAAGAACTCTCCGGGGAAGACAGGTCCTGCAAACGCTCCCTGATAATAGTTGCCAATCTCAGTGCGCCGGGGCCGATATCATCCCGGTTAGGAAAGATCAGATACATAGGGACCTCTCTTTTACCTCCTCCTTCAAGGGGCAACAGTTTTAGACTTCCCTCAATAAGCTCATTAAGAATTTTATCTTCCGGTAACCAAGAAAAACCGTACCCCTGACAGGCGGCTCTGATCAAAGAAGACATGCTGCTTAGCGTCCATCGCTTAGCGACGTCAACCGTAAGCGTTTTACTTCCGCGCTGGGGGTTAGTATCCCGAACCACCAAATGCCGGTGATTACGGAGATCTTTCATTGTCAACGGGCGATCCAACTTATGTAGGGGATGGCTGGGGTGCGCCACGGGAACAAGCCGGGCAGGAGCCGGCAGTAACTCACCGTTGTAGCCCTGGGGGATTCTAGGACTGATCGCAAAATCGACCCGCCCTTCATTTAAAGCCTCCAAAGCACCACTGATCACCATTTCATGGACTTCAATACGGGTCTGGGGGCTCTCTTTACCAAATAGCGCAAGGCAGTCCAGTAGCAACCATATTGGGAATAGCACCTCTACAGAAATCGCAATCTGGGACTCCCATCCAGCCGAGGCCCGGTTAGCGGCCTGCTCTATTGCAGAGGCATCCTCCAGCAATTGCTTTGCATGCCGGTAAAGCATCTCACCAGCGGCAGTCAGAATCGCCTTGCGTCCACTAATCGTGAAAACCGCTACTGCCAGTAGTGATTCCAACTTCTGCACTGAATAGCTTACCGAGGACTGACTCTTGTGCAGAAGCTCGGCGGCCTTTGCATACCCTCCCCCTTCAACTACCGCTATCAAGCAACGCCACTGCTCAAGAGTGATCTTTGGGTTTGCTAATTGTGTCAACTGTTGGCTCATGATCGAATTTTTAGATAGAAATAAGCAAATAATTCTAATTTTTAATCAATTTAATGAATGTTTCAATAGCTTCATACAAAGTTAGTTACGAGGAAGCAGTCATGGCAAAGGTACTCAACATTAAGTCCAGCCTCTTTCAAGAGAACGGCCAGTCATCTCAACTTACGGACAATTTCATAGCGAGCTGGAAGGCTAATAACCCGGATGATGAAATCATCCATCGTGACTTGGTATCCGAGCCTGTACCTCATCTGAGCCTGGAGCACTTTCAAGCCCACAACACGCCAGCTGATAGCCGTTCAAACAAGCAAAGTGAAATTGCAGAACTTTCGGACAAGCTGATAGAGGAGATATCATCGGCAGATCTGCTGGTGCTAGGTATCCCGATGTATAACTTCAACGTCCCGTCTAATTTGCACACCTACTTCGACTTTATTGCACGTGCCGGGGTAACATTCCGATATACCGAAAACGGCCCTGAGGGCTTATTAAGGAACAAAAAAGCCGTCGTTTTAATTTCACGAGGTGGTGTTTATGGTGATGACCATCCCCAAAGTAATTATCTTCGACAGTTCCTTGGGTTTATTGGCATTACTGATGTGGAGTTTGTCTATGCTGAAGGCTTGGCGATGGGAGATGAAGCAAAGGAAAAGGCGTTGGCCACGGCAAAAGAGCGTATTGCTGAGCTAGTGTGAAACGTGACTTGGGGGGCAGATTCCCCCCCCCTCTGCCTCAATCAGAAAAAATAGCCCGCTACGTTGTTAAAGCTGAACATAGCAAGTCAGTATCAACTTTCACCAGCTTGACTCATCAACGAAAGGCAGATCTCTTTCTTTTTTTATAGTGCCAATTCTCTCCTTCATTTCGGTATAGCTAGATATCTCTTCTAGGGCGTTCTCCTCGGCGTGACCGGCTTTTTGCTCCACCGTGCCGGTTATAACCTGGCTCCCTTCCTCAATTTTAGAAAGCTTCAAATTTTCCATAAAGCTCCAAAGGGGGGATTTGGCGAGCTTCCCAGATTTCCTGGTATGAGAGTGATACCACCCATCTAAACCGAACTGATCATCGTTGTAGGCGACGTGGAGGAAATGTTTGGTTGACAAGCAGGTATAAAGATCAATTTTTCCATAATCGTCATATCCAACTTTGTACCAAGTCCTCTCATTAATCTTGAACCCTTGAGTATTATCACCTTTCGAGTGGGGAATGAGCATACCAAGAATAAACTGCTTGAATTGGTCCCCATCAGGAAGATAGTGGATTCGAAGCATAGCTGGATCACATAACTGAATCACTCGTACATCAAAGAAAACGGTCCCAATAGTTAAAGCGCAATCCTCCCCAAACTTGACGCTGCATTGAGCCATAATCTGATGAAAATTAAACCATACGTATGAACTTTCATCCTCCCACCGAGCCTCATCACCATTAAACCTCGGGTAACTTTCATCATCTTGTATAGGCGTAGTATAAGGGGCACCACCAGTGCCCGCTTGAGCTTGTAGATTCCTTTTCCCAGAAAATGAGAGATGCCAATCACCTAGGTCGTAGTGGTGCACCGGCGCTCTATCAAATGGCAGCCAATGGATATCATCAACTTGCAATATAATTGGGAGATCTAAATCTAGTAAGTCCGCACTATCCACCCCTCTTGGCCACTCTTCTTCAATCCTGGCGGTATCGTTCTGTAGAGTGCTGGCTTCTACTTGTAAACTTTCATCGGCACTAGAGAGTTCCAAACATTGCATAAAACTCCACAAGGGAAGTTTACTTACTTGCAAAGCTTTTTTACTAGGCATATGGTACGGTGGCCAGAATTGGTTAACTATATATGCAACATGAAGAAGATGCTTATCTGACAGGGGGGTGTACAGGTTAAAACAGCAATTTAAGTTTCGATTCCCATCAATAATTTCATACCAATTCCGCCCATTGATTTCGTGCTCTTGGATTTCATCCATGTTACCCGCACTAAAGCAACCTAGATGCCCCATACTCAGTAGCAGGTCTTGCTTGTCACTATGCTGCTTGAAAATATACGATTTCAACTGGCTACGATCAGAAATATCGATCGTTCCAGGCTTGGCCGGTTTTCGTATCTGGATTACTCGGATATCCAGGGCAATAGTTCCTATCGTCCAAGCTTCATTCCATTCAGGTCCTAAACTAGCAATCGCCGCAATAGGATGAAGCCTAAACCAAATATAAGGACTCTCATCATCCCATTGAGGCTCCGTATCATTGAACTTTGAATAACTTTCTTCACTGTGAATAGGAGTATAACGTGAGGTATATCTAGAGTTCTCACCAGGTTGCGCTCTCGATTCTCCATAAAATGATAAATGCCAGCCACCTAAATCATACTGATATTTCTCTGAGGAACTAAATGGACAGCAATATATGTCATCTATCTGCTCAATAATCGGGAATCTTAAGTCCAGAGAATTTACATCAAACATATTCAGTTCCAGCAAGTTCTAAATTCGCTTAACCCTGCTTACACAAGTAGAGTCACTATCACTATCTCAAATAGATTTTTTATTATAACTTTTTATTCAGCAGAACCTATCTATCGAGAAAGCATCAATAGGCATCCAACCTCTACCTCTAAGGTATAGACTTTATCACAGGGAAGTCCTTCTTCACTTTGGACAGTTTCAGGTTATCCATAAAATCCCACAAAGGGGATTTGCTGATTCGTAAAGCTTTTTTACTTGGGGTATGGTACGGTGGCCAGAAGTGGCTCGGTTCGTAGGTAATTTGTAAGAGGTGCCTGTCTGATAACTGGGTATATAAATTAAAGCGCCAATTTAGATTTCGGCTTCCATCAACGACTTCATACCAGCTTCTCCCCTTAATCTTGTGCTCTTGTATCTCATCCAAACCCCATGCAGTAAAGGAATCGTGATAACCCTTTTCCAGCAATTTATCACAGTTTTCATTATGCATTTTGAAAATAAACTGCTTTAGTTGATTATGGTCAGAAACATTAAAAAGCCTAGATTGAGTTGACTCCCCTACCTGAATTACCCGGAAATCAAAGGAAGCAGCTCCAACAATCATAAAATCAGCCAACCCCACTTTCACACTACAGATCGTTGAGAGCGGGTATAGGCAAAACGAGATATAAGAAAACTCCCTCCCCCACTGAGACTTCATTTTATCGCGCCTGGAATAACTATGGCTCTCATCGATAAGGGTAGCAACTGGCGCATACTTGCTGTTGTCAAAGACTTTTTGCCATCTCTGCCCGAAAAATGAAAGGCTCCAGTCTCCCAAAAAATATTGAAATGATGATGCCCTACGAAATGGAAGCCAATATATGCCTTTAACTTGTTCGATAAGGGGATAACATAAGTCTAAAGGATTCATGTCGGCCACAATTATCTCCCACCACTGTTAGTTTTATTTCTATATTCTCGACTACATGACAGTACTTGCTCGTAGAACTAAGATTTTTAATAATCCAGATCTTTCAACCCTTTACCTCTGAAATGGTCTGTTCTTCTCTCTAAGGCACCAGTAGCAATGCTTGCAAATCCTGCCGCCTCTTTACACCTTTTTGAAATAGAGTGAAACCCCAAGCGCACCACCATGATCCGTGAAATCCAGATAGCAATTTGACATAGCCTCCCTTTGAACCAGAGAAAGTAACCTATTTAAATCATAGTTATTCATCTGCATTCTTGGAGCCATAAAAGGATCGCCTTTAAGAAGGTTAAGGATATTCCCTGAAAAAGGCACAGTACTGCTCAAAAATGAAGTCAACCTTTTCAGTTTTGAAGTTTTGGTGTATGAAAAATGGGCAACGCAAACCCCACCCGATTCTAACTTATCAAGCAGAAGACGAAACAGTCTTTGCCCTTTTTTAACAGGGATATGTTGAAACACTATAAAGGAGTGTATGAAGTTGAATTTCCCTTGAGCTAGAGAAAGCTTCTCATCAGCTTTCACAAATTCAATATTCTTTAAGCCTTGCTCATGACTATTTTTTCTAGCCTCCATAAGCATCGAATCAGATATATCAACACCTGTAACATCTTCAGCAATATACGCTAAAGGGATCGCTACTCTTCCAACTCCACAGCCAAAATCAAGCGCCCTTTTGACGACAAAGCCATCATCTACATGCCGCTTCACTTTTGTCAGTATATTGTGAACATGGCTTTGCCCCGTTTTAAAGAAATCTTGCTTCGCGCTATCTGTTAAGTTTTCCTTCCTAAATTTTTCTTCGGTTAGAACACCGTAATAAGCATCTTCTTTGCCAAACTTTTCCCACTCTTTGTCAGAGTCAGCAATAAACATCCACATTCTCCCGCTACTACCTCACTCACTCCAAATCTAAGGCTATTTGAAATAAGCAATTCCATTTCACCACGAATACGAGACGATTGTATCAAGAAATGTATTTCCAAAACGAATATTTATAGGGTACCAATGTACCACTTCCATCCTCAAGGAACTCAAAGCATATTGACGTCTTTGGTAAGTCAGCTTCATTCAGGTTAAGTATTTCTTACAGAGACCCCAATCCTGTTTAGCTGCAACTTGATTCCACAATATATGGTTGATAGATAAGTATAAGTAACCCACCAAGGCACTGCATTTTGACAACTGAACTATCAGAAATAGTGAGCTTTTACTAAACGAATAGAGTTGCCTTCTCGATATAATTCAATGCGTTGAGCCCCTACAACTCTAATTAGGGGCTATAAGTTTGAGGCGGTTATCACATAAAAGAATATTTGTTTTTGAAATGTAGTAAAAAGGCTATTGTTAGCTGTTCACCGCATCATCCATATACTTCACTGACTCTCCAATAGAAATAGAGAACACGCCAGCATTGCCATTAATATATTCACGTTTCCATGAATTATAGCCGTCCTCATAATCAGGTATCTCACACTCCCCCATTAGTTCAGATATGCTTGCCCCTAGCGCCTCAATTGAAAACGGCATATGGGTAATTTCCTCAATGACCTCTCCACTATTAGGGTTATCAATTTTAATGCCTGAAATCTGAACATGTACCACCATTGAATCGTACTTAGACTCTTCAATTTTTAATATGATAGCCCGCGAATCTTCCTCGCCCTCTCGATTATCATATTTCCACACTTGACCTTCTTTAACTTTTAAATCCATCCCGACTCTTCACCTTAAATTAGCTGTTAATAACATTTATGCAATATCGGTGCTTCCTCGCATGCTCCATAGACGTAATAGTCTATGAACGTCCATATCAGGCTTCTATACTGCGCTCTATCTAGCTTAGAAGTGAGGTTCAATCACGTATGGATAGCTACTCACCTTGCCAGGGATTAGCATTTTGACTCCAAACACTATTCGGCTTCTTGATTTAAATCATTGCTGATGTTTCATTACTTCAGCGAATAATTTAAAACAATGACTTCTTGGCGGTGCTGGAACTAAAAGAGGTTCACTTTGTATCTTGAGACTCGCAGTAGCACCCTATTCAGGGATCTTGTGGCTTATGGGGGACCAGAAAGTAAAAAGCCAGGCCCATTAACCTGGCCTGGCTTTATTTACTTTATAGTTAAAGCTCTGTTAAAGCGCTTCGGCCGCTTCTGGTCTCTCATTTTTTTCTGACGAAATGTCTTGTTTAGCCAGCTCCACTTCCTGCTTATGCACTCTCTTGCCAAACAACCGCTGCACCACAACAAAGAACAGTGGGATAAAGAAAATTCCCAGTAGAGTTCCAACAATCATGCCGCCGAACACACCGGTACCGATTGCCCGTTGGGCACCTGAGCCAGCTCCGGTTGCTATGGCTAAGGGCAACACCCCCAAACCAAAAGCGAGAGATGTCATTAAAATCGGGCGTAACCTGTCCCGTACAGCTCGCATCGTGGCATCTACCAGTTCCATACCGTCTTCCAGATTCTGTTTCGCAAACTCCACAATCAGGATGGCATTTTTACTGGTTAGCCCCACTGTAGTCAGCATCGCGACTTGGAAGTAAATGTCGCGCTCCATGCCCCTTAGGCTATTGGCCAGTACTGCACCCAGGATTCCCAAAGGAGCCATCAATAGTACTGCTGTCGGTACGGTCCAGCTTTCATAGAGAGCAGCCAAACACAAGAACACGATCAAAAGGGACAAGGTATACAGCAATGGAGTTTGTGCTCCAGCAGAGCGCTCTTGATATGAGAGACCACTCCACTCCATACCAATACCTGCGGGTAGTTGCGCCACTAGGCGCTCAACCTCTTCCATTGCCTCACCAGAGCTGACTCCGGGTGCAGCCTGCCCATTAACCTGCATTGAGGGAACGCCGTTATAGCGCTCCAAGCGGGGGGAACCGTACTCCCAGCCAAAACTGGCAAAGGATGATAGCGGTACCATATCGCCCTTATCGTTGCGCACTGACCACAACTGGAAGTCTTCCGGGACCATCCTAAAGGGAGCATCAGCCTGCATATACACGCGTTTTACCCGCCCGCGATCGATAAAGTCATCAATATATGAACCGCCCCATGCTGTACTCAAAGCGCTGTTAATATCGTCGATAGACAAGCCAAGCGCAGCTGCTTTTGCATTATCAATTTTTACACGGAATTGCGGGGTATCTTCTTGGCCATTGGGGCGAACATTAGCCAAAAGTTCACTCTGCCCGGCCATTCCCAGAAACTGGTTCCTGGCTGCAGTTAAAGCCTCATGACCCAAACTGCCATTATCCTGAAGATAAAAGTTGAAACCACCAGAAGAACCCAACTCGGGGAGCGGCGGAGGTGCGAAAGCGAAAGCCATCGCATCTTTAATTTGCATCAAGGCACCCATCGCGCGCATGGCGACAGACCCAGCGCTCTGAGACTCTTCTTCACGCTGGGACCAATCTTCCAAATTTACAAAAGCAATACCGGTATTTTGCCCGCTACCGGCAAAGCTGAACCCCTGTACCGAGAATACTGATTTCACGATACCCTGCTCATTGTTCAGGAACTGGTCCTCTACTTTTCGGATAGAGTTCATAGTGCGCTCCTGGGTTGCCCCCACCGGCGCCTGCACCATGGAGAACAGCACACCCTGATCCTCATCCGGCAGGAACGAACTGGGCAACCGTAGGAATAGGAAGGCCATGACTGCGGAAAGCGCAACAAACAACAGCATAAAACGACCGCTGCGCTTCAAAATACCTTGCACTCCACCTTGATAGCGCTGGCTACCTCGATCAAAGTTGCGATTGAACCAGCTAAAAAAGCCCTTCTCCCCATGCCCCTCCCCTTTGGATATTGGCTTCAGCAAGGTCGCACAAAGCGCTGGTGTCAGGATAATCGCCACCAACACTGACAACGCCATAGCTGCAACAATCGTGGCGGAGAACTGACGGTAGATCACGCCGGTGGCGCCATCCATAAATGCCATAGGCACAAACACTGCCGACAAAACTACGCCAATGCCAATCAGTGCCGCAGTAATCTGGTGCATCGACTTCTTAGTGGCCTCTTTGGGGGAGAGCCCTTCCTCCCGCATCACCCGCTCGACATTCTCCACCACCACAATGGCGTCATCCACAAGCAGGCCAATGGCAAGCACCATGGCAAACATCGTGAGCATATTGACTGAGAATCCCAGCGAAGCGAGTACGGCAAAAGTACCCATTAGCACCACTGGTACCGCAATCGTCGGAATCAATGTGGCACGGAAGTTCTGAAGAAACAGATACATCACCAGAAATACCAGGACGATCGCTTCAATCAAGGTAGAGATAACACCCTTAATAGATGCCTCAACAAACGGTGTCGTATCGAATGGTACTACCGAAGTCAGGCCACGGGGAAAGTAAGCCTCCAGCTCCTTCAACTTGGCTTTCACCCCATCAGCCGTTTCCAGGGCATTGGCCCCAGTCGCCAAGTTAATAGCGATGCCGGTTGCAGGCTGGCGGTTGTAACGGGAAATAAACTCGTAATTCTCCGCACCTAGCTCGACCCGAGCTATATCGCCGAGGCGCAAGAGCGAGCCGTCGTCATTGGCTCTGACGATAATATCCCGGAACTCCTCAGGGGTTTGCAAGCGCTCCTGGGAAGTAATTGCCGCATTTAGCTGTTGCCCTGGAATAGAGGGAGCAGCACCGAGGCTTCCGACCGTAACTTGTGCATTTTGGGCCCGCACTGCATCGGTAACATCACTAGGGGTAAGTTCATAGGTGGTGAGCTTATTGGGATCGAGCCAAATCCGCATCGCGTACTTGGAACCAAATACCTGCACATTGCCCACGCCTGGCACCCGGCTGATCGGGTCAACAATGGCCGAATTGATATAGTCAGCAATATCATTGCGGTTCATGCTGCCGTCTTCAGACACAAAGCCGGCGACCATTAGGAAGCCACCTCGAGACTTACTAACATTTACTCCTTGTACCTGGACCTCCTGTGGCAGCAGCGGCATCGCCAGTTGCACTTTGTTTTGCACCTGGACCTGGGCTGTATCCGGGTCAGTTCCATTCTCGAAAGTTAAAGAGATTGAAACACCACCGTTGGATTGACTGGTGGCGGACATATAAAGGAGACCATCGAGGCCCTTCATGTTGCGTTCGAGGATTTGAGTAACCGAATCCTCAACCACCTTGGCGGAAGCGCCTGGATAATTTGCCTCTATATTGATCGACGGTGGCGCGATATTTGGATAGCGCTCAACTGCCAGCTCGCCGATAGACAACACACCTGCCAGTATCGTGATAATTGCCAGCACCCAGGCAAAGATGGGCCGATTGATAAAAAAACTTGCCATAACCCCTACCCTTAAGACCCCTGCTGTGCAGGCGCTTCGCCAGCCTGTTGATCGCCTTCAGCCGCCGGCAGCTGCTCATTTTCGCGCTCGCTGGCCTGTACCGGTGCTCCCGGGCGAATTTTCTGCAGCCCGGCGACTACGACCCGGTCCCCGGCCTTGAGCCCATCTTCCACTAGCCAGCGATTGCCAATCGTACGACTAACCCGCACAGATCGCTGGGCAACCACATTTTCCTCATTCACTACCATGGCTGAGGTGTTGCCCTTAGGGTCCCGCGCAATTCCCTGCTGAGGTACCAGAATTGCGTCTTCACGGACACCACTACCGACAATTGCGCGCACATACATGCCCGGCAAAAGCATGGTGTCCGGGTTTGGGACAACTACTCGCAACAATACGCTGCCCGTTGAGGGGTCGACACTGGCTTCGGCAAACTCCAGCTTGCCCTGGTGTTCAAATTCGCTGCCATCTTCTAATAGGATTGTCACAGGTAGATGAGTGGCGTCGGCCAGTGTTCCCGCTTGAAGCGCTCGACGGAGGCTAACAAGCTCAGCTGCCGACTGGGTAACCTCAACATAGATCGGATCTAGTTGCTGCACAGTAGCCAAAGTTCCGGCCTGATTGGCCGTTACCAGAGCGCCTTGAGTAACTGTAGATTTGCCAATTCGGCCTGTAATCGGAGAAGTGACCCGCGCATATTCCAACTGGATTTCCGCCCTGTGCAGCTCCGCCTGAGCTGCGGCTACATCGGCTCGGGCCTCCTGAAGATCGGCTTCCGCAGCATCATTTTCCTGCGTGCTAACAGCACCATTCCCCACCAGGTTCGCAGTGCGCTCGGCTTTGAGGCGAGCAATGTTCATAGCCGCCTTTGCGCCTTGCAAACTTGCTCTGGCACTATCGACGTCAGCACGATAAAGAGCGTCATCTAGCTGGTAAAGCGGCTGATTTGCACTAACTTGGCCACCTTCACGGAACAATTGGCGTTTTATGATGCCATTAACCTGCGGGCGAACCTCGGCCACTTTAAAAGGTGAAGTCCGCCCCGGCAGCTCCCTGGTAAGGGTGACGGATTCCGGCTGAAGTGTGACTACGGTCACTTGGGGGGCCATTCCCGGTGGAGCCGAAGCTTCCTCGTTACATCCCGCCAACAATGCGGAAGCGACCAAAAGGCTGGTGAGAGCGCGGGCTTTTAACATGGTTACCTCTAAAAGTGACTGCGCGGACAAAATACTGGCAGTTAGCGGAATTTTTAAGTGACAAGGAAATCTGAGTAAAGTAGCGTGGCATTTTATGAGTACGTAGGAAACAGGATCAACTGTTCATAATCGTGCAATTTTCATCTAACATGCACTTTCACCCAGTATATTCAAGGGTTTGCACATAAAACCCCTTTGCGCACCTGCGGTTAAACGCTGCAAAAATGAGCCAGAGTGAAACTAATAATTGATTAAAGAAGCCGCTGTTCCTTATGACCAAACGCAGAGATGAGCAAATTTTGACCACCCGTGAGCGTATATTAAACGCTGCGCTCAATGTGTTTCATGAATATGGAGTGTGTCGCCCTTCCCTTTCCGAAGTCGCAAAGCTGGCTGGAGTTAGTTGCGGTGCTGTTGCCGACCACTTTCACAGCAAAACCGGTTTGCTGCTCGCTCTGACAGAACGCATGGTACTACCCGGCGAACAACTTTGTAATAACGCCGGCGAGCAACTCAACGCCAATCCCCTCGGTACACTGCGAACCCGCTGGGTGTGGCTGTTTCAGGAAATTGCTTGTAACCCAGAGTGGCAGCAGGTACTTGAGATTATCTTCCATCCCTGTGAAGAAAAGGTTACCGAGAACAATGAAGCCCACTTGCGTATGAAGCAAGGGCGCACCCGCGGGCTTGAGCGAATGGCACAACTGATTGCCCTCGCAGTATCCGAGCGCCAACTGCCCGAAGATCTTGATACAGACCTCGCGATGCAGATGTTACACGGTGGCCTGTTCGGTGTGATTGAAACTTGGCTCTTATCCTCAAGAATTGAAGATATCGGCGAACTCGGTGAACGCTATATCGACTCTCTGATCGATATGATCCGCTTCTCCCCCACCATGCGCTTAAGTTCACGGTTGGTCCACACCCTGCACTAACGCACCTTATCCTTATCTACTTCGGTGGGGCATACTGCTTTGCAGTTTTCACCTCACCATAAGTACCTTTTCTCTTTTATGCTCATTGGAAGTCCCAAACTGGTTATTTTGGCCCTGAAATCATCGATTACCGCAATGTCAAACTTCTTTTTTCAGGCAAAACATTTAACTATTACTCATTAATCCAATTTTGTTGAATCAGAAGGCAAGTACTCTACCGGGAAACAGGCATGCTCTCCTTCCCCAATAGCCATAAAAAAGACCATGGCACTGTCTTTATCCAACTTCAGCAGACTCTCAAACTCTTCATCGTAAAAAGCGCCCGCTATAAATACGTCTTGCTTAAGAGAGTGTGCATAGAGAAATATATTCTCAGATAGATGGCCGGCTTCAAGGTAAGCCATCCGATAGATACGGGAATGACGATACTTGGACCAGAACCGATTAAATTTGCAGACAAAGCAAATATTAACTGCGGCACCCTCGGCATAGGGCTGACCGACCAGCAAGCGGCGGATCTTATCATGGCTAACAGGACCTCCGACTTTGGTCAATCCATGATCAATTGGATTGTAAAGGTAAATACCAGGATCAATCCCCTGTACCGAATGCACTATCAGGTAAATATCTGTAGCTTGTAAGGCGCCGCCAGCAGGGCTGCTGCGAAAATATCCAAAATAATTTATTTTGTCTGAGTGGGCCTTATAAAACTTTTCAACAAACGGAGAAGTACGAAATTTTACACAATGAAAAAGTATTTTTTCCAAAAGCTCACGTTTTAAAGTGGTACCCGGTACAAATTTTCGTGAAGAAAACCGGGTCCCAAACACAGACTCCAACTGATTGGTGGTAGGAAAGCTATTCAGTGGAATATCCACTTCTGGATAATTGTACTTGCCTTTAGCCTTTTCCGGCACCTGTTTACAGTAGTCAACATACTGTCCTACCCAAGATACCCTGGGATCTTCACTAGCCCCTTCTTTGCCCTCAGTCGAGGGCGGTAACGAAAGCTTGGTGCCATAATGGTAAAACCAGGATAGTACATCCCAACCCCATTGTTTCCGAGCTAAATCACCACTGATGAAGGCTCCATTACTTTGAAGGAAATCTGCTGCCTTAGTTTCTCCTGTCTGCACATCGGAATAAAATTTATCCAGAATATTTATGAGGGTTTCTTTATCCAAAGCCCACTGATCGTGATGAACAACATCCCACAAGATGACTTCATTTTCACTGAAATAGAGAAAGAAATTATCTAATAAAGCAGCGCCTTTCATCATCGCTTAACCATCATATTTACTAGAACTGGTAAAAAAACTAGAAAGGCAGAATCGATAAATTCTTGATTTGTCTGTATTAGCCCTGAGTGAGACGTCCCTCATTTTCAAGGGCCATCTCACTTTTTGTGAAAAACTACCTTCTATTAACAGGTAGTGTAGACTGTGACACAAACTCCCAGAGCATAGGGTGTTGCGTCTTCTATATATACCCTTTTCATGATAAATCCCTCCATTCAAACTACTTTAAATTACTCCTTCAACTGAGTACTAGTATAAAATGCACACATTTCCTAGATCGAATTGATATATGAGAGCTAATAAAATACTCAATTGCGCCTAAACTGAGTACGCTGATATGAAATTAAAAATTTACAGAAAGGTGCGGACACGTCCCTGTGTCCGCGTGACTGGGTAGCAATGAGGTTAGAAACTATATGTCAGCCCCATATAAGCTCGTCGGCCTGAATATGAGGAGCCCCAGACCCTGTTTTCCTCACCCCAATATCTATCCACCTTCTCTTCGGTAAGGTTGATTATTGAGGCGGTCAACGTCAGGTTATCCATCAAGCGATAAGATGCATTAACATCCAACTGATCGTATTCATCAGTGAAAGTGTTCATGCCATTGTGGAATCCGTCTGCATAGTCACTGCGATAATTGTAAGAAGCGCGAATGCTAAAGTCGATATTTTCATAGTAAAGGGATAGGTTGTACTGGTCCTTTGAAGTGCCGGCAATTTCTGTTTTGGTTTTGATACCTTCAGAGTCAATCTCAGCTAGCTCCGTATCTGTGAAGGTATAGTTTGCATAGACTCCAAAGCCATTATCAAAGGCATACTGAACAAACAGTTCTACACCTTGTGCGGTAGCATCAGTGCCATTGACCGGCATAGACATAGACACTGCCCGGGTAACACCATCGATATCCCTTGTCACCATAGAACTGCCGTTGATTACAAACGAAGCAATATCTTTTCTGAACAAGGTCAGTCCTGCAGCAGAGGCATCATCGAAATACCACTCCAGCCCCAAATCAAACTGATCAGCTTTATAAGGCTCCAATTCAGAGTTGCCTGCATACCCTTGACTGACTGTTGAGCCGGGCAAAGGAGCGTGGATCACTTCAGAACCACCGAGATTATCGTATTCCACTCTCGCTACGACTCTAGCGAGAGCTGCGCGCATAACCAGTTCATCGGAGATATCCCAAGCGATATTAGCACTAGGTAAAATATCAGTATTGCTGCTGTCACGAATATTGGGTTCGTCCTGCAAGACCCCATCAATATTGTCGTAGGTGCTCGCATACTGCTTGGTCTGGACTGCTCGAATGCCAAAGTTTCCGCGCAGGACTGCCGAAGCAAAATTCTGCTGTACATAAGCAGCCGTAATTTCCTCACCAACCCGGTAAACCTGATTTTTCTCGACGATTACCGTAGGGTCACCATAGGTTGCGTATAGAAACTCTTTTAACTTATCAAACTCCAGATAAGCGAAATTTGGCACATTCACACCGCCGATAATATTATCGAGAGGGCCGTTTGAAAGGATATCGATTGTGTCGGGCACACCATCGGGGTCAGTGTGGAATGAATCACTTGGCCACCAGGGGTAACAAGCTCCATCAACATCACCCCAGTTAATCGTTGGACAGGGAGGATTATCATCATCCCAGGATTGTTTGGTGATGCGGCGGTTTATCTCATGGTCCCGGTACTTAACCCCAACATCCAGGGAGGTAAGCCAGGCATAATCCATATCGATGGAAACGTCCAGCTGGTAGTAACTCTCCTCGTCCTCGCTGCTGGTCCAATGGGATGAGAACCAGTCATATAAAGGATAAGTGTTGGGATCTCCCAGATCTGCACTGGTATCAATTTCAGCAGTACCACTGCTGAGATCCCAGCTCCAATCGGTTGCAGTGCCATAACGGGAATTGACTGATGCAAACAATTTCTCAGAGGGGCCGCCCTCTGCACTGGTATTACCGACTACCAACCGAGCACTATATCCATCTCCCTCGTAACTGATATTGAAATCCAGCGTATCCGAAATATATTCCGCTCGAGTGTAGTCACCAGCTACCTGTGGAGACTGTAACTCTGCCTGGCCCCGATCGAGCATACCAATGCCAAGAAGAGTATCACCATCTTCATCAAACTTGAGACTGCCCGGCGCTATTGCATCCCCGTAGTTCCACTCAGGAAATACGATACGATAATTCTCTGAGTTGCCGCCCAGCTCAAAGCGGAAATAATTGACACCAAATTCCAGCTGTTCTACCGGACGCCATTGGGCACTTAGCTGCATGCCATCCCGGGTCCGTTCCTCTTCCAATACACTACCGACAACGGCTCGCGGCGCATAGAAATCCCGGTATTCATTACCGTCGATATCCACCATCGGCCCCCTGGCCTCTACGCCAGTCTGGGGGGACTCATCTCCCTGCCAACCCCAGTTTTCTACCGAGGTGCTAATTACCCGGTTCTGACGATCCTGCTTTGAGTATCCAAACAATACGCCAAAGGTTTCCTGATCATTTTTCCATGAGTAAAAACCGGTGTACTGAGGTTCGTACTCCCCAGTAACATCAGCATAAGTACTCTCAATGGATAACATGCCCTCCCCGGAATCCAGGTCCAGTGGCTTGCGGGTGTGTAAAATTACAGTACCACCTATCCCGCCTTCATCCAGTTTTGCTTCTGGACTTTTATACACATCCGCTCGGGAGATCATCGCTGAAGGTAGCAATGCGTAGGAAAATGATCGGGATGGATCATCGCCGGGAGTGGCTATATAGTTTCCGTTTAGCTGGGTAAAAGTGAGCTCAGGTGCAGTTCCTCGGATACTTACCTCGGCACCCTCGCCGCCGCTTCGAACGATGGATACTCCCGGAACCCTCTGCAAAGAGTCTGCAACATTCTTATCGGGGAATTTACCCATATTTTCAGCGGTGATTGAGTCTACCACCGCATTGGAAAAACGCTTTACATCGAGATTTTTCTCCATGCTCCGGCGAATACCCAATACCTCTACCTCCTCCAGCACCAGACTCTCTGTATCAGATTCACTGGTGCTCTGGGCATTTGCCATACCGACAACACTGCACAACACTAGAACACTTACGGACGTCCGCAATAGATCTAGCTGGCGATTTGTATTTAAGGGTATTTCTCTCATTGCTCAAATTTCTCTTTTATTATTTTTTTCTAGCTTTCCGTTCACCCTAAAAGCCCGACATATCATTTGCCGGGCCACCGGAATATGCCCTACTCTTATCGATCCAGTTCTGTCTCGATATTTTTATATGTGCGTATAGCGCTAAAGCAAAAAGCGTTTTTAGCTATCCAAGCCAAGTCGCTTGAGAACTTCAGGGGGTGCTCCAGGGAAACTCGCCATTGGTCGGTTACCCACATAGCCAATATCCGCCATACCTTCCTCGGTGGTATAGAAAGCGGTGGACACGAGAACTCGAACTTTGGCAAAGAAACGAGCACCAGCCTGGAACTCTGGCTTCGCCGTGCGAGTCCACTTGATATCCTCACAGATGGCTATTTTTTGAGGTTCATTCAGATCGACAAAGGAACCTCCAAATCTGCGCTTGGACTCACCCTCCAGCCAAACAACTCCTCCCCGAATCGTGACAAGATCTGCTTTATTATTGGAATATGGGGCGCTGACATATTCGTTGATGTAGTGATGGGCACCTACTGAAGAGGCACTCGGAGAAGTTTCATCTGCGGGAATAATGACGTCGCAAAGTGCTGCCAATACCGCTAACTCACCTATTTCAAGCTGCATCTCCCAAGGCACAACGGGATTAAGGAGATCCGGATCTGTCGGCGTGCCCCTGGCAAGAGTCTGCTTCGGGGCGTCCAGGTTCTTTACTACCGGTTCAGCCGCTGGCACCTCCTCTTTCACTACAACTTTTTGCGCTACTTTCTCAGAACAGCCAATGACTGGAACTGCAGCAGCGGTGGTAGCAATCAAACGCAGGGCGTTGCGCCGACCCAGATTGGTTTTTTCCTCGCTCATATCAGATATTCCTCTTCTTGAACTGGTCCACGATGTAGTCGCAGGTGCGCCAGGCCAGCGCCATAATGGTCAGGGTTGGATTCTTATCAGCATTGGAGACAAAGGGTGCGCCGTCAGTAAGGAAGAGATTCGGTACTTCCCAGGACTGGCAGTAAGGATTGAGCACGGAATCTTTCGGATTTGAGCCCATGCGCGCGGTGCCGACTTCGTGAATAATCGCACCGCCGTTGATAATTGCCTTGGCACCGTCGGTTTGCACGGTAGAGGTGACCTTACCACCCATACCCTCAATGATTTCAGCAAAGGTTTTGTGCATGTGAGCGGCCTGGTTCAATTCCTGGTCACTCCATTTCCAATGGAACTTCAACACCGGGATGCCCCACTGATCTACCTGGTCCTTATCAATTTCACAGTAGCTGTCCTCGTTGGGAATCATTTCCCCGCGACCGTCAAACCACACAAAGGAGCCGTAGTAACGCCGGCAGGCTTCTTTCAAGTCTTTGCCATAAGCACCATTGGTAAAATCACCCATACCGCCGAAGGCACCTGCGCCCGGCATACTGCGACCACCGCCGAATTCAATGTGGTAGCCACGGGCGAAATCCAGGTCACCACGCAATTGTTCCTTGTACAACCACCAGGGCATATACATGTGCATCGCCGATGCGCCGTCCTCGTTGTGGGCAGGCATACTTTCCAAAGCGGGAATCTGCCCGCCGATACCAGCTCCCACTGTATCCATCAGGTATTTCCCTACGGCACCGCTGCCATTGGCGATACCATCGGGGAATAAAGTGCTTTTGGAATTAAGGAGAATGCGCGAAGTTTCAGCCGCACTGGCTGCAACAACCACAGCGCGGGCACTGGCAAATCTTTCCTGACGGGTATCTTTATCAATATAAATAACCCCGTTTGCCTTACCTTTCTTATCAACGGTAACTTCACGCACCATGGCATCAGTAATGATATCCAGGTTGCCCGTCGCTAATGCCGGTGGCAGCAGTACAGTCGTGGACTGGAAATTCGCCTTGATAGAGCAACCGCGACCACAGGGCGTGGCCCAAAAACAGGCTGCACGAGATTTCATCGATTCCCGGGTAACGTCCTGGGCAAGTTTATTTTCCGGGAATAGTTTCTGCGGAATATTTTCGTGATCTAGGCGCTCACTGAGAATAGCCAGGTGAGAGGGAATTACAGGGATCCCCAGTCTATCGCACGCTTTTTTGGCCAGGAGTTCATAGGCACGGGGCTTCGGGGGCGGCAGCAACACACCCGCAGAAGAGTCGGGAGTATTCTCTAACCCCTCGTTGGTGCCATAGACACCAATGAGCATCTCGGTTTTATCGTAGTACGGGGCGAGATCGTTATAACTGATCGGCCAGTCAAAACCGAGTCCGTCCCTTGAATAGGGTTTAAAATCATACTCACCCATTCGCAGGGAAATCCGTCCCCAGTGGTTCGTGCGACCACCCAGCATACGGGCACGCCACCAATCGAAACGGCGGCCTCTTTCCCTAGAGCCCTGAGTGTAAGGTTCACCAGGTACCTGCCAACCTCCGTCAACCGTTGCATCATAGAAACCGAACGGCTTTTCCGGTGTGCTCCCCCCACGCAAGGGCGCATCTTTTGGGAGGTTAAACATTGGGGTTTCCTTAACCGGGTCATAGGATCTCCCCGCCTCCAGCAATAGAACCTTTAGCCCTGCAGTGGCTAGTACATAGGCAGCCATACCGCCGCCAGCACCAGACCCAACAATCAGTGCGTCATACTCTTTCTTCTCGAAGTCATCATTCGGCATCGCCTCTCTCCTACTTCATCAATTATTTTTGTTTTACTCGTTTAATTTTAAATAATTTATAAGATAAATCTGTAACCGGTTACATTTCTTGCCAAAAATTTTTACTTATCCATTACATCTAATGTCTAACTTATGTTTTTTTAACCAAAAAGATTAATTTTTATAAACATTTTTAACGAACCTAGAAACCCCCAAATACTTTGATCAAAAAATGAGAGTAACCGGTTACATTTTAACCAAATAATTATTATTTACTCGCTATATAGCTCACCCTGTCGCGACAAGCGCAGCAAAAGCTCTTTCGTTGCTTTGATCCCCCAGTCTTCATCGCCGGCGCCTTCATACTCAATGCCGATATACCCCTTGTAACCCGCCTTTTGAATTATCCGCAGCATCCGGGCAAAATCCGTATTGGTCTCATTTCCCCGCTTATCAAATGAAAAGCTCTTTGCACTGATTCCGCGGGCAAAGGGCATCAACTGCTCTACTCCCAAGTAGCGGTCGTAGTCACCAAAGTTTCCAAAGTCTGGCAAACTTCCACAGTTCGGCATATCCACTGACTGTAATAATTGGGATAACCAAAGCCCGTTTGAGGAATAGCCACCGTGGTTCTCCACCACAATATTGATGTCGAAATCCAAGGCAAATTCTGAGAGAGCCCGCAGCCCATCTCTACAAGCAGAACTAACCTCCCTGCTACTACCCTGTCCGCCAGCATTCACCCTGATAGAGTGGCAACCCAAATATTTGGCCGCTTCAACCCACTGGAAATGATTTTCTACCGCTAGTTGTCTTTCGCTAGCATTTGGGTTGCCAAGATCACCTTCTGCATCAACCATAATCAAAAGGCTTTTAACCCCGTGATCTATTGCACGCACTTTCAACTCTGAAAGAAAATTCTGATCCCTGGCCTTATCGGCAAAAAACTGATTGACATACTCTACCGCGTCAATTGCAAATGCCTTTCTTGCCTTAATAGGAAAATCCAATACCTTGAGAGTGCCACTTCGCAATTGCCGGTGCAGGGACCATTGGGCCAGGGAAATTTTCACAGGGCCACCTGGGGTATTGGTAATGATTCGCCCACTATTGCCAAACAAGGGTGCGGTAAAAGCAGCTGCAGCCAAGCCGGTACCAACCTGTAGCAAAGTTCTACGCTTCATTCCCGCTCCCCAGCTTGGAGTAGATTGCCAGACAAGTTACCTGGGGAATCTTCTCTAGTGCCATCCTTATCGCTTTGATGCAATGAGCGGCGGAAACCACTAATCGCTCCTCCAAGGTCTTCTCCCAGACGGCGGATCTTGCCACTACCAAAAAGTAGAACCGCTAACACAAGAACAATAAGTACCTGCCAAATACCCACGCCTGAAATACCCATGATTTACAGCTCCCGAATTCTGATATTGCGGTACCACACTTTGTCGCCGTGGTCTTGTAAAGCAATAAAGCCGCTCTCACTACGGGCAAAATCGGGGTAAGAGGAAAACTTACTGTTGGCAAGACGTGTATCCCAATCTTCAGACCAAAGTTCATAGCTGACAATCATGCTTCCATTCAGCCAATGTTCAACCCGACCATCCTCCACTCGAATACGCGTTTTATTGAATTCTCCTGCCGGCTTTACCTCATCCTCGCTGGGTGCATACAAGTCGAAGACTGATCCCGCGCTGTGGCTCAGTTTTTCCAGTTCGGGAAAAGCACTGTTATCCAGTACCTGGTATTCCATACCTGACATCCAGACTGGTGCATTGCCACCAGCTACCCGATAAATAATGCCGCTGTTTCCGCCTTCAGATATCTTCCACTCCAGTTCCAGCTCAAAATCAGAAAACTTATCTGCAGTGACGATATCCCCCGCTCCACCAGCAGTGAGCACCAGGTTGCCATCAACGACCTGCCAGGCCTCTCCTACATGGGAGCCATTGGCACCGGTCCAACCCTGCAACGTTTTACCGTCGAATAAATGCCTCCAGTCCTTATCCGCTTGTATACCGGACTTTTCCGGCATCCGTTCACAACCCCCCAATGTGACTAGCAGTGCTGCAGAAGCCAGTAAAGACGTGCAAAATTTTGTCTCAGTGAATTTTTTCATCGTTGTTATCTCCACATGAATTGGTGTTTATCTAATCAGTTCGCCGAGATGGTTTTACATCCGTACTTTATTAATCCTGATAGCGGGCAGTACTTCCCCTTGCCACTAAATCAAAGGGCAAAATAGTTCGACTCGCTTTTAACGGTTTTCCGTCAATAATGCGGCGCAAGGTTTCCATCGCATATCTGCCCAGCTTCTCTGCAGGCTGGTCAATTGTTGTCAGGGGCGGGTCCGTAAATTGCGAAAACTCAATATTATCGAAGCCCGCCACCGACACATCCGCAGGCACCTGCAAACCCATTTCCTTCGCTTGATGAACAGCGCCAATAGCCATTTCATCATTCATACAAAAAATGGCAGTAGGCGCAGAGGCTAAAGAGAGCAGTTTTTTTGCACCCTTCGCACCAGACGGCATAGTGAATTCTCCGTTTACAACCAGGTCAGAATTCAACTCGAGACCGTGCCGTTGCATCTCCTCCTCAAAACCGGCCAGGCGATCACGCACAATCGGACTATTAAGCGGGCCGGTCACTATGCCGATCCGGCGGTGACCCAGCTCGATCAAATGGCGAGCCATGGCTTGCGCCGCGCCAGAATTATCCAGTTCAACAACCGGATAGCGGTCGTCTTCAGCAATGCGCTCACACGCATTTACCATTGGAATCGACGCTGCTAAAGCTGCATCTTTCTCTGCAAATGGATAGCGGCTATCCAGTTGAATAAGGCCATCTGCCTGATTCGTCAGTGCCATTCCCGCATAGAACTGCTCATGAGCTGGTTCGCCCTTGGTATCTCCCAGTAAAACGGAGTAACCCTGGTCTTGAGCTGCCTTTTCTATCCCTCGGATAACTTTGGAAAAAAAAGGATTGGCAATATTTGGGACCAGAACCATCACTGCAAATGACTTACCGGAACTAAAGTTTCTCGCCAACATATTGGGCCGATAGCCGGCCTCTTCCACCGCTTTCAGCACCCGCTCCCTGGTCCGCGGAGAAACCATTTGCGGGTCTTTCAGGGCTCTGGACACGGTCGCGACGGAAACACCGGAGCGACGTGCAACTTCGCGAATGTTTGACATACTTTTCCGTTACTTTGTTGTTAGTAGTCGACTATTTTCGCACAAATGGAAAACGCCTACTGGTTGCCTACTGCAGTGACACCTTGCACTTTGCTCGCAGCCTGCCTACGATCCCAAATCCAGATAAACGCAAAAATCGGCAGCAAGATAAGGGGAACCATGGCCAGTGACTGGAATGATTCGATAGAGGCGGTTGCCAACACAGCATCCAGTTCATCGCCCGTTAACTTTTCAAAGGCTTCCAAACCACCGGCAGCCTCAATCTTGGCGCTGTCAAAAATTTCTCCAAGCTTCGGCAGAACAAACTGAATAGACATTCCCCCAGCAAACCCCAGCAGCCCCAAAAACAGTGCGCCGCCGCGTACAAAACGCTCGGATACCGTAGCGAGCATGGTAGGCCACATATAGCAGACACCGATGCCCCAAACTGTTGCCGCTAAGAATGCAGTTACCGGGGTTCTCGCCATTCCTAAGCAATAGAGGCCAACAGCTGCAAGTAAACTACTGAGCCACAAGAGCCCAATGGGAGAGAGTTTTTTGGCCAGCCGTCCGGCAAAGTGGCGCATTACAAACATCAACATGCTGACATAAACCAGAATGAGAATGCCCTTCATACCGACTACTCGAGAGAGCGTCAGGTCAACCCACTGCCCTGGAGCCAGCTCTGTTGCAGCGGTTAGCCACATACAGACCCATAGCACGATAAACATCGGCTGCCTGAAAACTTCTTTAAACATCTCGCCATAACTGATGCCATAAGAAACCCGTTCAGTTACCGGGAATTCTGTTCTGGACACAAGCCACGCCATGACCACAGCCGGTAGGGCCAAAACAATCAGGTTCAACTGCCAGGGAAGTTCAAGCGCAGAAATGGCTAACCCAAGTAATCCGCCCACCACAATCCCGGCAGGCCACCAGGCATGTAGTACATTTAGGCGGTGAGTTTTATTTTCAGGATCAACCGCTGCAACCATTGGGTTACTGGCGGCCTCCACTGCCCCCCAGCCCAAACCGGTAAGTAACAGCCCCGCAAGAACCAGATTCTCAACGCCCTCCCCGGGGGTTACTAATGATGCTGCAATAATAAGCAGACTGCCCAACACGTAGCCTATTGATGAGAGCATTAACATCCGTTTGATACCGACCAAGTCCACCAATGCGCTGCCAAATAGCAGGGTTAGGGCAAACCCTGAAAAGGTAAATCCAAGCGCTTCTCCAACCATTGCAGTGGAGTTGGCAAGATCAATATGATCATAAATGTCCGACTGTAAGTTGCCGGCGATCGAAGCCCTCACAGCAAACCCAAGGCCAATCATAAAGATTGACAGATTTCCCACTAGGAAGACGTTCCTGTGCAAAGCCTTTGTCTGTGTACTCATCTATCCAGTCTCCGCATGATTTATTGTTATTCGTTGTCCACTGGGATTGGCAAAAATTAGTCCAGCCCTAAAATCCTACGATTTCGAGCGCGATCTGTTTCAGCACCGGCAAAATCATCAAAAGCTTTGTCAGCCACGGTTATCAGGTGCTCCCGAATAAATGGCGCACCCTCGCTGGCCCCCTGCTGTTGATCCTTAATGCAACACTCCCATTCCAATACCGCCCAGCGATCGTAACCGTACTGGGTCAGTCGGCTAAAAATCCCACGAAAATCTACCTGGCCATCCCCCAGGGAGCGAAAGCGACCGGGCCGGTCAATCCAGGGGGCATAACCGCCGTATACGCCAGCCCTTCCACTCGGGTGAAATTCCGCATCTTTCACATGGAAAGCCTTGATTCGCTCGTGATAGATATCGATAAAGGCTAGGTAATCCATTTGCTGTAAAAGCAAATGGCTTGGGTCATACAAGATGTTGGCTCTAGGGTGATCTTCCACCTCGTAAAGAAACCGCTCGAAGGTCAAGCCATCATGCAGGTCTTCACCAGGGTGCAGCTCATAGCAGACATCGACCCCCGCGCTGTCAAACGCATCCAATATTGGACGCCACAAACGGGCCAGCTCGCGAAAACCTTCTTCAACCAACATCGCTGGGCGCTGGGGCCAAGGATAAAAAGTGTGCCAGAGTAAAGCGCCGGAGAAAGTTGCATGGGATTTGAGCTTCAGGTTGGCACTGGCCCGGGCTGCAAGAACTAATTGATTGCTCGCCCACTCTGCACGGGCTTGCAAGTTTCCGCGTACTGCCTCTGGAGAAAAAATATCCAGCATTTCCTTATAGGCTGGGTGAGCTGCGACCAACTGCCCCTGCAAATGCGTAGACAATTCAGAAATCTGTACCCCAGCCTCCTCACAGATCCCCAGCACATCATCACAGTAAGCTTGGCTTTTACTGGCCAGCTCAAGATCGAAAATCCGCTTGTCCCAAGTGGGAACCTGGATGCCTTTGTACCCCAGGTCTGATGCCCAACGAGCCATAGATTCAAGCGATGCTGGCTGTTCGCTCGATGGGAGAAACTGGGCGAGAAAAATTCCGGGCCCCTGAATTCTGGGTGCCTTCATTTATTGTTATCCTTTTTACTGCTGTACTTATTAATTCTGCAACCAACCCTTTCCAAGCGATTGGTTTGCACCTTTTGAGAAAACTCTTCAAAAGGTAACTGGCCGCAGGCCGACACCGACACCTCCCTGTGCCGTACTAGCTGCCGGACGCCCACCCTGCCAGAGACACCTAAATTCTGTGAGGTTGGACCTAGCCACTCACTTCCAATAAGGCGCCAGGGAAACCCATGAGGATTTTGCGCGACTGCTCTCCAGCACACCGCGCACAAATGCCATTGCGCGAACACCTGCATCAATGTTGCCAACGGCAGGACTGTTCTTTGAAACTAACCCCTTCCGGCGGCCTCGGACTTGACCAGCAAAATCGCGATAGATATTGGCGAAGGCCTCTATATAGCCCTCCGGGTGTCCTTGAGGTGTCCGGCAGAAAGACCTGACGTCTCCATCCAGATACTCACAATCCGCACCGGCTTTCCAAATCGCCACAGGCTGCCCCCTGCGCTTTACTAGCAATTGGTTTGGGGCTTCCTGCTCCCAAAACAGCGAACCGTCTTCACAGTAAACACTGATATTCAGGTTGTTCCCCTCTCCTCCACAGACTTGACTGGCTGTAAGTGTTCCTCGGGCGCCCTGATCTAATTTAAATAGCGCTGCACCGTCATCATCCAACGCTCTTTCATCAACTACCGCTTGCACGTCTGCGCAGACTTCAGAGATATGCTGGCCAGTAAAAAACTCCACCAGATGATGAGCATGGGTGCCTATATCCGCAAAGCAGCCACTTTCTCCCGAACGTGCAGGATCTGTTCGCCAACTCGCCTGCTTACTTCCCGTGGAATCACCGGCTAGTGCCAGCCAGCCCTGCGGATAGGCAACAGTAACTCGTCGAATAGACCCCAACTCTCTCCTGCCCAGGATTGCTCTCGCTTGCATAACCAGAGGGTAAGCAGCATAAGTGTGGGTCAAACCATAAAGATGCCCGCTTTGCTCCACTTCCTTTTTAAGCTCAAGTGTTTCTTCCAAAGTGGAAGCGGCTGGCTTGTCGGAGAGGACATGGAATCCCGCCCGCAACGCAGCAATAGAAACGGGTAAATGGAGATGGTTGGGAGTTACTACAGATACAAATTCAACTCGATCATCAGCACTGCGACGGGATTCCCCTTGGAACATCTGTTGATAGCTTTGGTAAATCCGGTCCGGGTGTAGCCCCAGCTTTTCACCAGTTTTACGACTGCGGCCGGAATCGCTACTAAAGCAGCCGGCGACTAGCTCTATCTCACCATCGAGAGCTGCAGCCATCCGATGGATTGCACCAATAAAAGCACCCTCCCCACCACCAACCATGCCCATTCTTATTTTTTTAACCAAACCCCATCCCCTCGGGCCACTCAATGAACCAGCTGAATAAACAGCCTATTTATTTTTATTTCCGTGTTTTGTAAGCGGACACGCTGTTTCCAAATCGCGGTTTTCGTAGCACTCCACCGTTTGAAACAGAATGTAACCGGTTACATTTCAATTTAAGATACAGAAAAAAAATGTCTTTGCAAGCGAAATACGTTGTTAATATCGCCTTATTGGACTCATAGACTAATGGCTCGACGCCGAAATACTAAGCAAATCACCTGATTGGCAGGCCCATTTTCTGGACAAACTCAGCCCAAGAGTGCCACTTCAGCTCGTCGCTTTGCCATTTATTACAAATAGCTTGATGACCAACTGACAGCGACAGCAAGCTACCTGTCGCTTCAGATTGGGGATGCCGAGGCCTAGCTTTTGAGCGAACCCATTTCCCGGCCTCCTTTGCAGCTTCCACGGCGAGACCCCAGTGATTCGGCCAAACCGCCAAGAAATTGGCTATATCAAAGCTGTGGATGTGGTATGGACGCGGATAGTTTAACTGCACAAGAGCATCCCCATCCGGCCCTGGAGCGTCAGTTTTCCAACCTGCGTAAACACCCCAATGACAGCCGGCTGCCCAATCCTCAAACCCGGTCATACAATTTGCCAATCTATCCAGGGTATCCCGGATTAACGCCCTCTCTATGGGCGGGGCCACCCTCATGTCAACCACACCAGAGCGAAACCTGGGGTGCTCTGGATTGAGGGTGAGTATCCAAAGTCCCTCTCCACTTTCCAGCGGGTGATATGCCACTACCATGTCCATCAGGAAGGCTGAGATTGGAGGGGTATTAGCACCCTTAGCCAGCAACATATGTAGGGGCCGGACAACTTGGCTATCCCGCACTCCTTGAGCTGGCACTCCAAGACTTTCGAGTATTGCTGCATTGCCCGCCCCGCATGCTGAGAGAACCAACTGGGGTTGTATTTGGTGGGAGCTACCATTGATATCGGCAGAGACCTCAGTCACGCCACCACTATCTTTGTCGAACCTTCGGATACTCCCTTTCACCAGCTTCTCGCTAACAGGAGCACTAAAACGTCGATAGGCTTCAGCGCCGTCAAACATAAGGTCATCAGCAAATCGAAAGCACTGATGCGACGGCAAGCTAGTTGTTACCAGTGGAGCTGGAATCGGCACCTCTTCCACTGGAATACCCGCCGCAATCCAGTTGGGCTCGACAGTATCTAAAAATTCTCGGGGAAGCGCAGCATAGAAATCTGTTATGTGGCTATCAACACCATCGCTCTCCAGTTGTGTGCGCCAAAACTGTGCGGCCTTTAAGTAAGCCTTTGCCGCACTTGGGTGTGCCGCATTCCAACCTGAGGAGAAATAGCCATGAAAGTGTAACGACTCGGCATCGTCTAACCCCTGGTCTATTGCCAGCACAGAAAAATCTGTTGATAGCTCTCGCAACAATGAAATCGCTTGAATTCCGCCCCCTAATACCAGGACGTCTACGTCTACCGTTTTAGCCATGGTCAGCCTCAAACAAATCCTATCTATCACCACTTAGCAAAGGCTGGCCTTCTGTCAACTTCTAGGACCTCAGCTCATTCACCTAGGTGACACTTTTTTAAAATTCAGATTAAACACAGAACTTGGTTAATCCGTTCCAGTTATATCCCCGTAAAGAGATTGTCGCTTAGCTATGAAGCTGGCGGCCTAAAAAACTGCGAACACAAGGAGCGAGGAAATGAAGAGTTTATTGAGAGGTATAGGGATTGTACTGTTTGCACTCAGTACCCAGGCCGTTCTGGCAGATGATGAACTGGAAACGGTTCCCTATGTCGATGTGAATCAGTATCTCGGCAAGTGGTATGAGATTGCCCGGCTACCGCAAATTTTCCAGCCGGCTTGTACTGCGGTAACTGCGGACTACGGCCTCAATGATGATGGATCTATCAGCGTTTTCAATTTTTGTCGAATCTTACACCCAAAATATGGGTTCCCGATCAGTGTTCAGGGTACTGGAGTCCCCATTGATGAGACGAACAGTAAACTCGCTATCACCTTCTTTGAGGGTAAAGCTGCCGGCGACTACTGGATACTAGAGCTAGATCCTGGCTATCAGTGGTCACTCGTTGGTGATCCAGACCGCTCCAGCCTCTACCTGTTAAGCCGCACTCCCCAGCTGGATGAAGCTATTACAGACTATCTACTAGACCTGGCAGTTACAAAGCATGGTTACAACATTGACCACATCATCATGACCCGCCAGCTTACTGAGTAAACAAGAAAGCGGGTGTCACACTTCTGGCACCCGCCACTTAATAAACCACATTAACTTTTCATTAATTCTTTATAATCAATAGGTTAACTCATTGCATTAATGTATTTTCTTATATTTTTGTGTGCTTTATGTTCACCAAAGCATTCCTGTCAGCTAGCAACCCATATCAGTTATAGTTACCACTCCATTTAATAGAGCACCCCATACTTGGCAGCTGCTTTTCCGACCCTGTCCCAGTCTCTGCGATCAACTTCATTGCATTGACCAGCTCCCTGGTTCGGCCAGCCGGATTTCCCATTCCCGCATCATCGATTCGGCCTCGATATTGGAGCTCTCCATCCTTATTCAGCCCGAAGAAGTCCGGTGTACATACCGCCTGGTAAGCTCTCCCAACGGACTGATCTTCATCAACCAAATAGGGGAAAGTAAACCCATGGTCTCGGGCAAACTTCGCCATATAAGGAGGACTGTCAACCTGGTAATCGCGATAATCGTTTGACATAACGGCCAGAACATTAATGCCCAGTCCTTGTAGCTCTCGCACATCCTCAGCTAGACGATTTGCAATCGCCTGAACATAGGGGCAGTGATTGCAGATAAATGCAATCAACAGCCCCTTGCTTCCCAGATGATCCGACATTCGAAAGCTCTTGCCGTCAGGGTCTTTCAAGGTAAAGTCTGGGGCTTTCCATCCGAAATCACATACTGGTGTATCTAGTAACATTGCCCGATCCTCTCTTGGGTTCTACATTAGCTTTCTATCTCAAGTACGCCCTTGGCATAGGGAGCGTAAATTTTTGCGACCTCTTGAGCCATCTCATCTGGATAAACAAAAAAATCACCCGTTGTTAGTGCCTTCATAATGCCATCGAACACGATGCTCGCTGGAGGGGCTCCCTCTCCCATGCCTGCGGAGTCAGCCATATCCGTCTTGATTGGACCAGCAATAACACTGATAACTTGAGTCCCCTGCTCGACCCAGGCCTCCCTCAAACCCTGAGTTACTGCATAGGCAGCCGCCTTTGAGCCGGAGTAACCAGTAAATGGGAGAAAATTTTTGATGGATGCCAGTGAGTTCATTTGGACAAAGACACCCCCACCATTAGATTTCAAAACAGGGCCAAACGCTTTGGCCAGGTTTATCAGTGGGTAAACATTGCCCTCCATTTGATACTTGAAGCTCTCCACAGCATCATCGTCCAAGGGTGTCGATAGCTTCACTACGCCCGCATTAGAGACAACCAGATTGACATCACCGGCAACCTTTACAGCGTTTTGAATGGTTTCTTCACGTGAAAGATCAAATTCAATGGGGACAACCCTTTCACCATACTTTTGAACGAGCTGCCTCACCGAGGCTAGGTCGCGAACAGCGGTATACACTTTAACCGCGCCCGCATCCAACAGCCCCTCTGTAATGGCCTTGCCGATACCTCGATTTGCCCCTGTGATTAATGCAGTGATATTGCTAGCTTGAAGAGTCATTTCGTATACCTCAGTTACTTAAGCCGAATAAATTCAAATTTCGATTCGCAACACAGTTGCGGGCTCCGCTACGAATTGTTGATGGCCACCCCATGTCTCCTCAGTGAGGGCTGGATGGCCAATCAAGCCCAGGCCAGAAATCAGGCCACTGCCTCTCCTTCGGGAGTCCACTCATTAACTGCAAAGGCACTATCCAGGGCGGTCTCGGCAATGTGATTTGTATAATTCGACATAACTTTTAAAGCGGTACCTAGAACCACTTCCAGTACGCTCTGCTCCGTGTAGCCAGCAGCAAGGAAAGCGCTAACTTGTTCCTCCGTCGGCCAGCCACGGCTTTCATTCACTACCGCAGAAAATGTACGTAATGCCTCAAGCTTTTCATCTGCAATCGGTGTGTTACTACGCAATGCTTCAATAATTTCCGCTTCAACACCGGCCATTTGGGAAATGGATGTGTGAGCAGCCATACAGTAACGACACCCGTTCAGGCGGTTGTTTGTCATTAAGATGATTTGGCGCTCTGTCTCGGAAAGATTGGTTTTATCGAAAATTCCCGCCAAGGTCGTATAACCCTCAAGTAATGCGGGGGCTTCTGACATAGTTGCGAATAGATTGGGCACAAAGCCCATCGATTTCTTAGCGCCTGCAAGAAGAGGCTGAGCAGCAACAGGAGCGGATTCAATCGTGTGAGTCTTGAAAGTAGCCATCATATTTCCTAACTAGATAGTTTCACTTGTTTGTAGCGATCGGTCCAAACCTGGTTAAAAAATAAGGGGAGACACCCCTGTAAACTGTATGTACCGATTGCTACAAACAATACTAATGAGTTTGTACCGATCGGTAAATATGATTTATATAACTATTTGCTATGCATTAATGCCTACTGAGAATGAACAGGAAAATATGAAGCCCTATCCAATACAAAATTGACAGGAGGATCAATGGAGGTCTGGAGAGGGAAATCACAGTGCAGCCCTGACAACCCAAAGGACGGCGCCAAGGCCCTACGAAAAGCTTTCAACACCAGAAGAAAGATCAGGTCAACGCAGCAAGTCTAATGCCTGTACCTTAATTCTGGAGAGGCTTTCCTTATTAAAAACTCCACGTGCCAACACTCGCAAGCCGACTAAAAGAGTCAGTAAACTATTGGCGCAGACTTCCGGGTCTACTCGATCAGATATCACACCTTTCTCTATCCCCAGGCGAACCTGCCTTGCAAAAAATGACTCAGTATCCCGCAAGCCCTTTTTTACAGCATCCCCAATATCGCTATCCAGGTTAGGCATATCGAGTGCGGTATTAACCAAAAAGCAGCCCTTCTTTTCCGGATCTGCAAGGCTTTGTTCAATTAGGGAGTCGAAAAGCTGACTGATAGCGCCGATAGGATCTTCCAACGACTCAAGCCGGGCCATTACGTCGCGCCGCTGCTCTCTCTCATACTTGAGTAAACTCAGGGTAAAAAGCTGCTTCTTACTGCCAAAGGCATTATAAAAGCTCCCTTTAGTCAGCCCAGTAGCTTTGAGCAGGTCGGCCAGAGAAGTCGCTTCAAAGCCTTTCTTCCAAAAGGCTTCCGTCGCTTTATCGACTGCGCTATCGACATCGAAACTTTTCTCCCAAGGCATAAGCACCTCACCTCAAACAAATCTACTGGCCATGTTACCACTGTTTGGACCAAGTGGTAAAAACACGATTCGCAGATTCAGATACTGGCACTCGCCCGATATTCGCCTATTGCTCCGAAATCAAAACACCATTTTTGCGGTCACATTGATTATTGGAGCAACACTTCTAGCCGAGGAGCGCTCACTCGAATTAATAAAGTGGTAACTGGTGCAACTTCATGATCCTAAAAGCCTTCAAAGTCATCAAAGTGGTGCTGACCTATTAGTCAAAGTGCTTGTTTTTAACGCTTTTTTACAGTTGCAGTTACACAATAGTTATGATGACCATACATACTCAAGCCTTCAAAACGAGAAAAAATGCCTCAATTTCACACTCAATAGGAAAGCTATTTTGCTAAATACAGTGTTAAAGAAAAAGATCCATCTCTGATTAGAGGTATTTCATGCCCTTTGGAGCTTTCAGCCTTTATACTTGTCCTAAGCTATAGGTCGCCGAGCCATAAGGGCCGGACGCCTATGAAGTAGGACGTATAAAGAGACTCCCTATGCTTACCAATCGGATCGCCGCTTACTTTTCCGGCTTCTTGGTCATTGGCCTTCTTTCCACAAGTGTTCTGGCAGAGCCAGAGCGAATAGCCCCCGAAGAGGGTCAAGGTGGTACTGCACAAGAGATAGTCAGCAAACTTGAAATGCTGCACTACAACAAAATCAAAATCGGCGACGAAATGTCCGAGAACTTGTGGAACGAGTATATCGATGCACTCGACCCCACTAAAAGTTACTTCCTCGCCTCTGATATCGACGAATTCCGCGCGTGGGAAGCGGAGATGGATGACCAGCTTCGCGCTGGTGATGTCACCGCTGGGTTCAGTATCTACAACCGTTTCCGCCTGCGTATGGGGGATCGGCTAGATAATATTCTGTCCCAACTAGAGAAAGGCCTGCCCGCCTATGACTTTTCTCGGGAAGAGACCCTTGAGCTGGATCGAGAGGAAAGCCAGTGGCCCAACTCGATCAGCGCTGCAGATGAACTGTGGCGCAAGCGCTTAAAGAGCAGCATCCTGAACCTTCGCCTTACCGGTAAGACCGATGAGGAAATTCAAGACCTTCTTGTGCGCCGCTATAAAGGCCAGAAGAAGCGCCTCGAGCAGCAGAAGAGCGACGACGTATTTGAGCTCTATATGAATTCGCTGACTCGTCTCTACGATCCACACAGCAACTACCTGTCACCGCGCTCATTGGAAAACTTTAATATGAGCATGTCCCTCTCCTTGGAGGGTATCGGTGCTGTGCTGCAGGCAGACGAGGAATACACCAAAGTTGCTCGCCTGGTACACGGTGGTCCAGCCGATCGCACTGGCAAGATCAAGCCCAACGATAAAATCGTGGGTGTTGGCCAGGATAAAGAAGGCGAAATGGTCGATGTAGTGGGCTGGCGCCTGGATGATGTTGTCGACTTGATTCGCGGCAAGGCCGGTACCTATGTTCGCCTGGAGACCATCCCCACTGGTGGTGACGGCACTCACAAGACTATCTTGATCAAGCGCAGCAAAGTGAAGCTTGAAGATCAGGCGGCCAAGAAGGCAGTGTTTGAATTCTCTGACGGCAGCAAGAATTACAAGATCGGTGTGATTAACCTGCCGACCTTCTATATCGACTTCGATGCCTATCGCCGCCGCGACCCCAACTATAAGAGCACCACGCGAGACGTTGCCCGTCTTCTGAGTGAACTTAAAGAGGAGAAGGTTGACGGTATTATCCTGGATCTTCGCAACAATGGCGGTGGTTCACTGCAAGAAGCCACCATGCTCACAGACCTGTTTATTGATCAGGGTCCTGTTGTGCAGATCCGCCATGCCAACGAGCAGATTTCCCGCCACAATCGCTCGCGCTCCCGCGCCATGTACCGCGGGCCGCTGATGGTATTGATTAATCGCTTGTCGGCCTCAGCATCCGAGATTTTTGCCGGTGCAATCCAGGATTACAACCGAGGCCTGGTAGTGGGTAACCAATCCTTTGGTAAGGGTACTGTGCAAACTATGGCTCCCCTGAAGGAAGGCCAGTTGAAAATTACCCAGTCCAAGTTCTACCGGGTTTCCGGAGACAGCACACAGCATGCGGGTGTGAAGCCGGACATCGATATGCCACAGTTGATTGATGCCGAAAATGTGGGTGAGAGTGCTTACGATACTGCCCTGCCCTGGGACCGTATCCACGCTGTGCCTCATGCGAAGTATTTCAACTTGAAGATGCTGATCCCGAACTTGATTACCAAGCACAACAAGCGCACGGAAACAGATCCAGATTTTGTTTTCCTGCGCGATCAGTTCAAGTTCGACGCCGAGCGGGCTGACAAGAAGTATGTCTCTCTCAACGAATCAACTAGAGAGAATGAGCGCAAGTCCGTTAATCAGCGATTGCTGGATATGGAAAACCGTCGCCGCAAAGCTAAAGGCCTTGAACCCTACGAGAACTTTGAGGCATACGAAGAAAGCGAATCTGAAGAGGTGGCTAACATTGGTGGTCCTGTAGAGATCAAGTTGGAAAAAGATCCAATTTTGAATGAAGCGGGCTATATAATGGCGGACTTTATCGGCCTGGCCGATAAGGCCAGCAAGGCCCCGCCCCAGGTTGCCAACTTCTAAATACTGATAGGCACTGGGCGCGGCGTGCGCCCGGTCCGCGAACTAACTCTTAGGTCGGGCTAGCCCGACCTTTTTTATTTTGGGGGAAGAGATGAAGGTTGTTTCCTTTAACGTCAATAGTATTCGCACTCGCCTGCACCAGATGCAGGCCCTGGTAGACAACCATCAGCCCGATATCATCGGCCTACAGGAAACCAAAGTCACCGACGAAGATTTTCCAGTAGATGCGATAAAAGACCTGGGCTATGAGCTGATTTATTTTGGCCAAAAAACACACTACGGCGTTGCCCTGCTCTCACGCTTGCCTTTTATTGATCGGGAATACGGTTTCCCAACGGATGCCAGCGACGCCCAGCGCCGTATGGTTGCCGGCAAGTTTGATATCGGCGGTCCTGAGCCCCTCACGGTTATTAATGGCTATTTCCCGCAAGGTGAAAATCGCGAGCACCCGGTTAAATTTCCGGCAAAGCAAAAGTACTACGCCGACCTGGACACCTACCTGCAAACCACGTGTAAGCCGGAAGCGCCTGTATTGGTGATCGGCGATATGAATATTTCACCCAGCGACCAGGATATTGGTATTGGTGAACCCAATCGCAAGCGCTGGCTGCGCGATGGCAAATGCAGCTTCCTTCCAGAAGAACGCGAGTGGCTTCAAAAAATTGAAGGCTGGGGGCTCACCGACACCTTCCGCGCACAAAACCCAGAAACAGACGATGTATTCAGCTGGTTCGACTACCGCAGTCGTGGGTTCGATCGCGAGCCCAGACGCGGCCTGCGTATCGACTTGATTCTAGCCACCAACCCTCTTCTGGAAAAATGTGTCGGGACTGGCGTGGACTACGATATTCGGGCTATGGAACGCCCATCAGACCACGCGCCTGTATGGGCCGAGTTTAAGCTATAAGCACAGGTTACAGCCCGCTGGTTCAGTGGGCTATTTTTAAGACTATGAATATATGGTTTTCCATATATAATTGTTAAAAAGCCTAATGGAGCCCTCCAATGAAAAGGCGTGTTCTGTTTGTTTGCGCCGGGGACTCTGCCCGCTCACTGATGGCTGAGGCACTGTTGCGGCATTTTGGAGGCAATTCATACGAAGCCGTTGGCGCCGGAACCAATGTCCATACAGTGGACCCACGCGCTCTGCAAGCGCTGGAGCGACTGGGGGTTTCAACAGAGGGACTCATTCCCAAAGTTGTAGAAGATGTAGCCGATCAACCTTTTGACCTGGTCATCACACTTTGCGACAAAAGCCGGGAAGAATACGTACCCTCCCCAAAAGTTGACAAGATGATTGCCTGGAATTTTAAGGAACCGACAAAGCGACACTGCTTCTGCCCTTTTTACACCACGGCACGTGAATTGAGCACTCGCATCAAACTACTGGTCTTGGCCCAAGCCGAGGCGGATTTACGAAAAAGAGCGGCATGAACCCAGTACAGTTTTACAAATGCCTGGCCGATGATACGCGGCTACGCACATTGCTCCTTATTGCTCACGAGGAAGAGCTTTGCGTATGCGAGCTAACGGCAGCCCTCGAATTGAGCCAGCCGAAAATTTCCAGGCACCTCGCCTTGCTGAGAAGTTCAGACCTGCTCCAGGACCGCCGCCAGGGGCAGTGGGTGTTTTACCGAATCAACCCGGACTTAAATGCCTGGGCAAAGTCTGTACTGTTCGACACCTTGCAGGCGAACCAGCACTTTATTACCGAAGACCTCAACAACCTAATTCAAATGGGAGAACGGCCAGAGCGCACAAGTCTGTGCTGCTGATACTGCCTGCCGACCTAAGATTTAAGCTATCCAGATATATATGATTTTTCATATGTGCCTGGCAGAAACGGAGCAAAATTAACAATGACCATCAAAATTGGGATCAATGGATTTGGCCGAATTGGCCGGCTGGTACTGCGCGCTGCTTGGGATTGGCCTGAAGTTGAGCTTGTCCAGGTTAACGACCCTGCCGGTGATGCAGCCACTCTCGCCCACCTGCTCAACTTTGACTCTGTACACGGGCGCTGGCACAGAGAGGCGAAAGCCGTTGATGACACAATTCAGGTTGATGGCAAAACAATAACCTGTAGCCGCAATACCGCTATTGCAGATACCAATTGGAAAAACTGCGACCTGGTTGTAGAGGCCTCCGGTAAAATGAAAACTACCGAACTTCTTCAACCCTACCTGGATCAAGGGGTAAAGAAGGTGTTGGTCTCTGCACCAGTTAAAGAGGCTGGAGTTCCGAACATTGTCCTTGGAGTGAATCAACATATTTACCAGCCGGACAAACACCAGATTATTACCGCCGCTTCCTGTACGACTAACTGCCTTGCTCCAGTAGTAAAAGTTATTCACGAAAGCCTGGGTATTCGTCACGGTTCAATCACCACTATTCACGATATCACCAATACCCAGACTATCCTCGACGCACCCCATGGAGATCTGCGCAGAGCCCGCGCCTGTGGTGCCAGCCTGATTCCCACAACAACAGGTTCAGCTACAGCTATTGCCACCATCTTTCCAGAGTTGTCCGGCCGCCTAAACGGCCACGCAGTTCGTGTTCCCCTCGCCAACGCATCCATTACCGATTGTGTTTTCGAAGTGGAAACCGCCACTACCCCAGAGGCAGTAAACCAGTTATTTAAGGACGCTGCAGAGGGTGAACTAAAAGATATCCTCGGCTATGAGGAAAGGCCCCTCGTCTCCGTGGATTACAAAACCGACCCCAGGTCGAGCATTATCGATGCTCTATCGACCATGGTCGTTAACGGCACCCAGGTAAAAGTTTACGCCTGGTATGACAATGAATGGGGTTACGCCAACCGCACGGCGGAATTGGCTCGAATGATTGGCACCATGGGCTAAGCAGCCAAAGTACAACGGGGCCGGAAGGAAAGAACACACTGCACCTGAGGGGTACGCCTCTCCATGAGCTCACATTTTTTCCTCCTGCTTTTGGTAAGTAGCAGTACACAGAACAAGATCATGCAGTTTCTTCACAATTTATCGTCGCCAGTGCGCCAATACTTGCTGGTAACAGGCAATTACTGGGCATTTACTTTGACTGACGGCGCTCTGCGCATGCTGGTGCTGCTGCACTTTCACGAACTCGGCTACAGCCCTTTGCAAATAGCCTTGCTTTTCCTTTTCTACGAATTCTTTGGCGTAGTCACTAATCTTGTCGGCGGCTGGCTCGGTGCCCGGATTGGACTCAACCGGACCATGAATTTGGGACTTGCCTTACAGATTGTTGCTCTTTCCATGCTGCTGGCACCCAGTCAGTATCTCTCGGTCCCCTTGGTTATGGCTGCCCAAGCCCTCTCCGGTATCGCCAAAGACCTGAATAAAATGAGTGCGAAGAGCTCAATCAAGTTACTGGTGCCCGATCAGGCCAGTGGCACCTTATATCGATGGGTCGCCCTTCTTACCGGTTCGAAAAACGCGCTAAAAGGTTTGGGCTTCTTTCTCGGCGGTGCCCTACTCGCCTCACTTGGCTTTCAAGGCGCGATTGCATCGATGGCCCTAGCTCTTGGAATAGTTTGGATATTGAGTCTCAAATTTCTTAAGCGGGACTTAGGGAAAGCCAAAGCAAAAAGCCGATTCAGAGATATCTTTTCCAAGAGTCCCGCAGTCAACATATTGTCGGCCGCGCGCTTACTCTTGTTTGCTTCCCGGGATGTTTGGTTTGTTATAGCTCTACCGATTTTCCTGGCCAGCCAGTTCGGTTGGAGCCACTGGCAGGTAGGTACCTTCCTGGCATCCTGGGTGATCGGATACGGCATAGTGCAAACCCAGGCCCCAAAGGTCACGACGGCACGTTCAGCCCAGGCTCCGGATGGGCGAACCGCGCTCTTCTGGGCAATAGCGCTAACTGCAGTGCCCGGATTAATCGCAATCGCATTATATAAAGGGGGGGATCCACAGCTCGCCGTACTGGGTGGACTTTTGATGTTTGCTGTACTCTTCGCCGTAAATTCATCTTTACACAGCTACTTGATAGTTGCTTATGCTCGGGAAGATGGCGTCTCTATGGATGTGGGCTTCTACTATATGGCAAATGCCGCTGGGCGATTGCTAGGGACACTGCTCTCGGGGTGGGTATTCCAAACTCAGGGGTTGGTGGCTTGCCTACTTATTTCCAGTGCTTTTCTGCTGTTGACCGCACTGGTTTCACTGGGTTTGCCCAGACACAAAACCGGGGCTCAGGAGGTTGGCAGCTTAAGTAGGAGCTGATCCGATAGCAGTATGAGTGCTACTTGCCAGCGCAGGCTGGCAAGTAGGCTGAGGGACTGTTTCGACTTGCGCGATTCGATACAGTTTGGACTCAGGTATGCACCCCATTTGAAATAGAATCAAAGCAAGGACCAAATACCTCATATAACACCCACCTCAAGTCCAAGTGCACAGCTCCACAGGAGCTGCAAAAACTCGAGATTAAAATGTCTGGATTTGGCACTCAATGCCTATTTGCCACTACTTTCTGCCAAAACCATCGCAAGAACTATGACTTTTTAGTCACGGTCATTCTTAGCAAAGTCCGATCCTTTTTGATGTAGTGGTGATATAGAGCGGCCATTACATGCCCCAGGATTAAGATCCAGACCACCCACTCTCCCAGGATCTCTTTATGGATAAAATCGACCGGCTTCTCAAACTGTTCGAATGTCATCCCCATCCGATCCTGAACTATCGCCACAAAGGCTTGGGTGCTCTCAAACTTAGGAATTTCAAACAGGAAAAAGTAATCCGTATCCACACCTGTTCCGATATACCCTGTTAGCGGAGCGACGACCATAATCAAGTAGAGAAGAACATGACCGGTATGAGCGGCAAAGTGTTCCAGGGAGCTACCTGGTTCTAATGGCGGTGGCGGATTAGTGAGACGCCATACGATTCTTAAGATGACGATCACCCCAATGGTGACGCCAATAGATAGATGTAACTGCAAGGCAGTCCAATTCGCCGGTGTTTCCTCTTGGGTAAACCACTGGCGGTAGTAGACTGAAATATAGGAACCCAAAAACAATAAGGCCGTTAACCAATGTAGCCACTTGGCTACTGAACCGTAACTGTCAGGTTGATTTCTCAGGCTCATTCCTATCTCTTTCCCACTTCCGAAAACTATATTCTATCGGCAATTCGCCTACTATTTCTCCGAGTAGAATCTACGTAAACCCAAAATAAAGAGTACAACACCAAACGCTTGGACAAAATGATAGATAATATTGTGATCAAGGTCCCAAATGATACTGACTGATAAACTTCCATCTAACTGGACAGCCATTGCAACAATACTAACTATCGAGCCAAGTGCCATAAACCAACTGCCACACGGTGAGCTTTGTCTCCTTAAGGCTAATATAGAATACCCTATAAAAGCCACTGCACTGATTAAAAACTGATAAACAGCAAAGGCAAAAATTTTATCTTTAAGTGAAAACGAGAAAACAAAAACTATCAGAAAAATAAATAATACTGGCAAAATAGCTCTTTTGGAAAAATCTTCATTCACCAAATCTACACTAACCGCAAGAACAAAAGAAGAAATCAGCAAACCAAGTAAAACAAGCACTCCATACCATAAACAAACTCGAAAATATGGGGGGATTTCAAACCCGTGATAGATAGCTGCCACTAATGAGGCTATGAACATGATAGTGAAAAAAATAAGCCAAATACTTCTTTTCCACTGCTTCCTCCTTACAAACACCAACAAATAAAGGGCGCCAATAAATGCGACCAGAGCCAGCCCGACATTAGTAATTGCAGTTAATAGGTCTATTTCGCCATGTACTAGAGTCATTCTATTTCGAATATAGTCGACACACTTTCATATACATTCTCTATCCAACCCAGATCGTAACCCTTTATAGCAATATATCAGACTTTCTGAAGATCAATTGAACATAGGTGTGTCATCTACGAAAACTCAATAATATCAATTTCCCTAGTGCAACCTCAATAATGAGGTAGATGCAAAGTTTAAAAAGCACAGAGACAGACAAGAGCCAGCGCGCCATTATATCTCAAGGCGGCACTGACACTTATTGATCGTTTCAACTCTTATTAACTGGCTATAACTGATACAATCACCTTGCCTTTAGCGCGTCCTGAAGCGAGATATGAAAAAGCTTCTTTGCCTTGCTCTAAAGAATAGATCTTGTCTATTACTGGAGAAAGAATCTTCTGCCGGTACAGATCCCCCAACTCACTCAGCTGTCCTCCATTAGCTTCCATAATAACCATTCGATAGAGCGCAGATTTGTCCTTCGCTGTCTTCATTAGCTTTCGCGACTTAAGCGCCACTAGCTTGCGAAGCAACCAACCTAGCCCAAGCTCTTCAGCTGTCTGCGGATCTAAAGCCCCTTTAACAGAGACAACGCGCCCACCAGTTTTCAGGACCTGAAATGCATCCAAAGCATACTGACCACCCAAAGTATCGAACACGACATCCATATCAGATAGTAATTGCCGGTAGTCATCTTTTTTATAATCAATAACAAGGTCGGCACCAAGTGCTTTCACCCACTCCACATTCGCGCTACTTGTTGTAGTCACCACGTAGGCGCCTACAGACTTCGCCAATTGGATTGCCATAGAGCCAACACCACCTGAGCCTGCATGTATCAGCACTTTCTCGCCGGACTTCAAACCCGCAACTTTGATCAAAGACTGATAGGAGGTCAGCCCAACGAGCGGAATACCCGCCGCTTCACTATGTGACAAGTTTTCGGGCTTTGCAGCCAAGTGGGAAACACTAACGGTGAGATATTCTGCAATAGTGCCCACATGATCCTCCCCCACCCTGGAAAACACCAGGTCCCCTACACTGTATCCAGCAACATCATTCCCCACTGCTACAACTTCACCGCTGACATCCCGGCCAATACCAACCGGAAATACTTCCCTTCGTACCGATTTAAGCTCCCCCCGCAACATCATGTTATCAACTGGATTTACGCTAGCGGCATGCACCCGAAGCAAAACTTCACCAGCCTTGGGGGTGGGAACCTCAGCTGACTGAAACTCCAGGCTGCTATCAATATCCCCATAGCGAGTCATTTTCAAAGCTTTCATTGGTCATCCTAACAATCGGTTCAACAAACATTGAAAGCGATAGTGCCCATACTGCGACCATAAAAACAGCTGGTAATAGGTATAAGTCTTTTGTCATTTTGGCAATAATGGGGAATATTTTGAGCCGATGACAGACAGTTAGAAGTTGATTATGGACAAAATCAGAGCATTGCGTTACTTCAAGCGGGTGGTAGAACTGAATAGCTTTACTGCAGTTGCTGAGGAATTCGAGGTTCCCGCTTCATCAATCTCTCGCCGCGTAAAAGATCTGGAGCAGTCCTTAGGAGTGGAGTTACTGCAACGCAGTACCCGCCAAGTCAAGGTTACTGAGCTCGGAAAGCTCTACTATTCGATGATAAGTAAAGCAATTCGCCAGCTTGAACAGGCTGATGAACTGGTTAGCCAGACTTTTGAAGCGCCCAACGGTCTGATACGCATCAGCTGTCTCCCAACTTATGGAGAGCAGCATTTAACCCCCCTTCTTGAGAAGTTTGCCCAACGTTACCCCAATATCGTATTCGACTTAACCTATAACGATGACCTGTCCCAGTTAGGGAAAGATCCCGTTGATATTGCGATTCGCGGAGGGTTTGCCCCGGATGAGCATGTTATTGCCAAACGCCTATCGGATAATGAGTTCACCCTCGTGGCCACACCGCAGTTTATCGACAAGTTGGAGTATAGCTTCCCCTTAAACAAGTCGGCGATTGAGTCAATTGCTACCTTGCAATACCGGGGGCCGCGTGGCGTCATTGAGTGGTACATACTCAATGACGAGCACTGGGAGCCCCTGAAGTTGACTCCAAAAGTTATCAGCAATAACGGTAAAGCATTAACAGCAGCCGCCCTCAATCACCGCGGTATGTTCTGCGTACCTTCCTGGAGTATTTGTAACTATCTAGATACAGGGGAGCTTGTACAGGTACCTTGCGAGGGTAAAGTCTCAGTCAGCCCCGGTGGCGATCTGGGAGTATTTCTTCTTTATGAGCGCACTAAATACCAAATTCCCAAAATAAAGCTTTGCGTAGATTTTATCTATGAAAATTTGAATGAACGATAGAAGAATACCAAAATTTTTCGCATTGCTACTTAAATTATATGGGCCAATAATGCTAGCTTGAACAAATCTGCCTTTAAAAAAATCACTCCACCCTCTTTATTGTTCGAAAAAATTTATATTTGACTACAAGCTTATATCCCGCACCCTGTGGACATATAAAAACCTCATAAAACTAAAAATTGATCTACTTCAAGCTGCCCTTAGATTTATTTGGAGGCATATTGATAGGTATGCTAGTTTGAAAAGTAGGAATCATGCCAAAAGTACCTTTAACTATGAGTAGCTAAATGGAGGAGTTAGCACTGATAAAGCCAGGTCAAACCGCTTATATCAGAACAGCCGGCGACATAAGGATTGAGCCATGCCAAGTTATGAAGACTTCATCAGCCTATTAGAAAAAGACATTGAATCAGCCTTCAAAACCTATGAACTTGATTTTAATACGGAGGCCTTCGACAACAAAGCAGGAGCCTACGAAACTGAGTTTGATTTTGAATTTGTAAAACCCAATAAAATCATGATGGTAAAAAGCGGAGATTCTGGCAAGAAAGCAACATACCTCACCTGGGCTCGACAAAAAGCTGTGCCTGTAACTCTAGATAGTAAAAGCCCCCCTTACTTCTTCACCTCCCATCTTAGTAATTGTCGAATGACCTTCAAGTACCATGACGACCAAAGCAAAAGTGTAACGGTTATCCATGTTGCAGGTGATGTTTCCCAGGGGGGGACCATCAAGGGGAGCGAACAAAGAGATGAGTTGGAGAAGATGGTGAAAACTCCCGATGCAACCAAGGAGAGGAGACTCTCAATAGGTGGCCCCAAAGGGGGTAGAAAAGGAGCAAGCTTCAAGAAAAAGCAAGCAAAACTTGGTACCTCATACTACGATACTTGTGCACGGGTATTCGGGGTGAGAGATGGAAACGACCAATGGGCATTTTATACGCAAAATATCGGTCGTAAGGATGAGTTGCTGGGCTTTTTCGAAATCACATAATTCTTGCAACAAACAATCTAAGCTCAGCCCCAAAATCTACTCAAATAGAGCCGCACGAAAAAAATCGTCGCGGCTGCCCCCATTCCCCCCATAATGGAAACTGCATTACCAGTATTAGAATGAGTTAGCGAAACTCCCTCTTGGTAGTAGACCCCCTATCAATTTCTATACTATTGAATAAATTTCCCTAAATGCCATCAACAATGAGATGGGTGACCTAGATATCAAATAATGTGGATTAGTTCAGACCAAATCTGACACATTCCCTTGAAAAAGAGGGGTTTACCGGTTTTGATGAAGGTGCCTAAACCTAAAAGCAAAACCAAGGATAAACCCCATGATCCATACTAATGATCGCATCATCAAACACAAGACCGGATTGCTAAATCTGGCAGAAGAACTCGGCAATATCTCCAAAGCTTGCAAGATGCTGGGTGTGTCGAGAGACACTTTCTATCGCTATAAGGAAGCCGTTTCAAGTGGCGGCGTGGACGCCCTTCTTGAGAAGAACCGGCGCGTGCCCAACCACAAGAACCGTGTTGACACAGCCATTGAAGAGGCAGTGTTAACTTATGCCGTCCAAGAGCCTGCCCACGGGCAGGTTCGAGTTTCCAATGAGCTGCGCAAACGCGGTGTATTTGTGTCCCCTAGTGGTGTTCGGAGTATCTGGTTACGGCACGACCTTGCTAACTTCAAATTGCGATTAAAGGCACTTGAGGCCAAGGTGGCTGAGGAGGGACTGATCCTTACAGAGTCACAGGTTCAAGCTTTAGAGAGAAAACGTCATGATGATGAAGCCTGTGGTGAAATTGATACTCAACACCCAGGTTATCTGGGCTCGCAGGATACCTTCTATGTAGGAACCTTTAAGGGCGTCGGACGTGTTTACCAACAAACCTATGTCGATACCTATGCAAAGGTGGCTCATTGCAAGCTGTATACCACCAAAACGCCAATCACTGCGGCAGACCTTCTGAATGATCGTGTACTGCCATTTTATGCCATGCATGATCTGCCAGTGCTGCGTATCCTAACTGATCGTGGTACTGAATATTGTGGCAAGTTGGAGCAGCACGACTACCAGCTATATCTGAGTGTGAACGAAATAGAACACACGAAGACAAAAGCCAGGCATCCGCAAACAAATGGGATCTGTGAGCGCTTTCATAAAACTATTTTACAAGAGTTCTATCAACCTTCATTACGCCGCAAGATCTATGGATCAATAGAGGACTTGCAAAAGGATCTAGACGAATGGCTCACATATTACAATAATGAGAGAACCCACCAGGGTAAGAAGTGTTGCGGTCGAACTCCGATGGCAACTCTTGAAGATGGAAAAAGTATTTGGAAGGAAAAGCTCGTAAGCTGAATTTGACCTGACAGAGCACCTCCTGAGAAACCGGTAACTGTCAGATCAAGTCTGAACTACTACAAATAATGACTACTCCCCCTTTAGACTTGTGAGCACCCTCATCAGTATAATGAGGGTGTCGATCAATACATTGAAAGAGAATGCAGAATAAACATAACTCTTATATCAGGTGTCTAACTCTGATAAAAAATGCACTATAAATATCTAGTTAGCTAAATAACTGTTTTCGAGCAACGACCACTCTCTAAGAACTGCAGTAAGGTTTCACCAAGTTCTTCATCGGCATCAAAAAATGGAAGATGATGGCTATCTTTAAGTATAGTAAGGCACTTTGGCCCACGATATCGCGCAAAATCATCTTTAACTTGAGAAGGAGTGGTTATTGTATCCTTTTCACCAACCATGAATAATGCTGGAATCTCCAAGCTATCGACCTCAGCATTAACATTTAAGGCCTGAAGCTCCCTCTCCATTTTATCCGCCAAGTTTCCCCGCTGCTGTTGCCACCCAGGAAACTGCTCATTTATCTTTTGATTTGCTATAAAGCCATGAATATCTACCCCGTTTGCGATACCATCATTCGCCCTACTTGCCCACTTTCCGAGTAAAAGATGGTTCTCTTCTGGGTTCTCTTGATATTGCTTCAATTCGTGCATTGCATGTTCATTATTTTCCTGCATTGCCCATTTTAGGGTTGCATCAAGGCTCGTTTTAGACTGAACCTTTCCATTTTGGAATGAGGAGATAAATACTATGCCATCTAATTCTTCTGGATAGTTCCCTGCATAAAGAGCAGCTAAAGCACCACCCCATGAATGGCCAATCAGAGTAAGCTTGTCTTTTTTATAATGGGTCCGGAGAAAATTAACTACATTGCGCACATCCTCAATATTATTATCAATCGTTAAGGTACCTTCCTTAACTTCAGGGGATTTCCCCGCCCCTCTTTGATGCATATAGGCAACTAAATAATCATCTTCCAGAGTTTTCCCAATTTTTACCTGAAATGGAACCAACCCCAACTCCACATCCCCAGGCCCCCCATGTAGAAATAGCAATAAAGGCTTGCCTTCATCTTGCCCTGCAACTTCCACATACAAATTTGTGTCATTACTTTTAATACTCTGGATATCATTTACTTGCTCTCCAACCGCCATATTGGAAAGCAAGGCAACAAATAGAAGAACTAACCGGGTATGCTTAAACATCGATGTAATCACCATATCAACTATATCCTTAAGCAAATGAGCTGAAGTACCATTCGATGGCACACTATCTTTTGTGAAGAGTCTCACAGTTATATCTCAAAGATATAGGAAAAAGAGTCGAGTTGAATTACTTCAAAGATAAATAGTAACTTCAAGCCTCATAACATCAAAGGGCAACCTACCAGAACACCTCTGAAACCCTACTCATAAAATAGATTAGCATCCAACGATAATTGATTAAATGCACATAACTAACCCATTACTGGAATAAGTAAAAGCGAAAAAAGACATTCCTAGTGAATATATAGATCAACCATTCTATCCATTGCTAATCAAAATAGCGTAAAGCAGAATACCAAAGCAAGCTTGTCAATCACTAGAAAGTTGGCTTCTACCGGCACAGCTATTCCATCCGGGTCATGTTTTTCCTACTGCCTAAGAAGCTATTATTGGGTGCTGTTGAAACAACAATACAGCCCTACTCTCCAGTATAAGGCTTGATAATACTATCCAATCAAGCTTTTAAGTAACTTGATTTGAAAGAGGTACACAAGTCCATGTGGCAGGTATTGCCAGCCATCGTTAACTACAAATAAAGGGCGCTTGATAGCTGGCATGTATTGGAATTACTCAAAATTGTGGTTCAAGGCATCCTCAAATGAAACAGACTTAATCACGCTCCTAGCTGTAAAACGATTCATCCTTGCGGTATACGTTGACTTACATCTCTGTGAAGTCCCCAGATCCCTAGCCTTAATCTCATTGGCTATAGCCCAGTGCCATTGAGAATGATATTTAAAAGTTTTATCGGCCAGCTTTGTGCAAAGCTCCCAATCACCAAATCGCTTAACTCTAGTGTCCGGCTCTCCAAGAAAAACTGTACAACCAGTGAACAGAACCGAGCCCGATATGACCAAAATCTTTAGAATTCTCATACTCAATAAACCCAAATGATACTTCATGGATGAGCTTTTCGATATCCTGAACCAAGTCACAGGATCGAACGACATCGCCAGCCCTTATCCATCTCAATTACTACCAGGCGCTCGTAGGGTACCTATAAGCATTCTAGGAGTTCATGAAAATATTAACATATTGTTGATATTTGGTCATATTATTCTGTCTAACATATATAAGGTATTTGCATACCAGTTTAAGTACTACTTGGTTGGTTAATTTTAGATACCTACTAAGTTTAGTGAACGGCCCTTATTAGCTATCCTATCACGCCCACTGAATCGCATGTTACTCAACACTTAAGTCAAAGAAGGTGACTCTAAGAGTGGCCATTGAAATATCGGCGATTTAGCCTGCTATTTATCGGTTACTTGGTTATGCGCGGAGAAGTAATATATGAGCTCCTTTTATACTAATTCATTAATCTAGTTAAACTCTAGAGAATCGGGCCGCCTTAATTCGCAAAGTTACCATAATTAATCACAAACTATATAATCAGCTTATTGTTTTCAACATGATTATCAGCAAGAAGTCAAAGGTCTATCAGATTCCAGCGAGCATTATTTTGGCAATCTATAATCTGTTGATCAATGGCGGCTATTCGACCCCGAATACGCTCCCAATTACTTTTCTTCATTTTCAGCTCATCAGTAATACTTGCACTGTAATCAATAGCTTGATTATCAGCTAAACTTGCTGTCCGAGAGTCATGGTGTTCTTGCCGTATAGTAATCCAAATATTAGGGTCCAGCTCCGATGTATATGTGATGGCCTGACGGAGCTTCGTGGGTACAGATTCTACTCTGACGCTTCCATTTCGATCCGTAAAGTTAAGTACTTTTTGTTTGTCCACATTGACAATATAGAAAAATTTACGATTTTGGTTTAAGACCCAGTTCGCAATACCCTCAAAGGGGATCATCGCAGTATTGAGACCATGACTGCCAATGATCGTATTGTAATTAGAGTAACGGCGTTCATGTAAAATACCCGCGCTTACTCCAATTAGGTGAAGTCTCTCCCAGCTGCGCCCCAATCCAGAATCTCGATCCCCAATTATTGCTCCCAAATCACCGCTAATTAGCCCCATTGTGGAGCGAGCCATATCTCCTGGCAGTGGACCTATAACTCCTGCCTGGTTATGCAGTGATCTATGCACAATCCCTTGTGGAGGATTGAAAGGCTTAGAGCTCGCAAACCAATCAATATCGCCTGAAATATCATACCCCGCAGAACTAACTCTAAAGTACATTATGTCGTCCCTATAATTGAGGAAATTCCGTTAGCAACTAGTTGTCAACTTATAAACTTGGAAAGCGAGGGAAACTATCTGCCTGAAATCAGATAAGCAAATAGTTAAACTGGGGGAAAACTAACAATCCCTCCCATGCCCTGAATATAATATCAGCAATCCTGAGGACACAATCACCTGTGTACTGCGCCGTAAGAAATGACTCAAATTTTGTCCGGCGAGAACCAATTATAAACACCGCCGACACATTATTAGGTACCTATTTAGTTTGACCCAATAACTGCAATAGAGACATTATACGCCGACGTTTTCTGTAGAAATTAAAGTTCGCCCATCGATTTTAACAATGACATTCTCACTACTGATTTGGCATGCTGATCATTATCGGCCACAACAAGTATCGTGGCCGAATTTTATAGGGTTTAAAATTCAGAGGAGTATCCAAAGTGCGGCTATTAGATTCAGTGACATCATTATAAAGTCAGTGATAAAAATAAAACGCATCACGCCTTTAACTTGCCACGGCCCTTCACCTTTTCGGTTTTGTAGGGCTACCGGGACATTGTAAATAAACTGTGTTCCGTGAGTGACAGCAAACACCAGCAGCAACGTAGCGCGTTGCACCTCCGTAGCAAATACTGAGGGGCTGATTAGCAGTAGTATATTGAGTAGCGCCAACGACAGGTTAAAACCACCCAGAAATTTTCCTGATTCTGCCAAGATATTAAATACGGGGGTATCCCTTTGTTCCCTGGGTACCAGTAACTTCGCAAATATATGGTTCCTCAAAGAGAAAACGTTAAATCCCATCAGAAACCAAATCGTGTTTAACACCAAAACAACTTCATAGATCATCAATATCTCCAAGACTTGTTGTTTGCCCGCCACTATGGTCAGTACGTCTATTAAACAAATTTGTACTTACCCCGTAGCAGGGGTTGAACCCTCAGGAATTACTCATTACCGGCCAGAGATCCACTATCTCGCCTTTGCGATAGACCGCAATATCACCAAACTGCAGGAACACGGACTCACTCTGTGTGGGCCGGAGAAAGACCCAGTCGTCTTCATTCAGCAGTACCTTTTTTGAGCCATTCAGCATTTCTTGGTTGCTGGAGCGGCCATAGATGGGGTTGATCGATAGACCTTTTGGTGATTCTGGCTCCGCCTTCCAATAGCCGCCAGATATAAAGAAGCTATACTCCCGATTTGGGTTCAACCAACTAAAGGGTCCGGTGAGCCCTTCTATGCCGGGTATCTGTGTCTGTGACAATTTCTTCAATACCGGACTTGCGATATACGCCGCTGGTAAATGATCAGACAGAGTGGGAATATCAAAGCCCACCGGTTTAACCAGGCACGAGCCAGCGGCAATCTCGTTACAGGGAGCCCAGTCTGCTCGGGATTTGTACAGTTGGTAGGTTGGGCTACCGGCAGCGTTCAAAGTGGCCGCCTTCGGGAATGCACTTCCCAGCTGGATCTTAGCTTGCTCCACCCTGCTTTGGTAAATATCCAACCCCCGAGTGATTGCCTTTTCAGGTCCACCGAGAACACCTGGCATTTTTGCGGCGTGGGCGTCGTAACCCATAAAACCGGAAAATTCCAAATAAGGTTCCCGCTGAATGATAGCGAGCATCGCGGAGAGATCTTCCGCACTGGCAATGCCACCCCGGTGTAGGCCTACATCAATCTCGATATTAATTCGCAAGGATTGTTTGAGGGATCGCGCCAGATCGGCGTACTGATTAAGTCTGCGGGGGCTGTCAACCAGCCACTGTAACTGCCGCGTAGGATCAAAATGCTCCGCCTTAGTGCCAAAATAAAAGGCCTTTGCCGCAGTAATCGGGAGAGGTTTCCCCAGCAAAATATCACTCGCTGGATAAGATTTAATCAGTTGCTGTAGAAATGGCAGCTGGAATACCATAATGCGATTGGTATTTGTTCGCTGAGTAATAGCATCCAGCAGGTTTAGCGAGGGCAAAGATTTAGCCACTACCCGGTAGTCATAGTGACCTCTGAGGTGGCCGGCTAATATATCGGCGTTCTTTTGCAGATTCTCCAGGTCTACGACTAAGGTGGGACCAGAAAAGCTGGCATTATCCAGAGCTTTAGAAACACTGGAGAAGTATTCGCTGTGCCCTCCCTGCCCTTGCGCTTTAGGGCGAAGAACGGCGACACCTGCCACCGCTCCTAACGCGACCCCACCTAGTATTAGCTTTCGTCGCTTGATATCCATTGTGCTTTCCTCTTTGAGGGTTCACTGCTGAGCAGCGTTGCTCAGGTAAAAAGCGTTTTCAGATAGGGGTTTAAGAACTTACCACTGGGGTCTAGCTCTCGGCGAACCTCAAGAAAATCCTGCCACTGAGGGTAGAGCTCGGCAAAGTCCGAGCCTTGTAGCTTGTTTAACTTGCCCCAGTGCGGGCGGCCCCCATATTTGCGCATAATGGGCTCAATGGCCTGGAACAGCGGTAGGTGGTCCTCTTCAAAGTAGCGGTGTATGGCGATGGATACGGAATCTTGCTTATAAAACGGGCTCAGCCAGATATCGTCAGCTTTAACGAAACGCACCTCGATAGGGAAGAAAACATCCAGGTTATTTTCCTCAATCGCTCGACGTATTTCCGCGAAGGCTTTCAAACCGTCCTCACGGGGCAAGTGATACTCCATTTCATTGAAACGTACGTTTCGCTCACTGGCGTAATTCCGCCAGGAGGACTCGACAACGACTTCCCTCTCGATATCTTCCATCGCATTTTGCAGCGCAAACTGACGCAACTTCGGTGACCAACCCAGCCAGTCCCGCACAGATTTCAGGGTCATTACTGCTTCATTAGTATCTTCCCGCTCCGTAGAGAAGATTTCCTCTGTGGTCGGCTGGTGGGAATCAGCCATGCACATCCCAGAAAACGGGATATAGTAAAATTCAAAGTTCCGATTGGCCTCTGCCAGTGCTGGAGCCTGATCCAACACCTCTTCCAGGGGCGCTACCCAAGATTCACGCCGCAAACGGTAGCTGGGCTGGTTCTGCATACGCACCTTGGTCACCATACCCAGGCTGCCAAGGGATACTTGCGCTGCCGCGAACACCTCGGGGTTTTGCTCACCATCACACCAGAGCGTATCTCCTCCTGCGGTCACCAGTTCCATACCCGTTGCATAGCTGGACATACAACCCAAGCCTGCACCGGTTCCATGGGTCGCGGTTGCCAGGCAACCACCTAAAGTCTGCTCATCGATATCTGGTTGGTTAATCAGCGCTTGACCGATATCCTCTAAGGGTTGGCCAATGTCTGCTACACGGGTGCCAGCGTAGATTGTCGCCTGGACCTTGTCGGAATCGTGGTCGGCGACGCCAGTAATGCGGCCCAATGAAATAATTGTGTCGTCAGTGGGTACCAGTGCAGTGAAGGAGTGACCCGCACCTACCGCCCTGACCGTACCTTGCGCTTCCGCAATTATCGTTTGCAGTGCAGGAATATCTTTGGGTGCCAGACGATGGGCCGGCAGACACTCTTGTGAACCAGACCAGTTCCGCCATCGAACACCCGCTTTTTTTGTCGGTGGGGCTGCAGCTTGCAATAAGGTGCGTGCAACTGATGAGATGGGCGCGGCCGCTAATGATGCGGAGCCGATCGCAATAGAATTAATAAACTGGCGACGATTGAACCCCATATCCTTTACTCCGCTGTAGCCATAAAAACAATCAACTGTTCAAACTGCTCGGGGGAGCACTCAAAACAAAGGCCTAGTGGCGGCATACCCTGGAACCCATTGATCGCATTTTCCACCAACACATCCATCCCCTTCTCCATACGGGGCTTCCAGTTGGCCAAATCTCCGGTAAGGGGTGCGGCGCTGGCGCCAGTGCTGTGACAGCTGCGGCAAGTGCGAGTATATATTTCAGCGATTTCCGGATCATTGGGCGCAAGAGACAGCGCTCTTTGGGTCAAAATTGCCCGGCTTTTTTCACTATCCTGTGGAGGCTCAGAACATCCTTGAATGACATTTAGTACCAAAAAAAGAGACAAGAGCTTAAAGCTCCGGCGCAAGACTTCCAGTTCCATATGCGTACACCTACTACATTATTGTTGTTTATTTCTTTTTGGCTATTGCCAAAGCTATCGTGTACATATCGCTGGCACTATTGTTAATCATGATGACTGCTAAAACAACTACTTGAGTTGCCTGTTCTCAATTATTTCTATCGTAATTTATTTGCGTACCACTTAGAGAACCAAAGCCTATGCACATCTCGAAGTTAAAATCAGCATTTATTACAGAGATAAAATGACTCTTGTTAACAGTAGACAGGCTTTGCAAACATCAAAAAGAGCTATTTATATTTACGAATATATAGCCATAAATAGAAACCGCCGACCAAGGTGCCCAGCGGAACATTTAGTACACTCACTGTTGAAAATATTAAAGCTAATTCTGGGGCATACCTTTTATCCAAAAGGACAGCAATGCCAGCAAAGACCCCCAAAATATTCAAAGACGCAAACAGTATTATCATCAACCCCATAAGACTGAATATATTGAATGGCATACTTAAAATTGAATTCCCAAAAACTGCGTATAGGAATAACAATATTGCGCTGGATATCAATAACATCAAAATTGAGTAAGTAATTATCAACCAGCCGGAAACTTTTTCCTCGGTACTAACCATGCGGTGCTCCTGTGAAGGTAAAAGCCCAAGCCTCTTTAGTGATCCTCAGAACATCAGGGCATTGAGAAATGACTCTAAAGTTGCTCCGGTTTCAGTTGTCAGCTAGCTCAACGATCAACATGACTCAATGACATTTATGACACCGATGGCGACTTTGGGCTGCCTACCCTTCTACTTTAGGCGTTGAGTATCAACAGGAACAGGAATACCCTAATGCTTTTCGATCAGGTAGGTATTCAGTGGTTAATAGAGTGCTAGCTTCTCCAAAAGGACCAGAACTGTCAGAGTTGGTCCAAGGCTACTGGCGTGTGAGTGATTGGAATTTAAGCCCTCAGGAGCGCCTGACATTCCTAAAGCAACATATAGATAAAGGGGTTACCACCGTAGATCATGCTGATATTTACGGAGATTACTCCTGCGAACAGTTATTCGGCGAGGCCCTTAAGCTGGATAGATCTGTTCGCAATCACATCGAGATTGTCACCAAATGCAATATCAAATTGCTTTCTGAAAAATATCCAAACAGGAAAGTTAAGTACTATGACTCCAGCGCTGAACATATTCAGCACTCGGTTAATAACTCCTTAGCCCACCTCGGTGTAGAGCACATCGACATCCTGCTTCTTCATCGACCTGATGTTTTGATGGATGCAGATGAAATTGCCAGCACATTCGCCGAACTGCAGAAGTCCGGTAAGGTATTACATTTCGGCGTTTCCAACTTTACCTCCCAGCAATTTGATTTGTTGCAGTCCCGCCTGAGTTCACCACTGGTGACAAATCAGGTCGAGATTAATCCTATCAATTTTAGCGCTGCAGAGGATGGAACTCTGGATCAACTGCAGCAATATAGAATTCATCCTATGGCTTGGTCCTGCTTAGCTGGAGGGGAAGTTTTTAGTGGATCAAGCACCCAGGCAACACGGTTACGAATCACCCTGGAAGATATCAAGGAGGAAATCGGGGCAGCCAGTATTGACCAGGTAATCTATGCGTGGGTACGACGCTTTCCCTCCAAGCCCCTAGCAATTATGGGGTCGGGAAAAATTGAGCGCGTTCAGTCGGCGATAGAAAGCCTGAAACTCAACTTGAGTAGAGAGCAGTGGTATAGAATATGGACCGCCTCTAAGGGGATTGAAGTTCCCTAGATCCAGCTTTCAGCCTAACAAATTATTGATTACTTGGCTTACGCAAAAAATAATTTATTAAGACTAACCTCTTGCTTAACAATTGGGTGGTGTAACTTTAATTCGGTTACACCACCCATCAACCAGACAAGTATATTTGTTCTACGGCCCCATCTGGCTTGACCACTGCATCAAGCGTCCCTGGGACATATTTTTATTTTTCTCATCCCCATTATTCATGAAAGATGCCAGTTCGGTTACCAGATTTGCCTTTCGCCACTCATAAAGAAAGCTTGCAAGCACATGGAATGCAGCATCTGAACAGTTGGAAATGACTTGCAGCTGACCATTATTATTCCCCTCAAGGGAACTCAAACGCTCCATCCACTTTCCTGGGGCAAATGCATAATGGTATGAGACTCCGATATTATTGAGGTGGGGCCCGAAACCCTGGGTACCCAAAAGATCTTGCTGCAAAAAATCTCTGAAATTACCATGCTGTGTCTGGCTAACTTGCAGGCCATAATACTGAGCTGTTGGGTCTGCATTCATCCCTGTATCATCACGCCAACGACCAGCAATAGGCCTCATACTATTGTGACGCCCGCCCACTGAGCCTTTAAATGCATCCCAAGAACTGTTGGGGTCCCAACCTACAATAGTATCGATAACACCATTGTGACCTGATATTAATGCCGTGTGACCATTCCATGTTCTACCCAGAGAACTTTCCACCCCACCATTATTCCACCACTGCGCGTAAAACCTGGAAAAAAGAGAACCGTATGACCTCAAACTGGATACAAAACAAATACCTGCAAAGTATCCTCCACACGCCCTAGGATTAAAACCTCTTCCGCTCATCGCCCACATCCTCCATAACGACTATGAAATTTTTTGCCAAAATTGTTATTTAATATTTTGACAATTCAAGAACTCTTTCAATTCATCGCTAAAGCCACTGAATTATTATTTTTATTACTCAGGACCTAATGAAAATTGACAGACTTTCTATATAACTCGAGATTATTTGATACCAAATCTGGTACTACCGTGTCAACACGGGAAATATTTCAAGCTGAAGTGAAGGGGTAACTGAGAGGCAAAGTAAAATAGGAGTTATGTATCCTCTAAAATTTATCAGAGAATCGCAAACAACCCAATGGGCCCATAATAAAACTCAAGATATGAAAAGATATAAAGCAGTTATTAGATATTATTTGCTTATCACCAAATATAGTTGAATCATGAAAATTAATAGGAAATTACAAAACAACAACCATAAGAGAACTCACATACTAAAAACTCCCGCATAAAGGATTCCTTTTATAGGCATAGCTGTACAAGGAAGACTCAAAAGGCTGAGGGAAAGCTACTCTAAAGATCCTTTCTCTCATCCACAATCGCCTTTAACTTTCCCTCTCCAACCTGCTCAATCGCATTACTCACGAGCTACTTGAGCTAAAGATTTCACTCCCCCCTACTTACTTGAGCAAAGATTTAAATGGGGATAATGATTGCAAATTTCAGCCATATTTCGAAATAGATAACTTTACATATCTACAGTTCTAGGCAATTACCGACTGCTTATCGGACAAATTGATGACATTCCAATTAATTAACCAATAGACATCAAGAGAACAAAGATAAAAGAGGATAATTCGACTGATTTTGAAACTTCACTTTTGGCTCACCACATCAATGGCGTAGAGTCAGGCGAGCCCCAAGAAAGAATTTACTTATTAGCCACATCGATCGCAGGGTTACCAAGTGCACTGTTTAGAACAGAGGCCAGGCGAACTCCCCCCTGCTGCAAACGCTTTTCAAGGGAGTCCTGACAGCGCAGAAAGTACTTTTCCCCAAGTTGTGTTTCGCTGGTATAGGCGAGATCATGGGCTAAGTGATGAGACTCCCGGGCCCAAACTTCGGCCGAGGTAGACTGCCAGATCTGCCTCTCAGCCGCACTAATTTTATCCGTTTGCTCCCGAGCATAATCTTGCCAGTCTAAAAACAAACGGGCGACCATATGGATGTCCCAGAGCGCATGTAAATTCGTTTCGACCCCATAGAATTGGACTTCCACATCATTACCCCCTTTATCTGAAAATAATCCGGTATGTAATGGCTGATGAAGGTCGCCAATAAAGTGGGCGATAAACATCAGTGCTTCTGCACGCTCCGTCTTGGTGCGCGAGCGATCGGCCAATACTTCCTGATATCTTTGAATCGCCTTCAATATGCATCCTGCAGCTGGGCAATCCCGCTTCTCAACATAAGCAGACCAGTCTTGAGACAAGTTTATATAGTGAAGCGGCGCAGCCCAGTTATAAGTCTCATCAGACCTAATTCGATCCGCCCAAGTTGTGGATTCAGCTAGGTGCGGCTCACCGACTTCAACAAGGAGCAACTCTATTTCGGCGGCTACCTCCGGGTCCAGGTAATGCCAGGCAATTTCTCCAACGACCCTGTGACCATCATCTCCCCAAGCGTGTGCTTGTGTCATAGCTGTGAGTCCGAATAGTGCAACTGCTATACGGGCAATTATCAATCGTATGCTCATTGGGCATGTCCGCCAGAGTAAATTTGCTGCGTACTTTAACGCCAGTATGTGACAAGTTCACGGCTGTAATAATTTATTTATATGTGCACTACATAATCGCTTCAGCTCTTAGGCAGTACCCAATAAAAATCACATAACAGTCTCCATTGGAACTTGGAACCTAAGTTGCAAGAGCAAAACTCGATAATTACTTGGGCCACTTGAGTTGGCAATTCTTTAGACCAGGAAAACCCTATGAAACCTTCTCTGTTCCCGCGCGTATTACTATCTGCGGCGATTATTTCTGTTGCCAGTATGGCGCAGGTATCTCAGGCACAGGAAACTGCAGCCGGCATTCGCGGCTCTATTTCCGCAAGCAACGGTCAAGCAATTACCAATGCGACTGTAACAGTGGTTCATACCCCCTCCAATAGCCGCCGTGAAGTAGAAGTCAGCGACGCGGGGCAATTTAACCTGAGTGGCCTGCGAGTGGGTGGCCCCTACACCGTCACCATCGATTCCGAGGAAGGCCAGCGAGTTATTGAAGATATCTACCTTTCCGTTGGTGATATCCTCCCTCTGAGCCTAACCCTCGGCACTAGCAATCTGGAAGAAGTAACCGTATTGGGACAAGCGCTCAGTACCTCCCGTTTAGCTGTAGGCCCATCTTCGCACTTTAACAGTGACGACCTTGCCAGCGCCCCTTCCATTAATCGCGATATCAAGGATGTACTACGTCTCGATCCTCGAGTTTATGTGGATGAAGCCAATGTTGATGCTATCCAATGCGCCGGCGCCAACCCTCGCTTCAATAGCCTTACGGTTGATGGCGTACGCATGAATGACAACTTCGGCCTGAATAGCAATGGCTACCCCACTGAACGTATGCCGTTCTCGTATGATGCTATCGATCAAGTCGCCGTCGAACTGGCGCCGTTCGATGTTCAGTACGGCGGTTTCAGCGCTTGTAATATCAACGCAGTGACCAAGTCCGGCACCAATGAGTGGCATGGTTCATTTTTCTACGACTACACCGATGATGGTTTCCGTGGTGACTCCCTGGAAGGTGACGATATCGATGTGGCCAGCTTTGATGAGAAGCGCTACAACGCAACTCTGGGTGGAGCCATTATCGAAGATAAACTCTTTTTCTTTGCTGCCTATGAAAAGCTGGAAGGCGTTGCCACTTTTGACCGGGGGCCGGCAGGAAGTAGTTCTGCCACCGAAGTACAAGGGGTTTCCCAAGAGCAGCTCAATGAGATTATTCGTATTTCCAATGAAGTCTATGGCTACAATCCGGGCGGCCTACCCACCAGCATGCCAGAAGAAGACGAAAAGCTGTTGGTGAAACTTGATTGGAGTATCTCTGACGATCACCGAGCTGCGTTTACTTACAACTACAACGACGGCTTTTCCATAGCCGAGGCCGACAATGACCCCGATGAGCTGGAACTATCCAACCACTATTACGAGCGCGGAGCCGAATTAAACTCCTATGTTGCACAGCTTTTCTCCGATTGGAGTGACATATTCTCTACAGAGGTGAAGATTGGCTACTCCGATTTGGACAACCGCCAAAACTCCCTGGGCGGAACTGATTTTGGTGAAGCTCAAATCACCACTTACAACGATCATGACAACGACGGCAATGACTCCCGTGCGACAGTCTATCTAGGTGCTGATGATTCTCGCCATGCCAACAAGCTGAGCTATGAAAACCTGACATTCAAGCTCGCAGGCAAACTACTGTTGGGCGAACACAACATAACAGCCGGCTATGAGCATGAGAACTTCGATGTCTACAACCTGTTTATTCAGGAGGCGGCAGGAGAATACCGTTTCGATAGTATCGAAGATTTTGAAGCTGGGATTGCCAACCGTGTAACTTATGAGAATGCAGCTGGTAGCAACAATATTTTAGACGCTGCCGCTGAATTCAGTTACAGCATCGATACACTCTACGCCCAGGATGAATATACCTTCGCAAATCTGGACCTGACAGTGGTTGCGGGACTTCGCTATGACCGCTACAGAAGTGATGACAAGCCAGTAGCTAACGCAGACATAACCTCTACTTATGGCTTTTCCAACCAGCACAATATGGATGGCCTGGACCTGCTACAACCTCGCCTGGGCCTAAGCTGGAACCTTAATGATAGCCTGGAGTTACACGGTGGTATCGGCCTTTACTCCGGTGGGAATCCCAATGTATGGATTTCCAATAACTACTCAAATAATGGTGTTCTGCAAATCGAAGCCCAAGATAGAAGCGGCACCCCCCTATTTGATATGGACTGGACCAATAACGGCGATCCGATCTATGAAATCCCACAAGACCTCTATGATATGGTCGCAAATAGTGATGGTTCTGTAGGTGGGGTCAACCTGATGGATCCGGATTTTGAACTGCCATCCATCTGGAAGTATGCAATCGGCGGTAGCTACGAATTTGAATCCGGTTATTTAGCATCTATAGACTATTTGTACAGTGATTATCAAGATGCCGCAATTATTCAAGATATCTCTCTTGAGCAAGTTGACTCGACTGCTGATGGGCGCCCGATTTACGGCAGTGCCAATGGTCGCAGCGAAGACTTCATGCTGACCAATGTGGATGGCGACTCCGGTTATTCCAGCGTACTTTCTCTCGGCCTCAGCAAGTCTTTTGATTTTGGCCTGAGTATTGCCCTTGGCTATGCCTTCACCGAAGCTGAAGATGTTAACCCCATGACCAGCTCGGTGGCTTACTCCAATTACACCAAAATCGCTACCGCTGACGCACAGAATCCAGGCACTGCAACATCAAACTATGTAGTTCCCCATCGCTTCACTTTGAAACTGGATTATACCCAAGAGTTTTTCTCAGGTTACGAAACACGCTTCACCTTGTTTGGTTCTGCCAATGAAGGTATTCCTTATAGCTACACATTTGGTGGTCAGGTCTTTGGTGATACCGGCTGGGATCGCGGCCTGCTCTACGTACCCACGGGCGCCGATGATGCCAATGTTGTATTTGCAGATGACTTCGATACTGAGGCCTTCTTCGCCTGGGTTGACTCTGAAGATCTGGATAGCGGGACTATGGAACGCAATTCACTTAACAGTGATTGGTGGACCAAGTTCGACTTGCGTATCGACCAACAACTACCGGGATGGCGTGCGGAAGACCGGGTTAACGCGTACTTTGTTATTGAAAACCTGGGCAACCTGCTGAATGACGAATGGGGCGTTATGTATGAGGGCGGATTCCCTCGATACCAGTCAGCGGTTACGGCCAGCATCGACGACCAAGGGCGTTACGTATTTGAGGAGTTCCTGGATCCAGCGGGGCAAACCCGGGTGACCGATGCCTCTCTATGGAGTGCTCGTATGGGGATTCGCTACGAGTTCTAACCCACACTTTGTCGAATGCCGCAGCATTTGCTGCGGCCATTCCTATTTCCCCAAACCAAAAACCGTTTCTCGGTGCCGATCATTTCAATAGCGACTGATAATGAGTCTTTGGAATAGCACTTTTCTCAACTTCCAAAGCCACAAGACGCCCACCTTGAGTAAATGGGAAATAAAAAAACCGCACTGAAGTGCGGTTTTTTTATCGAATATCAAAGCAAGATCAGTAAGCTAAGCACTACCCAGCCAACGCGCCAAGGTTTCCCGAAGAAGATCTTTACTCAGTGGCTTGGTCAGAAAATCATCCATTCCTGCTGCCAGGCAACGGCCCTCAAATTGCTCTTCAGTAGTACTGGTTACAGCAACAATAGGCAGGCGATCATCCGGGCGGTGCTCGGACTCCCAGCGACGCAGTATCTCGATAATCTGCGCACTGTGGTCTGTATTTTGCTGGCAATCCACTAACACCAAATCGTAATGGCCTTCAGACAAGCGAACTAACGCATCATCCGCATCTACCGCTATATCTACCTGGTAACCCAGAGCCTGAAGCATTTCCTCAGTCACCCATTGATGAGGCCTAGACTCCTCCACCAACAACAAAGAGTAGTGACGCGGCTGATCCGCCCCACCGGTAACCACTCTTCGACAGCTTCTTTTCGCACCGCCAAACAGTAATCCCACTAACGCATCGTGCAGTTCTTTACGGGTCACCGGTCGACTCAGATACTGTGACGATGGTAAGAGTTGCTGCAGGTGAGCAAACTCACTTTTCTGGCCAAAGCCGCCCAGGCATACCAGGCGACTCTCTTTTTCACCAGCTTCTTGGGACTCTTCAAAGAAAGGCGTAATGGAGTCGAAAAGAGTCGAGTCCCCCATTGCCGGCGCCATCATCACCAATTGGTTGCGCTCCACCGCTTGGCGTAGCAGCTGCTGAACTTCGCACTCACAACCCTCACACCAGCGGATGGACTTTACATCCATCCCAAAAGAACGCAGTACCTGCGCGAGACCAGAAATAAACAGGCCCTTCTGGTGAATTAACAGGACTTCAATATCCTGTAACTTTCTGTCCGGTGTGAGGTAGGTTCGCTGGTTTGGCTCGGTGGAATACTTGATCACCACCTGATAGCGGTTGCCATCTGGCGTTGAATGCAGTTGAAGGTAACCGCCCATTGCTTCGGCTAGGCCTTTAGCAATCGAGAGTCCGAGACCTGTAGTTACCTGGGTGGTATCCATACGGGAGAAGGCACCGAAAAGTTCGCTCTCGTCCGGCAATATCTCACCGCGCCCATCATCCATCAAAGTGATCGAGAGCTGCCCTTCTACCGTGGTGATCGGGTTATAAGATACCTCACCCCACAGCTCGCCTCTTTGGGCAATGCCAGTAGCGGAGTCCACCAGATTGCGAATCAGCTGGGCCGTTTTGCGATTATCCCCTGTCACCATCACCGGGAGATTGTCATCAATCTGGAAGTTAAATTCTAACTCCTGACTGTGGGCAGCTCTCGCTGCAAACTTGAATGATTTTTCTACAGTCTTAACTAGGTTAAACGGGCCCTGGCGCAACCGAATATCTTTGCGAGCCACCCGGGTAAACAAGCCCACATTATCAACCAGTTTTAGCTGCTGACTACTGGCGGCCTTGGCCAGCTCCACCCATTCGCGCTGTCGCTCGTTTAATGGCTCAGCTTCGAGCAGCGCTAAGGCACCAAGGGAATCAGACAGCTGACTGCGGAATTCCTGGCCGATATTGGCAATAAACTCATTGGTCAGTTCAACTGCAGCTTCAGAGTGTTTGCGGGCTGCAGCCAGGCTACTAGCTCTCTGTTGCAGCTCCTGCATCGCAGACAAACGCTCCCAATAGTTCTCCGATTCACGACGGCCCTGGTGGGCAGTCAGCCAAATAAAAGCGAGGGTGAGAGTTCCGTAGATGGTCCCCAGGATCATGCCCGAGAACAGTGCCATTAGCGCTGCTGGCAGTAATGAGGTTGCGGTGAACCAAGTCAGGAAACGATGGTAGGGAGAAAATACGGTGGTGACACTGGAGCAAAAGATTACTGAGTAGATCCACAGGAAGTGGGTTTCAGGCGCAAACCCCATTAAATAGACAAAGTAAAATAAAGTAATGCCCCACCAGGCTGAGCCGATAATCGAGAACAGGAAGTAACGATTGCGCCAACGATTTGGTCCCGAGCCATACAGGTGGTCGAAGCGAAAAACGTAGTAGCCCCTGATCAGGGTTAGTACTACCAGGCCGATTCCCATTGTTAATAACAGGCGCGGAGCTTCTAGGCGCATGTCGCCAATAGAGGCTGCGATCAGAAATGCAAAAAGGGAGAGCACCATGCCGCGCCGGGTATATTTGGCGATACGCATATCAGTTGCGCGGCAAATACGTCTGTCTTTTTGAACCTTGAGTTCAGGACGATCAAATATAGACATTGCGACCTTCCCTGAGAGACTGGGTATCCGGTGCCATTGAAGCTCCCTAGCCTATCCCGAGTACTTCAACCAAAACGGTCTTTATTAGAAATCCCAGCAATCCAAGCCCCAGAGCAAGGAACAGAATAAACGTCCCAAATCTACCAGCCTTGGAGTCTTTTGCCAGGTTCCAAACAATAAACACCATAAATAGAATTAGTGCACCGATTCCCAACCACAGGGAATACTCTTCAAACTGCTCAAATGTCATGCGTGCATTCGCTTAAAAAATTGGCGCGCATTGTACAGTGCTTGAGGGCAACTGGTAAGTCATTGGCAAAATCTAGTCGACCACCGTACCATTTGGTAAAACTATAAATTCAAGCACCCTGATAGTAGTCGCCATCCTCTGAAGCGTGAGTGCCGCAACGAAGCCTGCGAACCTCTTTATCCCGGTAGCGGCTGTCATGCCAGCATCTAGGAAGTGGCTCACCAGAGAGGAAGCATAAGTCAGTTTTATCGAAGACTTCTGGGTCTTGAATCTCTTCACCCCACAGATAACGGCCTACCACAGTCAGCTCGTAGGGATTCGAAAGTGTGACAATATCAGCCACTTCTACCAAATGCTTGGTGGATATGTCTTTAAAAAGCATAGTGGCACCTTTTTCCTCATTACTAATCCAGTATAGGGCTAAAGATGACATTTCCGCCTAAAACCGCCCGACTTCTGTGGGGGGCCGCACGAATGGGAGCGTCGATATTCGAGTGTACTTAAGAGGTGGTTACTGGGGAGAAGCAGGCCCGAGTTCTATATTCGAGCCTGTCAGTAGGGAGGTTACTAGCCTTCGATCGTCAATCGAGCGGAGACCATACCTTCATCGGCAAGGGCATCCAGATTAATCGTGCGAACAGCCATTTTCTCCTGCATTAGGCGATTCAACCAGGGTTGCAAATCCTGATAACGGACTTCTTCAATCCACAATCGGATGCGGTTTTCACCCTCAGGCTCAAAGCGCTTAATCACAATCTGGTTTTGTTTTGCCGCACCAGTAACGCGCTGCAGAAGAGTTCCTGAAGCACTACCAGCACCACCGCCTGCGGGCTTTATTCGCTCCAGCGTCGGGCGCTGGCCCTCCATCCAGTTAACCAGCTCACGATTTTCTTCCGCTCGCAAGCGGGACTCATCAAAGAAGCCCTTTGCCGGGGAGTACAGGCCATAAACTATAAAAATTACGGCTCCGAATATACTCAGCAAGCCCAAGGCTCTCTGGTCATTGGGCGGAAGTGCCTGCCATTTCTGGCGCCACTGTTCGATCTGTTCTTTCATTATATTGCTACCACCAATCTCTTCTTACGCTTGGCTGCTTTATATAAAGCGCTGGCTCTAACGTAAGCGAATACGGCCTGAAACGCCTTTTTTCAACTCGTTCGCACCTAACAGGTCCGCCTTGATCCCGCCGCCAGATAGCTTGCTGACAAATGCATCGAGATCAGACAGGTTTTCCGCCTGAAGCTGCAACACCATTTCTCCACGCTGGCCATCAAAACGAAGGGACTGTAATTTTAATGCTCCCCCTTTGTGAGCAATCCAGACTTTACTCAACTGCTGCATCTGGGTAGAGAAAGCACCACCCTGATTACCCGCGCCTTTCAGAAAACCTTCAAGCTGTCGGCGCATCTGGGCAGCCGGTCGAATATTCGGGAACAACTCCGTAAACATCGCCCGGGCCTGCTCTTCAGACTGGTTGCCCTTCCACTGATAAAAAGCACCGGCACCAACGAAAAACAGTAGCTGGATAACAAAACAAGCGGCAGCAACTTTAGCCGGGCGCATCCACCAAGCCGCAGCGCTCTTATTACTTGATAACTGATAATCTCCAGTTAGCAAGTTTGTTAGCTGTCCCAGCTTGTACCGTTCAATAAAGACTTCTTCCGCTGAGCGCTGGTTCAGCTGTAAGCCATCGCCAAACTGGGATTCCAACTCAGCAATCAGCAGCCCATCCTGCTCGCCAGCCCCCAGCAGTACTACCTGTTTGTTATCGATCGGCTCGCCGCTTTCTGAATCGTCTTCGCCTTCGGATTCATCACCTTCATCAACTAATAGCGAACCGAGAAGAGGTTGTAAAAAATCGCGATTAACAGTTAGACCCTGCCCGGCACCTTTCCAGATATGCGCTTGACCGCCATCCAGCCACAGGCGAATGTCACCTTCGATCAAGCTAAGTAATTCATACTCCGGCACTACAGCAGCCAGCGGCCACTGGAGCCGCTCCAACTGGGAGTGAAGCGCTTCTATTTTTTCAACATCAATGGCGTATACGCTGCAGAGATCACCGGTACGGGGTCTGCAGGCAAAGTGTAAGTCCTCGACATCCTGGGCCAAATGCTCCTCAACCATGTAACCAATGGCACTTGCCTGGCGACGAGCTGCCTTAGGTATAGTTTCGAGGCCGCTCCATACCCAGTTACCAGGCACCATCAGTAGCGCTTTGGCTCCCTCAGGAAGGTTGAGCTGAGGGAATTCAGGCTGCTCTTCGACAGCTTCAAATTCGGGATTAAATGCCTGAACAAATTCTGAGTCCAGGGCTACTTGTTGCCAATTACCCTCTTGCCACTGATGCAAGCGCAGAGTCAGGTCAGCAGTTTCGCTCAGCCGCAGCAGAACCAGAGACGACTGAGGAAGCGCTGTAGGGGCTTCAATCTCGTTAATGCTTTTCTTTTTAAACATACAATTTCTAACTATTCGCTCTCTTCAGTGCTTTCGTACTCGAGCAACTCCTGCATCATTTGACCAGAAAAGGCCCGGCGCTGGCGCTGGCGCACCCGAACCTTGCCATCTGTACTATTCCGAACCAGGGCGGACTCCCAATACTGCCTGTATTCGCCATCGCTTCCGAGTTGGACAGCAATTCGCGCCAGAAAGTGCTGGCTTTGATAAGTAAAAGGCCCCGAGTTAGCGATTTCATAATCTGCGTATTCACTCGAGTCACTGATATAACCACCCGACTCGCGAAGTTGCACCAACTTGGAAACACTTGCGGAAGGCTCAATCGCCTCGATCAATTCCTCAGAAGCCGTGTTGATATTCACCAGGGTTCCTGTCTCCGGGAGGGCACAAAGGAAAGGCACCAGTTTCTCCCAGTCTTCTAATTCCATATCTACTACCGATGACAACTCAGTAATATCAGTGATCATCATGTCCGGTGTTCTGTGGGCAAGTTCCCTTCCCAGGTAGCCGTCATCCTCTGTCCCCGAGGTTCGCGGGGTATCGCCATCGTCCACCCAATCTGCAATTGACTTGGCCAGGTCAGACTTGCCGGTAACATTATTCACCAGGCGCTGGAAGATCTCGAATTGATCACTATCGCTGCTATCAGACAAATTATTCACGTTAAAACATGAATGTAAGTCTTTGATATTCATGCGAATTTTGCCATTGTCAGGATTGAACTGCAGAACGGGGAATGCCCAGGCCTCCAAGGCATGGTCTGCGGTTTCCTCCTCTTCCTGGTCTTCCTCGAAATCCTCCAACAGCGCTACCCGTGTCCAGGCCTCAGCCGCTTCAACAAACTCTGCCAACTGTGTGTTGGCCAACAGTGCACCGCTGCGGGAAATCGCAATCTGATCGCGCAAGATAGCGTGGGATACCGCCGCGATGGCAATCACCATCACCAGCAGTACAACAATCAGAGCCACCCCTTTTTGACGAGCCAGCGAGCTCGGCATATTTCTACCTTTCATCGCCTAACGCCCGTCATCATCATCGTCGTCAGCAGAGGAACTGTCTTCCGCTGCCAGTATCTGGAAGACACGACGGACCTCCCCGTACTGCCGGGTGACAATAACAAATTCAATAGCTTGCGGAAGCCGTATATCCGCTTCTGTTTGGGAACCGTCCGAGCTGATCGGTGGCCACTGGGCAACCCAGGCATCAGTGTCTGGGTCCAGGTATTGAAGACTTAAACTTTCGACTCCCATTAGCAGAGGCTCGGCGATGGGCGCAGAATCGGGAGACCGATCCAAGACCTGCCAGCGACTGCGCAGTAATAACCCACCTATATCGTCCTCGCCCTCCCGGCCAGTGCCGGTGGTCAGGGAGTCGATCTCAAGATCCTCGGCGTATCCGATGCTATAACTCAAACGCAATAGCTCGCCCCGAGGTTCCCCGGTGAGATTTGCCGCACCAAGGCGCGTAAATTCCAACTCGTCTTCATCACCACGTAAGGCATGCTCATAACCGCTGTAGGCATTCTTAACAGCGCGGGCAGTTACCTGGCGAAAATCATTGTCAATACGGTACATCGCCATAGAAAAGCGACGTAGCTGCTCGGCCCTCTGGTCCACCATCTCTTCGGTATCAAAAAAGAGTCCCAACAGTGAAAAGGAACCGACACTGATAATGGCGACAAGAACTAAAACTATGAGGACTTCAATGAGGGTAAAGCCCGACTGGCTGGGAAGGCGCAAAGACATATCAGTTACTCCTCCGCAGCCCAAGCATCCAGGGTCAGAGTTGGGTACTCAGCATCCAGGTGGCCTACTTCAATAATGATATGGCGCAAGCGCTCATTACTGGTGGCCTCCACTCGGGCACTAACCTCCCACTCCCTTTGCCCCAGGACCACCTGATCTGTTTGTTCCCCTAAAGGAGGCCAAGGAGTTTGCACACGGACTTGGGAGAGCACTTGTTGGGCAACCCAGTTTGCCGAGAGGCGATCCTCCATCACCCGCTGCTGGCCAACACTGCGCTGCATTGCCTTCAGAACACTGGCGGCAATTACCCCAAAAATAACCAGGGCTATCAAGACCTCTACTAATGTGAAACCGCGCTGGACTCTCTTAAAATTCATCGGCCTGCCACTCTAGCTGCAATCCGTTCAGGCTGGTGTAAGAAATAGTCGCACCTCGAACGTCGTCGCCATTCTCAACAAGGTACATGGCAACTTCCACAGGAAGTACCTCTCCACTGGAGAGGGCAACAAATTGCGGAACGACTCGATCTTCATTGGTCTCTTCTGCAAATTCCGTGGATTCTGTCGACGGCAGCTCCGCCTCAGTTATCACTTCAAGGCGAACAATTTCCGGCAATTCATGGGTGGCAAAACGCGCAGCACGCCTCCCCGACGCAACCGAATCTATCGGCAACCAGGTCATTGTTTCTTGCTCAAAATGCACCACGCTATAAGTGCCCTGCTCAAAAACAACGCCGTAATGCATTTTGTCAATCAGGGCTCGATCCGCAACCAACTGCAAAAGGGCCGACAAGCGCTGGGCTTCTTTTTGCCACACGCGCCCGCCGGAATTCCCCATCGATAGAGTCGCCATGCCAGCCAGAGAGGCGATGATGACAATCACTACCAACAGTTCGATCAGCGTAAAGCCACGGCTTCGACCGATGCTATACATCAAGTGCAAATTTCAGGTGTTACAGGTCAGTAACGTAGATATCAGCAGCTTCGCCCTCACCGCCCGCTTTGCCATCGGCACCGAGGGTGAATAGGTCGTAGGCACCGGCACTGCCTGGGCTGATGTACTGATATTCATAGCCCCAGGGATCTTTTGGCGCTTTCTTCAGGTAGGGCTCAGTCCAGTTCTTCGCTTCGGGGAAGCCGGATGGGCGGGATACCAGTGCCATCAGGCCCTGATCAGAGCTGGGGTAGACAAAGTTATCCATGCGGTAAAGGTCTAGTGCAGTCTCGATAGCTTTCAGGTCAACCCTGGCCGCTTTCATTCGAGCTTCGCCGGTCTTGCCAAGAACATTAGGTACAACCAGTGCACCGAGCACCCCGAGAATTACGATCACCACCATAATTTCAATCAGGGTAAAGCCACCACTTTTACGTAGGGTTTTCATTTTTCTCTCCTAGTTCACTCTAACTCTGGGAACCCCAAGGGTCACGATACCCTTCGTGACCCCAATTATTTAAAAGTCACCAAATCAGTAAATTACACGATTCCCCAGCCTAAAGCAGCAACATGCCCAGCAAAACTGCCGCTCCCAGCCCAACAAGAATCTTCGACGCCTCTAGCAGTGTAAAGCCGGCGCTGTTGCGCAAGGATTTCATACCAACCTCCTGAAGCAGCTACGCAATTTCTCTTTGACCTACATCTAATTTGAGCATTAAACAACCAATTCGTTCATGCTCAGAATTGGCATCATAATAGCCATAACGATGAACAACACGATGGCAGCCATTATCAGCAGCATCAGAGGTTCAAAGATGCTCACAAAGGCAGTTACCGCACCCTGCAAATCCTGCTCTTGCGAATCCGCCGCACGCTGAAGCATTTCATCGAGAGTGCCTGAAGATTCACCACTTGCGATCATATAGATCATCATCGGTGGGAAATAGCCTACATCTTCCAGGGCTTTACGAAGGCTCCCGCCCTCGCGCACGCTCTTTTGAGCCGCATCGAGTCGGTCTTTAAGGAAAGTATTGGTCATTACTCCACCGGCGATACCCATGGCTTGAACCAGCGGCACACTGCTGCCCGTAAGAATCGCCAGGGTCCCTACATAGCGAGCACTCTGTGTCCCTCGCATCATCCAGCCAATAATCGGCAGCTCCAGCAAACGGTGGTGGAAACGATATCGAATTGCCGGGCGCCGCAGCATCATCACAGCGCCAAAAATGAGCGCCCCAAGTGCCGGCGGCACCAGCCAGCCCCAGGCAGAAATAAAATCGCTCATGGAGACCAGGATGCGGGTAGCCAGCGGCAAAACCTGCCCGGTGCCGGTAAATACCTCGATAACATCAGGTACCACGTACACCATCAAACCGGTTACAACCAATACACAGATAAATACCAAAACAACTGGGTAAATCAGAGCCAGCTGCACCTTCTGCCGAAATTGCTGTTGCCCTTCCGTGTAGTCACCAAGGCGATCCAGCACCGCATCCAAATGACCAGAGTGCTCTCCTGCTTCAACCGTAGCGCGATAGAGCTTGGGGAATGCCCGTGGAAAACTGCTCAGGGCCAAGGCGAAACTGTGCCCTTCAAGAATTTTGCCCCGAACAGCCAATACCACGCGTTTGATTTTTTGGTTGCGAGTCTGGTTGGCAATGGCTCCAAGGGTTTCCTCCAGGGGAATACCCGCTCGAAGCAAAGTGGACATCTGCCGAGTTAGCAGGGCCAGGTTTTTAACACTCAACCCAGGGCTACCAGATAGAAAGCTGGCGCCGCCCTTCTCTTCTTTCTCGGTAGCTGTACTGACTTCCAGGGGCACCATACCTTTCGCGCGCAGTTGCTGCCGCGCAGCGCGCGCGCTATCCGCCTCGAGCGTACCGCGACTCTTGCGGCCGGATGCTGCCAGCGCTGTATACTCAAAAGCTGCCACAATCAGGACTCCTGCGTAACTCGTAGTACTTCCTCAAGGGAGGTCCTACCCGCTAGTACTTTCTCTACGCCATCGTCACGGATGCTGGGGCCAAGCTTGCGTGCTTCAGCAACCAACTTGCTCTCTGAAGCGCGATCGTGGATCAATTGGCGCATCACTTCGTTGAGCGGCACCAATTCATAGATACCGATACGGCCGACATAGCCACTGTGATTACACTCTTCACAGCCATTGGGCTGATAAATAATGGCTTCCTCATCAGGCCCGACGCCCAAAACCTCACGCTCACTGCTGTCAGCCACATGAGGTTGCTTGCATTCAGGACACAGAACTCGCACCAGGCGCTGGGCAAGAACACCAATCACGCTGGACGACAGCAGGAAGGGTTCAATTCCCATGTCCACCAGACGGGTTACCGAACCCAAAGCCGTGTTGGTGTGCAGGGTTGAAAGTACCAAGTGTCCGGTCAAACTCGCCTGGATTGCAATCTGCATAGTCTCCAGATCTCGAATCTCACCAACCATCACTACATCCGGGTCCTGACGCAGGATCGCGCGAAGTCCCCGGGCGAAAGTCATATCGGCTTTGGTATTAACCTGAGTCTGTCCAACCCCTTCCAGGTTGTATTCCACCGGGTCCTCGACCGTCAGAATATTCTTCTCACGGTTATTGATACTACCGAGGCCAGCATACAAGGTGGTGGTTTTACCGGAGCCCGTTGGTCCGGTCACCAGGATAATGCCGTGGGGATGTCCCAACAGGTCTGTCATCACGCGCAAGTCGCGATCTGCCATCCCCAGCTTACTCAGGTCCATTCTGCCCGCTTGCTTATCCAGCAAACGCATTACCACCCGCTCACCCGCCGATGACGGCATGGTAGAGACACGTACATCTACCTCTCGGCCAGCCATCAAAAGGGAGATCCGGCCATCTTGAGGCACGCGTTTCTCGGCGATATCCAGTTTTGCCATTACTTTAATACGGGATACCAGCAAGGGAGCCAGAGCGCGCCGGGGTTGCAGCACTTCACGAAGTACACCATCAACCCGGAAGCGCACGACGAGGCGCTTCTCAAAAGTTTCAATATGAATATCCGAGGCGCCCTGCTTGAGCGACTCGGCAAAAATTGCGTTGATCAATTTGACGATAGGCGCATCGTCTTCCTGTTCCAACAAGTCCTCAGTCTCAGGCAGCGAATCGGCGACCGCTGCAAGATCCAGGTCTTCACCCAGGCCTTCGACTTCGGAAAGGTTGCCACCCTCCCTGTTTTCATACAGGCGCTGCAAAGCACCCTGGAAAACATCTTCCTCTACAGCCTCCAAAGATACAGCCGCACCACTGATGCGCTGTACTTCGGCAACCGCTGATGGACTCAGCGGCGCCACATATTGGCAGAGGGGTTTGCCTTCCTGCTCGGTTAACAGAACCTTGTGACGCTTTGCGAAAGCGTAAGGAAGGCGGCGAATTGTTGGAGTCCCTATTCCTGTTTCAGCCGTCATTTAGCTTCTTCTACCTCCAACACCTCAACCTCAACATCCACGTCTTCTTCGACTGATTCAATGGCAGCACCATCTATAGAACCATCTACTGGCGCAGGGCTCTCGTTGTAGGTGCCTGTTGGCGGCATCAGGTCAGGTAGTACATCACCGCGGTGCCAATCCCAGATCAGGCTGGTGCGGTCTTTTAGGAATATTTGCTTCTGCTGCATATCCATGTAGCGCTTGCGCGTCTCCTCATAGCCAGCAACTTGACTACTGAGGATTCTGGGACGCAAGAACACCATCAGATTAGTTTTGCTAACACTCTTCTCAGTGTTTCTGAACAAGCGACCAATGCCGGGAATATCACCGAGGAGAGGCACTTTGGACACGGTTTCATTAACCTGATCTTCCATCAAACCACCCAGTACCAGGATCGCGCCATCATCGATCAATACTTTTGTGCGGATCTCACGCTTGCTGGTAACGATATCGGACGCACCTTCCGCTGCAGCCGTAGCAGAAGACAAAACGTTTTCAACCTTTTGCTCGATCTCAAGAGTTACCGAATTGTTGTTATTCACACGGGGAATCACTTTAAGAGTGGTACCCACATCCTCACGCTGGATGGTGGTAAACGGATCATCGTTACTACCAGACAGCAACTGTTCACCGGTAATAAAAGGTACGTTCTGGCCCACCAAAATCTCAGCTTCTTCATTATCCAAAGCCATAATTGTTGGTGTAGAAAGGATATTGGTATTGCTCTCTGACGCTACGGCATTAATCGCAGCACGGATATCACCGCCACTGAGGTAGCCCAGGTGCAATGCCCCAGCTCCCACCAAATCAGTCACAGGAAGTGAAAATGGGTTGGGTTCCCCATCGGAATCCGTACCTAACTGGTTATTCCAACCGGCAACAGCATTACTGCCGGAACCAGCAATCCAACTAATACCCAGTTCGCTACCTGTACCTTCAACTACCTCTACAATAATTGCCTCAATCAAAACCTGCGCTCTGCGCACGTCCAACCTGGCAATAACACCTTTCATAGTTTCAAGGAGAGCTGGAGGAGCAGTTAACACCAGTGCGTTGAGCGATTCGTTAACTTGAATGCTGACTTCGATATTCGCCGCTTGCTGGTCTTTCTCTGTGTTCTGGATGCTACCGCTCATACCCTCGAGGATAGGCTTCAGATCTGCTGCATTGGCATACTGGATATAAACAACTGCGGTGTTGCCTTCGCCATCCAGCGGTGCATCGAGACGGCCTATTACCGTCTTAATCTGCTGGCGGGTAACAGGGTCTCCGGTCAGGAGAATACTATTGGAGCGTTCATCAACAGAAATACGCAGCGGTTGCACTTCCTTACCCGCTTTGCCTCCACTCGATTGAAGTAGATCGGTAAGAACTTGCTTTACTTCCTTCGCAGAAGCAAACATCAACGGCACCACTTCAATATCAATAGCACCGGCACGGTCAAGTTGCTTCACCAGGCGAATAATTTGGTCAATATTCGCAGCGCGGTCAGCAATAATCAGAGTGTTGGTATCAGCATAGGCAGCCAAGTGCCCAGTTTGCGGAATCAGCGGGCGCAACATAGCAATCAGCTGTGAAGCGGAAATATTCTCAACCCTTACCGTGCGAACAACCAGGGATTCCGCAGGAGCTCGAGTGGTCTCATCGGCGACAGGTATCGCCTGCTGCTTGGCTAGCGCATCGGGAACCACTTTCCAGGTTCCGCCCTGTTCCACCAAACTAAAGCCATTGACTTGAAGCACCGACATAAATACATCAAAGGCTTCATTGTGTGTCATTGGGTCACCGGCAACTACGGTGACCTTACCCTTAACATTCGGGTGGACAATAATATTTTTGCCAGTGAAATCAGCAGCCCAATTGATCAGATCACGAATGTCTGCATTGTCGAGAGAAAGGGTAACCCGCTCCGGGCCCTGAGCCAGCGTTGCAGTACAAACAAAAAAACTCAATCCGACCGCAAGCAGCCGTCGATAAAACATCTTCATCATTATTTATCTGGCTCTAGTAAATGTTCAAAAAATCAAAACAATCTAGGTAGATAGTTTTTATTTAGGCTCACGCTGAGCACGACGCTCGCGGGCCAATTCACGCAGCTGCTCCATTCTCTCCCGAATGTTCTGCTGGTTCTCATCTCTTTGAGCAGTTCTTCTGGAGGAGCTGGAACTTGACGTTCTCTGTCTGGAACTGCTGACGCCTCTCAATGGTACGTTTGGCCTTCCGTCCACTTCTGGGTATGTCAGTTTTTCCATCCTGCCATTACGACGAAGAACCACATGGTCAACCTCAACAGAATAAAGTTCGGCGCCACCTGGAAGCCGATCACCGACATACAAACGCTTGGAGGGTTTACCTTTCTCCGACACCAGAGCACTGGCTTTGGTTTTATTGGAGCTGTCAAAAACACCGGATAAAACAATATTCAGCTGGGTCAGAGGAATATTTTCGAGGTCGACTTCAGGGACTTCTGTAGCCTTTTTAGGTTCAGCACGTCCAAAGAACGGCGTGCTGGGAAGACTGGCAGCGCTGGGGGGAGGAGCACCTCTCGGGCTTTTACGCTCCGCGAGCAGGGATTCCTGAGGATCGCTTGGGACCAATAGGGAGCCATAGGCAAACAAATTGCCAGACAACCACAACAGGCCAATAGCTGACGCCGCCATAGTGCCACGGGAGAGACCTTTGCTCGACTCGCCCTGGGCAAACTTATTGCCAATTGAGCCAACGGCTCGCGCTAGAGGGGACATGAACATACCCACATACAAGTTCAACTTTCTGAGGTTATTGGTTTTTGACGCCTATTTTCTTGCCTCAGCCCGGGAAAGGCAACGCTCTTTCAAGTTAAACGCCGCAAACCCTCATTTCGTCCCTTAAATTGCACACTAGTTCCGCAGGTTGTCACCAAAAAACGAAAAAAGGCGGCATGACGCCGCCTTTTTCAATGCCCGCTAGTATAGCAATCGGACATTACAGCTTTGTTTCAAGCTCTGGTACAGCTTCAAACAGGTCAGCTACCAGACCGTAGTCAGCAACGGAGAAGATCGGTGCTTCTTCGTCTTTATTGATGGCTACGATAACTTTGGAGTCTTTCATACCTGCCAAATGCTGGATCGCGCCGGAGATACCAACGGCAATATACAGGTCAGGGGCAACGATCTTACCGGTTTGACCAACCTGCATATCGTTAGGTACGAAACCTGCATCCACAGCAGCACGGGAGGCACCAACTGCAGCCCCCAGTTTGTCGGCCAGCTTGTACAGCATTTCGAAGTTTTCGCCATTCTGCATGCCGCGGCCACCAGAAATGACTACGCTCGCAGCGGTCAGCTCAGGACGATCGGATACAGCCAGCTCTTCGCCGACAAAAGAGGAAACACCAGCGTCATCCGCGATATCTACAGATTCAACCGCTGCACTTCCACCTTCAGCCGCCACGGCGTCAAAGGCAGTGGTACGTACAGAGATTACCTTGATGGCATCGGAGCTCTGTACAGTGGCAATGACGTTACCGGCATAAATCGGGCGCTTGAAAGTATCTGCACTTTCAACAGCGACGATGTCGGAAATCGGCTGAACATCCAGCAGCGCAGCAGCGCGTGGCAGCATGTTCTTACCGGTAGTAGTGGCTGGAGCCAGGATATGACCGTAGTCTTTACCCAAGTCCGCTACCAGCTTGGCAACGTTCTCAGCCAACTGGTGCTCGTAAGCGGCATTATCTGCCAGCAGTACCTTGGAAACGCCTTCAGCTTTAGCAGCAGCCTCCGCTACAGGGCCGCAGCCAGATCCAGCAACCAATACAGCAACATCACCACCAATAGCCTTGGCAGCAGCGATGGTGTTGAGCGTAGCGCCCTTCAGTTCGGCGTTGTCGTGTTCAGCAATAACCAGAATGCTCATCAGATTACCTTCGCCTCGTTTTTCAGTTTCTCTACCAGTTCAGCAACGTCAGCAACCTTAATGCCTGCTTGACGCTCAGCCGGCGGCTCAACTTTCAGGGTTTTGGTGCGGGGAGTAATATCAACGCCCAGCTCATCCGGGGTCGTGGTATCGAGAGGCTTACGCTTTGCCTTCATGATGTTAGGCAGGGAGGCGTAACGCGGCTCATTCAGGCGCAGGTCAGTAGTAACAATGGCAGGCAGTTTCAGTTCAACAGTCTGCAGGCCGCCGTCAATTTCACGAGTTACCTTAACAGCGTCGCCTTCTACGGCAACTTCAGAGGCGAAGGTACCCTGCCCCATGCCAGTCAAAGCACCCAGCATCTGGCCGGTCTGGTTGTTATCGCCATCGATGGACTGCTTGCCCAGAATTACCATTTGAGGCTCTTCTTTCTCAACAATCGCTTTCAGGCATTTGGCTACTGCCAGAGGCTGCAGCTCAGCATCGGTCTCAACCAGGATACCGCGGTCGGCACCCAGGGCCAGTGCAGTGCGGATTTGCTCTTGGCATTGCTTGGAGCCCATGGAAACGGCGACTATCTCGCTGACAACGCCTTTTTCCTTCAAGCGCACCGCCTCTTCTACTGCGATTTCGCAGAAGGGGTTGATAGACATTTTGACGTTGGCTGTATCAACGTCAGAGCCGTCCGCCTTGGGGCGAACCTTGACGTTGTAGTCAACAACGCGTTTCACAGCTACAAGAACTTTCATGGAAATCCCGTCTCAAATATGCTTTTTAACAGCCGCGACTGATAATTCACGTCGCGAACGGATACGGTGTTCTGGTCAAACAAGTGTTTGAACGGCGTGTATGGTGGCGGTTCTATAGCGCAAAATCAATAGTCAAATGGAAGTCCCTCCTGCCATTCACAAAATCTATTTCCGGGAATAAGAACCACCTATCCACCCCCAGTAAGCCGTTGAAATACAGCGCATTTGCCATAGCAAATGAATAGTCATGCAATTGGTAGGGTTGATTAAACGCCTATATAATCCGCCAGCAATATAAATGATAAGGCCGGATTGGCCGCAAAAAAGTTGAATACAACTGCTGAGGAGAGTGCCGTGGAACGCGAATCAATGGAATACGATGTAGTGATCGTGGGTGCCGGCCCCGCTGGATTGGCCGCGGCCTGTCGTATTCGTCAGCTCAATGAAGACGTCTCTGTATGTGTCGTGGAGAAAGGCTCAGAAGTAGGAGCTCACATCTTATCCGGTGCTGTATTTGAGCCCACCGCCCTTAATGAACTCTTCCCCGACTGGAAAGAACGTGGAGCCCCCCTCAATACTGAGGTAAAAGGCGACGACATCTACGTCCTGCGCAGCGAAGAGAACTCTATAAAAGTCCCCAACATGTTTGTGCCCAGCACCATGCACAACGAGGGCAACTACATTATCAGTCTCGGCAACCTGTGCCGTTGGCTGGCAGAACAAGCCGAAAGCCTGGGAGTGGAAATCTTCCCTGGGTTCGCCGCTGCTGAAATTTTGTACAACGAAGATGGCTCTGTAAAAGGTATCGCTACTGGCGATATGGGCATCGGCATGAACGGAGAGCAAAAAGACTCTTACATGCCGGGCATGGAGCTGCATGCCAAATACACTCTCTTCGCTGAAGGTTGTCGCGGTCACCTGGGCAAGCAGCTGATCGAACGCTTTAAGCTAGACGAAGATGCCGACCCACAACACTACGGCATCGGTATTAAAGAGATTTGGAAAGTCCCTGCGGACAAACACCAGCAAGGCCTGGTTGTTCACACTGCTGGCTGGCCGCTGGAACAAAGCTCCACCCACGGTGGCGGCTTCCTTTACCACCTCGAAGACAACCAGGTTGTTGTCGGCTTGATTACTGACCTCGCCTATAGCAACCCCCATGTGAGTCCATTTGACGAGTTCCAGCGCTATAAACACCATCCGGTAATCAAGCAGTACCTGGAAGGTGGCGAGCGCGTCGCCTACGGTGCCCGCGCCATAGTAAAAGGTGGCCTTCAATCTCAACCGAAAATGACCTTCCCTGGCGGCCTGCTGATCGGTGATAACGCCGGCACCCTGAACTTTGCCAAGATCAAGGGCAATCACACCGCGATGAAATCCGGCATGATCGCGGCTGAGTCTGTAGTTGAAGCCCTCGCCGCTGAGCGCAATAGCGAAGAGCTGACCGACTACACCACCAAGTATCGCGATAGCTGGGCCTGGAAAGAGCTGCACATGCAGCGCAACTTCGGCCCGGCCCAGCACAAATGGGGCAACATTCTGGGATCTGCCTATGCATTTGTGGATATCAATATCTTTAAAGGCAAGCTTCCCTGGACCCTGCGCGACACCAAGGCTGATCACGCCCAACTCAAGCCTGCTGCTGACTGCGCTAAGATTGACTATCCGAAGCCCGACGGCGTACTCAGTTTTGACAAGCTATCTTCCGTGTTTATTTCCAATACTAACCACGAAGAAGACCAGCCTTGCCACCTGACCCTGAAGGACCCAGAAGTTCCGCTGAGTCACAACCTGCCGATTTACGATGAACCCGCGCAGCGCTACTGCCCTGCCGGTGTTTATGAGGTTATTGAAGACACCAACGGTAAGCGCTTCCAGATCAACGCTCAAAACTGCGTACACTGTAAGACCTGTGACATTAAGGACCCAACCCAAAATATTGTTTGGGTAACCCCTGAAGGTGCCGGCGGCCCCAATTATCCAAATATGTAATTGGGTCTACACATAAAAAATGGCGCCGATGGCGCCATTTTTTATTGCTTGAGAACGCATATTTTCGTGCACTTAATCCAAGGCACAGCCAGCTGGCCTCCCTAGAACTTGTACTGCGCACTCAATGCGAAAGTCTGCCCAATCTCCTCCTCAAAAACGGTGACACCCTGCCTCTCAATTTCAATGGCCTCACCCAAAAGGTTCTGCACTTTAGCCTTCACCGTCACCTCATCAGTTGGATACCAGAAGTAAGTCAAATCGAGAGAGTGGAATGGCTGCTCAAATGAATCGGGATGAGGGTCTCGCCCCGCTTTGTAAAGGCGCTCACCAAATACGTTGTAAACCAAGCTGGCAGAATGGTTCCCGTCCGGGCTATCAAAGCCGAGCAGCATATTAACCACACAATCAGATGCCCCTGTCATTTCGCGGACTGCATTAGTCGGTGCATCAGCCTCATCACCGGCAACAATTTCCGAGTCTTGAAGCGTAATATTGCCCTGCAGGAAGAAGCTATCCATTGGGTCAGAGATAAAGCCAAGGCTTTTCATACCCTCTATTTCTATACCGGTAATCTCACCAGACTCAGCATTTATAATCTCTCGCGCAATATTGTCATCACTTGAGGCAGCTTCAAAAAACTCAATAGGATTAACAATATCCTTATAGAAAGCCGAAATAGTCAGGCTATCGCCGCTATCAAAAAACCACTCTGCGCGAATATCGTAGTTGTCGATCTCCGACGGCCGAACACTCGAATTCCCCCTGATCTGATCATCAGTGTGCGGATCTATATAAATAGCGTCGGTAATTTCACGCAAGTCGGGCCGAACAGCGGTCTTGGATGCGCCGAATCTCAACTGGAATGTCTCCGCCCAAAATGACCCCATATAGGTCAAGGATAATGAAGGATAAATATCATCATCTGTATATACCGCTTCAGCCAACTCCTCGGGGTCATTCGTAATCTGTGGTTCACTTTGCGAGAAACTATAGGGGTTCCACTCTAAAGCAGCTTGACTATAGTCCTCCCATCGGGCCCCAGCTGAAATACGCCAGGTTTCCTCAAGAGTCCAATCGAATTTACCGTAGATCGCATCTGTCGAAGTAGCGGCCAAATAACTTTGCTTGTTACTGCCAGACTTGGCAAAAACAAAGTTATTGTCATCATCGGTAATATTGGTATCACTGAACACATCACCCAGAGGATCATCAAGAATTGCGCTATCAGCGACACTGAAGATATCCAATCCGAACTCAGTTTGCTTATAGGATCGCCCTTTCTCAATCCGAGCAAATCCTGCACTCAACTCCAGTGTGGACGAGGAAAATTCAACAGGCAATGTTGCAGACCAACCGTAGTTTCGAACCTCATCCTCCAGCTCAGTAAATCGGAAGCTAGCGCTCCGCGAAGCAATATCCACAGTTGAACTGAGAACTTCACCTGTTTCCGGATCGGTTTCGGTACTCGCAATAACCTCAACCTGATTGGGAATGTCAGTTATCGCTGTCGCATCGGAATAAAACCAATCAACCACCAATTCCTCAGGAATCCAACTTAACAAACCAATAGGCAGCAGCCCCTTAGTTTCCGGGCCAAGGGAATGGCTCCCTTTTAGCTGGTGAAGCTCCAACTCCCGCTCTTCATATTTCAGTTCGTAGTTTCTAAATCCAGTGCCGTCAGATAACAAGCGGTTTGAATTAAAATAGTCGCGGATAGAGGTTTCATCATCCGTATTCCTTAAGAACAAGCTGGTACTTTCAACTGCATGTTCATCCGAAAAACGCAAGCCCAGGTTTAAGTTTCCACTGATATCCACGGAATAAGTAGACTCATCTCGATGATCAATCTGCTCTTGCGGATTGCCATAATCACGAATAACTCGCTCACTCTCCCTCCACTTACTCTTGTAAGAGCCTCCAGCCAGAAAGCCAAGCTCCCAATCATCCCCAAAGTAGAAGCGGTTCCCCACGCTAGCCTTATAATCTTGATCGGGATCAGTAGACGCATCTGTGATCGAAATATCACGGTTCAAGCCCAGGGCCAACTCCCTGTTTATTGCTTGCGCTGCTTCATATGCCTCTTGATTGCTGGAATACTCATTGCCTTCAGCAATCAGGGTGTCACGAATACCTGCAACCGTCAGATCTCCTTTAAAGCGTTGCAGGGCTGCAGAAATTTCCCCAGACATAGCCCGGGTTCCATCATCGGTGCCCCAAATATCATCATCTCCACCGCTATAGCTGAGCGCATCCCCACTGACTTCACTGTTGCTACCTGTACCAATTTCGACCGAGTAAGTCAGATCATCAGGTATTCCCTTAGTCCGGATGTCAACATTGCCACCACCAAACGAGGCAGACTTATCTACCGAGTAGCTCTTCTGTACCGCCAGCGATTCCACGATAGAGGTTGGGAATAGATCTAGTGGGATAACATTTCTGGTCAGATCCGGGGATGGCACCGTCGAACCATTGAGAGTTGTACTTGAATACCGCTCACCCAAACCCCTTACGTAAACGAACTTGTCACTTACCAGGGATAATCCGGATACTCGTCGCAGCGCTGCGGCTACGGTAGAGTCCCCCACCCTGCTGATCATCTCAGCCCCGAGGATATCTGTAACTACCTCCTCCTCCAGGCGCTCGCTAATTAGGACTTCAGCTGAGTCTCTAAGGCGCCCATGGACAATAACCTCTTCAACTTCGGGTGTAGAGTTTTCAACTAGCTCTGCATCTTGTGCAGACGCAACGGAAGCAAATGTCGAGCCCGCAGCTATCGCTAAAACAAGCGGCGCCCTTTGAAATTTTTCGTACTTAGCCATCGAACCGGCCTCTTTTCGTTCTAAAGAATCGCGGTCTGAAATCAAAGAAGGCGCCGACTCCATCAGCGAAGGCGGCGCCTTAAATAATCGGGAGCTGTTTCCCCAACCGCTACCTCAAGCTATTACTCAAACCACAGAGGTTGAGCGCGGTCACCTTGATGCAGGCCATAGGTCCAACCTTTAGTCCAGTCGGTACCATCCTGCTCAAGCGCTCCCAAATAGGCGCGACCCAACTCGGCAGAAACTGTCGGTGCAATGCCATCGATCATTTGAGCCGATTCGTCAACGGTAAACATCGCAGGGGAGCCGCCGAGCAAAACAAAGTCTGTATCGGCGTCAGAGGTTGGGTTAACTTCACCGGAGATGGTGGCAAATTGATTGCCGCTATCTACAGCCCAAGTCTCCACATCAAAACTATCTTCATCAGTTTTAGTTCGATCTTCACAAGCAAAAATATTAGAAGTCAGGGCCACCTCGGTGCCTGCAGACGCTTCATCCTGAGTCTGAGAGCTCTCAACACGTAGGCAGTAGTTATCCCCAGCTACTCCGGTCTCATCAGCGAAGAAGGAAGCAACAATTATGGAGTTGGTGATCATCGGATAAATTCCCTCACGCAGACGCCAACCAGCGCCCGGATCATGGGTACCCTCTTCTTGAGCAGAAATAATGCAGGTCAGGCCATCAATTACCGGTCGACTATTTAACCCCTGGCCAATCAACGAGGAATAGTCAGTAGCATCGCTGTAGGATCCAATTCCATCGGCCTCAATACAGTGATTGCCGTCGGTCTCACTTTGAATCACCAACGCATTGGTAATACTTCCGCGATAACCTTCATCGATATCAATGGAGTCATCACGAACATATAGCGCAACATAGTTTTCTACGTCTACGGCACCGCCGAAGAATTCGATACCGTCATCATAAGTGGAGTAAGTTTGAAGGTTGCGAATGGTTGTTCCATTACCCACGGCGTCAAATGCAATTCCGTTCAACTCATCACCACTGGCAACTTCAGCACCCGTGTGCTTTACAACAACATAAGAAAGCTCGCCAGAGCTGTCGGCATTATTGTCTCCACCGTAATAGGAGGTGTTGTCATCGGTGGAACCTTCAGCAGCTACGTGACACTCACCAGCAAGGGCTAGATTGCCGCCATCAATAGAGCCTGTGTACTGGCACTTATTGGTTACACCAAAGCCATTTATAACCATCCCCCCCCACTGTGAAACGTCTTCGGGACCTACAGTGCCGAGGACATCAGTCTCTGAGGTGAAGGTGATTGGTGAAGTTTCAGTACCGCGAGCAAATACTTGTGATCCACGGTTTACAACCATAAATGCTGAATTATCTTTAAAAGCGATAGTGGCGCCCGCTTGAATTTCCAGCTTAACGCCATCACCGCCCTCAGAAATCCCTGCTGCAGTCAGGTCAGAGTCGCTGGAATAACTTTCACCAACAAACAGACTGCCACTAAAGATATGAGCCCCATCGTTATCCAGCGCAGCCAAATACAAATCTTCAGTCAAGGGGTTTGCTGCAGAAACAAAGTCAGCAGTGTAATAGCAGTTACTATCGCTATATTCACCTTGTACACTAGAACTTTCTATAGTTGCACATGGATTCTCATCCGAAGAATCACCACCTGGATTGGTGATAGAATTATCCACCGAGTTATCTACTGTTTCCGGCTCGATACTCACACCGCCACCGTCACAACCCGCTAATAGCGCAGCAATCGCAGCTGCCAGTAAGAGCTTATTCTGTACTCGCTTCATGTTTCCCCCTATAGGAATTTCAATCCAAAACTTTAATTGCTTCAACTCCGCCATTTTTAAAAAAATAAATGACAACAACCAAGCAAATAAAAACTATATTTTTTTGTTTCGCCGTAGCGATTTGGACGGAGGGAAGTTTAGAAATGCACTGTTGCGGATTTGTTACTTATTTAGATATTTCCGTAAATTATCGAATTAATATTCTATTCCTTTCAGAACAAATACACTTATATTTCCATAAGATTTCAAACACTATTTTTTTAATAGAAATGAAATACAGCAACACCACAAATAAATAGTACGGACATGTATATTCCCGGGCTATTTTCCGGATTCAAGCAAGCACCGGCACAGTCAAGTATAAATTCCACAGCGGTAATCAAAATACAGAAGCGATAGTGGCATCCACTAAACAGTTTGACACCAAAGATATAAATAAGGAAAGTTCGTCGAGAAAGTAAAGTCAGGAGCTATAGGGTCAAGCAAGTACTTTCTAAACTCGAACAGTGAGGAGCAAGGCTATGAATTAAAGCCCCAGCTACAAATCAGCGCTGAGGCGCGAGGAATCCGCCAGCAGGAACCGGGAGCTGTCTAATTGCAAGAACCCAGCAGGAAATCTTTTCCGTCACTTTGCACAAAAAGCTTATCGGTATCGCGACCCCCTTCAAGCGCCCAGTCTACCAACTGGTAAAAAACATCACGGGAAACGCGAGCCTGTAACCCCCCTCGAATCTCCAGGTAGGGGATTGGCTGCGGCGGAGCACCAAAGTCTCTCAGTTGCCACTGCCCCTCTTCCGACAGCTCAACAACGTCGCCCACATTTGTGGTGAAAAGTAGCTGTTGATGAGTACTTCCGGGGTTGCGGGCCACTTGAGTGATCACAAATGGAACATCCTCCACTGTGATTCGCAGCTTTTCGACAGGGGTGACAAGGAAGTATTCATCCCCCTCACGCTTCAAAATGCTGGCAAACAGTTTCACAAGAGGATGACGACGAATCTCTGTTCCCTCGTGGATCCAACGGCCATCAGATTTGATGACCATATCCATGTCCCCACAAAGCTCTGGGTTCCACCTTTCTACAGGTGGATGCCCATGAAATTCAGCCTGTAATTTTTGCAGCTGCTGGAACAGGGGCTCAGCCAAGGGCGGACCCCGCAGAATCGCTGTGATGGCTTGTCTGGCTTCCCTCTGGCGTTTTGCGAGAGGACATATCACCGATATGCACACCCACATCCATAATAAACTCCATCAAACCTTCCCTGTCCTCTATTACATTGGCAAAAGACTTGGAGTGATAAAGCTCTACCGCCCCTTGCACAAGCGCCCAGTATGTTGAGTAATAGAAGTATGCAGGAACGTTCTTCAGCATGCCCTGCTCCATACGGCGCTCAAAGACCCGATTGAGAGAGGTGGCATTGGAATTACGAATATTGTGGAGCTCCGCAATCATTTCTGGAGCCAGGTTCAACGCGATAATCTTCTCCTCCAGGCGCTGGAAGAGTCTATCTTTGCCAGGATCGGCCATACGAGATTCAAAATAGGCGCGGGCTGGAGCGGTGATATCACCTTGCTCGGCCAGGGCTACAGCGGTCTTGAGACGTTCAGCGAGGGATTTTTCATAATCCATCAGCAAACGCATGTAGATTTCTGTCTTGGAAATGAAGTGCTTGTAAATCGTGCCCTTACCGATATCCACACGCTCGGCAATCTGTTCGACCGTGACTTTCTCTTCACCGTGCTCCAACAGAAGCTCCAGAGCCGCATCCAGGATACGCTGCTCCCGCGCGCGGAACCGCTGAACCTTCTCTTTTGCCTTATCCATACTTCCGACCTTCTTTGCCCGTAAAAATGGGGACTGAAATTGACTATTCATTCATGAATGATAGGCAATTCAAGTCGGTTGGAAAAGTAAATCGGGGAATTAGACTGCCTAATATTAAAAATATTAGGCCATTTTGCTCAAAATTTACTCAAAATGAGCCAATTTTAAGCTGAGAGCAGACCTTTTATTTTAGCATGTGGTGACGCTTGGCGAGCCCAAGCATTGCGCATAACACAGAAAATTCGACGATTGGGTGATTGCGGGGTAGTCCATTACCCCAATACTTCCGAATGAAATCAAGAACTACACCAGAACACAAGAAGCCACTATTAAACGGACTTCAGCTTTAGCTCCAACAAAGGCGCGACTACATCGTTGTCCTGCGTGCGTATCCAGAGCATTTCTTCCTCTGAGTAGAGCTCTGCAACAATCGCATTAGCTAATTCACAATCATGAGAAATCAAATGCTGCGCCAACCACTCTGCAGCAAAGGTACGTTTTTTACCGAGCGTACCCTGTGAACGCTTGTACAGGTTTTTTACTGCCTTGCGCGCATATTCTACTGAGGCGATTCCCGGAGTCGCTTCAACCATCTTGCGATGCAACTTTTTGCTTTTCTGTTCGATGATATAAGGAAGCACTTGGCCAGAAACATAGTCGTGGGCGACCGATCCTTTACAAGGACAGCTATACGACTTCCTGTTTTCGTAGATTTTTTTCAGAGCATTGAGGTGATTATTGGTCTTGTATGCGGATCGGGCCGCCAAACCAGCGTAACCAATGGACAATGCTGTTCCAGCAACAACCAAACCAATACCCGTCGCAGAAGTCGCAGCCGCTGCACCGGTAGCCAGGCCGGTTAGTGTGGCACCTGTAGCCGTCTGTGCACCCCACACCCCATAATAAGCAGCGGAGCCAACCCCTCCAGCCACAGCCTTTGCGGTACGGTGCCGACTGACAACCTTGCCGAAATTCAGTGGTGGACGTATATCAATATTGTTGTGTGGCACCTGTGGTATCTCCTACTTCTCTTATTCAATCTTTGTTGGATAGCTGCAAACGAATTAGTCCAACTGTCCCAACAACTATTGGCGCTTTATACCACAGAAATAAGTAAGAATTCGACAAGTCGCAATAGTCAATAGCACAGAGTTTCAACTTGACTGAGAAAATCAGTAACTAGTGTATGGAAAAGAGCTGGATAGCTATACGAGGTGGCACCTGTGACCAAAATGGGCCTAACGTTCAAAATATGAATGGGGTTAAAGGGATTTGCTGTTATTATCCTTTTGATTAAGAGCGCAAAGCTCCCCATCTGCAAACTCTGTTAAGTGGAATAGGTAACGGGCAAAATCCCTTATGTTGGAAAAATTAGGTAAGTTATTGGATGTTGAAGAGCTGGATCGAAATCTCTTCCGCAGTCGTCATCACGTTGAAAATTATCGTAAAGTGCTTTTTGGCGGGCAAGTTCTGGGCCAAGCACTGATGGCAGCAACTCGTACCGTTGAGCATCGCCTACCCCACTCCCTGCACGCCTACTTCCTCCGCCCTGGCTCTAGTGAGCTGCCGGTGATCTACGAAGTAGACCCAATCCGCGATGGCGGTAGCTTTACCACTCGTCGCGTAGTCGCCAAGCAGCGCGGGCGCGCGATCTTCAATATGTCCGCCTCCTTCCAAATTCGGGAACCAGGATTTGACCACCAGGCCGACCTGCCTTGTGTCGAGATTCCCTCTCCTGAGAGCCTGAAAAACACCCAGGAGCTGGCCCTGGAAGCTGGGTTGGTTAGCCCGCAGTACGATCAGCGGCGCTATATGATCGATTTTCGTCCGGTAGACCCGCAAAGCTACTTTGGCGCTGAAACTCGCGAAGCTAAATGCATGTTCTGGCTGCGGGCAGAGGGCGAGATGTCGGACGACCCGATGGAGCACCGAGCAGCACTTTGCTATGCATCCGATATGGGACTCCTGGGTACCTCCCTACAGCCGCACGACATATCCTTATTCGACCCCCAATTGATGCCCGCGAGCGTTGACCACGCGATGTGGTTCCACCGCGATTTCCGCCTGGATCAATGGCTTCTTTATGTGACGGATAGCCCTTCGGCAACCGGTGCCAGAGGCTTTACCCGCGGCCAGATTTTCACCCGCGACGGAACGCTGGTAGCGTCTACCTGCCAAGAGGGACTGATTCGACAAATAAAAAATTAAATCAGTGGTTTACAGCAGAAAAATTGCTGCTATAGTGCCGCCCCTTCGCAAATGATGCGAAACAAAAAACGGTGAGTAGCGCAGCCTGGTAGCGCACTTCGTTCGGGACGAAGGGGTCGGAGGTTCGAATCCTCTCTCACCGACCATACAAAAAGAAAAAGCCCGCTTTAGCGGGCTTTTTTGACTCTGAACTTTTAGCTTAAGCTGACGAAAAACCGTTCAGATTGCCCCTTACTTTCCCTCAGCACATCGCACCCGGAAAAAGTGCAAGCAACTCCTACTTGTACCTTGTTGGGAGCCCACCTTAGAGTCACTTGCTATTCAATTTCGTTAAATCAGGGGCTAATGCGGAAGCGCACTACAAAAGTCAGATGCGATGGGGGCAAATAAAGAATTGGGTTCAGAAATACCGACGAGGCCTTGAGTATGGCTGGGTTAACTATTTACACCGGTAAACAACTAAGAAATTGCACCCTCAAGGCAGCTGTGTAATTACCCATGTAAATCTTTAGAGTAAAAGCTCTACCAGGAATGAAATCATAAACACGAAAAAGCCCGCAGAAGCGGGCTTTTTCTTTTTGTATGGTCGGTGAGAGAGGATTCGAACCTCCGACCCCTTCGTCCCGAACGAAGTGCGCTACCAGGCTGCGCTACTCACCGAGGCCGCGAATACTACTCATCCATTTTTCAAAGATCAAGTAATTTTTGGCGCGAATGTCATCATAGGTCATTTTGCCGACACAACCGATCTTTGAGTTGTCCTCAAAGGCAGTCTAATCCGCATTATAGCTGGACCTCCCCGGCTTCAAGCGCCTCTTTCTACACTGGAGATTCAAGCTTTACGGTTGCTAGTAATTGCCCCAATCTCCGACACATCCATTTAGTCTGCCAACTAACAACCAATCCCTTGTTCTCCCTGGGGTAGAACACTTTCCACCAATCTATCCATTCTCTGAAACCCTCTTCACATATACGGCAAACTGTGGTCGCCAACAAAATACCGATATTATTCCTACCCACTTTCTTGTATTTACGTATCTTCAACGACCATCAAGTACTTTTAGTTTTGAGAGCACACGTATAAAAAAATGCAAAGCTCTCCACAGAGGATGCAAGAGTTTGGAGCAGAAAAAACCAAGAAGGGCATACAGCGCGAGGCCATAACAAATTACATTGAAACGCTACTAGATATCGTTTTTCGATGTTTTGAGTAAGTAGACCCTTACATAAAAGCGAACTGATAAGTTCTATAAGTTACCTTTCCAAGGCATCGATATAAACAGCTACCTTTAAATTCCAGTTCGCTATTTACGGATATTTCTACAAGTGCCGTTATTTTTCACCGGGCACCCGAGGGGACTTTTCCCGAGCCCTAACACCAATACAAGGGAGCAGCACCCTGCACGCCACAAGAATATTAACCACTCATTTAAGTAGCAAATCCCGAGTAAGACTTTATTTTTTAAAAAATATTCCTTTTCGAAAAATTACAAAATTTTAAGAAAAATGGTGACTACAATTGCGCCCCCATTACCTTTTTGTTTCCCGCTCCATTTTTTTTCAAACTTTCCCTGTGCTTCTGAAAAGCTTCTCTATACTCAGATCAGCCGGCTGAGTGTCCGTCGCAAGATGCAACAACTCGAAAGCTCATTACCGATTTATTATCAGCAGGCTGATCCTAAAAACGGGGCTCTATCAAGCTCCAAAATTCTCACCCGTAAACCATGAAATAACCTGGGCGATAGCCCCCTATCGTCATTGGTCTACTCGAGGAGTACGTTCATGTACCAACCATATGCATATGCTCAAGGGATCTTTGGACAACCACAAAACTATGCCGTACCTCCGATTAATCCGGTCGTCGGACTCACTCCCCCCCAGCCATACCTACCGCTTCAACAGTTAGCACCACAAGGATTGCTGGGAGAGTTTATTAGCCGCGCAGCTCCGGTAGTTGGTGGCATTGTCGGTGGACCACAAGGTCAATTGATCAATGCACTCGGCGGATTGGGCCAAGTACTGCCCTTCCAGGCCGCACCGCAGCTTCCACAACAGTTAGCGCCCCACATTCCTCAACAGCTTGCTCCACAAATTCCACCTCAGTTCGCTCATCAGTTTGCCCCCCAAAACTATCTCAGCGAATTGATAAACCGCTCGGCCCCAGTTTTGGCCAATTACATCAATAACCCTCAGGCACAGCTAATCAATGCAGCCGCCCAACTAGGGCAGCTCTTACCCTATCAAGCCGCCCCACAACTGCCACCGCAAGGTTTCCTCGGTGACTTGATTAGTCGTGCCGCACCTGCTCTTGGCAACTACATTGGTGTGCCTCAACAAGGTCAACTCCTTAACAACTTGGCGCGCCTCAACCACCTGCTGCCCTACCAGGCCGCACCGCAATTCACGCCACACCTCGTTCCTCAGACCTACATCGGCCAACCGGTAAATCAACTGGCACCTGTGGCTCCGGAGCAGTATGGATCGGTTCCCCCGCAGGCTTTTGTACCACTGAGCCAACCGGTGCCATTCCAGGCTTTCCCGCAACCACCTCAGCAACCCCTCCAGAATTTGAGTGGCATCGGGCAGCCACTGCCCTATCAGGCAATGCCGCAACCCAACTCAGCCTTTCAGCAACAGGCTTATCTGCATTAAAAATGCAAAAAAAAAGGGGCTTCACGCCCCTTTTCCTGGGGGTGGGTTCGACCCTGCCCTATTTTGGATGGCGCAGTCACAATGAGAAGAAAATGAAGAAGTTTGAGCAATATGTAGCCGTACCCAATCGTAAGGTATCAGCTAGCACTCTGGAGCTAGAGGAGCTGGTGAAGGAAGCTTCAAATTGCCCCGATGTGAAGGACGTTACTTTGCGCAAAAGCAACGTCACCCTTGTGGCTACCCCCGATGCCGTCGACGACCTAAGAAGGAAATTGGGAGGCAAAGTAATTATTGATCCGGATCAACCTGTCCACCCTCTCAATTGAGACTGAAACCCACTCGATTCACCACTTTCAGACGTTTCACACGCGTACTAAATCAGTACCGCACTGAAAGCGAAGGAACATGAACATGACTGAATCCCGACAAGAAAAGGCCGCAGGAGAACCTTCGGTCGAGGTTGCAGAGAAAGTCGAGTTACTTATTTCACCCCGCCGCAGCCTGATGGCTAAATCCATGGGCGTACAGCCATTGAGCTCGGGCTCAATGCACCATGTGATTTCCACTATTGCCAGACAGGCAGGTTGTGAGGTGCTCCGTGAAATACGCCCCGGCAGAAAACTAAAAACGCTGTCATCCGCAGATGAGGCCACCAATATTTACAAAGTCCGTATGGATGTGGATGCTGCTGCGGCACTTTACCAGACCACACCACCAAACGTCGCCGTTGAACTGGACTCACTTCTCTCTTATGGGCAAGCGAGTTATTCACCGACCTTTTCCGCAGTTTTTGCACAGCAACCCGGACTATTGCGCGAATACCATGTCCAGGCACAGCAGGTGCACTTCCGCGTTATCGGTGCAAAAGGTGAGCCCATACGCGACGCGCAAATAATTGTTGAAAGTGCGGGCTTTCCTCAAGAAGGGGTCACCAACAATAAAGGGGAAGTCGCGCTCAGTATTTTTGCGCAAAGCGGCGGCGCTCAAGTGAAATCACTTCTGATCCGCCCCGCCAAAGATTTCTGGAACAAATATATTCGCAGCCCCTCCCTATCGCTCACCGGTGTGAACCTGGTGAAACTCCAACCCCTAAGCGAAGCCATACCCAACTTCCCCAATGATGCCTCCTATGGCTGGGGGCAAAAGTACATGGGCCTGGACCAGCTACCCGATGAATACACAGGCAAAGGTATCAAAATCGCAATCATCGATTCCGGTGCGGACAATAAGCACCCGATACTGAGCCATTTAAAGAATGGTATCGATGTCACCAATAATTACGATGCCAATAGCTGGGCAGAAGATATCGTCGGCCATGGAACCCACTGTGCGGGAATTATTACAGGCCAACCCTCTGGCTCCGAGGCAATACGCGGTTTTGCTCCTGAAGCCGAAATCTATGTATTCAAGGTTTTCCCCGGCGGGCAATTTAGTAGCTTGATTGATGCGCTCTCACATTGCATAGAGCTCGGCGTTGATGTGGTGAATATGAGCCTGGGCAGCTCTGATTCATCAGAGGCTGTTGAGCAGCAAATCGAGGAAGCAGTCCAACATGGTATCGCCTGTATAGTTGCCGCTGGCAACAATGGCGGGGCAGTCCAGTACCCAGCCAGATCCCCAAATGCTATGGCTGTAGGCGCTCTTGGAATGCTCAATGAATTCCCCAAAGATTCCTGGGAAGCGCAAACAGTAATACCCTCAACAGCATCAGCCGACGGTCTATTTGTTCCTAGGTTTAGCGCTTTCGGCCAGGAAATTTCTGTTGCCGCACCTGGTGTGGGTATCGTTTCGTCTGTGCCTGACAAAGGCTTCGATGTTCAGTCAGGTACATCAATGGCCGCGCCGCATATTACCGGTTTGGCAGCACTACTACTTGCCCACCATCCATTATTTAAAGGTGCACTCCGGCAGAAAGATGTATCCAGAGTGACCGCCTTATTCCAACTGATCCAATCCTTGGCCGTACCAATGCCCCTCGGGGCAGAGAGAGTTGGCGCAGGTGTTCCCAAGCTTTTTGGTATCAACTCCGCTTTTGAGTCCGCCAAAGAGCAAGCAAGGGCCGCGGGTACTCATGCCACTACCGCGCAAGGTCCCTCCTCAGCCACGCCATACTCTGGATTTACCATGAGTCCGTTACAGGGCTACCGCCCTCAAGCTACACCCAGTTGGCAGGGGCAGTTTGTGCCAGGAGGTTATTACCCTCCCGAAATAGCCGCGGTTAACCCCCAGCAACCAATGGTAAGTAGTTTTCCAGATGGATTTGCCCTGAGCGCCTACGGTATGCAGTTCGTTGATCCCCGTGCAATCAGATATTGGTAGCTCTGTCGCCATCGTTAGTTAGACTGCAAAAGACCTTTCAAGACCGCAGCTATGCTGCGGTCTTGTCCTTCGTAGCATTCAATTCCCACTTAGGCAGCATGCCTGCCCGCTAATCCAGCCCTCTCAAAAGATGCTTGTGACGGACCACCCACATCTATCTTCTTGTTTACTCATACGGGAGATGCTTGTTAGTATGCGCTGCCAAATGATAACGACTTTGTAAGTGTATTCTTTTTGAATGGTACATATCTGAAAACCAATCCAATGAAACCTGACGGCACAAAACTGTCACGTCATAACTCGCTAGCTTGTGACCAGTTTGCTTGAAGGTGACACAAGGGCACCTGTAGGCTTAGATACTGTCGAAACGACTAATTGTTGGATTTCCCGCTGAAGAAACGATGCTTAAACGATTACTAACACTGCCGCTATTACTCGCCACTCTATCTCCTGCTGTTCAGGCTTATGAGATTCTTTACAGTGCAGAGATCTCACCCAACTCCAAGCTGGCTGAAGTGGAAATGGCGCTCAGCGGTGATGATATGCCAAGTAAGCTCGTTCTAAACTTGCGCTCTGGCCGCTATCAGGACCTGGAAAGTGACACCCCCCTAAAGATCGAGGGCGACAAAGCAACCTGGCACCCCGAAGGAAAGAACCCCGCCCTCAAGTACCGCTTTGTCATAGACAACCAGCGTAGCAACGGTGGCTACGACTCACGGATCACCAAAGACTGGGCAATTCTCCGCAGCGATAAATTGATTGCACCCGTATCGGCAACCAGCCGTGGCCGCTCTACCGCCCGCCTTAAGCTGGAACTTCCTGACCAATGGTATGCGGCCCTACCCTACCCTGAGATCGAAGATAACCTATACGAGTTATCTGACCCCAAGCGTAAGTTTGTAAGACCCAAGGGCTGGATGATTGTAGGGAAAATTGGCAGTCGGCAGGATATGATTGCCGGCACCGAAACCCGTGTTGCAGGCCCTAAAAATGAGAATATTCGGCGGCAAGACATCCTGGCCTTCCTAAATTGGAACCTGCCAGAGCTCAAGAAGATCTTCCCCCTCTTCCCTGATCATCTATTGATCGTAACCGCTGACGACCCCATGTGGCGCGGCGGACTATCGGGGACACGCTCTCTATATATGCATGCTGATCGACCATTGATCAGCGGCAACCGCACCAGCAGCATGATCCACGAGTTAGTTCATGTGGGCACGGGAATTCACGGCGACGATGAGAGCGATTGGATTGTAGAGGGACTGGCTGAGTTTTACTCCCTGGAGATTTTAAGGCGAACTGGTGGCATCAGTGAAACCCGCTATCAGGAGGCAATGGATAAACTGATTAAATGGGGTAAGAAGGCTCCTTCACTATTAGTCGAACGCTCATCCGGCCCCATTACCGCCCGTGCGGCCGGGGTAATGCAGCAACTGGATAAAGAGATTCGCGAGGCCAGCAATGGCAAGGCAAGTATTGATGACGTCGCACAAGAACTGGCTCGAACACGCGGTGAAGTGACTCTGGAAAGGTTTAGATCCCTGTCTGAGAAAGCAGCCGGTAAACCCGTGGATGCATTAGCCACAGAAAACCTGACAGACTCGGCGAAAGGCTCCAATAAATAGCAGGCAAAAAAAAGCCCTGACGACGGGGGGGGAGAGCGTCAGGGCCAAGACCATTAGGAGTGAAACTTGGAGGATTTCATCCTTGCTTCCGGGTGGCAGCCATGTGGGCCACCCTACCAGCATTACTAAACACGTTGGGGGAGATGTGTTAGCCAGATAAAGACAGTATCGAACACAGGTCACAGATTGCCAGCACACCTGCAGATTAATTTAGAACAAATGGAAATAGGTTCTTGAGCACCAGCGCTAAAAGTTATTACAGCCCTCCCCCACCATCAGAAGGTAACTTTTCCTACTTTTTTTCACTTGTTTGCAACATTGATGAAAACAATGCTTGACTAATCCTCTAGAGTCCCTAAAATGGCGCCCACTTACACAGCGAAACGCACGTAAGTATAAGAAAACGCTAGGATTTTTCAGATTTATCAGATAGAATTCGCAGCGTTCTTTTCCGCCAAAGGCGGATAAAAAAGGCTAGGTGGCAGAGTGGTCATGCAGCGGACTGCAACTCCGTGTACGCCGGTTCGATTCCGACCCTAGCCTCCATTTTCCTCTTCATTGCAGTATCCTGTTGAATGCAATGAAAGTGAGAATGAAGGGCAGCTTTTAAACATCGCCCTCTCTCGCAAAGGATCTGCCCGGGTGGTGGAATTGGTAGACACAGGAGACTTAAAATCTCCCGGCTTCACGGCCGTGCCGGTTCAAGTCCGGCCCCGGGCACCACTAGATCCTTATAGTTTCACAGTTATAAACCTTACGATATAGGCTTTTTGAGCCGGCACCCCCTCCCTTTATAAATACGAACCTCAGCAGTTAATATTTTTGTTGGCTGGGCAGAGTTCTATAAGTTACCGGCTCCCAACTTTCCCTGTCCGGATTAAGAAACACATTTAGAGAGCACCCCGCCACCCATCAAAGATTTTCCAGTCGGGCTACCGATCCACGACAACTAACACGACATCGCCATTTACGACCGGGATTTTTCTCACCGCAGGAAGCCAAATATCACCTGTACCTGGGAAAGTAAGATGAAAAGCATTTATTACACTGTGGTTACACTTACCGTTTTCTTGGCAGTCTAGCGAATTTAATACAGGCGCTTAGCCTATATGAGGAGCCCGATTCGAACTAAAGGACGCAGCCGTCGACCAAAGCCACACCAAGAAGGTATTCGTTAATATTGATTGCCGCTCTACCCCACCGCCACTTCAGCTGGCGGCAATCAAACCCATAACGCTTTCACCTGTTTTCAATCTAGAATAACCCTTGAAGACTACAGGGAAAGCGGCAAGCAGATTTACCGGACATCCGAGAAATATCAATCCCGGCAAATAAAACCACTTGAGTTACTACACTCATTGGACATCCGCGGGACTAGATAGACCTGCCTCCAGAACCAGAAATGAAATAGCTTGCACGGATGAGAATAAAAAAAACCGGCTTGGGGGCCGGTTCAAGAAAGGATGGTTGCTGCATAAAAACCAAAGCAGCTACGAATATATTACCCGTCAAATCAAAATACTGTCAATACATACAGCTGTATATAAGAACAGTTTACGGTGATTTATACGCCAATTTAAGGGGCGGGCTTGGGGCATTTAGCATCGAGCTTTACCACTCTTTTGGTGACGGGCTGGGGAGGGCTATCACATTTCAGAACCCAGACACTGTAGTGGGGACAAAATTCTGGCAAACCTATATTTCCTTAAATGAAATGTGTGAACTGGTTTCAATTTAAAGAAATCGGCCCACTCAATACAGCGCTAAAATCTGATTTGTTTAAGGAGGAAAGAGTGCACTTGCATAGCAGCGCTCCGGACTCAGGTATCCCGGAACGCTATTGTTTAACGAGCCAGTATTGTAAAGTGCGAAACTCAGGTAAGCAGTGGAGTGGAGCTACTCTGAGTACAAGAGAGCTTTCGTATCTATCGCCACCTTCAAGGCATAAAACTTATATACAGATCTCGCGTAGATTCATCACCTAATATGCACATATGCCCTTTAATGTCTTTGTTCAATTAGCTTGATTTAGCAGGTTATACTTCACCAAAGAGAAAGCGGCTACTCATAAGTTGCAATACACAGTTATCCCAGGAAGCATTTCAAGCTTTGCGTGGTACCCACCAAGGGTAAAAAATGGTCAATCGCAAGATGCAGTGAACCGTGTTTTTATGCATAACTTACAAAAAAGAGATTCCCATGAAGATAAAGACATCACCCATAGAAACGTTAATTTTCGCAATTCTCGCTATTTCACTTTCCAATGCCAGTTATGCAAAGGACGCTGAACAGGTTGAATTTCTGAACCCAACAGGATCAGCCTCAAAGCTACCGTTTTCAGAGGCTGTAAAAGTTGGCAACCAGCTATTTCTTTCTGGCCAAATAGGGCTTTCACCGGAGACTAAGCGGTTAGCCCAAGGGGGATTCGCTGCGGAGACCAAACAGACTCTAGACAACATAAAGCAAACTCTGGAGCGCTATGACTACGAAATGAAAGATGTTGTTAAATGCACGGTCATTTTAACAGATATCAAGAATTTCCCTGAATTCAACAATATCTACCAGAAAGCTTTTGCCTCCCCCTACCCTGCAAGGACTACTTTTGCAGTGGAGTCCCTAGCGCTGGACGCCCAAATTGAAATTGAGTGCATCGCTGCCAAGTAGTCAATATTAAAACTGGGAGTGCCAGACTAATCCCCCTAATTGACTCATTAGGACTTTTACTGCGGTCTAAATTCTCTAGTATACGCTTGCACTTAAACTCAACGCACAGGGTCGCCTAAGCGACCCTGTGATATCTAGACAATAAAACAACCCTACTAACTTATCTAAAAGTTGAAATCATCCAGCTTCCACCAGCAGTGCCCATCGCCAGGTATATCAAAGCCAGCTGATGTAATTCGGCCTTAAAGCGGCTGTATCCATTAAATACAAAGGAACCAAAATTGGGGTCAAAAAGTCTCCAGGTATTACCATTCTGTACTTGAATTGCAATTGCATGGCCGCTGTTGGGGCCCAGGAATCCTATCAATGCAAAGCCTTGATTAAGGCGGGCCATCCCTTGCCGTATCCATCGCAAAAATGTGGAGAAAGGCTCAAATGGATTCAACTGATGCCCACGGGCGATACAGTGCTCGGTATACCCATCTGTCCGACAGATCGTCCTTAACCCTGACGATATACCCATCACATTTCCCTGGATCTGCTGTTGCGCGGAAATTGCCCTTTGCATTGTATAGATAGGCTGCCCAAAGGTGGTGGTCGACCCGCCAACAGCCCTTAAAAACATACCTGGAGTTGCTCTGTTGAGGGCGTTTCCAATTCCCGTATTATGGTAACGCTGTTGCAGTCCTGCCTGGAGGTGCATATTTATATGACCGCCGGGTTGCAAGCCGAGCCTCACCCACATGTAGGATAATGCGTAACAAACTCCACGCCTTACGTCATTGTGGACACCGGGTTGGATGTAATTTGCTTGATCCAATAGAAATTCTGTTTCTGTTAGATTCGGATTGAACATGGAGGTCTCCCTATTCTTTATAGATAGTGGACTTTTGCCTATCCGCGGTATCGCGGCCCATGTTCTATTTTTCTCACCTACAGTTTTATCTCTATCAATTTTCTTGTGGCTTTTTTAGCTTTAAGTCATTTTAAAAAGTAAACCGGAATTTGATTACACTTTATTTCAATTGGCTTTTCAGGACGCTAAGGTCAAAATTTGATAGAAATTTCCAGTTTAAATTGCGTTTGGATATGTGCAGAAAGTAAATTTATTTTTAATCATATACGAGTGCAAGTATTGCGCTGGTAATAACAAACTCATCAGAACAGTGAGCTATCAAATGCCAGCGCTAATATATCTGTTGAGAAGGCTGCGGAATCTAAATTCAACCTTCCTATATGATATTAACTGGGAAGTTGAGTAAGGAAGAAATCTCTCAGGTTCTCACCCATTACTTTACGGATCTCTTCTTCAGTAAACCCTTGCCGAAGCATTTCTGCGGTAAGCACGCCCAGTTCACTTACGTCAAATGCAACCTTTACACTGCCGTCATAGTCCGACCCCAATGCGACATGATCCACACCCAGTGTATCAATGGCATAACGAATGGATTTAACAATGCTCTTGGGGCTTGTATCACAGACAGCACCAGGCCAGAAACCGATTCCAACCAAGCCTCCTTTGCCCGCTATCTCCTTCATTAGCTCGTCACTGATATTCCGGCGTGAGTTACATGCCCCTTGAAGCCCGGTATGGGAAACAATCACTGGGCGCTCGGCAATATCCAAAACTTCGCGGACGACCTGCTCGGAGGAGTGGGCGACGTCAATCACAATAGAGCGCCTTTCCATCTCCTGCACTGCTTTCCGGCCAAATGCGCTCAAACCCTGCCCGCTTTCTCCATGCAGGGAGCCACCCAGCTCATTGTCGAAAAAGTGTTGCAACCCCATCACTCGGAAGCCAGCATCGTATAGGCGACCGATGTTTTCGATCTTCCCTTCCAAAGGATGGGCACCTTCAGTGCCAAGGAGTGCGGCCAAAACCTCTCCACCCTGCTTCCTTGCTACAAGCACCTCTTGTAAATCTGCCGCACTTTTGACGATACGTATTTGGTCAGGCGCAGATTGCTGTAGCGCATTAACACGCTCTGCATGATAGAGCGCCCGCTCATACAGGCTGCCCCACGCCTTTACTGGCCACGCCTGAGCAATGGCCAATAAGGTTATGTTATCGCCAGCTTTGCTGGAGTTCTTCTGATAGTTCTGCCCCCGGGGAGACTTGGTAACTGATGTGAAGACCTGGATACCCAGGTTACCTTCTCGCGCCCGGGGGAGATCCAGATGACCATAGTCGGCTCGCTTCCTCAAATCCCTGGCCCACAGGAAACTATCTGCGTGGAGATCACCTACCAATAGACTTTGGTGTAGCGCTTTAGCCTCAGATGACAGCGCTGCAATTTTGCCCGGCTCTACTTTGTTCATCGACTTTTCAATAGCCGGAAGCAAAAGCCATTTCCAGCTGGCGAACAATATCACCACCATTGTTGTCAGAAGAATGAACCACTTGCTCATCTATTGTCTCCGTTAGTAGAAATCCATGGGGAAGTTTGCACAGAGGCAACAACCTTCTTCGATCCATCAGGATCGCAGAATGAAGCAATTCGAGCGGTTGCTCAATAAGCAAGCAAGAGAAATAAAACTGTGGTGGTCGTGGAATAAGCGCTGGGACACCAACCTCGCACTTATCAGAAGAGAGAAAAATGAAGGACAAGCAGTGATTAAACTTTTACAACTGAACTTACTCGTATTATTCGCTCTATTCATGGGTGGTTGCGCCGCTTTATCGCCCAATTTTCAGCAGCCCGAGGTTGAGATTATTGGGCTGGAGCCGCTTCCTCCTGCCGTCGGCAGCGATCTGCGCTTCAGAATCCATTTGCGCATTTTCAACCCCAACAACCAAGAGCTACCCCTCTCCGGGATCTACTACAAGCTCAGTCTTGCCGGCCACAAAGTGATGACAGGAACCTCAAACAACTTGTTGCCCATTGCCCCCTATGGCCAGGATGACATCGCGGTAGACGCAACTGCGAGCTGGATGGGGTCTCTATTCGCTGCCGCTGAATTAGCGAATAGTGGGCAGCAATCGGTACCCTATGAACTTCAGGCAAAGATTGGCCTGAGCAGGTCCATTGTGCCTTCCATTACAGTGCAGCGAAGTGGCGAAGTTCGACTAAATCAGAATCTGGGCCTCTACCACTAGTCCAAGCCTACTCACCTTGGATATAGCGTTTTAATCTCCCCAGTCGCCGACCTTGTCGGCACCGGGGATTTGATACTCGAGATAGTCTTCAACAGTGAATGGCATCTCACTGATGACTGCGCGCACGCGTTCACCAATAGCCTGTGTCTCAGGGCGCGCATTGGCCAGCCCGGTATAGGGTATGCCTTTGCCGCTGGCTACGTCTGGATATTTACGTTTGAATAAACGGTGGCGAGCCACCATATGATTGAACTGTCCCTGGGTGTAAATTAACGGCACCAACTGCGGGGACTCCTCCCGTGGATCCATATATATATCGTAATAAGCCTCCGGCATCCCCGACCCTGCCACCTCCCCCGCTCCCAGCCAATGCCTCTTATATCGCCCCTTTACTGTTGCCCCCAATTCCTTACCCGTATAGATAAATACATAATCCCGGCGACCATAAGTATCGCCGTTTAGGAACAGAGCGGTCTGGTCGAGGCCGTCAACGACGCGATCCGTGGGAATAGCATCAGTTGCTCCACCCAAGCGAGCGAAAGTCGTATACAGGTCAGTGATATGAATAATATCTCCTGCCGTTTGTCCCGCTTCGATAGTTCCTGGCCACCAGGCAAAAGCAGGTACGCGAACGCCGCCCTCAGTAAAATCCCCTTTGCCACCCCGATACAACATGGGCAGCATTCCCCACCCCGCCGGCGGACTGTGAACCATAGGGCCGTTATCCGCCATTGCAACGAACAAGGTATTTTCAGCGAGCCCTAAGCTTTTCAATTCTTGCATCAGCACCCCGACAAAGTTATCCATCGCCGGGAAAGCATCGGCAACCATCAGCCCGGCTACCGAGCGCTTGGGGTTATACATCGCCATGAAATTAAGGAGATTGGGCCAGTAAGCAACGAAAAACGGTTTCTTCTGCTCTGCACTGCGACGAATAAACGCCAGCGTTCTCTGTTCTGCTTCTGGATCAAACTTAGCGAAGCACTCGTTGGATGTTCCGCACCATTCCCGCCCGGGTTGTCCCTTTTTCCCTTCAATATTCATTACCCAGCCAGCGGGAATCAGACCAGGGCTGTCCAACCGATAGGGATCAGGTGGATAGATTTCGGGGAACATGCCCAGCACCGCATTTGCTACATTTGCCTGGGGGTTAAACAGAGAGGTAATCTGATTCATCGGAGTGAACAACGCCTCATCGAACCCCTGATTGTGTAAATAACTCTCCTCGATATCTCCAAGGTGCCCCTTGCCGAAAAAGCCTGTCGTATAACCCGCTTGCGAAAGTACCTCGGCAATAGTGACCTCTTCTGCGCGTAGACCGGAAAACTCATGGGGCATACCCACTTCACCCATGCCATAGCGCACCGGTAGCCGTCCGGTGAGCGCAGCAGCGCGGGTTGGTGTGCATGAGGGCTCAGAGTACATGCGGGTAAAGTTGATACCCTCTGAAGCCATCTGGTTTAGATTTGGCGTTGAGTAGCCAAAGTTCTTTTGTAACGCAGGAAAGCCAACAGCTCCAAATGCAGTGTCATCCCACAGCAGAAATACGATATTCGGTGGCTGTCCATATTTCTGCCGCAACTGCTGTAAGCGTTGCTCAAGCTCCGCATCCTCTTGATCCCAACGTTCGCCGTTTTGCATCTTGAGAATATAAAACTCGGCATCGTGTACAACTTGCCCCTCGACATTGAGAGTGATGCAAAGCAGCCAGATCATAATCAGGTGGCTTTGGACGGACATGAGCTTCCTATAGATCGCAGAAAAGTATCTAACAATTTAGAGGAGCGCAGGGATTTGGAAGAGAAAGAGCGAGTTTAAGCGGGGTAAAGAGCGCCTCGTTTTCCAGCAAATGCCAGAATCGAGGCGCCAATTTCGTGAGAGAAGTATTTCCCCTCTATCTACTTATCCTGGCTGTCGGCCATAAGGGCCGGCCATGCGGCGCGCAAGTACATCACCATTGTCCACAAGGTGAGGCCGGCAGCGATATAGAGCAGCAGATATCCAATAGTTTCCATCACCGGAAACTCTCTAACATCGAAGGCAAGCAGTACAAGAATTGCTGCCATCTGTGCGGTGGTTTTGATTTTGCCTACGTAGGAAACGGCAACACTGCCGCGCTGCCCCAGCTCAGCCATCCACTCCCTTAACCCAGAGACCGCGATCTCCCGACAGATGATCACCGCCGCAGCAATCGCAAACAGCGGATTGTCATGCAGTCCCACCAGCAAGACCAATGCAGTAGCCACCATTAGCTTATCGGCAACCGGGTCCAGAAAGGCACCGAGGGCAGTACTCTGATTTAATTTTCTGGCGAGATAGCCATCAAGCCAATCGGTAATTGCGGCAACTGCAAAAATTGCAGCAGAAGCAATGTAACTCCACTTGTACGGCAAATAGAAAACCAAAACAAAAAATGGGATCAAAGCAACACGTAAAAGTGTCAGTTGATTGGCGATTGTCATACTTTTCTCTATTCTTGCGGAGGGCGTACGTTATCAAGCCATCGCGCAAAATGAAACGCTTTGGAAAAAACTGGCCATTTAATCGCCAGCTCAATCCTGTTCTACTCGTGGTGTAGTGCCGAGTATATATCCTGAGCCAATTTCCGGCTGATACCATCCACGCTGGCAATCTCCGTTACTGTTGCGCGCTTTAACTCCTGCAAACCTCCGAAATGTCGCAGCAGCGCCCTGCGGCGAGTGGGCCCTACTCCAGCGATACCTTCCAATGGAGACTCCCTGCGTTTTTTATCCCGTTTTGCCCGGTGGCCAGCGATAGCAAAGCGGTGCGCTTCGTCTCGCACCTGTTGAATTAAGTGCAGCGCTGATGAGTCGGCGGAGAGTACAAGCTCTTTGTTACTGGAAACCACATGTAATGTTTCAAAGCCCGCTTTTCGTGTAGTTCCTTTGGCAACACCAATAATTTGCACTCCGACGATGCCCAGCTCATTCAGAGCTTCAACCGCTTGTGTAACCTGGCCCTTGCCCCCGTCGATCAACAGGATATTCGGGAATTTGCCCTCGCCACCGGAAAGGCGCGTATAGCGCCGCTTTAGCGCCTGCCCCATTGCCGCATAATCATCGCCCGCCTGGATACCCTCAATATTGAATCGGCGATAATCCGACTTCACCGGGCCTCCGGTATCAAATACAACACAGGACGCAACCGTGGCCTCACCGGAAGAATGGCTGATGTCAAAGCACTCAAGCCTCTCCGGGAGCTGCTCCAGCTCTAATACTTCCTGTAGCTTCTCGAAACGGTTGTAGAGTTTTTGCTGGGCTGCAGTTCGACTAGTCAAATTCTGTTGTGCTGCCTGTTGCGCCATCTCAACCCAAGTGGCCCGCTTGCCACGCAACTTATGGGTGATACCAACATCGCGACCACACTGCTCGCTAAGAGCCTGTTGAAGTGGTTCGAAATCCTGTAAGGCCTCTGAAACTAAAATCTCACGGGGGATCTCTCGGGGACTGCCCAGGTAAAATTGCGGGACAAATGCGGAAAGTAGCTCTGGCGGTGTGAGCCCCAAGCGCTCACTGGGAAAATAACTGCGACTCCCCAGAATTCGCCCCTGCCTGACAAACAGAACGTGTACGCAACAGCTGCCGCCCTCACTGGCTATCCCCAGCACATCTACATCGCCACTTGCCCCCTCAGCTACCTGATCCGCTTGTAGACGACGCAGCGCGGAAATTTGGTCCCGCAGTCTCGCGGCTTTTTCAAATTCCAGCGCCCGGGATGCCTCATCCATTTGATCGGCCAACTCCTGGATAATGCTGTCACTTTTACCCGTGAGAAACATCTCTGCGTGGCGAACATCCTGGCGATAGTCCTCGGGAGAAATAAAATCGACACAGGGAGCGGTGCAGCGCTCTATCTGATATTGAAGGCAGGGCCTTGAACGGTTGCGAAAAACACTGTCTTCACAAGAGCGGATTCGAAAAGTTTTTTGCAAAAAGTTCAGGCTGTCGCGAACCGACGATGCATTTGGAAAAGGCCCGAAGTATCGGCCTTTCTTGCGCTTGGCACCACGGTGGAATGCAATACGGGGAAAAGTGTCATTGCTGGAAAGAAAGATATAAGGGTACCCTTTATCATCCTTCAGCATCACATTGTATGGGGGCCGCTGGGACTTGATCAGGCTTTGTTCAAGCACCAGGGCTTCGGTTTCACTGCGCGTAACGGTGACTTCGATGTTTCCAATACGCTGCACCAGCGCCATGGTTTTTGTCGTTAGTCCGGAGCTGCGAAAGTAGCTCGACAACCGATTGCGAAGGTTCTTGGCTTTCCCTACGTAGAGGATTTTATTTTCGGCGTCGAACATCTGGTAGACGCCGGGTTTGCGAGTTACTGTCGCGAGGAAACGCTTGCTATCGAACATCTGGCAACCGGCCTCAATATTTTAAGAAATCAGCCACTTTTCAATTAAAGTGCAGCATCTGGGTCGAGAATTTGGTGTTTAACAGCGAGGATCGTCAACTCTACATCACTATTAATATCCAACTTCTCAAAAATCCTGTAGCGGTAACTATTCACCGTTTTGGGGCTTACCGAGAGAGACTTTGCAATATCCGCAACCTTGGCGCCATTGACGATCATGTCTGCAGTCTGCAATTCCCTTTTAGATAATTTTTCAAACGGAGATTGCTGATCATCCTGGCCACTGACACTGCGCATCGCCATTTTGGTTGCCATGGAATTACTGATAAAAACACCACCTGAAATAACCGTCCGTATCGCTCGAACCATTTCTTCAAGGTCCGCGCCTTTAGTCACGTAACCCATTGCCCCAGCCTGCATCAAGCGGCCCGGGAATAAATCATCATCGAGTGCACTAACGGCAACAACCTTTGCCTCCGGGCACCGCTGCAGCAGCTTTCTAGTCGCTTCAAGGCCGCCCATTCCTGGCATTTTTACATCCATCAGAATGACATCAACATTAGACCGGCGAACGAATTCCAGGGCCTCCTCGCCACAGTTTGCCTCTCCGGCGACTTCTATATCCTCAACATCACCCAGCATGCGCGAAATGCCCATTCGCACAAGATCGTGATCATCCACCACTAAGACTTTGATCAAGCTATCCCCAACTACGGATAAGTGCAGTGGCTACGCCGCGTATACATCCCCAACGCACGAGCTCTATAAACTGCGTTCTTCTTTTTAGCTCACGGTGAAACTACCCCGTGTAGGTCCCCCCGGAACCCAACCGCAACATACCAGACAAAAACGCTACTGCAAAGCAGAAGCACCGTTTCAAATGCTGCTGAACAGACATTTGACCACAGGATCTTGCTGCCTTTATAACATTTAATTATAGCGTAAAAACGTACCAGTTAATTTTTCTGCGATCAAGATGAGCACTTCCGCAAAATTTGCGATAGAAGATTCATTTTATCGCAGAAAATATTTATGAAAGAAATCGGAATATGAGAAAATGTTAGAGGTTGAATTCGTTATAACAAAATAATCGTCAACAACTAGAACAATTCTCTACTGAAATTCAGGCTGAAAACTGTCAACCCCACCCAATAACTTGCACTTTTCTATTGGGTACTTGCTAACTGCAATTCAGTGAAGAATAAAAGAAGGGATTGTCCGCACCCTCATGCAAACAATCTTGAATGGATTAAGGGTAATAGCGCGGCTCAGGCTCCAGGGTAACACCAAACTTAGCCTGCACATCAGAAGCGATAGCGCGAGCCAATCGTGTCACCTCATCACCCCGGCCCCGGCCGGGATTAACCAAAACCAATGCCTGCTGGTGGTGAACACCGACCGCTTCTTGCCGCCTGCCCCGCCAACCAGCGCGATCAATTAGCCAGCCTGCCGCCAGCTTCCAACCTTCACCGCTGGCATAAGCTACTAAATCGGGATGTTCCGATTTTAGGTTTTGGTAAATGTCCGCATTCACCACAGGGTTTTTAAAGAAGCTGCCAGCGTTGGGAATTTGATCGGGGAGCGGCAATTTACTGTTGCGAATATCGATAACCGCAGCGGAAATTTGCGCGGGTGTTAAGGAGTTACAATCCCAACCTTGCTGGTCAATAAATTGCTGTAGAGCCGGGTAAGCTACCTTGGGCTGCCAATCTTGCGCAAGGCGAAGGTTAACCTGGGTAATAATAAATTGATCGCGCAACTGCCCTTTAAACACACTGTCCCGATAATCAAACTCACAGTCCGACGCAGAAAAGTTATGTAGTGCACCTGTAGAAATTTCCATGGCCTGCAAGCTGCAAAAACAGTCTCGCAACTCTACGCCATAGGCGCCGATATTTTGGATTGGGGCTGCACCCACTTTACCTGGAATCAGCGCGAGGTTTTCCAAGCCTCCCATGCCCTGCTCGACAGTAGACATAACCAGCTGGTGCCACCCCTCCCCGGCCGCCGCCTCAATCGTACCGCCACGACCATTGGGAGCAATTGTTAGCCCTCGCAGCCCGACCTGTATGGCAAGCCCGGGAAAGTCTCCCGTTAATACGATATTACTGCCCCCACCCAACGGCAGAATCGGCAAACGCTTCTGCTGCGCAAAGCTCAAAGCCTCACGCAATTCATCCAGGGTTTCCACACGCGCAAAGTAAGCGGTGTTTGCTGAAATTGCGAGAGTATTGTGGGGCTGTAAATCAATATTGGCTTCAATCATTAGGTTCTACATCAGGCCAGGGTTTCTCGCATACGCTGAAGATCCTGCTCAGTATCTACGCCACCGGGCACTTCTGCGCAGGCATCCGCTACGTGAATCTCTTGGTCGTGGTAAAGAAAACGCAGCTGCTCCAGAGCCTCGAACTTTTCTAGTGGGGCCATAGGCCAGGATACAAACTGGCGCAATAGCGCAACACGGTAAGCATAGATACCAATATGGCGACGAGGTTCCAAGCCCCTTGGCAGTTCACTGCTATCCATCGCAAAGGCATCTCTGGGCCATGGGATTGGCGCTCGTGAAAAATACCTGGCCAGCCCGGACTCTGTTGTCACTACCTTGACGATATTCGGGTTGCGAAAATCCTCCACTGAGGTGATGGGCTCCGCCAGGGTTGCAACGCCGGCTCGCTTGCTAGCCGCCAGGTTTTCAGCTACTTGATTTATCACCTCGGCGGGTATCAAGGGTTCATCGCCCTGCACATTGACCAAAATGCGGTCCTCGGCAAGGCCCAGGTTCTGAGCCACCTCCTGCAGTCGGTCAGTTCCCGAGGCATGCTCGGCAGATGTCATACACACCTCGGCGCCGAAGCCGTGGGCCACCTCCGCTACACGCATATCATCGGTGGCGATAACCACCCTCTGAGCATCGCTCTCACGGGCACGCAAATAAACATGCTCCACCATCGGCTTGCCGCCGATATCAGCCAAGGGCTTGCCTGGCAGGCGGCTCGAGCCATAGCGTGCGGGAATAATGACGTCGAAAGAAGAGTTACTTTTCATTTTCACTAAATTGTTGCAAGTGCTTGTGTACTTTTTGATAAAAAAGGTCTGGCAACTTGGCCCGCACCTCAAGCGCCCACCAATGACTCTCCCAGAAATCACGACATTTCACCGCATCTTTCATGGTCATAATCACAGGGGTTTCTCCATCGAAATGCAGTTCCTGGGGGCTGAATTGATGATGATCGTCAAAAGGTTGCTCTGCCACCTCGAACCCTAGCGCTTGCAGTGACCGGAAAAACCGCTTGGGGTTACCGATCGCTGCCACCCCGTGGCAAGGCCCCACCTCAGGCCCTGATGGCAGGCGCAATGTGGAGGTTTGATCGAGGTTAAACTGGTGCCAACAGGAAGGCTCGAGCGTCATTTCAAACTCTAAAAGCCCACCGCACTGATCCCTGACTTTGGCTTCTGGCTCTCCATTACTAACCAGCATGTCGACGCTTTGCAGGCGCGTCACCGGTTCCCTCAGAGGTCCTCTGGGCAGCATATGGCCATTGCCCAAACCGCGATGACCATCAACCACACAAATTTCATAGCTGCGCCACAAACTATAGTGCTGCAGCCCATCGTCAGACAAAATAACATCGCACTGGTGATAGTCGATCAGGGCCTGCGCCGCCTCGGTGCGATTGGGAGAAACCATCACCGGCACACCAGTGATCAAGTGCAGCATCAGCGGCTCATCCCCGGACTCCAGGGGGTGGGATTGGGCAGTCACCTGATAAGGATATTTTTCTGCACGACCACCATAGCCACGGCTGATAATCCCCGGATTGCGACCCCGCTCCTTTAGCCAGCGAGCCAGCTCCGCCACCAATGGCGTTTTACCCGCACCGCCAAGGGTGATGTTACCGATGACGATGACAGGAACTGATAAGGGCTCCGGTGGCGTGCGAGAACTCATTACCCGGCGCCGCTTGCTCACCCCCCCATAGAGTAATTCCAGCGGGGTGAGCAGGGAGAGCGAGCGACCTTCACCCTTTTCGGGGTACCAGCGCTTGTTAAACCAGTCTTCCAGTGACATCCAGGTGCCCTACCCCATCGTTTGCTGCTGTAACAGAGATGCGTATCGACCACCCTGGGCGAGCAGCTCTGCGTGATTCCCGCTCTCTACAATTCGACCTTTCTCCATCACCAGAATGCGATCGGCATTCTCGATCGTACTCAGGCGATGGGCGATAACAAACGTAGTGCGGTTTTTCATGACTTCAGCCAGAGCCGCCTGAATATGGCGCTCCGATTCATTGTCCAGTGCTGAGGTGGCCTCATCCAAGATCAGTATGGGCGCATCCTTAAGCAGGGCGCGGGCAATAGACAAACGCTGGCGCTGGCCGCCGGAGAGCATCTGCGCATTATCCCCCAGAACCGTATTCGCCCCCTCAGGTAGCTCTTCAATAAATTGAGCTGCATGTGCCTGCTCCATAGCACGCAGAACATTTTCCTTGGGTGCATGCTCTAATTCACCGTAGGCAATATTGCGATATACAGTGTCGTTAAACAGCACGATATTTTGGGAAACCATACTGATATGGCGGCGCAACTCTTTAAGTGGCACCTTGGAAATATCAGCCCCATCCACCAGGATACGCCCACCTGTCGGCTCGTAAAATCTTGCCAGCAGACTTACCAAGGTGCTCTTACCGGAGCCAGATGCCCCCACCAGGGCCACCGTTTCTCCCGGGTTTACCGAGAAACTGATGTCGGAGAGTACTTTGGGCGCGGCCGTGTCGTAGCTAAATTCCAGCCCCTCAAAAGATACGGTGCCACTCACAGGCTTGGGTAGTTGAGCTTCTCCGCCCTGGGGCTCTTTGGGAGCGTCCATTACCTCGAAGATACTCTCCGCTGCCGCAATGCCTTTCTGGATATCGGCAAAAATTTCGGAAAGACTGCGCACAGGCTTAGCCAGGGATGCAGCCGCGCCAATATAGGCGGCAAAAACCCCAGCAGTCATGGATTCAACCATACCCGGTGCCAGCGCCAACCACACGATAGTTGCGGTAGACAAACCAACCAGTATCTGAATCACTGAAACACTGGCATTATTTGCCACTACCAGTTTCATAAACTGCCGGCGATTATTGTCGCTGGCGGAGAGGAAACGGGATTTCTCGTAATCCTGCCCCCCATACATCCGCACCACTTGATAGCCATTGATCGCTTCCTGGGTGACATGGGTAACGTCGCCCATGGAATTCTGGATGCGATGGCTCAATTTGCGGAAACGCTTGCCCACGATACGCACAATAAAAGCGATCAAGGGGGCAAAAAGGAAGAAGGTTAAAGTCAGCTTCCAGTTCACCAGTAACAGGTAGGTCAAAAGACCGATTACCGTAAACGACTCGCGGAAAAGTACTTTCACCGCTTTGGTGATGGAGTTGGTTACCTGCTCAACATTGTATGAAACCTTTGAGATCAGGTAAGCGCCGGTATAGCGGTCAAAATAGGAGCTGGGAAGCTGACCAATTCTCTCAAATAGCTGTGTTCGCAACTCGTGGATCACTGCGCGGCCCACATAGGCTAAACCATAGCTGCCGACAAAATTGCCAATAGCCCTAAGGACAATAATCAGCAACATTGCGAGCGGTACAAGCCAACGAGCAGTCTCCTGGGGCATTACTCCGTCGGGGTAATAGGATGCTACAAACTTTGAGAGAAACCCGCGACTCTCTTGGATACCAGCTCCCACTGCATCGAGCAACAGCTCGGTCACAGCAATCAGGCTGACGCCCATGATCGAAAACAGGAAGAAGCCCAGTACCGCAACCCCGAAAATCGCCATGTGCGGGCGGGCATAAGTGAGCAATCGACGGTAAGTTTCCGCCCCATTTTGCGGTTTGCTGGGGGGCGCTTTTACTTTCTTCATACAGACCAATGAATGGACTCGCCCCACCTGGGGCGAGTGGGCACAGAAACCGAAGGTAAGTCAGCTCCCTACAGGGTTCCGCGCTAGTTTTCTTCCGGCTGCCGTGTAGTAATGCTTAGGTTGACAAAGCCTAGCTGTCCAGCGGCATCCATTGCCCGAACCACGGCTTGGTGATGAGCGGTGGCGTCGGCGGTTATCACAAGCGGGCGATTGTACTCGCCTGCGGAAACTTCCGACAGCGCAGATTTGAGGGTGTTGATCTTCTTATTGATCAAAGCTTGTCCATCTACTGAATAAGAACCATCAGCACTGATCAAAATCTCTACAGATTTTGGTTGATCAACAGACTGAGGACCTGCTGCTTCAGGCAGGTTCAGCTTAAGATGGCTTTCCTTGGTGAAGGTTGTAGACACCATAAAGAAAATCAACAGCAGGAATACCACATCGATAAGTGGTGTCAGGTTAACCCCTTCCTGCTCTGTGGCTTGGCGGCGGAATTGCATCGCTTGCTACCCCGCTCAGGCCGCATCTTCGATTTTACGATCGCTGTGCAGAGCATCCACAAGCTTGACAGCTTCCTGCTCCATTGCCACAACAATCGTGTCAACGCGACGCTGGAAGTATCTGTGCGCCATTAACGCTGGGATAGCGACAGTCAGGCCAGCGGCAGTGGTGATCAATGCCTGGCTAATACCACCGGCCAGTACGCCTGCATTACCGGTACCTTCCACCATAATCGCGGTAAAGACCTGGATCATACCGATCACAGTACCCAGCAAACCAATCAGCGGTGCTACGGCAGCAATCGTGCCCAGAGCACCCAGGAATCGCTCCAGTTCATGCACAACCTGGCTGGCAGTTTCCTCGATGCTATCTTTCATTACTTCGCGACCGTGGCGGGAATTGGACAGGCCCGCAGCAAAAATTTTTCCCAGTGGGCTGGAGTCGCGCAGCTCCTTCAATTTTTCCGCATTGACCTGGTTATTTTTAAGCCAGCCCCATACCTCACCTAATAAAGTACGTGGTGCAATATGCTGCGAGTGCAAAGTCCAGAAACGCTCGACACAAATAGCAATAACCGCTACAGAGCAAAACAGGATTGGCCACATCAGCAGGCCGCCGGATTTTATTATCTCAAACACTTTCTTAGCCCCAGAAAACCAGAGGGAATTTTTGGAAAATTATTACTGCGTCCTCGACGCAGAGCAGCACTTTATCACAGCTGGTGCCGGCGGCTAAGTCCTCCCACGCATCCTTATTCCCTGTTGTGACTCGCATACCAAAACCGTGGTGCCAAACGAGCCTGTAAAATTTGCGGCTCTTGTTCTCCGGCTCGCCAGAAAAATTCTACCGCTCCGCTCTCCGCAGTACTGAAAATACTGGCACCGAAGTTTTGGTAGCGCTTCACAACATCGGTGTGAGGGTGGCCAAAGTGGTGACGGAAACCGGCACTAAATACAACCCGGTTAGGCCTGGCCCACTCGAGCAAAGCGGCCGATGAGGAAGAGCGGGAACCGTGATGAGGCGCAATCAGTACGTCAACAGCGGGAAATTGTGGATACATTTTAGACAGTTGATATTCAACCTTACGACTGATATCCCCAGTAAGCAGTAAACGCACCCCCTGCCATTCAGCCAAAATTACACAGCTGTGATCGTTCTCCTCACCATCCAGTAATTCCTCTCCCTGTGCCGTTAAGGAAGGCCATAACCATCGAAATGATATATCTCCCAGTTGCTCTTCCGTTCCTGCCCGACACTGCTCAGTAATCGTGGTTGCCGATAGTGGTAAATTGCTAGCTAAAATCCCTGGGGCATAGAGCTTTTTTGCTTCAATGTTTCTAAGTAAACCCGCCACGCCGCCGGCATGATCCCTATCTCCATGACTGACGATTAGTACATCGAGTTCACTACCCCCGCTACTCATCAAGTAGGGAGCCACTATCGAACCTCCCGCGCTCCAGCCCGAGGGGATTGAAGGCCCTGCGTCGTAAACAATACGACTTTTTCCGGTGCTGATAACTACTGACAACCCCTGACCAACATCCAGCACTGATAACTTCAAACGCTCATCTGCCGGCGCCAATGTAGAAAGCCAGGGCTGAGCAACTGGAAGAAAAAATAACCAGCCCAACTTACGCCCTGGCAACCCTTTAGGCAGCAAAAGTAGCACCGCGCCAAGCCCAGCGATGACTATCGCCAATGCAGTGGAGGCAATCGCAAAACCACGGAACCCCGGTATCGAATGATCGACAATATCGAGCGCAGTCATCAGCAGATCCAATTGCCAACCTGCAAACTGCAGCAGCCAAACACCCAGCTGAGTATCAATAAATACAGCACCTAACATAAGTGATGGCAAAATAGACAGGCCCATCCAGGGAATCGCTACAAGATTGACCAATACACCTGAAAGGCTAAAGCCAGAAAAATATATTATCGATGGGATAAACAGGCCAATTGCAATCAGCCACTGGCTTCGCAACAGCTGCCATAACGATAACTGGGAAAACCGGTGCTGCCATGAGGTTACAGCACCAGGGGCCTCAGCCTTCGGCCTCCATTGCGGCTCTCGACTTAAGCTAATTCGCCCACTGAACCCCAAAAGCAGACTGCCGACGGCCACAAAGGACAACCAAAAACCAGCACTGTAAAAAGCCAGTGGCTGCAGGGTAAGCACTATTGCCAGAGCCAATGAAAAAGCAAAACCCGCTCCCAGTCTGCGCCGCCAGTGCCAACCCAGTAATAGCACCCAGGTCATTACAAGCGCCCGTTGTGCGGATAGAGGAACGCCGGCGATCAAGGTATAAACAAGGCTCGCCACCAAGGCGAGTCCTATCGCAATACCAAAACGGCTGGTGCCCGTAAAAAGCCCAATCCCTTTTGCCAGTACGGTGCCCATCAACAAAATACAACCGGCTACCATGCCCACATGTAAGCCGGATATGGCAATAAGGTGGCCCGTACCTGTCCTTTTAAGCAGGTCGGTATCACCTTCGCTCAACTGACTGCGATCCCCAAGCAATAGCGCAGCTATCAGGTCCGGTCGTTGGATCGGTAACTGACTAATTAGGGAGCGCAATTCATCCCTTAACCCGATAATGCCATTCCCCTGCCCCAGCCACTGAGGAGGATAATCGCGGGGGCGAACATACCCTGTTGCCGTAATTCCCTCTCGCAAAAGCCAGCCTTCATAGTCGAATGTATGTGGATTAACGCTCCCCCTGGGAGTTCTCAATCGCACAGGCAATATCCATTGAGAGCCACCCCGCAGGCGAGCCAGAGCCTCATCGTCAACTCGATACCAGGTTAGGTTGAGAAGGCTTCCGATAGGTAGCTCTGGCGGTGCTAACTGGCCACCCTCTTCACCTAAAGAACTGGAAACAATATCCACAACTCGAGCGCGAAAACGCACCGTTTGTGATTCTGAACTAGCGCCAAACCCTCCCCCCTCAGTTAATTCAGGCAGCGAGACCAGGTTCAACTGAAGTACGAAGTCCGCACCATGTGCACCGAGGGGGAGCCGGCGATCCAGCGATGCTTCATGAGAGTGGAGTGCCCAGGTCGCACCAATAAAGGAGAGAAAGATCAGAGCAAGGGGGCGCCAGCGGCGTATTACCACCCAGGCAAACAAGGCTAGAGAGAGATACAGTGCCCACAGAGTGCTTTCAGCGGGTAATCGGGCAAGACATCCCACTGCGATAATAGATAGCGAATAGACCCAAAGATATATGCTGGGCCCCATGTAGACGACAATGCCTCTCGCCTTAGCCAGCAGGCGAGAAAGCCGCTGAATTCGCTCACGAAAACTCCATAATTCCAACCCCAGCGCCATCCCTTACACCATCTTTTTGTTCAACTATTGACCACCTTCACTCAAATCAACGATGATTGCGAACCGCCGCTTCAGGCGCCTAAAACCTTAATATGGCTAGCTAACCTGCCATTCATAGCACTGGCCAGTCACATATTTTTAAGAAAAATGCCATTTTTAACATGTTTGTAATATTCAAAACGCAGAATCCGCACCAAATCGAAAGGCAGCCAACTAGGACGACACGGAAGGCACCTTTCAACCCAAAACCATAAACTGTGCGAGACGATTATGAATAAGACCGCTCTCTCTCTGGCCATCGTTGCCATGGTACCTGCTCTGGCCAACGCCCAAGATGAAGGCGATGTACTCGACTTTTACGGCAAAGCCAACGTCACCTTCCAGGCTGCTGACGAAGGTGACGATTCCGTCACTGACGTTCAGAGCAACGCTTCCCGCCTGGGCGTTAAGGGTGAAATAGCCCTGACTGAAGGCGTTAAAGGTATCTACCGTATGGAATACGAAGTAGATATGGACGGTGACGCTGACGATACTTTCTCCCAGCGCAACATCTACGCAGGTCTGGAAGGCGGCTTTGGCCAGGTCATCGCTGGTAAGTTCGATACTCCCCTGAAAGTTGCCCAGAAGAAAGTTGACCTGTTCAACGACCTCGAAGGCGATATCAAGAGCCTGATCACCAGCAGCGATAACCGCGAAGAAGACGCACTTCAGTACACTACTCCTTCTTTCGGTGGCTTCAAAGCTTCTGCGGCTTTCATCAGCAACAAAGAAGAAGTTATTGACGAAACTACCGGCGAAGAACGCAACAACGGCGTTTCCATGTCTGTCGCCTATGACAACAACGGTGTTTACCTGGCCTACGCTATGGACCAGGACGTTGAAGGTCAGGACGTTGACGTTCATCGTTTTGTAGCTCAGTACAACATCGGCCCTGTACAAGTAGGCGCCCTGTTCGAAGAGCAAGATGCTGACGGCGGCGAAACTGTCGACGGCTGGATGAGCTCTGTAGCTTACAAACTGGACCAGTGGACTCTGAAAGCCCAGTACGGCCAGTCTGATATCAAAGAAGAAGGCGGCGAGACTTTCAGCCTGGGCGCAGACTATAAATTCAACAGCGCAGCCAAAATTTTCGGCTTCTACACCGACGAAACTGCTGACGAAGACTACGATCGCAGCTACGCCGGTATTGGTGTTGAATACAAGTTCTAATCATTCCTTAAATGTGGCGGTCCAAATTGGAAAGTGCGACTCTGCCGCTTGGGGAAGATTGAGCAATGAAAAAGGCGGCCTTTGGCCGTCTTTTTCACTCTGGAATTTCCTAAGGAGCCTTCTAAATAACCAATAGATCCATAAAGCGATTAACTGACAACTGCTTTAACCCTTGAAGATCATTAATAGCTGCAAAAATTTTGTTAGCCCGCCCTTGAGGGAATCGCGTAGCTAAATTACTACGGAACTTATCTTCCAATAACGGAATCCCCTCCCGTCGGCGACGGCGGTGTCCCATCGGATATTCAACTTCAATCTTTTCTGATGCGTCACCACTTTTAAAAAATACTTGTACCGCACTGGCTATAGAACGCTTATCTGGGTCTAAATAATCTTTTGAGTAACCTTTATCTTCTATCACTTCAATCTTGTCCCGCAAGATATCGATCTCTTTGTGATCGCGATGAAAATCATCTTCATAAAAACCTGGCTGTAAGTCACCAAAAATAAGCGCCACTGCAACAATATATTGCAAACAATGATCCCGATCTGCCGGATTATTTAATGGACCTGATTTAGTGATGATCCGAAGGGCTGATTCATGTGTGGTCACCACTACTTTAGTAATATTATCGATACGCTCTGCAACCTGTGGATGTAAAATAATTGCCGCCTCACAAGCTGTTTGACCGTGAAACTCAGCCGGATAAGAAATTTTGAATAAGATATTCTCCATGACATAGGAGCCAAAACTTCTGGGGAACTGAAAATTGCGCTCTGATGGTGGTTTCAGTTGCTGCTCAGCATTTGTCTTGCTAAACAGGACATCATAAAAACCCCATTGCTTTGCCGTAAGTACTCCGGGCACTCCCATTTCTCCACTTATCGCCAAATCAGCCAAGCGAACCCCGCGGGAACTGGCATCACCTGCAGCCCAGGACTTGCGTGATCCAGTATTCGGGGAATGCCTATAGGTCCGCAATGCTCCACCATCCGCCCACGCCTGAGACACCGCCGCCATTACTTCCTCCCGCCCAGCACCTTTAAGCCAGGCAGTCACAGCGGCAGAAGCAACCCGCACCAGTAGTACATGATCGAGCCCAACCCGATTAAAGCTATTAGACAATGCCAAGACACCTTGAATCTCGTAGGCTTTGACCATTGCTTCGAGTACCGCGCCCATTTTTATTGGGCTTCCCCCTTTAACTAATCGCCCTTGCGACAGGTGGTCACAAACGGCCAATATTGCCCCAAGATTGTCAGAGGGATGCCCCCATTCAGCCGCCAACCAAGTGTCGTTGTAATCGAGCCATCGAATTGTACAGCCGATGTCCCATGACGCTTTTATCGGGTCCAAGCGAAACCGGGTGCCAGGTACCCGGGCCCCATTCGGCACCCAGGTTCCCTCCACCCAGGGTCCTAACAACTTTGTACATTCAGGGAAACTCAACGCCAGAAAGGCACACCCCAAGGAGTCCATCAGGCTTAACCGTGCTGTTTCCCAAGCATCACTGGAACCCACTTTGAAATGAAGCACATAATCTGCGATATCCTGTATCACCTGATCGTAATCGGGGCGGATATTCGGAGCGGGGTCAGCAATCATGATTGAATAGCCCGTGAAATTGTCGGAGGGCAAAACAGATGGAGTAAGATTAGCTGCTTCCTAAACTTCAGATAGCTAAACAAACGACCGAAGAATTCTATATTGTTAGGAATCTCTAAAAACAGGAATCAACCCACTTGCAACGAACTAGCGACCCAATAAAAAAACTTCGATTCCTCAAAGAAACGGTATTATTCCGACAAGGGAATTCTGGTCCCCAGATTTATTTTATTCATGCCGGCTACGTCCTTATCCAAAAAGTGGACTACTGCGGCAACCTAGCCATTGTCGATCTCTATGGGCCCGGATCATGGTTTGGACCAGGTCTAACTGGGAAAAACCTGGATATTCAAGCAACCGCCAAATCTGGCAGTGAACTGGAAGCTGCTTCCATTCAACATGTAAACGCCATGATGGCGCGCCAATCACAGACCTTCGATGAACTGTTGCAACAACTAGCCGCAAGGGAGTCTCAGCTTCAGCAACGTCTTTTCCTCCACATCACCGCCCCCTTACCGGTCCGGTTGGCCAACCTGTTAGCACAACTATTTAATTACCGGGGACAACCCTGTGGCCATGGACATCAACTAGACATCAAGTTGACCCAGTCCGAACTGGCCGCCATGGCCGGTGGCAGCAGGCAAACAGTCAGCCAACAGCTTAAACAGTGGAAGTCTGATGGAGTTATCGACTATACGCGCCAATATATCTGCCTTCTCGATCAAACCGCGTTAAAAGGCCTGGCAGAGAACCAAATATATGCGCCAGTGTCAGCCAGCTGACAGTTTTACCCTTCCCGCCTTCATATACTTTCCAGCAGCTGAAACCCGGGTATAGCTCTCCCACATCAACAGCAATGGAAAAGGATTATGCGCAGCGCCTACTTATTTACCTCTTTAGTTCTGACACTCGTATTGGGTATTTCTGCAAAGGCCGATGAAAACCTCAATTCAACCTATAAAAGCATGGTTGATAGCCAGGGGAATATTACTTTGCCGGATTATTACCGCCGGGAATGGGTCTTCCTGGGCTCCTATCAGGTAAAGTCCTCGAGTGGCGATGGATGGGATACTCATAATGTTTATACCCAACCCCAGGCAGTAGAAGGGTATCGCAAAAAGGGGAAGTTTCCCGATGGGACAGTTTTGGTAAAGGATGTTAATAGCACCCAATCGGAGCCCTTAACCACAGGGTTGGCTTATTACTCTTCAGACCTTAAATTCACTTTTATGATGGTAAAAGACGATAACAACCGCTTCCCAGAAAACCCGGCTTGGGCCGAAGGCTGGGGATGGGCTTTATTTAAGCCAGGAATAGCCAAAAGTGAAACTGAAACCTGGAAAGGCACCGGGCTTAACAACTGTTTTGGATGTCATTTGCCTGCCAAGAATAATGACTGGGTATACACACAGGGTTATCAGCAGGTCCTGCAGAACTAAAAAGTAAACAGCAAAAATCAGAGGTTAGAGGTCTATTATTCGGCTAGAGTAACAGCATAGATTCCCTCCATAACAGCTTATCACCCCCACCCCAGCGCTAATTGATTTATATCAATTAGCGCGATCTTGAATACCGTTAACATGCGGCCGCGTCCGACTATTCCACTATGAGTTTTTCCGTGTTTAAACCTGAGTTACTGTCCCCCGCAGGGACTTTAAAAAATATGCGATATGCGTTTGCCTATGGAGCCGATGCCGTTTATGCCGGCCAACCCCGCTACAGCTTGCGTGTGCGCAATAATGAATTTAAAAATATTGAAACCCTGCGCCTAGGCATAGAAGAAGCACACCAGCAGGGAAAACAGTTCTATATCGCCTCTAATATCGCCGCCCACAACGACAAAGTTCGCAGTTACCTGCGGGACCTGGAAGAAATTGTCGAAATGGGGCCTGACGCCCTGATTATGTCCGACCCAGGCCTGATAATGATGGTAAGGGAGCGTTGGCCTGATCTGCCAGTTCACCTATCCGTACAGGCCAATGCGGTAAACTACGCGACCGTAAAGTTCTGGCATCGCCAGGGGTTATCTCGGGTGATACTTTCCCGGGAATTATCCCTGGATGAGATTGAAGAAATTCGCCAGAGAGTGCCTGAAATGGAGCTGGAAGTCTTTGTCCACGGTGCGCTCTGTATCGCCTATTCTGGGCGCTGCTTGCTATCCGGTTATATGACCCATAGAGATGCCAACCAGGGCGCCTGCACCAACTCCTGCCGCTGGCAATACCAAGCTCATGAAGCCAAAGAGAATGAAGTTGGCGAGTTGATTCATGTGCAAACCCAGGAACCTATCCAGCAACCCGCCCAGCAACCCACCTCCGCCAGTGACAGTACTTCCCAGGCCTTTTTACTACAGGAAGAGGGTCGCCCTGGAGAGTATATGCCTGCCTACGAAGATGAGCACGGTACCTACATCATGAATTCCAAGGATTTGCGGGCCGTACAGCACGTCAAGCGCCTATCGGAAATGGGCGTTCACTCTTTAAAAATCGAAGGTCGCACCAAATCCCACTACTATGTGGCTCGTACTGCTCAGATCTATCGTCGCGCGATAGACGATGCTGCAGCAGGAAAAGACTTTGACATGAAGATGATGGACGAATTGGAAACCCTCTCGAACAGGGGCTACACGGAAGGTTTCTACCGTCGCCATCCACCAGCAGAATACCAGCAATATGAAAAGGGATTGATATCAACTCCGGGCCAACAGTTCGTAGGCGAGCTTATTGACGGCAGTCCTGAGTATTTGACGATTGATGTAAAAAATCGCTTTGAACGCGGTGATCAATTGGAGTTAATGACTCCCAGCGGTAGCTTGTTCTTCCCCTTGGAGCAAATGGAGAATACGGAAGGCAAAGCGATCGATGTAGCTCCGGGATCCGGGCATATCGTGCAAATACCCCGACCAGAGGGGGTTGATGACGATCAACTTCAACAGGCGCTATTGGTCAAAGCTCTGGGATAACCCTCGGTCTGTAATTTGCACTATGGCTTATCAAGCCCTTCGTTTTACAAATATATTTTGTTAAAGGTGTAGTGGTTTAGACAATCTACCGGACTCACTAAGCCACGACACCTTTATTCCCACTACATATCCACAATTTTACTTGTGAACCTATCCTCAAGATGCATTGGGTAATCGTTAAACCTCTCAAGTTACTGCCCACCTCACAATATTCAAACCGTCCTGTATTTCCCCACCATTCACCGCAAGCAACTGGTTCTTGTACCAATTTTCCTGCATTTTCACCCTCACCTACAACCCTTTTAAAGCCCTGAGTTTTGATCACAAAAATATGCTCGACAGTACTAATTACAAGATAAAAACCCGCCCTCCCTCGGAGTTCCAACAGGAATACACCCGTTTTAAATAGTTATGATTTTCCACCTCTAACTCGCCCCCGCATCAAGGTTTCACAGTAGAAAAGCGTGCAACGATTGCTTAACCAAGGAAATGCCGCAATATGGATATTATTAAACCTAAGAAACGCCCCCTGATTAAGCACCCTTTAATGCTAGGTGGTGCTGCTCTTGCTTTTGTGGCATTTACCAGCACCCTCTTGTTACTTCCTGACAGCGCCTACAAGGTTGAGCGGGAACAGCTAATGCTAGGCACCGTCCAACGGGGAGACCTACAAGTTGTGGTAGATGGTTATGGTAGGCTGCGTTCAGACAAGCAGACGTTAATTACCGCTCTAACCGCAGCGAATGTTGAAAAAATCATGTTGCGTCCCGGTGCAGAAGTACAAAGTGATAGCATCATTATGCAGCTGAGCAACCCAGAATTAATGCGCGACCTGGATGCAGCCGAAACCTCCCTGGAACAAGAGGAAGCTAATCTGCGGCGGCTTGTTCTGAACAATCAGCGCGATGTTCTCGCGGAGGAAGCCATACTCGCGGAACTGAACTCCAATTACCAAGTAATCAAGTTGCGTCGCGAAGCTGAGGACGAGCTGGTAAAAAGTGGAGTGGTTTCCCAGCTCACCTACCAAACCACCGTCTTACGCCAGGAACAGATGAAAAAACGTGTGGACCTGCAAAAACAGCGTATCAATCACTTGCGCAAAGTCGCCGTCGAATCAGAGTTAATCCAGCGCGAGCAAATCAACCAAGCCCAGACCCAACTGCAAAGTATCCAGCAACGAACAGACCGACTGACAGTACGTGCCGGTCTGGACGGCATACTGCAACGACTACCGGTAGAGCTGGGGCAAGGTGTCAATCCCGGCCAGGAGCTGGCATTGATCGGCAGCGAGACAGATCTACTCGCCCTGGTTCAAGTACCACAATCCAAAGCAGAGCAACTGGAGGTTGGTCAGCCCGCTGAAATTGATACCCGCAGAGAAAAAGTCGAAGGTATGGTAACCCGTATTACTCCTGAAGTTCGGGACGGCAATATTGAAGTGGAAATTGCTTTTAGCGCGGGCGCGCCAGAATCTGCCAGGCCACAGCTCAACGTCGATGCCCGGATCTTCACTGCCACGATGGAAGATACGCTGTTCGTCGAGAGGCCTATCAATGTGCAGAGGCACAGTGAGGCCAATCTCTTCCTGATTAATGAAAACGGGGAGGAAGCGGCACTCCAGCCCATCAGCTTCGGCGAGGAGTCGGGTCGATATATCCAGATCACCCAAGGCCTCAATGAAGCGGACCGTATCATCCTCTCGGATATGGCCAATTTTAATGCAGCTGAGCATATCCAGATTATTGACTAAAGCCTGAAACCTAAAGCGAGAAAGGGAGTTCGCTATGTCCAAGCCAATCCTCCATATGGCCGGGATCACCAAGGTGTTCAGCACCGCAGATATGGAAACTCACGCCCTGCGAGGCGTTGACCTGAGTATTTACCAGGGGGAATTTGTATCTATCTGCGGCCCCTCGGGTTGCGGTAAATCCACACTTCTCTCGATTCTCGGCCTGCTGGACCTCCCCACCAGCGGCAGCTATCAGATTGAAGGCATAGAAGTCGCTCAATTGTCGCTGAGTGAGGCGGCGACTATTCGCAACGAGAAAGTAGGCTTTATCTTCCAGTCCTTTAATCTGATTGACGAACTCTCTGTCTACGACAATATCGCCCTGCCCCTGCGATACCGCCGCAATCCCATTCCCAAGTCTGAAGCCGACAAAAAAGTGAAACACTGTCTGGAGAAGGTGGGGATGAGTCACCGGGCCGCTCACAAACCTAACCAGTTATCCGGTGGCCAACAGCAGCGAATCGCCATAGCCCGGGCGCTAGTTGGCAATCCGTCCCTACTACTGGTGGACGAGCCCACCGGCAACCTGGATTCCCACAATGGCGATGCAGTAATGGAAATGCTGCGGCAGCTCAACAATGAAGGGACCACCCTGTGCATGGTGACCCATGACCCTCGTTATGCAGACATGGCCAGCCGCCAACTGCATCTGCTGGATGGAAAAATCTCAACGCCGCAGCCCATACTAGAGCCCCATGAGATGGCCCTATGATCACCACAAAGGACCTGTCCATTGCCCTCCAGTCCCTCAATCGGGCGCGGAGCTACGCCACCACTATTATTCTGACCCTGGGTATCACTCTCGGCGCCCTGGTAACACTATTTAATCTCAACTACCAACTGTTAGCCGCACCCCTACCCTACCCGGACGAAGATCGGCTGTATGTCGTGAATGGTAATCTCTACCAGAACAAGCAGCTGCGGCTGGAAAACAACAGCCAATACCCTGCCCTGGTTGAAATCTATAAGAACGATAGTTTCTTCGAGTCCAGCGCCCTGGTGTACTTCTGGGAAGATGTGGCTCGCAATTTATCCGGATCACCACGGGTTAATGTTTCCTATGTCTCTCCGGAATATCTCCAGCTGGCTGGAGCACCCCTGGCCTTAGGCAGACAATTCAATGCCGATGAAGGGCTCGACAGCCGAGTCCCTGTGGCGGTTATCAGCTATCAAACCTGGGAGCAGATGTTCCGGCGCAACCCAAATGTCTTGGAGCAAAGCCTGCAATTTGGGGAGGTGGACTTTCGCATTGTCGGCGTCACCGCCAAAGACTTCATTGAACCCCAAATCTATAAGCAGGGCCGGCAAACGGCGGTCTGGCTGCCCTGGGACTTTAACGATACACAAGTAGAGCGCAGAAATAATTGGAGAGGCTTCCTGCCTTTCCGCATGCTCACAGGAAAGCTGAAGCCGGGCATTGACCCCGCCAGTGCGGGGCATGAATTGAGCACATTAATGGATGCCCAGTATCAAGCGGCCCTAGCGGGAAGGTCCTCTTCGGTAGAAAGGTCCGTTGAATACCGACTCACCCCCTTCGCCAATAAAATACTTGGCGACAGCGCCACGCGAACCTTAATGGTAATGGGCGGTACACTGGTGCTTCTGTTAATTGCCTGCGCCAATGTTACCAACCTGATTCTTTCTCGCGCAGCCAAACAACAACGCAATATGGCGATACAGGTCGCGTTGGGCGCACATAAAAAACATATCTTTTTGGCCCTGCTATGTGAAATCGGCCTACTTATGTTAGGGGCTGCATTACTTTCTCTACTTTTAGCCCTGGGATCGACGGAAGTATTAAAGGTGATGGCTACGGAACAAATTCCTCGCATTCAAGAGCTCACCTTAAACTGGCAGACACTGGTTTTTGCACTGTTGTGTGCCTTACTGCTCGCCCTGTTCTTCTCAGCCATAGTCAGTCGCCAGGTTAATTACCGCGCACTGAATCAAATGCTGCAGAGCAGCGGCAAAGGTTCTGGCGTACAGATCTCGCCTCTAATCCGCAAAATCCTCATCAGCAGCCAAGTGGCGATGACCAGTTTGCTTATCGTCGCCAGCTTGCAGATTTTCCTTCAAGCTAACCGACTGATTAACCAGCCCTTTGGCTTCCCCCTGGACAACGTTCAAGTGATGACTCTGAATATCGGCAATCTTAGGAGTGCCCCCACTGCCGAACGGGAGAGTTATCTGAAGGCCATCAGGCAAAGATTGCTGGAGCACCCTAAAGTACAAAATGCCAGCCTGAGCCTAAACACTCCTATCTCCATCAGCCGGCCACTCTGGACCACATCCCTGAGTCATTATGCCAGCCGACAAAACCCGGTGATGGCCAAGACCACAGTGGTCGACGAAAACTACCTTTCCATTTTGCGTATGCCTTTGATAGCTGGCCGCCATATCAATGCGGCTGAATTTTCCGATAACAATCGCATGATGCTCGTCAACGAAACCCTGGCCCAGCAACTGGAGCCGGATGGAGAAGTATTAGGCAATCGCTACTACTGGCGAGGTGACTTGCCCTACCAAGTGGTCGGTGTAGTACGCAACGCAAGCCTGCCCGGCAAAAAGGAACCCGCCCGCTTATTTGTGCGCGGTATCAACGTGAGCTATCCCCTACTCGTACTTAGACATAAGCCTCACCAACCGCTCAGCACCACAGAGATTAATCGGGAGTTTGCCGAAGTAAACAGGCAGTACAAAGTTTCTGAGCTATTCACCCTGGAGCAGGCGCGAGACCTACTCCTAAGCAATGACCGGGTCTCAGTTTGGGTAACCACCGCCCTGACATTACTGGCACTTAGCCTCGCTGCCATCGGTATCTTTGGAGTGCTCAGTTACAGTGTACAACTGCGGCGTACTGAGCTTGGCGTGCGCATGGCAATCGGCGCCCGCCCAGCGACGATTTTCTATCACACCCTGATCGATAGCCTGATTCCCGTCGTTATCGGTATCGCTGTAGCGACTTTGGTCCTCGTCCCTCTGGCGCTTTGGCTTGAGCAAAGCGAGTTCAGTATTGAAACCAGCCTATGGGGCTGGCTGCTACCACCATTGCTTATTATCGGCCTAACCGCCTCGGTGACCCTGCTTTCAGTATGGAAGATAATCAACAAGCCCGCGATTTACGCATTGCAAGGAACAGGATAATTACTTTCCACCTGTAGCCGCTGCTTGAGGTTGCGCGCTCATCGTGCAATCTTTACAGCAAATACAACAATAAGAAATGGAACAGCCAATGCAGCCTCAGCAGTGGTTATCAAACGGAAAGATTTTTGATTATCAAAACCACCAACTCTTCTATGTCGATAGCAACCCAAGCTGCCGACATAAACCGGTTCTGCTTTTGATTCACGGTTTTCCAACCAGTAGTTATGACTGGCAAAAGGTATGGGCCCAACTGACAGCGCACTATCGCTGTATTGCTATGGATATGCTGGGATTCGGTTACTCAGACAAACCCAAGCAGCATAACTACAGTATCCACGGGCAAGCTGATTTACATGAAGCTCTTCTTCAACATTTAAACATCAACAAGGTCCACCTGCTGGCCCATGACTATGGGGATACCGTTGCCCAGGAGTTACTCGCCAGAGCCAATAGCGGTGGTACCACGAGGTATGCCTCAGCATGCCTGCTAAACGGAGGTCTATTTCCAGAAACTCATCAAGCGCGTTTCGTACAAAAACTGCTGCTCTCTCCCGCAGGCTTCCTGATCAATAAACTGATGAATTACCGGCAGTTTTGCCGCAGCTTCAGTGCCATTTTCGGACCAGAGACACAACCCTCTGACAGAGAGTTGCGAGACTTGTGGCAAATTCTCCAATATAAGAATGGCAACCGGCTCCTTTATAAACTAATCAGCTATATGCGCGACAGGCGCCAACATCGTCAGCGCTGGGTCGACGCCCTAAAGCAATACCCCGGCCCCCTATTACTAATCAATGGCTCATTAGACCCAGTTTCAGGGAAGCATATGGTGGATCGATTTCGGCAACTGATAGATCGGCCAACGGATATTGTAGAGCTGGGAACGATTGGGCATTATCCCCAGTGGGAGGCACCTACTCTTCTAGTCTCGACCTATCTAAAGTTTATTGAGGCCTATTCAAACAAAGAGACCCAGGTCATCCTGTAAACAAAGCCTGGACTGCCAAAACCAACTTAAATTGATAAAAGGCCAGTATCAATGAAAGAATTACCAGGATGTATAGCTCCATATAAGAAAACCCCTGAATTCACTGAGGAGAATATCCCTCCAGGGCTATTGAAAGATCATACTACCAAGGAAGGCGTATGGGGGAAGATAATGATCCTCTCCGGATCATTGGAATATACGATTCAAGAGCCCGAAGTGGAAATTATTGAACTGAGCCCTAAGAAGTTTGGCGTCGTAGAGCCAACTATAAGGCATCACATAAGACCGTTAGGGGATGTGAAATTTTATGTTGAATTCTATCGATAGAATCAAACTATCAAGTTAGCTAGACCTGGCTAACACTTTACTTCCTCAAGTTTCAGAAAGCTGATAGGCTCAGAAGGTATTTAGTGGCATACAACAAGGTGCGACCTACTATTGGTTAAGAAGGAAAGAATACACTACATTCAGGGGACGCTGTGGATACTTTTCTGTAAGCTTGTAATCGGCATCTATGCCCCATGCAAGTCAAGCGTGGGGCATTCTTTCCTTTCGCCTATCTACCACAAGTATCTTTGTGTAACGAAACATAATAGGTAAGGTTGATTTTAGATTACTACGGACTTGCTATCCCAATAACACATCCTATGTCTAGCACCCTTAGCTGGATAAATTAAATCTAGCTCTTCTTGAGATTTAGGACCTTTATAGATATGCATATTATATCCAAAATTATCCAAGATCTTGGGAGAATATAAGATCATAGAGGTACCCATCGGACAAAACTTAACCCTGTCGGACTCGTCCATTTGATCAAACAGCATCATCCAAGAAAAAAAGTAAGGCTTTATTCCAGCACTCTTCAAGAGCTCTTCTTGTTTTTTTAAGAAACTTACCTGATACCGAATAGAATCCACACGAGTATCGTTTGTGACATCATAATAATCATTACTTTTAACCTCCAAAATATTTACCAAACCTTGATAGGACGGCGCCCCATGAAAAAGAAGCAGTGCATCATCATGCACGATTCTCTTTTTGGCGGCGGCCATAATATAATTCGCACAAGCAGATGCACATAAATCAAAGCCAACAACTGTGCTTCTTAACCTTGAAATTTCCTCAGCAATATTCACTGCGGGACGACCTTCACCACCAGGGGACCTCACAACAACAATTAAGTCGGAGCCATCTACCAAATTGGAGGTTTTAGATTTAAATTTTAGCTCGGCTTCATTGCGATGTATGGGTCCATCCATACAAATCCCACCAGGGACCTCTTTGATTTCGAACTTAGAGTCTCTTGCATTATCAAAAGTAAACTCCTTTGAATCAAACCAAGCCCCACAATGATTTACTATCTTTTTCTCTATCGCACTATAAGTCGCTTCAACAGCATGGACCTTAACTCCGCCTATACAATACAGCATCGAAAGAACAGCAATATATTTGTTAATCAACAGCGTGAACTCCAACAAAAAAGTTAGTGATAAATATTCTCACAAGCATAGAACCGTTTACTTGTATTGAGTTCAATATTTCTTCAGGCTTTCTTGCGCTGCACACAGAAAAAACATGGCAACCGCCAGCCATCAATATCCGGCCGCAATTGGCCACAGGTAAAGGCTAATTTTTAATTCCCGCTTTTTCCTTATACACCTGTTCCTGCACCTCTTTAATAGCACTGCCGCACCATGTAAAACTCTGTGTTACATTTGGAACCCTCTCAAAACAAGCTGTAATACTCTGCATGCCTGCATAATTGATACAAGCAAGCCAAGTAATGACTTTGACTAGCCTGGCTGCAACAGCAAAGTGATAGTGTGTGAAAGACGGGGCAAAGGCAGATATTCTCCGTGGAAGTAGATTGCTTGTTTCTCCATAATTTACTAACTGAACATACCTGCAACTGCAAATCCTTTGTAACGACTTAATACCTTTCATGTGTTTATGGCATATTTATTCTTTCTCTGTAATTAAGTCACGTGGTTGAATCACAAGGAATTACAGAAGCTACTTATGGCTGGTGGTCAGATCTGTAATATTTCTTAGTTTGGAAAGATCCCTGTCGGAGGTGCCCGATAGTGTGGTGAGTTCGTACCCTTGTTTCATTAAGGTCCCCTCTCTTAAATATCTAAGTAGAGTCAACTCACCACTTATCAAAAAACGAACACCCTGGTTGAATTTTACTCAGGGCTACCAATTCTAGCCAAGCCAATTTGCCATCAATGACACAGAGTTTGGGCGATCTAAGAATCACATGGTTGCCAAACTTACAAAATTTCTGGATAGTCGCTGAATATCAATAGTCATCAAAGAGCTTCTAAGTCAAAGCTCGCCGACTTTATACTCGGAAACAGTTTAACTACAGTAATAATTTGACTCAGCCATCCAAGATAGCAGTGTTCAAGCCCAAGGAAAAAATGACAACGAAATTAACATTATCTGCTCTAGTATCTCTAACTCTTACTAGTTGCGCACACCAAGAGGACACACTGAACAATGAGCTGTGGCCTGGGGATCTAAGTATGTACCAACTTAGCTACTCTGAAGAGTTGCATCCTGTCAACATTCTGCCTCCTTATAGGCAGCCCAGAGTCAAAGAGCGCGATTATGAGAAACACCTTATCTCCGATCTTATAAATTGGTACATCACACCTAGATATATAAAAATCATTTTTTAGTGGCAATTATAGATTTCAACCTTACATTTTACTATTGAACGGAGTTTTACTTTAGTGAATAGAACGATAGCCCTTACAGTAATCGCATCGGTTTTCCTTTGTTCGCCCTATTCGCATGCGGAAAAGTGTGATAAGAAATATTTAGAGGAGATGGAATATACAGATATTGAGTGTCAGTTCTACATGAGAACAGCTGCGTATCGACATGAAATTTATTCAGTAGCAGCCTCGCATTGGAAATATATCTGAGAGACACCTATAAAATATGCAAGAGATGCAGAGATAAAGGCAATGGCGCTAAGTACATTAACTTTTCTCACTTATAACGGTTTAGGTGTTGAGCAGGACCGGGCCGCTGCTGTCGACACATGGAAGCAAGTCGTAAAAAAGGTGGTTTTGAAGCACGAAGGCACCTCGGTGCTGCCTACTCAGACGACAACTTTAAATACAGAGACCCTGTTCAGGCACTGGGCTGGTATGAGTCTATATTTTTACTCTATCCAAACCATAAAGATCTCAGTGAATCCGATCAGAGTATTTATCTGGATGCGAAGAGAGAGGTTAAAAGATTGAAAGCGCTTCTGAGTTCAGAGGAACAATCAAAAGCTTTACACTTTGCAAAATCAACCATGTAAAACCAATCCGGACTTGCTATGCACCTTTCACTATTGATATATGGTTCTTAAAGAAGAGCATAAAGCAGCAGTGATAATTAATGAATATCAAGTCTGCCCTTTTTGGAGGAAGAGGAAGCTTCCCTAAAGAATTATCACACACATAGAAACTACCAGTTGCCATCACTCCGATGGCCAGACGTGTAGAGTTCAATATGAAATATATCCCACTTAAATATCTATCTCTTTTTCTTGGATTTGTCGCTCATACCTCCCTCGCTGTTGAGACAGAGGAGGGTTACGATTCTCACAACAACAAAGCTACGCCGGAAAATATCCAACTAGCAGAACTATTTAACCAGGATCAAAATGCACGCAATATACCTCACAGTGAAATTGACTGGAGTTCACTCAATAAAGAAGACGAGGATCGACGAAAAAAAGTCTCAAAAATGCTAGCAGAAGGCCGAATCAGAACCTCAAAGGATTACTATAATGCGGCACTTATCTTCCAGCATGGTAATAAGTCAGAAGATATAAGACTGGCCCATGCCCTTGCCACTATTGCAGCAACCCTGGCAGAGAATAAGAATGAAGCTAATTGGCTAAAAGCGGCCACTTGGGATCGCTTAATGATGAATCTTGGTCGGCCACAGTGGTACGGCACTCAGTTTGTTAAAGACGACTCTGGAAACTGGAGCCTGTATAACATTGATTCTGATATAGTCTCTGATCAGCAGCGAATAGATTGGTCTGTTCGTACACTAGAAGAATCAAAAGCCATGGAAAAGTCGCTAAATAGTAAAAAGAAAAGTTAGCATTGATAAAGCTTTACAGAGCCAGCCAGTGGGTATCTGGCTAGTCAGTTCACCACCAATCTCTGGCCAATGCTATCAAACATAGGGAGAGACAACAGTATGATACGAGCAGTTAAAGCTTCTGACTCTGCTGGGATTGCTAAAATCTACAATTACTATGTGGAGAATACCTGTATCACTTTTGAGGTAGAGCCAGTTTCTGCAGAAATTATCGCCGACCGAGTCGAAGAATGCTCAAAAAACAATCTTCCCTGGTTAGTTGCTGAGAATGAGGGCCGTTTAATAGGCTATTGTTATGCCAGTAAATGGAAAGGACGCTGTGCTTACCAGTATTCGGTGGTGGCTACCGTGTACTTGGACACGAACTATTCTTCTAAAGGCTGGGGTTCGAAGCTCTATAATGAACTGTTTAAACAGTTAAGTGAACTCAATGTCCACGCGGTAATCTGCGGTATAGCTCTACCAAATGCAGGCAGCGTAGCACTTCATGAGAAGTTTGGAATGGAAAAAGTTGCTCATTTCAAAGAGGTCGGCCGAAAATTTAACCAGTGGATAGATGTTGGTTATTGGCAGTGCTTACTCCCCTTAAGAAAGGAGAAAGCATGAAATAAGCACATCATGAAGGAGTACATTTTAAGCAACTTTTATGTACCCACATAAACCCCACTAGGGATTTTTAACCCAAATGTTACCAAATCCTCTCTAATCTAAGATCATAACTGCGCGTTTTTGTGCAGCAAGGGCTATTAAATTGAGTAGCCGAGACTTTATTGAGGGCACTGATTCCCCTCCCAATTTATACCAAAATAAAAGTGGACAACTTACTATAGAGAAAGTTGCAGTAATTGCTGGATTGCTTTTAATTTAGCTCATATTCCATCAAAAGTTACTGACCTATATGATCATTACACTTTTCACCCCGGAACCCTACCTCATTTAATGTAAGATAAAAGCTAAAATCCAGAAAAGACACGGCAGCTAAAAACAAACTTTCGACCACCATCAAACAATTAAATATATTCGCATAACGGATCCAGGTTAGGGTAAGATCACCAATAGAGCCAAAAATATAGGTAATTATAATTAAGGAAATGATATGATTTTTTCAACTACAGAAACAGTACCAGGAAGAGAAATATCGGAGGTGCTGGATATCGTTACGGGCAACGTTGTTCAATCAAAACATATCGGCCGTGACTTAATGGCAGGTATAAAGAGTATTGTCGGTGGAGAGATACGAGGCTATACGGAGATGCTGACCGAAGCGAGAAACAAAGCTTTTCAAAGATTGAGTGACAGTGCCCGGCAAAAAGGCGCTGATGCCGTGGTAGGAATTCGTTTTACTACAAGTGCAATTATGGATGGCTCCTCAGAAATTCTTGTTTTTGGTACAGCTGTAAAACTAAAAAAATAGGTTGGAATGCCCTAAAGTTCTACCGCAAACTGCCCCAGTTTTCTCCGCACCGCAGGAATAGAACTGGCGGCAGCGATTAACGCTCTAAATTCAAATCTTGCTTTCAGGGATTGTCCAGTGATCATTTTCCGGCCACGCTCAGTAACCTCAATAACCTTTTTATCTTCTTGATGGCGCAATTCAGAGTAGCCTAAGAGCTGCCCCTCAGTGATTCGTTTTGCCAATTCGGCTGCATCAGCTATCCCAAGGTTCATACCTCGACCCCCAACCGGAGAGTGACAATGGGCAGCATCCCCAGCTAGATGTATCCTGCCCTTTGAGTAAGTTTCCGCTTGCCGAATTGAGATTTTAAAGGTTCCCTCCCGCCTAACCCTCTTAACATCCACCTCCATCGGAAATGCTTTAATTGCATTATCACAGCTAGCTACCAGACGGTGTCGGCCTTCTCCCAAAGGCACCGCAACAGCGACCACGCCAGATTCCATTTTGACCAAGGTAAACTTTCTTTTAGGAGGCCAATCCCCTGTATCAACATCCGCGATTGACCACACTTCTTCCAAATCAAATCCAGGATAACTGATACCTGCAGCTTCACGAACAGTACTGCGAATACCATCCGCTCCTATGACTAGGTCAAATCGCTCCTCTTCACCATTATCAAAAAAAGCCACTACCCCACTCTTTTCCTCTGTAAGGGTTTTGAGTTCTTTCCTGTATTCAACTTCGACTCCCATACCAGATAAAACCTGAGCCATGAGAGCTTCAGTTCTGTCTTGAGGAAGTCCAAGAATGGCGGGGAAATAGGTCCGATTGGAATGGAGGGGAAACTCTAGAGCTAAATTCGTATTTAGGTAAATGCATGCGCTCTGAACAGCGATCCCCTCGGCAATCAACTTTTCAGAAACGCCAGAGTGTGAAAGCAACTCAAGGCTGCGAGAAGTAACTCCCACCGCTCGACTAAGGGTTGAAGCGCTATCCCTGCGGTCCACAATTCTTGGCAATAGCCCTCGCCGAGCAAGCTCGACCGCTGTTGTAAGGCCCGTGGGCCCAGCCCCAACAATCAGTACTTTCACAGGCTACCTCAAATAACCCCACCTAACAGTAAGATAGTACATATGAAAGAGTAAGGATGACTGACTGGTCTGAGACTCTTTATAAAAAACCTCGGTCGCCACCAGTGATCTCTTCACAGCAATACCAGTCACCGCTTGGTGAGGACGTACTTAAACTTGCGAAGTCAAAACCTCTAATATCTGGCAACGATAGACAAAAGACTCGTCTTGCCAAAGAGTACCCACTGTTATATCGATATTTTTATATTTCATCTCTTGGGTATAATTTCTAAATGATTACACCACTTTACGATGATGTACATGGACTCGCACTTGAGATAGTCAATAAATCCGCCTCTGGGGATAAAGCTGGGTGCCAAGACTCCCTCAACTCGCTAGAGAGACTATGCGCAAAATATGCCGGAGGCGAGCTAGACCATCCCCTACAGTGGGAGGCTCTGGGTGATTTTTCAGAAAGCTGTGAGGCTGCAATACAGGCATACACGCAGGGACTTAACTGCTCCATAAAATTAGATCTCCCTTTGTTTTCAGCTTCAATTGCCCTGGAAATAGCTGAACGTTTTTTGAGGCTAAACAATCAAGATAAAGCCTTGAAATTTGCCCATAAAGCACAAATCTATTCTGTCAGTGCAGAGGATTACGAACTACAAGAATCAATTAATAATTTCCTTAGAAATCTAACACAGCTTTAGTTTATCCTTAAAGGCCATCCAAGCTGAGTTATCATAGTTAACTAAAACAATGATTCTAAGATCACTGATTACTTCTATAATAGTCAGCCTAAGTTATACTCTGGCTGCACATTACATTTACGATAACTCTTTTGGTGAAGGTGAAATTCTGAAGCTCCAGGCCTCCATATTGATGTTTCAGGCTTTAGTCGTTTTCATACCTACATTAGCTGCCTGCTTACTAATCACATTCTGGCAAAGCAAACTCAATAGAAAGACAAAATAAGACATTCTGTATGCCCCCAACTTCAAGCATCATGGCTACCGCTTCAAAAATCAGCCTTTGCCTTATAGCAAGTTCAATAGCAACTCTTATTTCCATTATGGAGTACTGGCGAGGGCTTAATGGTAACGAACTGCTTTTAGCCAAAAGTGTCTCCGCTGTAACAGCTGCCAGGCAAAGTGGCCCCAAGTATTTAGAACCGACGCTAGTTGCCGGAAATGATGGTATTACTGAAGTTCAAGTCATCTTTATGGCTCTAGGCTTATCGGCACTTTTGGCCTTAAGTTCGCTGATAGTGGTGACGATTTACAGGGTCAGGCATGGCCATCACAAACTCTATCTGCCTTTAGCTTTCTGTTCCACAGTTCTATGCTTGGGCATTATTTATGTTGGGTTTAAGTCCGGTATTCAGTATAGTCTTTGAAGTAGGATAAGCTTAGGCTAGTACTGAGGCATAACAAAGGAATATCAAAGTGAAAAGAATTGCCACCGCACTGCTATTTTTATTTGCGGCGATTGCCTGCTACGCTTTCGGAGTCCCTGTGGGAGGGGTAATCTTCCTTGCTCTTGGCATTATCTTTGAAGGAATCTTCTGGATTAAGCTATTTAAACGTAAAAAGAAGCCAACATAAGTGTAGTGGTACAACGTTATTTCGCCTAGATTCAATTGAACTAGTGATTATCAAATAAATTACACACTCCAATTTGGTACCATAGAACAGGAAGGTCGCTTACCCCCTAAGCCACCTAATTGCCACCCCACCATTCCATAAATTTGTTTTCCAGCCATCAGTAATCCCGCCTCACATTGATACACTCTTGCATCAGAAGTAGATACCGAGCACGGAAACCATGGAGGAAACTTGAGACATATTTAAAGACGGACTAAATTGTGCGCCGTTAAATGGATTCTATAAGGAAATACCCATGTCCCTTCACCGCTCACCACGCTGGATTGCGGTCATTCTTCTTTGTCTTATTGCTATGGCTTGCTCACAAGAAAAGTCAGAGAAGAAACTCGCTGACACCCCCAAGCTTGCGGAAGGCGGGAGCGTTGAAGAGGGTAACAACCAGGCACAAGTTCTCAACCCCACTGAGAAAGTGCATAAAAAAGAAGCGGCCTCTTCTAGTGAAATAAGCTCGAAATCTGATGAAGCTCAGCGCACTTCTGAAACTAATTCTACTGAGCTGACAGAGAATGATGCTACCCCTTCACAAGTCACAGCCAGCACTCAAATCTCCGGGGATCACTTTCTAAAGGTCCTCCATGTTGGGGAGCGGACGTTTAAAGATGCACGGGCCATCGCTGTTATCTTTTCTGAACCTTTACTGGGCAATGCCCACTTTGGCTCCTACTTGAGTCTATCCCGTGACGATGGCGAGCGTGTAGATGGTGGTTGGGTTCTCTCCGATAGTCAGAAAATTCTCTATTTTCCTCATATTGAACCAGATACTCGCTATAAACTCACCCTGCTCCCGGGTCTGCCCGGCGAAAACGGCTTGGAGTTACAGGAAGAGAAACAGGAGAGGATTCGCACCCGACGGATTGAGCCCAGTATCAGCTTTGCCAGCAATGGAAGTATTTTTCCCGCGACGGTAACTCCCGGCCTACCTGTTACTGCAGTCAGTGTTGAGGCCGCACAGATTCACTTCCATAGAGTGAAACCTGAACATTATTCCGAGTTCTTCAGGCTGATCAAAAGCCAGTCACTAAAATACTACTACCGCTTGAAGTCCCTCAATCAAGTGGCCGATTTTGTCTATAGTGCCCAGTTCGATCTCACCAAGGAGAAATATGTCCAGCGAGATTTCGACCTCTCTATCGGGCATATAAAGCCCCTGCAACAACCAGGTATCTATGTCGCGGTTATGCAGCCGGCAGGCATGTATGACACCAACCTCTATGATGTCACCCACTTCTCTATCTCAAACTTAGGCCTTCATGCGCGGTACTACCCAAACAGTGTGGACCTCTATGTTTCATCTCTGGATGAAGGGCAGGCTCTTAAGGGCATTGAAGTTGAGCTGCTCAACAACAAAGGGGAGCTAATCCAGCAATACACAACCGACCAAGACGGCCAGGTGCGCTTTGCTCTGACGCAGGAACAGGAAGACTCACAGCGCTTCTTTATCGCAAGAGATCCTGATACCGGTCACTTCTCCATACTCGACCTGCGTGAACCTGCATTGGACCTTTCGGATTTTCAGTTGGGCCAGCGCCCTTCGAGACCGATGGAGTTTTTCATGTATGGCCCGCGAGATCTGTATCGCCCCAATGAATCGATCCAGGTGAGCGGGCTGCTGCGCAACTATGATGGTCGCTATATCAAAGACCTGCCGATCAAGGCAGAACTCATAAAGCCGGACAATACCAGCGCGCGCGTATTTACATGGCACGCCAGCGCGCCCGGATACTACGAAAAGCTTATCCCACTTCCACAAAATGCACCTACCGGTGACTGGCGCCTGGATGTTGAGCTAGCCGATGGGCGCAAAGTGAATTATCCATTTAAGGTAGAAGAATTCCTGCCAGAGCGAATGAAGCTAGTTTTGCAAGATGGTGAAGAGCGCAGTCTGGTAGAGGGCCACAAAGAGTCTTTCGAACTTCAAGTAGAGGGTAGTTATCTCTATGGTGCGCCAGCGGTAAAAAACCGCCTGGAAACTCTGGTGCAAATTAGCCACTATCGCGAACCCTTCCCCCAGTGGAAAGGGTTCTTATTTGGGAACACTAATGAATCTTTGCCCACGCGACAGTTTCATGCCCCAACGATTGAGCTCAATGAGGAAGGGTTGAGCAATCTGACCTTGCGCTCCCGTTGGAAACGAGCAAAGAGCCCGCTGAAAATCAACTTGGTTTCCAGCCTGTTCGAATCCGGCGGCCGCCCGGTAACTCGCCAACATCCAGTCCTGGTATGGCCCACACACCCGGTGGTAGGTATTCGCCCAAATTTTGGAGAGGAAAACCCATCGGCCAACAGCAGGCCTGAATTTGAAATAGTGGTTGCTGACGCACAGGGCGAGCCTGTTATCGGGCGGGATCTCAAAGCGGTGTTAATTTCCGAAGACCGCCAGTACTTTTGGGAGTACTCTGCAAATCGGGGCTGGCACTATGAATACTCAAGTGCTGAATTTGAAACTTTCAGTCGCCAGCTCCAATTCACCGAAGAGCAGCCTCTGAAGCTCACAGTACCAGTGGAACATGGCCACTACCGCTTAGAAGTCACTGATACCAATACGGGGGCAACCAGCAGCTTACGCTTCCACGCCGGCCGGGACTGGTATTACTGGTGGCGTAAGGACCAAGTAGCCAAAGGCCAGGCTGCGCGTCCGGATACCGTGGCCCTGTCACTGGATAAACCAAAGTACTCTTCTGGAGATCTGGCGCAACTCACCATAGTACCGCCCGCTAACGGAGAGGCGTTGGTGTTGGTGGAGAGCGACCAACTATTGTGGTCCAAACGACTACCTGTAGAAAAGTCGGGCACCAATATCGAAATCCCAATCTCTCCTGAGTGGGATCGCCACGACACCTATATTTCTGTTACGGCTCTGCGCCCTGCGGACAAGAATGAGCGTATCGCCCCCAATCGCGCTTTTGGTCTAGCCCATCTGCCCCTGGATCGCGATCCTCGGCACCTGCCCATTTCACTTGAAGCGCCCACGAGTGCCCTGCCCGGCTCGGAAATTGAAGTTACCATTTCTGCCGACGAAAATTCTATCGAACAAAACGGAGACAAAGCCTGGGCTACCCTGGCCGCCGTCGATGTCGGTGTACTTAATATCACCCGCTTCGAAACCCCGGATCCCTTCGAGGCCTTTTTTGGCCAGCGCCGTTACGGTGTGGATGTAAGGGATATTTATCATCGCATTATTGAATCCAGCAGTGGCAAACTGGTGGAGCAACGTTTTGGCGGCGATGCGGAACTGGCCCGAGGCGGCGACGAGCCCAACTCCGACGTTCAAATAGTATCTTTATTCTCAGGACCCGTTGAATTTGATACTCAGGGCCAGGCCAAGGTCGCGCTACAACTACCGGAGTTTAACGGACAGCTGCGCCTGATGGCGGTTTCTTTCAGCAAAGACCGATTCGGCAGCGCCGACGGAGAAATAACAGTCGCCTCACCGGTTGTCACCCAAGCCGCCTTGCCTCGCTTTATGGCCCCTGGTGATAGCAGCACACTGGCCCTTGACCTCAATAACTTAAGTGGCCGCTCCCAAAAACTCAGTGTAAATATGCAATCAGTGGGCGCGGTAGATTTGGAAAAGGGTGAGCGGATGCTGGAACTGGCGGATGGTGAACGCAAAACTTTACGCTTCCCTATCACCGCCAAAGATGCCACCGGAGATGCGGAGTTCAAACTGGTCGTGCAGGGTGCCGTCGATAAAGATGGAAATAATATCGATATCGAACAGCAGTGGCGCCTGGGCGTGCGCCCCGCTTGGCCGGCAACCACACGCAACCAGCGCAGACTCCTGTCCCAGGGCGAGAGCTTCAGTGCCGATAGCAGCTTCCTGGATTCCCTAATGCCTGGAACTGTTCACACCCTGGTATCCCTGGACAGCCGACCGCAACTGCAGTTACAGGATCACCTATCCAACCTCCTGCAATACCCCTACGGCTGCCTGGAACAAACCTCCAGCCGGACCTTCCCACTAGTCATGGCAACGCCGCAGCGACAGCAAAAACTGGGCCTTGAACCTCTGGATGAGAATGAGCGGGCCGAGCGTATCGACGCAGGTATTGAACGCATTTTCAGTATGCAAAAAGGGAACGGCAGCTTTGGCCTATGGAGTTCCGAGTCTTCCGAAAGCCAGTGGCTAACCGCCTATGTAGTCGATCTTCTATTGCGGGCCCGGGACCAGGGAATCGTATTTGACAATAACCGCCTGGAATCCGCACTCAAGCGCCTGCAGGACTATGCCCGTGAGCGCGGTGCTTTCTATCAGCAACGCTATAGCTATAGTCCCGATTTCTATGCTTATGCCGCAAGAGCTTACGCAGCCTATGTGCTCTCACGAGTACAGAAAGTGTCTCTCGGGCAACTGCGTACCCTTTATGAAAGCGGCTCGAGCCTGACCCAATCTCCCTTGCCAAACCTGCATATGGCAATCGCTTTGCACACCATGGGCGATGCCACCCTGGCCCAGGAGGCCCTGCAAAAAGCGCTTAAAATCGAGCGCAAACGCCGCAGCTACTATGGCGATTATGGATCAGACCTACGGGATACGGCTCAAATGATCTCCCTGCTCCTAGAGCACAATTTCGCAGGTGATAAAACGGAATCCCTGGTGTTCGAGCTGGCCGATCTTCTCCACGGTCGCCAATATCTCAGCACACAGGAGCGCAATAGTGTGTTTATGGCTGGAGCACAGTTGCAACTCAATAGCAGTGCAAACTGGTCTGCGACTTTGGCCAGTATTGATGGCTTGCGCGAGCTCAATAGCGATAACCCGCACAGCGCATTATTCCGTGGGCGCGAAGCCGCCAGCGCACTTGAGGTAACTGCACAGATGGAAAAGCTCTATGCAGCAATCACTATCAATGGTTACAGCAAGAAGTCACCTGAGGCGGAGATGGATAAAGGTGTCAGAATTAAACGCAGCTACCACAATTTAGATGGCACGGAAGTCATTCCCAATCAGGTTCGTGAGGGCGAGCTTTACCTGGTGCGTTTGCAAATTGATGCGGACCAGCGCCTGCCCGACCTACTTGCAGTGGACCTATTGCCCGCAGGTTTTGAGCTGGAGAATCAAAACCTGGCCGACAGTGTCAAAGTGGATGAACTCGAGTTCGATGGCAAAAGTATTGCCCAGTGGCAGGACACCCAGGACAATATCCAACACACTGAATATCGCGATGACCGCTTTGTGGCGGCACTGGATCAGCTGAGATACAAAACCACCAATCTCTTCTATATCGCCCGCGCAGTAACCCCCGGCAACTATCAGGTGCCCCCACCCTACGTAGAGGATATGTACAAACCTGAACGCTTCGCTATCGGTGAAAATCCCCTAACGCAAATGCGGGTAATCGGTAAACAGTGAAGCTGTTGGCCACTATCCGGAGAGCCTGGCAAAGCAGCAGTCGCAGAGTTCGCGCACTGCTGCTTGCGCCCGCCGCCCTCACAGCGGTACTGCTACTGCTCGACTTTGCTTTCCCTCCACCTCTTCCCGAAACTCAAGACTTTGCACAGGTCGTTGCAGATCGCTACGGCAAACCACTACGTTTCTTTGCCGACAGTCGCGGAGTTTGGAGATACCCAATATCTCGGGAAAATGTATCGCCGCGCTTTATCGAAGCTCTTCTCACCTACGAAGACCGACACTTCTATCGGCACCCCGGAGTAAATCCGCTAGCCCTATTGCGAGCTTCAGTCCAGTACCTTCGCAATGGACGAGTCGTTTCCGGCGGTTCCACTCTCACCATGCAGGTAGCGCGACTACTGGACCCACACCGCAAAACTCTGCCGGGCAAAACCAAGCAGATATTGCGTGCATTGCAGTTGGAATGGCATTTCAACAAGGATGAAATTCTCGATCTGTACCTGAACCTCGCACCTTACGGCGGCAATATTGAAGGCGTGGAAGCAGCCAGCCGTCTATACCTGCGTAAATCAGCCTCCGACCTTACCCATGCGGAAGCTGCACTGCTAGCTGTACTCCCTCAGGCGCCGAGCCGCCTGCGGCCAGACCGGCATCCTCTAAAGGCACAAAAAGCCCGGGACAAAGTTCTGGATAGACTGCAGTCATTTACCGTCTGGAGCACTGAGGATGTTAAACGCGCCCAACTTGAGCAGGTCTATGCGGAACGCTTGGAATTCCCACAAAACGCCCCACACCTAGCTCGCAGACTGGTAAATACCATCAGCGATCAAGAAGTTATTCGCACCACAATCGATGGCAACATCCAGCGCGGATTGGAAGATTTTCTGCGCGATCATATGGATAGCTATCCAGCCAAAACATCTGCAGCTGTTGTAGTTTTGGAGAATTCCGATTTATCTGTGCGCGCCTACGTGGGAGCTTCTCATTTTGGTAACGGGCGCCGCTATGGCTATGTGGATATGGCCAGGGCTGTACGCTCACCGGGCTCTACGCTCAAGCCCTTTTTGTACGGACTTGCCATTGATGAGGACCTGATCCACAGCGCCTCCCTACTTAGCGATGCGCCCCGCATCTACGGCGATTACCGCCCTGAAAATTTCCATCGAGGCTTCGCCGGCCCTGTCACCGCCACTAGCGCCCTTCAGAAATCTCTCAATGTCCCTGCAGTTCAGCTACTGGAACATTACGGCCCCGGTCGATTGGCCGCAGCCCTGGAAAATGCCGGACTAGCACTAGAGTTTCCCAGTGGTGGTAGACCCAACTTGGCCATGATTTTGGGGGGCGTAGGTGCTCGTCTTGACCAGCTGACAGGTATTTATGCCGCACTGGCACGGGGAGGCCAGACTGCAGCTCCCCGCTATTTATCCGAGGAGCCGGTACGTGAAAGGTATCTGATGTCTTCTGAGGCGGCTTGGATTACATTTGAAATGCTCGCTTCCAATCGCGGAGGTTCCCGCCGTTGGCGCAATCTGGTGCGACAAAACAAGGCAGATATCGCCTGGAAGACAGGCACCAGCTACGGCTATCGGGATGCCTGGGCGATTGGCGTAACTCCCGGCTACACCGTCGGCATTTGGGTAGGCCGACCGGATGGTACTCCCCTACCCGGTTACTATGGCTCCATTAGTGCCACACCTCTGTTGAACGCAGTTATCGCCGCATTACCAGACAACAAACAACAGCACCTGAAAAAGCCAGACTCAGTAACTCAAGAGACTATTTGTTGGCCACTTGGAGGCCAGAAGACGCTCACACAAACCAGCCACTGCCATCTGCAACACAACGCCTGGTTAATCCAAGGGCGCACACCCAGAACACTATCGCCGCAAGGTGAGCCTCTGCGGGCAGCACAAACCTTTAGTTTCTTTGCAAACCGGCAAGGTATGCGGGTAAAGCCCAGTTGTATGGATTCTACTACTGAAAGGCATAGCCTAGCCCTTTGGCCGAAAGAACTGGAATCCTGGCTACCTGAAAACCACACCCGGGCCCAACAAATTCCTCCGACGGCTCCCGAGTGTTACACCCCGACTGCAACAACGGGGACTCCACTAAAGATTATCGGAGCTGGAGATGGTAACCAGTATCGACCTACCGGCAAAAATGCCCCACTTCCGCGTTTAACTCTGGGCGCGATTGGCGGACAGGGAAAGCGCTATTGGTTCCTAAACGGTGAACCCAAGGGCGAAACCCTCGGAAATGAAAACCTGGCACTACTTCCGGGAAGTGGTAAGCACCAAATTGCTGTACTGGATGCTAGCGGGAATGTCGATCGGATTGAGATTTTTGTAGGAAGCGACAACTGATTTTCATAAAGCAGAAGACTGCCATGTCGTTTCTCTCACAGAACATATCCCTTAGTGTCACCCTATCGGCAATCGAGTGTCAGCATTGGCGTGGAACATCGTAGTTCGAGTTTAATTTTAGTAACTCCCAAAATAGGGAACACACGAATGCACAGCACACCTTAAACGCAGTATATCTTTCCGCCTTCTCCAGCAGTATCACTTACACGCTTCTACTTTTCCCAGATTAAAAGCCTCCCCGATTTTAATCCAAGCAGGCAGGTTCTGCTGTTACATGAGTATTGCCAATCCAAGTATTACTTCCACTACAGGTTGGATCGGTAGGATCACGCAAATCAAATGCAGAGTTATCAAGCGACGTATTCCCTACTACTATATTATTCTCATTATCGAATCCAGCGATATTGAAACCGGCTGTATCAGGCGAGCCATTTGTCCCATTTTCCATGACTATGTTTTGTATTATAGAAGTACTTGATACATCCACATTGAGTTCAATCCCATTACTCGCACTGCCGGTAACAAAGTTCTGAATAACTGTTGTATTACTTTCATTAATATCAATTCCGTTATCACCATCAGTACTGCCGACAACAGTATTTAGCTGAACCAGTGTAAACACACCATTTACCGTAATCCCCTGATCACCGGCTGATTCAATATAATTATTGATAATTTGGTTTCGATCGCCTCTAACATCTATACCATCATCATTGCCAGTATCAATAATTTGATTCCCAACAATATTATTGGAGTCACTATCAATAACAATTCCCTCTCGTGGAGAGTTTAAGATGATAATTCCATCTATGGTATGAAATCCATCTCCCTCCAGGTTTAAACCATCTGGGCAGTCGGTTATCGTCCCACCATAAACGGCACCAGATAATCCATTAACCAAAATTCCAGCAATACCTTCTAGATTTGGGTTATCACAAATAATTTCCCCGCCCTCTGCCATCGTAAGGCTTCCACCGGGTCCAGTTACTGTTACCGCATAGGGATTCGCCAGGCTCAGTTCACAATTCAGCGTTTCCGACAGGGTTTCAGCTGTTGTTATTACATCGCCACAATCAACAGCCATAACAAGTGGTGATGAGAATAAAGTAGCACTTGTGACGAAAGCTGTGACTAACTTGTGGTAATAGGTGTTCATAGCAGGTCCCTCTCATTGATATAAGAAAATTGTAGGCATAAGCCACACTTCACGTTTCCAATATCAATGAAAAGAATTCATTCTGAGCCTAAGGGAGCTTTTATTATGTTGCTCTATCTCACATCTATTATTTGAGGTAGGCAAGCATAACGAAACTTTGATAACGTCAGCAAATAGACACTATGATTGCCTTTATAATTTACATAATTAATCCTTGCGACCTACTAAAAAAAAGAGCCTCAATAGCGTTTCACCCCTATTTCTCATCACCTCAAAAGCTATTCTCGAACAGGACGTCATTTATCGACAGCTGTCCACCACGCTCATTCGCAACTTTTGCCGCTTTTCCAATCACTATCATCATCCCGATCAAATAACCTTCGGGCAAATTGATCAGCTCAGCGACTCTCTCTGGGTCAAACCCAACCATTGCACCTGTGTCATATCCCATCGACTTTGCCGCTAACATCATGGTTTGTGCTGCCAATCCGCAGCTTCGAATAGCCTCGTCCCGCTGTAGTTGCTGCTTACCCTTGTAGAATTCAGTTAGCATTGGCACTAACACATCCCGAGCCTCTTTCGGCGCATCGGCCCAGTACCGCTCCGGCCGATCGCTCCAGGCATTAATATCTGCACAAAGTATGACCAACTCAGAAGCATCTTCTACTTGCTGCTGTCCCCAGGCTGCATCTTTAAGCTGGCTACGGAGGGAAATGTCAGTGATGCGCAGGAAGCGCCAGTGCTGGATATTGTAAGAAGTCGGCGACAACATAGTCGCCTGGACCAGACGGGTGAAGTCCTCGGCAGGCATCTCTGCAGTGACATCGAAATGCTTAACCGAGCGGCGGGATTCAACAGCTTTAAACAATTCCATAAGTTTCTCTCTGACTATCGTTCGTTGATTGAATGTCGATGAGAAGAAGCTTATTGGGTTTCCTTATCGTTGATAATGGGGTTCGGCGGAGACTTACTGTTGACGAAAGGTTAACAGTTTACTGATCCCAATAAGGTGTATCGCCGCCAAAGTACTCTATTGCAAAGTCTATAAAGGCGCGGACTTTGGCTGGCATAAACTGCCGCTCAGGGAAAACCGCGTAGATAGACTTGGCAGGCATCTGGTACTCCTCGAATAGAGGAGTTAGCTTTCCAGCCTCAATGTCTGGTCCTGCCACGAAGGTGGGTAAGCGGCCTATCCCTACACCCTGAAGAAGAGCTTCCCTCAGTGCCTCACTATTATTTACCTGGTAGTTACCCTTCACCTCGATGGTATTTAAGTGATTGTCTTTGATAAAACCCCACTCTTTCACATCCCTGGAATAAGTAAAAATCAGGCAATTATGGGCGCTCAACTGCTCCAGTTCTGTGGGCTCTCCGAATGCCTTCAAGTAGGAAGGTGACGCACAGAGTACACTTTTCAGAGGTGCAAGTTTGCGGGCAATCAGGCTGGTATCGGGAAGGTCCCCTCCGCGAATGGCTATATCAAAGCCCTCCCCCACTAAATCGACAACTTTATCGTCCAGTACCATGTCGATACTAATCTCGGGGTAACGCTTCATAAATACGGGAATTAACGGAGCCAAATGCAATCTACCAAAGGACATAGGAGCATTGATCCGCAAGCGCCCCCGAGGCTCCCCCTGTAGCTGCAGAACTGCGTCTTGTGCATCTTTGGCCGATTTATAAGCAACGCGTGCGTGCTCATAAAAATGCTCCCCAGCCTCCGTCAGGCTCAACTTTCGCGTAGTTCTGTGCAAAAGCTTCACCCCAAGCTGCAGCTCCAACTGGGTAACCCGCTTGCTTACCGCTGATTTTGAGATGCCAAGTAACTTTGCCGCCGGGGAAAAGCCACCGGTTTCTGCCACAGTCACAAATATTGGAATCGCTGCAATTGTCTCCATAAGCGACTGTTTCCTTCTCCTCAACAGTGAGTGTCTATAATGCTGGATTATCAGTTTACCAGAAACGACTTACACTTATCTCTCGCTAATAGAGGGAAGAAGCATGAGTGAGCTTACCAGGGGCATAACCCCATCAACTACAAGCCCCAACACCTCGCTCTGGTGGGTTCACTGCCTGATGATACTTTGTACACTACTGGTCGCAGGATCATTTCCTGTTGGGGAGTTAATCGCCGATTCACTCCCAGCGGATTCCATGATGTTGATTCGATTCTTAATTGCGGCGGGACTATTTGCACCCTTCATATTTTTAAAGCACGGGATTCAGATTCCAGAGCCCAAAAAACTACTGGGGTATGCACTACTCAGTATCCCATTGGTTGTCTTTTTCTGGTGTATGTTTGAAGCACTCAAATACACCACCGCAGTAAATACCGGCGCTCTTTTTACAACCGTTCCGGCGATGACTGCCATCTTTACTTTGATCATCAATGGCGAGCGGAGCAGCACCCGCAAAGTTATTGGCCTAACCCTTGGGACTCTGGGTGCAGCCTGGATTGTATTCAAGGGGAGTATCACAACAGCGATAACGCTAGACCTAAACAAAGGGGATTGGATATTCACCCTAGGTGCTATATCACTCAGTTTATATAACCCGCTTATCAAGAAGGTTCACTCAGGGGAGCCTACAGAGGTCATGACATTCTGGGTTATTCTATTTGGTGCGCTCTGGTTACTATTGCTCTCTTTTCCAAACTTAAACCAGATAGAATGGCGAAATATACCCACCGAGACTTACGGCGGGCTATTCTATTTAGCCTTATTCTCAACTTTAATTAGTTTTTTTCTGCTGCAATTCAGTACATTAAGGATCGGGGCAACTAAAGTAGCAGCATATAGTTTCTTGAATCCGATATTTGTACTAATAGTGGCCATAGTATTGGAAATGGCAAACTTTAATATCAGCTTCATACCTGGAATAGTGTTGGTCTTTGCAGCCATGCTATTTATCCAGGCGGAAAAACCTAAGGAATAATATCACTGAACAGCATATAAGAGATAGAATCGTACTGTCATCAACAGGTGCAATAATTCTAGTCGACAGGCTTTTCTATCTCATAAATTGCATCAGAAATATCCTCCAACTTAGAGGACACTATTACCTGAGCATCATGTAAACCCTGATTATAAAACCCGGCCCCCAACTCCTTTGCAAGGAAATCAATAAAGAACTCCGCTTCAAAACCGCCAATTTCCAGCTCAAATTCTTTAGACAGATAGCCCCTGACCTTCTCGATTAGCTCTAATTTCCGTCTCTCTTCCAATTGTATTTCGGACATACTTCTACCTTGTATTAAAGAAAGCATGCAAGTATGACACAAATATATTAGTCGTGGCGCCCCCAAGCAATTATAGAATTTTCTACAATATATCTCAGGGGAGAGGTATCCAAATTCAAATCTCTATCGATTATTTGTTGCGATAATACCTAATCCACTACTTTAATTTTTGATGTCCCATACTCACTGACAATATCTCCGTAAGTATCAGCGCTCGGACCATTTATAGATCTTACTGTTTCATAGAGCCGCCATCGACCTGTAAACTGATCACTTTCAAATTTACTAATCAAGTAACCTGCTCTATTCCCTTTGCGGAACTTCATATGAGGATTTTTCTTTAACGTAGTCTCGGTGCTACGGTTATCTGCGATTTCGTACCAAATAGCACCACCATCCCCGCGGGTCAGGGATGGAGCCGTTATTTCAATCGCGACATTATCTCTACCCGCATTGTAATCATCCGCAAAGGGATCTAAGGCGAGCCCTGAGGCCATTGCTTTATGTAACCCCCCGGACAAGACCACGATATTGTCTTCAAGCTCACCAAATAAATTCAATAACCAGTTATGGGATTGGGGGTATCCTCGCCAGGCACTCGGGGAGTAATTGTTCCACCATTCAAAAACCGGTGCCCCAGAGCAAACTATTCGCCAACGCGCACTGGATTGCTTAATGGCCTGCTCAAACCATGTCGCCTGTTCCTGACCAATAATACTGCGGCCAGGGTAATCAAATTCAGAAAATATAGGTTGCCGTTTCTTGAAGTTATCCGGCATATCATTGATTGGCTCATCCCGATCATAGAAGCACATATCCAGGAAGAAGATATCAGCCATTTCACCATAAGGAACAGAGCGCCATACTCGCCTCGGCGCAATAAAACGGATTGGCATCCAAAGGAAGAAGGTTTCCATTGCAGCTTCCATCACTTCTTCGAAGTCAGCTCCGTTGATTTCCGGCCCCTCTCGCCAGACACCATTTCTCAGGTCGCCATCATCCCAAATCACCATCCAGGTGTGCATTTGATGTGCTTGCTGTAGAAATGCATCCCTTCTAATTTCAGAGTATCTAGCTCGGTAACTCTCCCGATCAAATTTGAAGTCAGAGTACTCAAACTTACGGTAGTCACCAGAATTTGAGGATGCATACGAGTAGTCCCCCAGGTGGATAACAGCATCAATATTTTGCTCCCGCTCCACCATATCCCGGTAGCCTACAAACTCCCCATGCTCAAAATGTGAGCAGGAAGTGACAACAAACTTAAGAAAAGAAGCATCCTCGCTAGTCGCTGGAGCCAGTTTTATGCGACCGACAGAAGAAGTCTGATCCCGGTACTTAAATCGGTAGGTATAATCCCGACCGTAGTTTAGCTCTGTAACATCCAGCTTAACCGTAAAGTCTTTTGATTCATCCGTTTGCAGATACCCGGATGAAACAACCTGGCCAAATGTATCGTCGAGAGCAACTTCCCAATAGACAAGGGGAGAAACCTCCTCAGTGGTTACCCTTGTCCAAATAATAACCGAATTGGCTGTTGGGTCTCCGGAGGCTACACCATGCATAAAGTGGCTCGAGGTACTAGCGAGCCCATCATACTCATAATCGAGCACATCACTACTGGCCCTCAGCGATGGCGCCATAGCGCTAACGGTTAACAGCCCACCCCATTTTAAAAGCGTCCGTCGATCAAATCTGTTCATTGTAAGCAGCCTTGCCCTTGCCACGGTATGAATGTTGACGCGCAAGTGAAGCAAACGATGATGACAAACAGGTTAAGGCTAAACGCCCTTTAAAAAAGTGAGATCCTATTCCAATGGAAAGCTAAAATTCCCCTGCAAGTATTTACACTCGCAGTTGCTTCCAAATAGCTTACAACACATGTTTTGGGGTAATTACAGCAACAGATTATTTATTGCTCTAGATAGCTCACAATAATATTTTTCCAGAACAGCTGAATTAATTACATCATTAGATCTGCGACATCATGCCGATAGTATATTGATCAGTGAGAGGTTCATTAGGCAATAAAAAAGCCGGACTGCATAATACAGTCCGGCTTTTATCATACTCGCTTAGTAACTACTTAGAAGTTGTAGTTAAAGCGCACACCGTAGCTCATTGGGGTAGAGAATGGACCAGATACCAGGCCATCACTTCCATCTGCATAGTACGGAACAACTTCGTCAGTCAGGTTGTTGCCAAAGGCTTCAACATTCCACTGATCGTCCGGGCTTACATACTTCACGGAAGCATTTACCATCCAGAAAGAATCACGGCTGTCATCAAAAGCAGAAGTATCACCAGTGGGGAAATCGTGCTTGTCAACATTCCAGTAGGTCAGGTAAGACTCATCTTCCCAGTGAATACCGACAAATGGAATGATCGCTCCACCGTGGGCTAACTCAAAGGTGTGGTCATAATTGATAGTAAAGCTGAACTCAGGTGATGCAGGCAGCTCATTTCCTTTCAGGTTACGGTAGAGTTCTTCGTTGCTATTATCGTGAGCTGCGCCCCAGTCTTCAATCTCAAACAAAGACTGGTTATTGAAGTTCCAGCGATTCACAAAGTCAGAAGTGATTTCCGTCTGCATCCAAGTGGCGAATCCGCTAATTCGACCATTCGGGTAAGGGGCCCAGTCAAATTCAAACTCCAACCCCATGATATCTGCTCTGGCAGCATTCTTAGTCAGGTAGATAACATAAGGCTCAGTTGTAATTTCGCCGGTCAAATTACCTTCATCATCCCGCTCTTCAACATAGTAGGTATATGCCGTATCCGGTGCAGCCAGCTGCATATCCTTATATTTTGAAAGGAAAAATGTGCTAGCAAGGTTTAATCGACCGTCAAGGAAAGTACCTTTTGCACCTAACTCCCACGTTATAACTGTTTCTTCATCATAATTGGTGCTAATTTCTCGCTGAACAATACGGTTACCATCACCATCCAAGATATATTCAGCTGTGTCCGCATCTTGTTCGTACTGAATTATTGTGTCCCCAAGGCCACCTGACTTAAAGCCTGATGCAATATATGAATAGAGCATTACCTCATCAGTTAAGTCATAGTCAACACCAATACGGAAGTCTGTATTTTCCCAGTCATCACTAGCATCATTAGGCGCGATAGCAGTGTAAATTGAACTATCTGCGAAATAACCAGTAGACAACTCATTGAAGAGGGCCTGGTCATACGCGGGGAAACAGCCATATTCTCCGGTAGTTTCAGTATCTGCTGACCAATCACGAGTACAGCTTAAGTTATAGCCGCCCTCGTCACTCTTCTTATCTTTGGTATAACGAGCACCAACTGTTAAATGTAAAGCATCGGAAAGATCATAAGTAGCCTGTGCGAACACCGCACTGGCTTCGATTGTCCTATCTGGTTGATCCCAAAATGTTGCATTATCGAGTGATGCAAGGAAGTAGCCATTCAGATCTGTAGTTTCTTGGAAGTAAAACAGACCTGTAATCCACTGCAGGGGGCCATCTCCAGTAGATTGCAGCTGCAATTCGTGAGAGTAAGAGATATTTTCTGAGTCGGTAATACTCATACTCATATCCCAAGTATTACGGCCTGCATCTACATCAATCAGGTTACTGCGCTCTTGAATTGCATAGCCAGTGTTATACACAAACGCCATGCTATCGCTAAAGTCCCAACGGAAATTGGAGCGAAATGAAGACATGCTTAGGTCAAGTTCACCAGGAACATTAACCGCGACTGTGTACTCATCCGCACCAGAGCCGTAATAAGTTTCGCAATTTACACCGTCATCGCGCTCATCGGCTTTATCACAATCAATGGTGTTAATGCCGCCGGCACTGCTGTCCTGATAATGCTCAGCAACGGCATACCAGGAGATATCTTCGGTTGGTTCCCATAGAGCACCAATACGTACTGCCTGCTGATCAACATTTCCGTAGAAATCATCGGCGTCAGCTCTTACCAGGGAAACATCCTCAGATGCCCACCAATTACCATCCTGAGTAAATGTGCGCGCTGCATCATCAGAAAGAGTGGTGGCACCAAGAGTGTCCGCGTTGATATAACGGTTGTCATACTGGTTTGCGTCGTAGTAACCAGTTAGATAGGAATCCCGGGTCTCGTCCATAAAGGATGCGCGAAGAGCAAAGGTATCTGAAACCGGAATATTAATAACACCTTTTACCAGCTCTTGATTCCAGCGACCAAGCTCAACTCCGACTGAACCTTCAAATTCGTCAATTACCGGTCTCTTGGAGATAACATTAATGGCACCTACTGTGGAGTTGCGTCCATAAAGGGTACCCTGTGGCCCACGCATGGCTTCAACCCTTTCAGAGTCAAACATCATTGCCATAGCAGACTGGGGACGCGAAGAATAAATACCGTCGAAGTGTAAGCCAACAGCTGGGTCACCAAACTCAGTGGTATTAGTAGAGCGCACGCCGCGCATAGAAATTACTGGGGAGGACTGGGAGGCATCGTAGCCAATATCCACGTTGGGGATAGTGTTGCCCAGATCTTTTACATTCTTAATACCCTGGCGATCGAGCTCTTCTTGCGTAAATGCACTGATCGCTACGGGGGTGTCCATCAAATTGGTTTCGCGCTTGGTTGCGGTAACCGTTACTTCTTCCAGCGCCCAATCGTCATCCTGTTGGCTATCTTCCTGAGCCCAAGCCGACACTACCGCGACATTTGCCATTGCAATTGCAAAGGTAAGTGGTTTTTTAATTCTCATTGATGTCTCTCCAATCTGCTGCAAAAGGAAAGCCACATTTATTTTTTAATGAATGGCCATCCCATAGGGCCGTCGGCAGTACGGCGGCTAGGCTAAAATCTCAAAAAGAAGGGACGTAAGAAACTCAGATACGATAGAGCGGATCGCGACTAGGACAAAGAGGACTAGTTCACAATTTGTTGCCACTAGCTGCGACCAGCAAGTCAAGTAAGTACTGAAACCGTAGGATTCATACACCAGCTTTCTACGAATATTGGGGATTTTTTAGAGTCTATCTGCTTGCTCACCCAAAGCCTCGCATCCCAACAGCAGGCCTTAAATATACGTACGCTGAGCAATAAAGGCTATATCTAAACAGACCTAGATGTGACTATTAAGGCAAGCCCTGTCTCACAATGATAAAAACACAGCCTTTTTTCTCAGATAAAAACCTACCGGAAAACACAGGAAAACCGGAAAAAAAGTTATTGTCAGGATTACTGAGATTAATATTCGCCTATTAATTTAAATATATACGGAATATTAAATTTGATTGGAGTAAAAATGTAAAACCGATTCCTAATCATTTTTACAGTAGGAAATAAAAAGGGGCCAAAAGGCCCCCTGTAAAGAAATCACCAAAGTCCTAAAAGCTATTGCCAGGTATTCGCACCCAACCTTCCATTAGGATTCGGGCGCTGCGACTCATAATGGCCTTGGTAGCAGTCCACTGACCATCGACCTCTTTGGCTTGAGCACCCACACGTAAGGTACCCGATGGGTGACCGAAGCAAACAGAGTTGCGTTCTCCCCCGCCAGCTGCAAGGTTAACCAAAGTGCCCGGGATCGCCGCAGCGGTGCCAATAGCTACTGCTGCCGTGCCCATCATGGCGTGGTGCAACTTGCCCATAGATAAGGCGCGCACGAGGAGATCAACCTCGGAAGATGCCACTGCCTTGCCACTGGATGCAGTGTAATCCTGCGGTTTAGTGACAAAAGCAACCTTGGGGGTATGATGGCGATTGGCTGCTTCTTCAATGGTAGAAACTAATCCCATCTTTACCGCACCGTGAACGCGAATGCTCTCAAACATCGCCAGTGCTTTGCTGTCACCATTAATGGCATCCTGCAATTCAGTGCCGGTGTAGCCAATATCTTCTGCATTGACGAAAATTGTCGGAATGCCAGCATTGATCATGGTGGCCTTGAGCACACCTACATCGGGCACTTCCAGATCATCGATCAGGTTACCGGTAGGAAACATGGCACCCTCACCGTCGGCAGGGTCCATAAATTCCACCTCCACTTCAGCCGCCGGAAACGTCACTCCGTCCAGCTCAAAGTCCCCGGTTTCCTGAACTTCACCATTGGTCATAGGTACATGGGCAACAATGGTCTTACCAATATTGGCCTGCCAGATGCGCACGGTGCAGATGCCATTTTCTGGCACTCTGTCGGGCTCTACAAAACCGCTATTGATGGCAAAGGCACCCACGGCGGCGGTGAGATTGCCGCAGTTACCACTCCAATCAACAAACGGCTTATCGATGGAAACCTGACCAAACAGGTAGTTCACATCGTGATCGGCTTTATCGCTGGGCGATAAAATTACCGTTTTGCTGGTGCTTGAAGTAGCGCCACCCATACCATCGGTCTGCTTACCGTAGGGATCCGGGCTGCCAATCACGCGCAGCAGCAAGTTGTCACGGGCCTGCCCCGGCACTTGTGCAACTTCGGGCAGATCTTGTAAGCGGAAGAAAACACCCTTGCTGGTTCCCCCGCGCATATAAGTCGCGGGGATTTTTATTTGAGGAGCAAACTTCATAACTCAGACCGTCGCTTCTGCTTCGAGGAAGTCTTTGGCAAAGCGCTGCAAAACACCCCCAGCCTCATAAATGGAAACTTCTTCTGCGGTATCCAGACGACATGTAACAGGAGCCTCAATCGTCTCACCATTAGCGCGGTGGATAAGCAAGGTCAGCGTGGCATGGGGAGTGCGCTCACCGATTACATCGAAACTCTCGGTACCGTCGATACCCAGGGTTTCACGAGTAGTGCCCGGCTTAAACTCCAACGGCAATACACCCATACCGATCAGGTTGGTGCGATGAATTCGCTCGAAGCCTTCGGCAACAATCGCCTCCACACCGGCAAGGCGCACACCTTTCGCAGCCCAGTCACGAGAAGAACCCTGCCCGTAATCAGCACCTGCAATGATAATCAGAGGCTGCTTCCGATCCATATAAGTCTCGATGGCTTCCCACATACGGGTAACCTGCCCTTCCGGTTCGACACGAGCCAGGGAGCCCTGACGGACTTCGCCGTTATCATCGCGCACCATTTCGTTGAGTAGCTTCGGATTGGCGAAAGTTGCACGCTGGGCAGTGAGGTGGTCGCCACGGTGGGTCGCGTAGGAGTTAAAGTCCTCCTCCGGCAAGCCCATCTTCGCCAGGTATTCACCGGCAGCACTGCTGGCCAGAATGGCATTGGACGGAGACAGGTGATCGGTGGTGATATTATCACCCAGCACCGCCAGCGGGCGCATCCCCTTCAAGCTGCGCTCGCCTGCCAGGGCACCTTCCCAATAAGGTGGGCGGCGGATATAGGTGCTCATCGGACGCCAGTCGTAGAGTGCGTGGCCCTGCTCTTCTGCGGCATCCCGCTCTTCGAACATCGGAATATACACATCGCGGAACTGCTGTGGCTTCACGCTCTGACGTACAATCGCATCGATCTCTTCATCGCTGGGCCAGATATCTTTCAGGGTAATCGGGTTGCCATCGGCATCGTATCCCAGCGCATCTTTTTCAATATCGAACCGGATGGTGCCGGCAATAGCGTAGGCAACGACCAGCGGCGGTGAAGCCAGGAAAGCCTGCTTGGCGTAGGGGTGGATACGACCGTCGAAGTTGCGGTTTCCGGACAGGACTGCAGTAGCATACAGATCGCGATCAATCACTTCCTGCTGGATTTTCGGGTCCAGGGCACCGCTCATACCGTTACAGGTGGTGCAGGCGAAAGCCACTACGCCGAAGCCCATCTGCTCCAGATCCGGTAGCAGGTCGGCCTCTTCCAGATACATTTTTACCGTTTTGGAACCCGGTGCCAGGGAGGACTTGACCCAGGGCTTGCGGGTCAGGCCGAGCTTGTTCGCATTGCGGGCAATCAGGCCTGCGGCAATCATATTGCGCGGGTTGCTGGTATTGGTGCAGCTGGTAATCGCGGCAATAATCACAGCACCATCGGGCATCTCACCGGCTTTCTCTTCCCAGGCTTTAGCGATTCCACGATTAGCCAGTTCTGAGGCCGGCAGCAGCGCGTGGGGGTTGGAGGGGCCAGCAAGGTTGCGACCTACTGTATCCAGGTCAAACTTCAGTACCCGCTCGTATTCAGCATCCTTCAAGGTGTCAGACCAGAGGCCCGTTTCCTTGGCAAACTTCTCTACCAATGCTACCTGCTCATCATCGCGGCCGGTGAGTTTGAGGTAGTCGATGGTTTGCTTATCGATAGAGAACATGGCCGCAGTAGCGCCATACTCTGGAGTCATATTGGAAATAGTGGCGCGATCGCCCAGGGTCAGGTTGGAAGCCCCCTCACCGTAAAACTCCAGGTAGGCTCCAACCACGCGCTCACGGCGCAGGAATTCAGTGAGAGCCAATACCAAGTCGGTACCAGTAATACCCGGCTGCAACTTTCCGGTGAGCTCCACTCCAACAATATGCGGCAGACGCATATAAGAGGCGCGGCCAAGCATCACGCTCTCAGCTTCCAGGCCGCCAACACCCACAGAAATCACACCCAGAGCGTCTACCATCGGCGTGTGGCTATCGGTACCGACACAGGTATCCGGGAAGGCCACGCCCTCGCGCACCTGCACCACCGGAGACATTTTCTCCAGATTGATCTGGTGCATGATGCCGTTACCGGGGGGAATCACATCGACGTTTTCAAATGCGGTTTTGGTCCAGTTGATAAAGTGGAAGCGATCTTCGTTACGACGCTCCTCTACCGCACGATTTTTTTCAAAAGCATCCTTCTCAAATCCGGGGTGCTCTACCGCGAGGGAGTGATCCACAATCAACTGGGTGGGAACAACTGGATTTACCTTGGCGGGATCACCGCCTTTATCGGCAATGGCATCGCGCAGACCGGCCAGGTCTACCAGCGCGGTTTGGCCGAGGATGTCGTGGCACACCACTCGGGCTGGAAACCAAGGGAAGTCCAACTCGCGCTTGCGCTCAATAATCTGTTTCAGGGAGTCGGTCAGTTTTGCCGGCTCGCAGCGACGCACCAGGTTTTCCGCCAGAATACGTGAGGTATACGGCAGTTTGGCATAGGCTCCGGGCTGGATCGCGTCAACAGCGGCTCGGGTATCGAAATAATCGAGGTCTGTACCGGGCAGTGATTTGCGGTAATCAGTATTCATAGCAGGTAAATCAGTCGAATCTTTTTTTAAAATCGTGTCTCTTCTGAGGGTGGCTCCAGGCCACTCACCAAAGGCAACCTGGAGCCGGCACACCGGGTGTGCCTCATTTCAAAAGTGAAATGAAAATTAACCGCGCTCAGCGATTGGAGTTACTGTACGGGGCTCAACACCTACGTACTCCGCACTCGGGCGAATAATGCGGTTATCAGCGCGCTGCTCGAATACATGTGCAGCCCAGCCCGTAACGCGGGACATTACAAAAATCGGGGTAAACAATTTTGTGGGAATACCCATAAAGTGATACGCGGAAGCGTGGAAGAAGTCTGCATTACAGAACAATTTCTTCTCGCGCCACATCACTTCTTCACAGCGAACAGATACCGGGTACAGCACGGTATCACCAACATCTTCAGCCAACTTTTCAGACCAGCCTTTGATAATCTCATTGCGCGGGTCGGACTCGCGGTAAATGGCGTGGCCGAAGCCCATAATCTTCTCTTTGCGCTCCAGCATGCCCAACAGTTCTTTCTCTGCTTCGTCTGGATTGGAGAAACGCTCGATCAGTTCCATTGCCGCTTCGTTGGCACCACCATGCAGAGGACCACGCAGAGTGCCGATAGCACCGGTGATGCAGCTGAACAGATCGGACAAAGTGGAGGCACAAACGCGAGCGGTAAAAGTAGATGCGTTAAATTCGTGCTCTGCATACAGAATCAGGGAAACATTCATGACCTGCTCGTGCAGTTCATTGGGCTTCTCATCGCGCAACATATGCAGGAAGTGGCCGCCAATGCTGTCGTCATCGGTTTCAGTTTCGATGCGCACATTGTCGTGGGTGAAACGGTACCAATAGCAGATTATGGAGGGGAATGCGGCCAGCAGGCGATTGGCTTTATCCAACTGCTGGGCGAAGGATTCTTCACCTTCCAGGTTACCCAACATGGAACAACCGGTGCGCATTACATCCATAGGATGGGCATCAGCCGGAATGCGCTCAAGCACTTCTTTTAATGCCTGCGGCAGGCCACGCTTGGCTTTCAGCAGCGCCTTGTATTCCGCCAGCTCTCCCTCAGTGGGTAATTCCCCATAGAAAATCAGGTAGGCAACTTCTTCAAACTCACAGTGCTGGGCCAGATCTTTAATATCGTAACCGCGGTAAGTCAGGCCGGAACCGGATTTGCCCACTGTAGAAAGTGCAGTTTTACCTGCTACCTGGCCGCGCAGACCAGCACCGCCCAATGCTTTCTCTACCATCTTCTTATTTCCCCTGTTGTATACACATTTGCTGTGTTCATCCAATTGAAAGCGCAGCGCCCGGCTTTCGCACCGGGCTGCTTGGGAGCCTCTGAATAACTCCGTAAGGCCTACTTATTGAAAAGTTCGTCCAGCTTCTGTTCAAACTCGTGATAATTCAGGTAATCGTACAGCTCCTCACGAGTCTGCATGGTATCGACAACCGCTTGCTGATCGCCATTTTGCAGGATGCTGGTATAAACATTTTCCGCCGCGCGGTTCATCGCACGGAACGCCGACAGTGGATACAGTACGATATCTGCGCCCGCTTCGCCCAAATCTTTGGCGTTATACAGCTTGGTTTTACCAAACTCGGTAATATTCGCCAAAATCGGCACATTTAGCGCGTCTTTAAAGGCACGATAGTGCTCCAACTCAGTAACCGCTTCTGCAAAAATGCCGTCGGCACCAGCCTCAATACAAGCCTGGGCGCGTTCAATAGCCGCATCGAGCCCTTCCTGTGCAAAGGCATCGGTGCGAGCCATTACAAAGAAATCGTCATCAGTACGGGCATCTACCGCCGCTTTGATACGGTCGACCATCTCCTGCTTGGAAACAATCTCTTTATTCGGGCGATGGCCACAGCGCTTCTGCGCTACCTGATCTTCGATGTGTACCGCAGCGGCACCAGCGCGGATCATCTCTTTAATGGTGCGGGAAATGTTGAAAGCGCCGCCCCAACCAGTATCGATATCCACTAAAAGCGGCAACTCACTGGCAGCAGATATACGGCGCACATCCTCCAGTACATTATCGAGACTGGTCATACCCAAGTCCGGCAGACCGTAGGAGGCGTTGGCAACACCGGCGCCAGACAGGTAAATCGCCTTGTGACCAATACGTTCGGCCATAATGGCGGAATAGGCGTTGATGGTACCAACCACTTGCAGCGGTTGATTCTCGGCGAGTGCAGCGCGGAAACGCGCGCCAGCAGAAGGTTTTTGGCTCATGCTCTACCTCAGTTTCTTTTCAATGTTTATTCTCGAGGCGCGGATATGCCGACGCATTAACAGCTCCGCCAGCTCACCATCCCCGGCCTCAATGGCCTCAATAATATGGTTGTGCTCGCGGAAAGCCCGCTGGGCCCGGGGACTGGCCATCCCCAATTGGTAGCGATACATACGAACACGGTAATAAAGTCGATTGCACAGGGTATCGATCAGAAGATCATTCTTTGATGCCTGCACGATGCGGAAATGAAAATCAAAATCCCCTTCCGGCTGGAAGTACGCCTTACCGGCCTGCAGCTCTTCCTGCTGCTCATGGTGATAGAGCATTTGGCGCAGCTCAACCAGGTCTTCCTCAGTGCGCTGTTCCGCTGCCAGACGGCAAGCCATACCCTCAAGGGCTTCGCGAACTTCATAGAGTTCCAGTAAGCCGCGCTCACTTAACTCTACAACCCGTGCTCCAATATTGACCTTGCGTTCCAGCAGCCCCAAAGACTCCAGGCGCATCACTGCTTCGCGCAAACTCCCGCGACTGGCATTAAAGCGACGCGCAAGTTCCGGCTCGCTAATTTTGCTGCCAGAGGCGATTTGCCCTTCCACAATTTCAGCGCGCAAAGTCAGAAATAAGCGTTCAGCAAGGCTTTGGCGCTCCTCTGAAGCTAAACCGGCAGTACCAACTACAGTCATGCAAGACCTGGATTGTCGACAATCTTAATGGGACATGACATTAAATCACCAGCATTCTCTCGTCAACTGCAGGCATCCCCGATTAAACATTAAGGATTGTTGACAATAGGGCAAAATAGGTGACTTTCAACAGAGCAGTAGTCTTGCCATGTTTAAGTGGGCATAATAGCGCCCGCGCCAGATGAGCCTGTTCGACTAACGCGAGCGCACTATGCTTTATTTGGGGCTTAGGGAAAATCCCACAGAAAGAATATCCAGGCCTCGGAACAGCGCTTGTTTTAGGCTGCCACCACCCAGGTTACAGACAGAGTTATGCCGAAGAGTATTATCAGGCGATGGCTGCCAAGCCCCGAAGAAGTTAGAGCCAACAACGGCCTCAAATTTCTGGGGACTCTTCTCCACGACCCCAACCTTTTTCATTTGAACCGACACTCAGTCTCGGTCGCATTTGCGGTTGGCGTATTTACCAGCTTCCTCCCCTTGCCAGGGCAAATGGTTATTGCCGCCCTGCTCGCACTTTGGCTGCGCTGCAATCTACCTTTGTCGATGATCCTTGTATGGATCAGTAACCCGATCACCATGCCGGCTATTTTCTTTAGCACTTACAAGCTCGGCGCCTGGGTTCTAGGGGCGCCACCGGTGGATTTCAGCATCGAACTGTCGTGGGAATGGTTGACCAGTGAAGTCGGGAAGATCTGGCTGCCACTATTTACCGGCTCTCTGATTGCTGGGGCATTCTTTGCGACAGTGGCCTATTTTGCCATGCGTGCCCTCTGGCGCTGGCACGTTGTGAAAAGATGGAAATTGAGAATCCAAAGGCGATCAGCGGTCAGTTAATTTTTCCCACTGTAAACCCTCTGCAGGCACCAACAGGCAACAGCCCCTGAGGCAATTGCCAGCAATGCCTGCAGGTAATACTCGGTAAGAGCACCCAGCGCCAGAGCTGCAATAGCTCCAACAAATAAAGCCTTGCGGGCCACCTTAATTTTGGCGGTAGCCGCAGCCAACGCGGCCGCCCACACCACCATAAACGCTGAAAGTACCGCTCCCAGTGAAACAATCCAAATGGGCCAGATCTCCCACCCCTCTGCGTAGCAAACGGAACCACTACGCATATCAGGCGGACAAAAAACCCTTAGGTACCACCCATCCAGCATCAAGGTAAAACAGGCAGCCAGCACCCAAGCCAAAATTGCGGCGGGCACCGGTAGATATCTTCTAAAAATTGATACCCTACCCAAAAGCCCGGCCCGACTTATTCATTGCGCAAGGCCGCTGCCGGCTGAACCCGACTGGCCTTAAAGGCCGGATACAAAGTTGCCAGCAAGCTAAGCAGAAAGCCCGCCGCCACAACCAGTGCCACGTCTCCCCATACCAACTGGGACGGCAAATAATCCACGGGATAGACATCAGACTTTAGGAACTGGATGCCGAGCATTGATTCCAGCCCCGCTACCAATTTGGTCACCGTCAGCGAGCCCAACACCCCCAACGCACCACCAACTACAGCCCCCACAAGCCCGACCAGCGCCCCCTGACTCACAAAAGTCAGCAAAATCTGTCGAGTACTGGCCCCCATAGTGCGGAGGATGGCGATATCGGTATGCTTATCGATAACCACCATCACTAAAGTGGAAACCACATTAAAAGCGGCAATCGCAATAATCAGGAAAACCAGTAACCCCACCAGGTTGCGGGACATCTGAATAGCCTGGTAGAGGTTGCCGTGGGTTCGGCTCCAATCAGTGCCGTAGAAATTGCCCCGAGGCAGGTCTTGCAGAAGACGCCGCATAATCCAGTTGGCCTCGAGCATTTCATTGACCCGTAACTGGACCCCTGCCCCACCGCCACCTCCAGCCAGAGCCCTGGCCTGCTGCCAGGCAACCAGGGCGAGAGATTGGTCCAATACAGTGCCAGAGTGAAAAACCTGCGCAACTTTAAATCCAGCAACCCTGGCTGCCTTGCGTGCACCGGTGGCACTATCGTTATTTGGCACAATCAGGGAAAGGTAATCACCCGCCTCAACCCCCAACTTTTCAGCGAGCCCTTTACCCAGAACCACACCCGGTTCAGACGGGTCAAGCAAGGCATCGAAGGATGAGGATTCAAGGAAGTCCCCGATATTGGAGACTTCAGTAATTGTCTCCGGGTTGACCCCCTGCACCAACAGCGGCGTCACTTCAGCCCCACGCCTGGCGAGCGCATTGACCTGCCACACTTCTGCCGCGGAGAGAACCGCGGGGTCGGAAACCAATTGTTGGCGCAACTGGGCCCAATCCACATCAGGGCTCCCATTGTAAATAGTGACATGGGGCATGATTCCCAGGATTCGCTCGCGCAATTCCCGGTCAAAACCATTCATCACCGACATCACCACAATCATCAAGGCGACACCGAGGATCAAACCAATCATCGATAAACCGGAAATGAATGAGACCAAACCGGCCGAATCGTCATTTCTGCGCTGGGCACCGGCATAGCGAAGCCCAATATAGGCGGGAAGAGGCTTAAACATGATCACCCTGGTGCCAGTCAGCAGTCAGCCGCCCATCGATCAGATGCAGACAGCGATCCAGGGCTGCCGCCAGATCCGGGTCATGGGTAACAATCACAAAGCTAATTCCCATCTCCTGATTCAAGCGATCCATCAATTTATGGATCTCTGCCGCCGTAGCCCGATCCAGATTGCCAGTGGGCTCATCCATCAAAACACAGGCAGGCCTTGTCACCAGTGCCCGGGCAATGGCCACCCGTTGCCGTTCACCGCCAGAAAGCTGTGATGGCTTGTGCTCCAGGCGCTCACCCAGGCCTACCGCCGTGAGCATCGCCTCGGCCTCTTTGCGGGCTTCGGCAACTGAACGCTTGCCGATCAGTAATGGCATGGCGACATTTTCCAGGGCGGAAAACTCGTTAAGCAAATGGTGAAACTGGTATACAAAACCGAGACTGCTATTTCTCAACCAGCCCCGCTCATTGGCGTTGAGTTCAGCGAGATTCTTACCCGCAACCCAGACCTCACCGGAACTTGGGGTATCGAGGCCACCAAGCAAGTTGAGCAGTGTCGATTTACCAGAGCCGGAAGCGCCGACGATGGCCAATTTCTCGCCCCGCTTTACCTCAAGCTCAACACCACTCAGAACCTCCAGGTCCCGACCTCCCTGGCGATAATGTTTGCGCAATTGCCGACAAGCCAAAACAGCACCATCCGGGGCCGGAGCTGGCTGCGCTTTTTCCGTATCTATTTCCACTCGACTGTTCATCAAATTATTCGCTGTCTCTCAACATCTATAAATCACACCAAAACAGGCCGACTTATATAAATTATTCGTAACGCAAAGCTTCCGCCGGCTCAATCTGTGCCGCTCGCCAGGCAGGAAATATCGTTGCCAGCAGGCTCATACAAACTGCCGCCGTTAACACCACCACTGCATCACCGACACGGAATTCAGAAGGCAGGTAACTAACAAAGAAAACACGGGGATCAAATATCTTGGCGCCTACTACCGACTCAATCCAGCTCACCATTTCAGTCAGGTTCATCGCTATCACGATGCCTAAAACAGCACCGGCAAAAGCGCCGATAATGCCAATGGCACTGCCCTGAATCACAAATACCGCCATAATCTGGCGCGAGGTGAGCCCCAATGTCCGCAGCACCGCTATATCGGAGCGTTTATCCGCAACCATCAGCACTAATGCGGAGACAATATTGAATGCGGCCACGGCGACAATAATCATCAGCATCAACGTGACAACGGTCTTTTCCATTTTAACTGCCTGGAAAAGACTTCCCTGGGAATCCCCCCAATCTTCACCCTGAAAACCCTCGCCCAGCTCATTTGCATAAACAGAAACAAGCCCCAGCGCATTGTCCATATCGTCAAAGCGCAACTGCAGCCCCTGGACCTTACCCGTCATCCGGGTCAGGCGCGCAGCATCTTCAATATTGATCAGCGCGAGATTCTGATCCACCTGCGCACCCACAGAGAAAACACCGGCAACCGTGAAACGCTTTGTTCTGGGGAATATACCAGCGGGGGTCACGCTGACTTCTGGCAGGGTCAGTATTACCGAATCTCCGGGAATCACATTGAGCTGATGGGCAAGGATTCGCCCCAGAACCACCCCGTAGCTGCGGGGCTCGAGCAAATCCAGGTTACCCATCACCATATGCTCACCGACGGTAGACACCTTGCGCAGCGCTTGCGGTTCCACACCTTGGAACTGGGCACCGTGACTGCTGCCATGAGCACTCAAGAGGGCGTAGCCATTCACAAAAGGGCTGGTCGCTTCGACATGTGGCTGAGCTTCCAACTGCCGTGCAGGTGTCTCCCAGTCCACAAGGCCGCCTTCCCGCTCGACAAAGCCGTGAGGTACAACACTTAGTATTCGGGTTTTAAGCTCACGATCGAAGCCGTTCATAACAGAAGCGACAACAATCAACGCAAAAACACCAAGGGCCATTCCCAGTAGAGAAAAGCCATTGATAAAGGAAATAAACTGCTGCCTGCGGCGGGCAGCCACGTAGCGCAGACCAATAAATAGGGGGACAGGTTTTAACATAGGGTCGATTTAAACGGAAAAACGTCAGGAAATCCAAAGATTTAGGCAAGTTTACCGAACGTTGTAAGTCTTGAGCTGGGCCTTCAGGCGCTTCAACGCCTCCTCATCCCACTCCTCTGGCTCTGTAAGGGCGAGCCACGCTAAGGTGTATCCCCACGGGGTATACCGATGGCCAAAAGATAACGGAGCGAGCCCTACATTTAAGTCTGCCAGCAGCTGCAAGCCGGTAACTAGAGGGTACCACTGGAGATCCGGCGATACATCAGGTCCTCTGGGATGGTTCAACCAGTCGGGCCTTTCCAGCGCCCAGCGCACACTAAAGAATACTATCGGGTCACTGGCGTGCTGCAAAAATGCAATCCTGAACTCACCCCATGGCTCACGGCCAATATAGCCTCCGTACTGATTACCAAAGCGCACCACCTCTCCCCCTTTGAACTCTGGCAACCAGGCGGGAGTGCCCGGATCTCGATTTCTGACAATCCGGCTCCACATGCCTACACCGAGGGGCGGCCCAGCCCAAAGGGCTCCATCAATTGGGTCATCGATAATGTCATAAAAGTCGAAGGAGTCTTCGGAAAGTTGAGCGCCAAGACTGAGGCCAAACAAGTAAACTCGGGGCCGCTCATCTTCTGGCAACTCCGTCCAATAATCATAAATGACCTTAAACAGTGCTCGCGCCGACTCAAGCCCCTCAGAATCATCCGCCATCAGCGCTATCGGGCTGGATAAATAGGAATACTGCGCCGCAACAGTGGCGGTATTACCTCGATATAAAAACTCTAAAGAATTTACAGCACCGGGATCAACCCAGCCGGCGCCGGTTGGAGTTGCCACTAATAAGATCTCACGCCGGAATGCACCAACCCGCTTTAACTCCTCCAGCGCCAACTGAGCGCTCTTCATGGGCGTCGAAGCACTATCAAGCCCAACGAAAACCCTGATGGGCTGTACTGCAGAACCTGCCACCTCTTTTATTTCTTCCTCTGTCGGCCCCAGCGTTAAGAACCGGCGCCCTTGATTGCCAATGTCATCCCACTTAATCAGCGAATTGGCGCCACCAGGAAGATTGGGGTCTGCCGGAGGGGGAATACTCTTCGCATAAGAATTATCTAGCCGCTGATAGGTCGATGAAATCACATGCAAACCTGCTTTCAACAGCACCCCATTAAAAACAGCCCAGTAAAGGAGCACAGCCACCAACACACCCACAAGCATCGCCACTCGCTCGGGCACATGCTGCTCCACATAGCAAGCCACCAGGAGGACTATTCGCTGAAACCCTTTTCCAAGGCACCACAACACCAGGAACATAAGGAGAGATATTACAGCGATCGTAATAGGCTCAACGGATCCAACCTGCTCCATACCCATAAGGGCGCGGATAGAGTTCTGCCACTTCACTCCCTGCCAGAGAGAAACAAGAAAAAGAAGGAGACATACGGCTAATACACTTCGATCAAATAGGCGCCTTTGCCATGTAGAAATCGGCAAATTGGGGATACCCAGGTATTTCCAAAGCCAACTCAGAAAGACGCCGAAAACATAGCCGACAAAGAACGCAACGCCGCCCAGTATTCCCTGCATTACATCACTGCGAGGAATAAGGGATGGCGTAAGGGAGAGCGCAAAGCAGATGGAACCAATAAGAAGGCCGAGAATTGAAAAGGTATTAACCAGCCTCATTCTTGTCCGCTCGACAAGCCAAGCATAATTAACAGCCTAGCATAGGCGCCGATACAGCCAGCCAAGCCGTCTTCTGTTAAATCGCATCAAAATTCGAAGTAGTAGCGCTGCAAGAATTTAGCCATCAACTCATGGCACCTAACATTCCAAAGAGGCGCATTTATTTCTATTCTTGGCGCGAAAACGTGAAGAATAACAGGAGCATTGGCGGAAATTCTGTTTTAATGGGACGGCTAATGGAACATCTACATCGGAGAACAAAAAATGTTCAGCAGACTCCGCAGCGGATTGAATTGTCTCGCTGGCTCAATGGCACTACTTCTTACTTTTGGCGCCCAGGCGACAACCATTGAAGTACCCGTAGGCACCCAGGGTGGGGAGCTCACCATTGAAGAAGTCCGTGGGCTTAAAAAACATGATGTGACCTCACGCCTGGGAGAACCCCTTGGTATTGAGGGGCCAATTGGCGAACCCGCTATCACGCGCTGGGAATACGGCGAGTTCTACGTTTTCTTTGAACAGGACACCGTCCTACACACAGTGAAAAAACCCAGCGGCTGATCTAGCGCATTCTGGCAGGCGCTCAACTGAAGCTGCCTGCCTCACCCAAAGTGAAGCACCCCACTCTAGCTGCAGCTGCAAGATAATTCAGCCCCGCCCTTTTGCTGATTCGGAAATTTAAGATCACAGCAACCTGAATCAACCACCTCCAACTGGAGTTACAAGCCGTGCGCTATATCGCCATTCTGCTTTTTACATTAACCACTATTGCCCAGGCTGAAGTCACCCTGGTGGAAGTGATTAAGTCCGAAAACAAAATGCTCTTGCTCGATGGCGACAAGGTTATAAAGAGCTACCATGTAGCCTTCGGCGGGCAACCCCAAGGACACAAGCAGCAGGAAGGCGATGAAAAAACCCCTGAGGGACACTACACGCTGGATTACAAAAAAGAAGACTCCTCTTATTATCGGGCAATGCATATTTCCTATCCCAATGCCGAAGACCGCGCTCAAGCTGAGGCTCGAGGAGTCTCGCCAGGTGGCTTCATTATGGTCCATGGCCAGCGCAATCGACTCGGCTGGCTCGCTCCAATCACCCAACGTTTTAACTGGACTGATGGTTGTATTGCCCTTACCAATGACGAGATGGATGAGTTTATGGCACTCGTAAAAATCGGCACCCCCATTGCAATCCGCTGGTGAAACATCACCAAGATAGAGGCCATAACAGCTCTTCAAAGTCCTTAGGGAGATTTTGAAGAACTGCCCGATAGCCAAGGGACTGGATTTCCCCTCTACAACCAGTCAATATGCCCGCCGTAACTTCACCTTGGTGGGGTGGTCAACTTTTAGGCAAGCTGACAGAACACCACCTTCCGGACTAATGAGAAACCGATAGAAAATGACAGTAAAAGTCGAATCCGTAGATAGCCTATTGAAATCCAGCGGTCGCGAGGGCGAAGAAGTCCGCGTTCAAGGCTGGATCAGAACCCGCCGCGACTCCAAAGCCGGCCTCTCTTTCCTGGCCGTACATGACGGCAGCTGCTTTGATCCAATCCAGGTCGTTGCTGAGAATCACCTGCACAATTACCAGTCAGAAGTTCAGCGCCTGACTACCGGCTGCGCGGTAGATATCCTCGGTACCATCAAACCATCCGAAGGCAAGGGTCAGTCTATCGAACTGCTCGCCACCGAAGTCCAGGTTGTCGGCTGGGTGGAAGACCCGGATACCTATCCCATGTCCCCCAAGCGCCACACTATGGAGCACTTGCGCGAACACGCTCACCTGCGCCCGCGCACCAATGTCAGTGGTGCCGTAGCCCGCGTACGTAACTGTATCGCCCAAGCGATTCACCGTTTTTATCACGAGAACGGCTTCCTCTACGTGCACACCCCAATTCTCACCGCTTCTGACTGTGAAGGTGCTGGCGAGATGTTCCGGGTCAGTACCCTGGATATGGAGAACTTACCGCGCACAGATAAAGGTGCAGTGGACTACAGCAAGGACTTCTTCGGCGAAGAGAGCTTCCTCACTGTATCCGGCCAGCTGAATGTTGAGAGCTACTGCCTGGCCATGTCCAAGGTGTACACCTTCGGCCCCACCTTCCGTGCAGAAAACTCCAATACCACTCGCCACCTGGCAGAGTTCTGGATGGTTGAGCCGGAAGTTGCCTTTGCAGACCTGGCAGATGTAGCCGATCTCTCTGAGCAAATGCTGAAGTATGTATCCAAGGCGGTACTGGAAGAGCGCGCCGATGATATGGCCTTCTTTGCTCAGCGCATCGACAAGGAGGCTATCAGCCGCCTGGAGAATATCATCGACAACGATTTCGCCCGTATCAACTACTCCGAAGCGATTGAAATCCTGGAAAGCTGCAAAGAGAAGTTCGAGTTCCCCGTATCCTGGGGTATTGATCTGGCCTCTGAGCACGAGCGCTACCTGGCTGAGAAGCACTTCAAAAAGCCAGTTATCGTGATGAACTATCCGAAGGACATCAAAGCCTTCTACATGCGCATGAACGACGATGGTAAAACTGTTGCCGCAATGGACGTTCTGGCACCGGGAATCGGCGAAATTATCGGCGGTGCCCAACGTGAAGAGCGTTTGGAGAAGCTCGATGAGCGTATGGATGAAATGAATGTACCCAAGGAACACCTGGACTGGTACCGCGACCTGCGCCGCTACGGTACAGTGCCTCATGCGGGCTTTGGCCTGGGCTTTGATCGCATCGTGTCCTACGTGACCGGCATGGGTAACATCCGCGATGTAATCCCCTTCCCGCGCACACCAAAGAACATCTCGTTCTAAATAAAAAGCCCCGCGTTGCGGGGCTTTTTATTTCACATACCAATCTTCAAGCGCTCAGCCCACTTGCTGTAGCAATGATGTCATCGCTCGCCTTTTCACTGATCATATAGACCGGCACCACAATGAAGAAACCGGGGATTCGGGGGAATACCGAAGCATCCACCACCCTTAAATTATTGGTGCCGTGAACCCGGAATTTACTGTCGACAACTGCCATAGGATCACTGGCAGGCCCCATTTTATTGGAACAGGAAGCGTGATGCCCCCAAGCTTGGTTCTTAACAAAATCGCCAATTTGCTGATCTGACTGAACCTCTTTACCGGGCAATAATTCCCTGGAGACCTGCTTGCTCACAATAGGGCCCGACATAATATCCCTGGAAATTTTTACCCCCTCAACAACTGCCTGAAGGTCCTCTCCCAGAGCATCATTACCCTCACCAAAATAGTGGAAATTGATTTCAGGTGTGTCCCTGGGATCAGCAGATTGCAGGGTCACACGCCCGGCGGTATTGTTCGTATGGCCTTTCAGTACAATCCAGGAGAAACGGTCTTTGTAGTCCCGCAATGCCTGGGAGTACCCGGGAAAGTAGCCGTGGAAGTCGGAGGGCACTCCGAAAATAAACAAGTCGGGATCTTCCAGCTCCGGCTTGGAACGTTTGACCAGAGACAATACTGGACCATTTCCACTATAGGGCCCCTGATTGAACCAGCCATAGCGATAGCGATTTAAGCAGGGATCATTCCCCTCCCCCCAAGTACAATCTTTAAGAAGGGCAAGATCCTCACTCATCTCACTAACGATTCCGACCTCGTAGCGATCCTGGAGGTTCTCTCCTACCCCAGGCAGATCTACCAGGGGCTCTATGCCGTGATCTCGGAGCTCATGGGCGGGACCAATTCCCGACAACTTGAGAAGTTGCGGGCTATTGAAGGCCCCTCCAGACAAGATAACCTCGCGATTTGCCCGCACTTGCCTCAAGACTCCGGCAGTACCACTTTCGTCGTGGTAAGGGTCTGCCTTATACAGGCTCGCCCCCTCTAAAAACTCCACTCCAACAGCAGTATTCCCCTCAAACAACACACGAGTTGCCAGTGAATTTGTACGAATATGAAGCAAGTTTGGGTAAACTGACTGGGTATCTAAGAGGTATTCGCGCACACTGGTACGGCGGTTTCGACTATCTGCTGCCATAGGGGCGATAAAAGGCCCTTCCTGGCCACTGGCCACGTCCCAATGATTGATATCCAGGCGAAGATTGCCGCTGATAATTTTTTCCAAGGCCCCTTCGAGCCCATATTTGGCCAGCGCAGCCTGGGCAACTTTCAAGATCGCCGGGTCTTCCAGCAATAACGCGGGGTTGCCGCGATTCGTAGGCAGCCAACCATCAAAACCGTGGCGGGATGGGTTAGAGAAAATTGGGCGGGGCACATATTCACAACGCTCTAAACGCTCAAAATATCGCCGCATATTTGCGCTATCCCAGGAAATATCCCCTGTATCCCGTGCTATGCGGTCAAAATCATTGTTATGTGGATAAACTGTAATCAGTGCATGGTGCGTGGTACAACCACCGATAGTACTCGCCCGTGGGTAGAGGATTCCCTTCCCGGAAACATATTTTTCGTCCAGTTGCTGCTGATTGATATCCGCATAATGCTTAACAAAAAAGTCCCAGCTCAATTTGGGGTCTTCAGACGCAAAGGGGTGCCATGCTGGAATATTATGGGTGTCATCACTAGGGTCATCAGCACCAGCTTCCAACACCAAAACAGAAAATCCCGCCTTTGCCAAATTTACCGCTAATGGCCCTCCACCCGCACCCGACCCAATAATCACGTAGTCATATTGATCATAGAAATTCCGATCCAACATTGAGAGAGCGGAAACCAATCCTGTTGAAGCCGCGCTGGCAGCAATACCCAGTTGCACCGCTCCTTTAGTAAAATTTCTACGACTAATTTTTTTGCTCGACACTTTCTTGTCAATCGAATCCTTCTCTTCCATAGTGCTTATCCATTTTTATACGTTGTATCCGAGATAAGCATTATGCACGCCAGATTTTGCAATTCTGTCTTACAGAAATTGCTTTAATCTAAAACTCGACCTACTTACCAACGCGAGGATGTATCACATGCCTAAAAGATATATCGACGCAAGACTTCTTAAATGAAATTAAATAAACCTCTCCCATTCCACCTGGAGACCCCAGAAGAGAAGCACCTGTGAGGCATCAAATAAAAGGAAAACGAGTTTTTAAGCTGGCCAAAATCAAAGGTCACTCTTCAAAATTCAATCAGCCAGATAAACCTTCAAACACCACCTCAAAAAGGAAACATAAATAAATTTGAATAACTGCAAGGCAGTTTATTATTTTAAGCATTACGCCAACGCTTAAAATAATAAATCACCCAGTCCGGCAAGTAACAAACTCAGATCACAACGGCGGCTTTCGTGAATTTTCTACACAATCAGTCGCTGGAATATTCTTAGCCCACCTATTGAGAGCTTAAAACATTGCCCAAAGTATCAATCTGTCTATATGATGCAATCATCGAATTTGATTGCGATTCTTGGAATAACAACTAGATTAATAAACACTAAAAAATAAAAGCGATCCGATTCAACCCAAAATCCTCAGGAGCATCGGACACAAGTTTTAGTTGATGACCGTGAGAAGGAGATCAGAATGTCTGGAAAAGAGCTCTATATCACCTACGAAGAACTTTTAAAACTCGAGAGTTTTAGAAAACCTAACTCAACACCAAGAAAACCACAAAACATTGATACCACCCACCTTGATGATATCGAAGTAATCATTGCCAACGGCAAAGGAATTCAAGCTCTCGATAGAGAAGCTATCAACAAACTACCACTAACAGGATGGGTTTGTAGATTTCCCGCCCACATTCACCCCCCAAAAGGGTTGAAACTCGTTCAAGTCAGCGAGCACCTATTGAATATTGCTCCGGCTAGAAATATGCCGCTGCAAAAATTTGAGGCTTTAGTCAAGGAACTCACTATCAGCGCCATCACAATATTCAAGAAGCAAGGTCGAGCCGTCTGATATATGACCCTGATCACGGCCGACTGCAAAACGGTATGCTATTGAGCTGCCGTTTTGCTATCTCTCCACTAAGTACTTACCCCCTAGCCTATTAATTTCTGAAATGCGATTAGCTTCCTGATGTAAGCTCGCATTTCCGGAGTATCAAATTTCCCCTGATAACGATCAGGATCGTTGACTGAGCGCCCCTTAATACCGGGACAGCCGCCAAATCGTATTAGTGTGGAAAAAGCAGGCATTAACTGCAACTCTTCTACCGAAGCCTTGATTTCTAAATCCAAATGATCTGAGTACTCTTCAATATATCTGGAAACCGTCCCCATACCTGAAAGTGTTTGTGCACAAACCATATTCCCAACTGTCCCAAACTTGGGGAATCGATGAACTTCTTTAAAGTCCACCTTATCAAAGCTGGCCAATAGATTTTCCTTCAATACCAACTCGGCAAACTCCAGGTGCTCCCCCTTTTTGGGTTTCAAGCCTGTCACCTGGTAGTGGAGCGCCTCAAAGGGAACAAAAAGATTGCTCCACCCCTTTTCAATTTTTGAAATTGCATATTCCTTATAAGCAGCTTTTTCCTGATACTTATCGATAGTCTGAAAGATTGAAAGCGCCAGACCAACAACTGCCACCCCGGCTGCAACACCGCCTATCCTGGTTACCCTCTTCAGGCCAATTTGGGTTTCATCCCATGTCTTCCCATGAATTGCCAAAAGAGCCGCGATAGCTGTAAGTGCATGCCCTAAAATAGAAATAGTCAGATCCATAAGCTCCCCCAGAAAAAAATCAAATTTCAATATGCACTAAAAATCAAATCTTGGTATCACTATCTACCGATACCAGAAAATTTCAACACAGTAGATACACGCCACATTGCGAAAATCACCGCCAAACTATCTATTTTCATTAATAGGCAGGAACAAATAGAAAGATACACTTACTCAGAAAAGTTAATCAATAAGTTAAAATTACTATTTTTAGACGGGAGCCTTATAAGAAACCTAAAGCAAAACAATCGTACCCATTTGGGTTCACCTCATCGCACACAATTAAATAGCAATATACGAAGCTTGTACTTTTCCTGTGAATTTAATTAGAAAGTAGGCAGAGCAATAAGGGGCAAAGGTTGACTCACAAGATAGCGTTTTACTAACCATACTATTTAAGTCAAATCTCCTGACTCCATACAATTAATAAATTTAAAGGACTATTATAACAACCGACCCCCAACTACCTGCCGAACATCTCCTTTGCGACCCAAAGGCTACTATAGGGAACCTTTTTAAAACTTGACCCTGAATAGCTAACTACTATAACTATTCACAAGGTTGTATAACACGCAGCATCTTCTGACCAACTGGTATCCATATGATACATCTATTTGTACACGCAAATGTTAAGGACTTCAACGAATGGCACAGAGCGCTAAAGGAGTTTATGCCTATAGTTGAGCAAATGGGTGCTACTGCCACATCCGTATACCGGGAAATTGACAATCACCATAATGTGACCGTGATCCATGAATTTCCTTCGAAAGAGCATGCAATTAAATTTGTCAATAGTAGTGAACTTGAAGAAGCCAAGAAGAAGGCTGGCGTGCTTGTAACTCCAAAAATTTGGTATACAGAAAAATTATAATTATTCCTTATTTTGGCATAGAAATTTATAAAGCTATCTTCACCCCCAATAGGCCTATCCATTCAAGGGGTGTATCTTGATCAATGGCTCTTCCTTTATAAATAAGCTGACTCTAGAGTATCCCTCCACTAACAGTACCCATATAACAATACTGATAACCCCTGCCTTTAAAGTAACTTCATATACTTGACTGGCACATGATCAACCAGCCACACATTATTAGCAGAGCGATAAAAATCAAAACCATCTCGATGCATGGATTTAGCCTCCACCCTTAACAGTACGGGCTTGCCATACCTGGCACCAACAGATCGAGCAACAGCCTCAGATTCTGACAGGTGAACATGATGCCTTTGCATTTTCTTCAGTCCTTGCGCGAGGATATCTTCAACAAAACGCTCTGCAGTGCCATGGAGAAGCGCACCTGGTGGTTCAAGGGGGCTTAAATGTAAATTAATATCTACAGAATGTCCCTGATTGGCTCTGATAGAAAGACCATCATCACTTATAGAAAACCGCTGCTTATCATTGGTTTCCACAACGACAGAAACCAAATCCCTGTTTAGCTCAAAATCTACAGTTTTCTGAATCAACTCATCAACTGCCACCCATCCATTCTCATCCATAAACAAGCCGATGGCTTCAGGCTTATGCCTGAGCAGGTAGCTGAAGTATTTTGATATCCTACTCAGCTCTCTGCTGAATTCAGTATCTCTGTTCAATTCTAATATTCCACAACTAAGAATATAACTCGAAATTTTATGATGGGGCATTCACCTTGGCGAAAATGTACTCATCAAAATAAATACCCCCTTTTTTTACTGAGCAGCTTAAAGTCCCTTCATGCTTATACCCCGCCTTCTGTAAAACCTTCATTGATCCGACATTTCCAGAAAAGGCAGAGGCATAAAGCCTGACAATATTTTGTGAAGAAAAAATCTCACGAGTAAACTGAGTCAAAGCAATAGTAGCAATTCCTCTCCCCCAAAATTCTCGCGCAACCCAATATCCAACCTCACCGGAGTGAGAATGCTCAAACAGCTGCTCGCGCATACTTATAATCCCGCAAAAGGCCCCTCTGTACTCTATTGCCTTTACAATCCCTTCCTTCTTACAACCTTTATCAACCCACCAAGCAGCATCTTCCAATGTATAAGGGTGAGGAATTCTCGATGACAAATACTTAAGCACAGACTCATCATTTAAGTACTCAACCAGTAGTGCTTCATCATTCTTTTCAATGTTTCTTAATTCAATCATTCGAACAAACCATCAATTCCCTAACCTATTACTGACACCCTTTCAATGAAAATCAATGCTTTCGAAAGCTAGGGTTCTCAGCTATCAACTCTTCCTACCTACTCTCCAATCAGCACAATAGCCTTTTATCTTCCTGCGACTGCCTCACAATTATTACTGCATCTCAAAAATTTCAGCCATTATCAATTATAATCGACCCTATTTGTACGGAATTTTATCAATATGTACCCTCAACAACTCAACTTGGCAGTATGGGCCTCACTAGCCCCTGCTGCGTTGGTGTCTGCCCAGGAAGTAACTCAAACGGTAGAAGAAGTTGAAGTTATTGGTAGAGCCCAACAATTTTATCTGGACACTCATACACAAGTTGGAACTAAAACAGACGCAGACTTATTGAATATTGCGATGTCAGCCCAAGTACTAAGTGAACAGCTTATTGAAGACCAGGCTGCCCGCGATATTACTGACTTGTACCGCTCTATTGCAGGAGTTAGTGAATTCAGCTATTCCGGAGTCACATTTCGGGGGTTTCGAGACAACAAAAACGTAATTTACGATGGAGTCCGCGGCGATCCCTATTCAGGGTCTAGCGTCCCTCAAGTATCAAATGTAGCCCGTATCGAGGTACTAAAAGGACCATCCTCCGCCCTCTATGGCGGCGGTGAGCCCGGAGGGATGATTAACTATACCTCCAAGAGGCCCACCTTCAACGAGAACCGTGAATTAACAATCATCTCTGGAAGCGAATCGCTTAAAGGAGCTTCTATCGAGCTAACAGGCAGTGTAACTGGAAATATCGCCTATCGTTTAGGAGGCTTCTATGAATCTCAAGATAGCTTTCGCAATAATGCGAACAGCGAGAACATTGAACTTGCTGGGGGACTACTATTTGACCTCTCAGAAGACACTCAACTGACAACCACCTTCGAGCACATAGAACAAAACCTAGGCGGTAACCGCTTGCGCGGCGTACCCGTTAATGATGACGGCAAATTCCTGGTAGATCCCTCCTACAACACCAACGAAAAATCTGATTATCAAAACCTAAAAGCCTTGGTTCTTCGAACTAAAGTCAAGCATAAGGTGACAGATAGCCTGAACTTTAACGCAACATTGCGTTACATGGAAAATGAAAGGGAGCAGGCTTATCACGAATCACGCGGTTGGGTAGACATCAATGGTGATGGAATGGCCAATGCTGAAGATGGAACCATCCGCCGTGAGTACCGCGATCAGTACCGGGCAAATGAAGAGCTGAGCCTTACTTTGGACTTTGTGTATGACACAGACATTTCAGGTATGAATCATCAGATTTTGCTTGGTGGTGACTATCATGATGTTGATACAAAATATGACTATTGGCGAGCGCGCCCTGGAGCAGACGGTGTTACAAACCTCAACATCTACGAACTCAACTACGGGATAACTGACCCGTCAACTTACAACCTTATCAATATGAATAAGGATGGTACGGCCAGCATCCGTACCAGCATTTATATCCAGGATACTGTGGAATTGACCAATCAGTGGTTCTGGATGCTAGGTGCGCGCCTTGATCAGTTCGACGAAACTGAAAAAGAAAGCGGCAATAGCTACAAAGATAATGATGCAAGCTACCGTACAGGCATCACTTATAAGCCCGTAGATACACTATCCCTCTATGCAAGTTACTCCCAGAGCTTTAATCCGGTGAGCGCAGACGACTTTGAGGGCGGCGCCGAGGAGCTTGAACCCAGTACTGGCAGTCAAGTGGAGATTGGTGTGAAGAAGGAATGGCTGGATGGGCGTATCCTGACCACTCTAGCCTTCTATCAGATAAAAAAAGCAAATATGGCCCAAAGTAACCCCGCCTATATCAGTGCCGATGAGACCCCGAATGAAGCCGAAATTATCAACCTCGGGCAGGTTCAAAGTGGTGGAAGCGAGTTCACCTTAGTCGGTGACATAACTCAGAGACTCAGCATAACAGCTAATTATGCGTACAACGATACGTATATCGCTGAGGGTGACTCACGCAATGTGTCAGACTCAGGTCAGTTCGTAAATGCACCCAAGCACCAAGCAGGCTTGTGGGCCCGCTATGACCTCAGTATATGGGATTCAGCATTTGCTATTGGTGCCGACTATGTGAGCGATCAAATAAGCTTCGATGATCAAAAAGTAAAGGCCTACACTGTACTCGATGCCAGCTGGGCAACTCGCTGGGATGATATTCAGCTGAGTATCAACGTAAAAAACCTTTTGAATAAAACGTATGCAGTGAGCGGTTTTAATGAGCGGCAAGGACATTTTCCCGGCCAACCACGAGAGCTAATCGCCCAGCTATCCTATGACTTTTAGCGACCCAGCAATTTATCGTCAGCGGATTTCCACTGGCGATACCATCTTGTTCTATACAGAAAGGAAGTTCTTTGGCGATACACTCATCAATATATCCCCGCAGACTTACCCACCTGTTCAGCCCTTCTTCTAAACTTAGATATTATGAAAACGACACTGATCCCCCAGATTGAATTTCTATTGGCAAATATTCAATCCGAGGTAGCACCTTCAATCAAGACGAGCACAGGCCGTATAAATTTCGATCGAACAATCTTTCCCTGACGCTATACAGGCAAAAACTACGATTAATCAAGTTGGTATTCAAGGTCGTAGTAATGAACTCCACCATCCATCTGAATAGACATTTTCCCAGAGAGTCCCACTAGTTCTCCAGTGCCAGAATCAGGCACAACTTCTAAAATAAGGAAGTCCTCTCCCTTCTTCATGGTCCCAAAGTGCTGTAAAACAAACGTGCCTCGCTTACCACCTAGAGTACCGGCAACTTGCTCTATGGCTACATACCCCGCAGATCCTTTTACAGGAGTCATTGCACTTAGCATTTCTCCTCGACTTTCTCCTGAAAGATCACCGTAAAAGACTTTATTAACTGACATACGCCCCAAGCTGTTTCCTTCACTACCTTTCGCATACGGATCCATCGGCTTTACAGTAACCTCGAACTTTCCTGAAATTTTCATATTTGCTCCTTTGCGAATTTAGATTGAAGTAATACGTGTCTGGCTTTACCAGTAACAACTTAGGCTCTAAGGGAGTCTAAAGTGCTACTTATCGGTTTTCCATTTTAATATACAAAACTGTATATTTATACACCCAAGATAGCATAGTAAGTGACTATGGGTTGAGATGTTTATGAAGGTGCGCAATTAACACTCAAAAGTACTAATGTCCATTAAGCGGTTAAGAGACATAAGCGAGAAATATTGGAACCCACCGAAGCAGTATGGGCTTTTAGCACTTCCAATCTCGTCGAGAAGATAGTTCATTATTATTTGGGACCAGGTGGAAATACGCTTGTCGATTCTACACAGAGAGAAATTAAAGAAATCGGTAAAACGGGATTACAAGAGTTCAGTGAAGCAAAGCCGAAATGACGATGCCCCCAAAACTATTTTGGAGGCTATGAGTTATTATTTTTTCTACACTAGTATTGGCAAAACGATAGATCGTAGATCTGTGGATTGATTAGCCCAAAACACTTACTGCCCAACTTATTAGCACCATTATTAGATGTAATAAGCTAGGCATATCCCAGGAAACCAGCTTCCCTTCGCATAAAACGATCAACTACTCGGCGCAGTTGCCATAGGCGCCGGTACTAATACGTCTTCGCCATCACTCTCTTCTTGAGGTTCAGTAAACCCAAAGTCCTCCAGTATTCCGTAGAGCGCCGGTAGCACCAGAAGGATCAGAATAGTAGAACTGCTGATACCAAATACAATACTGGTAACAAGCGGCACCAACACCTGTGCCTGCAGACTGGTTTCAAATAACAGTGGCAACAGGCCTGCAACTGTGGTCAGCGAGGTAAGGAAGATGGCTCGGAAACGATCGCGGCTGGCTTGGCTCGCCGCGCTATGCACATCCATTCCTTCACGCACTCGCCGCTTCACAAACTCCACTAGCAAAATTGAGTCATTGACCACAATTCCGGCGAGAGAGACAAAACCCATCATGCTTGGCATAGACATATTCTGCCCCATGATCAGGTGCCCCCAGATAACACCAATCAGCGCCAAAGGAATAGCCACCAATACAATCAACGGCTCCACATAGCTGCGGAATTGCATGGATAGGAGAAGGTAGATACCAATGGCACCTATTAACAGGGCGCGACCAATGGACTTACCTGTAACCTCACTATTTTTCATTTCCCCTTGCATATCAACGCGCAATCCTGGGAACTCACGGGTAAGCTCAGACAGGAACTTCTCCTGGGTGTCACCTAGTACCTGTCCAGCATTCGCTTTCTCAGTGAAGACATCAGCAAACACACTCACTACCCGCTCGCCGTCAATACGTTGAATTCGCGCATACTCCCGATTCATTTCTATATCGGCAACGGCAATCAGCGGAACACGTTGCTTGGTAGCTGGATGGATAATGACTAATTCATCGAAACGGCTCAGTGCACCGCGGGAATTTGCATCCATACGAACCTGAATCTCGTAGGTTTCCCCCCGATATTGAATTTCATCTATCTCCATCCCCTGGTAAGCAGCTCGTAACTGATTGGCGACATTGCTGGCGTCCAGGCCAGTGGCATAAGCGCCTTCACGCATTTTGACAGTGAGTTGCGGCTTGCCAGGACGCAAGTCATCCACCACATTCACTACGCCGTCGTATCCACGCAACCAATTCTGCAAGCGAATGGACGCTGCCTTTAGCTGATCCAACTCCAAACCGGCAAGTCGCAAGTGGATAGCACGGCCGGCAGGGCCTAAGGCCGGTTCTTTATAAAGAATAGCGATTGCCCCTGGTGTGTCGCCGGCAGCCTCACGCCAAGCATGGCGCAATTCATCCATGCTGGTATTGCGGCCTTCAGCGGCAAGCAGATCGACATTAATTGTGGCCACATGGGGCCCCGATTCAAAGGCATCTCCGTTAACACCAAAAGTGACACTCGTATGGTTTACCAAAGGTGCTCTTTCATTTTCAGAAAACTCTGAGGCAACTTGATCCAACGTTTTCAACTGCTTATCGACTAATTTCTCCATATCGACCAAAGACGTGCCTTGAGGCATTAAGATCCGAGCTTGCAATAAATCGCCCTCCAAGGTGGGAAAACCCTGAAACTTGACGATCCCCGATGTCATCAAACTAATAGTGACCAGGAACAAGCCAAATACACCCCCGACAAAGGCATAGCGATATTTAACAGCCCAATCTGCTGCGCGCCCCATATTTTCTCGCCAACCATCAAAACGTTTGGCAAAAGCCTGCTTCCAGGCAGGGGGGCGACTTTTATGCTCAAGGGCATGCCGCAAGTGTGCCGGCAAAATCAGGAAAGCTTCGATCAGGCTAATGAGCAATACAGAAATCAATACAATGGGGAGCACCTTGAGGACCTGCCCCATATCCCCCTTAATAAAGACCAGTCCTCCAAACACCATTACCGTAGTTGCGAATGAAGACAGTACTCCACGAGCCACTCGCTTGGTGCCATTGATAACCGCTTCCAACGGCGACCTTCCCTCACGGTGTTCACTGGCAATACTCTCCGATAACACAATGGCGTCATCCATCAGGATACCAATGGCAATCAGCAGTCCTACCAGACTGATCATATTAATGGACACGCCCATGGCCGTGATCAGTGCAAACGAACCCAGGAATGAAACCGGCAAGCCCATGACCACCCAAAAGACATAGCGGCCACTGAAAAACAGATAGAGAGCCAGCGCTACCAAAATCAGGCCCTGCCAGGCGTTAGCCATAATCATCTGCAAGCGATCCGCAACGATAGAGGCGCTGTCTTGGGTTAGAGTGAGTTTCATACCCTCAGGCAGATTTTCATTTTCACGGTCGACAAAGTCGCGTACGGCTTCAAGCACACGCAAGCTATCATCCACACTATTCTTCTCGACATTGAGAAGCGCTGCACGATGACCGTCAAAAGTAATTTTGTCTTCAGCCAGCTCAAAGTCATCGTAAATTTTTGCAATATCCCCAAGTCGAACTTCCGCTCCATCACCACCTTTAATCACCACCAGGTTTTCCAATTCTGCAACCGTGCGGCGCTCTTCGGTAAAACGCACCTGGTATTCTCGATCCGGCGTGGATACCTTGCCGGCGGGCATGTCGATCGCTTGCTGGTCAATAATATTAGCCAGGTCCATCACGCTGAGTCCGTACTGGCGCAAGTTATAATCTGAAACTTCAATCTGAAGCTGGTGGTCAGAAAAACCGGAAATGCGCACAATAGGAATAGCGGGATCGCGGAGTAATTCGCGGCGGTAGTGCTCCGCCAGCTGGTTTAATTGGGGCAAAGGAAGGTCAGCACTGATAGCAATACTAACCACCCCCTGAGTGCGGCCCAGTTCTTCGATCACCGGGCGCTCGCTTTCTGCAGGAAGCGAATCGATACTGTCTACTGCGGACTCCACATCAGCAACAAACTGGTCCATATCACCCGCTTCTTGCATCTTGAGGGTCATCAGGCCCAGATTATCTTTTGCCTCACACAATCGCTCATCAATAAAGCTGATTCCATCGGTGGCCTCCTCCAAGGGAAGACAAATACTATCTTCCACTTCGGCTGCCGCAGCGCCGGCATAAGGTACCGAAACCTGAACCTCAAACTTATCGATTTCCGGCATCGTTTCACGCTTCATGCTGGGCAGAACAAAAAGCCCGCTTAGCATCAGCGCAACCATCAATAAATTGGCCGCCGTTGGGTGACCGGCAAAATAACGTATCACTGCTGGGTACCTCTAGCACTCGCCGCAACGGATTGCTCATCACTGACGACGGAAACTGCCATTCCATTAATCGCAGGAATTACATCAGTCACAATAACCTGCTCACCGGGATTCAATCCCTCGCGGATCACAGTGGTGTCGCCTTGGTGGTAGTCAATCTGTACAGGGCGCACTCTTAGTTGACCATTTTGTACCAGATAAACCTTGCCTTCATGGAGGGCGCGGCGGGGTATAGCGAGTGCTGGTGCGGCGGGAGCCAATAACTCTACACGGGCATACATACCGCGAAATAGCGGTGGTTTTTCACCGGTCACCGCTTTGCCATAGGGGTCATCCACAGCTACAACAACGGAGAGTGTTCGACTGGTGCTATCCAGGGTTCCACCCAAGCGCACTACCCTCCCCTGCCACTCACTATTCCCCGGGCCACCCACCAGGGTGATCCGAGCTTCCAGCCCTAACAACATTTTGGGTAGATCATCAGGAGTCGGATTGGAATCGATGCCAGGCCTTAAATTGCGCAAAAGTGGAGCCACATGAACCATAGGAAGCTCTGCTGCAATTTCTACTTGGGCAAGGCCGCTTGCATCAAATAAACGGGCATTGCCAGCAACATATTGGTTTTCTTCAACATGAACTTCGCCGATACGAGCATTAAATGGCAGGATCACCTGGGTGCGCTCCAGGTTGTATTTACTGTCCCGTACCTGAGCTTCTGAGCGAGCTATCTGGGCTTCAATCACTTTACGGCGGGTCGGGAAAAGGGAAAGCTGGCTGCTCTGGTTCTGCACTTCCTGGCGCAAGCGCAGCATATTTTGTTCTTCAGTATCTACGGTCGAGCGGGAGACGGTTCCCTTGGCAACTAACTTTTGTTTGCGAGCGAGTTCTTTCTCACCCAATTTGAGAGTGCGCTCGGCGATGTCCAAAGAGCGTTTACTATTGGCTTCTTCCACATCCAGCTCTTGCAAATTAGCGCGATTTGCAGCCAAGTCACTTTCAGCTTGCGCCAGGGCAAGCTGGTAGCTGGTATCATCGATCTTCAACACCAGTGTACCGGCAGAGATAATATTGCCCCGCTCCAATTCCGGAGCTGTATACACCACCCTACCACTGACTTCTGCATTGGCTTCCAGGAAAGTACTGGGTTTCACCTCACCATATGCAATAGCTTGAGCTCGCAGCGGTAACTCCTGCACTTTAATTGCGTCTACCACCGTTATAGGAGCCTCAATAGCATCGTGTTTAGGCTCACCTTTAGTGACGACCAATGCCATAGATATAAACACCCCCGCCGCTATCAAAGCTGGTAATGCCAGCCGGCGATTCATCAGTGCTTTCATATGAGTCTTAATTTCCATTGCCGACTTCCTCGCCTTTGGTCACAGATTTATTGGAAACGCCACGGAGTAAGAGTTGAACGGTATGGTTAATCCATCTCTCCCGGTTTTCCTCCCCCAGAGCAAAGCCAAACCCCTCCTTCAAGGGGTCGCCAGCGATGAAGGGAAAGGCAATCAGACTGATAAAAGAGACTGGCATCAGGTCAATATCCAGGTCCTCTCGCAACTGGCCGCTGGATTGGAGAATTCCCAGCAACCCGCGCAGCTTTGGCACCAGTTGTGAGGCTAACCTGTCAACAAAGAGTTCGCGCATTCGACCAGATTTGGAAGCCACTTCATCAGCAGTCAGGCGCGGAATCCAGGGCTCCTTGATGTATAGGCGTATCATTCGACTCATTGCTTCTTTCAGCAACTCTAAAGAGGGCTCCCCTCCATCCAGCCCCGCACTGACGAACGCGGGGCCATACTGCATGACTTGGCTCCGAACCACCTCGATAATTAGCCCCTCCTTGCCGCCAAAGTGGTAACTGATCATCGCAGAATTCACCCCTGCTCCCTGAGCAATCTCCCGAATGGAAATATCACGGAAGGCCTTATTCCGAAGTAGAGAGTAGGCTGACTGCATGAGCGCTTCGCGCACCTGGGATTCACGCTCAGGATCTTTTGGGCGCCCGCGGCCTCGAGTGGATGGATTATCAGTCACAGGCATTTATCCTTAATTAATCAATTGATTAATTAAATAGGAATTACACCCATGCAACAACCCCAAAATCCGACCAGTCAGTCAGGTTGTGCCGGGTTAATTTCTGATTCACAAGCTAAGCATCTCGGGACGCAATACGTGCCAATGATCAAGGGTTTGACGGGGCTAGCAAAATAGGTTGTAAAATTGACCTCCTGCAAGTGGCCACCTTTACTAAATTCAGCAGTACTTACCGGGAAAATTCCAACCACTTAGATTGGTACATTTTCAGGCCAAATATCCAAATTTCTACTTAAAGCGGCCTGAATGCGAAACCAGGAAAGCCATTCAGCTAGAGCAGAAGAAAAACGTCGCAATCTCATCCTCTTCCATATCCGAACGCCAATCCCAACAAGACTTTCTGTATAAATGATGAGTGATGAATAATTTTAAGCTTTAAATAAAGCATTACTACAACCAACACCCTCCTCAATGTTAGTATTAGGCCGTTTCAATATGAATATTCTACAGACCCTATCTATTTCAAGAATAATTTAACCTTCAAAGGGCATATAACTTATGGTCAAGTATTTGGCTCTCATCTCATTTTTTCTTATGGCTACTTTCGCAAAGGCTACAGACCTTAAGAGTTCTCCCCTGGTAATTGGCGACTCAATTAGTTTTCAGTCAAAGATATTAAAGGAAAAGCGCACCTTAAATGTCTACTTACCCGAGAGCTACCATCGTGAACCTGAAAGAAACTACCCCGTAATCTATCTTTTAGATGGCTCCTTATCCGAAGACTTTATCCATATAGCGGGAGTGCTCCAATTCGGCTCATTCTCATGGATTAATATGCTTCCAGAATCCATTCTTGTAGGCATAGAAAATATTGATAGAAAACGCGACTATACATTTCCATCCAAAATAGCTTTAGATCAAAAAGAATTTCCATCATCAGGCGGATCAAAGGAATTCATTGATTTTTTGGACAAAGAGGTTCAACCCATTATTGCGAGCAATTTCCGTACAAAAGAAAAGTCCACACTGATAGGTCAGTCTCTGGGAGGACTTGTAGCTACAGAAATCCTGATAAAGCATACGGACCTTTTCGACAACTATATTATTATCAGCCCAAGCTTATGGTGGAGTGGAGAATCTCTTCTGACAAGCATCCCTGAAGACTGCTGTGAGGACAAACAGATCTATATTGGAGTTGGAAAAGAGGGGGAAGTGATGGAGCGCCTAGCGCGAACACTATACAACAAGCTAGATAATAAGAAGAGCAACACAAAAATACACTTCGGCTACTTTGAACAACTAGACCATGGTGACACTCTGCATCTTGCTGTTTACGATGCGTTTGGAAAGCTGTTTTCAGACAAAGCCCCTAAAAACTAGAAACATTTTTCAACTTAAAACTGGTTGCTTTCGTTTCAGGAAATAGAATACAAAACCTGCGGGAGCAACACACCACTTACCTCACCATCAATCAAGTACACAATTACCATAGCGTCAACCTCATTTCAGCGACGCTCTGAAAGAGAGGCGGTGTGACATTTACAGTAAACACCGCCAACACCCTACATTTTCTCAACCTACGTCAAGGCTGCACGACGGAAGTTGTACACAGCCACCTGGGACAGAATAAATAGTGTAAATGTCACCACCAAACCAGTCAGCATTACGGGCTCGTAGCCCTCAACCAATACAGAAATAAGCCGCGAAGAACCATTAAATAGAAAGTACATCGAGGCAGGAAGTATTAATAACCACTCTTTGCGAAAGGCACCAATTGCCGTAATAATCGCTAAGCTAAGTGTGGGGGCACCGAGAGTACGTAGGTTAGTGAAACCGTAATTAGTTGTGGCATCAAACCCTGCTGGACCATTAACAACTTCCGGGAAAAGCATGGTCACTAAGCCAGCCGAACCCAATATAAGTACAAATATACCGGAAAGAAATTGTGCGAAACGAATCATATTAAATATTCCATCTGGTTGATTAAATGAACAGAATGAGAACTCAAAGATCCCCTGAAAAATTCCTTATCATTTCTGCGAGACCTCAAGAGGCCCTTAGCCCGGATAACAGACCAAAGCAGTGCTACTAATTGACTATATCAAGTCTCACTATTTTTGATTGCGCAGGGGGCAGAGTGATTAGCATTCAGGCTTCCAGCAAACATGAGCAAGTAATAAAAGTGACTGGTTTATAGTCTTCAGCGGTATCAGCTATAGTTTGCCCTAGGAGGGTTCTAATCAAACCACCAGGACGATAACTAATGCTCGTCGGGCTAAACGTAAAACCAACATCACCATTAGCACCAGCAATGAACATGTATTCATTCTTTAGCCCCTCAATAACAAGAGGGTTTAAATATAACGACATATCGTTAGAAAAGTACGCCGTTAAGACAAGGACTAGATTAACCAGCAAGCCAACACTTTACTTGGAACATCCAGTCAAGGATTTGTACAAATCCGTCAAATCGCCTTTTTACGCATTTGGGAAGGGGCTACTTGATAGTGCTGCTTGAACACCCGGGAGAAGTAACTAAGCTCATCAAAACCACACTCCAAAGCAACTTCAGTCAGGCTAAGATCGCTATTGAGAATCAGCTGCTGTGCTTTCTCCATCCGTTTCGAGGTAATATATTTCGTGGCACTACTGCCATAGACTTGCTTAAATTTACGAGTGAATGTTGACTCGCTCATATGGCATAGAAAAGCTAAATCCGCCAGCTTCAGAGAGGAGTATAAGTGAGCTTGCACCACTTCCTGAAGTTTAGGCTGTTGCCTGATGAACAACTGCCCCAACATCTTCACAACTGTTCCACTGCTATCGAGCCTGGGGATGAGCTCTACTAATTCTCGAACCTTTAATGCCACCAGTGGCTCACTGAATACTTCTGGCTGCTGGATATAGTCAATTATGCTACGCATATAATTGGAGAGCAGTACAGATTCCTGCAGGCGCTCAGCCGAGGGGGGCTGATTATTGGACTTATTATCCTCCTTAACAGCAGCCCTACTTTCGCCATTATTACCAAAGACATCAGGCATACCACTTGGGTAGAGTCGCTGTAATAGCTCTGACGTTAGCCGAAAACCGATGAAATTAATTTCATTGTTTATTCCGTCATCATGCCACTGATTAATAAAATTATCTGTCTTCATTAGCACAGTGGCACCTGGACTCAAGGTGAGGGTTTCATCACCACAAACCAAGGTTGAACAGCCACTGATAACGTAAACCAACCTTGCCTCATCAACCAAACGGTCTTGATAACTTAACGGTGCCCTGAATTTACGCTGACCAATTACCATTTTCCCTTGTATTTTAAATACAACTGATTCTTCACTATCTGGCATAAATTATTATCTTTATCAGGGACCTAGTCATTTGCAATAAAACATGAAGCATATCAACTTTTCAATCAGAGAAAACAACCAATCGGAAGTGATTACCATAGCTTCTCTGGCAGGGGACCAAGTTAAATCCAGGGGCTATAAAGAACATGCTCTACAAAGCATCTTCTAAGCCTAAGAGACTCAAAAGCCTCTGAAAGGAATAAAACAACTTAAGGAGCCTCTGAACAACTCCGTGATATCTTTGGCATGCAGAGCGGTACAATCAAGGCGCGGCTTCGCAGAAATGTCTAGACCTTTCAAGATGTTGCTACACCACCGCGTTAACTTCCACTTTATTCCCTACTGGATCAAAAAATACTAATTGCCGTACATTGCGCCCGGGCACATCCATTAAGTGATTGGCGACTCCCAACGCATCCAGACGCTGCTTAACCGGCTCAAGCGCATCTGTACGGAAAGCTATATGATCCAGGTAGGGCTTCTCGGGCTGGTCACCGCTCACCTCACCATCTATCAAATGCAAAATAGCCCTACCATTGCCATAGAGCCAAAATCCATTACGCCTGAAATTTGGCCTCTCACCCTCGGTCAGACCGAGAACCTGGGCATAGAAGTCCCGTACCCGCTTTAGGGTTTCCATAGGAGCAGTAATATTGACGTGGTCGAGTTCCATCTGTTTTCCCTAATTTACAAGGCACATCCTTGTGCCTGATTATCAGCAAGTTATCTATCAATAACTTACACAATACTCTTGTTCCGCAACTCTTCCACTTGCTCGTCACTTTTGCCAAGCAAATCTCGCAATACTTCCTCAGTGTGCTCACCCAATACTGGCGGCGCCTGGGTGTAGTCGAGTGCGGACTCGGAGAAGATTACAGGGTTACGCACGGTCTTCACCTTTCCAGCTTCCGGATGATCCTGCTCAACCACCATACCCCGGGCCTGTACTTGAGGATCAGCAAAAACCTCTTCCAATGTATTGATAGGCCCACAGGGAACATGAGCATCACTAAGATGCTGGAGCCACCAAGCGGATTCGTGCTTACGAGTCGCAGCTTCAATCTGAGGCACCAATTCTTCACGGGCCATAACCCGCGCTGAATTAGTCCCGTAGGCAGGATTTTCTGCCAGTTCTTCTGCACCCGCGATTCCGCAGAAGCGTTTAAACTGATCATCATTACCCACTGCCAACATAAAATAGCCATCTTTTGAAGGGACTGCCTGGTAGGGGACTATATTGGGATGGCCGGTTCCCTGTCGCTCAGGGCTTTTACCAGAAGTAAGGTAATTTTGGGCTTGGTTAGCCAACCATGAAACCTGGGTATCAAATAAGGCGAGGTCGATATGCTGGCCAACACCCGTATGCTGCCGGTGAACAACAGCTGCCAATACAGAAGATACTGCATACATCCCTGTCATCAGGTCCGCTACGGCCACCCCCACCTTTTGCGGGCCCGCGCCCGGTTGCCCTTCCGGCACACCGGTAATACTCATCAGGCCACCCATCCCCTGGATCATCGCATCATAGCCTGCTCGTTTTTTGTACGGGCCAGTTTGCCCAAAACCTGTAATCGAGCAGTAGATAACACCAGGATTGATCGCCTTGATGGATTCATAATCCAGGCCGTACTTTTTCAGCCCATCTACTTTGTAGTTTTCAAGAAGGATATCGCATCGGGCTGCCATCTCCTTGATCAGGGACTGGCCATCTTCAGTAGTGATATCTACGGTTACTGATTTTTTTCCGCGATTGGCACTTAGGTAGTAAGCGGCATCAGCAGTATCATTTCCCTTCTCATCCTTTAGGTAGGGAGGGCCCCAGTGGCGAGTGTCATCCCCTCGCTCCGGGCGCTCTACTTTAATAACCTCAGCCCCAAAGTCAGCAAATACCTGCCCAGCCCAGGGTCCGGCGAGAATACGACTTAAATCGAGTACCTTTAAGTGTGCGAGTGGACCTGCCATAACTTCCTCATATCGCTTACTTGCGGGATAACCGCATATTTTTGCGGCAGCCTAACAGATAATTTACGCCCGCGCTTTGATTGGCCGGGTTAGGTATTCGTCATATACTTTACTGCGCAATAAAAATAAGGAAGCTCAGCATGGCCGCTATAGAAGCTCAAAAATTTGAATCTTTTCGCGAATTTTACCCATTCTATTTACAGGAACACAGCAACCTCACCTGTCGTAGGCTGCACTTTTTTGGTACCAGCCTGGTGTTCGCGACAATAATTGCGGCTGTAGTAACTTCCAATATGTTGTGGCTAGCAGTTACTCCTGTCGCGGGCTACGGGTTTGCATGGATCGGGCACTTTTTCTTTGAAAACAACCGCCCGGCAACCTTTAAGTATCCGTTCTACAGTTTTATCGGAGACTTTGTTATGTTTAAAGATATGCTGATCGGGCGAATCGAACGCTAAACAAACTATTTTTTAGTGGCCGACAAGCCGTATTTCCGCAATTTGTTGGCCACAGCGGTATGAGAAATACCCAGTTCCTTAGCCAGCTCCCTGGTTGAGGAGTGACCTTTGATAATGTCCGCCAACAACGCCCTCTCCAGCTGCTCCATCATTTCCTTATAGGTAAGTCCACGGCTCCAGTCCCGCCAGGGAAGTTCCGCCTTAACCATTAAATCCGGCACATCCGCACAACTGATCGACGCCGCCCCTCTAATCAAGCATTGACTGGATGCGGCCATTAAATAGTCCCTGAGGCCGTTGAAGTTATCCGGCCAGTCGTGGAGTTTGATCAACTCCATCACCTCGCGATCAAAATTGAGCTCACTTGCCTCTGGAGACTCCTGGCGCATTAAAGTACTGGCATAGCGCGGCAGAGCCGGTCGCATATTTCGCAACGGGGGCAAGGACATCGCTAACGACGAAAAGAGCTGTGCAAGTGGCGGCGCAATAGATTCCCTATCAATAGCGGTGGCCACCAATCTCAGCGATGCCGGCAAATTGCGGAGTTTTCTCAATAAATCAACTTGAGCTTCTGTTTTGAGAGTATGTATATCCTCAAGAATCAAAGTACCCGTTCGACGAAGATGTGAAGGCAGCTGCATAGTGCCGTCACGTGGGATAATTCGATAGCAATCAGCCCTTGAGGCCGACGGGGAGAGGTAATGCACCGCACAGGCAAACGTTGTCTTTCCTGTGCCCCGCTCACCCAGTATCAACAGAGGTGCACTGAGTTCAGATAAGTCCTGTAACTGGAGGCAACTCCTTCGACGCAAATCAAAATCCCACAACACCATCGGTCTTGGCAGCTCAGTGACAAACTCGCTGCTATCCCAAGGCTGTAAACGCAGTACCGCCCCAGCCAGTGAGTCAACCGCTCCGGGATTTCCCTCCAGAGTGATCGGGGACCAGTCCACACGAAAACTCTGCCCCCTTACCACCAGAGGCAGTCCGTAGCGAGGTAGTGCAAAATCCCGCAGTAATTCTGCGACCTGCATAAGCGGCAGGAATCTCTGCAGCTGTAGACCTGGCACCTTGTCCAGGCTCACACCGAAAGCCCTTGCGGCTGCCAGATTCGCAGCGACCACCCTGCCCTCGCGATCCACACTAAGAACCGGGTCAGTCACATGACTCAGCAAAGTGTCCAACTCGAAATGACGTCGCTCCAGAGGCAATAGAGAGATCCTCCGCACCCGCTTAACTCCAGGAACCTGGTGCAGGGACTTCTCGATAGTCTGGTATTGAGTGGCAAGCATCCCGGGCGCTATCAGATAGACCTTATCTCCACTGTCACCCCCGAGCTCACCAGAGGTCACATTTATCCGATATTTTCCGAAAATTTGCATTATTTCGTGCAAAATGCCAACACGATTTGCACAAGTAATCTCTACCCGCACAGCGTCACCTGTAAAGAAATGTTTACAGAAAGTGTAATTTGAACTCCCCAGAAGGCGCAATAGCTCGCCGCTACCTCTCCCCACCAAGGGCACGCCTGGCTAAAAATAGAGGTCGAAACATAACAACAACAGGTTCAGCGGCAGGTGCTGGGCACTGGGAATCAGCGAGAGCTACCGAGCCGCAGGAGAGACATTCATGAAGAAAGAAGCAAAGAAGGCAAGCAAGTACGTTGCCCGTAAGCCCAATGAAGACGGCTTTATCGAGTATACCGACCTTGAACACCAAACTTGGCAGCGTCTGATTGAACGCCAACTGGATGTCTTACCTGGCCGCGCCTGCGATGAATATATGCACGGCCTGGAGCTGTTGGACCTACCGAAAGACCGTATCCCCCAGCTCGAGGAAATCTCCAGCGTGCTGCGCAGGGAAACTGGCTGGGAAGTCGCCCGGGTTCCCGCCCTTATCGGCTTCGAAACCTTTTTCGGTCTTCTAGCGGATCGCAAATTCCCAGTTGCTACCTTTATACGCACTCCCGAAGAGTTTGATTATCTGCAGGAACCGGACATCTTCCACGAAATTTTTGGCCACTGCGCCATGCTCACCAACCCAGCATTTGCAAACTTCACGCAAAAATACGGACAACTGGGCCTTAAAGCCTCGCCTAAAGAGCGCGCCTATTTAGCCCGCCTCTATTGGTTTACAGTGGAGTTCGGCCTGCTGAACACCGACGATGGTTTGCGCATTTACGGTGGCGGCATTCTGTCTTCCCCGAAAGAGACACTCTACGCACTGAGTCACCAACCAGAGCGCTACGATTTAGACGCGGTTACCGCACTGCGCACCCCATATCGCATCGATATTGTTCAACCCATTTACTATGTTCTCAACAGCTTGCAACAGCTGCAGGAACTGACAGAAATTGACCTGATGGCCAAGGTCCGCGAGGCCATTGAGCTGGGACTATTCGAACCCCGCTTCCCGCCCAAAGACGCAGCCTGATCTGCATTCAAGATTGGGCGGCCAACTTCCGCCCAATCTCACCTCTACTAAAAAGCTCCCCCAGAAGCGTTGCACATCTAGGGAAATTCCACTACCAGCACTCTCCCCCTGAGCCTATCGTATCTGCAGTAGGTGTGATGGTAGTTCGATGACTTTCATCCAATAGCCCCCACACCCACTCGCCCAAATACCGTTAGGGGTAGCCAGGGAGGCAATGTAATCAGCGCAAGGACACAAAACCCCTACCTTATAGGGAGCGCATAGCACTATGTCCTCACTTGACGCGATTGATAGAAAACTTCTTGCGATTCTGCAATCTGACGTCAGCCTTTCGATCGAGGAGCTGGCGGAGCGTGTGGGCCTGACAAAAACCCCATGCTGGCGCAGGGTGCAGAAACTGGAAAAGAGCGGCATCATTCGACGCAAAGTCGCCTTGCTTAATGCCGAGATTTTAGGACTTCCGGTCTCAGTGTTTGCCCAGGTTAAAACTGACCAGCACACACCGGAGTGGGCCGACAACTTTGCCGAACATATGGCACAGTTGCCAGAGGTTGTGGCTTGCTACCGTATGGCAGGCGACTACGATTACCTGTTGCGAGTGGTTGTAAGCGATATCACGGCCTACGACCGTTTTTACAAGGAGTTAATCCGGCATGTCGGCATCAGCGATATTGTCTCCAACTTTGCCTTGGAACAGATCAAAAGCACTACCGAGTTACCGATTCCATCCGGTGAGTAAAGTCTCAGCGCAACCACTTGGTAGGCACATAGCCCTTTCAGCTGTTCGCACATCTATGGATAATGGTTAAATCTCGCTCACACACAAGGATGGCCTGTGGCGGACAGCTCCCTTTTCCAATCATTTTTCTTGATCTTTAGTGGCGCAGCAATTGTTGCCTCACTGGCTCTTTTTGGACGACAACCACTTCTGGTCGCTTACATCGCTCTCGGTGTTTTACTCGGCCCATCCGGCTTTGCAGTAATCGACAACCTGCGACTTCTATCCGATATGTCCAGCGTTGGGATTATCTTCCTGCTCTTCCTGTTGGGGCTGGATATGCAGCCTCAAGCGCTGGTAGCTGTATTGCGCAAAGCTACATTTGTGGGGGTTGTAAGCTGTGCGATCTTCCTCGGCCTTGGCTTTGGCATAGGCTTGCTGTTTGGATTTACTACCGTTGAATCCTGGGTAATCGGCATGGCGCTGATGTTCTCTAGCACCATTATCGGTATCAAACTGCTTCCCACGACCGTACTTCACCACAAGCACTTGGGTGAACTTATGGTGGGACTTCTTCTTTTTCAGGACTTTGTGGCAATAGTCTGCCTAATGGTACTGCTGAGTGATAACACCGGTGACGAACAGATCTGGCAATTGGCTCTCTCCTTTGGATCGCTGCCACTGCTGATCCTTTTTGCCTGGCTAATAGTAAAATATATTTTATTACCACTTTTTACCCGCTTTGACCGCTTCCACGAATACGTATTCTTAATGGCACTTGGATGGTGCATGGGAATGGCAGAGCTGGCAGAAGTTGTTGGCCTTTCAAGAGAGATCGGCGCATTTATTGGTGGTATCACGCTGGCTGCCAGCCGGATTTCACAGTACATCGCCCTCAGCCTTAAACCTCTGCGAGACTTCTTCCTGATCCTGTTCTTTTTCAGCCTCGGAGCGCAATTCAAGCTGGCCATGCTGCCCGAAATTCTACTCCCTGCCCTGGTCACAGCCGCCGCAGTTCTGGTAATAAAACCCGTTGTATTTCACTTCCTGCTTGGAAATCGCAGTGAGCACAAAGTGCTCTCGTGGGATATTGGATTTCGACTTGGGCAAATTAGTGAATTTTCCCTGTTAATCGCCCTGCTCGCTTATACGCAAAACCTGATTGGCAGCGCAGCATCACATTTAATCCAGGCAACCGCGATCCTTACATTCCTGGTGTCGTCTTACATTGTGGTGATGAACTTTCCCAATCCCATTGCAATCAAGGATGAGTTGCGAAGAGACTAAACCTCTTAGTCTCTTCCTGTAGCAGGATTTAGCAGACCACTGCAATCGACTAACAATGGTGACAGCTTATTAAAGCTTAAACACCCTTTCAGCATTCTTATATAAGAAGAGCTCGGCAACCTCATTCCCCAACTCCAGAAGGTGCATTTCCTTTAAACACATCTCCGGTGTCAGCATGGGATAATTAGTCCCGAACATCACCTTATTCTTACCGTGAGACTTGATAAATGAAACCAACTCGCGGGGGTACCTTTTTGGCTTATAAGCAGAAGTATCTATGTAGACATTGGGAAACTTGGTCGCAAAAGCGATCATTTCATTGTGCCAAGGGTACCCAATATGGCCGCAGACAATCTTTAGATCCGGAAAATCGAGAGCAATCCGCTCAATATGAGCAGGACGGCCAGAATCAGAGCTGCGCAACGGCCCGGTAAGACCCACTTGCAAACAAACTGGCACATCCAGCTCAACACAAGCCGCATATAGCGGATAATACAAAGGGTGAGTACAAGGCAACTCCCAGAGCCACTGCACAATACGCAGCCCTTTAAAGTCATGTTCCAAAACGTACTTGCGCAGGGTTTGCACAGCCTCTACTGGCTTTCGCAAGTCCACTGATGCCAGACCGCAAAACCTGTCAGGATGAGTTAAAGTAAGATCCAGTACTTCATCATTGCTTATCAAGGCTCCGCTCGGCCCATGCCAAGCAGAAATCAATGACTTGGACACATCTGCCATATCCATAGCTGACAGGGTCCACTCAAGGGGCACTTCTTTAAAGTCCTGCCCCATCCAACGCTTCAAAGTATCAAAGAAAGGTTCAGCAAGAAAACGCTCTGTAGGATGCTGGGCCCAAACATCAATCACTTTCATGTTAGCAACTCCCTGCTATTGCAAGCCTTCCCTCTATTCTCTGGTAGCACAAGTATTACCAGTGAACAGCTGCACCCTTTTAAAGAAAATTTATTGGCTATTTACTTGAGAGGCATCGCCACACTACTAAAGAAATCTCTCTCCTTAGAAAAGGAAAACGCTAAAGATGTAACTTTGCCCATAACCCTATCACGGTCAACCAAGCCCCAATATCTCGAATCCAAGCTATCGTTGCGATGATCTCCCATGACAAAGTACTTACCTTCAGGGATCTCAATAGTCTTCCCAATATATGGCAATTTCTTATTACCACTAAGCTTGAACTGATGCTCCCTGCCATCAATGACTTCCCTACCCAGGATGTCCGAACCCACCCCACTTTCCAGGCGATACTCAAGCTGAGCCCCATTAACAAACACATTCACCCCTTCAATACGTAAGCTATCACCGGGGACGCCTATTACACGCTTCACATATAGTTGATCAGTGTGAGGAGGCAAAAAGGTAATAACATCTCCCCTGGAAGGGTTCCCCCATTGAGCAACCTGCTTATTGAAGAAAAATAAAGTTGGCCCATAGCTCGTCTTATCTACCCACAAAAAATCACCAGGATGAATAGTAGGCTCCATAGACCCACTTGGTACTGGAGACCAATCGGCATACGCTGACTTGAAAAAGTACATAAGAAATAGAAACAATATTGCACCGCGGTTGTTTCTTACCGCACCCTTAAAACTAAACCCACTCATTCTCTAAACTCCTTTCCCAGGGCAACGCACCACTTAAAACTGATCACTCAGAAATAACAGAACCTCTGAAAACTAAAAAATCAGCCTCTAGCTTTCATTAGGTGGGACATTACCCTTATAAGAACGTTCGAAAAGGATTACTCTATTTGCAGCACATCCGTACTAAAAAAAGGGGGCCATAAATATCAAAGGGCACTCGTATTACACAGCGTTTATAAACTCGGATAAAGCTCCAAAATCTTTTCTCTTAGCCATCGATGAGCTGGGTTTGTTGTCTGCGACTTATGCCAGGTGAGCTGAAGTACTACCTTTGGAAATGCCATTGGCAGTTTGAGCATACGTATGGGAAGCTCTTTATAATAGCTTGAAATCATCATTCTTGCTGGTACAACGCCAATTAAATCGGTTGTGCAAACCACATAGGGGAAAGACGAGAGGTGTGGGACTCGCAAACAAATATTGCGCTGTAACTTTCTGGGCCTGGCTAGCCTTTCCATTGGAGAGCCCATAGGGTTTCCTCTTAATAGGGATACTTGTGGCAGCGATTGGAATTTTTTTTCACTGATTGTCTCACCCACATTTTTATTATGTTTGCTGACAATAATCACAAGCTCTTCTTCTGCGATAGGCTGGTTAATATAGCTGGGGGAATTGACAGGTAGGTAGTCAATGATTAGGTCTACTTCTCCATTACTCACCATTCTGGCTGTCATTTCTGACTCATCGGGGAGTACAGTAAGCCCGATGCCGGGTGCAAATTCTCGCAGCCATTTGCAGAATCCGGGGATCATCAGAGTTTCCACCACATCGGGCATAACGACGGAGAATTCCTGCTCTGCTTTCCGGTAATCAAAAGACGTTTGCTGGAAGCCTGAACGGACGGTGTTGAGTGCCTGGTGAATAGAGGGGTGCAGTACCAGTGCGCGTTCAGTGGGGCGCAATCCCCTAGCGGTCCGTATAAAAAGCTCATCTTCATAAGTAGCTCTCAACCGCTTGAGGGCAGCACTAACGGCCGGTTGGCTCATATGCAGTTTTACTGCAGCTCTGGTCAGGTTTCGCTCAATCATAAGTGCTTCAAAAACGGGAAGCAGATTTAAATCCAGTGATCTAAGGTGCGTAGACATTATCAACCTGATGAATAATGCATTTAATAATTATTTATTAGACGATACATGATGTCCCTGATTATATTTATCGTCAATAGCATGAAAAACCGTAAATACTATAAAAAGTCAGGTGAAATATGTCGAACATGCATGATACGGCGGCTTTCAGAGAGCAATATAGAGCCTATGCCCATAGCCGCTATAGCGGCTGTCTCCATTTAGGGAGTATTCTACTGATCAGCCTAATCGGTGCTATTTACTGTATTTTTCAAATAAGTGAGCTGAGGGCGCATGAACTGCTAATAATTCCACTGGGAATTCTTGCTTACAACGCTGTAGAGTATGCCGCCCATCGCTGGTCTGGGCATAATAAGTTGAGATTTACCAAACTGTTTTACAAGAGGCATACTGGCGATCACCACAGTTTCTTTTCTGCACCATTGCTGTCTTTTGAGTCAACTCGTGATTGGCGTATAGTACTGTTTCCAATCTATCTAACAGCTGTTATCACTTTTATTCTGGCACCACTTTGTGGTTTTTTTCTATCCTGGGTGGCTTCAGGTAATATGGGATATATCACAGCAGCAACCATGATATTAAATCACCTGGCTTATGAGCTAATGCATATCGGTTATCACCAGCCCAAGAGTCACTGGTTTCATAAAGTGCCAGTGTTTCGTGAGTTAGCCCACTTACACAGAATTCATCATCACCGTAAACTAATGAAAATTTATAATTTCAATTTAACTTTTCCGCTATTCGACCTTTTATTAGGCACTTTCTATTGGGAGCCGCAGGATTCCTTTGACGATTTTCGCGACTGATAGTTTGTAGATTACTTGTACCTTATTACGCACTAGGTTCTGCCTTTGATCTTGATCTTCTTCCTGTAATCTTGCCAGCATTAACTCTCGGATAATTGGCACTGGCGCATTACCAAAACTTAGAAACTCCTCATGGAAGACCTTGAGATCAAACTTTTCCCCAGGACAACGCACCACTAAACTGATTGCTCTATTTAAAGTACATCCGTACCAGAAAAAAGGGAGCCATAAATACCAAAAGGACAATCACATTATACAGCGTTGACTTGGCCAGCATTCTTATACCAGCCAAGAAATTCAACAATAAATTCTGGGAAACTAAGAGCTGTGATAATTAAGCATTGAGTTGCTCCTACACTGGAAAGAACACCTCACCAAAAGGTGTTCCGCTTTGTAGGCTTATCCAGCAATAGAGGGACCATAGAAGCTCGTACCGCTATGTATAGGCAACATTCACATCAAAGCGATTGGTAATAAATTCGGAAAGTTGCTTAACTGAACAATTTGACTGCTTGATCGTAAACTCTTCTGCAATTTTTCGCGGATACTTAACCTTCATCCTTTGATCTTTTTCTGAGCTATATTGAAACGTTATTTTCTCTACCTTATCAAGGTCTACAGTCTTCTTTATAAAGACTCCGGTATAAACCGTTAGTGTATTCCCATTAATTTCTGCAAGTGGAAGTAATCGTATCAAAGAAAGGTATATATAAACGATAACACCTAAAGAACCTAAAATCACAAAAGTCCAAAAGGTAAGATCTGACTCACCACTCTCGGCTGAAGAGCCAAACATGCGCGTAAAGATAAGAGCAACTAGTAATGCAATACCTATAACACCAAGATTGACAGTTAAGATCTTTTTCGCAGACTCACGTGAACCGAGTCCATTTCTATAAATTTTTTCCATACATCCCCCTCAAATCATTCCGTTACTTGCTAAAGGTATCCACCAATTATACATGCCCAAAACCAGTATCAGTAGTGGCAGCCACCCCCAAAAAATACCAACAGAACGAATGAAGTTGTCAATCAGTAAAGTAAGGACTTAAGAGGGAACTTCTATTTCCCGAAGGATTCTATTAACAGCATCGGTTTTATCCAACAAGGACAACATCTTATCATCAGATACATACCCCTTCTCCAAGTGTTTCTCTCGAACTTTAAGTGGAGCTGACCGTTTCAAGGGCGCAGGGATATCCAAATATTCAACATCCTGTCCTTGCACAGATTCTAAACAATCAATATTTGGGCTAATACTCTGCTCAATATCGCCAAAGGGGTCACTCAGTGGCATTGCCGCAGGAACTGCCGGGCTAGCAAAGCTGATCTTCCTTTGCAGCATTTCAGCCTCTGACTGGATGGATGCTATCCGCTGCTCCATAATTGACTCAAATTGAGAAAACCTTTCTTTTTGATGGGTAATCTCTAACTGTAGGACTTTAATTTCCTTTTTGTGGATCAGATTGGAAATCATCCAGGATAAAGCAACCCCGCCACTTAGTAACGCAAAATAAATACCTACAATATATTCCCAGTTATTAACAACACTCTTGCCTATAAATGTTATTAACTCTTCATCTGTCACGTATAGCACTCCATTTCTACACAACTCTTTATCAAGCAAATACAGCTAAGGGCCTTCAGCTCCACTCCCCCCTTGAGAGATTAAGTTTACAGCGGTAGTTGACTCAACCCTGCAGTTCGGCACCTAAATCCATTAGCCATTTACTCTTATCACCTTATCAATATGAGGCCTTGCCGATAAAATTTCTTTTACTAACTTGTATTGGCTCCGCCACTGATCTGATTCTTTAAAAAATACCACTCCCGGCATATGAGCCTCACTCTCGCAAAAATCGGAAGCGTCAACTGAGTCTTCACATTGATGGAGCTTACGAAGGTAGGCAAGAAGTCTCTCAGTTGAAAACTGCTCAAGCTCCTCTAAGCTAAGCAGCTTAACATATCTAGGCATCATTCATCGCCCCCACACCCGCTCTATTGTTCATTCCTTAACAAAATAAGCAAGAGTGCAAGAAACATAAAAGCTAAAACTCTTCTGATGTCCGTCGAAATCAATCGTACGCTTGATAGACCAACTGATCAACTGAGAACTCGTGGAGCCGGCTTGCAAAGCAATCAAAATGCTTCGATCATGCTACTACGAACACAATAAATAGAGGGGGTTTGGTGGCATACTCATAATTCTGCCCCCAAAATCATTGAAATTTTCGTGTGCAGACATAGCTTTGCAGGAAAGGTATTCAGCCGCAGGCTTGCTTTATGAGTAAGACATATCAATCGGGTGCTTTAACATCCAAAGGCTAACTTGTGCGACCAACCTAGCACGATAACAGCCTGCCCCTCAGAAACATAAAGTAGTCTAGGGCCTATATGTAACGAATGAAATTTGCCTCCTCATGATCTCTAAGCGCCAACTCTAAACTTCCCAATCCATTACTAATGGCATAATCAATAGCAAGTATTGCCATTTAGCATATAAAACCATTTAACTTTATGTAATTTATCTGCTAGCCAATCTTTCAGTACGTATTAGATAAGCCCGCCTATAGACCGCATAACCACCCCAAGCAGCACCTGTTGAAGCAATACAGAAAACCATATAAAAATCAGATAAGATTTGAAATCTTACAAGAAAGCCGACTGCAGCAAGCATACATAGAGCTACTAACGCAGCCCATTTCATTTTCCTAGTAATTACTGCATAACCTCTATAAACAGATGAATGATATAGCCCAAAAATTACAGAAACGGCAATACAAAAAACCAACCCCTCAACATCGAAATTGGGGCTAGCCAAAATCAGGAACGGAAAAAGGCACCCTGAAGCTGATATAATTTTGTCTCCTTGAAAGCCAGCCTCATCCCAAAAAATACTATAAATATGATTCTGATCTCCTTCTGATTCGGTTGACATCTTTACCCACAGTGGAATCAAGAAAATGACTCCAAGCAGCCCCAAGATAAGAAGAACAAATAAAACCACCCCAAAAAAAATAGCAGTCATCACTTAATTCACTCACAACACCTCAACCACCCTTTACAGAGAAGTAGCACAATACGGGATAAACTATCAGGCTACAAATGTAAAGTGTATTGATCTTCAAGAGGGTTCTATATGAAGCCTCCACTCAGGTGAAAAAATTGAGTAACTATAATCCTCTGAGTATTCACTAATATAGCTGTAACCTGGGCCACGCCCAGCTAGCTTGACCAGAAACCGCTGAAAGCTAGCAAGGATGCCAGCACTTCCGTACACCCTTAAAATATTCCGGCTATTCCAATCATCCATTGAAAAGTAATCGTTGGCTTTGTTCTGAAGAGCTGTGAAAAGCTCCTCTTTTGTCTCATCACAAATAATCTCGATTGATATTTCTGACTCAGATATCACTAGCACTGACTCATTTTCCCCAATGGCTTTTCCAACAGCATCAGCGAACAGCAAGTAATCTTCTGACTTCGCACTTAAGACAAGATCATCAATCAATCCATTTGACCGAAACATTTGCCTTACTTCTATCTTCACTATTTTTTACCTAACTCGCTAACATACCCAATACTTTCACTTCAATGCCAGTTTTTTCTGTTAAAGCTTAACGAATTACCACTTCAGCTGCCTAACTTTTATGCATCTTCAAAAACTCGTAGGGCCTTCTCACCCAGCCAAACTACGGTACCTACCATTAAGCAGCTCATGCCGCCACCCAGCACTGAGGTAACTAATGCACTAACACCCTGCACCTGCTCACCGTTTGCAGTGACAGTTCCAAAGCCAAAAAAACCAAGAACTCCGAGAACCAACCATAATAACCCGATACTACAACAGCATGCTAAAAAGCAACGTTTAAACGTAAATTGATTTCGGCTTTCATCAATCGCTCCTTGCCGGGGAATTGATCCTGACAGCCCTGCAATCCTATTATTCAGCTCTTGGACTTCCATCTTTTTCTTAGAAAGTTCAGCTTTCAGATTACCATGCCTTTCTGGATATTTTCCCTGGTCCATTCCATCAATGGCTTCTTGTAACTCTTGAATAGTGTAAGTTTCAATTTTTCTCATACTAAATACGGTAGCAACCATAACACTCTATATAAGGGTGGCCGGGGTTTTGGATATTTTACAATCGACCCGGAAGATACCCTCTAAATCATAAACATTTCACATCGACTCTCCAAATAGCTCTTTACAGCATTTCCAGCCCCCTACTTAACAACACATACATTCCTTGAAAAAAACTGGAAGCATAAATCTAGCTTCAGGAAAAACAGGATGTTCACACGAACTACACATAAAACCGAGCTCAGGCGCTTACAAAAAACCAACCGCCCCGACTATCTCAACGCAGCATCCCAAATTGATTTAAAGATCAGGCACTCAAGATGTAACTTTTCTTAGCGAGTTCGCAACTAGTACATCGATAAATCATACTGCAACAATAAATATCCGTATAAATCTACGAAATAGCTACTCTTAAATAAAATAATTAGAGCAACACCCAAAACTGGCAACAAAGGCACCAAAATGGCACTTAGTCGACTGAACGGCGCCACCTCTAAATATGCAAGACCACTGAATTTTGGGTTAACCCGAACGTCAACAACATCTCCTGGCCGGTATTTTTTGGTAAGGTAAGATTCATATTCCAAACTCGGAAACAGGTCATAACCTCGCAAAACTGGCGTTTCGGATTTATACTCTCTTCCTCTAAATTTATAATTGAAGGCAATTATTGCTTCAGTTACCTTTTTTCCATTGGAATCCAATTGATTCAGCAATCGGGAGTGAGTGATCTCTCCAACTACCACAGGCCAATTGCCGAATGTTTTTCGCATCCTCAGATACACAACCGTCTGGAAAAACCCAAATAAAATCATAACCGCAGGAATAAGTAATTGTATAGCTTTAAAGATCATTAATTTATGCTCCTAATATCGTGAGCAGCGGCGGTCTATTCTGGAAACTTTATGCGTGCCGATTGCAATGAATCTACAATGCAAAACATATATTTGACATCCTACAACAAGGCTCACAACCGATACATTATCAATCACGACCCTCCCAAATTGGGATGCCGAATTACATTTGAGAAATTGTTGACTTTTGCGGAAGATAATCAACCACCAGCGATCAAACTCACGCTGCACCATTAGCCTGAGCACTCAAAATGCTCTACCCTGTTATAATCCGGACTTGTCTCTATCCTTCTTGCGAAGTTCTATTAACTCCTCCAATCTCATCAACTTCCTTTCATTCCTTTCCACGAAGTACTCTATTAACCTTAAATTATCTTTTTGCCACGCATCCATATGCAGCTGTGTTGCTTTCATCGTCACTTCATTTATACGATCTAGCTTTTTAAAAACTGGCCTTTGATTAATCTCCCTTAACTCCAGCAACTCTTCAAAAGTGAGCATTGAAACAATATTATTAACCAGTAATTCCTCAAGCTCCTTGGGGTCGAACTTAAATACATTGGAAGACACCACATCCATGTACAACTGTTCTTCCATGGCAACAATTTCCGGCGACACTTCACTAACCCCATAGAGAGGCTCATATAACTTTATAAAGTCCTCTCTTTGTTCATCGAAGAGTTCTTTGAGGTCTGCAGATTCTTTTTTGGCGACATCATCGATAAATATTTCTCGAGCCAAATCTTCACTTGATTGAGAAAAACCTACCCCCGGTATACACAGGCAGAATAGAAATATATTCTTAATAACTTTATTCATTTGACATTTCACTTAAAACTTCGACCACGTACTTTTCAATAACCGCACCCACCGATAGAATTATATGGGCATCCAGATATCATCACGCCCTACATTTCATATCTGGTTAAGCCTCAGAAAATAGAGGCTTTAATAAATAGAAGATATTGACGATAGAGTCACAGGATAAATAGATAACAACGTCTAGACATCTATCCACTTCCCCCACCTAAGAAAACCTGCAAACTTCATTGAAAATCAATGAGTTAGCTAATTTCAAAACAGTGCAACCAGATGAAGCTGGTTTTGACTTTAGACATCTTGGGAGGATTAGGCTAAAAACCAAGCTTTATGTCAACTTATAAAGATAATGAGATGTAGTCGATGCTGGCGTGTACAGCTAATGGCTGGTGAACTAATTGGAATTTATTTTTATGAAGAAGATAATTTGTAGAAACTTAATCTTATTGAATCTATAACTTAATTAGGAAGGAATGCTTCGCCTAATTTCAACGAGCAGACTTTTGCTCGTTGAAATATGCATAAATACTCAAGTCTAGTGAGTCACTTGCCAGTTTCCAGATTCAAAAAGAACGCCCCAAAATCCGCTTGGCGGCATCCATCGCAAAATCCTTATAGTCCGCCTCTACTTGCGCCATCTCCAATTCATACTTGAACTGTTCTTTACGCGGCAGTTCTTTCCAGTCTTTGAGAATTGGGATATGACTGGTTTTCTCTGCGATGGTGTAAAAGGCCACAAACTCTTCACGCACTTTATCTTCCACCTGAAGTGCATCCAAAAGAACGCGAATACGAATCGAAGCTTCGGTAAGCCCGACTCCATCATCCAATAGCGTGCGAGCAATAATCTGAATACTGTCATTTACTCTTTGTCGCTGATCCTCTGCAGCCTGCTCTAGCTCAGCTAGCTGCGCGGCCTGCTTCTTCTGTGCAATCGATAGTTTGCGCAGATAGTAGCCAGCTACAATCGCCAGGGAGAAGATAACTAAAGCCGCAACAATCAGCAGCCAAGTAGGAAACACAGTCATTAAATATACACCTTAAGTAACGCCAGCCCGATGCTGGCCGAAATAACAGAGAGCACTGTACTAAGACCAACAATATTGGCCGCCAATTGGCTATTACCACCCATGGTATGAGCCATCACAAAGGCCGATATCGCACAAGGCGAGCCAGTGATCAGCATTAAATAGCCCAAATAGGTCGGACTCATACCCAGGGCCCAGCCAATCAGCACTGAGAGTATCGGTACCCCTAATAACTTGAGCACTGAGGAGGTCAGCGCTGTTGGCGAGCTACGCAGTAGCTGGCCTAGCTTCATACTCGCACCAATGCAAATCAGCCCCATTGGTAAACTTGCAGAGCCCAGTATTTTAACGGTATCAAGCACCATTTGTGGCACTTTGATATCCAGCACCCGGCACAAAATTGCCAGGAATACCCCGATGATTAATGGGTTCTTTGCCAACTCCTTCAGCAACAAGCCCAGGCTGAATTTCTTCTCTTCGTTGTAAAAAACAAAAAGTATTACGGCGAATACATTGAACTGAATTGTCAACGCTGCAACCAGCACTGCCGAGTGAGAAACGCCCGACTCACCAAACGCCTTCTCAACCCAGGCGAGCCCCACAATGGCAACGTTTCCACGAAATGCACCCTGGATAAACGCACTGCGATCCTTCACAGTAACGGGCCGAGCCATCAGCCAAGATATGGGGATTATCGCGAAGGTACCCAAAATTCCCGCTGTTAAAAGGGGGATCTCTTCTGAGGGTTTTGCATTCGATGAATAAATACTATCGAACAACAGTGCAGGCAGCATCACGTTGAAAACCAGCACCGTTGCGTCGTCGATAAAGGATTTATGCAACATGCCCTGCCTAGTAAGCAAGTATCCACCGATAATCATCAAAAAGATCGGGCCTGTAACTAGCAGAGCAAAGGAAATATTTTCCATAGGGAATTAGTCTTCCGCAGCAACTCCCTCTTCCTGAGGAAGCGCCATTTGTCCTGAATCCTCAGCCCTGTCACGGAGCTGGGCGGATATTTGTTTGCGGGTTTTAGCACCAAGCTTACGCAGACTATCAATACGCTTCACCGCATTACCACGCCCTGTCGCCAGTCGCTTGTAAGTCTGCTGGTAGGCGTCATCCGCTTGGCGCAAGCGGTCACCAAGAACATCCAGTGACTCCAGCACCATAGCAAACTGATCGTGCAGTTTGCCGGCTTCGTCGGCGATTTTTTCCGCGTTCTTGTTTTGTTTCTCGTAGCGCCAGATATTCTCGACGGTACGCAGGGTCGCCATCAGGCTGGTGGGGCTCACCAGGACAATTTGCTTCTCATACGCGAAACGGAACAGGTCCGGGTCCGCTTGCATAGCCAACATATACGCAGCCTCAATGGGCACGAAAATAAAGACGAAATCCAGGGTGCGAACACCCTCCAACTGCTCGTAGGCCTTCTTGTTAAGGCCGGTGATATGGGCGCGCAGGGAATTCACATGCTGCTTCAGGGCCTGAGTGCGCTCCTCATCGGTTTCCGCCGAGCTGTAGCGCTCGTAATCCACCAGGGAGACCTTGGAATCGATAATCAGGTCTTTGTTTTCCGGCAGGCGCACAATCACATCTGGCTGGCGCCTGCGGCCATCACTCGTCAGCGTTACTTGCGTTTCGTATTCGCGACCCTTCTGCAAGCCGGATTCCTCCAGCAAACGCTCCAGCACCACTTCCCCCCAGTTACCCTGGATCTTGCGATCCCCTTTCAGGGCCGAAGTCAGGTTCAGGGCCTCATCGCTGATGCGCTGGGTTTGCTCGCGCAACGCCTTGATCTGCCCGAGCAGACTGTTGCGCTCGGCATTTTCGCGATCATAGACATGCTCCACCCGCTTGCGGAAATCCCCCAGCTGGCGCTCCAGCGGATCGAGACTTTTGCGCAGGCTGTCTTCACTGCGGCGCACGAAGCTCTGCTGCTTCTCTTCAAAAATCCGGTTGGCCAGATTCTCGAACTGCTCACCCATGGCAATACGCATTTGCTCCATCAGCTTGCGCTGCTCCGCCAGGGCCGCCTCCCCTTTTTCTACCAACACTTGGCTTCTCGTGAGCTGTTGCAGCTTATCCGCCAGCTCGGTACGCAGGGATTCCACCTCAACCCCAAGCTGGGACTCCCGCTCGCGGCTGCTTTCGATACGCGCCTGAGCCACCTGCAAAGCGGCTTCGCTTTGCAATAAAGCGCGGCGGCTACTGGCTCGCGCCAACCAAAACACCAAGCCCAACAGAAACAAGATGGCAACAGCCGCCATCACCGCATGATCGGCATTCAATTGCAGCGGGAACGCTGGCATAGAGTGGTACTCCCAGACCTGGAAAGAGATGGATAAATCAGGATTTTGCCAGGGGCCTCGCCCGCTGGCCTGCCCGGGATACCACCCAGGCGAAGGCGCCATTCTACCAGCTTGCCCCTGGAAAGTACCCCGCGCCAGCCCAGCCGATAACCTCAGTAACAAGGGATAGGTTTGCGCCCGAGAAGACCCAGCGGGAATTTTTACGGGGTTTTAGGTATTCTTGGAGGATTGGTTTCGATGTTGGTACTCCAGAACGCATGCACAAACACAGCGCCCTCCCAGACAGCCCAGCCCCCAGCGCCCTGATCTTTGATTCCGGCGTGGGCGCCGTCAGCATTGCGCGGGAGATCCGCCGCCTGATGCCGGGCCTGACCTTGCACCTGGGTGTGGACAACGGCTTTTACCCCTACGGCAACAAAAGCGAAGAAGAACTGCGCCCCCGGATCGTCCAGCAGGCCCAAGCCATGATGGAGCACTGCGGTGCCGATATTTTAGTGGTGGGCTGCAACACCGCCAGCACCCTGGCCCTACCCCAGCTGCGCGAATCCCTGAAGAAACCCGTAGTGGGCGTTGTACCCGCTGTGAAACCCGCCGCTGCCGCCAGCCGTTCCCGCACTATTGCCCTGATTGCCACCGAAGGCACCGTAAACCGCCGCTACACCCGCGAACTGATCGAGCAATTTGCCAACGGCAACCGGGTAATTAATGTGCCCGCACCGGAGTTGGTGCATCTGGCGGAAAGCAAACTGCGCGGCGAAACCATCACCGCAGAGGATTTGGAGCCGGTATTACACCGCGTATTCCACACCGCCGGTGGCGACCAAGTGGATATTGCCGTATTGGCCTGCACTCACTTTCCCCTTCTGCGGGAAGAACTGGACCAGTTCGCCCCTCGCTCAATCCAGTGGCTGGATTCCGGTGAAGCCATCGCCCGGCGAGTGCGCTGGTGGCTGGACGAACTCGAGCTGATGCTGCCGGATGCGCCAAACACTGGCCGCCTGATCACCAGCACGGTTGACCTAACCGGCAATATAGAACGGGCCTTTAGCGAGTTCGCCCCAGTTGCCGAACCCCTCGAGCCCAACACCTAAGATCGCCAAAATGATGAGAACCGCGCAACAGAGTTGACAGCTCCGTCACAAACCGCGACCGTTCCCCGAATAACAAGCCCTAACCGGTACCCGAATTCATGCTGAAGCCGGCATTTCCCGCTCTCGAAGTATTTGCGCAGCTGCCTCCCGGAGGACTGCTGCTCACCCCCAACAACCGTTTGCGCAACCGCTGCCAACAGGTGTTTGCCGCGCAGCAGTCGCCCGGTGCCTGCTGGGTGCCGCCGCCGGTGGAATCCCTGCGCAGCTGGCTGGACAAGCTCTGGTTCCAACTGCAACAGCGCAACTGGCAGCCCGCCTTGCAGCAGGTATTGAATCGCGAGCAACGGCAGTTACTCTGGCAGCGCGCCCTGGATGAATCCCTGGACCGGCAACTGCTCAACAGCCAGCAACTGTGCCGGGATGCCGATAGCGCCCTGGCGCAGCTGCTCCAATGGCAGCTGATCTCCGATCTCTCGCAAATAGATGAAACGCTAACTCCCCTACTGGAACAGTTCGCACTCTCTATGCGTAGCGACGAACTGCCGCTGTGCACTATGATCAAAGCCTTTGCCACTGAGCTTCAGGCCCACAGCGCCATCACGCCAGACCAGCGCGATCAATTGATCCTGCGCGCATTCCAGGAAGGCATTCTGGAACCCCTGCCGCAAATTGATACCGCCGGCTTTGCCCAGATTTCGCCCCTCGCCAATGCCCTGATTCACGCAGGTGCCGAAGCTGTTAATGAAAGGCAGGGAATCACCCAGCAAAGCGAATTATCCGTAGCCGCCTGCGCCGATTTGGATGAAGAACTCTACCAGGCAGCCCTTTGGGCCGGGCAGAAATTGGCCGAAAATCCCGGCCACAGCGTCGGCATAGTGGTAAATAATCTGGGCCAGTGCCGCGCCCAGGTGGAAGCGGTATTTTCCCGCGTGCTCGAACCCCAATACCTGGACCCGCAGCAACCGCGCTACACACTCCCGTTTAACTTCTCCGCCGGTACGCCCCTGGCACAGACACCGGTCGGCAGCGCCGTCCTGCAATTGCTATCGCTACTGCAAGACGAATGGGATTACCCCCAATTGCAAAACATCCTGTTCAGCCCTTTCTGGGGCGACGACAGTGAAACCTGGTTGCGCAGCGCCCTGTTCCGCCGTTTACAAAAACTGGAACTTCGCCGCATCGACGGCGCAACCCTGCGCTACTGGGCCGAACGCACCGCAGAAGTCCTCCACTTGGAATCACCGCAACTGCCCCGCCAACTGGAACAAATGGCCGAACGCGCCCGGCGATGGCAGCGAGCCCCCGCAGAAATTTGGGCCGCGCGCTTTTCCGAAACCCTTAGCGCATTAAATTGGCCCGGCAGCCGCAACCCGGACAGCCAGGAATACCAGCAGCTGATGCAGTGGGAATCCATCCTGGAAGAGTTCGCCGCGCTCAGCGCCTGCGGTGGCAACCTTACCCTCACCCAGGCCCTACAATTGCTGCGTCAGATTGCCAGCCGCACCCCCTTCCAAGCGGAAACCCGCGATGGCCCCCTGCAAATTCTCGGGGTACTTGAAGCCGGCGGCCTCGCCTTCGATCACCTGCGCCTGGTCGGTTTCGGCCAACAGCAATGGCCGCCGGCACCGGCGCCCAATCCGCTGCTGCCAATTCAATGGCAAAAACACTGGAAGATGCCCCGCGCCAGTGCCGAGCGGGAATTGGAGCTAGCCCGCGAACTCACCGCCGACCTGCAGAATGCCAGCGGCGATATCGTCGTGAGTTACACCTGCGAAGAAGACGGTGTGCAGCAAGGCCTGAGCAGCTTGTTTGAAAGCCCGCAACAAGCTCAGCACTTTGCCGAAGGCGCCCTGCACAATCACTACAGCCAACTGGCGCAAGCCTGCCAACTGGAAAAAATCGAAGACAAAAAGCTACCGCCACTTACCCCCGCCGAATGCGAACGGGTGCGCGGCGGTGCCTCGGTACTCAAGGCCCAGGCCCTGTCCCCGTTAAATGCGCAGTTGCGCTTCCGCCTCGGCGCCAGCAGTTTTACCCAACCGGATATCGGCCTCGGCCCCGCCGAGCGCGGTAATGTGGTGCACCAGGTGCTGGCGGAATTCTGGCAACAGTGCGGCACCCTCGCACAACTGCAAGCTATGGACGATGAGCAACGCCAAGCGCAAATCGAACGAGCAGTGGAGCGCTCCCTCGGCAGTGTGCGCAAGAAATACAATCACCTGCCGGTCGGATTTTGGGCCATGGAAAAGCAGCGCCTGGAGCGCCTGCTGCAACAATGGCTGTCCGTGGAACTGGACAGGCCCAATTTCTCCGTAGAAAAAGTGGAATGGGAACAGGCCGTGGAAATCGGCGGGCTGCACTTTAACCTGCGCCTGGACCGATTGGACCAACTCGCCAGCGGCGAACAATTGGTAATCGATTACAAAACTGGCGTCCCCAGTATTCGCGACTGGCTTACCCAGCGTATCCGCGAACCCCAGCTGCCGCTCTACGCCCTATTCCAACCGGACGCCCACGCCATCGCCTTCGGCCAGGTGCGCAACGGCGACTGCAAATGGAATGGCTGCGGAGACCTGGAGCACCCCATCACCGGCATTAAAGCCGTGGGCGATACCGAAAAGGAATCCCCCTACGGCACCTGGAGCAATCTGGTGGAGCACTGGCGCTACAGCCTGGAATCCCTCGCCACTGAATATCGCAGTGGTGTAGCCACCCTCGCCTTTGATCGCCCCACCGATAACAACAGTGAACTCTGGCCCCTAAACCGCTGGCCGGAAAGGGAGCAAATAAGCGAATGAACGAAGTTGTGACCACTCCCGCCCTGCGCCGCCCCATCGATGCCGACGCCCGTAGCCAAGCCCTGGATATCAGTCGCAGTTTTGCCGTGTCTGCCCCGGCGGGCTCCGGTAAAACCGGCCTGCTCACCCAGCGCGTATTAAAGTTGCTCGCCGCCTGCCAGCAACCGGAAGAAGTGCTGGCCATTACCTTCACCCGCAAAGCTGCCGGTGAAATGCGCGAGCGCCTGATCGATGCCCTGCACAGCGCCCGCGACCAAGCCCGGCCAGACAACCCCCACGATGCCATCACCTGGGATTTAGCCCGCGCCTTGCTGGAGCGGGATCGCGAACTGGAATGGGAACTGCTGCAAACACCCCAGCGCCTGCGTATTCAAACCATCGACGGCCTCTGCCGCAGCCTCGCCAGCCAACTACCGATCGAAAGCGGCCTGGGCGCACCGGGTGAACCCCTGGAGCGCACCCAAATCGCCTTCGAACTGGCCGTGGTGAACCTGCTCAAACACCTCGATGGCGAAACCCCAGACGCAGATCTACAGCAACTGCTGCTCCACCTGGACAACGACCTGGGCCAGCTCAATAAACTGCTGCGTATTTTGCTGGACAAGCGCGAGCAATGGCTCGGCCCACTTTTGAGCGTCAACTTCGACGGCGCCCAGGATTATTTCCATTTTGTTATCGACGAACTGGTGGCAGAAAAGCTGCAAGACCTCACCACAGCCCTCGGCAGTTATGCCGGGGAACTGCTGGAGTTGGCCAGTTATGCCGGCGGCAATTTACAAAAGGAAAACCCCAGCCACGGTCTGTGCCTCTTCGCCGAACTGGACGACTTCCCCAGCACAGATAGCAGCGGCTTGTCCGCCTGGCTCGCCCTCGGCAGCCTGCTCCTCACCACCACCGGTGATCTGCGCAAAGGCGGCGGCATCAATAAGAAACTCGGCTTTGGCCTGCCGGATAAAAAAGATCCCGAGCGCCCCATCGCCGAAGAATACAAACAGCGCATGAAAGACCTGCTGGCGGAACTGGCCGGCAACGAATCGCTGCTCTCCGCACTGCGGGAAGTGGGCAAGCTCCCCAGCGGGCTGCAACAGAGCCAGTGGCAACTGCTGCAAGGGCTCGCCCGGGTACTGCCCAAGTTGGTCGCAGAATTAAAGCTGGTCTTCCAGCAGCTGGGCGCCACCGACTATACCGAAGTGGCCCAGGCCGCACTGATCGCCCTGGGCGATAGCGATAACCCCACAGACCTGGCCCTGAAACTGGACCTGCAAACCCAGCATATTCTGGTGGACGAGTTCCAGGACACCTCCCACACCCAGCTACAACTGCTGGAAAAACTCACTGCCGGCTGGCAGCAGGGAGACGGCCGCACCTTATTTATTGTCGGCGACGGCATGCAATCCTGTTACGGCTTCCGCAATGCCAACGTGGGTATTTTCCTGGATGCGCGCGAACGCGGTATCGGTGAAGTGCCCCTGGAAGCCCTCGACCTCCAGGTAAATTTCCGCTCCGAAAGCGCGGTGGTGAACTGGGTCAACGAGACTTTCCAAAGGGCCTTTCCGCAAGCGGACAATATCGGGCGCGGCGCCGTGCGCTATCTGCAATCCGAAGCTTTTAAAGGCAGCAAATGGGCCGAGCCCTCGGTGAATTTCTACGGCTGCATTGATGACGAAGACCGCAACCGCGAAGCCACTCAAGTGGTTGAACTGGTGCAGCAATTACAAGCGCAAGATCCGGAAAGCCGCATCGCCATTCTGGTGCGTAAGAAAAAACATCTGCAAAAAATTCTGCCGGCCCTAAGCGCAGCCAATATCGCCTTCCAGGCCCCAGAGCTGGCGCCACTCGCCAGTAAAATGGTGGTGTTGGATTTACTCAGCCTCACCCGCGCCCTGCTCGACCCCAGCGATCGAATCAGCTGGCTGGCCGTACTCCGCGCTCCCTGGTGCGGACTGCAACTGTCAGACCTTTACACCTTGGCCAACTGGGGCAATGGGGATATCACCGTAACCGATACCAGCGCACGCCCATTATTAATGACCTTGCAGGAAGTGGGCGATATCGCCCTGCTCAGCGATGAAGGGCGCACACGCCTGGCCCAAGTGGCTCCCAAACTGCTGCACGCCTGGCAACAGCGCGGCCGCAAACCCCTGCGCACCTGGATTGGAGGCCTCTGGCTGGAACTGGGCGGCCCCGCCACCGTTGCGCAAAAATCCGACCTGAATAATGTGCAGGATTTTCTGCAATTATTAGAAGCCTTCGATACCGGCGGGGCCATTACTGACTGGCAACAATTCACCCTGGCCCTGGAACAGCTCTACGCCCGCCCAGCCCAGGATGCCAAAGTGCAGGTGATGACCATTCACAAATCCAAAGGGCTGGAGTTCGAACACGTACTGATCCCAGGCCTGGACCAGGGCGGCAAACCCGGCAGCGACCAACTACTGCGCTGGAGTGAATGGCTTAGCCGCGAAGGCGAAAGCCGCTTCCTGCTCGCCCCCAAAAATGCGCGCGGCGGCCGCGACCCGGTTTTTGAATACCTGAAGCACGACAACAGCGAACGCGAACGCCTGGAAGGCACCCGCCTGTTGTATGTAGGTTGCACCCGCGCCATCCGCTCGCTGCATCTTTTAGCCTGCATCAACCGGGATGAAAAAAAGGGCCACCTAAAAGCCCCCGGCAGCGCCGCCTTACTCGCCGGCATTTGGCCCAGTGTTTTGCACCACCAGGAAAGCGACTGGTGTCACTGGCTGGAAGCAGAAGAACCCCTGCTCAACCAGGAAGAAACCAGCAGAGATCACGACTACCTGCTGCGCCTGCCCAACCAATGGCAACCCCAAGCCATGCCCCGGCAGGAATGGCTGGCCCAATACCGCATGCCAGACTACCAACCCAAAACCGAGGAAGAAGACAATATTCCCGAACTGGGCCAGGTAGCCCTGCGCTGGTTAAAACACGCCGGCACCGTAGCCCACGAAACCCTCGCCACCATTGCCGAGACCAATATCAGCGACTGGACACCCAACAAACTGGAAGCCCAACGCCCCCTATGGCAACTGCGCCTGAAACAATTAGGTCTATCCTCCACCAGCCTGGACCGCGCCGTCGAGAAAGTGGAGATCGCCGTACGCAACAGCCTCAACTGCCCCACCGGCCGTTGGCTATTGGATGGCTCACTAAGGGAGTCCGCTTGCGAACTGGAACTCCACAGCGGTGGCCGACAATTAAGACGTTCTATTGTCGACCGCACTTTTATCGATAACGAAGGTACCCGCTGGATTGTCGATTACAAAACGGCTGAACCCAGTGGTGAGGAAAGCCAGGAAGAGTTTATTGCGGCTCAGCTGGAGCAGTATCGGAATCAGTTGGAGAATTATCGCAAGCTCTTCTATGCGCGGGGGGAGCGGAATATTCGGTGTGCTTTGTATTTTCCGTTGATGCAGAGGTTAGTTGAGTTGGATTAGGGGAAGATGGATATAGCTCCGAGATTCATATCAATTATTTAAGAGAGCAGTACTGGATATGTAAAGGACAAGAGAAACCCAATTTCCATATTTTAAAGTAGCTCAATGTGATGCGATTAAGTAAACAAAATATAGATACATCACATCGAGCCAGCTCTAGGGGCTAAGTAATACGGAAGAGAACCGGTAATGCAGTCAAAAAGTGAAAGGAACCTCATCCAAGCATTATTCCAAAAGAGGTTTTGGGGTTCACTGGGTAAGCCCACAACAAATACAACTTGACCCAATATAGCTGACAGTACAAAGCATCTTAGAAAGAGAGACTAATTCCTACTTCGACCAGAGTCTACGGTCAACCACCTTATTGATTTTAGTAAAATAAAAACACGGATCACTTAACAATTCATAATTACTGAACTTGTTTTTTGGCGCATCATCAAATCGCAATACGGGCATTTCTTCACTGAAGTTCCGAAGACCAGATTTCGACAATGCTTTAATTTCTTCTTCAATTGAATCAGTTAATCTAATCTCAACACTATTCAATATAAAATTTGAAATTTCTTTGAATAACCCGAAAGCACCAGAATCATAATCATCAGTTGTGGCTCTAAATGAGAAAACCAATTCATGCTCAGATGAAATTGCAGCACGAACATAATATTTGATTAGATCACCTTCCTGGCAGCTTAAATCTTGAACAGCGTAGGCAACCCATTGAACACCATTCGCATTAGGTAACTTGAAGGTTTGCCAGAACAGCGGGAAAAGATAGAGCCATTCCTGGAAAACAGACCCCGTACCAGGGGAATAATAGGCTTTAATATCACTATCAACCCAATCCTCATAGTCACAGGCTTTAAGTAGATTTAAGTCATTGCCTATCTTCCTAAGTGAGGCAGTAAATTCCATCCCTCCAATACCAGGATTGATGAACGGCGGGCCATGATATTTATACCGTTCCTCTGCAAACAGTATGCCCCATGCATTGTTACGAATTTCATTAAAACTATCTAAGGAGTAGATATTCTCATTGAAAGCCAATGGCAAATCAGCACTTGGCTCTTCACCACTAATTTTTGAGGCGTTGCTTAAGGGCTTTAAAAAAGTAAGCTTGGTACCGGAAAGATTACATCTTACAGGTACTGACTTTCTTAAATTAGGCCCTTTAGGGCTTTGTGTAGTGCCAAATAGCATCAATATTTACAAGCTGTTTTCAAATTAGCTATTTAGGTTAGCACGAAATGCCTATATTGATCCAAAATGTCCGAACCAGCTTACCCTCCAGAGCGAAATCTATGAGTGAAGAATCCACACGCCCCTCCACCCTTCTAGTCAGTTGCAGACTCTTTTCAGACAGTGCATGTTCAATTATTGAACGAATACATCAAAACAAGAAACACAATAACTTGGCTTCTATTTCCCACAAATCTCAATCCGTCATCTTTTACCAACTATTTCAATGTAGTCGTCATATTTTGGATACACAGAGTGGTCAGGCCCCTTATCTTCATACATCTGCTTAAGCTTTTTGCCCAAATTTTCAGCCTGAACTACAATTTCACCAGCGTTGTTTCGAGTTTCTGCATCTTCAGACTCTAATTCTTTATATGTTTTTTGTAACTCGATTTCATTCAGGCGTATCAAGTTTAAGATATCGGCTATATCAAGCATAATAATACCTTCTGTGAACATTCTGCTAGGTTATCAAGCAACATACAAAACTTGGAACAGGCATGTTCCAACTTAGTCGAATCGAGCAATTAAAACACTAACTACCCAATGGGAAGTTGATAGCTCCAACACGAACACATAGAAAAATATCGGCGTCAAAATTATCTTATTAAAATTTATTAGGTTTTTCTAAGTATCAATTCTGCGTAGAATTGACTGATAGCTATCAGATTTTAGGGCTGTGAGCAGGCAAATTCTGTAAGGCCCGCCCTAAAGATAGATCCAGGAATTTTCTAACAAGAGCCACCTCTTCACTAGGAGAACGGTAGCGTGAAGTAAGAATAGAGAAAAGGCGCTGACCCAAGGTGCTGCAACACCAGGGGCCAGCTAACCAAATTGATAACGACAGTATCAAGATGGCTGTATGCATACTACGCTAGAAACCCGCTCGTCTTCAATAAAGTGGAGCACAATCAGCAGCTTGGAGCGACTCCCCAAGCTCTGGGAGCCTAGCGCCCGCCTTTTCCTATTCTGCGCCCACCGCCCCCGCGCCCCACCCCACTATTCCACCAAGTATCACTTACCAAGCTTCCCCACCACGGAATGCCCACCCACAGCTTGAGTATCGCCAGGAAACAAACATGTTGATCCTAAAGCGCCGAACAGGCGAGAATCTAAGAATTGGAACGACTGTCTCGATCACAGTGCTGGAAGTGAAGGGAAATCAAGTAAAGATAGGCATCCGCGCCCCTAAATCTCTTCCCGTACATCGAGAAGAGATCTATGTGCGCATTGAAAAAAAACGAAAAGTAGGTAATGGAAGGCGTTGAGGATAGGTTCTCCACGGAAGGAGACTATCACTTGTGATATCGCTCCGGTGGTAGTCGACCTTTTGGATAGCGACATGTATATCTTTGGCCATCGCACGAATACATTGCTCAGTTTCTACCTGAATGGGGAGTTTCATGCGAACGTAAGATAGAACTCAAGGCAAAACTAGAAACCTCAATTGGATTCGATAAGATATCTAATGTGACATCATTCTATCTCTAAATCGAAACCTAATTTAGCTGCTAATTTTACGGAGTTTAAAACACTCTCAAGATTGTGATGTGGTCGAATCCGGAAAATCATTTCCATTTGCAACAATCCTCTCAATTCCACCTTGAACAATAATTCGAGCGTCTTTCCGTGCTCTATCCTCTGTGAGTTCAGTCCAAGCTGCATTACGCACCCAGCAGAGCTCCTTTCTAAACACCACCACATCCATCACATACAAACCTTCCATTACGATCATCAATGGTTTTACTTTCCCTTGATGAAGAGCAACCTAAGCAATAACTTTCTATTTCAAAAGCAGTATAAAAAATTCCCTGCGTTAAATAAGTGCCCCTAACACAAGTAACGGTGCTTTACATTGTATCGGTGTTCCGACCTGAGCAGGCCCTAAAAATTGTTTTCATTACCGGGAAAATGAGATTCAGCATTGGCTTATATTTAAAACCCTACCCCAACCAAGCATAAGCTGAAAGTCGATTAATACATAGCAACGAAGCCGAGCAAGCTAAAAACTTTCCCTGAACATGACAAACGCCGCAAGGAGCAAATAATAGCCAAGGTCGAACCACGTTTCGTTACATCAAGCCTGTATTTAGTTATGACAAAGTCCGCTATCGAGGGACTGGTAAAGACACTGAGCAGCAGTGCTTGCCAGCAGGCTTCACCAGCTTACGAATAGAAAAAAAAATACTTGACTGCCGAGGAGACGATTGGAAAATCAACCATTGTAGGCTTCAAATGAAAAATCAATAAGATTTTACGCAGAAATTAAGCGTTTACGCGTAAAAAATGCATTTTAAAGCGACTTAGCTTGTACCCAGCAAAATGATTCGTTGATCAGAGACTCCTCAAGAAGCATCCCGTTAATCATTTAATTGACTTTTTGTTTTGATCCAGCGGTAAGATCAAACATTCATAAGTCATTCTAAATATCGAAATATCATTTAGGATAACTTTGTGTTATTTTATAAAGTAATTTTTAGAGTACTGGCCCAAAAGCATGATCAGATGCCATCTTGCACGCCTGATGGGCGAAAAAAAGTTGAAGGTAGTGGATGTCGCCCGAGAAACTGGACTCAATCGCAGCACAATCACCCTTTTGTACAAGGAAACCGCGCAACGCATCGATTTGGACACGATAGACAAACTATGTGATCTGTTTGAATGTGAAGTTTCTGATTTGCTCGAAAAAACCGAGCCATAGGCCATAGCTATTTACGGAAGTATAGAATTGACCAAACATACAGACATTCCAATTATTGACCTGTTTGCTGGGCCTGGAGGCTTAGGGGAAGGTTTTTCTCAATTGGAAGACAACAAAATTCGCTTCAAAATTGCCCTATCTATCGAAATGGATAAAGCAGCCCACAGCACATTAAACCTTCGGGCATTTTACCGCCAATTTGATTCCCCGCCCAAGGAATACTATCAATACCTTAATGGTGAAATCACCCAAGAAGAACTCTTCAAACACTACCCCAAAGAATCCAGTGATGCCGCCAATGAAGCATGGCACCACGAACTGAAAATGAGTGACTTGGATGAAGTCAAGGCACGAGCCAGAAAAGCACTGTCTGGATTTAGCTCAAAAGAATTCGTGATGATAGGTGGTCCGCCATGCCAAGCCTATTCCATTGCAGGAAGAGCAAGGATGCAATCCACACGGGAAAATTTTGACGATGATCCCCGACACTACCTGTACCGTCATTATCTGAGACTGGTTGCACATCTGAAACCAGCCTGTTTTGTTATGGAGAATGTGAAGGGACTAACATCAGCGAAAGTTCATGGAAATCCCATATTTCCACAGATAATGAAAGAACTGGAAACACCAGGACAGGTTGTTAAGGAACTGGACAACCTGGCCAGAACACCGTCAAATGCCGAATACCATATTTACTCTTTGGTCAAACCAGAACCAGAAGAAAATCAGCCACCGCTGCAACCTTCAGATTATGTAATCAACGCAGAAGATTATGGCATTCCACAGAGAAGGCACAGAGTAATACTTTTAGGCATAAGAAAAGACGTCGATCCCAAGCTGCCTACCAGGTTGAAGAAAGCCAAAGACCTGATCTCTGTGTCAGATGTTCTGGACAGCCTACCAGCTCTGCGGAGCCACGTTACCGGAAGACTAAACACACCTGAGGAATGGAATCAAGTCATGGCCGAAGGGCTTGGAAAGGGTGAGTTCGATAGCGTCGATACCAAAACCTTGGCCATGATCCGCAAGGTTGTCAAAATAGGCTACCAACAACTGGAGACGGGCAGCGTCCGCTACCTGAAACAGCCCGGCTCATCAGGAAAGTTGAATAACTGGTACAGGAAAAACTGCAGGCCCCTGAAAGTCGTGCTTAATCACCAAAGCAAAAGACATATGGAGTCCGATATTTGGCGTTACCTGTTTGCCTCCTGTTTTGCGAAAGTGCATGGCAGGCCCCCTTATCTGGGAGATTACCCCGATAACCTGTTACCCAATCACAAAAACGTGGACTCGGAGAGTAAGAAAACCGCCAAGTTTATCGATAGGTTCAAGGTTCAATTAGCCAACATTCCAGCAACAACTGTCATGTCCCACATTTCCAAAGATGGGCATTACTACATTCATCATGACCCATCACAATGCAGGGCATGGACTGTAAGAGAAGCTGCCAGGATACAAACGTTCCCAGACAACTACTTTTTCGAAGGAACCCGTACAGAGCAATATCATCAAGTGGGAAACGCCGTCCCTCCAAGACTTGCCTGGCAAATTTCCAATGTAGTTGCCGCTAACATGAAAAAAATTCTTTCGTTATAATCGGGTCCAATGATTGATATCGTTGAGCCAGCCATCCGCTCCCGAATGATGGCTGCAATCACTTCAAGAAATACAAAACCTGAATTAATAGTCAGAAAGTCCCTGCACGCCCGGGGCTTCCGCTATAGGCTGCATGATAAAAAACTTCCCGGAAAGCCGGATATAGTGTTACCCAAATACAGGGTTGCTATTGAGGTCAGGGGTTGCTTTTGGCACCGGCACTTGTGTAAAGACTTCAAGTGGCCAAAGACCCGGAAACAGTTCTGGAAAGAAAAGTTGGAAACTAACCAGCGCAGGGATATCCAGAACCGGAAGACTCTCGAGAACCTTGGATGGCGTGTCCTTGTAGTATGGGAGTGCGCTATTCGCAGCAAAACGCCAGAGGAAATCAGCGTATTGATGGATACTGTCTCAAAATGGATCAAAAACTCCAGCCCAATCCGCGATATTCCATCCTGAAGTTTACAGCCCCTGTTACTCGCTCATGAAAAAAGTCTACATATCAATCGTTTAACAGGGTGCCCACCTGAAACTCTCCACACTGCTGTAACTCTTCCACAATGGCAGCTGCATATTTGGCCTGCTTGGCAGAGGGTACTTTGGCCCAGTTTCCTGCCGCATAACCAGCCAGAGTATTTGAGAGTCCGCACTGGAATTCCGTGAGATTACCTTCAGACTGCCCCCATTTCGTTATCCGCCACCAAGTGTCACTATCCACTCCCATGACTATTGCAATATTTCTGCGATCATCCGTTGTCAACGATACCTTGCCTTTCCTGGCTGCGGTACCCACAGTAGGCAAGCAATCACCTTCTGAAAGTTCAGCTTCCAGTGCTGCTGGCATCTCCAATTGAAGTGCTTTGACATTATTCCAGCAACCCTCTTTTTTTGCCCACTCGGTCACATTCCGACCATTCGCCGTTTCCAATATACAATTCAGCACTTGGGGCATCCAGTCAGTAAGAACCTGCTCCACTACCGAAGATACATCCTGCCGGTTCCAGATATTGGCCAATACCAATCGTCCATAAGTTTTGTGTGAAAGCAGAGCAACCGTGTAAGCAACCGCATTAGCTCGGTACGCAGGAAACGCATGTTTTCTGGCAATGGATTCCGCTTTCTTGTAGATGATTGCTTTAGCTACAAGATCCTTGAAAAAGCTTACATCTAGGCTCAAAACATGATCGCTTTTCTTTACCCTGGCCATATAATGCACAAAGCTTTTCTGGGTCCCCAAGCCTACAATATACGGCAACTGATCCCAGGCATTCTGATAACGTGCCAGGTCTGTCTTGACGAACTTTCTTCTTGAGGGGAAGGCACTTTCGAACTGCTTACGCTTGGCTGGTGTTGTGGAAGCGCGGCTTTTCGCCACTTGATACTGCCCCCTGGCCCGCTCATAAAACCAGCGATATTGCTGCCCTGGAGCCCAGATATCCTTTGATAGCCGCTCAACTTCAACGTGGAAGCTATCATTTGAAGCAAAGTCAGCTTCATTAACCGTATTCTGGGTATTTGAAAAACGACTGATCTTGGGAACCAGCTCATCCAGCAGCATTGGATTTACCACTGTAATTTTAGCCTGGACCGCAATGTCATCAAGATGCCTGCAACGATCCATTTTGCTCGCCCTGTGAATAGAGGCAACAGTCTGTCCACCATTCACGACCTGCAGTCCATATAAATGCGTAATGACCTCTTCACCGCTATTACTTCTCGCCGTTTTTATCTGCTCTACCGTAGCAGATATGCCATTGTTATAGGCCAGAAACCGGGAAGGCTCTTCTAATATGGTTTTTCTGATGCCGCGATTCACCTTGCCTTTCTGTTGTAAAAAAGAACGGACATTCAGCTCCATCAGGGAGCCAGAGTATTGCTCATAAAGAGCTGCCAGCCAACTCCCAGGAAGAATAGCTAAGTAGCCGCTATACTCACTACTGTTACCCGGCATGGGCAAGCACGGAAGCCCTTGCCCAAAACGTTCTATCAAATCTAGTTCGATTGGTTCGTATTCCCGATCTGATTCTTGCACACGGGCAAGCCTGACAATGTCCCATTTGTGAAACTGCAGTTCCATTTTATCAGGGGCAGCCAAATCTGGAACATCCTTTGCAGTTATAATCGAGTCCGTCAGGTAATGGAGCCGTATCTGCCCCACATATCCCAATGATTCTTTCAAAAGCGTAAGGCAGTCAAACATTTTTGAAGAGGGTTCAATTTCTTCAGGGGTAGTTTTATTCGCAAAATCCAATAAACGCAGCGCACGCTTGCACAGAATCTCTATTCTCGACCGGTTTATAGTACCAAATTCTTCCTGCCCCGAAAAATCGGTTACAACCAGATCCAGACGCCCCTCTTCAAGGTCTGCAGCCCAAGCGTCGCATTGAATCAGCCCATTACCATGCTGGCGTTCAATATGGCCAACAGACACATCAAGCATAGTTCCTGATTCTGCGATAATTGGAGTTACGTATTCTGTAAATCGCTCGACAAGATAATCGGAAGCTAGTCCCTCCTTGGCAATATCCGAAATCTCAGCAAGAATGCGGCGGCGAAAGCCAGGAATATCCTCTTCACTCATCAATACATTCCTGCAAACGATCAACAAAAGCCTCCAAATCGAGACTGGCTTCCATGACACCAGTAAGACTGATGACGTATGACGCTTCCACAACTCCACCTACAACGTCAAAACTGGTCAATTTGGGAAATTCTGTGTCTACCTGAAAAACACGGACTTTCCGCAAGGTATAAGAGCGCCCGGAATAGTGTGAATTATCTTCGTCCCGGTAACCATAGGTCAGCAACTTCTCTTCAAACATTAACTGGTCAACACTGTTAGCGGAAAAGGCTTCTCTCAGATCACTTACAATAAAGGGCAATGTGTTATTACCGCCCTCGTGTAAATCCAATACGACCTGAATCAAGTAAAGATCTCCAGCCCCGACATTTTCCAATTGTCTGAGGCTGCTGATGGAAACCTTGTCAGTTGTGATCGCTACGGTTGACTTTACTTCTGCCGAAACCCCTGGAAACTGAAAATCCTGATGGGCGCCGTCACTGCCGCGCCATGCCTTCAATAATTTTCGGACAGGGATTCCATTGTTAAACAGCATCAGAATCAGAAGCAACTCCCCGTACAAGCCCGTTTGGCTTTGTTCTCCCAAGTGCTTTCTGTCGGTTGCAAAGAATGACTTCCAGCATGAAAGAACTTCGTTGATAACCCCGTAAGCGGTGATGGGGTGAGAAATATCCTGCAGGTCCTCACACAGCCTTGCTGCCAAGACCAGAAAAACACTTGTAGCACCAAACTGTTTAAGGTCCATAGCAAGATAGAACTGACCACCATCAGCAACCACGGCCGATTCAATACCCTTCATGCTTGGCAGCGGCGCCGACTTAGTAATATCCGGTCTTATTGGTCCCAGTTCTATTGCAGGTGTTCTGTCAGGGTAGCGAGACAGTAGAAATACACCAAAACTTGGAGTTCCCCCCACCCTGTAACGCGCGGCGTTGTATTCACCCGGTTCTTCCCTGACAAGGTCTTGCCAGCGCTCAGTCACAGTTTCCAGATCAGTATTCATAATCGTCCTGCGCAACGGAGTTGACAATATACTCAACCGGAATATCTTGCTCTTCTCCAATCCGGGGAAAACTCACAGCCATGCCCATAAAGGGGAGTTCGCTGGCCGCTTTGTGCTCTTCCGGCGCTTTGATAGGGTAGATGATCAGCAGCCCTTCTTTGCTTGAACGGTACCGTCTTAATTGGACATTACGCGGCTCTGTTACCTTCTCTGCAGCGGCAGCCCCCTTGCTTTTTTTTACCACCAACCTGGTTTCATCCAGTGCCGCCTGCATGCTTTCTTTATCAAGATCAATAACCCTTTCATCCGTAGAGGAGGTAACTACCGAAGGCTTGAAACAAGAAGAATCCTTACTGCGATCCGTTCGTTCAATCATCCCAACTGTTTTACTTCCAAAAGATACCAGCTCTCCTGCCCTGCTTCCCGACACCAGAACTGTCCAAGAGGTCAAATTTCTTTTTCCCGTTTGGGCATTGATGTATTTTGCAATCAGGTTAGTATCAACCTTCCGTAGCCCATTTTCATAACCCGTTTTATACGATTCCAGAAACAGAGTAATGGCAGAGGGATTAACGCCTTTCCATAATATGGACCCTTCCCGAAAACCTGATTCGCACTGGGCGTGACGCTCAACTTCCGCAACGAGTTTTTCTACACATTCAAGATTGTGCTGCCGATCATTATGGCCTGCCCGGAATACCAGTATTTGCACTAAGTCGCCACTATAGCTGCATCGTTCTTTGCTTCCTTCACGCATTTTGACAGCGGAAGTTATCTGCAACAATGGGTGAGTGCGGACACGGTGACCGAAGTTCTCCGGTGTTGCTCCCATTGCACTCATCGTCTTAAAATCCGTACGCAACTCACCATCTGCGTCGGAAATATGCCTGAACCATTTGAGTAGAACCTCTGGTGCATAAAGCCTGGTCACATCCAGAAAACCGTTACGGTATCCAAACCAGCGCCCCATTTGCATCAGCGTGTCATAGGTCTTACTTGGCCGCGTAAAGTAACTAACCACAAGTCCCTCAAGAGTCAACCCCCTTGAAAGCTTGTCCCCTCCAATGGCAATTACATTTAGCCCTTTCCCCTTATGGGTCTCATAGTCCAATACGTCACCAGCAGTTCCGTTAATCTCCCGTACCTTGACAGTTTGTACAATGGCCGGAAGTACCTCTCTAACGTCCTGCCAATCATGTAGCGGACAGCTATCATCTCCCACCGCCAGAGTAGTAGGCCGGAAATCCTCTCCCCAAAGTCGCTCCAAATCCCCCCAAGTGGTAAAACTGGAATCGCCACGCCCGTTGACAAGACACTGCTTTGTTTGAAACATCACGGTTTTTACCTGTTCCATGACGTGGTGCTGCACGTTAGTAAGCCGAGTAACATGGACAAGCATTGAGCAATGCTTCTCTCCCTGTCCCCGCAATACCCTAACCGAACAAGCCAAGAGATAAGATAGGATTGCCTCATACAAACTCAGCGGCACCTGTTTTTTCCCTTCAAACAGCGGGATGTGGTCTTTCCCGTGCCTGGGAGGCATCCACCCATCCGTTTCCTTCAGTTTGTCTGTCGCAGCATAATCCGATACATCTCTTGTTAATGGCAGTCCATCCGTTTGCTCCCCTGTATATTGGTCGGTAAAACCAAACATTGTCTGGGGGCCAATGTAATTGGAGGGAGCCGGAATGGAAGTAATAAAACTGCGCGGAAACAGGTCATCACCAAACCCTTCTGATCCCGCATCCTTGTGGATCATGATATTGGCAAAAGGAGTAGCCGTATAAGCGACATAAGCTGATTGCTCAAAAGTATTGATGATCTTCCGGATCAAACCGTTAATTTTGGTAGGATCGGTTTCCTTTAAAAATTCCTCATCTTCCCCTTCAGCAGCTGAAACAAAATTTGTTTTGTTGGTATTAATTGATCCTTGATCTGATTCATCATCAACCAATAAAAGAGGGATGCCACTGATTCTGGCCGCCTTATGAGTACCTTTCTGGGCTGCGGCCTGACCCTCTAGGTACTCCAGCACATTCCTGAGCACCGAGGCATTTTTCTTGATGACAAATATCAGTGGCCTATCAATACTGCTACTGAAATTAGTAGCCACAGCTTTATTGAAATCCCCTTTATCTGCCCGTGTAGTAATGGTGTTGGGCAGCAGCTTGTCATCGTGCGCAATCAACCCCACCCCTGTAGGCACCCGCTTGTTTGACTCACTCTTGTAGTAGCCCAAGAATCCATCTTCCAGCCGGATCTGGGTCTGCGACCTGAGATTATTGTGAAACCCGGCAAGGACGATAATCACTTTGTATCCGGCATCAGCCGCCTTACAAATCAAGCCAGTATAATTGGCTGTTTTTCCTGACTGTACAGAACCAACCACCATACCCCGTCGATCCCAATTCCCTCCTGTTTCAGGAGCGTTAAGCCAAGACAATGTTTCATCAGTAGTCTCACCAAGACTATCTACCACCCTAGGCGACCAGCCTTCTTCTACCAGTAATTGTGCATAACGGTTCCAATAGCGCCATTCGATATTTGGTTTTTTCTTCTCAAGCCAAGGTTCCCAGTTGCCATCATCTGAGACCGAAATGGTGTGAGCACTACCCATCCAGGTTATGTTGTCCCTCTCGGCATCTTCGATAAGTCTCAACCGAAGTTCTTGATCATTTTTATATGGCTCCGGAGTAGTCATCAATATTGCTTTCACCAAGTCAACAATTTCCTGTCTGGTGATCTGTCCTTCGTTCAGCCCCTTTTTCAGTTCAACTTGCCCAGCTACAGCAGCTCGAAGCTTGGGAAATATATCCATATTCATACTCCAAAATGTGCGTATAACAAATTACGGTGGTCAACAAAGCACTCTATTTCGCATACCATATCAATCAATTCCTTCGAAGGCGGCCACCGCTTGCCAGCTATTATTTTCAGTGATTGCTCAGCCGCCGAGATAATCTCCTTCTCTGGCACCCCAAAAAAGGGGGTTGAACGTTTTTCCGGTGACTCTGCTGTATCCAGCCAGATCTGTTCCACAGGCACTGTTTCTTCGATCAGCCTGAAAAGTGTTTCAGCATCCTTCTTCAATGACCCGGCGCTCTCCAGAAACCTTTTCAGTAAGGGGTGGGAACGATTAAGATAATAAGTATTCAGGCCATTTTTTTGTCGTGCCATCCAGATTTTGGATATTTTGGCAGAACTAGTACGTTTTCCATATTTTCCACGATGGGCAAACACTTCCCTCGCCTCTTTACGGATCTGCCCACCATAATTCACTAACGCTTCTGCGACAGTATGGGGTGGAGTCGCTACTGATTTTTTGACATCGATCTGCCAATCGGCATCCATGTCATTAGTGATATCCACTTGAATTCTGGCCAATTTGTAATGTTCTTCTGCCTTCCATTTTTGGCTGCCATCCCTCAATCCCAACCAAGAACCAGCCACCAGAAGACGGGCATTCCTGTAGATGTAAAATCCCTGTTGACCATTCCAGCCTGCAGGACCGGCCGCCGCATCCAATTCACCTGCGCCAAACATGTCCTTATGTGGCAATATGTAACCCTTTACCTTTACCAACTTTCCATTATACGGAGCAGAAATCATCGGCTTCGGGTCGGTTGCCTTATGGGTTTTGCAGAACGGATCCCAAGGTTTTACTGCGTGAGTTTCTTGTTCCCCATTAATGAAAATATTCAACCTCTGGGGTGCAGACAAAAACCGCTGAAAGACCATCGCCAAGTGTTCACGTAGTGAATCTATCCGATGATAGAAATTATCTCTATGGATCGAATTGGAAGCCGTGTTACCAGCACACAGCTTATCCAGATTCTCAAGCAACACGATTGTGCCAGAACTCATGGATGCCAAGGGCTCCAGCAAAATATTCGCACCCTCTCTACAGGACTTTAGGAGGCGCCATTCATCCGCTCCGGATTTTGCAATATAATCCAGATCCCAGCGCCGGACCGCCATTTCAGTCCCTGAACATTTGGTAGCTACGGTGAGTGAACGGGCTTGGGAAAGAGAAGCGGTTTTCAGCCCAAGACCGAAACGGCCCAAGTCATCGCTTTTACGATGGAGAAGGGGATTTTGGCTCCCTGCCACCATCGCAGAAGACAACTCATTTTCGGACATACCGTATCCATCATCACGGATATGTATGTAAGAATCTGAGCCTTTCCATACCAAGTGAATCCAGATGTTCTCTGCTTTGGCCGTTATGGAATTATCGATAATGTCAGCAATTGCCGAATTGAGAGAGTAGCCATATGCTCGAAGTGATTCGAGCATGGCCCCGGCTCCGGGAGGAGATATTTCATAATCCATCAATACTGCCTATCCTTCTCGATATTTTTCAACCTATTGTTCTCTACAGTTGCATCAAATACTACATCCACATATTTGATGTATATCAAAACTCACGCGATACCTTAACCTCACCTGTATTTAACTCTGAGGTACATCAGTTGATGCATCCTGAAAAAAGCGGTTAACGGAAGGTAATATTTACCGCTTCTTCTCCGCCAGGAGATAAAGTGATGACCGGGGAGCAACGATGCCAGATCCAGACGTCAAAGAAAAGTGACTGAAGCCAGGAGGTAATGGGCAATCCTAGGAAGGGCAATTCTGGACACCTACCTAATAGAACGGCGAGCGGGGTAGTAGAAGCCAGATTAGTAAATTGACATTACTCCTACAAAAATGATTTAAATTCAACAGGTTATAGTGAAATACCAAGCCAGGAAGACTCCCCCCACCCTTCCCTATCCTGTAGTTCCACACCCGCAAAGCATCACTTGCCAAGCTCCCCCAACAAGGAATGCCCACCCACAGTTTGAGTATCGGTAGGAAGAAAACATTTTGATCCTAAAGCGCCGAACAGGCGAGAACCCAAGAATTGGAACGAATGTCTCAATCACAGTGTTGAAAGTGAAGGGAAATCAAGTAAAGATAGGCATCCGCACCCCTAAATCCCTTCCCGTTCATCGAGAAGAGATCTATGTACGCATTAAAGAAGAACACAAAGTAGGCAATTGAGGGTGTTGAGGAAAGGCTCACCAAGGAAGGAGGCTCCAGACGATTCTCCTTCCTTTAGTTAACAAATCTAGCTCTTTGCTGAGCCGTAACCAAACAGTTAGGGCCTGAGTTTTGCGAATGATTGCTCGGACAAGTAACATTGAGGGCAACACATCAGCTGTAGTAGTTCAGACTTGATCTGACAGTTACCGGTTTTTCAGGAGGTGCTCTGTCAGGTCAAATTCAGCTTACGAGCTTTTCCTTCCAAATACTTTTTCCATCTTCAAGAGTTGCCATCGGAGTTCGACCGCAACACTTCTTACCCTGGTGGGTTCTCTCATTATTGTAATATGTGAGCCATTCGTCTAGATCCTTTTGCAAGTCCTCTATTGATCCATAGATCTTGCGGCGTAATGAAGGTTGATAGAACTCTTGTAAAATAGTTTTATGAAAGCGCTCACAGATCCCATTTGTTTGCGGATGCCTGGCTTTTGTCTTCGTGTGTTCTATTTCGTTCACACTCAGATATAGCTGGTAGTCGTGCTGCTCCAACTTGCCACAATATTCAGTACCACGATCAGTTAGGATACGCAGCACTGGCAGATCATGCATGGCATAAAATGGCAGTACACGATCATTCAGAAGGTCTGCCGCAGTGATTGGCGTTTTGGTGGTATACAGCTTGCAATGAGCCACCTTTGCATAGGTATCGACATAGGTTTGTTGGTAAACACGTCCGACGCCCTTAAAGGTTCCTACATAGAAGGTATCCTGCGAGCCCAGATAACCTGGGTGTTGAGTATCAATTTCACCACAGGCTTCATCATCATGACGTTTTCTCTCTAAAGCTTGAACCTGTGACTCTGTAAGGATCAGTCCCTCCTCAGCCACCTTGGCCTCAAGTGCCTTTAATCGCAATTTGAAGTTAGCAAGGTCGTGCCGTAACCAGATACTCCGAACACCACTAGGGGACACAAATACACCGCGTTTGCGCAGCTCATTGGAAACTCGAACCTGCCCGTGGGCAGGCTCTTGGACGGCATAAGTTAACACTGCCTCTTCAATGGCTGTGTCAACACGGTTCTTGTGGTTGGGCACGCGCCGGTTCTTCTCAAGAAGGGCGTCCACGCCGCCACTTGAAACGGCTTCCTTATAGCGATAGAAAGTGTCTCTCGACACACCCAGCATCTTGCAAGCTTTGGAGATATTGCCGAGTTCTTCTGCCAGATTTAGCAATCCGGTCTTGTGTTTGATGATGCGATCATTAGTATGGATCATGGGGTTTATCCTTGGTTTTGCTTTTAGGTTTAGGCACCTTCATCAAAACCGGTAAACCCCTCTTTTTCAAGGGAATGTGTCAGATTTGGTCTGAACTAATCCACATCAGCACAATAACTTGTTAGAGTTAAAGTGGCTCCCTACTGAAATTGGTAATTTGTTGACCAAAAACTTCTATTGCTTGATTTTCTAAACGTTCCTTGAGGCCAATAACTTCTAGATAGTCATTCCCAGCATCTGCCACTTCATCCTCATCTTCAGATGTTTCACAAATAGACTTTAGATGCTCAGCTTCATGAGTTATTGCTTCAAGTATTATCCGGGTTTCCCAATCACATAGTGATGAGTTCATTTCTTTTATATGTGTCATAACGCAATCTGCTTTTTGAATACCTTCTGATATTTAATTGCCAATTTTGAAAGTAGACCCTTGAATTCATCCAGAGGCATATTTGCCGTTGGAGCGATACTATTATGCCTATCAAAAGAAAAAAAGTAGGCACTGAAAGGCCGCGGGACCAGATTCACAATGGAGGGAATCCCACCCAAATCTCCTCCCCTCTTTCATCATCATAGTGGCACCTTTGAGCGCACACTATTTCTATGATGGGAAATGTCACAGCCATAGAGTTACTTCCAAATGTATTAGAAAACAGCTGCACACACTCTATAAGTGAAAATCGACACTAACTGGGGAGATCAGCTGAGTTCAAGACATAGCTAGCATTGCTACAATCTGTTCACACTAATTTTTATCAGTTACCTCTTCCCATTCATCTTCATAACCGGCTGAACGAAAATATGCCATCAGCGTAATGATGATTTTCTCAAGGATATATTCACTACTCTCACCTTGCTTTTCATCTTGCTTATTAGACTCACTGACAGTTCTCCAGAAAAACTCAGCGAAGTGAATGGCCTCTTCTTTATTAGCCAAAGATCCCGATTTGATTATATCGAGGCTTTTTTTATCATTGAGTAACTCTGAATAATGCAAAAGAAACTCCTTTTCCTCGGGCAATTTATAATTAATCACCCTATCACCTTCGTACCATCTCTTATTACACTCATGCGATCAGCAACCATCTGGAGCTTTTGGACTAGTTGAGAAGCCGTCATTCTCCTCGTAATGGTTAGAAAGTAGTGTCTATTATCTTTCTGATCTTGCACAAATTTCAGATCAGGCGGCAAATCTGACTTCTCCAAAACCCAAAATACGTCGACATTTTTCCCAGGGTTTTTAGATGCTTTCAGCTTATTTATTGATTTGAGGTGCTGCCAGTTTGCCGAAAAGCTGAGTCCCGTCTGATTATGAGGAATCACCCACTCGTGCTTCCTCTATAGAGATTTAACTTTGGTGTATCAAACTTTGGTTACCGTACTATCGCCATAAAGAGGCGCATAACGTTGATCGCCGACTGTAATACCCTAGTAAACTCATAGTAGTTCGCGTGAAAAATTAACTATATTTTTTCCGTATTTTTCAACTGCCTTCTCTTTAAGAGGCTTTAGTAGGAGCCTTACTTCAATAAGATCATTACCAACATCCGCGATCTCATCTTCATTATCCGATGTTTCGCAAATATTGGACATTTTTTGTTCCATTTCTATCAGCGCTTCCAGGATAATCTTGAGCTCTGATTCTACTAGGCTTAATTGAAAGTCATTCATACCACTCTACCTTCTTTCTTAAAAACTCTTGTGGCGCTAAGGGCCATTTCTTCGAGAAGTCCTTTAAATTTATCAACCGGCATATTCTGGGTGGGAGATATGCAATAGTGATGGGCCTTATCTTGAACCATCTTGAGGCCCATTGGTGGTTTAGTATTTGGTTGAAATCTCCAAACCCAACCCGTCATCGGGGATTCATTAATCCCTTCCCGATCAAAAACACTTATACCCTTGCCGTTAGCGATAATTACTCGAATGCCATTGACCTCCATTGTATCAACATCCTTTGGTCTAACATTTGATAACTTTGGGCTTGTTGAATTACCGAGCCTAAATAGCTCTTCTGGAACAATGAAGAACTCCTTTGGGAACATGATGATCTCCTTTTCAAGATACTGAATTAATCCTGGCCCCACACCGAACAAAAGTATAAACCGCTAAGGCTATTGGCTGAAGAGGATAATTATACAAAAATTTGGTATTTACGATCTCTTATTCGAAAATATTAAGTTTTTTACCTCTAAGGGCAATTCTGGACACCCTCCAAGTAGAATAGCGAGCAGAGCAACAGTAGCCGGATAAGAAAATTGGCATTGAAAATATAACAAGTTGTAAACTCAATAAGTTATATTAGCTAATCAATTCAGGAACACTTATATCCACCCTTCCCTATTCTGCACTATTACGACTGCTCCCCATCCGCAAAGCATCACTCACCAAGTTCCCGCAGCAAGGAATCCCCTCCCCACATCTTGAGTATCTTCACGAAGTAAGTAGGTTGACCATAAAGCACCGAGCCGGCGAAAGCCCATAAGCTAGTACAAGTGTGCTAGCTGCAGTACTGGAAGCGAAAAGCAATCATGAAAAGATAGGCATCCACGCCCCCAAATCCCCTCAGCCCATCGTAAAGGGATCTATGTGCGAATCGAAAGGTAAGCAATAGAAGGAGTTAAAGGCAGATTCTCCAAGGAAGGAGACTCTACCCTAATAGGGCTCCAGAGAGGCGCTATTGATAGCTAGCTATCTTTCAGGTAACGGGCGGTATGCTCATAGAACCCTTTTCACACCTACAAGGAATTACCTCTCTACAAAGCGGAAAAGACAGTACAAGTTAGAGTGAACAAGTAGCCTAGCTACTTAGCAGAAGACTTTGATCGTTTTTCAACCTACTCCTCCTCATCAATACGATCTACTAGGTTTTCTGGTGAACCCAAGGTACTGCCTTTTTCAAGCTCTTTCTTGATATCTTCAGGAAGTGGTTTGAATAACTCTTTTGCTTTCTCTTCAGCATTCCTTTTTACTTTCTCGTAACTTGGTTGACTCCTCATGAAACTCCTATCAGAAAGTGAGGGCTAATATGGTGGGTCAATGAGCCTGCTACGGAGCTTATAAATCAAACAGGCAATGCAGCTAGCGAGCGAGTGAAATATCGCCTACCCGACAGTTTTCACGGTGTAGTTTCACAGTCGGCTGACCACCCCCACGTCCATACTTTGATTCTTCCTTCGGAATCACTAAATAGAAACTGCCATCAACAATCAACTTGTAGTCCCCAACTTTTGCGCTTTTGGCCGGAAACTTTGTAGCAATTTTGGAAACCCCTTTTTCAAGAGCTAGTTCATGTGAACACAAGCAGGCGCTTGCAGTGTGGGAACAAACTGTCAATGCCATGAAAACTATTATTTTTACATTAAAATTATAGAATACTTTAAACATAGCAAGTTACCTTGTATGTATGGCTACCCATTTAGTAATACAGCCTTCTTGTTGGAGCGAAACTGAAAGCGAGTCTATCAATATATACTCGTTAAGAGTCATTGACAGATGCCATTTCCTCTAATTTTCTTTTCGCAAACTTACCCCTTTCTGATACAGGGTGAGACTTATCTGAAGCAAACTTGTTAGCTAACTCCTTTGCAATAACTGCTTCAATTTTACCCAGCTCTCGTATCAAAATCTCAGCTGAAACTCGTCTAACGATAGACGAGCGATCAGTAGATGATAATTCTAAAAAATCGAGTATAGGGATCTTGATGTCTAGTTTTCGTTCACCTACGATGGGCCTTACCCTACCTTCACAATAGCGTATATCTGTCCATTCCCATTTCCGGCCCTCCATCCATACAATACGGCCTTCAAATAAACTACGATATGCCTTAGCTCTAACCGAAGGTTGAATAGCTAATCTCGCTATTTCTTCTAAATTCTCATCAAGAATAGGTGTACGCCCAAGCTGGGAAAAAAGTGATGGCATGGGCCCAGACGCAGACGAAATTAACTTACGCCGAAGCGACTCTGCTATATCTTTTTCACAAATGATTTGAAGAAGAATCTGCTTGTCTTCTTCCTTGATTCTACCCCATGAGTTCCAATTTGATAGTGTAATACATAGTGCTTCAACTACGCATTTTGGATCAGTTAATTTTGCTATCTCAGGAAGCTTTTCCCTTGCAGCCTCACGCACTTGAGGCACCCAATCATTCAGCCTACGAACGGCAAGCGAGAAAAAGAATGTATTTGGCGCTCCTCCCGAAAGAGCTCGTAGAGCTTTCTCTCTTTTGTAACCATCCCAACTTATTAGGTCAAGCCAAGTTGTCAGCTCCTTAGGTTTTGACCAAAGTTTCCACTTGGGAGGCGTGGATTCTCTTAATGCTGAAGAGAACTCAGTGCGTATAAACCGTTCCCAGTAGTCAAAACTGGAAAGAGATAACTGACTCGTCACATCAACTAATGCAGACATATCAGCTACAACCTTGCTCCCCGAATTTATCGAGTTCGCAAAGTCCTTAACTGCTAAAATAACTTTCTCTTCCATCATCTTCAACTGTTGCACCTATTTCACTGCTTGATAACGCCCAAATCAGCGGAGTTTCAGTTCCGCTGTATTTTCTTATTACATGCCCTACGCCATCTCTCTTAGCAAGTGAATAGATGTATTTTTTGGCAACCCCATTGAGCTTGCCAAACCATCTATACGATTAGCCACCATGGTAATCTCTGACTCGGCCACCCCTATCGCTTCATACACAGCCTGATAATCAACCTCAATTTTTCTATCTGTGGCGGGGATGAATGGCTCCTCATCAATGCACTCAATTATTACTTTATCGCCCTTTCTAAACGCACGCGAACTTGGATGCCCCTCAATGGCTATGTAGAGATCGGATTCCGACTTCAATCGCACCCAGGACTCAAGATCAGCTATAGTCCCACAACATTGGGGAAATAATTTATTAACTCCATTTATGACTAGGGCAAAGCCGCCAAAGAACGCGCAACAAGCTTTGACTTCAAAATCTGATATATGCAGTTCAATTGCGCGCGCCAAATTGTTGTCATTAAGCTTACTTAACGAATGAAATTGATGATCAGCTGAATATCCGACCAAGTCTCGATATCCACTTACTGCAAGTAGCTCGTCTCTTGCAGTCGAGTTGCATTCTTTCCTAAGATCGTTAGCCTGATCTGATATTGGCAACTCTATTAATGCTTCTAATTTTACTTCCATATTAGTGCAATTCTGGATACCCACTAAATTGGAAGTATAAACCGCAAGAGCTATCAGACTGAAGAGTAGACTCAAATAAAACACCGTGGGACAGCTGGATCTAGAGGCCTAGCTTCGCATATTCTTACTCTAGACCTACCACCTCCTCACCCACCCCATTCCTCTAAGGGCTTCACTTATCAAGCTTCTCCACCAAGGAATGCCTACACTCGGCTTGAGAATCAGCACGAAATAAGCATTTTAGCCATAAAGCGTCGAAACGGCGAAAACCGAAGAATCGGGACGTATATCTCAAGCACATTGCAGGATGTGAAAGGCAATCAAGTAAAGCTTGGATTCCACGCGCCCTCCCGTTCATCGCGAGGAAATCGATACTCGCATTTAAAATGGACAAAAAGTAGGCAGTGAGGAGAGTTTTCTATGAAAAGAGGCTCGAGCCAATCCTCCTTTATAGAGATTTGCTCTGAACGAATACCTATCAGACTATGTGTTACTTTGAACTACACATCTACCTCCTTAGGAAAACCAGCCAAACCCAGTTTCTTAAAGGCTGAAGATAGATTCTCACGGTCCTTCTTCTTTAGAACCACTCGCGTCGAAACGAAGCGATTCATACCATGTATTATACCCACTTCTCCAGTACGCTTCTTCACCACCAACTGTTTGGTGACTTCACGTAGCGTAGAGATTTCTTCATCGGATAGATCTATTTTCATCTAATTCAGTCTCTATTCAAGGTATAAAATAATGAGATAGCTAGTTAAAGGTACCTAGCGCGGCATATTTCTATTCTACCCCCACCGTTGCCGCACTCCCCTTCCTTATACAAGCTTCTCCACCTAGAAATACCCACCCATAGCTTAAGCATCAGTAACAACCAAGCAGGTCGATCCTACATCACCAAACCTTAAATAACCTAAAAATTGGCACGAATACCTCAATTACATTGCTGAAAATGAGTGCCAACCAAGCAAAGATAGGTACCCACACTCTCTAATACCACTCAGTTCATTGTGAGAGATCATTTTACACATCGAAAGAGAACAAAAAATATGCAGTGGAAAGCACTAAGGACAGATTCTCAAAGAAAAGAGGCCCCAACAGAGCCCAACCTCGATAGAAGATCCGCCTTATTAGGCAACGGTATTTTACGCCGCGGTTATCGTACTAACTTATTTAAGTTGAGAATCTGGTTTCGGCGTCCTACTGATTTAACTTGTTAACCGCATATCTCCCTGCCCATAGTGAAGCGTAAAAATATAACCACAATAAGCTGGGTAGAACCATCCAAAAGTAAGCTTCAGCGACGCACAGAGCTACGATGACCGCAGTTATAACCAGCAAGAACAAGTAAAAATAATTAGACCCCTTAATTTTCTTGAATGAAATTATTCCGCCCACTTTGAATTTGCCATTCATGGCTAGTAAGTTAAGTAGTGCCCAGCCAAACAATATAATTGCCAGGAAAGGGATACTCATAAGCGGTATTCCTATCGAGTCAGCCCACCAAGGATATGAACCACGATAAAATTCAAGGAAGATATCACCAACACTCGCTCCTACGGTTAGGGTAGCCGCACAAAAACCAATTAGCGCTATTCTTCCTTTAGAAGATGGTGCATTAATTAGTTCTCCCTTTCTAAAAAGAGTAAAAACAGCTATACCTAGTATAAGAAAAGTAAACCCGTAATCTTGATACCGGTATTTCGGAGAAAGATACTCGTTTCGTAAATTATAAAACTGATTTGACGCATTTCTACCACCTAGTTCCTGCCAATCAAGTGCCATATACTTTCTGTGATACTCTTCCTCATTGGTGTATGCAGGAATAGAAAATGAGTAAGCAATACTCAATAACGACAAGATTATAATTCCAATAGATATTCGCTTCATAGTAAGTTACAATTAATGTATTCTTATCCAGCTACCGTGCACTTAGCGGGCCAACGGGATCTCGGTCTTAAATACCTTAGCAAGTATTAGACACTCTCACACTTAAATTCTCTAAATTCAAACTTATTGGTTTCGAGATAAGTTTTTAAGCTAGAGATCGGTACGCCGTGAGTAGGAAAATAGAACCCTCCCTCAAGCCTTACATATTTTGATTCGCGAATCTTAGGATACGTATCCTCTAGTGGTACAGCTAGCTCTCGGTCTTTTTCCTGGTATTTTAATGGCCTTATCTGTTCATAAATAGAGCAAGGAAACCACCACAGGTCTTCCTTTTCGTACACTGGAATTGTAAGGTCGCCGTTAATAAGCTTGGCTAATGGCATACGGTGATATCTAGGTAATATATGTGAATTCGACTGGGAGCCAATAAGTATGATTTCAGGTTTGTGTGACCTGAAATCAAAGCTCTGTAGCCCAAAATGCCCTGTTGTTGCCACCTCAATTCTTTGCGGCAACTCTTCTCCATAGATTTGATCAATAACCACATAACTAATTACTTGTGGCGGAGGATCGAGGCATACAACATTCTCCTTCGTACACTCTTCAAACTGCTGCAAGTATCTACCCTTTAAAGGAACAGCAACAATCACTGCTGGTGAAAGCTCTTCTTCTTCCACTTCAGGATATTTCTGCACTTTGGAAGCACAACCCAAAAGTGAGCATTCAATGACAATTAGCAGTATAAGAATTCTTTTCATGAGTTTGCCTAGTGTATTGCTCAGCTGCCATCTAAATGACGCTGCTTTGTGCTAGCTTAGCGTACAGCACAAAGTTCGCAAAGTATTGTCGAATAAAGCAGCAGTTTGTTAGGCAGAGCTCTTTTCATCAACCTCTTCCCAAACTGCTTTTGAATCCAAAAATAAATGCTGCTTTACTTTTAGCCTCTCAAAGCCAGAGTCAAGCAAGCTGACAGGAACGTACATAGCCTTATCATCGTTCTTCCCAGGTAAGGATGATCCACATTCTGAACAAAAACTTGTTTGCCAATCATGATTTGGCTTTATCCATGTTTTTATATGGTCTTGACCAGAACCCCACTCAAAACTTTCATTAGCAATCACCGTTACGGCTATTCCGCCCCCACCTGTAGCTTTGCGACAAATAGAGCAATGACATATATATACATCTTCAGGGATTACGCTAATTCTGAAATTTACTGATCCGCAGTTACAGGAACCATTCGCTATTTCAGTCAATTGTATCTCCTATGCGCCTAACAATTAATTCAAGAGCAACATCTATATATCACGCTTCTCTATGATTCCAAAGCGCGTCAACCCGATGATATATAAAGTCATCAGCTGGAAGCTATTCTTTAAGCTTGGTAGCCTATTTCCTGTTCTGCGCTCACCACTCCGGCGCCCCACACCACTCTTCCAACAATCATCACTTACAAAGCTTCCCTACCAAGGAATGCTCACCCACGGCTTGAGTATCGGTAGGAAAAAAACATGTTGACCCTAAAGCGCCGAACAGGCGAAACCCTAAGAATTGGAACGAATGTCTCGGTCACTGTGCTGGAAGTGAAATCAAGTAAAGATAGGCATCCGTGCCCCCAAATCCCTCCCCGTCCATCGGAAAGAGATCTATGTGCGTATTAAAAGAGAACACAAACTAGGCAATTGAAGGCGTTGAGGATAGGCTCTCCAAGGAAGGAGGCTACCACCTGTGCAATCACTCCTGTGGTAGCCGACCTTTTGGACGGCGAAATGTACATCTGTGGTCATCGCTCTAATGCATTGCTCAGCTTCTACCTGAATGGGAAACTTCATGTGAACACAAGGTAGAACTCAAGGTAAAACTAGGGGCTATTCGTTTTATCTGCATCCACTTTCAGGGGTTGGTAGTAAACAACTTCAAACTCTTCTAGTCCTGGAATCATTTTTTTCGCGGTATTCACGTCCCTATCCCATCTATTAGCAAGTACTACATTCTCATTAATCAATGGCTTATCCAAAGCTACGATTTCTCCTAGGTAGTTTAGCTTTCCTCCCTCCAGCTCTATTTTCATCATAATTGGGGTTGCTTCATTGCTGTCTGGGAGCGAAACAAACATCCCGCCTCCCGCGACCATTGAGTTATAACCGCGTCCACTACGGCCCGATAAGTAATAGATTCCTTCAGGAACTTCCAATATATGCATAAAGCCATAGTAGCCTTTATCTAAATCACCCGTGGGCCGATATAGGCGAACTTTTTCGGCTTGAAGGAAAGCCACCTTTTCTAGCTGATTATTATCATCAAGGCGGAGTAAATCATAGCTCACAAAAACACCCCCTATTCCTTTGTCCTTTCTTCCATGAGTTAACACTACGAGGGCGATATCGCCTGATATTTCCCCAGCTTCATTTAAATTCGGTTTATAGGTAGGGGCAGCGCAGCCTACCAACATAAAGAAAAATAGGCTTGCGACATACAAATAAACTTTATTACTCATATAGATTCTCTCTTTTTATTGGTATAGATTTATCAATTTAGAAGTACGTATTTTTAATCTACAACCTGATATTTATCCACAAGAATCACTTATTAAAACCTGCCACCACAAAATGCTTGCCTGCGGCATACGTGGCAGTTGGGAATCCCTATTATCCCTCAAAATTAGGGTCAACAATTCTGCCCCCCACCTAATAGAGTGGCGAGAAGGACAGCAGTAGCCATATGAGAGAATTTCTATTGAAACTAACAAGACGATGTAAGTTCAACAAGTTAATTCGGTTCGCTAGCTCCGGGGGACTAGCCCCCTATTCTGCTCCGCCACAAACCTTCTCAATCCGAAAAGCGTCACTTACCAAACTCGTCCATTAAGGAATACCACCCACGGCCTGGGAATCAGCATGAAGCAAATAGGTTAACCACAAAGCATTGAAACAGCCAAACCCAAGAATTGGAACAAGTGTACCAATCAGAGTGCTGGTAGTAGAAGGCAATCGAGTAAAGATAGATAGATACATACACTCCCAACCCTCTCTCAATCCTAGTAAGAGGATCTATATGTGCATCAAAATTGTACAAAATACAGGCTGCGGAAGGCGTTGGTTCAGATTATTCGAGAAGCGGCCCCAGATAATTCCGAGGCTTCACATCAATACAAGGTGAGATCTTATTAGACAGCTCCTGAATATCACCATAATGTCGCTATGGAGATCTCAGGTATCATTTGTTGGGATATCTAGAACCATCACAGAATTTCTAAGACCTCCAAAGTTAACTTTCCGTTATTAAGATCTACTTTGAAATAACTACACCCTCTCTTCACTCACCTGAGAAAGGGTGTAAAAAACTACTATAGCTTGGTTGCGTGTTGTGGAGATACAGCAAGATCGCTATAAAATTTCATTAGCTGCTTACCTTCTTCATCCTCATCAATGACAATATAAGTCAATGTGTTTTCAAAATAGAAGCTATTCTCAGACATCGGAATAATTTCAAACTTTGGCCCATCATTTCTATGATAATAAACTTTTTCATTTTCCATAGACAAGGTTCGGACGGTGCTTTCATCCACCTTGTAATCTCCCAAGAAGCTCTTAACTTTTCTTTCATTTAATTTGAATGGCTCAAACTTGGGAACGTGTATATCAAGCACTTCAGCTGCCAAAAGCTTACTAATTAAGTTTGGATTAGTGCCGCTGAAATTACTTAAAACAGCAATATATAGATCTTCTGATGGAATATAAAATGCATCGGTAGCAAAACCAGGAATACCGCCACTGTGTGCAATAATAACATGTTGGTTAATCTTTCCGATGCCTAATCCATAGCCATAATTTGATACTGAGCCATCGCTTAATTTAAACGGCTCAATCATTTTTTGATAGCTAGCATTTGATACAAGCGCACCATTACGAAGTGCTGTAAACCACACATTCAGATCTTCCACAGTAGACAAAAGAGCTCCTGCGGCATGAGGCCACATCATGTCAATATACATGGCATTAACTACACCACTGGGCGACATATCATAGCCATTAGCTCTATTATGAATAATCTTAGATCCACCATAGTGACTAGATTTCATACCGATTTTCTTAAAAATATTTTCATTGATAAAATCAGCATATGACTGCCCACTAGCAACTTCGATGATTTTCCCCAGAAGAACGTAGCCCGTATTCGAATAACGCATTTGCTCGCCTGGTTTAAACTTCATTGGGTGCTTGGAAAACCGAATCAACATATCATCTATTGTGGTCGGCACCTGTATTTCTTTAGCAAAAATCTCCTCATCTTCAGTATAATTTGCAATACCAGAAGTATGGGTCAATAGGTGCTCAATAGTTACATCATTACCTTCGGTTGGAAAATCCGGTACATATTTGTGAATATTATCCTTTAATGAAAGTTTATTTTGCTCTTGCAGTATCATTATTGCTGCTGCAGTAAACTGCTTAGTTAAAGACCCCAAGCGAAAAATACTGTCAGTTGTTAAAGGTATATTGTGCTCTAAGTTTGCAAGGCCACGAGCCCCCTTGAAAACCACTCGTCCATCTTTACTAACAATAACGGCCACACCAGGCTCATCTATATCAATATTTTCCGCCAATATAGTTTCATAATTTTTTTGTTCAACTTCCAACATATCTGCAAATGATACATTTAAACTAAAAGCTGACAAAACTACACCGAATATTAACTTTTTCATGTTACCTCTTATTTTTATCGATTTTATGGAGAATAGTCGCACAAGGGCGTCTCTCAACTATTGAATATATCACTAATTAAGACCTCTGTTTAAAAACTCACATGCTTTCATTTTAAAGATTTGATAATTATTAGTTGACTTATCCAACATTATCAACTTTACAGGTGTGGCTTCTGAAGGACAAAAAGGAGTAGCCGAAGGGTATTTCTATCCCTAGACTAAAAATTGATACTAGAGTCTTACTTATCGTGATAATTCTGAATACTCACCAAATGGAGAAGCGAATAAGACTTTAGTGCTCATAGAAGTAAACTGTCATCAATACCTTAAAAACGGAGCTAAATCGACAATTTTTTCAGCATCTTAAGTTATGCCTCCCACCCATAACCCCTTGTCATCTATCGAGGAGACATCTACGTGCGTATCAATCATGAACAAAAAGTAGGACTAGAGAGCCCTGCTGTAGTATCTATTTGATAGATGGAACATAACTGTAAGAGTTTCTATCTCTTGGGCAAAGTATGGGCTACCTCTTTCATTGCTTTAAAGGTTGAACCATGCAGAAAACTATTACGATTATTGGCGCCACAGGCCATTTAGGTCGTCAGGTAGCACGAAAACTGGATCATAAAGGTGTAAAGGTAACTGCGATCGTGAGGGACGTAATTAGTGCTCGCACTATCCTCCCAGAGAGTATCCAGCTTATCGAGGCAGATGTCTCGGATAAAGAGAACCTTGTGTCTGCACTAGTTGGTACCAAAACACTTTATATCACCCTGAATACCACGTCACTCGACCCGACTTTACCCTTTCATAGTGAGCGTGAAGGTGTGATTAATATCGTGGAGGCTGCAAAGATCAATGGTGTGCAACACATCATGCAGATTGCTGGTATTGATTATCTCCACCCAGAGTTTGCGGGCAAGGGGCTTGAGTACAAGACCAATGTAATCCGTAAACCGGGCATAGAGGCCATTAGCAATTCGGGCATTAATTTCACTTTCTTCTTCTGTTCATTCTTCCTGGATTCTTTCCCCACATTCATCGAGAACGACCAATTTTCTATCATCGGCGATCATGTCCACCCTATCTACTACACCAATACAACAGATCTGGCAGAGATGATCGGCAATGCTATCGGGAATGAGATGGCCTACAACCAGAGTTTTTCAGTTCAGGGTACTGAGGGGATGTCTTTACCAGAGGCGGCCAGAACGTTTGTAGAGGCATATTCTCCGGGAACAGAAATTGCCGTTCACCCTATCGCGGCCATTGCAGAAATGGGACTGCCCGAGGAGCAGGCAGTATTTATGGAACATATGCTGACTTACGTAGAACAGCTAAAGGAGCAACCAGTGAGTCAAAAAACTTGGCAGGTGTTAGGTAAGCCAGATACAACTATCACAGATTTTGCCCGAGATCTGTCAAACGCTTCATAGCGACTGATCCTTGTTCAGTATTGCGTCCTCTGTGCTCAGCCGCTTCATCAAGTCAGTGGCTGCAGGACCCAGTGGACGCTTACTGGACCAGATAATATCTACACCGTGTGACAGCTCTTTCTCCTGCTCAAATACCAGAGGGAGCTGTATCAGTTTTTTCGCCGCTATCCCCTTCGCAACCACGTGTAGTGGCAATACTGCCCAGCCCAAATTGGCGTCGACAAGGTCAAGTGCATCATCGACACGTGACACACTCCACACGTCGGGAGACACCAGCCAGCGAGTTTGGCTGGATATCTCAAACTCCTGCAATAAGATTTGTCGGTATTGTTTCAGGTCTTCCCAGGTTACTTCTGTAAGTTGTGCTATCGGGTGCTCAGCACAGGCGACGCCAGTGAGCATCAGATGGCCCAGGGCTCTGAAATCGTACCCAGTGGGCACATCTTCTTGCTGCGTAATAATCCCGAGTTGGGCCACATCCCGTTCGACCCAGGTCTGTACATCCTGAACACTTCCCGCTCTGAGCGTAATTTGAACATTTGGATATTTGGTCTGAAACTCTTGAAAGAGTCCACCCAGGTTTTTAATCCGCACATGCTGGGCAATAGCTAACGTCAACCGGGCCTCGACATCCAGAGACAACCCCTGTGCGATCGCCATCAAACGCTCGCGTTGCTCGATAAGATTCCGTGCGCGTTCCAGCAGTGACTCACCAGCGTCCGTCAATCGCGGGTATCGTTGACTTCGATCAAATAGATTGACTCCCAAGTCAACCTCCAGGTTCGATACCAGTGAGCTGATTACCGACTGCGCCTTTCCACATTTACGTGCAGCCGCTGAGAACGAGCCAGCCTGCTCGGTTGCTACAAATGCTTCCAGTTGCTCAATAGAAACTGCCACGCGCCCAACCTATCTGTTTAAGGTATAGTATCTAACTTATCCCACCTAAAATAACTATATATCATTCAGGCATATTTTCTCAACCAGAGTGAGTATGGCTGATGACTAAATCATTGAAGAATCGTTTATTCCATGCGGTTTCCTACGAGTTTTTTCTGCTGCTGACAGGTGGCTTACTGGTGGTGCCAGTGTTTGATCTGGAGGTACACCAATCGCTAGTACTTGCTGCTGGACTATCACTGTTTGCACTGGTCTGGAATATGGTTTTCAATCACGCCTTTGACTGGTACTTATTGAATATACGTAAAAACCCTGAGAAGACATTTATCGTTAGAGCCATGCATGCGTTATTGTTTGAAGGGGGTATGTTGGTACTGACGTTGCCAGTAATCGCCTGGGGCTTTAATCTGACTATCCGAGAAGCATTTATGCTTGAGATAGTCATGGTGATTTATATCGTGATATATACCTATGTATTCAACTATTGGTTCGATAAGCTGCATAGCTCGTTTCAAGTTACTGAACACAAACGTTAAAGGTCTTCTCCACTTTCTATTTTAGATGAAATGCAGGACCAGTTAAGATACACATCGCCGGAATCACCCGATGGCGGCAGAGATACATACTTTTACTATGTGCTTAGCTCAATACCGATACATCTTAAATTTGTTAGCAGTTCTTTATATTGATCGGACTTGGAAGATAAGTATTGTAAATTACGATGCCTTTTAACTTCCCAATTACCAATGACAGAGTCAATTTTTGTACCGGATGCCGATGGTTCATCATCGAAACCAAACTCAAATCCGCAGCTGCATATCTGAAAAGAGCCACTACCATCCTCTAAGTAAGCAGGAGCCCCCCAACTCAAGGCTACCACATACAGGATAATGCCAAGATCCATTAACTCTTTAACAAACTTTCTGGCTATATGCTTATTAATGGTTTTGAAGATGCCTGGGAAAGCATACGTGCCTACTAAAACTAGGCATATCGATTGGATATGACCTCTTTTTAAATGAAGTGGTTCAGGGTTGATCTGACAGTTAACAGAAACTCTGGATACTCACCTAATGTAGCAGGCACAGGACTGATACTTATTCAAACAGATTGATTTAGGACTTGTGATAATTTTAAGTTGAATGGTAAGGCTTCCGAGTTGATAGTAACTGGATTCTATCACTAACAGTTTTTGGGTTTTATCGACTGGAGTTCCGCCCATACGGGGTGAGAGGAATTTTGTGGAGAAACAATAAAGTACCAACGAAGCTCATCAGTTTTTTCACAGTTAACTTGATTCCCTTTAAAGTAGAGGGTCTGCTCTTTTTTGGTTACAAATGGCTCAATCCACTTTATCTGACCAGTATACTTGCCATCATCCCACTCAATTGTAATAGCCGGCTCATATTCTTTGCCTTGAGTGACGGCCTTGTACAACCCCCTATAGTAGGAGGCTATAAAATCCTGAATTTCGACCTTTCCAAGAACTTGGTTCTTCTCTGGCTTGTGAGTCCATGAAAAAGCATAACTAAAGAAATCCTCTTTTTCTTGTTTATACATACCAGGCAGAAACACAAGCTCTTCAACACCATTCAAGGTGATATCTGAAGCAAATTCGATTGGGAAAGGGATCACTTCAGTCTTTGAACTCTTTGGGAATTCGGAATATGTACTAAGTCCTTCAGCAAAAAGCAAAGGTGAAAATAGGAGAGCAACACAAGCAACCAATCGAATTAGAATGCCATCAAGCCTTAGATAATTATCCATTTAATCTTACTTTCCTTTAATTCCATACCGAAGCAAAAACACGCAACCAGTTTTTACCAATTATTTTTTCTACCACTCGATCAGGAATTCCCTTTTGGCTTAGCCTATAGGCAATAAGCTCCATCCGCCGCTCAGAGTTCAGCTCAGGAATAAACGGTGGACGGCTTGGCGTTTCTCCGGGCGCAGAAATTCCAGCCGCAATACGACGCTCAACTTCCTTACGGATACCTTCTCGATACTCAGGGCCATCATTGACCGGCACTACGCCTTGGTCACTACCTATGGCAATATGATCTTCACCACACACTTTATAGGCATGCAGTATATGTTCTATCACCACATCGGCCTTTATTTCATGCTCCCCACCCTCCAAAAATGGCATTAAATAGATCCCAACCAAGCCACCGGTGTCTGCTGCAGCTTTTAATTCGGTATCGTCATTATTTCTAGGGTGATCATAAATTGCGTTACAGCCAGTATGAGAGATCACAATCGGACTTTTTGATTGACTGATTGCACTAGACACTGTCTTCTTTCCAGAATGCGAGAGGTCGATCAAAACCTTCTCCGCCTCCATGATCTCTATGGCTTTCTTGCCAAGAGGAGTTATCCCTGAATCTTCCTTTACAAGACCGCCGCTGCCAAGGATAGAGGGCCCATTGTAGGATACCTGCATTATCTTGACGCCCATTTTGGCGAATTCTGAAATGCCTGAAAGTGACTCATCAAACATTTCAGTTGATTGGAATCCCATTATGATACCGAGCTTACTCTCTTGCTTCGCTTTCAGGATATCTGATGCAGAATGAATTAAACTCAAGTAGTTTGAATTCTGTTCGATGATAGATTTGGTTTTTTCAACCTTCTTTAAAGTCTCTGTGTAGTCATCACCTGGATAGGGGACTGTCATATTCAAGGCACTAATCCCCGAGTTCTTGAATATTCCCAGGACTTCTTCAGAGATTGGCTCCCTGAGCGAGAATGCTCCGCTGAGGCCATCAATTACAATCGATGAACCGTATTGGTTCCACGTTGATTTTCCTGCATCAACTCCGGAAAAGGCATTTAATATACCCGAGTTAATGGCCAAGTATGAACCAACACTACCTGATACTAGAGATTTAATCAGCGCTCTTCTATTTATACCGTTCATAAGTCCCCCACTCCAGAATTAATCAGCGCTTCGTGAAGCTATACACTCCACCTCAGCTTTGGCATCAAGTGCCAGGCCGCTCGCTGCAAAAGCACTCCTCGCAGGTTTCTTTCCGTTGAAGTACTGGAGGTAGACTTCGTTCGCCGCTGGCCAATCATCAATATCAGCGAGCATCAAAGTACACTTAACCACATCGTCAAAATCCAGGTTTTTGCTTTCAAGAACTTGGCCAATATTCTTCATTGTTTGATGCATCTGAGCTTCCAGACTTTCACCTGCCAAGGTTAAAGTTGAAGGGTGATTACCGATCTGCCCAGATAACCAAATGGTTCCATTCACCTCACGTGAAGAAGAGAAAGGCAACTGTGGATCGTCGCCAATAAAAATAAAACGACCGTTCTTAACCACATGAGCTATCGACTGGCTATTTTCGATATTCTTTTCGGGACTTTCTGAAAGTACAACAATATTTGCTTTCTTTCCCTCTTCAATACTACCAACAGAACCTTCTATCCCTATCACTTTCGCAGCATTTATAGTTGCAGCTTGAATTGCCTCGAAAGGTGTCATACCGATTTCATCTACGAGCAGCTTAAGCTCATGATGAATCATCGGTGTAGTGTCATTTTCAAGGTCACTAAATGCATCCGTACCAGCAGCAATAGTGATGCCGTTTTGATAGGCAAATTGTGTCATTTGTGTACTGAGCTGATCAAGTTGCCTGTACTTTTCGTTTAAGGTATTCCTTCTTTCAAATACTGTAAGTGTCGCATCTAAAATTGTACCGCTCTCTTTCATTGCATCAAAAAGGTCTAAATAGCTATCCTTTTGCAGCATTTTTTCCCAGGTTGAATCATCGAACTCAGCAGTTTTTCTGCGCCACGCTTTGAAGTTATCAACTAGCTGAGCAGACATATCTGAGGCATGTGAAATAGTCTCAACACCAGCATTGACAATATCCAAAGGTTTGGAGGGGCCTATATAAGCATGCGACCAGACTTTTAAACCATGTTTCTTGGCTGCACTCGCGAGTAATGGCACCGTCTCGGCCTCAACATCAGCATATATCTTGATGCCTGTCGCACCAGCGCCTATGGCCTGAAGCATTATTGAATCCATATCTGAATTTTGATCTACCGCTCTCATCCATGTTGTGTGGCCTGGAGTACGCCCTTTAGCTGAGGCAATGGTTCTCGGGTCCGAGAAGAAGGATTCTCCACCAATAATGACTGAAAAGTAGATGTCTGGCGAAGCGATGGAGTCGACCTCTGCTTGACGTTTTAAGTAGGCCAACGCTCGTGCATCACCGCCCATATCTCTCACAGATGTGACACCACCACGAAGCAGGTATCGAAGTCGCTCAGTAGTGATAGACAAATTATCCCAGCTATCCGGATCTGTCGCATGGTGGACATGCGCATCTATCAGGCCAGGGATTACAAACTTCCCTTTTAAATCGACAACACTGGCCCCCCTCACCTTGGAGAGCTTTTTAGTTGAAGAAATTCTCTTGATCTTATCGCTTTCGATAAGAATCGACTGGTTTTCATCAACTTTAAGCGCTTTAACGTCCACTATATTGGCGTTAATGAGCAAAACTTGCTCTAGCTTTCCATCCTCTGCTGATACAACGCCGCTGGTAGCAATGTATAGAGCCGCCAGAATAAAAATTTGTTTTATTTTCATGTACTTATCTAATATGAGACCGTGGGACTTTTAATCTACTAGCAAAATTTTGCGTCATTTAGGATGCACTTTAAATGTATCTTGGGTTTATAGTGTATAAACTATTTGTTTATTATGTTTGTCTGTATACTCCAGCTAATGCCCACAGTAAGAAGAGAAGCGGATTAGCCATCAGGGGAGTCAATGAACAAGTTACACGCCCTTGAGGCATACTGTTTAGTGTGTGAAAAGCAAAACTTTGCAGCTACTGCTCGCGAGCTCGGCATTTCAGCAGCAATGGTCGGTAAGTACATTAAGCAGTTAGAAGAGGAGCTGGGCTGCCTATTGGTGATGCGCAATACACGCAAAGTATCCATAACCGAAGCGGGCGAAAATTACTATAAACAGGTTTCACCAATACTAAAAAAACTCCACTCCGTCGACCAGGCGATGTCAGAATACAATCAAGAGCCTAGAGGCAGACTATCGATATCGACTAGCATAGAGCTAGGCAGTCAATATTTTTCAGGACTGATTGCCAATTACCGTAGTCTATACCCTCAGGTATTCTTGGATTTTCATCTCAGCAATGACCCACTCGATTTACTCGATAATAAAATCGATCTCGTTTTTAGAATCGCACCAGAATTGCCAGACTCTAGCTATATCGTCCAATCTATCGCAAAAACTAAGCTAGCACTCTGGGCAAGTGACTCTTACATAGAGAAGAATGGGCTCCCTGAAAGTATAGAGTCATTAAAGAAGCATCAATTACTCTTCTTTAACCACAGTATTCGAGGGGATCATTGGCTATTTCAAGACAAAAAAGAAACAAAAAAAATCAAACTTCCCTGGGCCTGGCAATCTAACAATGGGAGGCTATTAAATGAGGCAGCTGCTGAAGGACAAGGAATAATCCAAGCCCCTTTTTACTCTGTCAAATCTTATGTCGACTCTGGCCAGCTCACTGAGATTCTACCTAGATTCACAATAAAGCCACTAACTATTTTTGCGCTCTACCCTCATCGCTGCGAACTTTCCCTGAAGGTTAAAACCTTTATAGATGTGGCTAAGAGCTATTTTGAGCAAAATCATTCCGAGCAGTTCTGATTCAATGGATGTATTCAAACGTACTTTCTCAAATCTAGGCCCTGGTATCATTTGGGCTGCAAGCAGTATTGGCATATCTCATATCGTGCAGTCTACTCGCGCAGGTGCAGATTACGCTTTCGCTTTGATTGATTTTATTTTCCTGGCTCATTTAGTCAAATACCCTTTTTTCAAAATCGGTCCAGAGTACGCTGCTGTCACCGGCGAGAGTTTATTGGAAGGCTATAAAAAACACAGTCGACTTGGTTTTTATAGTTATATGGCTCTCACATTTCTAACAATGTTCTTTGTTCAAGCTGCGGTTACGATCGTCACAGCTGCTTTAGCCCTCAATTTATTTGGCGATATCTTAAATGTTTCAGAATGGTCTGCCATCATTTTGGTCATTACATGTGCAATATTGATTGCTGGCCAATTTAAATGGCTAAATGAAAGCTTAAAGTGGATGGTCCTCATTCTGGCTATTGCCAGCTTGATCACTCTCATTGCCGCAATAAGTCAATATGGGCTTCTTCCCTCTAAATCCTATTTAACAGCTGATATAGCACCAGCTGTGAGCATCGCATTTGTTGTAGCCTTAGTCGGCTGGATGCCAACTTCAATTGAAGTTTCTGTTTGGCACTCTATTTGGTCGGAGCGAAGGATAAAGGAGAGACCGGATAGAGAGTTTGCCAAGAAATCTCTCGTATTTGACTTTAAGGTTGGTTATTTCACCAGCTTGATATTAGCTATTGTATTTGTATGGCTAGGCGCATTAGTAATGTTTGGGAAAGATATTGAACTATCTCAATCTGCAGGCATATTTGCTGGTCAGCTAATCAATATTTATACCGAATCTCTAGGTGACTGGAGCCATTTAACAATCAGTATTATCTGCTTTATCGCGCTTTTCTCAACTACCTTTGCAGTCTCCGATGGGTTTCCTCAAGTTTGGCGAAGTGCCTTGAGATCATCGAATAGTATCAAGATCCCCGAAAACAGAGTATACGTATCCACTCTTATTATACTAAGCCTCATAAGCTGGTTTATTATTTCCCTATTTGCCAACCAGCTTAAGAACTTAATCGACTTTGTAACTACTCTATCTTTCGTTTGTGCTCCAATCTTTGCTTTACTCAACATTCTTGTTATGAACGGGAAATGGGTACCAAGAGAACATCACTTAAAGGGATGGTACTTAGTTTACACTTATGCCTGCCTGTGCCTAATGATAGGTTTTAGCTTTTACTTTATTTATTGGCGCTTCTTGAGTAACTAACTATTCCTGTGCAACATCAGCCAGCTTGAAAAGTCTATAGATAATAAGCTCAGGGATGAGCGCAACATATAAGGCCATCTAAAGCTTAGACATCAGTCACTCGTCAACTTAAGCTTTTCTAGCACTTTACTGATAAGAGTACTCCCTTTGAATTGAAAAATTCACAAAATGACACCGTGGAGGGGCCTAGTCACTTGTTAAATTCCATTTTGTCCATGCTCGCTATACTTCTCAAGCCAGCCATCCTCAGAATAGAGTTCACCACTCAAACCATCTGACTGATTGGCTGCAATTTGGCCATTTACTGCTATGCTAATACCTTCTTTCTCTTCTTCGATAGCAAATAGGAAACCATGAATTCCAGAATTTACACATTCTGTAAGTAGCTTTCTTATTACTATTTTTTGTTCTTCAGTGAACTCACTAAGCTTTGATATTAGCTCCTTTAACTCTGGAGATTTGAGATTTCCTGCCTCTAAGTCAAGATATCGATTTAATGATCTATCCCATAACTCTTGAGAGATAATCTTTCCAAATTTTTCTAAATTATTCATAAATCTCTTAAAGACATTCCACTCTCTTCTAAACAGCACTCAGAACCTGTAGAGGCAATCTCAGTCGAGAACGTAGCTTTTTTGGCCGACAAAGATTTAAGCAAGTCGGCAACACAAGCTATCGATAACTCGCTATTAATAAAATCAAGCAGGCAATAAAAATAGGGAAGAATAGCAAACCAAAAATTGCCGAACGCCTGAAATTTTCTATCCTTTGCTCATCCATTGCTTCAATTTCTTCGCTGCTGAAATCAGTACCGCAAATATGGCAATCAAATCTACGCTCCTCGTGTGCAGCTCGACAGTGAGGGCAACTCGCAGTCCGTTTTTCATACAGCCATTGGACTTGATCCAGTAAATGAAACATAAGCTGAATCCCAGTATTGAAACACTATAAGTGATAGCAGTTTGTTCAATAGCACAATCTAAATATCACACTTTCCCATAACTTAAAAGTTAGTCAGCCCGATGACTCCCAGAAGTTAGCAAATAGAGGGATTCCCAAGTCTCTTGCAGCTTGGCATTTGCTTTTTCCTATTCTGCGACCCCGTACCCCATTCCTCCATCAAACTTAACTTATCAGTCTTTCCCAATCAGGAATACTCACCTACGCTCAAATTTCAATAGGAAACAAATAGCTTGATCCCAAAGAGCACTACCGGCGCACGTATAACAGTTTGAGAGCATGCCTCAGTCAAGACAATAGAGATGAAAAGAAGTCACGTTAGGCATTGGCATCCCCAAACCCCTCCGTGTCCAAAGAAAAGGGATCTATGTTCATATCAGAATCGACCAAATATTAGACAACTGGACGTTAAAGGCAAGTTCCCCAAGAGAGGAGGCCCTAGCCAAACCCTCTCTGATGAAATTAAACTTTGCTTGGTAACAAGATACGATCACTGTACCAAAAACTGCACAGTCTTGTCGGTCATGCATTAATGCTTACTCAGACATTACTTTTGTATAAACCTGGAGCATCGATTGAACTAGGTTTGATGTTAATTCCTTTGATTAATAACCATAGCCCAAATGTGATTTCAAAAAACGCGCCTGGAAGCATGAAGTGTTTCAGTATTTGGGGCGGCTCGAGTAACAAAATATTTGAAAACCCATAAACCACCATCGACATATAAGTGAAAGCCCCCCAAAGAACCAACCACCTAGGCACGTAATTTGAAACGTAAAATAAGTACATGAAAATAGTCGCGCCTATGCCCATTATGATTAAAAGAACATCCCACATCGAACCACTCATATTCACAAATATACTCGCTAACGCATGTAGCTGCTCTTCTTGAAATACATTCGAATATTCCTGGTTTCTTAAAACTACTATAACCGTCAATGTAATAATTGTTGCTACAAAGCCAAGAAGCCCTTCTCCAAACCTAAAAAGCAATGCCAAAAAAGCAACATTTTTGTTAATAGTTTTTGTAACCAAATACTGCGCCCAAGATGCCCAAATAACGGCGATAAACATGGCTATATCTATAATCTGAGCGAACCTGAACCTCACCTCTGTCTCAGCAAAAGCCGCAAAATCGTATATTCCTTTCTTGATAAGTAATGAATTGAGCATCCCTAAAACGATATAAATTAAGTATGCGGCACCTAATTGCTTCGCATATAAGCTAAGTGATGATTGTGTATTATCCATCAGTAATTATCCTTTGGCTCTCGCATACGACGAAAGACTTAATCTTTATTTCAGGTGCGAAGCAGGCGCCACCTGAATATAGTTGTTAGAGTTCTTGCTGCAGTGTGTCAATACTGCTTAAAAATGACGTTAGCTGAGTTGCGGAATCCTTTAATGACTCGGCTACGGCAGCGATCTCTGCCTTCTTTATGGTTTCATTGAAATTAGTATCACCGAGTTCTTTGCGGGCAGAGAACTCGTTACTTGACACAACCGTAAATGGCACTATACCTGACCGAACATCAAGTAAGACTACTTCCACTGAACAGTATGCCTTTGTTTCATTCGGATCAATAAACTTATACTTCTCAAAAGTACGGCAACTTGAACGGTAGGCTAATAGTAAATCAGCTTGGTAGCGTGCAGCAGCTTCTCGAAGATAAGGCACTGTACGTTGCTCTGGAACGAGCATGCTTGGTAAGAATGAAGCATCGTAAACCCTTTCAGACTCTCTCAACTGCCCTACAAAGTCCCTAGCAATAGTTTCGTTTAGTTGCGTAAAATCATTAGAGTAATGGCGCCAGTAGCTGTCACTGGACAACTTGAGTATTGCAATTCTATTCTGTGCAGGAAGCTTTAGCTCATAGTTGAGGATGCGGTCTATGTCTATATCCCCTAACGATTCACCAGTGGAGCCAAATAGAGGCTCATTATTCGCTTCATTACCCCCAGTCTTATAGTAATCGCTTGGTCGGTGAGATGTAGCTACAGTAGCGCAACCTGTAACAAGTATCGCAATTATAACTATCAAGTACTTTGTCATTTGTAATCCTTAGGTGGCAATTATTAACTCTTAATAGTTAATTCAAGTACAGCATCTATATATCACGCTTCTCTAGAATTCCAAAGCTAGCCCAGTGAGATAAAATCAAGAGGAGCAAAGAATAGCCTTTAACTGGTACAAATGTTCAGCACAAAATACAGATTGAGACATCCATAATCCTGAGACCACCCTACTTTATATCTTATGATGACGCTCCACGAATCAAGGAAAGATTCGTCCTATCCAAGAAACAACGGTAGCTGCGCTTATATTCTGATGATAAAACCACCTAAAAGACATCTTTTAGCACTTCAAATATGAGTTCCTTCCCTATTCCGTAACCAAGAGTCACTTACTAAGCCACCCCATTAAGATTATCTCATATACCAGATTTGGAGGCTGCTATTCAGTAAACCCGATATCATAAAAAAACAATAGAACTACAATCTATCGTTTTATAGTTTTATTATAAACTTACAGAAAAGCTGTTCTTTTTCTCACCTCGTGACTGCCGTTAGATTTGGTTAAGTCAATTACGGCGAGCATATCTTCTCCATCATCATCCATTCCGACCTCAACAAAGCCGAAACTAGAATAAAAAGCTTTTGCAACGGGATTATTAGGGTTATAACAAATTTCAATCTCTTGAAGTCCCGGAACGTCCCGAATTTCTCCTAAAGCAAGATCCAGAGCTATGCGACCAATACCTTTTTGTTGGTAATTTTGATCAATCATAAACCGCCAGATTGAGATTTTTTCTAAGCTTTCTTGTACCCACATTAGAAATCCAACGGCTTCATTATCCAAGTAAATAGCACGAGTTTCATAGCCTTCGTTAAACATCGATTCAACTAGTGACCACATATTGCAGGCAACGTAATCTTCTTGATCCGGTGCAACATCAAGATCACATACTGCTTCATAATTCTGTTTGGTAATCTGACGAAGTGATACTTCCATGGTCTAACCTTAAAGATCTAATAATCAATCGACAAGTAACACCTATATATCACACTTCTCTATATTTCCTAAGCTTATCAGCCTGATCGGAAAAAAAGAGACAAATGATAAAGAAGCTACCGTTAGGTGGCACTAACAATCAAAGTAAGATGTAGAGCAGCGTCTATTGAATTTTGATATTCATATCGTAGCGTAATCAACGAAACAGCTTTTACCCATATTTTTGAGGCGTTTTAGTCCCCCCTCTAATCCACACCAGTAAACCCAGCTACTCCGTTTCCAGTGGATGGATGCCAATTAAAGATCGGCATCCACGCTTCACCACCCTCATCAAACGGATAGAATCTTACTGCATATATAAATGAAGTATTAAGGGAACAGCCTCACCAAAGGAGGCCTAGTACAGCTTTTTCTTAAGAGGTTTAACTTTATGCGATAACAAGTAACAACGACCTTCGATTATTTCGCTCTCGCACAGATCAGATCCGCCAAGGCCTCATCTGAATTTTCTTGCTGGAGAGTCACTCCCGCATGTATAAAGCTTCAATAGTACTTTCCCCCAAAGAGTTAGCCTTAACTATATAGCCAGTTAGTGCCCCTGATGCATCGCTTGGTATATCTAGTTTCTTTGATAGCGCAAAAACCGTAAACTGATACCGATGCGCACCATGCCCTTTCGGTGGGCAAGCACCACCAAAACCTCTTACTCCATAATCATTTACTATTTGTACACTACCCTGTGGAGTGCGATTTTGTTCTGAGTTTCCTGCGCCAGCTTCCAGTGAACTTATACTTTTGGGAATATTTACAATTTGCCAATGCCACCAACCACTGCCTGTTGGTGCATCAGGATCATATGCAAAAACAGCAAAAGCCTCTGTCCCCTTTGGGGAATTTGCCCAAGATAATTGGGGTGAAATATTATTACCAGTGCAACCGAACCCCTGGAATTCTTGCTCTTTACTCATATACTTTCCAGTATCAATATCATTACTCGAGAGCAAAAATGATTCTGCAGAGGCTACGCCGGATATAAGCACTGTAAATACGGTACATTTAAACTTACTAATTAAGCTAAACATATTTCCTCCAAACATATTCAAAGTGATTACTCATCATAAGGGCATTATGTTCAGAGTAACATATCAAAAACAGGCAAACTTTCGCCTCAAACGTTCACTCGTGTTTTTCTCAGCTCTATAGGAGTTATACCAAAAGATCTTTTAAACTTATCTGAAAATCTAGACTGGGATTTATAGCCACATCTTTCTGATATACGGCCTACTGGCTCAAAAGTCGTTTGAAGTAAGTGCAGTCCTAAGCCAAGCCTGATATCATCTACAATGACTTTAATGCTCGTGCCTTCGCTATTTAACTTTCTTCTTAGTGTTGATTCACTCATTGACAATTTTGAAGCCAATATATCCACTCTTAAATCCGCGGCTGGATTTTCACTGATAATTCTATATAATTTTTGGCTTACACTTGTCGGTTCAAAAACAGAAGCTACTTCCTGGTATCCCAAATAGAGTAATGTTTGTAATATTTCCTGTCTTCGAATATGCCACAGATCAAAAGGAACGAAAGAACTCCATTCCATAAACTGATGAAGGGCTAACTCTAAAGTAGAATCTATATCTCCCGTAAAATATTTTTCTTCTTTGTTTCTTGCAGGTGTTAATCTATCGAAATCATTGTATTCAAACTCAATAAGCAATGCGAAGTATTCTGAATCACCTGGGATATTTCGCATATCAATTTTAGGGCTATTAGATAAAAATATAAACTCTCCTGTTGAGCAACTCTTTTGCCTGCCACCACCCACCTCTTTGCATCCATCAAGCACACATATCAAGGTCGGATTAACAATAGGAACACTAAAAATATTTTGTTCTCTATATGAGGAATATACTGAAAAAGGTAAGTTCTTACTCTCCTTTAGTATCTGCTTTGCTAATTGCTTAAGTTCATGCATAAGTTGATTGAGCGCCTAATAGTAAATTCAAAAGCAGAGTTTATATAGCACGATTATCAATAATTACAAAATATGCCTACCCAATCGCACACAATAAAATCGTCCGGATCGCAACCATCAAAAACGCCTTAGTAGCGATTTCGAAATGGGACCTCCCTATTCTCCGCTTACCATCTTCCAGGTACACCTATTGCATACGTACCAAGCTTGCCTGTCAAGGCAAGCCCAATTGTATGCTGGAGCAGCATCCGGTATCGAATACTTTGGTACAAAGCAGCGAACTAGTAAAAGCTGAAGAGTCGGTACAAATGTATCTGTCATAGAACAGAAAGTGAATAGAGATCAAGTAATAGTATACACCACGCCCCACAATTCCCTACTGGTCCAAAGTGAAGAGATCTGCGAGTGCACAAGATGAGACCAAAAAATAGCCAACACGAGACATCTATGGACAGATGTCATATATAAGGATGTAGTCGAGACCAGGCTAGATACTAAGCATTGCTAGACACAACTGTCCAGGTACAGGATCCCCTTTCTATCAGTAGAAAAGATTAAATAGCTCACTCCAGCCTCAAAATCATATTTGCAAGAGCAAATATTACCAGAAGTAACTAGCTTCTTACCTGCGATTTTTCCCTTTATTGACTCTTCAACATCGAACAAAGTGACTACTTCTGAAACATGTCCGCCCTTACCACTACCCTCAGCGATTACTTCTTTTCCAATACTCTCAGCGCTACCTATAAAAATTATTCTGCTTCTATCAACAACAAACTCTATTTCAGAAGTACCTCTTTCACGTGAAACTGCCTTGTCATGGAATGATGTCCAACAACTCGTAGAATAGGCATCAAGTGAAATTGCCAAAGCGAATAAAGCTAGTATATATTTTATGTATTATTACTTTAACCTTAAGTAAGCTGTATGACTGACGTTAGCAACAATAAACTAAAAGGATTACTCATAAAATTTACCACGTTTGAGAAATATATTTAAAGCATGCTTTGACTCAAATAGCAGATCACACCACTCTTGAGAGGACGGTTTCGAATCTGGCTGAACTCTCTCCCAGAATTTATTTACAACTAATAAAGATTCAATTTCTTCTCTCACAAATACCTCTTTATCAAATTGAATTATTGAATTATTGAATTATTGAATTATTGAATTATTGAATTATTGAATTATTGAATTATTGAATTATTGAATTATTGAATTATTGAATTAGCATCAAACCAACCACCCCAGAATTCAAGGTTGGCAATTGCAACATCAGATCTAAATTCATCTGAGAAAAGCTCTAGAACTTCGATGATCCTATTCCTAACTCTTTTCTCTATACAATTCTTCTCTTCAGGTTTCATATTTGAGATATCTTATTCTCGCCTTATGCATAACGTCGCGCTAGACGACAGAAGCTAAGCCGACTTGAACTCCTTTTTATATTTTTGTACTCATTAAGTATTCTGGGTGACCAGTATGCTCATCTCTTTGTTCTTTTACTACTTTAAATTCTTGAGACAAGTAAAACTGATAGCTAGAAACGTTCTCTTTGTAAACAGAAAGTATCAGCCTATCTCTTTTTGACTTTGCATGGTTAAGGAGCTGTTTGCCTACTCCTCTTCCCTGTAGAGAGGGAGAGACAAATATAGCTGCAAGCGTATCGCCACTAAGTGAGTAAAAGCCTATTGCTTTACTTTCCATCTCATAAACATATGTCTCCGATGTAGGAATGTAAACATCTCTCATATCACTTAACTGTGCCTCCCAGAAATCTGAAGGTATGAAATCATGAGCTTGAATAGAAGCTTGCAACCAAATATCCAATATAGTAGGCAGATCGTTACAGTTATATAACCTAATCATTTTGATAAATTCTCAGTAAATTCGATAATATTGCTTTTATTTCAACAACAATCTCAGTAAGGATAGTCGCATGAGTGAGTTTTCTATTTAACAATGCTCTTTAAATAGCCCTGCCATCTAGTGATTTATAAAAATGCATAAAAGCCCCTGAGGGGCACTTCGCAAAATTGATGAGTTTGTATTTTGATGAAATTTCACCACTTTCGAACAGTCGCTTTCCTTCTCCAACAACTACTGGAAACGTCCAAAGCCTAAGCTCATCTACCAAGTTATGCTTTAGAAGTGACTGCACCAACTGCCAACTTCCATGAACTTGTAGTAAAGGCCCATTAATTTTCTTAATTTTGGTTATCTCGACGACCGCATCTGCCCCCTTTAGCTTGAATGAATTATTCCATGTGAGATCATCACTACCTGATGTTACGACATACTTTTTTGCTTGATTAAGTTTGTCTGCAGCTGGATTTCCAGGTTTGGCATTTGAAAAACTTGTGGCAAATAAATTGTACGTATTACGTCCTAATAGCAGATCATAAGGTTCCGCCATGGCCTCCCTTCCGACTTGCTCCATGACTTCATCCCAATAATCCTTGGCCCAGCCTCCATGACTAAAGCCACCTGAAAAATCTTCCTCAGGCAAACTCGGTGCTTGCATTACTCCGTCAAGTGTTTGAAATACTAATATGGCTAAGTTTCTCATTGGTTGATTCTCGCGAAAGAGATGAATAATTTGTGCCGAATAACGCCAATCTCAGCTATATAGGCACGAATATGCCGGAAGCGAGTATAGCGCTGGATTATAAAACCACTTACAACTTGAAAAAGAAACACGGCAAGCATTTACCATACATGAGTTCAATAGCGACATGAATCACAAACACAAGTAGTAACGCAGCGATAGCTTACCTTATACAGCTAATGTCTTAAGCCAGAGTACATTTATGCTGCACCTTGCTTTTGTTTATTAGGCCAGTTCTTTGAAAGGAAGCGAAATACAAATACTGCACCTATAAAATTGATTATACTAGCAATCAAAATACCAATCTCATCATCTACGCTCTCAGAACAGTTCTCGAAGCAACCTCCATATGAAAATGCGAACAAAGCAGAACAAGCGGCAACTGTGACACTTAAATAAACACCAACCGAAAAACGGGCGAATTTAGAGAGTTTTGACAATCCCTTCAGCCCTATCGGAGCAAAAAGCGTAGCTAACAGCAACGCTCCTAAAGACGGGAAATATATATACGAAATTATGTGGTCTAGAAATTCCTTATTCATGCGGTCCTCTTACAACTATTAACTAAAAAGCAGTATCTATATACCATGCCTACCTATAATTCTAAAGCTTCTCGTCCCTACAGTAAAAAGAATGAAAGGTAAAGGAATCGTATTAAGTTGGCACCTATGTTTACCAACAAAAAAACTATTCCTCTCCAATTTTTACACATGCCCACTCTTTACTTTGAGAGTAAACAAGTAAGATACATATCTTTCTTAAGGAGCTAAAGCAGACCTCCCCTATGGATGTTAAAATTAAGTAAGAACAAGTTATGTGTACCACTCAGCCGTACTAACTTGGAAAGCGGCTGGGATTAAAAACCAAAAAAATGGAGGAATCCATATCAACCGACTGTTAACCAAGCTTCAGAAACACAAACCCTTATGATTTCCTACCTGAGGTTCGCACGATCTCATCGCTTCCATCAATCCAGTTCAGCATACCATTAATCGAGAGGAACAATGAAAACTCCACTTCTATTTCTTCACTATAAATGACAGCCCCCTAACCCAATGTATGGTATATAAAATAGAAAGTAAATATTATAAATGCAAGAGAAGCATCAACTACTTTTAGTTCTAACCGACTCTCTTCCCAGGTAACTTTTTAACCAAAAAATTTAAAAGGAATTGAGTTTTATATTGTATTTTAAATACGACAACTGATGAGAAAATTGCTACCAAAATGGCACCTAGTATATCTAAAGGATAGTGAACACCAACAAAAACTCTGGATAAGCCACTAACAACACTCAACAGGCACAAAACAGCACCGATTACCCTAGTTGATTTGTTAAATAGAAGCACTATAGCTATCGAAAAAATAAACGTAGTATGGTCTGAAGGAAATGAAGAGTCCGGCGCATGTTCTACTAATTGCGTACCGAGATTATTCACAAATGGACGAGAATGATAATAAAAAATAGAAATAATATAGCTCATTAACATACCGAGTAACACAGACAACCCGCAATTCAGGCTGGACCTTTTTCTTTCTATACTTGGATCAAACCATAGATAGAGCATCACGAGCATAAAAATATAAGGCATGACCTCTGCTGCAGCTATTAAAACAGTATCTAAAATTGCACTTTTTCCTGCAAATTGATTAATAAGAACAAAAGTTGTTTCGTTGAATTTTTCCATTTAACAACCTCTGAACTCCTTCAAAATCTTAATATTAAGCCTTTATCCAGGCGAAACAATGTGTACCCAGCATGGTACAAACGGTAGTTTTGGGCTGGAATTCATTAGTGTATGTAGCCAGCTGCTTTTATACTTGGAAGACATAGTACTGTAACAGACTTTAGTCTTTGTAGTGCTCTAGTTGCTCAATAGATTCAATCCATCCCTTATCATAGTTCAGGAGTCGACATACACCATAATTCCCCCAAACAGGAAGAATATAATTAACACTAATATTTTAAATTGGAAGCTCATTACTCATATCTATTTACCCTCAAGGTAGCAGTGTAGAGAATTTTCTACTTTTACTTATCAAGCGCTATTCTTTAACAATTTAGCACTGGAACATATGTACTTTCGCTGACTTTAAATTCGATTGGCGGGATTGTAACTTCTTCACCATTTACAAATAGAGGCGGCAGTTTTACCGTAAAATACTCCAGATTTTCAGGAGATATTACTACCTCAGGTCCCCAGAACCCATAAGACTCATCAGATGGTATTTGATATGGCTGTTGAAAAAATGGCAGCTCAACTTGGGATTCACTACCATCAAGAAAAGTGATAGTAGCTACAGCACTTGAGAATGAGATCTCGATATGTTGGGATTTGCGTTCGGCGATTAAGCTCTCTTTAGTCTTCTTTTCTTGCTCTGAGGGAAATAATGACCAAGTGCCATTTGGCTCAGGATGTCTATACAAGACAGGCCTTACATAGGCAATTAACTTTGTACCTTCTGGGTGACGCTTTGTAGGTTGTTTGGCCAAGACTCTAAATATCAGCCAATCGTAATCAGGAAGACTGAACTCTAGTACTTTTTCAGCCCCATAACATGCCGGGTTTTCGGTGCTGTGCCATCCTATTGGAGCACTCGGTTTTAAGTATGGCCCGGTACTACAACCAGCTAAAATAAAAGCAGCACAAGAAAGTAGATTTATTCGCTTGATACTCAAATACACTCCGATGTATAACAGTTAATCCATCAGAAACTTATATATCACGCTTTTATCTAGTTTCATAGCTCATTAGTCGAATTACACAAAAAGTTCTGAGAATTAAAAGCCCGCTGTAACTGATACGGATGTTCAAGTCAAACATTGGACAAGACCCGCTATAATTCTACCCTTTCCTTTTTCTATATTTTTTAGAGATTCTAGTTTAGGTTAACGAGCTATTGAAATAGCTGCTATACATAATAAAGTATAGCCACCAATACTGCTTCCACTCTCCTCCCTCGGGTGATTAAGCACTTTATCCGCTGCCCCTTTCATATCATCTATTTCCGCGCCCACCTACTCCGCCCCAAAGAGCTAGTTTACCTACAAATTGTAACAAATCTCTCAGTCGCAGAGCTGGAACTGAAAAGAAGCCATACGTTGTTTCTGGAGAATTTACTCGGAAAGCTATCTAATGAGCTGCGGTGAAAAAAGCCATGAAGTTATCGGAAGGGTTCGCTTCAAGTCTATTTGGAATGGATCTAACAAAGCGATGCTCCACCAAAACCACTTTAACCGATGGAGTTGTTTTTGAATAAGACACCTTGAGGTTTATGGTGTTGAATGTTAGCAAAACTCGCCGGGCGTTTGTGCTACTAAATGTCCATCTCAACCGGCGGTTCTGCTGACATAGGCCATACCAGTCCAGTTCTTGTTACTAGGAGCAATAATACAAAAGACATCTCCAATGCGAGAAATATACCAATAGGGTGATTGGGAACCCCACGTATCATTAGGTAGAACAAATAGCTCGTAGTAAGCAAATTTACCGCGAGAGTAACGTTGAGGGCATAGCGACGTTCTTGCCAGAGTGGCTTACAAAGCAGGAGGTTCAACACCGCCGTGCCGGCGAGCATCACACCGGGTAACATCAACAACAAACGACGGAATAAACCGATACCATCGCTGGTTACCAACGGCCAGATGGCAACAAAGTGGCCCTGGGCTCCAAGGAAGAGAAACAGCCCCAGAACCACAGTGCCACAGGCGGCAAGGCGATAAAGTGCATTGCGTTGCAAAGCAGGCTTTGATCTAGAAGCCGACATCACGCTCCCCCACTGTGGCTAGGCCACATTCGTAGGCAAATACGACTGCCTGCGCACGATCGCGCACCTCCAATTTTGACAGCATACTGGAAACGTGGGTTTTCACGGTAGCAGGGCCAATAAATAGGGTCTCAGCAATCTCTGCATTACTCTTGCCTGCGGCGATGGCTTCCAGTACTTCACGCTCCCGGGTGGTCAGGCGCTCCAGCCGCTTTGCCAGGTTGCGCCCAGTTCCCAGTTTCTGTGCGAACTGGCTTATCAAGCGTTGGGTGATGCCCGGTGCAAGCATGGCACCGCCCTCTGCTACGGTGCGCACTGCCTGTACCAGCGCCTCTGGGGGAATGTCCTTGAGCACAAAGCCACTGGCGCCAGCCCGCAGCGCACGAAACACGTATTCATCAGGATCGAACGTGGTCAAAATAATGACACGGCAAGTTGCATCACTAGCTTCCAGGATGCGCGCTGTGGATTCCAGCCCGTCCATCTCCGGCATACGGATATCCATTAGGATGATATCCGGCTGGTACACTCGCGCGGCTTCAATCGCCTCGACGCCGGTACCGGCCTCGGCGACCACCTCGATATCGGGCTGGTTATCCAGAATCAGGGCAAAACCGCGTCGCACCAAAGCCTGGTCGTCCACTACCATCACTCGCAACATTATGTTTTCACCATTCCTGTAGGTAGTTGTGCATATAACTCAAAACCGCCACCATCGACTACACCCGCATACAGATAGCCACCGAGCAGTTCCGCGCGCTCGCGCATTCCCGCGATGCCGTGCCCACCGCCTGGCTGCCCATCAATAGCTATTTCCCTCATGGGCCGCTCGCCGTGAGTATTTCCATCATCGCGCACTCGAATTGTGAGAGTGCCGTGATCTGCGCGCACACTCACTTGCACTCGCGCTGCAGCACCGACGTGCTTGATGACATTGGTGAGGGATTCCTGAACGATGCGATAGGCGGCGAGCGCGACGCTGGTTGGCACTTTCTCCAGTGCACCGTTGGCCTCATAGTCAACCTGGGTTAACACCTGTCGGACCTTTTCAATCAGATCTGGCAAATCGCCGAGTTCTGGTTGCGGAGTGAGCGCAGTGTCGTTATTAGTCGGTCGCAGTACACCGAGTAAATGACGCATTTCTGCCATGGCCTGACGGCCAGCCGCCTCTACAGAAGCCATAGCCTCATTGGCAGCTTGCGGGTTATTGCGGCTGATAGCTCTGGCGGCACCGGCCTGCACAGTCATAAGACTCACTTGGTGCGCCACCACATCATGCATCTCACGGGCGATTCGAGTGCGCTCGGCTACAACTGCGCGCTCGGATTCGGCATTGCGCTCGCGCTCCAAATACTTGGCCCTCTCTTCCAACAAGCGCAGATATTCGCCGCGAAAGCGCAGCCGGCGGCCGATATACCACAGCGCCCATACCAGCATCACCGTTACTGTGCCTGCCGCAGTTGGCTGAACCGGAATACCCTGGTCAAGCGCCACAAAAACCAGCGTCGTGATAACGCCAAAAAAGCTAGCCCGGGTATTGGCCTCGTAACGACCGAGGCTATACAGCGAAATCGCCATAGCCACGATGCCATCTGCCGGCAAACCCAGCTCCAGCAATATTGTTGCGCCGAGAATAACGGCCTGTACCTGCCAAGGGTGGGTGCGACGCCACAACAGAGCGAAAGAGCCAACGAATGCACACTGGAAAGCAATAACATCCCACAGGCTCTGCATGGATAGCACTTCGGTGGAGCCGTTGCGCGACCACATCAAAAGCGTCAACAAGAACATAAGCAACGCAATAAACAGGTCGGTCAGGTGCGGCCATAGCTCAAACGGCCCACGTAAGGGCCGCCACATAGGGAGCTTGGGCAGTTCCGTGCTGGCATTGGGCGGATTCGGCGCAGACGTACTTAGGGACGAAGATTTCATTTCCGCATGCTAAACCAGGGACAGCCAGCTGTCATGGGACTTTCGGGGGAGACGGATGCGGCAAACTCTCCACCTTTTGGGGGAGTTCGATTCCTGCCTGCGACCGATGTGCATAGGTCTGAAAAAGCAGAACATGCTCGGCAAGCACACTCAGACCCAATGCGGACCATAATCGCCTGGAGAACCCCATGAACGACGCTGCACTCAGCCAACCACTACCGCAACCATTCGACACCCGGCGGGCAGTTAACCTGTCGGTAAAAACCTGGTTCTGCATCGCGGCTATCGGCCATGCGATCTTCTTCGCCTATATCCTGGCCGTCTTCTACCCACCCATTGCCGAATCAGGAGTGCACGGCTTGAAAGGGCTGCACCTACCGGCAGGCTTCCGCGAGGGAGATATATTAGGCAACCTGGCTTCGGTGAGCCACGTGCTATTGGCCGCGATTGTCATCGGCGGTGGTCCACTTCAGCTAATCCCTTCTGTGCGGCGCCATGCCCCTAACTTGCACCGTTGGCTGGGACGCAGCTATCTGCTGACCGCTGTCATCGCGAGTATTGCGGGGCTCTACATGACCTGGACGCGGCACACCTTTGGCAACCTGGTGTCGCAGATCAGCATTACAATGGACGGCATACTGATTCTGTTATTTGCCTTTCTGGCAGTGCAGACTGCGATGGCCAGACGCATTGCTGAGCACCGCCGCTGGGCCTTGCGCCTTTTTATGGCAGCAAGTGCAGTGTGGTTTTTTCGTGTAGCCTTGATGGGCTGGGCAATGCTAACCGGCGGCTGGGGGATTGACTGGAAATCCTTTACCGGGCCTTTCCTATATGCACTGGGCTTCGGCCAATACCTGCTCCCACTGGCCATGCTGGAATGGTATTTTCACTGTCAAAAGCGTGGAGCCGCACAGGGTACCCAGATTGCGTTTGTCAGTACATTAATGCCGCTGACCGTGTTTATGGCCATTGGTATTTTTGCTGCTACGATGGGAATGTGGCTGCCACGGATCTAAGGCTACTAGAGCTGGTTATCGTGAACTTCTTATGCTGATTTGACTTTAGAGGTTCACGACTTGGAAATCCCGCTCTGAGCGAAGAGTTAGAAACTAGAGTACTATATTAATTTTGGCACTATGCATTTGTGTGATCCGAGGAGTTACCTCGTACTGATAGCTCGGCACCCACCTTCCCCTATTCTACACCCACAAGCTATTTTAGATGCCTGTTAGCCTGGCTCTCACTTCCATAAGTGCGAACCCTAAAAGATTAAGGCCTTTCCAATCGTTAGGATTTTCTGACGCAGAATTATCTTGGGCCAGACCAATGCCCCATATTTTATCTACTGGACTAGCCTCAACTAATACTCTGTCTTCTGTATTAAGCAAAAATTGCTTTAGCTCAGAATTTTGAGAGAACTTGGCCAGATTAGCATTTACCACAATCTCAAATCGTTTCTCATTCCATATTTCTTGCTGGAACCCAAGTACCCCGCGACCAATTGCCTTAGCCTCTCCAGGAGTGCCCGCAAGGAGAACTTTCTTGCACGCACTGTCGTCACCAAATAACTTCGCCTTATGGTACATCATGTAATGCTCTGCAGTGATAAATCTATTTCCATCTTCTACGAACTTTGACTCATACCACTGACTAAAACAGCTCTTTGATACTTGACTTCCTTTTTCCTGGTGCCCCCAGAAAAAGATATACTTCACCCTATTGCCTTGATTTACAAAATCAACAAGTTCATCTCTAGTTGTGATCTTCACATTTACTGCCATATGCTTAATGTAATACTGTTCTTAACTGTATTTTACTGAGCCACTCACAGAGTGGCTCAAGTGTTGGAGATTTTTCATTAAATTATCGTAGACGCCATGCATTGAGCCCTGTAGGAATTTAAGGTCGTGAAAATATTTGAATTCCAAGATCTAAGTCTATTTATGTAACTCCATTGAGCCTTAATGACGATTCCGTTAGGAGAGATCGTCATTAAGTTATTATAAAGCTAACGAGATTCTAATTGTTGTTGCTGAGCGCGCTCAACATAGTCTTGATATGCAGGAATTGAAACCGCAGCTAAGATTCCAATTACAGGTATTACTACAAAGAAGAGTATAAGCACTAAAACTAATGCAGAACCTCCACTTTTATGCCCATATTTATCTAACCACTTCTCGTCAGACGTGCATAAGAACACAATTCCTTCGATAAAGGAGATTAGTCCTGGAATTCCCGTCCAGCAGAATAGAAGATAGAACAATCCCCACCACTGCCCTAGATAGAATCGATGAATACCAAAGCCACCTAAGAATATAGCCAGCAACCCTGCAGCCACTTTTCCTTTGCCGCCTACCTGCTGAGCCGCACCGCAACTTGGGCAAGAGGGTGCCGTTCTTGAAATCTGGGACCCGCAGTCTCTACAAAATACTAGGTTTCGTTCAAGCTCAGATGTGGGCTGTTCATAGATATTTCCGTCCACATTAATACTCCTTAATCTACTTCCAAAATATAACAGTTCACTCACAAGTAGCGACTATATATCACGGTTCCCTATAATTCTAAAGCCTACCAAACTGTCCTCCTCCGCACCTCCAGTTTATTCAGTCCACAAGAACCAACTCCCCAGGCATTCTTCAAAGAATGAATACTCATATCCAGAGTTTCAGTGATAAACAACTAGATTTTTCTTCCTAAAAGCGAATGGCAATCAAGTCAAGATAGGCATTCATACCCTCAATTCTCACATCTCCCACGAAGGAAGGAACTACACGGAATGAAAGCGGGTAGTCGACTATCCAAAGCATCAAGCCGAATAGAGGGCCAAACTCTAAGGAAGCGCCACTACCCTTTTAGGTAGCAGCATATAAGTGTATTTACCGTACTCACTCCACCATCATCAGCATAACGTACATTATGTCGCAGACCCGTTGAAAGCCAAACAAGTGGCTAAATCGAGATTTATATCCTGGTTAGATGGTCCTACCTGCATGATATAAGTCGATCGCCAGCTGTCTTATCTCAGCTGACATTACAATCTCCTCTCGCCAATTAACTGGAATGTTGGAGTACCCATAAAAAGCACCCGCCATCTGCCCGCAAATAGCCGCAGTTGTATCTGCATCATTACCGAGATTTGCAGCCAAAAGGATACACTCGCGAAAACTTTTTCCATGATAAAAGCACCAAGCAGCCGCAATCAAACTCTCTATCACATATCCACTGCCATTTATCTCTTTATAGCCAAGTGCGGAGAAATCCTTGTTGGTTAGTGATCGAAGTTCCTCGCAATAATCAGTTGGATCTAACCCATCAAAAACTTCATCTTTACTTCCCGCTCTAAAAGCTCGATAAATCAATAGTGAAAGCATCCGGCAAGAGCTTATGCAAAGATAAGACCCATGTGTTGTCCTTGAGCTTTCTCCAGCATATTTGATACAAAGCTCTTCGCTCTTACTGAAGAAAATAGGTATTGGTGCCAACCTCATTAGCGATCCATTTCCAGATGACCGTATATCTATACTTCCAGAAAATGGGTCTCTAGTTTGAAGGTATTGCTCTAAGGACTTGGATACGGTAATTCCGATATCAAAACATCGTCCGTTACTACTCATATACCCGTATTGATACCAATTACAGTAGCGATTCATTTGGTCTTCTGGATCAAAGTCGAGTTTGCTTAAGAGGCTATGAGCAAGGCAAAGAGCCATAGATGTGTCATCTGTCCATTCTCCACGTTGTAGCCTAAAAGGGCCGCCTCCAACCATATCTTTAATTGGCTCGAACGTACCTCGTACCTCAAACTCCAGCGTAGTACCTACAGCATCTACGCAAGCTAACCCTACGAGAGATCCAATAATTCTATCTTCCAACTTAAATATTACCTCAATCCTTGTTTGCCAACGCTGTGATAACTACAGCTATTCTGTCATCGTAACTGTGAGACGATAGCGAAGTCATATACATCTAACACATGAAAAATCCAGCAAGTGAACTGCCTTCTTGTCAAGAACCTCCAGAAAAACCGCTAGCTTTCCTCATGTTCAGATTCCTTTCCACCCCACTCACCTTTAACAACATGATGATACCCTACTTCAGAAAAGCTTGTTAACAAATGAATACCAGGCTCTACAGCCAGGCTTGCAGATTATAACTTTTTACAGGTTGATAGCCTCTGTTCCGAACAAGAAAATCTTCTAGGTATATCCTATCAAAAGACACACATATCTCATTACTGTGGACTTAAGCTCTTATGGTATAGATGCCACTACGGATAGAATGAAAAAGCACTTAATGAGTTGGTATAAATACAAATTTTGGGTGATATTAACGTCATATATCACTATAAGATATCTAGAAAGAAACTCAAAAGCATGTAACGGTAGTCGGCTTGTCACCAATAGGCCCCAATTTCAAGCTTAGGATTTTTTCAATACTCAGCAAGTAAATTAATTAGTAACGAATACTATTCAGCTCCTCCATTAATATCCAACATTTTATAAAACAATTTTGAGTTCTTATAAGCTTCCTTAACTGATAATAATCAGTAAATATTGGCTAGCTATATAAAGTAATCTTACGCTCCTACCAAGTATGGTTAGTTAGCTAACCAAATTGTCGAGGGCTATCTATTTGGCGTAATCACTATGGTCAAGTATCAATTCGCTTGCCCTGGCGTGTAAGTAAGCTAATATGTTTTAGTTATCTGGATATCGTATCTTTTGTTTTAAACATCTCGCTAGCTCGTGGTAATCCAGCATGCGCACGAACCCAAATGGTTCATTTGGGATGAGGAATGAATGAATTACTGTCATGCAAAGCATCGCTTTCATTATCTTTGCTTGTTAATAAAGAGATGTCTACTATACCGACTGTTATCGGTGAAACCTCAACCCCTCCAGAATTTACAAAAGTACAGTAACAATGACTGATTCAGCTATTCAATTAGATCTTGCTCATATACAACACAGAAATATAAACAATATGTAACTATATGAAAAATAGAGGCCATCCAAGGTCAGGCGCAAAAAACACCCTACTGGAGCGTAAAGATGCTTACAAAATCCTCTCCTCTAATTAAAAAAATACTTGTCGGCAATCCCGGATGGGAGTGGTTACCTATTTTAATTACGCGAGTATCACTGGGATTATTTTTTTCAGTATCAGGATACAACAAGCTATTTATCCCTGAGAGGCATGCAGATCTTATAAACTTAATGAATGAAATAGGAGTTCCCTTTCATGAATTTATGGCATTTTTTTTAGCTTCTGTGGAGTTCTTCGGAGGGTTACTTTTAATGGTAGGCCTACTGTCAACACTTGTCGCCGCCATCCTGTCTTTTGTAATGATTGTTGCCATTACTACCGTTGAAATAGAAAGTGTCATCCCTAAAGATATTGGACCATTAGATTGGATGAGCTGGTTTCTTTATTTACCTCAAGTTTTATATATTATTTTATTCATATGGCTAATAATTACGGGCCCTGGAAAATTCAGTTTAGACACTCTAATCGCAAGTAAATTAGGAATTAACAGGATTAAGTAAAAATGGAATGACACCTAAGAAAAGACACTTTGCGTTGAGGTATTATCACTATATTTATACCTAATAGTAACATGCCAATAGAGCAGTAAATGCGCAATCTAATTCACCATACGGTAAACTTACAGAACCTCAATGCTAGTAAAGTAGGTAAAGATCTTACTTCCATATACTCAGGATGAATTGCATAGACACACTCTATCCAGTAAGTTGCTAAAACAAAGATAATACCTACCAACGTCCCCACTCTAGATAAAAAACTCCAATATCGTTATGTTCAATAAAATTCTCTTTTCCCGACAACTATTGGATTTGGTCTAAACTAACCCAGATCAGAGTTAGCTCCCCTTAACAACCAGATAGTAAAGGCGCAATTTGCTTTGGGTGAGGTAAACTCATTAAGGCTTACCATAGCGCTCAAGGGATATGAGATGGAAAATCAGCCCTCCGTAAAAAGTACTCGATTTTGGTTATGGATTTCGATTCTTATTTTTGCTGCCTCCAACGCGGTCGTTGCGAAAATTGGGGAGCTAGGTGCCAGCCACCCCATTAATGGAAACAACCCTATCTCTTTTTGCAACCTCTTGTTCGCTGGAAATCTCTTGGCGGGTATCACCCTTTTAATTATCTATAGAAAAGATTGGCGCCTCAGCATCTTAAAGCAGTATCCTTTCAAAGACTGGTTTTACATGTTCGTGCTTATTTTGATGTCTGGAGTTCTTGCCCCCGCTTTCTTCTTTATTGCTCTGATGCTCACAGAAGTGACCAATGTCGTTTTAATTGCAACTCTAGATGCTCCCTTGGGGCTTTTGTTCGCTTATCTGATGTTCCGGGAGAGGCCTACCGTGTTCTCAATAGTGGGCGCCCTTGTGGTAACGGTTGGTGTTATTGCAATTTTTGCCCTACACCAACCCCCGATGGACGATCCAATGAGTATGAAAATGCTTAATCTTGGAAATCCAGCCATGAACCAATTTCTTCAAGACCTCCCCAAAGCTGGAGAAATTTTAACCGCTTTAGCCACACTCTTAGGGGTCATTGCAGTTCAGGCAAGCCGGAAACTGCTGGATCGCGTCCCTATTGGCGTGTTCTCAGTTTTTCGTATGCTTGCAGGGGTGATACTGTTTTCGATTATTGTCCTCTCTGTATTTGGCCCCCACCACTTTGACGACCTTTTCTCTCCTTTCCTCTGGGTATGGATGCTTGTATACGGAGCAATCATTATTGTCTTTGGGCAGATCACCTGGTTTAAAGGACTCCAAGGAGGGGCGAGCTCTGCTGATATCTCTATCGCGACAGCCATTACCCCCGTAGCCGGTACTTTCTTCGCATTTCTTATCCTGCAAGAGGTTCCCAACTTCGCTCAAATCATTGGGGGTATCATTATTATGTCCGGAATAGGTATCTCATTACTCGGCCAATATCGCGAGCAAAAAGCCATCGAAATGAAGTATGAAAAGCCATGCTCTTTTAAAGGGGTATAGAGCTTAGTAGATGAAACAGATACTAAAGTGAAGACATAGGTGACGATGTAGGCTTTGCATGGCTAGGTAGTGGACTTTGCGAAAGCTCAAAGCTATCGCCTTTATTGAGAGAAATCTCTGTTCGCATGGAGCTATAGCTAATAAATATTGGTGAATAATTTCTCATACAAGGAGGCTGACTTACCTAAGGTTGGACTTCTAAATTAGCCAATTCTGACTATAAGGCAAAAGCCCAAACTATAATTTAAGACGATAAATACTCACATATACCAATTCAATCCTGACCTTCCAATTACCACTGTTGTGGAAAACACACTGCCAATCAAAATCCGAATTAATACAAGCAAGGCTCACCCTCGGGTCAACCGTAGCCAACTATCTATTCATAGGCGAGAAGCAATGTGTTTTCCTAGTAAACTAATTCTCAGGGAACCAAGATGGTAATTCCACAAACCCTGAACCTGAATTAACCTTTAAAGTGCTGTATCGACCGCTCAGGCTAACTTTACCATTATTTATTACTTTAAATTGATGTGGCCAAACGACGCCTGGCTCAATCCTTCTATAATCAAACTCCTCAACATAAACACCATTTTTATAAAGTACCTTTCTAATATACCCAGTATCAGGGTCTATACCAAGTAAAGGGGTAATCCTTCCCCCTGAGACGAGCTTCCACCAGCTTTCACTTCTGTGCTCAGGCACATCAAATGGACCCTGCACTTCCATCGATGGGTCACGTAGAAAATAAAGGAAATTAAGCCATAATCCTTGAAGCAAATTATCCTTCTTATTTAAGCTAATATAGGCAGCTGACTCAGGGTCAATTGAATTGCCACCTTGATATAGTTCGTATTGACCTTCTACTCCAAAGTGAATTACATTTTCACGACCTGAATATTCAGCGATGGATTCATTTAAAAAATTTAAATATTGAATTTTTGTGCGCGACGGCTTGCTTTCTGAAGATAACTCTATTGTAGACGTTAAAGATTCAATCTTATGTAATAAATCCTTCCCTCCAAAAGCACCTAAGAGATTTTCTTTAACTTGTAGTGCAGTTGGCATTTCATTCACTAGCGGCTGGTGCCTAAGTAAAACCTGTCCTAAATCTGTACCCTTTATCTCACCGTGGTACAAGGCCAACTCGCCATTAACTAATACATGAATAAACCCTTCTGCGAGCTGCTGCGGATCTTCGTAGGTTGCTCGATCATTGACCTGATCCAAATCAAAGATAGCAATATCGGCATAATATCCAGGAGCCAATCGCCCCCGATCCTGAATGCCTAAGAAACTCGCGGGCAATGCTGTCATCCCCCTAATCAAGAATGGTAAAGAAATCAGAGATTCATCAACAACAAACTGCCTTATCTTCTTAGCAAACGCTCCAAATGTCCTAGGATGTGCACGCTGGCCTGGCACAGCGTGTGAGCCTCCATCCGAGCTCGTCATCATCCATTCCTGTGTTGCTAATAAGCGAATATTGTCCATATCATATAATTCAAGATTCATCACAGAAGCATCTCTTTGCTCCTTAGCAATATGAAGTACAGTATCTAAAGTTGATAGATTTAATTCCTTGGATACTTGTGCTAACGTTTTGTCATTGAGGTCTTTATTATTATCAGTAAATAATAATTTTTCCGGACCACCACGAATGTCAAGCATCTGCCTATGTTCTGAATGTAAACGATTTAGGAGATTTTTACTTTGTAACCGTTCAAGTAAAGATGTCATTCCTCCAGCTAAGGCCCAGTCTGGAATAGTATAAGCCAACAATGAACTCTGCGTTGCAGTATATGGATGTTGTGCAGCAAATACCTGAGCACCATCCGCCCTAGCATTATTGATCAAATCTATCCCTACGTTAGCTCGTCCGTCGTTATGCTTATCCTGCGGAGTAAAATGGCTAAAGATAATTCTCGCATCTATTGCAGAACCAATTTTGATAGCTTCAGCAACAGAAGCATCGTATCCTATACCGTTTAGAACTGCTCCCAAATCCCTATCATGGGTATCATAAATAGCTTTATACTTATTTAAGAATGACAGGGATTCAATCACTTCTTTTGTTGAGGCATAAGAAGCCGGTCGGTAAAAAAGACCCGTTGAGACCCCAAAAGCACCTTGCTGCATACCACTTTCAAGATACTGCGTCGTCTTTGAACGCTCTTCATTGCTGGCAGGTCTATCATTCATCCCCATAACGTTCAAGCGAGCCTGATTGAAACCCACATAGGTTCCTATATTGACGCCGGTATCACTGAGCCTTTCACCTCCCTCCTCAGCGACTTTATATTGCTCTAGAACATCATTTTTCCCAAAGCCATCTACACCAATAATTACCGACGTCACGCCCTGAAAGATCTGGGGTAACATTTTTTTACCCTGCGGGTCATTGAGATCTGCATGGCTATGCATGTCAATAAACCCAGGAGTAACATATAACCCCTCAGCATTAATGGTTAATTTAGCCTTACTCCTAAGACTATCAGCGTTCCCTACAAAGACTATCTTGTCATCGACCACTCCTACATCTTGCTTTATCCATGGATTACCTGAACCATCGATAACTTTTCCATCAAGAATCAAAATGTCCAAATAATCTATTTTATTGTTCTGTGCCAGAGTTACCGCACTGTAGAAAAAGAACAATAAAACAAGGCAATACTTAACTAATAAACTCTGTGTAAATTTCACAATTACTCCCCATCAACTACATAACTCAAACCAAGAACTTCACGATACGGCGAAATAGATAATTCCACACCTTTAATACCCATGCTTTAGAATACCGCTATTTTCAGCAAGAATTGAAACACCAAATAATATGACACCTGCGATGAGAAAATTGAGAATCGACTTGGTATTCATAACCATCCTTATCAATTTATCTTTATATGGCATACCACAAAACACAACTAAACGGATTTAAAATTCACCGTACTCTAACTTTATCTGTTACAATCTTTGAATCAAACACTACTTATCGATTAAACAAGACCGGCTATCGATAGAATTTCATACGGATCTCGAAATTTTCATGGCATTGAAATACAAACGTTTAGTTAACCTTATAAATATTGATGTAGCCAATGGCTTCCCAGCACTAGCAGCTTAATATCTAATTTTCCATTCTACATCTATTACCCTTTTGCCTTGCTTTACTCTTCTACCAAAGATCAATTACAAGAACCTCTACGCACTAAGCCTTTCCTTACCCAAAGTATCACTAGGAAATAGGTTACTGATTCGACTCAGAACAATCTAGTGAGCTGGTACCACTGTTTCAGAGGCAGTCAAAATAGAAAATAATCCAATAAGAGCCATTTAGGACAAAACTCCACTGCCTCGCCTCAGATTCTACCCTTATAGAAGCAGCCCATTATTAGACGAAAGCACGCATCAATTTCCGACTATCGCACTTAGCAGCACAGCTGCCGCTTTTTCTGGGAACGACCTTGCATTTTATTCATATTCTTGGAGTATCGCTAAATTGTGGTGTTTTAAGTTTACTGGGTTCCAAGTAGGTTTGTAGGTCATTTTTCATGTATTCGAGCACAGAGTTATGTCGCACCATATTGAAGCCCTATTAAGTGAATGGCAGGCATCGCCTGAGGATGATTGGGTACTAGCCGTAATCACCAAAGTTCAGGGCTCAGCTTATCGTAAGGCGGGAGCGATTATGTTGTTTCACCCACTAGGTAAGAGTATTGGTCTAGTCAGTGGTGGTTGCCTAGAGGCTGATTTAAAACGATACGCTCAACGCGCTATTCAGTATGATACTTCGATTAAAGTGATTTACGATGCCAGTGATGAGTCGGATGCTAGCTATCAATTAGGCTGTGGTGGCATTGTAGAACTAATTTTATTTCCCCTCACGCATAGAAACCAATATCTTCAGTTGCATTGCCTTTTAGAATATTTGAACTCGGGAAGCTCCGCTTTCTACGAACTGGAGTTACCTATTCAAAATACCAATTCAAGAGATCTTGTTGCGAGAGTTATTGCCCCAGAAGCAATGGGCTACCAGATTGATAGCACTACCAAAGCTACCCTATCACTACAAAATGGAAAAACAGATGCTCTGCATCCGAGATTAATTATTCCCTGCCTACCCCGCTTTCATATTGCTGTTTTTGGCGGCGGGTTAGATGCTCAGCCAGTAGTCAAAATTGCTCAAGAACTAGGCTGGCACATTACGGTGATTGATGAACGCGCAAGTTTTGCCCGTCATTACGATTTCCCTGGTGCAAGTATTCTAAAGAAACCCTATTCACAGCTGACTACATCGCTGCTGAGTCAGTTTGATGCGGCGATTGTGATGCACCACAACTTGGACTTGGATGCGAAGGCGTTACAAGCCGTAAGCCTGACGAAGCTACACTATGTTGCGCTGCTCGGCCCTCCACATAGACGTGATAAAGTTCTTGATAGAGCGGGGATAAAAGTAAGTGATTTCTATGGTGTCTTTTCCGCACCGGCAGGTTTAGCATTAGGTGGTGAGCTACCTGAGTCCATTGCTTTGAGCATCCTGGCTCAATGTCACGGAGTATTGCATCAAGCTAGATTGTTACCCCTAGACAAGGTCGCAACGTGAATAAATTTATCCGGGAGACAGCTAGACAACCTTCAAAACGGATACTGGTAGCATTGCTCGCTGCCGGAGAAAGTCGTAGATTTAATGGTATAAAATTACAAGCAACAGTAGATGTGATTGACTCAAATGGGAAGATTAAGAGTCAGCCTCTGCTGTTGCAAACGCTTGATAAACTAACCAGCCTAAACACAAAAACATCAACCGGGCTAAAAGTAGAGTTATTGGTAGTTCTGGGAGCGCATCAAGAGAAGCTGGCTAATTTGTTGTCTTCCGATGTGAACCGACGATTTAACACTAACTGGCAAAGTGGTATTGCAAGCTCTATTAAAGAAGCAGTTATCGAAGCCGAGGCCCTTAAGGTAGATGGTTTGCTAATTGCCTTGGCTGATCACATAGGCGTAACTTTGGATGATTATCAAAAATTAATTACTGTGTGGCAGTCATATGGGCAAACTTGCTGCGCCCAATATCAAAATAGTTTTGGCGTACCTGCAGTATTTAACTCCTCAGATTTTACTGATCTCGCATCTCTCACAGGCGATACGGGCGCAAAGCACTTATTGAAAAAGAAATCTAATCTTGATGCTTTATCAATTGTTGAGATCGAGGGTGTCGCCGTAGATATAGATCGTAGAGCTGATATAGAAAAATGGCAACAAATGATTGTGGAAAATATCAGTTAGGGCTTATTTTCAGTTTTTAGTGAGAGTATCAATTTACATAAGTACTTCCGTAAAACTAGCTCTGCGATAGTCAGATTTCCAAGTCAGAACCAGTTAACGAAAAGAAGCGATTTCGCCACCGATACGCAATTACTAGCGGGATTATCAAGGAGCGGGTAATGTCAGATAAGAAGTTAACCTTAACCATCAACGACGAAAGTTACGCACTAGATGTTGCACCAGAGATGCCACTTTTGTGGGCAATCAGAGATTTGCTTGGATTAACAGGCACTAAATATGGTTGCGGTGCTGGATTGTGTGGAGCTTGCACAATCCACTTGGACGGAACGCCGACGCGAGCATGTTTAACGACGGTTTCGCAAGCCAAAGGCAAGAAAGTAACTACCATCGAGGGGCTGCAATTTGCTGAATTGAAGCAAGCATGGAGCGACAATAACGTTCCACAATGTGGCTATTGTCAGTCTGGCCAGCTTATGACTGCTGCCGCGCTATTGACCCAAAACCCATCACCAAGTGATGAAGAGATTAACTCTGCCATGGCTGGAAATATTTGCCGTTGTGGTACCTACACACGAATTCGAGCTGCTATTCAAGACACCGCTAAAAAGAGAACTTAATAATGAGTAGCTTTACAGCCGTAAAAAATTTCAGCCGCCGGGATGTACTTAAACTATTTGGAGCAACTGGCGGGGGCTTAGCTTTAGGTGCAAGTGGGATAAGCTGGAGTCCGATGGCCATAGCACAAGGAAAGGAGCCGAGGTTAAACCTGTTTGTTGCTGTTGGCGAAGACAATAAAGTCTATCTTACCTGTCATCGTTCAGAGATGGGCCAAGGTATTAGAACCGGGATACCTCAGATACTCGCTGATGAGCTTGAGGCTGATTGGCAACATGTCGTTGTGATTCAAGGGTTAGCCGATAAGCGCTATGGAAGCCAGAATACCGATGGGTCACGCAGTATTCGTAAGCATTATGACAAAATGCGACAAATGGGGGCAATAGCTCGGACCATGCTGGAACAAGCTGCAGCAGACTCATGGCAAGTGCCTGTCGGAGAAGTGGAAGCCAGGAATCATAAAGTCGTGCACGTAAAGTCGGGCAGAAGCTTTAGTTATGGAGAGCTAGCAGTTTCTGCTGCGAAACTGCCCATACCAGAATTGAACCACGTGAAACTGAAGGAAAACAAGGACTTTAAACATATCGGCAAATCTCACAAGATTGTCGACATGGATAATATGCTATCCGGAAGAGCTAGATATGGCTACGACATTCAAATAGATGGCATGCTATATGCCAGTATAAGCAGGCCGCCGGTTCTCGGTAGTGATGTAGAAAGTTTAGATGATACCCTGGCTCGCAAGGTTCCCGGGGTTGTGGATGTAATTCAATTACCTGTGCCCGAAGGACCACCTAAGTTTCAAGTTTTAGGTGGTGTAGCAGTTATTGCTACTAACACCTGGAGTGCCTTGCAAGGGCGTAAAGCATTAGAAATAACTTGGACTGCCAGTAAGAATGATAGCCACAGCAGCACAAGTTTCATGGAGTCGTTAATTCAGGCGGTCAAGGAGCCTGGTAAATTAGTTCGCCAACAAGGAGTTGAAAACACCGATTGGCCGGAGGACTCTACCCAGCAAGCCATATACACAGTGCCCTATTTGGCCCACGCACCGATGGAAGCTCCTGCTGCTGTAGCTTCAGTTACACCAAATGGCTGTGAAATCTGGGCATCAACACAAACACCGCAAAGTACGCAGCAAAATGTAGCAGCAAACCTCGGGCTCAATGACGAGCAAGTGAAAGTTAACGTCACGCTATTAGGGGGCGGCTTTGGAAGGAAGTCAAAGCCTGACTTTAGTGTGGAAGCGGCACTATTGTCTAAAAAGCTTGGACGGCCGGTTAAAGTTAGCTGGAGCCGCGAGGACGATATCCAAAACGGCTACATGCACGCAATTAGTGCCCAATTTTATCAAGCAAAACTTGATAGCGATCAAATGCCAACGGCAATACTACAACGTACCGCCTTTCCATCTATTAGCACTACCTTTGCCGAGAATGTGGAGTACCCCTCAGCTGGAGAACTGGACCTTGGCTTTGTCGACATTCCATTTACTGTGCCAAGTCATCGTTGTGAAGCGGTTAAAGCATTGGCGCATACCCGTATCGGCTGGATGCGCTCAGTGAGTAATATTCAGCACGCCTTTGGTATTGGTAGTTTCGTGGATGAACTGGCACACAATGCCAAAGTATCATGCCCAAAGATGTGGAAAGAAATGTTGGGCCAACCTAGGCATATCGACTTTTCCGGTCAACAGTTCAAATACGGAAACTACGGAGAGGATCTATCACGTCACCCAGTCGATATTGGTCGCTACCATCAAGTGATTGATATTGTTGAAAGGAATATGGCTGAATTTGCACCTATCCAGTCAAATCACGGCTGGGGCTTTGCCGTTCATCGAAGCTTTAATAGCTATGTAGCTATAGCGATTCTGGTGGAGGTGAAAAACACAAACCTTAAGGTACTGCAAGCAATTGCAGCTATTGATGCTGGACTTGTTGTTAACCCTGATAGAGTTGTCTCACAAACCGAAGGCGCGGTGATTTTTGGCTTAAGCTTGGCGATGATGGGAGAGGTAGCCTTTGAAGATGGGAAGGTTAAGCAGTCCAACTTCCATGATTACCCTGTACTTCGTATGGGGCAGTGCCCTGATATTTCGGTAACGGTAGTGAGTGCCAATTCTGCTCCAGCAGGCGTTGGTGAGCCTGGTGTGCCACCCGTAGCCCCTGCATTGACCAACGCGATATTTGCAGCAACAGGAACCAGAATTCGCAATCTGCCAGTAAATAAAAAACTTAATGTTTAAGTTATGATCACAATTGCAAAGGTAGAGCTTTATATCCCCCTACTCGTTCTTCGTGAAGGGGGATATATAAAAGAAAACAGCGTAGACAAAGACCCACAGAACTGACTGAACATAATGTGTAGTAGTTCAGACTTGATCTGACAGTTACCGGTTTCTCAGGAGATGCTCTGTCAGGTCAAATTCAGTTTACGAGCTTTTCCTTCCAGATGCTTTTTCCATCTTCAAGAGTTGCTAACGGTGTTCGACCGCAACACTTCTTACCCTGATGAGTTCTCTCATTATTGTAATATGTGAGCCACTCGTCCAGATCCGTTTGTAACTCTTCTATTGATCCATAGATCTTGCGGCGTAATGAGGGTTGGTAGAACTCTTGTAAAATGGTCTTATGGAAGCGCTCACAGATTCCATTAGTTTGTGGATGTCTGGCTTTTGTCTTAGTGTGTTCTATTTCGTTCACACTTAGATATAACTGGTAGTCGTGCTGTTCCAATTTGCCACAATACTCCGTACCGCGATCAGTTAGGATACGCAGCACTGGTAGATCATGTAAGGCATAAAACGGTAGCACACGGTCATTCAGGAGGTCCGCCGCAGTGATTGGCGTTTTGGTGGTGTACAGCTTGCAATGAGCCACCTTTGCATAGGTATCGACATAGGTTTGTTGGTAAACACGTCCGACGCCCTTAAAGGTTCCTACATAGAAGGTATCCTGCGAGCCCAGATAACCTGGGTGTTGAGTATCAATTTCACCGCAGGCTTCATCATCATGCCGTTTTCTCTCCAAAGCCTGAACCTGTGACTCTGTGAGGATCAGTCCCTCCTCAGCGACCTTGGCCTCAAGTGCCTTTAATCGCAATTTGAAGTTAGCCAGGTCATGCCGTAACCAGATACTCCGAACGCCACTAGGGGACACAAATACACCGCGTTTACGCAGTTCATTGGAAACTCGAACCTGCCCATGGGCAGGCTCTTGGAGGGCATAAGTTAACACTGCCTCTTCAATGACTGTGTCAACACGGTTCTTGTGGTTGGGCACACGCCGGTTCTTCTCAAGAAGGGCGTCCACACCGCCACTTGAAACGGCTTCCTTATAGCGATAGAAAGTGTCTCTCGACACACCCAGCATCTTGCAAGCTTTGGAGATATTGCCGAGTTCTTCTGCCAGATTTAGCAATCCGGTCTTGTGTTTGATGATGCGATCATTAGTATGGATCATGGGGTTTATCCTTGGTTTTGCTTTTAGGTTTAGGCACCTTCATCAAAACCGGTAAACCCCTCTTTTTCAAGAGGATGTGTCAGATTTGGTCTGAACTAATACACATAATGCAATTCCATTATTGACTCATCAAACTCGTCTCGATCTACAACTTAAAAATTAAATCGCTCAAAAGTTTCTTAATAAAAGCATGGATTGCTATGTAGCAACGGGATACAGGGTTAAAAATTTTTACTTTTCCAACTTCCTCACACAGAAGTCTCATAGTTTTTGGGCCATAGCCTTTACCTTGTTGGGCAACATCAAATAAGGACAGATCTACAAAAAACTCGTTCGGCTTGCCATTATCATTATTGGTATAGTGTTGAATACTGCTCTTACTGGAAACTAAATTACTTTTTTGTTCTAACCGAATAAATTTTGGAGAAGCTTGTGGCTATATCAACTGATTCAGGAGAACATGCAGGATGTCCCCAACCACTGGCACTAACGTCATCAACAATATCATAGACAATATTGTCATCCTTATTGGGGCTAACTCCTGAAGGCACATAATCTAGCTGGAGGTTGTGGCGCAATTTCCATGCGATATTATGATCTGCACATGAACTATCACCGCTAACCCCTAGAGCGCCGATAAGCTTTCCATCCTTATTATACAGAGCTAAACCGCCACCAAATACATTAATTCCTCCAATCTTTTTACCTACCATCGGGTCATCTTCTGTGCCAATTTGACTTGATGAACCACCATAAGCGACATTTGTATCAACTGGATTGCTATGCTGTAAGCCATATAAACTACCACCAGGCTGTACAGCCGAAAAAAGGTTGGCCGTTGATAGTGATAGGTCGGGAAGACTGAAAGCATTCGCCGTGTTTGCCTTTTGCGCTGAAATAACTCTACTCCCAGGCCATTGATCACCTCGATCCTTGCCTGAAAAGGCAACTAATTTAACGACACCATCCCTGTCAACGATAGTTGCCCACATGTTTAAGTTAAATCCACCATTTTTTTCGCTTACAATATCTTTAAGCACTTTCTGAAGCTCAGAATGCGTTGGGAATTTAACTGAAGCAGCGTCCATACCAACTTCTCCTTTTCTCGCTCAAGTAATTAGCATCCAATCATAGTAGCTTATTGCATTAAGTGTGCTTCAACTACTAAAGGTCAGTAGAGCCAACCTATACTCTGCCAGCAAGTTTGAAAATTATTTTCTCGCCCACCTGATTGAAGACTGCCTCTATTGAGAGTTATGACTAGTTTACAACCAACAAGAAGGATAGATCATATTAATCTCCAACCAACTGGTTACGAACCATCTAAATTCAACTTAACTACACGAATGATTGACGACCACCAAATAAACACCATCTAAAATAAAAAAGTCTATATACACAATAAACGATTTTAAGCTAGAAGAATTACTCAAATAGTAAATTACAGAAAATAATCATGTCTTTTTACAACTTACTTTTATCAATAAGCAGGATTATAACCGGCCACCCAAAATACATTTTCTTCACCATTTATACCTATTGTATCGAACGACTCATATACCCATAGGTCTGAATCTAAATTTCTATCTAGCTCATCAGAAAGATACTGTATATTATCTTTAATTGATACGCCCTTTGGATTAGAAGACATTATTAGAGCCAGTCCTTTTGCCGGACTACACTTGCTTAACTTATCAAAGTCACTTCTAATTTTAGGTATTTCAGGACTGCCTGTTGAGCTCATCCACCTCTTCATTTCCACCACCACGTCTATTTCTGATGGCACATCTTCCCGGAAAACAACAAGATCAATTAAGTCATACTCGACCTGAATCCTTCTAGCGAAGTATCTAAAAAGGTACCTGGCAATGATGAACTGATAATATCTCTCATTGTTTATTTTTAGAATCCCGGCTTGGTCACACGAGTAGCAAGCATTATTGGAAAGTGACTCCTGAAGATACTGATCCTCCTCCTGCAGAGCCTTACATGATAAAGAAATTAAATCTTTTAATATTAAATCCACCTATCCTCCAACTCACTATTACGCACCACATTGAAGAGTTACTTTGGAAATAAAACTTTAAATACAAAACTGTAAAGAAACATATACTCGCCACCAAGCAGTATCAATGAAGGTCATGCTTCACCAATATAGATAAAAACTGACTCTATTACTAAGATTTAGCTTGCCTAAGCTGAATGTGATTCCCCTCAGGATCAGCTACGTTACAAACCTTGAAAATTGGATTTGACCACTCACCTTCCATAGCCCTGCCCCCAAGTGCCTCAGCCTTATTCTTTGCATCTTAAAGACATTCCACCATGACAAATAGTTTAATTGTGTTGAAATTTCGCTCAGGGAGCTCTATGGGCGAGTCATGTACAACAATATTAAATCCGTCTTTACCTATACTAATTAACTTATCTGTTTTATGTAGTACGTGAAAATCAAACATTTTTAGATAGAACTCGGAGAGACCCTGTATATCTCTTGCATATATTACGACTCCGAACTTTGATATTTCACTCATGTTCTACCACCACTTTTTATAAGACTTCCAAGCATTTTAACCTAAACTGCACAAACAAATGTTACCCAAATACAAAAAATTGTTAACAAGTCAAGCAACCATATATTTCCCCCTAGATTAAAGGATGCCGAACTATAGAAATACCTTTTAGTGGCATATAGCAATTGACATATCCAGTCCCTTCCCGACCCACACAAAAGAACAGTTATCAATCTAACGAAAAGACAATCTAGAGGTATACATAGCATTCCCTTATTATTATGGGATTCCACTATCGATCATTATATCAACAGCAACTATTAAACTGCTAGATAGTGCTAAAAAGCACCTATTCTTAGGCAGTTGCTTTAAGGATATTGTTAAAGTAATACACAAAATTGCTTCTGTTAGAATTTCTAGAACACATAATTGGTACAAGTTACACCCGTGTTAGCTATTAACATCTACAACTTTAACTGCCTTAGCAACAAAGCTTGAAATTATCATCTCATCCTCGCACAGAGAGCTAATCAAGCACTTGAATGTAATCCTCCCCAATAGATTTCTCTCACGATGATAAGGATATCGGATAGCAGTAGATGGCATTACCGTGGATTTAAGCGTCTATTTGTTTAACCCAAAGATTACAATGTCTTGCAAGTTGTGCTCTACTCTGTAATATCACATAGAACAAATATCAGGATTATTGTCAGAAATATCATTATGTATCAGTTTACGTATGAGCCTACCCCCAAAAATGTCCTACTGGACCTAATGGGCGTAAACAAGCGACACGAGCTTGGAACCAGTCAGCTCAGCTTTATATCTGATGCATTTGACATTTCTATCAATAGTCTACGAGTAACATTAAATAGATTGGTAAGTACCGAATTGGTCAGCCATGATGGGCGGGGGGTGTACCGTTTAACAGAAAAAGCGATCGCCAAACGCGCTTTTATCAACCGCTGGCAACATGATACTTTTCATTATGAAACTTGGGACGCTAGTTGGCTTACTTGTCACTTACCTAAAGGAATATCACGTACGGTTCGTAGAAAGTCATTATCGGTTCTCCAATGGTATGGTTTTTCCGTAGGCCTCGACCACCTGTGGGTACGACCCAACAATCTAAAACTCGCCCATTCTGAAATAATCGCTTCATTAGATACTCTTGGACTTGAGGTAGGAGCGAACTGTTTTGTGTTGCATGAAGTTCCGGATTCATTAGTCTCTCAATGGGCTCACCAGCTATGGGATATCGAAAGGCTTGATAGCGAATATGACGATCTCGTACGGTCCCTTGAGAAAAGCCTTAAGACTCTGTCAAATAAACCTATTTATACAACATTATCAGAAACATGCCGGTTGGGTGGTGAGGCCATTCATCGCCTAGCGATTGATCCTCTACTCCCAAAGATAATAAGACCGCAAGAGAAGTACCAAGAATTGAAGAATATCGTGCGTAAGTACGATCATGTTGGCCGTAACATTTGGCTGGAACAGTTGAAGAAGTTAGGTGTTGACTAATAATCACAACAAGGTACTCCTCAATGAATATCCCAATTAGCAAAGAAGAACTAAAGCCTTTTCTGCAGCGTAGTGATGCCAGAGCTTGGTGGATAGTAGCAAGCGCTTGGATTGGCATCGTTAGTATTTTTGTTATTGCAGCACTATTACCGTATTGGTACGTATATATTGCAGCAGTATTCTTGCTTGCTGGGCGTCAACAGGCCTTAGCTGCAATCATGCATGAAGCCAGTCATAAAACGCTTTTCGCAACCCGGGCCTATAATAAATTCGTTGCCAAGTGGTTATCTTCACCATTTTTATTGATGGATGGTGATACCTATATTAAGAGCCATCTTAAACATCATCGAAATGCTGGCACAGATAAAGATCCGGATCTGAAGAACTATAAAGACTATCCTGTAAGTAAAAGGAGTCTAGCGAGAAAATTCATTAGAGATTTTTTGGGAATCACTGGTTTAAAGGCAAACCTATATCTTTTTTTAAGCGGTCGAGATTTGTTGAGCAGAAATAAGAGAGTTAATTATCAGTTGACACGGGGCCTGTTTGTTAACGGTATCATGTTTGCGGCGTTGTGGGCCTCTGGCTTTCCGCAGTTGTATATCCTATGGGTGATAGCCTACTTTACAGTCTATATGGCCATCATTCGAATGCGTCAAATCGCTGAGCATGCCGGGGTAAAAGATCTCTATCATCTGGAACCAAAATATAATACACGATCGGTTCCAAGGGGAATTTTAGGATTACTCTTTGTCAGCCCCACCGATGGATTAAGCTACCATTGTGAGCATCACGCTTTTATGGGTGTGCCCACCTATAACTTAAGGGCACTCCATAAGTTTCTTAAGGCCCGCGGGTACTATGATGATGTAGAGCTGGCTGATAACTACCTTGGCGTGTTAAGGCAGGTGTTAAGATAGCAACTGGAACTGAATACTTCGCGGCAAAACAGCTTAAGATAAGTATGATACTTCCGCCGTATTTTCCATACAGGCAGCAGCAAAAGCCATACTAACCTATCCGTGAAATGGTTTTTTGCTTTGCTGCCATCTAAATCCATACATTAGAGCTTCGCTTTATATATGATAAATGCCGATCGAGCACCCACTATTGCGCTTACTAGGAATATTCTGCAAATCCAACAGCCAACCTAATTGCTGCCTCCGCCAATAAATGATTGGAGTTCAAGGTAGGCAGAGGGGAGTTGGAGTCACTAATTATTAGTGGTATTTCTGTACACCCAAGTATAACGGCATCACAACCATTAGCCTTCAAACTTTGAATTACCTCTTGAAAGTAAGTTACTGAATCTGGCGCCGAGACACCACAGACCAATTCTTCCATAATTAAGCTGTCTATATTGTGTACCTGCTCATTTGTAGGTCGCAGCCAACCAAGGTTCTGCCCTTCAATTTTCTTTGGGTAAACATCACTTTCCACCAGCCATTTGGTGCCTAAAATACCAAGCTTTTGATAACCGCGAGATTTCGCACTCTCTGCTACAACTTCAGCAATATGGAGCCAAGGTAGCGGTGATAATTCTTTTACATACTCAAACGCCTGATGAATGGTATTATCTGGACAAATTAAGAAATCAGCACCCTGCGCTTTGAGCTTTTTAGCTGAAGAAAGCATTAGGTCACCAACACCCAACAAATCGCTGTTATTCAATCGATCCACATAGTCTGCCAAAGAGTGAGTATGCATGGAGATTTCCGGGTGTGCATACTCCCCCAAAATTTTGGAGCTTTCAGTACATATTGTTCTGTAGCAAAGGGCGGCCCCTTCTGCGGAGCATCCAACTATACCTATATGTTTAGGCAAGGTTTTCATATTACTAAACTTCTATCTATTAGAATTAATCCGCCACTTAGAATTGTGGCGGTCCCTTATGATACGCACTACTATCGATACTCACTTTAGAGTAACTAAACTTAAAACCCAAAGGCTACATCTCTACCCATATCAATATTCCCTTCACATAATTTTTCAGCAAAAGTAATTTTGAAGACACAGGTAATCAATGTAACGCCTATCTCAAACGCTGAAGTACGCACCTTTTGATGGGGCAAATTAACTACTTGAGTATAGCGCTATTGATATCATGCTATTAGAGCGAGATACAGTATGGTTTGAAAAATCTGACAAGATAAACGGAAGGGATAATACTGGTTTTTTAGCTTTGTGGGCTAGGTGAGCGTAGATAAGACTTTCAGCAGGGAGGCCTTATCTACGCACTTGCTATCGAGTATGATTTTTAATCAGCGCAAGTTATCTCTCTCTTCCTTCATGCGCTTACCTATCGCTAAATGCGCCGCTGGATCAAAATGGTAATAACCTGAGAGATCATCTGTTTCATGAGCCTCAACATTGTAGGTGGTATCGAGACAATTCTGGACACCCACCAAAGTAGAAGCTTAAAGCGTCAAGTCAATTGACACAACACAGGCAGAATGATCAAAATACTGGAGTCAAAGATAAAAATCCATGACTCTTCCGCGCAGCACGCAAATCTCTCTCGATGCGACACCCTATTATCACTGTGTCTCCCGCTGTGTGCGTAGAGCGTTCCTTTGCGGTAGGGATGCTAATCCGAAAAAGACTATGAGCACCGACGCCGGTGGATTGAGGCCAGGATGCATAAGCTGGCCTCAATCTTTGCTCTCGATATCGCTGCCTATGCGGTAATGAGTAATCACACCCATATTGTGCTCTATATCGATACCTACACAGCAAACTCATGGTCCACTATCGAGATAATTGAACGCTGGCAACAACTTTTCAAAGGTTCTGCGCTAAGCAAACGTTATCTTCGCGGTGAAGCCCTGGATGCCGTCGAGCTGGAAAAACTTCAGGAGGTGACATCCCTTTGGCGCGAACGCCTGGTCGATATCAGCTGGTTTATGCGCTGCCTGAACGAGTCCATCGCCCGCCAGGCCAATGCCGAGGACAGCTGCACCGGTCGTTTCTGGGAAGGGCTTTTCAAGTCTCAGGCCTTGCTGGATGAAAGAGCCCTTGCCGCCTGCCTGGCTTACGTGGACCTCAACCCTATCCGTGCTAGTATCGCTAATCCGATTACACTTCGATCCAGCAACGCATCCACACAGCCATCTCAGGCCAGCAGCCCAAAAGCCTACTGCCGCTGGTGGGCGGAGAGCGCCGGGATATGCCTAAAGGCTTGCCTTTTCAGCTGGATCACTATTTAGAGCTGGTAGACTGGAGTGGCCGGCAGCTGCACCCTAAAAAGCGCGGCGCTATTCCCGAAAACATCCCACCTATTTTAAATCGGCTGGGTATTTCGCCAAAACACTGGCTCTACCTAAACCGCAATTTTGAAAGCCGCTTTAAACGCTTGGTGGGCTCGGCGGAAGCGGTACGCCAGGTCTGTGCGCAGCAAAATAAACGCTGGGTACACGGGCTGCCCGATTGCCAGCGCTTTCTTTGCCCCGCCCCCTGCTAGATTACAGAAATCCGCTTATCAGCTGCCCCTAGATTCCATCGCTCCCGACTCTACACCCCACCTGATTCCCTATGGACTCCCAAAATGATCTTTTAACGCCAAATTGCCATCTATTTTGAGACAGATATACCGGCTACCAAGTGGTGGCGAAAAAGTTCTTGTCTAGCTTCCGACTCTCCATTCTTTGGATGTTCTTTGGATGTCCTGGATTAATTTCTCTGGATTAATTTCTAATTCCTGGATTAATTTGAGGAATTATTCAGAGACTCACTAGATTCAATGAACTGCTATACGCACGAGATATACAACTTGGATATAGGAAGATTCTCATCATCAATTAATGCACATTCCAGATTTCAGAGCCCACATATCAATAAAATATTGATAGCTATTTACATACCATCAACTCAGATTTTTATTGAGCGCAGAAAGTACTACTCGGGTTGTGGCTGAAACCTCTTGTTTAGCACAATAGCCATATCTTTTGACAAGTTCGAGATAGACGGCAATAGATAAAGGAAAGAGGAAATAATAAACACAAATCCAGCAATAGACCACGCAATAGAAATACTAAAATAGTGAGCTGTATACCCTGCCACTAAAGCCCCTGCCGTCGCACCCCCTTGTGCAATTAAAGATTTCACCGATAGCATTGTTGATCTTCTAGATTCTGGAATTTTCTCGTGAAACATTGCCGATCCTGGAGCCATCGAAATCCCAACAACAACATGCAATAGTAAATATACAACTATAAAACCATACAAATCACTTTGAATTGCAAATATAAAAAATAGTAGTCCTGTACAGAACTCAAGCACCAATAGCATATTCGAATAATTATTTTTAAAAACTCTTGACAAGGGAATGGAGCATCCCTGCCCTACCGCCATACAAACATAATTTAACGCAAATAGAATACCAAACAACCAAAGACTTTCCTTGCTGTCGACTAAAGTAGAAAGCATTGGCTGCCAAAGTTGCTCTAAACTAATGAACGCGACCCCGCTTATGAAGTCAATTAATAAAAGTGGTTTAAAGACTGGATTCTCAACAATCACATCAAAAGCACTCTTAATGGTACTGTGAACCTCGCGGAAAAAATTCGAACCAACTGGCTCCCCCATAGAATCTGATTCACCAACAAAATAGAAAGTACAAAGCATATGTATTAATATTAAAGGAACAAGAAAGACAAAACCCACCTCATAAAACCCTATAAAATCGTAGCTATCACTTACAAATGAAAACCATACTGGGATAAGTCCTGAAAATACTGCCCCAACAGCTAAGCCAATCATCTGGAAAATATTTACTGAAGCTTGGGCTTCCATCAAGTTTGTTTCACCATCTCTAGAAACCACTTTAAACTGCTCAACAAAAAGTGCATCAATAGTTCCAGAGAAAAGAGCTATAGACAATCCATTAAGAATCATAAATACAATCAATTCCGCAAAGCTAGACGACCACCAAAAACCTATCACTACAAACAGTAGAACCAGCTCGCCAGCTATAAAGGTCTTTTTTCTCCCGTATCTATCAGCAAGCGCTCCAAACGGGACCTCTAAAGCAACAGTGGATATTGTTGCTACTGCCAACAATATACCCATTTCATGAAGCTCGATTCCTTTACTCATAAACAACAAGAATATAATCGGAGCAATCATCCCACTTATAGCTGATATTCCAGCCTGAACAAGACCAAACTTAATTATTAAAGCATGTACCGACCTGCTCATCTTTATCACCATTCCTGGTTGAAACGCCGCCATCGCATAGCAATAAATTATGGCTATGCCTAGCTAAAATTCATACTCTAACCTACTGTGATGGGTCAGCACGATTACATACAAGTACAATTACAACCTCACGAATCCATGTTAGGTATTAAGGGTTGCGATTAGATCAATTCACAAATGATATTCATAACTTTCTATTAGGATAGAAACTATTAACTCTTCACACCTAGGAAGTGAGGATTCCTAAAATACAACTCACGAGATGTTAAAGATCAATTTGCCCCTTGTGATTCAATACTCCAACGCTCACAGTATCAACTTGAATATCTGAAGAGGGTGAGTAATTCGAAAATTTTTAACAAAATTCCCATATGTCATTCGCCTCCAGTTGTAGAAGTAAATAATTAGCCGCATATATAAAGATTAAACTCTAGTCGGGCTGTGCGTTTTCACAAAATAAAGTAAAGCTTGTTTTGCTTCGCTACGAGTAGTAAGTGCCATTAATCAGGGAAAATTCTACTGGTAGCACTACCACCTTTCCCGGTCCAGAAAAAGGCAGCGATGAGCTGAAGGAATTGTAATAATGTGAGGAATGAACGACTTAAATTAGGTCTTAGGTACCTCGCTTGGCCTAGGCAAAGCGATATACCAAAGCAAGGCAACCTGAGAGTATATTGGAGTTAACTTGTAAGCCTTTAAGGCAAAGCCAGAGCGGATAAAACCTTAAGAATGATGGTTTTATCCACTACTTAACCCCTGTAAATGAGTCCTAAATCAATGTAAGTTATCCATCTCTTCTTTCATTCTCTTACCTATCGCTAAATGCGCCGCTGGATCAAAATGGTAATAACCTGAGAGATCATCCGTTTCATGAGCCTCAACATTGTAGATGTTGTCTGCAACAGACTGTTGGGCAGACTGGATAGCTCCACTGGCATCACCATAGTGGCTTTTAGCAATAACAATGGGCAAGTCATAATCATTTAGCGCTTCCCGTAGGCCATTCACCAGACAGGTCAAATTCGCCTCATAGTTGTTTTCATTTACAGTTTGCCCTCCATCATTCCAACCCTGAAACCAGATAAAACTATCGATTTCAATCGACTTATTTTCATACTGCGGAAAGTAACCAGCCAAAACTTCAGGGTCGCTCAGGGCCTCAATCTTCTCCAACATCGCAGTGTAAAGAGATTCCTGACTTTCCTCATCTTGGGTCCACTCATTAGCGGCGGAGTCATGGCAGCCAGGGACCTTCCAGTCAACTCTCAGGTCAGTACCACCCTGAACCACTTTTAAAAGTAACAGATCGTTCTCAGTCTCTTCACCGAGGTAGTGCCCTAAAGTGAGCTCTGGTCCATAGCGGTTAGTTGACACGCCGTAATTGGGGAACAATTCACCATGGCGCTCAGAGAAGGAGAGAGAACCGGTATCATTCAATGAACCCTGATACTGCAGTACAGTAATATCGTCTCGTGCACCTTCAAGAGCTGCGTCCAGGTGACCATCAGTATAAATCTCAGCTACCTCCATAGCAGTACTCATTTGCATCCAGGCATCGTAGTTGTACCCATAGGAGCCATCGCTAGAGGAGAAGTAATATCTACTGATGGTGGCAAAGAGTCGGTCAGTCAGATCAAAGTTACGGCTATCACAGGTTTCACCTGTATGGGAGTCGAGACTGCCTGCACGGCAGAGGAATTGCCCGAGCTTCTGCACCACAGGATCTTCGTTATCATCGCTAAGTCTCTGGTTATAATCGGCTAGCGAATCACTATTATTGATAAACTGCTCTGTTATCTGGTCATCACTAATCGCCGTAGAACCACAGTCGACATCGCCGTAGGTGTAATCTGCATTGGCATGGCAAATCAGCTCTTGCAAGCGATCTAACCGGGTGTTGTTGCCTTCCATATTGGACTGGCCTGCCATAACCACAACTTTTACAACATCCTCATCTGAAGTATCACCCACTGGATCGGTATTTACGTCGCCACCAGATGGATAGATAGCAAAATCATAATCATAAAACTCAAAACCCCTGAAGGTGTCAGGAGTTGTGACTACGAGAGCATAGAGTTCATGATTGGCAGGTACCGGTACTACGGTACTTGAATCTTCCCCGGAGCTATCAATATCAAATGGATAATAACTACGAGAGCCGGTAGATGGGTTGTAAACCACTGCACGACCACGGAAGTCCGCATGAGCTGGGTTATTTTCAGCATCAACCCTAACCGCAACGGTGTAGTTACTGTCTTCAGTAATACCTTCTACCTTAAAGGCATTAAAAGCCCAAGAGCCTGGTACAAAACCGGTATCCATATCAGTCCAGCTGTTACCCGTCCCTTCCTGGTCAAATGTTTGAGTGTACTTATTATCGTGGGTGCTGGCATCAGGGTGCTCACTCAACATCCGACTCAAAGAGGCTGCCTCCGACACCTGGTAGGCCTCACTCTCAACCATATCCCAGGTCGTGATTTGTGCGGCAAAATCTGCAAACAGGGCCTTCATATCGTGCCCTTGTGCTGTTAGATAGGCATCCGCTGCTTCCAGGTCGTTGAGCCCATCCCTGGAGTCACGGAATACACCTCCCATCAGATCCTTACTCACAGCATAATTAGTCAGCCAAGACCAGAAAATATATGCACCGTACTGATGCCCGCCTTTAAAGTCATAACCATATTGGTGATCGACGGGAGAGTCTTGAATGGCCCAAAGGGTAATATGCGGGTGGAGGGTGTAGTAACCCAGCAAGCTGTCTTTAACGCCCGGGATATTGTGATCCGCGCCCCAGCTTGCGGAGGATTCCAGGGTGTACTTACCACTGGACTCACCTGTGACCCTGTTTAGCTTACCCTGATAGGAGTGGAAGTTCTCATGCATCCAGTGCTGGGCATTAGACTGCGTAAGCGGATTATCCTCCAGGGTGTAATTCTTAACGAACGTATTACTGATTGAGTCATTGAGTTCTAAATCACGGGTGGAACCTTCATCACTGAAGTAAGTGCAAAGCTCGCCTTTTCCATACATGCCGGCTTCAAAGATATTCCTCTCCCATACCCGCTCTTGAGCCACAATATAATGCTCAAAATTAGCCATGGTTTTGTCGGTATCATCCGACCACCATTGGCACTGGTACGTTGAACAAAGATAGTTGTTGTAACCATCATAGGGGCTGGTAGCAATCATGGATTCATTGCACTTACTGCCACCCAGGTCCATGACTTCATCGTATGTCAGCACACGCTCATAGAGTCGCGCATCCCAGATTTTTCCCGCAAAGGGCCCAAATTGCAGCATGTCGCCCAAGTAAGGATAGCTATCACCATCAACAGATATCGAAGTAGAAGCCTCACCGTTTACGTACACGGTTAGCGTGCCATTGTCGACCGTAACTGCGACATGATTACAGCTACGGGTTTTTAAAGTACTTTCTGCGTTAGAAAACTGCTGGCTGTCTTGGCCTCCCAATTGCCCTACAACAACATCATCACTGATACCTATATAAAAGCTGCCGGAGTTATTATCACCATTAGGATCGGCAATTGATCTCACCATCACTTCATCGCCTTCAGTACTATCCGGGATGAACTTAAAAGACAAGCTAAAATGCGCGAGGCCATCTTTCTCAGGAAGAGCCACCGTCATGTCTGCATTATTAAAGTCGTTGCGACTGACAAACATTGTGCGCCCTTCTACATCTGGATCCGAAGATGCACTTTCTGTTAGTGCAGTACCCTCAACAATCACAGAATTTCCACCCGCTACATCACGGAATTCCAAGTGAGACGGAACATGCACCAGAAGGCTATCAGCTGGTCCATCCAGGAAATCGCTGGCACAATCATTTGCCGCAACTTCAATAGTAACTGTGGCAATATTACTAGCACCACTACTATCTGACGCTAGATATGAGAAGCTATCAGTACCCGTAAAGTCTGTTGCAGGGAGGTACTCCCAACGACGCCCACTTCCTGCTAAAGTGCCATGCGCCGGCTCCGACTGAATAGAATATTCTAGAGAATCCAGATCTTCATCATACGCAGCAAGAAATATAGATTTTGCAAGTCGGCCGTGTGCGGCCATCTGTACCAACTGATCATTGGCAATGGGCAGCGTGTTAGAATCATCACCTTCATCCGGGGTATCTACCACTCCCCCACCCGAATTTCCACCGCCTGAATTTCCACCGCCAGTGTTCTCTTGCGGTGTCGTCTCATCGTTACTACTACCCCCGCCACCACAGCCAAAAAGTAGTGCGCTTAATAATAATACGAGGGGGGCCTTAAATGCCTTTTCGGAGCGATTTGTTTTGCTGATACGTATAAACATTACTTGTCATTTAGAAATACTGAAATTAACAAACGAAGCTTATCCGTATCTCCTCGGGGGTACCGTGAACCAGTTCTTTGATTGAGTCACCCTGACTTAAAATTAAAGCTACCACTAAAACTTATTGACTTACTTAACTTTTCCACGACGGCTCTTTTTGACTACCAAGACTTACAAATCTATTGGCTATTTATAGAACATAGAAAATTATCAGTCTTCTCTCCAGGCTTGATAACTAGCTATGTAACGAAAGCAAGGCGTTATAAGTGCACTTAACTTAGCTTTCCCTTGAATTAGCTTCCCATGCTCATTCATCAAGCAATTAAGGCATACCTTGAGTACTTCAATACCTACCAGGACACTGGAACCTAAGCTTGCTGCCAATGTTGGAAATATATTTGATACCAGAAAGAGTACGACAAGACAGGTTAGGCGGTTAACCAAGTCGCACTTAAAAAAAGCTTCTTTATCTCTCAGGTTTTGCAAACCATATCACAGTATTATAAACAAGGCTCTTGCAGTAAATCGTTTACAAGGCTTTGGGCATAACCTCTCTAGTTATTCACAACACAGCCTAGTCAATTAAAAGTAAGAAGGTATAAATTTTGCTTAACCAATACAGGAAAAAGACACAACCCCAGCTTCAAAAGATTGAAAATATAATTATGCTCTTTTCACTCGCAATCAAAAAGTAATTATTGATCACATGGATAGAGGTGAGTGCCCACAAAAATTAATACTCCTATTTTTGCACAATACGAAACCCTAACCCCTTACAAAGAAAAGGCGAGCCAATTTTCTACATTTTGTAGGAAACGATCCGCACCGAAAAAAGAAAATTTATTCGCAATAATCATCAACTTGACTACATTGTAGCTCCTACAAAAAGCCCAATTTTATATAAGAACACCTTTATGTCTAGCAGAGAAGATTCTCATCAAATTAGAATCTGTAATGCTCAGAAATGATAATTGCTACTCTCATAAATGTTAGCGATCACTACAAAATTAGTTGAAAAGACTTGCGAGCCCTTTTTGAAAAGCAAGACATAGCTGATCAGTTTATTATTTTGTTTTATGGGGAAGCTTTGAGACTCATATAGGAGGCAATAGCCGGCTCTATTCTCGAGCACTAGACACAGATATAATCCAGGGATTCACAGACAGCTTGCCCGCCAATTTCAGCGCCCGTGTAGCTTACTCAATGATTTAAATCGCTAATTTAGCTAGTACAAATACCGCCCGGTGACGTTAACTATCGAGCATCCTTAATCAAAATTATCCGCGGCTTGTCTCGAGTGCCACCCACTCCAGGCACTCGCGAATTGTTTTCAGCTATTACTCTGTAAGAAGCCCTCTGAATACTGCGCTTCTGACTGCATACTCCATAGAAGCGCTAATGCCATCTGTCACCATTTGGCTGCTAAAGATGGCGGCAATGGGCACCCTCTACTAACGCATTGCGCCAACCTGTCTAAGGGGCGCTAGTAAATGGCCATCCCAAAAGAAGGCCAATTATTTGGTTGCAAATGAAACCCTCGCCCTATTCTTGATGGCAAAGTAGGATAGGTACTCCGCCTGCAGGTGCAGCGCGGCACTAAGGAATAGAGAAACCAGAAGACGCCATGACCACACAGCAGTTCGACGACTTAAATGTTGTCTCCCAGGAAGTACTGATCAGCCCGGAGACGCTGAAAGCAGAACTCCCCATTAGCGATGCCGCCGAGGCGACTGTCGCTGGAGGACGCGCCGCCGTGCGCGACATCCTAGATCGCAAAGACCACCGCCTGATGGTGGTAATCGGGCCATGCTCCGTTCACGATGTGAACGCCGCAATGGATTATGCCAAGCGCTTGAAGGCGATTGCGGACAAGGTTTCCGATACCCTGCTAATTGTAATGCGCGTCTATTTTGAGAAGCCCCGCACCACTGTTGGCTGGAAGGGCTTGATCAACGACCCTCACTTGAACGACTCCTTCAAGATTGAGGAGGGGCTGCATATTGGCCGCAAGCTGCTATTAGATGTTGCCGAGCTAGGGCTGCCTACAGCAACAGAAGCACTAGACCCAATCTCCCCTCAGTACCTGCAGGACCTAATTTCATGGTCTGCCATTGGCGCGCGAACCACAGAGTCACAGACTCACCGGGAAATGGCAAGCGGCCTATCCTCTGCCGTGGGCTTCAAGAATGGTACCGATGGTGGCCTGGAGGTGGCTATCAATGCCCTTCAATCGGTCGCCAACCCCCATCGTTTCCTCGGCATCAATAAGCACGGTCAAGTTGCGATTATCCACACCGCAGGCAACCCATACGGTCACGTTGTACTTCGCGGGGGCAATGACAAGCCAAATTACGATTCAGTGAGTGTTGCAATGTGCGAGCAGGAGCTGCGTAAGTCCAATATCGTGCCAAACATTATGGTCGACTGCAGTCATGCCAACTCCAATAAAAACCACGAATTACAGCCCCTGGTGGTCGACAATGTGACTCACCAAATCCTCGATGGCAATCAGTCGATTATTGGCATTATGGTGGAAAGTAACCTGAAAGCCGGCAACCAGAAAATTCTGCCAAACCTGAGCGATATGGAGTATGGCGTTTCGGTAACCGATAAATGTATCGATTGGGAAACTACTGAGTCCCTGCTGTTAGGCATGGCCGAACAGCTGCGCGAAGCCCTTAAAGCACGCTCCTCTTAGATCTCCCCCTGGAGAGGCCCATAACGGGCCTCTTTCCTACCGAAAAGATATCCGCCACAGCTTGATCTCCCTACAAATTACGCTATCCACTTGATAAAGACCCTACAAAAAGAGTACTTTTGCCCTGCCGTAACAGATAGCTGTCGTATGCTTCCTTCAATCAGCTAAATAAAAATAAGCGGCCTACTAACTGAGGTTGAAATCTGGCACCTAATTTTACATTTATGGGAAATAGGAAAGCAGCACATATGGAACTGCAGTCCAACAAAGTACCAATCTATATCTTTGGTGGGTTTACTCTGACCTGGCTACTTGTCAGCCTAAGTTTTGCTCTCGATGGGGGCTCCACCATCTCCTGGCTGGCCACCGCTCTCTGCACTCTTCTCGCAGTAATCACATTCTCATTTCGGGCAACACATTACATTGATGGAGAATCAAAAAGCTATGTTTCCAAGAGACAAGCCCTCTGGCATAGCTGGACCGAGAGGCAATCGCTAGCGGCGTTCAAGGGGGTTAAGGTTGTCTCCTACTCACCCCATACCACAGACCGTAAAAGTAGCCACTCCAGCTGGCAGGTAATATTGGTCCCCCGCCAAAATAACGGTAGCAATAGTATCCAGGCGCAGGCCTTCCACTCCAAGAATGATGCACTGGCCTACGCGCATGAACTCGCGCTCTTTACCGCGCTCCCCCTACTGGACTAAAGAGCCAGTACTCTTAAGGCACAAGTGGGGATATAGCCCTTCTCACCCTAACCTCCTTTGTTAAAGCTGTTGCCACCCAACTCCGCAGGGGTGCACAAATCAACTCTACTCGACCCTCCAGTCGAGACACAAAAACAGAGGAGCCTCGAAATGGACCCAATTCAATGGGAAATGTCGAGTTCTACCATCGTTCGCAAGTTGGACGAGGATGCACACCAAGTAACCTTCCCTCCCCCTCATCTCGATAAGGTGAAACAAGGCGAGCTGCTGAAGTTTCACGCTCATATTAATGTCGAACAAATGCCTGAGGGGCATCACCTAAAAAAAGCCACCATATTTTCCAACGTTCCTAATGGTGGAACATGGGAGCTTATCTGTGATGAAGGCACAGCCGTCGGCGGTAGAGGCAGCGCTCCATCTCCAATTATGTACTTCTCTGCAGGGCTAGCCCTTTGCATGATGTCTCACATCGAAATGCTGGCTAAACTTGGCGGGATCAAATTAAAAAGTGTAAGGCTAGAGCAAAAAACTGAGTTCTCAACCACTTTGAATTTTGGGGGTATCAAACCGGAAGAAGTCTTTGGCAAGGGGGATAGAGTGGAAATACACTTGATTGTTGAAAGTGATGAGCCAGAAGAAAAACTTGTAAAATTTATGCATTGTTGCCGACAGGCCTGTATGTCACTTCAAACCGTTTCCAGTGCTACACCCGTTGATACCCAGCTCTTTATCAATAGTAAATCGATTGAGTTCAATTAAATACCCTGGAATGGCCTCACAGGCGAAGAGGCCATACCCTATTAGCGCTTGTTACTAATCGTTTTCTACATCCTCAATCCGGGCTTTAGATAGGGCAGAAGCGACAAGACCTGTCGGAATTGCAACCACCCCCAAACCAATCAAAAGCACAAAGAAAGTAAATATTCTCCCACCGAGAGTAACTGGATACATGTCACCATAACCCACAGTGGTTAAGGTTGTAACTGCCCACCACAAACTGTGAAAGATAGATTTAAATTGTTCCGGCTGAGCAGCGCTCTCAAAATAATAGATACCTACAGATGACAAATAAAGCAAGATCAGAGCTGTTACTCCAAACAATACCAGCTCCTCTTTAACCATACGAAATGCACGGCTAAATCGAGCAACTGCCTTACTGTAGCGCAACAGCTTTAAAACCCTAAACACTTGAAATAAGCGAACAATTCTAAGCGCCCTTAAATCCATTCCTGAAGCTATATAAAATGGCAAGAACGCCATAAGATCAATCAAACCATAAAAACTGAAGATAAAGCCCATTCTATTTCTCGCCGCGTACACGCGACATATATATTCCAAAGTAAACACAATCACTGAGAACAATTCGAAGTGATCCAATACAGCTCTCTGTTCTGGTGTTAAATCAGGGATAGTACCCACAGAAAAAGAAATTAGCGATACAACTATCAGACACTGAATAAATATGGAAAAAAATCGCCCCTCTTTGCTCTCATAATTATCAACCAGCTTTCTAATACCCTGCTCCACACAATCACCCAGCTCGTATCATATTGAATATATACCGTATTTTAACACCACCTACTAATGTACATACATGTTTGGCTTTATCATTTTGTAAGTTATAAGCGATACACCAAACAATAAAAATCATGATTAGATAGGCAATTTGCTTAATGGAGCTGAAACATACCAATACCAAAAAGTCGGTCTAAACACTCTATTTCAGCTCCCAACAACGACCTCAAATGCTCTTTTTTATACAGGCATACTTACAAAAATATCCCCAAAAAAGCCATCCAATGTACAGTATTTAGAACATCAAATGGCTCTTCCTTTGTATCTTTGTCAATAAAACTTTTACGCACTACGCCAGTATTACGAATTACTGGTTTACCCGACTCAAAGACCAGTGCTTTTGGTACATACAAAGTGCTATCCACCAAGTACACCTTACCCTGGAACTTGGAAGCCAATTCTTCCTGATGGCTATGACCTACCACAATATAGCTTACGTCAAAGTGCTCCATAGTAGCATTAACTAACTGCTGATCGGCCTCCGGATATTGATCCATCGCATAGGCATAGCCACGATATTGCGTTGGAGAGTGTGGCCCAACTAACAGGCTATTATCTATCTTGACCCCTGTTAAATAGGCTCTATGGGCATCATTAAATTCGCTGGTGCTCAGCCCCTGCTTGAGCACCTGAGGGCTTATACCTCCATGGGTAAAAAGTACTGATCCAAGCTTCAGTATTACATCTTTACTCCTTAGCCAAGCTCCTAAAACTGTATCTTCTGCCAAAGCTTGATCATATGGCCTCAACTGCTCTATAGCCCATAAGTGTTCAGCCTCTACAGATTTAATTCTATAAGTAAATGCATACTGTTCATGATTTCCTAGTAGAAGATGTACAGCTCCACCACTATTGGCCGCTTGCTCCTCAAGATGATAGATAAACCAGAGCAAATCATAAACATATCGCCCCCGATCAAAGACATCACCTACAATCACTAATTGGCCTGAGCCATAAGTCCATTTTCCATTGGCATCAATAATACCCAGGTTTCTCGCCCAATTTTTAAAGAAGTCTAGATCTCCTTCCAAGTCACTCACCACAGCAATAGGGCTTACCCCATCATAGGGGACAAACTCAACCTCACCACCCCTCAAAGAATAAGTTCTTTGATCGCCCCCACATTCCAATACAATTTCCTTAGAAAGGAACCTCTGCTCTTTAACTTTATCGTCACAGAACCACCGTGAAATATAACCATCTGTGCTTTGAATGATCACCGGCCCCTGCATCCTTTCTAGAAGCGGGTTTTCAGCAACTCTACTCAAGTCGGCACGCCATCTAATAGCCGAATCACCAATAGGAATCTTAATCCCTTGAAAGACTTGTCCTGTAGTTTTAATAACCTTACTACCACTTAGCAGGTAGGTTATACCTGCTGCCCCAAAAATAAATATGATGAAAAATAAGGTGATAGCTCGCTTAACAACCGTTCTGACCACAAAAAATCCCTTTAACATAACCTGAATCAATTCGAACATTATCAAGACAAAGATTTTCTGAGTCAAAATCATTCAAATCATGGCAAAATTTAACCTGTACCCCAGTACAAATTAATTCAATAGAAACTCTCTATCAACCAAATACAAATCGAGTAAATTTGAAAAGAAAAATACGGTGAAAACAGCCAAAAATATGCGGTATTATGCCAAGCATAAATGAAATGGAGTTCAAAGCTATGCCGCTGCAAGATCAACTAAATTCTCGTAATGCTTTGAGAGAACTGAAAGCTGACCCGCAAACTGCACTACAAAATTATCGGTTGCAAGTCGGCCTCCAACCTGGACATCAAACGCAGCTGGCTCGAGTTCCATTCTCACTCAACTTGGGAAATATCAATATCGGCCCAGGTGCACCAAATAACGACAGTAGAATCTATATTCAGGCTCTCACAACCCCAACGCGGGGACACAGTTCTGTGAATCGGTATACCGCACTATTACGGCCCAATATGGCAAATGCGGATTTTTGGGTAACCGAGCGTCAAACTGGCTGTAGCTTAATCATTCTTGACTGGGGTGGTGGTCAGCTCTCTATGGGACACTTGCAGCCCCATCCCTTTAATAGTTACAACCAGGTAAATCAAACTATTATCAATAATACACCTCTCAGTGTATTTGCCAGCGCACAGAGCAGCTATTTACGAACTGATGTCACTCAGCTGATCGATGCCTCTAAAGTTGGCGGCTTGGCCCCTAATCGTTATATTTTGATTCAATCAAACTTTGCGGCCATTAATCTGCAAAATAAAAACGTAATAGGTGTTAAGGAAACGGGCCAATGGAACTTTTATATGCAAACCAATGGTGTGAATAGAACTGTACAGCGGCTCGTATGGACCGACTGGAGTTCCTACCTACCCTATTTTGCCTACTAATAATCAGGTTTCTAAAAAGGCCAGATTGGTTGAATAGAGTATCAATCTGGCCAGCAGAAGGTCGCATATAGCATGTACGGAAAAGGATACCTGTTTGGTATTGATGCTGCGCTTGTCTTATGGCTACTGCTTAGATATGTCGACAAGCGCTACTACCAAGAGAAAAGAGAATTAAAAAGAAAGAAGCTTCAGGAAATTCAAAAGAACAAAAGAGATGATACGTAAAACCCTGCCATATTTGCTTTTAAGGCTGGATTAAATCCCTCTGCAAGCCCTCAACCAATGCCTGCCAAACTACCTCTACCGCTTTACTTCTTATAGACCTTCCCAAGCACACTAGATGGATCGGTTGCAACTCAGGGCTTCTCCATTGCTGAAAGATAGATATCAACTTGCCCTCCGCTAATTCCCTGCGCACCAGAAGAGGATCAATCATAACTATACCTTGGCCCATTGTAGCTAATTCAACTAATGTACGGCCATCATCGACCACCATCGCCGGATCAATGGCAATGGTCATTATTTCGTTACCATCGTTAGAAAAGTGCCAGTGGTCAATGGTTGTTGTTTGGTTACTAAACACTAAGCATTGATGCTGGCTTAAATCATCTGGAGAATTAGGCTCCCCCCAACTCGCCAAATAATCCGGGCTGGCAAACCACCCCCAACGCTTTTCACCTATTCGGCGCGCTACCAATGAAGAGTCCGGCAAGTGTCCCGTGCGAATGGCAATATCAACGCCTTCATCCAGTAAGTTCACAACCCTATCGCTTAAGTTCACTTGAAAAGTAATTTTTGGGTAGCGTTGCTTTAGTAGTGGTATGGATGGCAATAAGTACCGCTGCCCCATTAAGGTAGAGCAACTTATCTTAACTCTACCAACAGCTTCATCCTGTTGGGAGAGGATCAGGTGTTCGGTATTGCTCATTAGCTGAGCCATAGTCTCCGTTGCTTCCAACAAAGCAGCACCGGCATCCGTAAGGCGCAATTGCCGCGTACTTCTGTGCAATAGACGCTGATCAACAAACCCCTCCAGCTGTGCCAGCTTCTTGCTGACTGATGAGCGAGGTAAGCCCAGCTGATTAGCAGCCCCCTGAAAACTGCCTTGCTCAATGACCAACCGGAAGACGTACAAATGTCCCAAGTATTGATGTAGATGCTGCATTCTGCCTCATTGCTTCCAAATTAGAACCAAAGTGTTGCCCTAACGGTGCCTTATTGATACCAGTCTAACAACATATCCTCCTAAGCCTAATCTTGGCAACTGCCATTCATTGCACCATTACAATCGCAAGAGAGGATCTATGGGACACCAGCAGAGAACAAAAACCATCGCAATCACTGGTGGCACTGCCGGTATTGGACTCGCAACAGCTAAGCACTTTTTATCCGAGGGCTGGCAAGTCATCATCACGGGCCGAAACGCTGAAAAACTGGAACAAACAGCCGAGGATATCGCGGGCCTCTTTGGGAGTAGCGGCCAACTGACATGCCACCTATGTGATAGTGGAAAACTCGACCAAATTGAGCAACTGGGAAACAAATTACAAAACGATGAGGTTAAACTGGATGCCCTTATCTTGAATGCCGGTATTTTCAAGCCTGGGATATTTGAGGAAACCGATGAAGCCCTCTTCGATCACACTTTTGATATCAATGTGAAGGGGCCTTTTTTCACGCTGCAAAAATTACTACCGGTGATGAATAACCCCTCCAGCGTGGTTTTGCTTTCGAGTATTGCCGTAGAGAAAACTTTTTCGGGAACTTCCGCTTATAGTGCGAGTAAGTCTGCCATTGAAGGTTATGCCCAGGTCCTGAATGCGGAGTTAGCGGTGAGGGGAATTCGTATAAATAGCGTACGCCCCGGAATCACCCTGACCGAAATCCAGGAAAAAGCCGGCATGAGCCAATCAGACATTCAAAGTCTCTCAGAGAGTATGGTGGTAACGCCACTGGGCCGGGCGCTTGAGGTAGATGACATAGTGCCAGCAATCCACTACCTGGCCACAGATCACTCAGTCGGTATGCGAAATGCACACCTGAAGGTTGATGGGGGCTACTGCCTCTAACCGGCTTGAAAGTGCACAAGTGGGGGCCAAGCCCTCCACTTGTGCGAATGAGTACCTTTTGCCGAAGCTTTCTTGTAGTTCACCCCGGCACTCTTAAACACGGGAAATAAGCTACACTGCAAGCTCCAATGCAGCGCGATTACAATATGTAGCCCGCACAATCTCGCGGACCTCTACAGAAACCATCTCCACATCGGGTACGGCTGCACACAGTGCCTTGGCTAGTAAATGAGCCAAGTTTTGTCGCTGCTCAATACTTCTACCAGAAAGCAGACTGCATTCCAGGTGTACAAACGGTGCTGGTTCAGGTCCAACCAAATAGTGCTCGACAGGTAACAAACGAACTTTAATATCCCCCGACTCAAAGAGTGCAGACTGATCTGCAGCGGCATGGATAGAAGTTAGTAAGCTATCAACATCTACCGACTCAAGTAGGTTAGAAGGACACTGGATAACACAGTGAGGCATAAATACTCCCAGGTGAATTTTGAAAGAAAAGCTACATGACCGGAGCGGGTAGTGTATCCGCTGGCAGTAAGCGATTAATGCTCCAATTCAAGATATGGGACACCCAAAGTCCGTCGTCATCCACATAGATCCCATGTACAAAGCCAAATTGCTTTTGTCCCCGCCCAGGCTGGCCCTGATAGCGCATTTTGAGATCACCAGACAGGTCGTACTGTCGCACTTCCTCGGCCCGCGCATCTGTCATCCACAAAGCATCACCTTTGAGAAAGAGGACATAGGGGTAACCTATTCCACGCCATTGAGTTAAATATTTACCCTGTGAATCAAAGATCTGTAGCCTGCGGTTTTCACGATCGGCAATATATAACTGCCCCTCAGAATCAATCACAATGGAGTGAGGGAAATTAAACTCTCCAGGGGCCTCCCCCTGACCACCCCAGGTGGTTACCAAAAGGCCATTCTTATCCAGCTTTACAATGCGACTGTTGCCTTTATCCACCACATAGATAAATCCATTTCTATCCACTGCCACATCTTGGGGCTGATCGAACAGCACCAAGTTGTAGTCGCGATCAAACCAGCCTTCACTGGCTGCACCTCGCTTCCCCAATACCATGGCTACTTCGCCATCAGGTGCAAATTTCAATACCAGGTGCGTGGCAGTATCGGTAGTCCAAATATTGCCCTTATGGTCTATACGAAGACCATGCGGATTTTCAAACAGTCCCGCACCGATTTCGCGAACAAAGCGCCGCTTTCCATCGAACTCCAACAGCGAATGAGACCCTCGGTGAAACACAACAAAGTGGCCATTCTCCCTGCGGACCACCCCCGCAACCTCCCCAAAGTGCCAACCCACTGGCAACTTAAAATCACCCCCCTTGACGTGAAATGGCTGGCTGTTTGGCAGTGCCTCGGCCAGCGTAAAGGCGCTGGGAACCAAAATCAGGCATAGCAATACAATCACTCTCATCAGAAACCCTTCTTAACTTGTCGATCTGCCAAGATATTGTGACTTTTTCCTATAAATGCGTTAATAGCATAATTTTGATATTCACTTTTTCCTGCCAGGAAATTATTGGAGGTTCCTTTGGACCGCTTCCACTTAATTCAGGTGTTCACTACGGTGGCGCGATTGGGGTCATTTACCCGTGCCGCCCGGGAATTGGGGTCCACGGTGTCCGCTGTGAGCAAGGCCATCCAACAGCTTGAGCAGCGACTGGGTACTCGGCTAATTCACCGTACTACCCGATCCCAAAGCCTTACGGATGCGGGGCGGGACTACCTGGAAACCACAGAGCGCGTCCTTAATGATCTTAGGGAAGTGGAAGAGCGCCTAACCAGCTCCAAGGGGCAGCCCTCTGGATTGTTGCGGATTACCGCCCCAACGGCTCTGGGGCAGTTCTGGCTGGCACCTAGGCTCCCGAAGTTTACAACTGAGCACCCAGATATCCGTTTGGATCTGATTCTGGATGATCAGCTTCGGGATCTTACCGGTGAAGGGTTTGACCTGGCATTGCGCTCCCAACCTGCGCAGCCCCAGTCAACGCTCTACTCTCATCAAATCGGCCGGCACGATCGGCTCCTGGTAGCATCTCCTGAGTACCTGGCAAGGATTAAGTCTTTTTCCTCCCCCGACCAACTCAATAAATTCCAACTACTGTGTTACAAGTACAGCCGCGATCCACTTTCCTGGACTTTTCAAAAGGGGCAGGAATCGATCACGATTGCCCCCAAGCCCTACTTTTCCAGTAATAACTACTATTCCCTCTACCAAGCAGCCCTGTCTGGCGCCGGTATAGCTTGCCTCTACGATTATTTGGTAGAGCGGGATATGACGGCGGGTAACTTGGTTCAGGTTTTGCCGGATTGGCAGCAATCAAGCAGGCCACTTTTTGCGGTGTATCAGCAGAGAAGGGCCGCCTCCGCCAAGCTGGATGCCTTTTGGAGGTTTCTGGAGGAATGTTTTGAGAACAACGCCTGCTGACACTCCTGTAGCATAGGCGTTTGTGTATTTAGTTGGCGCTGGGGGGGCGAACCATCTCATTGGCAAGTACAGGGACCCCGCTGTAGGTAGTTTGCAGCTCCCTGGTCACCACAAAACCATATTTGCGATACAGGTTTTTCACCGGGTCGTTGGTTTTGGCAACCTGCAGGTGTACAGCGCCACTGATTTCCCCTAACAGGTACTCCAGCAACTCCCGCCCTACCCCCTGACCTCTAAACGAAGGATGCACAAACAGTGCACGAATCTCATTCTTATATCGCGCGCCATAGCCAAGAACATCACCTTTTTCGTACACATAAATATCCGACTCCATCAGCTGGGCCAAACGTTTTTGATCTTTATCCAGCGGCAGCAGATTGAAACTCCGGCTTTCAAACCGTAGCTCATCGAGTTTTGAACGGGCATATATATCCAGCACACTTGGATAGTCATTTTTATTGTATTTTCTAATCATTTTGAGAGTGAATCTGTACAAAAGAAGGCAAGTTCAAATTTATCTTCCTGATTATCAATTGAAGTAAAGGGGACAACAAGGACTATTCGCTACTTATTCCGTGACGTACATGAAACATTCGACTACTTAAACCAACTCCGAAACCCTATATTGGATACTCGTACAAGTGCGCTAATTAAGAATTGATGAATAATTCTTCCCGGAGCTCAAAGTATTACCACTGCTTTCTCTTTATCTTCCTTCTTCTACTAATCATTCCAGCTGCTTTTTCACTTCAACAATCAAGATTATTTAAGTCGTAGAAGCGGCGATATCTTCAGGTAATCGATCTAGCGGCTCCTGAATTCGCTCAGTTAAGCCAAAGTCCTTAAGAATGCCATAAAGGGCTGGCAGGACTAACAGAATCAAAACGGTTGAACTACTTATCCCAAATACAATACTGGTCACCAGTGGAATCAGTATCTGGGCTTGAAGGCTGGTTTCGAACATCAATGGCAACAATCCGGCCACTGTTGTCAGTGAGGTAAGGAAAATAGCCCTGAACCGGTCGCGACTGGCTTGACTCGCCGCCGAGTGAACGTCCATTCCCTTTCGGACACGAAGCTTCACAAACTCTACTAACAGGATTGAATCATTCACCACAATTCCAGTGAGAGAGACAAATCCCATCATGCTGGGCATCGTCATATTCTGCCCCATAATAATATGTCCCCAGACTACACCTATTAAAGCCAGGGGAATCGCCATCATCACAATTACAGGTTCGGTATAACTACGAAATTGAAGCGAGAGTAGTAAATAGATTCCTATTGCCCCGATCAACAAGGCCTTACCCATCGATAGACCTGTAATGAGACTATTCTCAATCTCTCCTTTCATGGTTACCCTTAGGCCCGGAAATTCCTGCTCCAATGGTGCAAAAAAGTTCTGTTGGGTATCCAGCAGAATTTCACTGGCATTGGCCCTCTCTGTAAAAACATCTGCAAAGACCGTAACAACACGCTCACCATTTATTCTCTGGATACGCGCATAGTCCCGGTGCATTTCAATATCGGCAATTGCCATCAAAGGTACACGCTGCCTTGTTTCAGGGTGGATAATGACAAGCTCGTCAAATCGTGACAGCGCACTGCGAGATGGCTCATCCATTCGAACACGAATTTCGTAAGTCTCTCCCTGATACTGCACTTCATCAATCTCTGTGCCCTGATAGGCAGCTCTCAGTTGAGTGGCCACAACAGTGGCATCAATACCAGAAGCATAAACCCCCTCCCGCATTCGGACCGTCAGCTGTGGCTTACCAGGACGCAGGTCATCCAGTACATTCACCACTCCTTCGTAACTGCGCAGCCAGTTTTGTAGACGTATAGATATTCCTTTTAGCTGATCAATATCCAGCCCGGCCAAGCGAAGGTAAATAGCTCGTCCAGCTGGACCAGGCGATGGCTCCTTATACAAAATCGCGATCGCACCAGGGATATCACCAGCAGCCTTACTCCAGGCCTGACGTAACTCACTGATACTTGTAAGGCGAACTTCTGCAGCCAGTAGATCGACATTTATTGTGGCTACATGAGATCCACTCTCAAAAGCATCGCCATTCACCCCGTAAGTAACACTAATGTGCTCGATAAGTGGCGCTACCTCTTTCCCTGAGAGGTTTTCAGCAGTTAAATACAGGGCCTTCTTCTGATACGCCACCAGTTTTTCCATTTCTACGAGGGAGGTTCCTTGAGGCATTAGAATTCGGGCCTGTAGTAAATCTCCCTCCAATGTAGGAAACCCTTGGAATTTAACTAAACCTGCTGGAAGAAGACTCACCGTAACAAAAAATAGCCCCACTACGCCGCCGACAAAAGCATATCGGTATTCCACCGCTTTATCAGCGACACGCCCGACATACTCTCTCCACAACTCAAATCGCTGAGCAAAAGCGACTTTCCAGGCTGATGGGTTTTCCTTGCACGAAAGGGCATGACGCAAATGGGCGGGGAGAATAAGAAAGGCTTCAATCAGGCTAACCACTAGTACAGAGATTAAAACAACTGGCAAAACTTTGAGGACCTGCCCCATGTCCCCTTTGATAAAAGCTAATCCAGAAAAAACGATCACGGTAGTGACAAATGAGGAGATAACCCCCCTTGCAACACGCTTGGTTCCGATAACCACCGCCTGAAGAGGTGTACGGCCATCTCGGTATTCGGTGGCGATACTTTCCGAAAGCACAATGGCATCATCCATCAAGATGCCAATTGCAATCAGCAGCCCCACCAAGCTGATCATATTGATGGATATACCCAAAGCAGTAATCACAGCAAAGGCGCCGAGAAATGAAACGGGCAGGCCCATAACCACCCAAAACACATATCGCCCGCTAAAAAACAAATAAAGGGTCAGCGCAACAAGAATAAGCCCTTGCCAGGCGTTGGTAATAATCATCCTTAAACGATCAGCAACAATTGAGGCGCTATCCTGAGTAAGAATCAACCGCATTTCTTCCGGCAAACGGGCATTTTCCGCTTGTACAAATTCGCGAACCGCTTCCAACACCCTCAAACTGTCATCCACACTGTTTTTCTGAACAACAAGCAATGCGGCTCGCTGCCCATCAAAAGTGATTTTGTCCTCCTCCTTTTCAAAACTGTCGTAGATAGTGGCAATATCGCCCAAGCGCACCTCTGCGCCAGCCATCCCTTTTACAACAATAAGTGCTTCAAGCTCAGCTGCGGTGCGCCGCTTTTCGGTAAAACGAACCTGATACTCCCGATCAGGTGCAGTTACCTTACCGGCGGGCATATCAATTGCCTGCTTATCGATAATTGTGGCAAGATCGGCAACACTCAGTCCATACTGTCGCAAATTGTAATCTGAAATTTCCACTTGCAATTGATGGTCTGAAAAACCGGAAATTTTGACAATGGGCACCAGCGGATGACGAAGTAACTCTCGGCGATAGTGCTCGGCCAATTGGTTGAGCTGGATCAAAGGCAAATCTGCGCTTAGGGCAACACTCACCACCGGCTGGGTGCGTCCCAGCTCTTCTATGACTGGCCTTTCGCTCTCAGCAGGAAGGGAGTCTATCGCATCTACTGCAGATTCAATGTCGGCAAGAAACTGCCCCATATCACCTGCTTCCTGCATTTTCAGTTTCATCACGCCAAGATTGTCTGCAGCTTCACAACGGCGCTCATCAATAAATGGGATGCCATCCGTTGCCTCTTCGAGGGGGAGGCAGATACTGTCTTCGACCTCAGCGGTAGCTGCACCAGGATAAAATACTGAGACTTGTACTTCGAACTTGTCGATTTCCGGCATAGTCTCTCGCTTCATCGTCGGCAATACGAAAAAGCCAGCCAGCATTAAACCCACCATAAGCAAATTGGCAGCAGTTGGGTGGATCGCAAAAAAGCGAATCACTCGCCAACTTCCTCTGCTGCCACGGCCAGGTCTGAAACTCCCTTTTTGACATCGATGACAGATACTGCCGTCCCGCTGATTGCTGGGATAACATCAGTAGTTATCACCTGATCTCCAGGCACCAAGCCAGAGCGGATAACAGCTAGATCACCCAGGTAGTAGTCCACCGTTATGGTGCGAATCTTCAATTGATTATTTTCAGCCAAGTAGACCCGCCCTTCATGCATGGCTCTGCGAGGGATAACCAAAGCTGGCGAAGGAGGTGCAACAAGCTTAATCCGGGCATACATACCACGAAATAGGGGCGGCCGACCCTCGGCTACTATATTTCGATAAGGGTTATCCACTGCAACCACTACGGATAGAGTTCTGCTTGTGGTATCCATGGTACCTCCAACTCTCACTACCCTGCCCCGCCATTCCACCGGTTTAATACCACCTACCAGTCCAACCCTGGCCTCCAATCCCAATAAGGCATCTGAGAAGTCGTCAGGCGAGAGAGTTTGATCACTGGGAGATTCAATACTCCGAAAAAGAGGCACTATTTGAGCCATCGTCAGCTCGGCTGAAACCTCCACCTGATCCATACCATAAGCGACAAAAAGCGGTGTCCCATGGGCAACAGACTGGCCAGCCTCCACATAGACATCACCGATCCGCACGTTATAGGGCAGGCTTATCCGGGTTCGCGATAACTGGTAACGACTTTCACCAAGCAGCGCTTCAGCACGACTTATCTGGGCCTTTATCACCTGCCTACGAGTGGGAAATAGGGAGAGATTACCCTTTTGAAGTTCAACTTCTTGTCGCAAATTCAATACCCGTTGCTCCTCCGCATCAGCCGCTGAGCGAGAAACAATCCCCTTAACCGCCAACTGCTCTTTTCGCTGTAATTCCTGTTCCCCTAATTCCAGTGTCCTCTGAGCTATTTCCAACGAACGCTGGCTATTCGCCTTTTCAACCTCCAGTTCTTGCAATTTTGCGCGATAAACAGCCAAGTCACTCTCCGCTTGAGCAACGGCCAATTGATAGCTGGTTTCGTCAATATTTAGGATTGGTGCCCCGGCAGATATTATTGCGCCAGGTTCCAAATCAGCCGACACTGAAACCACACGACCACCAACTTCAGAGTTTGCCTCAAGGGTAATGCTCGGCATCACCTCTCCAAAAGCAACAGTTTCAGCTCGAATAGGCATTCGCTTCACTTCGATAGCTTCCACCAGCAGCTCCGGAACTTGCCCTTCGTATCTTTGTGGTTTCTGTCGACTGGCCACCAGCGACACAGCCATTAAAATTCCACCAAGTATCAAAACGGGTAGCATTCGACGACGCTTTAGTAAGGCTTTGATTGCGCTACTTGTCATAGTTTTACCCATAAAGAACTGGCCTAACCAGACCTTAAAAAGCCTAGTGCCACTAAAACCCAGCAGTTGAATACTCTATTAAAGTTCGCAGAACGCACAACACCCTATAAAGCTTAAAGTAGTTACTCAATATATTTATTTATCATGTAATCTGCGCCAACTCATATCAATCGACTATCAATATTGAATTCAATCCCACTTCGATTCACTCCCCCCTTAAATTCACTGAACTATGCTTGGGCTACCAAATTCCGACCTAACTGACAGTGGGACAAAAATGGCGAACAATCACAAAGAGACATCAAAAGCGATACTGGAATTGTGGGGGGACAACTTCCCCGACAAAGCGACAGATTATTTATCACCGGATTATAAAAACCACCAAATGCCTTATGCTGGAGGCGACACTTCAGCGCTAACAGTACAAGGATGGCAGCAACTTGTCGCAGATTTTCACCAGGGATTCTCCAATACAAAGTTAGAAATTCTGCTGCAAATTTCTGAGGGAGATTACGTCTGCACCCGCTGGAGGATAACCGCCACCCATACGGGAAAATTCCTACAGTATGACGCAACAGGAAAAACCAGCAGTTGGACTGGCGTGCATACCGATAGATATAAAGATGGAAAAATGGTGGAAAGCTGGGTGGACTGGGATAAATACACTTTCCTGGAGCAATTAGGTTTAGTTGAATAGCCGACCACGAACCAGTCAAAGGTAGCCTGCACAACGCTACCTTTGGCAACTAACAATATATCAATCTTTCTGTATCTATTTACGATAATATCTCTATGGCAAAAGTTTTATTGACTGGCTTTGAGCCCTTTGGTAACACACCGATAAATCCAGCTGAGTCAGTTATGCGTATGCTGGACGGAACACGAATAGCCAATGGTGATATTCATGGTCTTTTGATACCCAACAACTTCTTTGAAAGCATTGAAGTTGTCACGGATGCTATTGAAGAAATAGAACCGCAATTAGTGGTGATGTTAGGAGAGTACAGTGGCCGTGCAATCATTACGGCTGAGAGAATTGCACAAAATTATAATGATTCCACCAGATATAATTTGAAAGATAACCGGGGAGTTGAAATGCAGGGTGAGCCGACTGTACAAAATGGTCCTGTCGCTTATCACAGCACACTCCCTATCCGTGCAATGGTTGTGGCAATGCGCAATATTGGTGTTCCTGCCGATATTTCTGATACTGCGGGTACTTTTTGTTGCAACCATATGATGTATGGCGCGCTTCACTATATTGCAACTAATCAGCTGAATATCCCCGCCGGCTGGATACATCTTCCTCAACTACCCCAGATTGCCGCACTGCCCGAAAATTTCGGCAATCCCAGCATGTCAAAAGAAACTGCCGCCCTTGGGATACAGGCTGCCATTGAAGCCGCACTAGCTAACCCGCGGGACACTGACGATCCGATCCCTTCTCACTTACAAATCTAATCAAATTGAACTGTTTAGTAAGGTCATATTCCCCCTACTAGTAATTTTTATGCAAAAAACATACAAAGAAGGAAATATCAACGAGATATTTCAAAGTACCAAGTAGATCAATAAATGCTCTTGCCGCACAAAAAAAGGCTATATCGACACTATAAATCAAACCCTTCTAGTACTACTAATTTATAGCAACATCATCACTATATTTGTCCCCTCCAGATAGACCCGACATCACAGCTACCGTGCCAGTCCAAAGAGTATTTCTACAGAAGAGACAATCAATGTCATTAAAGTGATGCCCCTTTTTCGCCAAGGTATCCAAAACCCACTTCAGGTTTACAGCTGCCATAAACTGTCTATTTCTTATGGTTAGAATACTGGGCGGCTGAAAGGACTGAATGCTATTTGCCTTGGCAACCATTCCGATATTATTAGCATTCTGAATTCTGCGTCTTCGACTATCACTATCATTGTGAGACATAATCGCATTAATCGAAGTATAAGTTTCATTGTTAGTATTGTGTCTATTAGTAGCGCTACTGGTATACTTCGTCAGGATGTAGTTAAAACAAGTATCATTTAAACCTAAATCTTCAACAGAATTGGCCCCCCGATCATAAAACCTCCCAAGTCCAGGATCATTCACACTGAATTTATCACGCGAGTAAAAATGCAGGTTAACATTGTGCTCTATTTTGAAACTGGATGTAGTTCTGCGATACCCGTGAGCAGTTACAATTAACCGGTTCGTTGTCATTCCACGAGGAGTCCACAACCAAGCACGACCATCAAGATCTATACACTGATAGTTCCCTGCCACCGCCACTTCAGAATCATCAAAGGTATGCCAAAGCGCTGTTGCCTTATTACCAAAATAATCCTTTAAAGCACTTTTGACATTACTGAAAAACTCCTTTGCAGGCATAAACCCTCCCCAGCTTTCAAAGCCTAAGTTAACAAATAGAATTATCTCGAGAAAAATCGTATTCCACCCAACAGCCAAAGTAAATGTTTAAAATATGCGATTTTTTAATCAAAAATAGCTTTCAATAGCTACAGGAAATATGATCCGGAGTCTATTAGGCAAACTATCAGATACTCACTCTTCAGGAGCAGGAAGCAAAGAGTCGACAGTTAATATAAGTAATTTCGCGGGATCTGTTTTGGAGGGATTAATCGTACAATGCCCCTGCTGGTCAATAGCTATACCATTAACAGGCGTATCTCCCCCAAAATGAACATCTCCAGGCCTATATGTCACCTCAACACCGTCCCGAGTTGTCGTACGCCAACAGCCAGATAATGTAATAACCCATTGAGGGTTCGGAGTAGAGTGAAAATCGCTTTTCCACCAAGGAGGCAAAATTGCAAACTCACTTCGAATAACTTTAGGCAAATCACGATAGTGATATTCGGGCACAGGATTGGAGTATTGAATCAATTCAAAATCTGAAAAATGTCCTACAGTGGTTCTTGACCTTCCTCTTTTATCATACCAAAGATGATAAAAATCTTGGCGAACGATTTCTTCTTGCACTACGAGTATTTCACCTCATCAGCAAAAGCTAAAAATTGCCTCATCGATAAATCACTAATTATCCATAGGTTACCCTAGTTTCAGACAATCCAGATCACCTACTTAGAAACTGTAACACCGAAGAATTTGTCTTCCTCAAATATTGATCTACAGACCACTTTCTGCCACCAGTTAACACGAAAGATAAGCAAATAAAAGCCCAAAAAAGAGGGTATTCCCACCCACCATAAACGGTTTGTATATTTCCACTAATATCTATACCACTGACATGACTTGCCCATGAAAAACCTGCGAGATAATGCCGCCCTTCAAATAATGCAATCATCAAATAAAGAGCAGTCCCAACAGCGGCAAACCGCGTAAACAAACCGAAAGTAAATCCAACAAATGCAGAGAACGCACAAATACCAGAGATAATCACCATAGAGGATGAGTATCCAATCCCCTCAAAATAATGAACAACAAAATTGTAAGCGTCTGCGCCCAGCAGACCAAACTTCTCAGCAAAATGATGGGTAAAATTGAGCCCGATATAAATTCGAATCAAGGCCAACTGTAAATCAGCTGCAGTCTCATAGCTTTCGTGCGTGCTCTGCTTCATATAACACTTCCTTAACACACAACTCAACCACAGCCATACCTTCCTTTTTAAGAGATATCATAAAAGGGTTTACAGTCATCTATAATAATAGGCCAAGCCCACCCCGTTGAACCGCAAAAATTGCCTAATTCGCAACACCATATATATTATTGCGGTAAACCAGGTTTACCTAAATGACAAAAGAGGCACTTCAAAGAATGCCCCAAACCTATTCTTCGGAGGAGGCCAGCAATTCATTGATGCATTTACACCGTAAATCCAATCTCACCGGCCTTTCTCTGAGTAAAGCCGCCCTATAAAAGCTGCAGGAAAAAGCTACTGCTCAAACACAGTGGATTTTATAGTAATTAGAGCCGTACCCATAAATATCAAAGCAACTCCACTCACAGCGTATACGTCAAACTTTTGCTGCCAAATAACCACAGAAGCTGCACAAACAAGAGCAATACCGACGCCTGACCAGATGGCATAAGTCATTCCCACATTCATATTTTTTAGTACAAACGCAAGAAATAGACTCGCCAGAGAATAAAAAAAGATAGAGGCCATTCCCAGCCACCACTTTTCCCAACCGTTGGAAGCCTTAAGTAGTAGGGTAGCTGTAACTTCGGTAATGATTGCAAAAAATAAAAACAAATAGGTCAAGTTCTACTCCATTAGAATTTATTGTAGTCAAATCACTTGATCAGCTAGATACTATCAAATTTATGACGAATAGCGCTATTGGAAAATAGCGGGGATTCTGCTATCTACTATGCGGCTGTACGAAATACAATGCTGGACTTTACAGTCAGCAGTCAGCCCTCTGGCTACCCAAGATAACTCATGTCTTCCCATTGACAAATCAGCAATAAAAGAAGAGCTAGATTTCAGCCCCGACAACTACCTAGCCTGTCGATACCAATAGATCTAATTGTAGTATTACAGCTGTTTTTTATACTCCTCCAGAAACAATCGTGACTAATTTTACACTCATATTGGCCCCATACCAGCGATTACTGACTTGTTGAAAAATACTCAATGTGTGCAAATATTTATTAAACAGAGGAGTGCGGACCAAATAACATCTACCTCACGTAGCAGGCAAGTTGCATAGAGCAACAACTAAACGATATTTGGGATATAGGATTGAAATATCGTGAAACCGATACTTGGTATAATTTGTGTGGTTACACCCTATATCGCCAATGACGTACCCCTTTTTAGACCTGTGTTACTACAGGCATACAATCGCGATGATTACAAATTTCTCGATTTAGCGTTTAGAGCGCAAAACACTTCTCTCCCAAGCTATCGACAGAACAGTATTCTTCGTACCTACCAGCTGAAAATCGCATCTTCTTTTTTTATTAGAAAGGCGGCAGATAAAACACAGCCCCCCTACTTCACAAGGGTATTGAAGAAACTAAGTAGTATGGTCTCAAAATGCACTGGAATTGGTTGCTCAGAAGTTGGCTGCCCAAAATATCGCAGAAAGTCCTACAGAGATTTGAAGCATTACGAACATCAAATCCTTCCACAGATTTCATTACACATAATGATTGCTTCAAGTTACTGGATCCAGGCAATCCATGTTCAAGCCCCTTACAGGCAATCTCGGATATCGAGGCAGACCATCAGCAACAAATGAATGCACAGCAAAGCGGCGATACTTATGCGCAACATTATAGTCCGTTCCGTAACGGGAAACTCTGACGAGGCCTGGTCTGATTGGCGCTGGCAAATGCGCAATCGCATCAGCACATTGGATGGCCTAAAGCGATGGATCAATGTTTCTACTTCTGAATCTGACGCTATCCAAAAGCTAAAAGGAATCTATCGGTGGAGTATTACACCCTACTACGCCTCCTTAATGGACCCTGATGACCCTAATTGTCCAATTAGATTGCAGGCAGTTCCCTCACTAGAGGAAACCATCGTACCCGACAGTGCAGACATTGACCCTGTAGGTGATCAGTATTTTCGTAAAACCAACCGCGTCGTACATAAGTACCCAGATCGCGTCATCTTTCTGGTAACGTCTGTTTGCCCTGTTTATTGCCGTCATTGCACAAGGAAATTTCACACCACAACGGTGGGCCCGGAAAGTTATTTTGAACAAGGCGAAGCAACCAGCTGGGATGAGGATATTGCTTACATAGAATCACATCCACAGATTCGCGATGTATTACTCACCGGCGGCGACCCACTGATGTATTCCAACGACCGCTTGGCCAAACTATTGGAGAAGCTGAGAGCAATAAATCATGTGGAAATTATTCGTATTGGCTCACGCTTTCCCGTACTGGCCCCCCAACGTATCACCGACGAATTGTGCGAAATGCTCGCATCATTTCATCCGGTGTGGCTGAACACGCACTTTAATCACCCCAAAGAAGTCACAGAAGAAGCCGCCGCTGCATGCGACCGCTTGCTGAGAGCGGGCGTTCCGGTGGGAAATCAAACAGTGCTTTTAAAAGGCGTAAATAATTCACCGGATGTTATGCGACAATTGATGCTCGCTCTGGTAAAAATACGAGTCAGACCCTACTACCTCTATCACTGCGATAATGTGGTCGGTGTCTCTCACTTTATGACAAGCCTGAAGGAAGGACAGGCGATTTATGAGTCATTGCAGGGGCACATCACGGGTTTTGCGGTCCCTCAATATGTACTTACTACTGAGCTGGGCAAAAACCCGGTCATGCCCTACGAATATGTAAAACAAGGCGATATCGAAGGCGAATGGCACATTCGAAATTTCAGAGGGCAAACGGGTATATATCTGGAGTAACAAAGTGCTAACTACCAGAGAAGGCAATCATAAGTCACAGATTTATTGCGCTGATGCCTTTTGGATGCTCCTGAGATATCCAAAACACCAAGTGTTTGGCAACGGTAGTCTGCACCACAATATATCGTAGAGTTTTACAGGATCCAGGATAACTATAAATGACTGCTTATAGCTGATTCCACAATGCGGTTGATCATGGCCCCATACTGAATACCCGCCAATTCACACATCACGGGCAGTTCAGAAACTTCAGGCCGCAAACCGGGTAGGACATTGACCTCCATAACCATGGGGGCTCCCTGTGCATCATAGCGAATATCAACTCGACCACCATCACGACACTCAAGTACTTCCCAAGTCTTCTGCGCAATTGCTCGAACCTTTAGCGCCTGACCATCGTCAACCAGCCGGCCGGGGAAAGCTCCATCATACTTGTAATAAACAGGTTCATCGCCCAATAACTTTTCCATCACGCCAATGCACTCGGCAGTTGCACCCGTCCCCAAAAAACCCACAGTAAACTCTCGGCCAGGTAGGAATGTTTCAACCAGTACTGGCTGATTAAATCGACTCAAAAGGTATTCACAGCGGTTTTTCAAAGCTGCCTTGTCGATAACTTTGGACTCAGGCGATACCCCCTTACTGGTTCCCTCCCTGAGCGGCTTTGTCATCAAAGGGTATTCAAGCTCCACTCGATTGACATCTGTAACGCTTCGAACAACTGCAAACTGTGCCGTTGGTATACCCATATCCCGCAATATGCGTTTGGTCATCTCCTTATTAAGAGTCACTGTGCTGGCAAATGGATCAGAAAATGTGTACGGTATCTTCCAGGCGTCCAACAAAGCGGGAACCTGTGCTTCGCGCCCCGTTCCATACATCCCCTCAGCAACATTGAACACTAGATCCCAGGTGTTACCTTCAACCAGTTGCTGCGCCAATCTGTAAATATTGCCGACCCGTTCGATATGGTGGCCTGCGCAGGTAAGCGCATCGTGAATCGCATCTATCGTCTCCAAGTAATCAAGTTCAGCGACGTCCTCTTCACTAAACCCCATCCCGAGATAATCATCACGAAGGTCGTAGACTATACCGATACGCATCAATCATGCTCCGCTGCCACTACACAATCTATCGAATGCCGGACTGGAATATTAGCTACGCAACTGATTTTCACTTTAACGCCCCCCAGCCCCTACCCGGAAAAGTGAACGTAAAAAAGAAGTTAATAACCTTCATTAGTACTGAGTTTTGGATAGGGTTGAAGTCGAAAGTACTTGCAAGTAACCATTAATAAAGACAACTAACCAAATGCCGTATTGCCCGTAGAGCTAATTAGCACAAAAGCTATCACGCAAGGTTCTTCACCTCGATTGACCCAATTATGAACTGTCCCCCGCTGGACAAGTGCATCTCCCGCAGACAGCTTCACAACAACCTCATCTCCCATTTCCATCTCGATATTCCCAGACATCACTACCGCATAATCAATGCTGTCAGTTTGGTGAGATCGTGGCGTAACTCCCGGCCCAAATTCTACGACCTTAAAAACCGAGCCTCCCGGAATCGTAGTTCCATCAAATTTTCTCCCGCCGTTGTCTCTACCATCTTCACAAAGCTCTACGGGCAAGTCCTGAGTAGTCCATAACTGCTGCTGAACCATATGAGGCCGCCAACTACTGGTATGCAAACCCTGATCATCTATGAGCACTACTGGCTTTCCCTCTGGGTCGTGCCCTGTAACAACTCGCCGGACATTCACACTCATCGCACTCTCCTTTCTCCTGGGAAGCAACCGTCTAGTTACGGGAGAATATAGTTCAGCCAGCAGCTAGCCAGCTTACCGGACAGTGCTGGTATCACCGATGTTGCGAAATCACTATAATCGCGCCCATGTCTGAGTTACCTATTCACAGTATCCTCCCCGAACTGCTCCAGGCCTTGAGAGGGCATAGTAATGTCGTGCTCCAGGCACCCCCCGGAGCGGGTAAAACGACCGCCGTACCACTGGCATTAATAGATGAGCCTTGGTTGAGCGGAAAGAATATTATTATGCTGGAGCCGCGACGTTTGGCCGCTAGAACGGCAGCGGCGCGCATGGCTAACCAGCTGGGTGAGAAAGTTGGTGATACCGTTGGATTTCAGGTCCGGGGCGAGCGGAAGTCAAGCAAGAAGACTCGCATCCTGGTTGTAACCGAGGGAATTCTCACGCGCCTCTTACAGGCTGACCCTGAATTGGCATCCAGTGCTCTGGTCATATTCGATGAATTTCATGAGCGCAGCCTGCAAGCCGACCTCTCCCTCGCCTTATGTCTTCAGTCCCAGGAGTATCTTCGCGAGGATCTCAAGATTCTGGTGATGTCTGCCACCCTGGATACCAGCGGCATCTCCTCACTACTAAATAACGCACCCATCATATCCAGTGAAGGACGCAGCTATCCCGTCGATATTGAATACTTAAACCAACGAGAAGAGCCCGAGGACAAACGACAAATCCCAGCTTTGATGGCAAGTAAAGTTGTCGCATCCTTAGGCAAACAAGAAGGTAGTGTTCTCGCCTTCCTTCCTGGTGTCGCCGAAATCAAACAGGTTGAGAGCTTATTGGGGGAGCGACTATCTGAGGAAACCGAAAAGGGCCGCATTATTATTGCACCGCTTTTTGGGGATCTGAGCCGTGAGCAGCAGGATCAGGCGATAGCACCAACGGCACCAGGCACGAGAAAAATCGTACTGGCTACAAATGTGGCCGAGACCAGCCTGACGATTGAGGGCATCCGAATAGTTATCGACTCAGGATTAATGCGTGAATCGCGCTTTAATCCCAACTGTGGCATGAATCGTTTGGTGACAAGCTCGATTTCCCAGGCCTCAGCTAACCAGCGCACAGGGCGTGCCGGGCGCCTCAGCGCCGGCTACTGTCTGCGACTCTGGAGTGAGGGCCGGCAACGGTCATTGAGCACCAATAATACAGCGGAAATCACCCGCAGTGATCTGGCTCCCCTGGCACTTGAATTAGCCAAATGGGGGGTTACCGATGTCAGCGAGCTCAACTGGCTCGACACACCACCCCCAGGACCTATGGCCCAGGCCCAACAGCTCTTGCAGCAACTGGGGGCACTGGATGACAAACTGCGTATTACCCCTCACGGGAATACCATGCTGGCTTTTGGCGCCCACCCTCGCCTCGCACATATGTTAGTTGCCAGTGTCAGCTGGGGATCGCAGGAACAGGCCTGCCTGCTAGCAGCGCTACTATCTGAACGGGATATTTTTCGTGGCGAAGCCCGATGGGATAGGGACATTAGCAAACGGATTCAGGCTCTGCAGTCCCAAGGCAACGATCGGCGGGTAGATCGCGGTACTGCTCACAGAGTACGCCAGCAGTCTAAAACCTGGCTCTCTCAATTAAAGAAGTTTGAGTCAAGTTCAAGTCCTGCACCACAGAGTATCGATCACTCCGATGAAACTGGTGCCCTGCTTGGACTCGCCTACCCAGACCGTATTGCGAAATCGCGCAGTGATACCGGCCGCCGGTTTCTACTCTCCAGTGGCCGAGGCGCACATTTCTCCCATGATGACGCCCTAGCTTTAAGCGAATACCTGGTCATTGCCGAACTGGATGGCCAGGGCCGAGATGCAAGTATCCAGCTGGCAGCAGAGATTTCCCTGCCCGCTTTGAAGTCGCATTTCGCCGCCCAGATCAAAGAAGAGATTTCAGTTCGCTGGGACGAGACTACCGGCCGCGCTGTCGCCCTACAGCAAACGCAATTGGGGGCGCTGGTTTTACACCAGCGGCCTGCAGCAGATATTCCACCGGAGACCCTCAGTCGCGCATTATTAGAAGCCGTACGAAAGAAAGGTCTCTCCTCCCTCCCCTGGAACACAGAAGCTAACCAGTTACGTTTTCGAGTGGAATTTTTGCGCCAAAGTGAAGTGTCCGGAGATTTTCTCGGCGACACTCGAGTACCAAACTGGAGTGATGAGGCTCTATTGGAGACCATGGAGGATTGGCTGTTACCTCATTTGCAGGGGTTCAGCAAACTTGAGCAGCTAGGGCAGCTTGACTTGCAAAGCATCTTGCGCGGACAGCTTGAGTGGGACCTGCAACAAAAACTCGATGACTTGGCCCCCAGTCACTACCTGGTTCCCAGTGGCTCCCGGATAAGAATCGACTACGGAGAAACCCCACCTGTTTTGGCTGTGCGCCTGCAGGAGCTATTTGGATTGGCACAAACTCCAACAATTCTAAAAAACCGCTATCCATTGATGATTCATTTGCTCTCTCCGGCACGGCGCCCCGTTCAAATTACCCGTGACCTGGTGAATTTCTGGGCCAATACTTACCAAGAGGTAAAGAAGGAGCTGCGTATCAAATACCAGAAACACTATTGGCCCGATGATCCCCTGACGGCTGAGGCTACTACTAAAACGAAGAAGAGAATGGATATGGGACGGTAGTTCTTTTTTTAGATTCACTGCCTCTGAGGCAGCAAAATTACTTTCTGGGCGGCGGTTAAGTTAACATTCAGCAACAACCGGATAGCATAAGCTGCCGCAAGGGATAGGAACTCGCGCCAATAGAGATAGTCTGAATTATTTTGGCCCGCAGCGACGCCCCAAAACCAGAACAAACTCTAACTCGTAGCAATGGAGATGTATTTTGCGCCGAATACTCTTAGCAGCTCTCAGCCCATTACTGATATTTGGCTGTAGCCTCGATGATCTTCCCGATGATTTGAATCAGTCAACTATCAAGTACGATAAGGAAATGCGTTACCTGGTAGAGGATATCAGCGCCTACGCCAAGGGCATCAACCGTCACTTTCTCATCGTACCCCAGAATGGGGTTGAGTTGATTACTACGACAACCACTACCACTGGTCCAGTCGATGAAGCCTACCTGGATGCCACAGACGGCATTGCACAGGAGGCCCTCTTCTTTGGCGCAAATGGTGTTGTCAACGAGCCCACCAGCGAGTCAGAAACCAAGCGCCTCCAAACTTACCTGGACTTGGCGAAAGATGAAGGGGATACAATCCTAATCACGGACTTCACCAATATTGAGCGGGATATTCAAGAGTCATATGAGAATAACGAAGAAGCTGGGTATATTTCTTTTGCCGCAGATAGCGAACTCCTGAACGATGTACCGCTATATCCCGATGAGCCCTTCAATGTTAACTCTCTGGACATTGATGACCTTGAGGAAGCCAAAAACTTTATCAATATCACCAATACCAGCAACTACTCTACGCCTCAAGATTTCATCGATAAACTGAGTGAAACCGATTACGACATATTGATAATCGACTTTTTCTTTGACGGTGAACCTTACACAGAAGAACAAATTGAGCAGCTCAGGGTAAAAGAAAATGGTGGGCGCCGCTTAGTGCTGGCCTATGTCAATGTCGGCGAAGCACAAGACGATCGTTATTACTGGAAATCCTATTGGTACAACACTCCTCCCGAATGGCTATTGGGAGAAGTACCCGGTGAGTCAGGCAATTACTATGTGAAGTACTGGCAGGAGGGCTGGCAGAAAATTATCTTCGGCAACGATGATTCTTATATTTATATGATCGTTGATGCAGGATTCGATGGGGCCTATATGGATGGGATCGATGCATTTGAATACTTCGATTCCGACGATGAGTAATCATTAGGCCCCAACGCTTTCACTCAGCAGGCATCAGGCCTGCTGAGTTTCCTTATATTGAGTCACATACTGGGAAAGTCGCCCGGACATTTCCTCTGCCAGTTTTTGCAGGGCATTGAGCGGGCGTATCATCACCTCAAACTCAATAATCTTACCTTCATCATTAAAGCGGATAATATCCAATCCCTTCAGGCTCTTATCACCGATGGAGGCTGCGAATTCAAGAGCCAGATCGTGTCCCGATTCGGTAGTAAATTCACGGTCGTATTCAAAACTCTCAAAAACCTGCATCACCGTATTGAGAATCAGGCACACAGCAGCGGAGCTGTGGTAGGGCTTAAAAAATGCCGGTGAACGAAAAACAGCATCTTCTGCAACGATCGCTGGTAAGCGACTCAGATCTCGCGCAGCGACCATCTCGTGCCATAGGGCAATAGATTCCGCTATTTTATTATTGGAATTGTTCATTGGAGACTTCCTCTTCACTCACTTGTTTTTGTAAAAATTCTCTCCCATCAGCACCCCCCAACTCGTAAGTTTTTTGGGCTAGCTCAGGATTTGTGTAATCCCAAACACTGATGAATGGCGGTTTCGAGGGCTGGACATAAGTCCAATCCTGATCGCCTTTGCGCTGTGTAAATATGTCCGGGAACTGATCGTAACGACGGGTCAACAACACCAGCACCCTTCCCTTTCCATTATCCAGCCCTGCCACAGGGATGTTATCTACCACCCCACCATCGAGTGCTGTTCGCCCCCGCAACTTAAGTCTTGGGGTGAATGGCGGCGTACAGGAGGAGCACAAAATCAGGTCCACCAACTCCTCAATACTGGAACAATCCCGGGCTCGATAAAATTGCTGCTTAAAACCTAAGCGCTGGGCGATCTTGGGGTGAAGGCTGCGTAAAAAATGCTTATCGGCATAGTAGGCCATGGCCCCCACTCCAAAAGCCAAACCCCCAGATAGGCCTTTTGGTGGGTGAACAACCGCAATTCGCAACTCTGCGCCCTGCTGAAGGGTCTCCAGTCCATCGCGAAACAGCTCTAACATCGCATTGCGGTAGATTCCATATTGGGGGAACACAGGTTCTTTACCAAAAAGGTTTCCCCAATAAGCATTTTTTTCATTAGTCTCGAACGCAGTCCAAAAATATTCACGAGCCTCCTCCGTCTTACCCATCAGCACCAGGCTCGACATTAGGCCCCCTGCCGAGACCGCAGTAACCACCTTCGGAGAAAGACTAATTTCGTTGGCTATCGACTCCCAAAAACCAATCTGCCAGGTACACCGCCCACCACCACCGGCAAAAACAACTTGGTCAAACATGATCTCGCTTCCCTGCAGCAGCCTTCCGGCTGGAACTTCCTGAGTCCATTCTGTGTTTTACATCCTCTCAAGTGCAGTTTCAGGCCGCTCTTTGCATTACCGCCGACACTTATGACCAATTAGTTTCAGCCTTCATGATGACATATTGATGACGACAACAATATGCAACTAATTGCATAAGCTAATCGAATCACAAGTATTGTGCAACTGATCGTCTTGACCCTGAACTCACTGAATACTCAAATTTCCACCAGGCGATCCTTACCGGACACCAGCGCATCGAGAAAGGCATAACCGTCTGCAACCCCAATTTTTAAGGTATGCCTCAGCGCACTGGGGTCAGCAAAATTCCACATCCCGATAGGCAGCGGGCTGGAGGGCTGCACATAAGTCCACACCTGCCCCCCCCTTTGCACACTGAAACTGTTCGGTAGGTGTGGAAAGCTCCCTGTATCCAAAATCAGAACCCGCCCTTTGCTAGCATCCAAGCCGGCGACCGGGGCATTACCTACCAGAGCTCCATCCAGTACCTCTGCACCATCAAGCGATAACCTTGGGGATATGGGAGGGGCACAACAGGAACTCAAAATAAGCTGCTCAAGATCTTTCCCATCTTTGCATTTACTCACGGGGTGAAACATTTGGCGAAACCCCAAATGTAACGCTGTATTTGGGTGCAAGTCGTGAAAGATATGTTTGTTAGAGTAGAAAATTGCCAGCCCCAGCGTCAGTGCGAGCGGCACAGGCAACCATTCCGGGGGATAGGTCACTGCAATTCTGAGGTCGGCAGATTGACGCAGAGGCTCAAGGCTATCGTGGAAAAATTCATGCACCCCTTTGCGATAGATCTCAAAGTGCGGAAAAATTGGTTCTTTACGGAATGAATTATTCCAGTAGAAATTCCTTTCATTTTTTTTGCAAGCAGAGTGAAAGTAATTAACACCCTCACGGCAGCGATCCGTAAGCATGAGTGCCGCTACCATGCTGCCTCCGGATGCAGCACAAACAACTTTTGGCCGGATCGGTAATTCGCGACTTAGGGATAACAAAAAACCAAGCTGCCAAGTGCAACGGCTTCCTCCGCCACCAAAAACCATTTGATCAAACATGACGACACCCTCTAAAAAAGGCTATCGAAATAAATACGGGGATTTTTGATTTTAGGCAGGAGTTTTTGTCTCTATCGCCACCAAGCGTTAAAGCGAGATAACAGTTAATGGCTCTCTCCCAACTATTACGCATCACAATCAGCAAACCTGCCAACCACCTTGATACAAATAGATATAAAAAAGGCTTCACTTTTCAAACCAACTAGGCATTGAGACTAAAGGTGTCTTTATCTCAACACTCAGTGCAAACCTATAAGTAACTTTAAGATCGTAACCTTCCAATCAGTAATTCAAGATATCCCCAGTCACATCAGGGAGGACTCTCAAGTAACCGCCCTTCGCCACTCAGTGCCGCTAAAAATGCACGGCCATCTGCAATCCCCATACGGAAAGTATCTTTCACCTCTTCCGGACTGGCAAAATCCCAAACATTAAGTGGAACATGTCCAGAGGGCTGAACATATGTCCATTCCTGGTTAAATTTTTGTACCGTAAAACGGTCCGGCAGCTGCGGGAAACGTCGGGTTAGCAAAATAAGCACCCGTCCTTCACCAGTATCCAGCCCACCAATAGGCACACTATCTACAACCCCTCCATCCAATACCTCTGCACCGCCCTGCTTCAGACGCGGTGTCAGAGGTGGCGTGCAGGATGAAGTAATAACCAGCTTCTCTAACTGGGACGGATCTGAACAGTGACGAACTTTATAAAAAGATTGGCGGAAGCCCAATTTAAGTGCAGTAGTGGGGTGAAGGTTCGGGAAAATATAAGTATCAGAGTAATCAATCGCAGCTCCAATCATTAATGCGATTGGACCAGGCAGCCATTTCGGCGAAGTACTGACTCCTATACGTAGGTCTGCGGCTTCCCTAAGTTGATCAAAGCCTCCAGAAAATAAGTCGCTTAATGCTCGCCGATAAATTGTATAGTGCGGGAATACTGGGTCCTTGCGAAACATATTGCCCCAATGGATATTTTTCCCATTGGACTTAAATGCCGAAACGAAGTAATCCACCCCGTCGAGTGACCTGTCCATCAGAACCAGGCTGGCAACCAGGGAGCCAGCGGATACTGCACTGACCACCCGAGGTGCCAGATCAATTTCCTTTGCAACCGACTCCCAAAAGCCGATCTGCCAGGTACAGCGCACGCCGCCACCGGCAAACACCACTTGGTCAAACATAGATTGTTCTTCCCTGGAGTTGGCGCACAAGCAATCACTAGCATGACCAATCACTGGATCGCTGCACCGGCACTTTACATTGCCCCAGCGCCTCAAAAGCACCGAGGAATATTTCAAATATATACAGTGTGGGAGTAGTTCGTAGGGAGGCTTACGCGGGATCTAACCTGAGAGGTTCACTGCAATAAAAAAGGCGAACACAAGGTTCGCCTTTTTCTTTTGAGCCACTTGGCCGACTCAGAATGGTCTCAGGAACTCAGTAGTAAGCCTGGGACTTGTCGGTGTGGTCAGTAATATCTTTCACGCCTGCTAATTCGGGGATTTTCTCTTTGAGAGTCTTTTCCACGCCTTCCTTTAAGGTCATATCAACCATGCCACAACCCTGACAGCCGCCACCAAACTTCAACACAGCAAACATATCCTCGGTCACTTCTACCAGGCTTACCTGGCCACCGTGAGCTGCCAGGCCCGGATTAACCTCGTTGTACAAAACATAGTTAATACGATCCTGGATAGGGCTGTCGTCAGTAATTTTCGGCATACGGGAGTTGGGCGCGCGAATCGTCAACTGCCCGCCCATCTTGTCCGAAGAGTAATCGACCCGAGCATCATCCAGATAGGGAACGCTGCGCCCTTCGAAGTAAGCTTTGAGACCGTTCATTTCCAACATCACATCACCTTCTTCCTCCTCTCCCGGGCGGCAGTAGGCGATACAGGTCTCGGCGTTAGGCGTGCCGGGACTGGAAACAAACATGCGAATGGCAATTCCCTCACAGTCCTGTTTGGCCAACAGCTCTTTCAGGTATTCCTGAGCGGGTTCAGTAATAGTGACATTCAAATCAGACATATAGGCTCTCAAATAACCAAGCTTCTTTGTCGGGTATTCTACTCTCAGAAAGACTCAAGGGAAACCGGTCAGTTGGAACCCTTTCGACCGACCGGCCTCACCACTCTCCTAGGTGGGGATAAATCCCATAAGAGTCTGGGCGGTTTCCTCTGAAGAGGCCGGATTTTGACCAGTTACCAGTTTGCCGTCTACCACTACGTAGGGTGCCCAATCACCACTTTTGGAGTAGTTTCCACCATTTCCCTTGAGCATATCCTCAACCAGGAAAGGCACGACATCCACCAGTTCAACCGCAGCCTCTTCCGAGTTGGCAAACCCGGTCACACCTTTTCCCGACACCAGGTAAGCGCCATCCTGACGGCGTGTATGACGGAAAATGCCCGGAGCATGGCACACAGCACCGATCGGCTTGTCTGCGGCAAAAAAGTTCTCAATCAGTGCAATTGAGACCGGGTCTTCCGCAAGATCCCACAAGGGACCATGGCCACCGGGATAAAAGACTGCATCAAAATCAGACTCATTCATATCAGCCAATTTGTGGGTATTGGCCAGAACCTGCTGAGCATCGGCGTCAGCCTGAAAGCGATGAGTCGCCTCCGTCTGAAAATCTGGCTCATCACTCTTAGGATCGAGAGGCGGCTGCCCGCCTTTTGGAGAGGCCAGGGTCACTTCAGCACCGGCGTCCTTGAAGGTGTAGTAAGGTGCGGCAAACTCCTCCAGCCAAAACCCCGTTTTCTTACCGGTATTCCCCAGTTCATCGTGGGAAGTCAGAACCATCAGTATTTTCATATTTCTGTCCTTATAAACTTTGTCAGCTTTGCTTCAATCATCATTTCCTATGCGCACAACTAACTTGCCGAAGTTCTTTCCTTCCAGAAGCCCGATAAATGCATTGGGTGTTTCTTCCAACCCTTCGACCATATCCTCAAGATATTTAATACTGCCTTCCGCAACCCACTGGCTTAATGTACGCACCGCTTCATGAAAACGTTCGTAGTAATCGAAAATAATAAAGCCTTGGATTTTCAAGCGTTTGGTCAGTACATCCCGCATTAACAAACTGGTGCGATCCGGGCCTTGCGGCAATGAGGTTGCGTTGTACTGAGAGATAAGCCCACATACAGGAATCCGCGCAAAATCATTTAATAGCGGTTGCACCGCATCAAAGACCTTGCCACCAACACTTTCAAAATAGATATCGATACCCTCAGGGCAAGCCGCAGCCAATTGATCGACAAAATCTTCGGCGCGGTGATCCAGGCACAGGTCGAAGCCCAACTCCTCTACCGCATAGCGACACTTTTCCTCACCTCCAGCAACACCGATTACCCGGCACCCTTGCAACTTGCCGATTTGTCCAACTGTTGCCCCCACAGGACCGGTAGCAGCTGCAACTACCAGAGTCTCTCCTTCTTTTGGCTCCCCAATTTCCAGCAAGCCAAAGTAGGCGGTGATTCCCGGCATACCCAGCACTCCCAGGGAGAAGGAGGGGTAATCCGGATTTTTACCCAAGTTAATCAACCCGGTACCATCAGAAATGGCATAGTCCTGCCAGCCGCTATAACCGAGTATCCAATCCCCCTCCTCGAAGCCATTCAATCGGGACTCAACCACACGGCTCACCGTCCCTCCAACCATGGTCTCTCCCAGTGAAACAGGCTCTGCGTAGGACTTCGCATCACTCATTCGCCCCCTCATATAGGGATCGAGCGATAGGAATACTGTGCGCAACAGCACCTCGCCGACCTCCGGCTTGACCACAGGGGCATGCTCCAGGCGGAAGTTATCTGTTGTCGGGGCACCTTCAGGGCGGGATGCCAATACCAGGCGGCGGTTTATATCGCTCGATTGCATTCTCTATTCTCCATAACTTCATAAGACGGAAGTCAAAGTCGCCAAATTAGACCGGTCGTCTAGAATGGCGCCATAAAAATACCCGCAACGGTTTTCCCCTCGCGGGCTCAGTAAAAAACTCAGTGTTTTCCCAGTATCTCCTGGGTCGCCAGCATCGCCTCTGCCATTGGCGTATCGTTGCGGTTTAACTTGGCCAACAGGCTGGCTCCCAGCCACAGCTGGTACAGGGAAGCTGCGGTGGCACGGGCATTGAGGGTGCTAGGCAGAGAACCGTCTTCCCCTGCCAACTCGATACAATTCTGGAGCTTCTGAATAATATGCTCAGTCCCATCTCTGAGGATAATCCGCATCGATTCAGACAGGTCTGCCACCTCAGCGCTAAGCTTAACCACCAGGCAGCGGTGTGCATCGTAACGCTCCCCACTACTCTTCTGCCAAGCATCAAAATAGGCCAATAAATTATCGGCGGCAGATTGATCCCGGGAGGAAAAGCCAACGTCCATCTGTTCCAGGTAGCTGCGAAAATAATCTTCCAGCAGAGCCTCGCCAAATTGCTCCTTGGACTTAAAGTAGTGATAAAAGGATCCCTTTGGCACACCGGCAGTTTTGAGAATTTCACTCAAACCCACACCGGAGAAACCTTTTACGGCCATCACGGTATAACCGGTATCCAACAAATGTTGGCGAGTATCTTCATAGCTGCTTTTCATGCCTAGCACTCTACGCAAAACTAGACCGGTCGTCTAGGGATTTATAGTGATTAGGCGCTGTGAAGTATCTATAAATTGCTCAACTTTATTCAAAACTTCTCTGTTATTGTGGTGGAACAACCAAAAAGGCGTAAGTCGCAGCCGGTGAGTGGGCGTGACTGTGCTAAGATTGGCGCCATTCCCACCATCGGCAAAAGATCGACAATATAAGGATTGGTAAATGTCCCAGCAGTCCCGCGACCAACGTCTCGAGCAAATTAATGCCGCGCTTGCGCAGCGTATCCTGATCCTGGATGGCGCTATGGGGACGATGATCCAGAGGGAGAAGCTGGAAGAGGCCGATTACCGGGGTGAGCGCTTCGCCGACTTCCCACGCGACTTGAAAGGCAATAACGACCTGCTCAGCCTGACCCGCCCGGAGCTGATCGAAAAGATTCACAGGGAGTACCTTGAGGCGGGCGCGGACATTATCGAAACCAATACTTTTAACGCGACCCAGCTGTCCCAATCTGATTACGATATGGAACACCTGGTGGTAGAGATCAACCGGACCTCCGCAGAGATCGCGCGCCGTGCAGCAGATGCACTCTCTACCCCAGAGCGCCCGCGCTGGGTAGCCGGGGTCATCGGCCCCACTTCCCGCACCGCCAGTATTTCACCAGACGTCAATGATCCAGGGGCACGCAATGTCACTTTCGATGAACTGGTAGAAAACTATGTAGAAGCGGGCCATGCTTTGGTCGAAGGCGGCAGCGACCTGATCTTAATCGAAACCATTTTTGACACCCTCAATGCCAAGGCCGCTATCTATGCCATGCAGCAGCTCTTTGAGGAGCTGGGTTTCGAACTGCCAATTATGATTTCCGGCACCATTACCGATGCCTCTGGCCGCACCCTTTCCGGCCAGACGACCGAAGCTTTTTACAATTCCGTTGCCCACGCAAAGCCAATTTCTGTGGGGCTCAACTGTGCCCTGGGCGCCACCGAATTGCGCCCTTATGTGGAAGCCTTATCGGGCGCCTGTACCTCTAATGTCTCCGCCCACCCCAACGCGGGATTGCCCAATGAGTTTGGCGAATACGACGAAACCCCTGAGCAGACCGCCGCAATCGTAGCGGAATTTGCCCGCAGCGGATTTATTAATATCCTCGGCGGCTGTTGTGGCACCACCCCCGATCATATTCGTGCAATTGCCGACGCAGTGGCCGATATACCCCCACGACAGCAGCCGGAAATAAAACCTGCTCTGCGCCTGTCCGGACTGGAGCCATTTGTCGCCGGTGAAAACGCCTTATTCGTCAATGTGGGCGAGCGTTGCAACGTCACTGGCTCCGCCCGATTTAAGCGCCTGATCCTTGAAGAGGACTACGACACCGCCCTGCAAGTGGCTGCCGCCCAGGTAGAGGATGGGGCGCAGGTAATCGACTTCAATATGGATGAGGCGATGCTGGATGCACTCGCCGCTATGCGCCGCTTCCTCAACCTTGCCGCTACCGAACCGGATATCGCCAAGGTGCCATTTATGGTGGACTCCTCCAAGTGGGAGGTGATCGAGGCCGGCCTGCAATGCATCCAGGGCAAGCCCATTGTGAACTCCATCAGCCTCAAGGAAGGCAAAGAGGAGTTTATCGAAAAGGCTCAACTGTGCCTGCGCTACGGTGCAGCTGTGGTGGTGATGGCTTTTGATGAAGATGGCCAGGCGGATACTTTCGAGCGCAAAATTGAGATCTGTAAGCGCAGCTACGATGTGCTAGTCGATGAAGTCGGCTTCGATCCCACCGATATTATTTTCGACCCGAATATTTTTGCTGTCGCCACCGGTATTGAGGAGCACAATAATTACGCAGTGGACTTTATCGAGGCGTGCCGCTGGATTCGCGCAAATCTCCCCGGTGCCCAGATCAGTGGCGGCGTCTCCAACGTTTCCTTCTCTTTCCGGGGCAACAATCCGGTACGTGAAGCCATTCATTCAGTATTCCTGTTTCACGCTATTAAAGCCGGCCTGAATATGGGTATCGTAAACGCCGGGCAGCTGGCGGTTTACGACGAACTCCCAGAGGAGCTGCGGGAAAAAGTTGAGGATGTGATCCTCAACCGCAGCCCGGATGCCACCGAAGCCCTGTTGGACATTGCCCCCAAATACCAAGGGGATGGCGGTGGTGCGGCGCGCAAAGAGGACCTGAGCTGGCGCAAATTGCCCGTGAAGGAACGCTTGGCACACTCCCTTGTGAAAGGCATTAACAACTATATCGAGGAAGATACCGAAGAGGCCCGCGCAAGTTCCTCACGCCCACTGGATGTGATTGAAGGTCCACTGATGGACGGTATGAATATCGTCGGCGACCTGTTTGGCGAAGGGAAAATGTTCTTGCCCCAGGTAGTGAAATCCGCCCGGGTTATGAAACAGGCGGTAGCCTACCTGCAACCCTATATTGAAGCGGAAAAAACCGAAGACAGCCGCTCCAACGGCCGTATCCTGATGGCCACTGTTAAAGGGGATGTACACGATATCGGCAAAAATATTGTGGGCGTGGTGCTGGCCTGCAACAACTATGAAGTGATCGACCTCGGCGTGATGGTGCCAGCGGAAACCATTTTGCAAACTGCAAAGGAAAAGGAGTGTGACATTATCGGCCTGTCCGGCCTGATCACCCCATCCCTGGATGAAATGGTTCACGTAGCCGCCGAGATGGAGCGCCAGGGGTTCGATATCCCATTGTTGATCGGCGGAGCCACCACCTCCAAGGCCCATACCGCCGTAAAAATTGATCCTCAATTCCACCGCAACCAGGTGGTGTATGTAGCCGATGCATCCCGCGCCGTAGGCGTGGCCAGCAGCCTGATTTCCAATGAGCTGCGCCCAGCCTTTGTGGAAAAAATCCAGGCAGAGTATGACAAGGTGCGCACCCGCACCGCCAACCGCAAGCGCAATGACACCCGCTTAACCTACGAGGAAGCGCGGGATACTGCCCCGGAATTTGATTGGAAAAACTACCAGCCAGCGCGACCCAACAAGCTGGGCCTTACCGTGATCGACGATTTCCCTCTGGAGAAACTGCTCGACACTATGGACTGGACGCCTTTCTTTATTTCCTGGGATTTGGCGGGTAAATTCCCGGCAATCCTTGAAGACGAAATTGTGGGAGAAGCCGCAACCGATCTCTACGACAACGCCCAGCGTATGTTGAAAGAGATTATCGATAAAAAGCTATTGCGCGCACGGGCCGTATTCGGCCTATGGCCCGCCAATAGCGTCGGCGACGATATCATCGTCTACAAGGATGAAAGCCGCAGTGAAGAGCTGGCTCGCCTTCACCATATGCGCCAGCAGGTACAGAAACGCGGTGGCGATGGCCTGTGCCGCTCCCTGGCAGATTTCGTCGCGCCGCTGGAGTCCGGCCAAATAGACTATGTGGGCGGCTTTGCGGTTACCACTGGCATCGGCGCAGACCAGTTGGCAGACACCTACGAAGCCAAGCACGACGATTACAACGCCATTATGGTAAAGGCCCTGGCAGACCGTATGGCAGAGTCCTTTGCTGAGACACTGCACCGCTTGGTGCGAAAAGAATATTGGGGCTATGCCGAAGACGAAACCCTCAGCAATGAGGAGCTGATCAAGGAAGCCTACCAGGGCATCCGCCCAGCCCCGGGCTATCCAGCCTGTCCCGATCATTCGGAAAAAGCTACCCTGTTCAAATTGCTACAAGCGGAGCAAAATGCAGGCGTCAGCCTTACCGAGCACTTTGCCATGATGCCCGCAGCTGCGGTGAGCGGTTGGTACTTCGCCCACCCCCAGGCAAAGTACTTCAATGTGGGCAAGATCGGCAGGGATCAGTTGCAAAGCCTGGCTAAACGAAAAGGGGTCAGCGAACCGGAATTGGAGCGCTGGCTACGTCCCAACCTCGAGGAGTGAGCCTGTGGAAGATAATAATAAGAAAGCGAAAAAGCCCAATTTCGGCCAGGTGGTAGTCAGTACCCTGGCCGCCGCGATTGGCGTGCAGAGTGATAAAAACCGCGAAAGGGATTTTCAAAGTGGCAGTATTATGACGTACGTTATTGCCGGCGTTGTTTTTACCGCCGTATTTGTAATCGGATTGGCTCTTATTGTGAAAATAGTACTCGGCAATATGGGCTAAGAGCGCAGAGTGCTTTCCATCAGCTAGCAGCTATACAAATAAGCCGAGCTAAATGTCTATCGCTAATGCCCGGGACTACACAACTCCGGGCCAGCAGCGGGCTAGCGCGTGGCCACCCAAAAAACACAGGTGGCTACGAAAATTGCGACCAGTGCTACAGCAGCAATTGCATCCACTACATTATCGTCTTCAGAAACTACAGCTACTTCATCATTCATCGAATCTCTCCGATCGTTCTTTATTGTTATTTAAAGTAGTTGGGCCGCTGGATGCGGCAACCCAAGTAGAGCAAATCAAGTCATCAGTTGCAAGGCGGGGCCGGCAAACAACCTTACCGACCCAACTGCCACTCTACGCCTGCCCGGAATAGAGAGCGATATGAAACCCTCCGGTAAGAGCCTGGCCAGTCTTAGCAACCTGTGTACGGCTGTTAACATCGACATTCAGATTGCCCCATTTATTTGGGGAAACTGACATAATTCCATTAACACCTTTGCCCTTGTTAACACTCGTCATATTGCAAAACACCACGGCTCCACCACCACTCTTGTTCGTCGCCAGAGAACCTGGACTCGGGCTTGAGCCATCGGAAATCAGAATATGTACATCGACAGTTTTACCACCCAGCGAGTTTTTTAGAATCCTATTGTTATGGTCCAGACAAATATCAATGCCAAAAGTTAAGCCCTTGTACGAAAAAGTACTGTCACTTGCCTTGGTCGAGAAAGCGTCATCCGTCTGATACTTATCATTGCCAACTTTATACTTCTTCAGCAGGAAATTGCCACCGGCCAGGATAGGAGCAATGCTCAAGTAAGATGCTGAAGAAAAACATCCACCACCTTTTGTGTAAGCAATAGTCCCTGCAACAATCAGAATGTTCGGGTACTGACGGGAAGCTCTGCGCAGGCCGGAATAAATATCACTCTTGGAGCCCTTGCTTAAAGAGTCGATGTGATTAGTTTTTGCTTTAGAGGCATACCCTGAAAAGTAATACTCCGGAGCAACCAACATCTTGATATATTTATCGTCGGAGTACTCTTGCATCATGGCTTTAGCGCGAGCCAACGCCCCCTCAAACACATCGAAATTACTGTTACTCACACCAGTAAACTTTGATGAGTCATCAAACTCAATCATCGCCGCAAGGATATCTTTAGCCATCCCGCTTACCTCTTATATTTTTTAGGAGTTCACTTACTGACTTACCTACTGGCCAGCCTCATATGTGACTGGCGATTCGCCCTTTATATCACCGCAAGTAAACTGAGAGGCGGTATCAATTCACAGCTAACCGAATTAGCGTCGATTTGCCAGGGCCCCGAAGTGGAGTCGCTACACTCAACAGGTAAGTTGCGGCTAAAAAACAGACAGGACGGCATAGATAGCCATTACTCCAACGCTCCTCGAATCTGCAACAACAGACAAGCACTATGCTGATAAATCTCTCTTATAACTGTTGGTTACAGATATAGCGGAAAATATTGTTATTTATTGCATAAGAGCGCTGGTATGTTATGCGCCAGCGGAGAATCGTCCGGGGCCTGCCCCTTTCTCCACCATCAGCGCACAAAGGCAATGGAATCAAGCTGTTATGTATCGATACGACGACCGGGACCGCGCCATCATCAACGATCGCGTAGCCCAGTTCCGCGGCCAAACGGAACGTTACCTTGCCGGCGAGTTGAGCGAGGAGCAATTCCTGCCGCTGCGCCTGCAAAATGGCCTCTATATTCAGCGACTGGCCCCCATGTTGCGTATTGCCGTTCCCTACGGCCTGCTCAACAGTGCCCAGTTACGCCGTCTCGCCCGCGTAAGCCGCGACTACGATAAAGGCTACGCCCACTTCACTACGCGCCAGAACCTCCAGTACAACTGGCCGCAGCTGGAAGATGTACCCGCTATTCTCGATGAGCTGGCGGAGGTGGAAATGCACGCGGTACAAACCAGCGGCAACTGTATCCGAAATACCACCTCGGACCCCTACGCCGGCATTGCGCTCGACGAGATTGCCGACCCGCGCCCCTACTGCGAGTTGATTCGCCAGTGGTCTACATTCCATCCGGAATTCGCTTTCTTGCCGCGCAAGTTCAAGATCGCCGTCAGTGGTTCAGAACAGGACCGCGCCGCCATCCGTGTACACGATATCGGTGTACAGATCGTCAAGCGCGGTGAAGAGATTGGCTTCCAGGTATTGGTAGGTGGCGGTCAGGGCCGCACACCGGTTATTGCCGAGACCATCCGCAACTTCCTGCCGGAAGAAGACCTGCTCTCTTACCTTGAAGCGATTGTCCGCGTTTACAACCAGCTGGGTCGTCGCGACAACAAGTACAAAGCGCGCATTAAAATTCTGGTCAAGGCCCTCGGCCCGGAAGAGTTCGGCCGCCGCGTGGAAGAAGAGTGGCAACATATTAAAGACGGCGCTGAAAAGTTAACCCAGGAAGCATTGGATTGGGCTAAATCCTTCTTCACAGCCCCAGAATATCGCGAGTTTGACGGATCAGCTGCTGAAGCTGCACTGCAACAACAAGCCGACAGCGACAAAGCCTTTGCCCGCTGGCTTGAACGCAACACCTACCCGCACCGGGTACCCGGTTATCGCGCGATTAAGTTGTCCACCAAACCCACTGGTGTCCCCCCAGGTGATGTAACCGATGCCCAATTAGAGGCTATTGCCGATCTTGCCGATACTTTTAGCTTCGGTGAAGCCCGGGTAACTCACGACCAGAATGTGGTACTCGCAGACGTCGAACAGGACAAACTGTTTGAACTCTGGCAACAGGCCCGCAAGCACGGCTTCGCCACACCGAATATCGGCACCCTGACCGATATGATTTGCTGCCCCGGCGGTGACTACTGCTCACTTGCCAACGCCAAGTCCATCCCAGTAGCCGAAGCCATCCAGCGTCGCTTTGACGATATGGACTACCTGTACGACCTGGGTGATCTCAACCTCAATATCTCTGGCTGCATGAATGCCTGTGGCCACCACCACGTGGGACATATCGGCATCCTCGGCGTCGACAAAAAAGGGGAAGAGTTCTACCAGATTCAGCTGGGCGGCAGTGCATCCAACGAGGCCAGCCTGGCCAAAGTATTGGGCCCCAGTTTCTCCCGCGCTGAAGTGCCAGACGTGATCAGCAAAATCCTCGACCTCTATGTCGAGCAGCGCCAAACGGAAGAGCCCTTTATCGACACCTACAACCGCATCGGCCTTCAGCCCTTCAAGGAGAGAGTTTATGCCAAAGCCAGCTAAACTGGGCCCACAGCCGGGCAACCCTGCAGAACTGATCATCGATGGTGAAGTAAAGACCAACGAATGGCAGCTGGTACCCCAACTGGAAGCTGGAGAGGAGTTGGACCCAAGCACCCTGCCCTCCGGCAAAATTATCCTGCCACTGCGACAGTGGCTGGCACATCGCGATGCGCTGTCATCCCGCAGTGACGAAGTCGGTGTTTGGCTGGACAGTGAAGAAGGTGCCGAGCAGATTGCGGAAAAAGCCGCCAAATTGCCGGTAATTGCCGTGCACTTCCCAGCATTTGCCGACGGTCGGGGCTTTACCGCCGGCCGTATGCTGCGCGAGCGCTACAGCTTTACCGGAGAGTTACGCGCAGTAGGCGGGTTTATGCGAGACCAGCTGACCTATTTACAGCGCTGCGGCTTCAATGCCTACGCATTTGAAGGCGAGCAGCCTCTGGCAAGCCTTAAAGACTCGATGAGCGATTTTGGCGATAGCTACCAAACAGGGGTCGACCAACCGCTGCCCATGTTCCGTCGCCGCTTCTAAAGCTCAATTTAGACCTCTGAATACTCAGAGGTCTAAATTTCCACTTCCATCACGCCTCCAGCCCCAATCCATTAAGTGCAAACTCCAAAGAGGGTTCCACCTCCTTGAGTTCTCGCCCGGATCGCAATACCGATGCTGTGCCATGCAGCAGGGTAATCAGGTACATAGCGCACTCCTCGGCACGCCGATCAAGCCCTATAGCCTGGGACTCTTTATCAAAACGAAACAAGTCAACCAGTTGCTTTACCGCTTCTGCGTCAGCAGCTTTTAAAGCGTCAATGGCATCAGAGGGCAAAGCGTCACCGGCAGTTTCCGATAATCCAAACGCCAGATAACAACCCCTCGGGGTTCCCTCCCCCGCTTGCCCTTTAACGGTAGCCAACAAATAACTATGCAATCGCTGCCGTAACGGCACTCCCTCTTCCGTCAGGAACTGCATACGATCTTTGGCATATCTATCCAGGTATTGCCCCAATGAAAGAACAAACAGTTTCTCTTTATTGCCAAAGGAAGAATACAGACTTGGCTTGTTAATCCCCATAGCCTTGGTCAGGTCCGCCATTGAGGCGCCCACATAGCCCTTTTTCCAAAAGACTTTCGTTGCTGATTCCAACGCATGCGCCTTATCAAACTCCGGCTTGCGTCCCGCCATTGGCAATCTCCCAAAAATTGTTTTGACAATATTGTACCGATCGGTAAGACTTAGCTCAAACCTTACCGATCGGTACAATATTAATCAACCCTTCACAGGAGAACAGAATTGAGCATTTCAATCGAAGGAAAAACTGCCCTTGTAACTGGAGCAAACCGCGGAATTGGCAAGGCAATTGTTGAGCGCTTTCTCGACGGTGGCGCAAAAAAAGTCTATCTGGCCGTGCGCAACCCAGAGACAACGACAGAACTGACAGAAAAATATGGCGACAAAGTAATCACATTGGAACTCGATGTGGCAAAAGCCCAAAGTGTAGGGGCGGCGGCAAAGGCGATTCAGGAATTGGATATTCTGGTGAACAATGCCGGGGTACTTGCGCCCGCAGACCCGCTTAGCGACCATGTAGAGGACTCCCTTAAGCAGGAACTGGAAGTGAATACCTTTGGGCTTGTCCGAGTAGCCAAAGCATTCACCCCCCATTTGGAAAAGAGCAAGGGCGCCCTGGTACAAATGAATTCGGTCGTATCCTTGCGTACCTTCCCACACGTTAGCACCTACTCCGCATCCAAAGCCGCCAGCTACGCAATTACCCAGGCACTTCGAGAAACGCTTCAGGAGCGAGGCGTACAAGTATTGAGTGTTCACCCCGGCCCCATCAAAACAGATATGGCCAAACAGGCTGGGCTGGAGGACGGAGAATCCCCCAGTGCAGTGGCTGAGGAAATTGTTGGCGCGCTAAAAAATGGGGATTTTCACCTCTTCCCGGATGCCATGTCGCAGACTTTTGAAGCCGCTTATCAGAGCTTCTCTGATTCGGTGATCACCGCAGACCTTAGCGAATAACACGGCCGAAGATTGTCTGAGTAAGAAGTAACACAAGCCTCGAAGGAACCCGATCTAGGGTTCTTTCAAGAGGCTGGAAAATTCCTCTGAAGCCATAACGGGTACAAACTCAGTGATCGTAAAAGTCGACGCCCCATGTTTTGTGAAAGGGTCTTCTTCCAGAACCTTTCGCAGCACTTCCTCAGAGGGATGACGTGAAATAATTATCGCGCCAGTTCTAGGCTCTTTCGCCCCCCCAAAAAGCAGGTCTCCCGATTTATAGTGTCCCTCCAGGTAGCTCACATGCTCCGCCATTAACTCTGGGGTCAGTTTTTTAATATCCGGGAAATTCAAGTTCACTAAAAACATAACGTCTCCCCCCTCCTTAGGGGCTATATATCAACTCTTTACACCACTTTAAGCTTGCAGAAATAGCCTCCACCAATCTAATAGATAGCAAATCTTTCCACCTTGGCGATAGAGGATAATCCCCAAGCAGTAGTTTAAATGGAAACCATCGGAGATTGATGATCGGGCATCATTTAATTTAATGGTGCCATCAAGTACCTTTCTTTAGGCAATAGTGTTAACTAGACGATACTTCAGATTAATCAAGTTACATGTGGCCTGAAGAGCTTCATCTGCCTTCCAGGCAATGGTATCCCCCTCAAAGCCACATACCAAACTCCCCTCAAAACATTTAGGGATTAATGAGATGGCACTCCCTCTTTGAGCTCACTCTTTAGACTGTTAATGCGAACTCATCTTTAGAAGGTGTAAAAACTGTTCAGAGGCCATAACAGGCTCAAATTCGGTTAGCGAATAAACTGCCACTCCACTTTTTATAAAAGGGTCCTCATCAAGCACTCTCCGCAATGCTTCTTCACTGTTGTGGCGAGAAACAATAACCCCTCCAGTCCTGGGATTTTTCCTTCCTCCAAAGAGCAAACTTCCAGACTTATACTCTCCTTCCAGATAAAGCCTATGCTCCGCAGTCAGTTCTGGGGTTAGCTTTTTCATATCCTTAAAATGCATATCCACTAAAAACATACCCATTCCCTCTTCTCTAAAAACACTATAAGATTGCTACTGATTTCGTAGCAACTGTAACGCTACTAATTTAGAAGCGCAAGAACCATGGCAACTCCTCTACCGAAAAAAACTGTCAGAGGCTCGACTAGCGGCATAGCCATTATGGCTGTATTCGATCTGCTCGGGCGAAAATGGAATATGAGAATACTGTGGGAACTGAGGAACACACCCCGGAGCTTCAGGGAACTCCAAGCCCAGTGTGATGCCATGTCCCCTTCGGTACTAAATACAAGAATCAAACAGTTGAGCGAAGCTAAATTGATTAATAAGTGTACGAATGGATATCAACTGACAGATCTGGGAGTTTCGTTAATGGAAACCCTTGATCCGCTGAGGGAATGGGCTAATAACTGGGAGGAATTCCTCAAGGCCTAATGGACACTCTGTAAAAACCAAAACCCAAGAGCCTTGCAGCCTAGATGCCGCTGGGTTCTTGGAGGCAGGCCAACTATCGCTACAAAATGGACTGAACTGATAGGGCTGTCTCATTATCACTCGCATCATGCGCTAGCGAAAACGAATAATATTAATCGCCGCGTAAACCAAATCTACGAATAATTCTGCCAAACAATGCACCTGCTCACCATCAAGGGTTAAGGAGGGTTCAATCTCTTTAGAGGTCAACAAACCACTGCTCTCAAGGGCACTCTTATGGGTTACCTTTTTGTGCCCGTAAGCGGCGAGTCATGGGGATTGCAGGGAGATAAATTGAGAGAAATGTGATTTTCAGAAGTTTCCTTAACCCAAAAACAGCTATGCGCTGCACCCCCTACTTTTGATTGTTAAGGTCACATTTCTGGCATTTTTTCAAATTTTTGTAATTCCGGGTCCATATAGTCCCAAGATGCACCACTACCAGCATATACCACCATTGTCGGGTTGAATTGCTCCAGGTCATGAAGACTTCCAGCGCGGATAAATTCAAACTGCGGCATACCGCTATTTTCCGCATAAATATGCGAACCGCAGCGAGGGCAAAAACCTCTCCTTACTGTATTGCCGCTATCTGCCTGCTTCTCATGAAATGCAAGATCGCCATTAATAGTTAAGCTTCCGCGAGGAATAGCAATGTTAGCGATGTGTCCAGCCCCACTAATTTTCTGACAATCTGTACATTGGCAATGACCCGCCATTACCGGCTCTTCAGAGTAAGAGTAACTAATATAACCGCACAGGCATTCTCCAGATATTTTGGACATAAATTTCTCCTATTACTTACGAAATTGAAGTAACCTTAGCCTAAATCAATAACTTCAACTTCGCAAGTAACTAGGCTAGTATTTCATTTTCTGGCAGTAAGAGTGTGAGCATGAGTCCTGATAATCAATTTTTACGTTCGGGATGCCCTATCGTGAACGGACTGGACGTATTCGGCGATAAATGGACATTAGTTATTCTAAGAGACTTACTGTGTGGTAAAGAGACCTATAGCGAGCTAGCTGACTCACCAGAGAAAATACCAACCAACAGACTCGCAGAAAGATTAAAAATGCTAGAAGCAGAGGGAATGTTGGTGAGGGTACAATATCAATCAAAGCCTAAGCGATATAAGTACCTGCTAACACAGAAAGGCAAGGATGTCTTACCGATTCTTCAGGCAATCGCCAAATGGGGAAATACATATTTTGAAGGCTCATGGATTCCCCCGAAGTGGTTTATGGAAACCTAACCCTTTGATTCGGGGCCAGAAGCGCAACAATTCCGCAGGACAAAGCTAAGCTGAAAATTTAGCAATAACAGCAACTTTTATGCATTTTTACTCCGAAATTGCTCTCCATAAATGGCCAGAAGCTTATGATATTGACTTTGCCTGTTATGCCCCCCCAATCTCATTAAGAAACCCTCCTGAATCACTAACGAACCTGGCGGCAGTTGATACTAAGAATATACTTTTTTACTGGAACACTTTTGCCCCTAAGGGCCCGGCAGCTCAGTGCCGCCAGACTCTATGGATCAGCTCAACTATAGAGACAAAATAGACTGAACCGCTGCGACAACCTCATTATCACTCGCATCATGTGCTAATGAAAACGAATGATATTCATCGCCCCGCAGACCAAATCTGCGATCAATTTCAGCCAAACAGTGCACCTGTTCACCATCAACAATAAAGGAGAGTTCAATCTCTTTTGAAGTCAACAAGCCACTACTCTTAAACTCTATCTCCTGGTAGCATCCAGACTGGGAGACAAAATTGCTTCCACGCAAATGCCCCTTTTCAACATCCGCTTTTACCATTTTAAAGCCACTTTCCTCGATCATGGAAAGTACCTTCTCTACAACGGGTAAAGGTCTTATCCGCAAGGGATCCCTGTCTTTCGGATCCAGCGCAAAATCAATATCCAGGGAAGTTTCCAGCCACACATAGCTTTTATTTCTACGGGTGTTTAAAACAGTAACTGGCGTCTCTTCATGCAACGCCAACTGAAAAGGAACTTCCCGGCTCTCTCCAGCACCAATAGTGAAAGGGTCCTGTACCTGTAATTCATTCAGTACAAAACGCTCATGGCTTACCCCTTCATCGGTCTCCACCTTGATCTCGGTGCAGAGCTTTAAACTTATAGCATCCACCTGCTGGTCGATATCACCACCAATGATATGGATAGCCCCTTCAATGATTCCACCCTGAACTTGCTCAGAGTTTTGTAGAACTGTATCAACTTTAGCTGCACCAATACCTATTGACGCTTTGAGTTTTTGAAACATAGACATACTTGGGGTACTCACCTAACCAAACAACCTGGCCTTAAAATATGGACTTCAACCTATTTCTTAGCCCAATAAATAGAGTCCAACATTAACACAAATCCAATTTAGGTAATACCAGGCCAAATAAGTTCATTTATGTCTTGAACTTCCACATAAATAATTGATAACACCTATACCTACCTCTACCAGGTTCAGGGAGAGCTTGCCTGATTAAAAAGAGATATTTTTATTACATATTTCCCCCAACAGTAAAAAATTTAATGCTTGAATAAGGCCACTTACTTTTTCTGAATGTGTCATTTTTCGTTGGAATATCGGCAAAATCCTAACTGTTGTTAGGAAAATTCCAGCAGTACCATAGTATCTGAGCCCTATTTATACCGAAGAAGTAAAAATATGATCAGAAATAGTTTCAAAATTACACCTTCTCACACCTACATCATGCTGCAAGGGCTAGACCACTATCTGCAGCATCAGAAGTCGATAACAAACCAAAGGTAGATTGTAAGTTTAAATCTGCAAATTGAGACTCTCCATCTCAGCCACTACGTATAGAAACTCCATCTACAGAAAATTGAGAATAATCAATTTAGGGTACTCCTATTCACTTAGAGCCCCCTAGAAACATTTCTCAAACCATTAAGCAAGGTTATGCACATTTTAATTATTTACGATGGAAAACCGGGCCATCTCAGTCCTTCGCTGGGGCTATACCAGCTGCTGTCCCGCTACTCCAAGGGCAAATATTCTTATGAAATCACCACCAGTAAACCAGTTTTAAAGGCCCTAAATAAACCAATAAGACTATTGACTCGACATCTCGCCAGAAACGCACACAAATTTATCATGCTCTTTCACAGAAACCCCTCCTTCAAAAGAAAACCAGATCTAATTATTTCCTTTGGTGGGAATAGCGTTGCTGCGAACGTTGCACTAACCCAAAAAACACAATGCATGAATATTGCCATAGGAAATATTTACAGCTTCAGGAAAACCGACTTCTCTCTAACCCTATCTACCAAAGAGGACATTAAGAAATCTAGGCAATACCTTCCATTTAGCCGCATAGATGTAAATTTATGCAAAGCATTGGGCGACAACTTAAAGAAGAAACACCACAAACCCTTTTATACTTTACTTATCGGAGGCAATGGAAGCGGCTATAAATACACACGGAAGGATTATATAGACTTGATAGAAGAGCTAAAAAAAATAGCGATCTATCAAAATATTTCATGGCTAATTAGCACCTCAAGAAGAACCCCTAAATATGTGGCTGAGCTAATTGAAAGCAACATGCCATTTGATACATGCTTCAACTTGCTAGATTATGAGGCCCCCAATGCCAGCCTCGAAGAAATACTCGGTGCAAGTGAAGCTGTCTTTATAACCGAAGACAGTTCATCAATGATTTCTGAGGCCCTTGCCCTATCTAAACCTATATATACTTTAGTCCCCCAAGAGAATAACATCTACGGAGCCCACAAAACTCTCATTAAGAAACTTTGCAGTGAAACTTATATAAAGAGGATGGAGATTTTCGAACTGGCCAAGACCTTTAATGATTCTCTATCAAAAGATTTCAACTTAGAATATGGATACCATTCTAAAGCAAGATACGATGAAATCATCTCTGCGCTTGACATCAGTAGCAATGGTAGGTGAGCGATCTCAATTCCTTAAATTGACCATCATGACGACAGAGACTTCAACACAAAGATCTATTGATATAAAAGCTAAGACAAACTTTTAACAGTAGGAGTTCCTGCATATTCAAACTAGTCACTTACTGTGGCGAAAACTACCAACAGCAAATAATATCCTTTCCAGCCTCACCAAGCGAGTAGAACCTCATCAAAAGCCAACCTAAACTTTAATCTATACATTCACTGCCAACTCACAATTAAAAATGTCGCTCTAAAAAATACTAGCAAGTATTTTGCGTGGAGAGCCAACCCCACACCACCCTGCACACTGTTAAAATGAGCCCATATCTTCCAGAGACCTTCTCAACAACCCCTTAATATAGTTGATGCGGCCTCCAAATTTAATTATTTCAATTTCTTCTTGAGAAAGGTCATTTTCCAACCAAATCTTAATACCTTTAGTCACATTTCTCAGCTCTAGTATCTTGTTACCCCCTGTACAGCTTGAAAGATCATAAAATTGAAGTTGATCATCTTTACTAAAGGCGTCAAAATCGCTTGGATTACAAAATGTTAAAATGAGAATTCCGTGGTCAATAAGATTCTTGCGATAGAGTCCAGCTACACTTTTGGCTATGACGCAGCGCACTCCCAAGTATCGCAGTGTAATTGAGGCATGCTCCCGGCTCGACCCATGACCTAAACTGTTGCCAGCAATAAGAAATATATCCTCCTCGGTGCTCAAAGCCCGCTGATAAAAAGATTCATCTAAATTTGAAAAAGCAAAGCGGCTTAACTCTGGGACATTTGACCAATAAGGCAAAGCATCCGCACCTCCGGGAATAATATCATCAGTTGAAACATTATCCTCCAGCTTTAAAAGAGCAGGGCCTTCGATCACACTTAACATTTTTTCCAGAACTGGCAAAGGCTTGATGTTGGAGCCCTTTCTAACCTCAACTTTCACTGGTATTTCCTGCGGTGGCTCCAATAGTGATCGCATATCCATTAGATGTTCAGGCTCTTCAAATACCGGATAATCCATGTCTAAATTTCTGGGGTCAGTTATTTTTCCTTTCAGGGCGCTGGCCGTCGCAGTCTCTGGGCTGCATAAATAGACGCTATCTTCTTTAGTTCCCGAACGCCCAGGGAAATTTCTCGGCACAGTTCTAAGACTATTGTGCCCGCTAGCTGGGGCTTGCCCCATACCGATACAGCCACCACAGCCGGTTTCATGCAAGTAAGCCCCTGCACCAAGTAGTTTTTCAAGGTCACCATTATGAGTCAGCTCATGAAGTAATTGGCGCGACGCGGGATTAATATCTAAAGAAACCTCGTGCGGTACAAAGAGACCATTTACCATCCGGGCGGGAATGGAAAAATCACGCAACCCAGGGTTAGCCGAAAAACCGATATAGCTCTGAGAAACTGCCCTACCTTCAACTTCACGAACTTTAACAACCTTATCCGGCCGCGAGGGGCAAGCGATCATTGGTTCAATTTTCGATAGATCTAAAGTTGCAACCTCATCATAGGTTGCATCCTTATCGGCAAGCAGCTCGACAAAGTCGTTCTCGCGCGACTGCTGCCGCAAGAAAAGCCTCACTTGATCATCAGCAGGAAATACACTTGTTACGGCCCCCATTTCCTGCCCCATATTGGCGATTACGTGACGATCCATTGCTGTAAGGTTTGCCAATCCAGGGCCGTGATATTCAACGATCTTGTTCCAGCAACCTCTCAAAGTATATCTACGTACAAGTTCCAAAATAACATCTTTAGCGCTTACCCATGGCTGTAGCTCCCCCTCTAAACGCACCCCCAAAATAGTTGGCATTACCAGAGAGAGCGGAAATCCCATCATTGCAAGCGCAACCTCAATTCCTCCGGCTCCTATTCCTAACAAACCTAACGAGCCCGCAGCACATGAGTGGCTATCCCCACCTAAAAGGGTTTTACCGGGGATACCAAAACAAGCCATATGAACAGGATGGCTAATACCATTTCCTGGTCGCGAGTACCATATCCCGTAGTTTCGACAGGAACTTTGCAGGAACACATGGTCATCACCATTCTTATGGTCTGCCCTCAATACATTATGATCCACATACTGAGCACAGATTTCTGCTTTCACCTGCCTCGCCCCCAAAGCTTCAAGCTCCAACATCACTAACGTGCCGGTGGCATCCTCACTGAGGACTTGGGAGCCTCTGAATAACTCCATGATACCTCTGGCATGCAGAGCGGTTCACAATCAAGGCGCGGCTTCGCAGGAATGTCTAGACCTTTCAAGAAGTCGCAACGCGGAGTGTGAATCGCTCTGCAAGCCCCGAAGGGCGGGCCTTGAAGACCACAGCTGCTGCGTTGCAGCTCTTGCAAAGGGCTACGGCCATTCGCGGCGAGCTGCGCCTAGCATCTGCAGCCTTCAAGACCCGCAGAGGCATTACAGGTTTATTCAGAGGCTCCCTTGGTCAATTTTAAGCTCGATAACACTTTGGGGAACCATATTCCCTTTGACCAAATGACTTTCAATTAACTTTCTAGTTACGTTTAGGCCTGTCATTAAGTTACACTAACGAACACTAATACTTACTCACCTAGACAACTTATTGGCCTAGCAATTCTGTTTTCGTTATCGATATAACTAGAAATAACGTATTAGTATAAATAAATATCCATTAGAATAATTAAATATATTTAGAAGCCCAAATCAAAAAAACTATTTTTATCTAAAACATGCACACCCAACAGCTTTCATAGCATCTCAAACCGCCTCATACGATAGAAAACTTCACCTTTCGGCACTACCAGATTGGTTGTCCCGTACAAACATCAAGAAGAATTACCCTTGCTGAATGTCATTTATAGAGAAATGCCCAGCATGACCATGTTAATATTCAATTAATAGGAAATCCCAGCAGGATATTCGGAATTGAAAGTTTTACTTCTACCAGGACTTGATGGAACAGGAACACTGTTTTCAGATTTGATTAAGGCACTGCCAAAACAATGGATAACCGAAACTATCTGCCTTTCCAAGCTCCCAGGGGATAGTTACCTGGCTCAAGCTCAATCAATCGCCAAGAGCTTTCTCAATGAGAAGACTCACATTATTGCTGAGTCCTATTCAGGACGAATTGCATATGAGTTATCCCTATTAACTCCCGAGAAAATTTTAAGCATTACCTTTATAGCTAGCTTTATAACCTCTCCTTCGCTGCTATCCAAGGCAGCACAACTAGCTCCAATCTCGCTTATAGACTGCCCATCTTTAACCAAAATCACACTAAATTTTTTTGGTTTCAATGGCAAAGGCAGTGACATACTCACTGACAGTACCTATAACGCCCCACTAAACACCAACAGAGGCAAACTCAAGCAAAGGCTTCACAATATCGCCTCGATTTCCCAACCATCCCAAAGATTGGAAATCCCTGCCATCTATATCCGCCCGGATAGAGATCGACTTGTAAGTAAAAAAGCTGCCACCGATATATCTGCGATATATATCAACCTCAATGTCATTGATATTCCAGGTGGGCACTTTATTGCTCAAGCACACCCCAACAAAGTCGCGAGAATTATTATGAATTTTACAGAAGGATTATTGCTACCCTAACTTGCCTCTCAATGAACGATCATATGGCGAGTAATTCCACAAATAATCTCACCTTAGAATCTAAACTGATATTCGTTCATAAAGTTCCCCTTACCAATCTCGCTTCCTACAAAATCCTCGGAGTTAACAGTGAGCAATAGAGAGCATATTTCCTTTCTAGAACCAATAAAAAATCCACCCGCTTACTCAATGGATAAAGAAAATAGAAAACTAGAACTAAAACTTGATGTACAGTACGAAAAGAATAACATTTTCAGTTTTTACAAAACCCATGACACACCAACCTGGACCCGTGTATTTTCATCATCAATCACTCAAGAAGCAGGTTTCACACTGACAGGCCCTACCATTGAAATTCGCGCTGATAGCCACCTTACTATCCAGACAAACAACCTGCTGCCAGAGGAAGACCCCCTCAATACACCCGCTACAATAAACTTCCCCCATGAGTTCAATACCTACAACTTACATACTCACGGGCTTCACGTCTCCCCAGAATCTCCAGCCGACAATGTCTGCATGAAGATCAAACCAGGGGAAAGTTATACCTACGAATATGACATACCCAAGGACCAGCCCCCAGGACTCTACTGGTACCACCCCCATAAGCACGGCTCTGTCGCTATACAAGTCGGCAGCGGGATGGCAGGTGCCCTAATCGTAAGGGATGAATTTGACGATGAACTTGAGGCAATGGGAGTTAAGGAACATATTCTTGTCTTCCAGAATATTGCCGTAGATGAGCACGGAAAAGTAGAGGATCAACACCAGGTCGCTAAGTTCCCAGATAGTGAATACTGTATTACCGTTAACGGACAATACTGCCCTATCATTCATGCAACGGTGGGTGAGCTTCTCAACCTGAGACTTCTCAATGCGACCACTCGCACATCGATAGATATCGATTGCCCTTGGTTCGCACAAATGTATATCTACGGGTTTGATGGAAACCCTACTGATGACTACCGCCTACAAGACGGCGTAAGCCTGGGCCCCGCTAATAGAGCCTCCCTTTTCTTAAAAATCAGTGAAGCCGCCACTCCGGGAGCTCATTTTTACATTTACAATAATGCGATTGAGTTCCAACAAATGCCGCATTATAAGTACCATAACAACAGTCCACTTTTTGTTATCGCTATTGCCCAGGGAGAGGAAATCGGAACGGCAATCTATGCTCCCAGCAAACCACCCGCTCGATGTGCGCCCCCACCCTTCCCCAGCAGTTTTAAAGTGGACTTACTGAAACCTATTACAGATGATGAGATCACCAATACACGTCGACTCACTTTCCAGGCCAACACGCTTGATGACCCCCAAAAATATTATCGCGGGCTGAATGTCAGTATTGACCATTCACCATTCGAAGGGTGTGAAGTGGTTAATCATTACGTAGAGCTTGATGCAGTAGAGGAGTGGACCTTGGTTAATGAAAGTGAATTCCCCCACCCAATCCATATTCATGTTAATCCGTATTATGTTATCGAGGTGGTTGGAGAAGACCCCATGCACCACACACTCAAACTACCGTTTTGGTGCGACACCTTTCAAGTACCGCCCCATGGACATGTCAAATTCCGTACTCGTTTCAAAGATTTTACCGGAAAGTATCCTCTGCATTGCCACTTACTTTATCATGAGGATGGGGGCATGATGCAGCATGTTAGAGTTGTCAAAGATGCCTCTGAGATTCCAAAATAGCCCACTTATCTATCCAGTCATTGAATGCAAGGATCGTTAAAGTCCCGTAAGAACTAACACTTACTGGGGGCCACTTTTTGCGGGTCATGCAACTTGGGCGGAGTTGCATTACCACAATGCTTACTCAGCCAATCGCAAGCATGGATAATATCCTTAGCAAGGCCACTGATTGCATTCTGATTGAGATGAGGGCGAACAACAATTCTCAGAGAGTTTACAGACTGAGCGTTTGGCGGCATCGAATAGGCAGAAAGAACCCATCCCCGCTCACGTACTTTATTGGATACATCATATTCATTAAAATTTTTATATTTTTTATTCAGGGTCATGGCAACAACTGGGATTCTCTGGGTTTTATTCATTATTTCAAAGTACCCACTGGCCACCAGAAGTTGACGAAGAGTCTGCGCATTTTCCAAGGTGTGCTGCATAATCTGCCTGTAACCCTCATAGCCTAGACGTATAAAGTTGTAATACTGGTAGGCAACCGGCGATGCATTTCGGCTGAAGTTCAATGTGGCTGTAGGCATCTCCCCACCCAGGTAATTCACATAGAACATCAAGCCTTCATCAAAAACTGCTTTTTCACGAAAAATTATCCACCCCAATCCCGGCGGCACCAAGCCAAACTTGTGCCCGGAGGCATTGATAGATTTCACTCTTGGCAAACGAAAATCCCATTTATAATTCGGGTAGAGAAATGGATTAACAAATCCTCCCGACGCCCCATCAATATGCATAGGGATATCGTTTCCTGTTCTCTCTTCATACTTATCCAACCAGTTTTGAATTGCCCTAAATGCATCATCCTCACCGGTAAAGGTTTGCCCGGCGATAGCGACAACAGCGATGGTATTCTCATCGACCAATTCATCCAGATGTTCACTGGTAAAGCGGTAATGACCAGGCTTTAACGGTGCTATGCGCGGCTCCACATCAAAGTAGCGCATAAATTTGTCCCAAACGATCTGCACATTGGCTCCGGTAACCAGGTTAGGTTTTGAGCCGTCTTTGCCAGCTTGCTGCCTCTTCTTACGCCAATTCCACTTGTGCGCCAAACCAGCCAACATGCAGGCCTCTGACGAGCCTATGGTCGCTGCGCCGTATGGCTCTACTCCCTCAGGTCCATTCCAGAGGTTGTGTAACCAGCGAACCATTCGCGCTTCCATCGCAAACAGCTGTGGATACATGTCGTGATCAATATAGTTCTTCAGATAATGTTTCTTAGCGACCTCAAATGCTTCTGACTCAGTAAAAGTTGTGACAAACGAAGATAAGTTCATCGCAGGCTTTGCGTCAGCCCAGGTTTCACTGGTTACAATAGCCTCGGCAGCCTCTGCTGAAATACTACACCGGGGAAAGTGCTTTTCTGGAATATCTTCATTGTATTCGTCAAAGAACCTATCAAATGGAGATTGCTCTTTCACTACCTACCTCCGGCTCACTCATCAATATCAGAAAATGACTGCTGTTGATGGCCACCCTCCCCCCGCCAGGAGGGATTGTGAAAATAGAAAATTAACAAGGGAACGGTGATCGCTATAGCAATTCCAGCCAGGTTGAGAGCAACATAAGTTACAGGATTTTTTATCGTGAGCTGTTCTGGCGGGAAAAATGAAACTACCAAGGCAAAAACAACGGAAATTAAGCCTATTCCAGCAACAATACAAACCCCTGGCAGCCCTCCGGGGATACGAAAACTTCTGGGTAAGTCTGGTTGCGTGATCCGTAACCGAATAACCGCAGCAAACATCATTATGTACATAATGATATATAAGCTAATAGCCATCACTGAAATCAAAACAAAAGCTGTAGATACATTATCCATTAAAATATAAATGGACGAGATTGCCGCTACCACTACAAACTGTGCGAGGAGAATATTTTTTTGTACACCCACCCGGTTTTCTCGCTGAAACCAGGGCGGCAACATCCCATCCTGGGCCGTAGCCAGTAGCCCTCGACTGGGGCCAGCCAACCATGCCAAGGCACCACTTAGTGCACCATAGCCAATTAGCCAGGAAAGTGCTTGCACGGGCCATTGAATCCCAAGTAGCTGCCCAAAAGCTCTTTCGTAAGCTGTAAATAAGCCAGTTTCTACAGATATCTCTTTATAGGGCAAAATTGCAGCAATAGAGAGTGCGCCGAGAGTGAACACCAGGATGGAAATAACGGCGGCGATGGCAATTACAGCTGGATATCCTCGACGGGTATCACGTAGTTCCGACACATGCGTGGCCTGTGCTTCCACTCCAGCAAAGGCAAGTAAAATACCCCCGAGAAAAGCAATTGCCCCCAAACCGTTAATATGGGGAAACCAGCGCGGGTGATCATAACCATCCCGACGCACTGCTACTTCCGGGTCGGTCAAGGTCTCCCAGCCAATAGGATTACCACTCACCACCCACCAAACAGCCAGGACAATCAAAATCAAACAGGGAAATACGATACCCACCAGAAATCCAAACTGTGCCACTTTTACCAGAAAACGGGTTCCGGTAAGGGCAATCAGTGTCGCTAGCAAATAGGCAAGAATGCAAAACCCACCGATATAGTAGGTATTCTGGGCGATGGTATTATCGCCCACCGCGTAAGCCACCGCCGCAGCGGCAAAACCCAACTCCGTGGGATACCAAACAATGCACTCGATCCACTGCAACCATATAGCGACAAAACCCACCTTCGGGGTAAAAGCCTCACCAACCCAGGTATAGACACCCCCAGTGCGCTCTGAAAAGGCGCTGCCAAGTTCTGCCGACACGAGCCCTGCAGGAATCAAGAACAGCAATGCCGCAAAGCCGATATAGAAAAACATCGTCAACTCTTCTTGCGCCATCATCGGCAGGGTACGCAAGCTGGTAACAACCGTTGCGGCAGTTAGGAGCCCGAGAGCAGCCACAGAAAACATCTTTCTGTTGGCAATATCCGGGGTGCTCGATGCACTGCTCCCTTTTGGTCTCACTGATGGGACCTCCCTGGAGTGCAATATTTTTGCGGCAGTACAAAGAAGCAAAGCCTATCGTGGGAGTCTGCGGGATAGATGGGATAACAGAGGTGCCGCTACCAAGGCATAAGCCGCCCTTTTAGCAACGGACTTATGGAAACATAGAATTCATAGCAAGTCGGTGCCCACACCATCTTTCACCCAAGGAGAAATCGGCTAGGGCAGCGGTATATGGCAGTTAGCCTGGAACCCCATGTTTGGTGTAGATATCGAAGCGGCCGGATTTCCCCTCCAAGGAAAGGTTGGGCTTCATATCAGCCAAATAGGGGGCAAGCTTAGGGCGCTTAACTACTGTGCGGTAGTAGCAGGCCGCCAAGGCAGGGCTCAATAAGCTATCCGCATCCTCATCAATCCCAACCAAATGATGGAAGGCCGCCATTTCCTTTTTGACCTTGGCAGCTTTCCCCCGCGCAGGGAACATCGGATCCAGATAAATAACAGGGATGGATTCCTCCGATTGCAGCGCGAGCCACTCTGACGCCGCCGTACAGCAATCCACCAAGCTCATTCGCTCAGAAATTGCAGCCAACTCAATATCCCCGACAGACGCCTGTCGCAGCCGGCGTATTCCATCTTTCAGCAATTGGAAAACAACCGGGTTGCGCTCCAGCATCTGCACCTCACATCCCAGCGCCGCCAGAACAAAAGCATCTCTACCCAAACCAGCGGTGGCATCGAGGACTTTGGGATGGAAGCCAGAACGCAGACCAACAGCTTTTGCTACCGGTTGAGCTTTACCGCCACCATACTTGCGGCGATGAGCAAGTGTTCCAGCAACAAAATCCACCCATACTGGCCCGGCTGCTTTACGCCCGGTTGCACATAACTGCAGTTGCTCTCCGAGACACAACACCTGGGGAAAGTCGACCACATCAGCAGGAGAAATAGCTCCAAGGAGGGGGTAATCTAACTGAGCGGATAGTTCTTCCGCTGCGGAAACATATTCTGGCGCCGCAGCGACAATAGCCAACGATAGACTCACCTGCCCTCCAGGTAACATTGAAAAAGGGAGGCGATGCTAACCCGGTTTTTGTAACCATTCCAGAGCTTGAGCGGACTCCTCTTCAGGAAAAGGACGCACCTCAGCACTGATGAAGTGACAGGCAAGGTTGGGCATAAAGCGGAGGATAGGATTATCGGTAACCACGGCTATCCGGCGGATATGCCGTTGATGCTCTCGAATAAAGCGAAAATGAGAGATCATTGCGACGAAGCTCTCCCAGCCAGCGAAATCCCCCGCATTGACTAGCAACCCTTCTATACGTCCCCGCTTGCTGATGATCGGATCAACTTGCGCGGCTAGCAACTGGAAGTCCTCAACGGTTAACTTCCCAACTGGTCTAACCTCGAGTATTCGATCACCCTGATGCCAGATATGCTCAATCATATTTTGAGAATGCGGCAGGGCCACACTTCTGTGCGGCCCTGCTTTTCGCTTAGCTCGATGTAGCTGAGTCATTATTATTGGTCAGTTATCATTACTTTCCATTCCCTCATCCTGACCGGTATCTGCCTCTGTATCTGTTTCAGTGCCATCGGCAGAGGCATCCATATCGTTAGTCGCTCCCTCTACAGCATCATTGGCTTCCTTCGTAGCATCATCTACGACTTTATCCGCTTGCTGATTTAGGTCGCCGCCCGAGTTATTGCTCGCGTCTGGCATGGCGCTAGAATCATTAGCATCCGGGCTCATGTTGCCATCTGCACCCATATTGTCTGACCCAGACATAGTAGCGTCAGGTGAGCCCCCGTTATCTGAAGACCCCGGAGGGGCGGGATCGGTTGAGTCAGAGTCCTGGGGCATTTGGGAATCGGGATTGCCCATACCATCAGGGGAATCCGAGGTATCTGCTGGGGCCATTGAGCCGCCGCTACTTCCTCCACTAGAGGGGGTAGAGGATCCCCTCATCTGTTCACTCTTCTGCTCCTGCTCCATCGAATTATAGGCTTCTTTAGCCTTATGCTCGCCGCTGCGCGACATAAAATAACCGATGATCAGTAATAAAATGATCAGGGGAATCAGTAACTTCTTCATATCTGGACCTCTCGACCCCAGGCAAACTCAAAAGAAGACATTAATCGTTAAAATCGAGCCGGTTACACAGTGCTGGTCGGTGTACTTTCTCGATAACAATCCCAAACCCTGACACTCCAGCCTGTTTACAACGGTGCGCAACTTAATGAGATGCAGCGCCTGTAAAAGAAGGTCGCGCCAATACTGATAAGAATAACCCTCCTTTGGGGTTCTTCAAGGGGGAGAGCCACTTCGTAGCAGGTTGGATTGCTGTAAAGAAAGAACCAGTTACAACTGATAGTTCTAACAGGTCTGCAAGAAAGCAACTTATTAGCCCTGTTTAATAAACTTATTAAGTTGTGCAAGTATCGCGGTGGCGTCTGACTCAGCAATAACCGCCTCACAACTCCTCAGGTGTAACCTTCCGTAGCTATCCAAATTCGCAAAAATCAGATAGTTTTCACCTTGCTCCAGCTTTAAATCGCAGGATTCAAATCCCAGGCGGAAGGTGATCTCTCCACCCATTGGCCCCTTCCAAACCTGGCTGGGAACGGCAGAGTAGATATAGCCTGATATGGCTGTAATTCCCTCCTCAGACAGTGCGCTATCCACATCCCTGTGAACATCAATAATTTCTACTTGCGCCACAACCTCAGCTTGGGCAAAACGTAATTCCAAATGGGCAGTAGATGCCGAAGCTATGTCCTCAGTCGCATGCGCCGTGCTACTCACTAGGAGATATAAAATAACACTCACGATTTTGGAAAATGTCTCACAGGATATTTTTTGCGTCACAACCCTCTCCTAACTTATGCTCTTATCGCAGTAGACATAGCACAAGTAATTAGGATCGGCTTACTCTTTTTTACAGAGTCTGAAGGATAGCTAAGAGGTGAGGAAATATGGCAGAAATTCCTCTAGCGTGAAAACCAATAAAGTGGATAACCAAGCGGGCTGCTCAATGAGCAGCCCTGATAGCTATAAAATCGGCCATTTAAATACCGGTATAGGTTAAGCGATAGATTTTATGGGCAAAATCATCAGAAATTAATACGCTGCCATCAGGCATTTCTAAAAATGCAACAGGGCGCCCATAGGTGGTTTCATCCCGCATAAAACCAGTGACCAGTGGCTTGTAATCCGTGACCTCACCATCTTTAACTGTCGCCATCATTACTCGGTAACCTGATTTTTTGCTTCGATTCCAGGACCCGTGCTCAGCAACCAACAAGTTCTGTTGGTATTCCTTGGGAAACTGCCCACCGCGATAAAAGTGAATTCCAAGAGGCGCCACATGGGCATCTAAATTTAATACCGGCTTGGAATAATCAGCAGCCTTCTTACCCTGACCAAATTCCGGATCAGCAATATCGTCACCGTGGAAATAAGGATAGCCAAAATGCTCTCCTGCAAAGCTTACCTTATTGATTTCACAGGGTGGGATATCATCACCCATCATGTCCCGACCATTGTCTGAAAACCACAATTCATTGGTTTGCGGATGAAAATCAAAGCCAACGGAGTTTCTCACCCCATTTGCAATCACTTTTGTTTTCTTAGATTGCAAGTCCAGAGAAAATATTTTTGAGTAATTTTCGTTGGCATCACAGATATTACAGGGTGCGCCGACAGGCACTATCAGCTTCCCTTCACTATCAAAACGCAAAAATTTCCAACCATGATGCCTGTCCGCTGGAAACTGATCGTAAACAACCTCAGACTTCGGTTTGTCAAGATTTTTATCAATCTGGGGGAAGCGAATAATCTTATTGACATCAGCCACATATAAATCGCCATTTTTATAGGCAATACCTGTCGGCGCTTTTAAATCATCCATCAATAGCCAACGCTGATCAGCTACACCATCATTATCTGTGTCCTTGAAAGCATAAACTTTTTTTGCACTGAAAGAACCAGAAAATACTGTACCCGACTCAGAACGTGCCAATTGACGAGCCGTCTCAACATCTTCTGCAAAGTAGCTGAGCTTAAAGCCCTCGGGTACCTTGAGGTAATCAAGGCCTATCTCAGCACTTGCAGAAGCTGCAAATAGCAAACTGGCTAAAAGTAAGTATTTCATATTTATATTCTTGCAAAATATAAATATTAACTAAAAGTGAAGATGTTGATCAACTCAGAGGTTCAGGCATACATGAGCATTCATGCTTAAACCCTGAAAAGCCGCCTCCCATGTCGAAGATAAGCCAAAAATCAACGAAATCCAGTATTCTCAAGCGAACTGTTTGCGGTATTTACTGGGAAGAATACCTTTCTGCCGAAGAAACGCCCTTCTCATTTGTTCCTGCGACGAAAAGCCACACTGGGTTGCCACTACATCCTGACTAATCCCTGCCTCCAATATTAACTGACAGGCCTTCTCAACTCTAACCTGCTCCAAATACCGAGCCGGAGTTACACCTATTTCGCTTGTGAAGCAGCGAGAAAAATTTCGGGGGCTCATTGCTTGTTTTTTGGCCAAAAAATCAACGCTGAGAGACTGCTCTAAGTTTAGGTTTATCCATTCCAACAACGGGGAGAACCTATTATTTTTTAATTGTGCCTGTAAATAACTACTGTACTGACTCTGATCACCATCACGCTTCAGGTACAAAATCATTTCCCGAGCAACTAAAAGGGCCAGTTTTCGACCGAAGTCCTCCTCAACCATAGCTAAGGCCAAGTCTATCCCTGCACTTCGCCCTACAGAACTGTAGATTTTCTTATCTCTCACAAAAATCGCTTTGTCATCTACTTCAATATCTTTATATTTTTTTAGATCACCGATGTATTTTTCATGGGTTGTAGCCCGATGCCCTGATAAAACTCCAGCCTTGGCAAGTACCAATGTACCACTTCCGCTAACCCCTATCCTCTCAACTTCCTTTGCCTTAACTTTCAACCACTCAAGAAACTGACTGTCATCCGTTAAGTCAAGGCAACTTTTCGCAGTACCACCACCAACTAAAAGAGTATGGATGGAATCAGCCTCGTAGAAACATTTATCTGGATGTACTTTCAGGCCAGTAGTTACTTGCCTCGGCTCCTTGCTTGCAGCCAAAAATTCAATTTTATACAGCTGATCTTCGCCATACCCAAAATCGGCCATTTGTTTATTAGCAAACGTAAACACCTCAGCTGGACCTGTGATATCCAGGCACTGGGCACCAGAACAAATAATGATCGATATCGTTCTCTTTTTACTTTCTTTAAGGCCCTGGTATGGCGATAGAAGACTACTTTTCACGGCAAACACCTACAACTAACTTATCAACCCAGAAGGGTTCTTTATGTTTTCTCGCAAATCTAACTTGGCGTAAAAAGGCAAAATAACTCGATGGAATTAAGTGACTTTGCGTTAGGATGTACTAACCTTGCATATTCTGTAAAGCAATATTGATATTACCTTAAAGAATAACCAGTCACCCAAAATTTGGGGCCTTTTAACTGATCAAATTTCATCCCACTTGTACTAACAAGCTGTACCAATAAAACTAACAACCTCAATTGGTACAGATGAACCAATAATTATTTCACTTACACAACGATAAATAGTATTTTCCACCCTAAAAATTTTGGCGTCTTTTGCATGCACACCAGCAAATGATTGAAGACTGTTTTTTTGACACATCTAAATAAAATGCCAATTAAGGACCCACAACACTGCCTCAATTTTTCCACCCCGCCCCACAGACCGGGCCTGGGTGTAAAACAATCACCCAAAATTAAAAAAACTCCAAATCACAAACAAAAAAAGAACAAAAACCTACTAGAAAAATTTAAATGTAATAAAATTGCAATAAAACACTAAAGCTAAGAACTATTTACCAACCCTAACATCCAACCACTCAATCAATAGCTTTACGATCGATTCAGCAATTAGGCGCAGCTACTACATCTACCGCATGTTAAGTGAGACCCCTTTCTTTACCTGAGCCACTAAAATTCTAAACTCTTCCCTTAAGAGGAGAGTCAAGGCTTTAAAAGTTAAGAACTCATTGTGTACTCTTCTCAGAACCTACTTTTAGCCAACACCTTCTGCCAAGATCACCGCTACCCCTTATTAATTACCAACCAAAAGTTATCGAGATAGCCTTTCCATCTTATGGATAAAATCTTTTAGTGAAGAACTGAAAATGACATAGACCTTCATGAAAAGAGCTTGAAGCCCTCAGCCCCAATATGAATCTCACAAAACATTTAAGTAATGAAGCTTGACGATCATCACATGCCCACATCTTAAGACTCATCATTTCCAACCAAAAGGACAAGCTTCCTGCAAAATTTTACTTTATCGTCTCTTAAAACCAGCCAGGTTCACAATCACCATTATTATATTTCTGCAGCGTATAGATCAGCCATTTACAGCAGTGAAACCATGAAAAACAATACTTATGGAATTCTTTACCCACCTCAATGTGTCGAATTAATTCTCCGACGAGACAGACACAAACATCCATCCAACAACTAAATTACCAATCGAAGTGGCGAATGAGGGAAGGAACAACCTCCACTATTAACACAACCCTAAAATCTGGCGCTACACCCTTCGAATTAGAAGTATTTATGCGATCCTTTGCCTGGGGGTACTAATCAAAACTGATTCCACCAACTAAACACCTAAAAATATCCGCGACAGAAAAAACAATAAAAACTTATGACTCACACCACCTCAACTTGCACAGGCGTACCAACATGAAAAGCTGGTCAAAAATATAAATCACATAAAGTACAAATCCAGAAAATAATAAAACTAAGAAATTATTATTAGCGCCAACCCAGCCCTAGACAACTTAATTTTCGGACTTTCCTGCTTACTTGACGGCCAATGCGTTAAAAATTAAAAAGTAAGAAAATCCATCTCTGCATACATGACCACAAAATCAATTATTCATAGGTAGAAAATATGATTGGCAAATGATCTCTATAAAAATGTTGGCACATCTAATTTTTAGCAGTCGAACAAACTGAGACATCAAAGAACTGACAACCACTCTCGTTTGGCTCACAAAACATTTTCTAAAAATATACTAGAATCAAACTAATGCTAAATCTTAGGGTCGCTAGATTTATATAAGTCTGAAAACAAGACAACACGGAAATCCAAAGATGAGCCTTGATCTAAATAGAATGGTTTGAGTGGCAACTACATAAACAGTTCGGAAAAGATTCTGAAGATGGCAAGAGGATAAGTGAAAAAGCTTTCTCTCAATACATCATCCGTCGAGTAACCAGGGATCAAAGCCGGAAACTCTTTACAGTGACAAACAAATAACTGATTAAGGGAATAGTTAAGAAATTGAGCAGAATAATAATGGGAATTTATGAAGGGGTGTAGTGCCCAAATCGAACAATCTGGGCACTATCAATAAAAGAACGACTAAAGGTAGAAAATATCTGACCTGATCGTTATAAAGGCAGTAGTTCCAACTCAACTCGGCGATTGGCCTGACGCCCAGCTTCAGAGTCATTGCTGGCAATAGGATAACGCTCACCGTAACCTACCGCCTGTACCCGACCTGCAGAAACGCCCTGACCGCTGAAGAAGCCAGCAACGGAATTAGCGCGCTGTTCGCTCAAGCTCTGGTTGTACACATCTGAACCAGTGCTATCGGTATGGCCGCTGACTCGAATTGCAGTTTTATCAAACTCCTGCAATACAACAGTGACCGATTCCAGAGTGTCATAGAAGTCTGTACGAATATCTGCGCGGTTAGTACCGAAGGTAATGTTACCCGGCATGATCAGGCGAATATTATCACCTTCACGCTCAACACGTACGCCAGTACCTTCCAGACGCTGACGCAACAACATTTCCTGACGATCCATATAGTAACCAATGCCACCACCGATCGCCGCGCCACCCAGGGCACCAGTCAATGCTCCCTTACCACGGTCTTTCTTACTGGCAGTAGCGACACCAACGATCGCTCCAGTTACAGCTCCAATTCCAGCCCCCTTGGCGGCATTACTGGTCTTACTTTCACCTGTGTAAGGGTCCAATGTGGAACAACCAACCATCGAACCCAGTGCCAGGGCTGCTACCCAATATTTCATTATTGGCTCTCCTAACGCATTTTTAAGTAACGGGTATTGAGCTACACATGTCTTGTGCAATCTCTGTATTGTTCAACACACTATCTGACTGGCGGCTGAACCAACCCAATGAAATTTTCCATAGACTAAAGCGAATTTATTGTCAGTTCTACTGACTAGTCCCCATTACGTACTAACTATTCATAACTACGTACCAATGACGGACAAAGTAGCGAGCAAGAAGTGATCAGCTTCCCGGTCTTCCACAAAATCTGTGGATAAAACTGTGCACTAATAAGCTATCCATGGCGCCAGCCGGCGTAAACTCTCGCCTACAGCGTTTTGCACATTTTTTAAACTCTTCAGTTTTCCTTTTAAAAACAACAAGTTAGAAATCTGCTTTGACGTCAAATAGCGGTGGATATCTTCTTATTTGAGAGCAAATTTTACCAACAGCGTATGTGGAAAAGTTTGTCAATAGCCTCACGCTCCACTGAGGCAATTTTTTTAGACGCTTTTGTTTTTAAAGTCGCCACCAAGAGGCAGCGAATACCTCTATGTCTGTCACTTAGTAACAAAAAAGATTTTCATGCCAGCCCCTGTGGACTTCTATAAAAACCTTTTGTAACCACTGAATTAGTAATGCGGAGGTTTTTCATCCAGCGGCTTGCCGGCCCCCTGCATCTCAAAAGCAATCGTCCGATACTTTTCGCCCAACTCGCGCATATGTGCGAGTAGAGTGCGAATATCCGTATCCTGACGAGCAATCACATCATTTAATTGGCTTATAGTGTCTTCCTGGAAAGCCAAACGGCTCTCCAGTTCATCGACCCGCTCTACCAGAGCCTTTATTTCTTCAGTCATCACAACAACCCGTAAAGAACATCTACCAGACCGACCGCTCGACGATCCATAAATAAGCTCTGCCCCAAACGAGTTGTCACGTATCCGAAGCCCAGCCCTCTTTCCGGATCAGCAAAGCCGACACTACCACCCGCTCCCGGATGTCCAAAGCCCTGGCTACCCCCAAAGCACAAGTCCGCAGCGGAACTGCTGCGAATAAAACCACAACCAAAACTCACCTCAGCCTGCAATACTTTATCGCGGCCATGACTCTGCTCCTTTGCCGCTTCATCTATCAACCGCTTGGGCAAAATAGTCGGCTCGTCACAGGTGAGTTCACCGTAAACCGCTGCCAGGTCTCTCGCACTAAAGTGGCCATTGGCTGCAGGAATTAAAGCACCGCGCCACTCGGAGCTATTGGTACCCATCATCAAGCTCACCGGGTTGCTAAATGCCATCGCAACAGGCCCTTTGCGGTCTTCTTTTATGGCGCGGCCAATGGCATTTTCCCGAAGCTCTGGTAAGGGTTGTTTCAGCGGGCTGACATCGGCAATTCTCTGCGAGAGGTGTCCGTTTGCCCCAAAGCCCCCATCAAGATTGAGGGGTTTGGCTAGCAATTCCCGATAAAGTTCCAACAAGGGTTTTTCGGCAACCCTTTCAATTAATCCACCCACGCTCCAGCCGTATAAAAATGGGGCGTAACCCTGTGCACTTCCGGGCTTCCACCAAGGCTCGCTGCCAGCCACCTGGTCGCAAGCGGCCTGCCAATCGTAAATCAAACTGTCTTTTACCCGCTCACGGAAAGCGACAAGTCCGCTGCGGTGGCACAGCAATTGGCGTGCGGTGACAGTTTCTTTGCCTGGGGCAAATTCAGGCCAATAATCCGCTACCGGGCGATCCAAATCCAGTTTGCCTGCGGCAACTTGCTGCATCGCCAAAACTGCAAGAACGCCTTTGGAAGACGAGAAAACATTGGCCAATGTGTCTTCAGTAAATGGCCTCTCTGCACCCCGATCTGCACTTCCCGCCCATAAGGAACAGATTAATTCTCCATGCTGGCGCACGGCAAAGGCCGCTCCTGTATCACCGCACTCGCGAAAATTTCTGGCAAAAGCATCGTAAAGAGCCTCTAAACCAGGGGCACAAAAACCGTATATGTCCATGTATTTACGTCCAGATAATTCGGATAACTCTGTTGCAAGCCCGCAAGGGTAGTTTCTTCCACTCTGCGGCGCAAATCGGTAGTATTGCGCGCTCATAGCGAGGGATAAATATGACTCAGGAAAGCGCAATTCAAGATCAGATCCAGGGCAATCATTGCTTCGGCTGTGGCCCAGACAATGACCAGGGCCTGCGTATTAAAAGCTACTGGACCGAGAAGGATCAAACCCGCTGCGAGTTCCTTCCCTGCTCCCATCACAATGCTGGACCTGCTCAATATTTAAACGGTGGAATTATCGCTACGGTTATCGACTGCCATACCGTATGCACAGCCATCGCCGATGGTTACCTGCAAGCCGGACGAGCTGTCGGCACTGGTGACAAGATCTGGTATGCCACCGGCAAACTGGATATTAGCTATCTGGCACCGGCTGCCATCGATAAACCAGTCATTCTCGAAGCCACTATTGTTCAGCGCTCCTCCAAGAAAACTGTTCTGCACTGCAATCTCACCAGCAATGGACGCCTCTGCGCCAAGGCAGAAGTCATAGCAGTCCGCGTCCCTGATGAATGGTAAAACCATAAGCTGATAAATGGCTGCCGGCCCTGTTTTGGCCGGCAGTGACAAAGTGCGAATAACTTACAGCGCTTCGCTCTCTTCCATATCCTCCAGGCGATGGCCACAGAATTTGCAGTATTCCGCATCTGGGTCATGGGCACTACGGCTGCAGTTATCACAGCGCTGTTGCACTCGCTCCCGATGCATTTCTCCAGCCAATTCCGCCGTTAGAATGCCGGTAGGCACTGCAATAATTGAGTAACCAATCAGCATGGTCATTGCAGCAATGCCCTGCCCCAAAGGCGTTTGCGGAGAGATATCGCCATAACCAACGGTTGTGATGGTCACAATGGCCCAATAAACACTCGTGGGAATACTGGTAAATCCGTGGCCTGGCCCCTCCACCACAAACATCAGGGAACCAAAAATAATGCACATAACCAAAACACTGGAGTAAAACACCAGGATTTTGCGCCGGGCCAGCCCGAGGGCTCGCAACAAGACGTTGGCATCACGTAAATAGCGAACCAGCTTCAGGATTCGGAAGATCCGCAGCACCCTCAACAGGCGAATCACCAAAAGATAGGTGGCGCCAGTATAGAGAAGCGCCAAGTAACTGGGGAGAATTGCGAGCAGATCCACAATCCCATAGAAACTGAAAATATATTTGCGGCGATTCACCGTGCAATATATCCGGGCGATATATTCAATGGTGAAGAGGCCAGTAAATACCCATTCCAGGCCGATGAGTAAGTGCTCATAGCGGTCGCGCACCGTACCTATGGAGGTCAGGAGCACCAAACCCACGCTGATCAGGATCGCCCAGATCAAAAAAACATCAAAATTCCGCCCTGCCCGGGTCTCGGTTCCGAAAATTACCTCATTGAGCAGTTTGCGACGTCCCGTCAACGCCATCTATCACCTCAACTACGCTGCTGTTTCATATTGCGGCAAAATTCTAACCTCTCAGGCTTCAGGGGTCGCCCCATTTTCAACATCGTTTACAGCGGCTTTGACATCCTGCGCACCTCGGGCACAATTCCCGGCATTTTCAGCAAATACCAACGGAGTATTCCCAGCCATGGCTAAGGAGAATCGTCTCGTCTATTCAACTGACCTCGGTCGAATTAAAGAGGAATCCAGGACAGAGAAGCGCCGTGATGGAGATGGCATAGTTCGAATCCAAAGGGAAACCAAGGGCCGCAAAGGAAAAGGGGTGACTTGCGTGCGCGGGCTGCCAGGCACTGACAGCGAACTCAAGCTGCTTCTGGCAGAACTCAAGAAGCGCTGTGGCTGCGGTGGCGCCCTCAAAGATGGGGTGATTGAGATTCAGGGTGACAAGCGTACTGAGATCAAAACATTCCTGGAATCTCGCAACCACACGGTAAAACTGGCCGGCGGTTAGCCGGCCTTAAGCAGTCGCAGTGGCTTTAACTGCAACTGCTTTTCCCGCTCCAAACACTGACTCAGCAAGGCGGCTAGCTGGATATGATAGTGCTCCAGAATCGCAGCGCGAATGTGTTTGCAACGCGATTCCATAACCTGCAGAGAATCCAGCACTTCCTGTCGCCCTTGTGGCAGCTGCCTGAAAGGCTCCCCCTGAGCTTTCAAATTTATTGCCGCCGCCACGCCTTGCTCTTTTAATAGAGCCGAACTCTCCACTGCCGCTACTATGGCATCTATCTCTCGCAAAGACAGCGCTGTATATTTTTGCAGCAGCTCCCTTTCATTCAATTCTGTTGATAGGTGCTGGGCAAATATTGCCAGCGAGTGGCTATAACCGGCGAGCCGATCCAGATGCGGTGCCAAGCTATCGTAGGCGGCCAAATGGCGCAGCTGATTCCTGGCTGTCTGACGCTGATCCGTGGGCATAGTTACCAGGGATAGACACAGGCGCTGATAGAAAACACCATAAATCTGCTGTAATTGCTTATGTGACTCCTCCAGTTCAGCGCGCTTAACAGCGATCTGCTCTTGAGCTCCTGCAAGGCTGGCCCCCTTCAAGCAAAAGTCTTCAGCGGTAAAAGGGATTTTGCCGCGTATCAGCGACGCTCCCAGCTGCATTGTAAAAACCCTGATCTGCAAGTCCTCCCGGCGTCCACGCAATTCACGCAACTCCACCAATTTACTGCGCAGCCAATCGATAGTGCCCTGCAGATCCAGCGCCTGCATTTCCGCAGAGGATGGCCTGCGCAGAGGCATCAGGGTCAAGGGCGCCAGGCGATTGAAATACTCGTCCAGTACATCAGCAGACTCCTCTGACTCCTTACTTGAACTCAGTAAAAGTCGGTTTTCGACCATCTCACAGTCTTTGCCAGCAACTTCAGACGTCACAGCGGTTGCCAGCCCGGCAAAGTCCACAAACATGGATTGCAGGGGTATCGCAGATCTAACCTGCCCCACAAATTCCCGCTCAATCAACACCGTTACACATTCACTGTCGATCGCCTGCTGAATATCCCAGGGGTCCCTGGCCTGTGTCATAGCAGCCTCAACCACATCGCAGGTATCAACATCCAGGTTCTCCTGCATCCAGCGGACGGCATCGGGAATATTTGCACAACTGCGTCCCAGCGCCTGGGCTTCGCGATTAATTTCTGCCACTAAAAGATCTGCGTGCACTAACCGGTGCCACTTCCTGGCGAAGTCTGCCAGAGCATCACTACCTATTATCTGCGCCGCAACACCGTCAGCCCTCTCCTGTAGCATTACGGCGCTGCCTGCGGTTAAGCGGCAATGCAGTGCCTCCAGGCGCTGCAAGATAGGGAGCAAAATATATCCACCAGTCACTAGCATACGGTGAAATGGCGCGGCCAGTGATCCGGGGGCATTCTCCGGGCTAACAACACTGCGCTCATTTTCAAAAGCCCACTGCATCAATTCCAATCGCTGCACAGTGCCGTAAGTTAACCAACCAAGTGCGCCGAGCAAACGGCCGCGATAGAAGGCGAGCCCCCTACCCACGAGTGCCAGGACTTCCTTTCCGTCCAATGAGGCGACGCTGGCAAGCCCTACCGTAAGTGGTAAATTCTGCCTAAAAACCTGGAGAAATCCCGGCTGGGACAGAATATGGGAGTCTGCACTTACAAAGACCTGGCTGATCTTTGGCAGCCCTAACTTATCGACCAATGAGTTAATTAACTTCAAGGCCTCCTTACCTTCAGAGGGCAACAGCTGACGGGGCTCCGATGATTCTCGCAAACGGGAGGGTAAGCAGAAAAATGGCCAGGCAAACAGCAGACCAACAAGCAGGGCGAGAAGTACGGTTAAAATACTCAGCGACACCCCCACCCAGGTAAGTTCTCCCTGCCAAACAGCCATAGGGATTTGCCATAGGGCATATCCACTGGAGAAAACACAAGCGAACAGTACCAACCAGAATATTGAAGGCACGATTACTGCTTTGACCACTCCCCAAACTGCCTTGCCCTGACTGGTGACACTGTCAGCCTGTAATCGGCCTGCATCAGATAAATACCACTCAACCGAATCCTGGGAGCCTTCCGGCTTTATTGCTGGATTGCCTGCGGCAGGAGTGGATGAAACGACTTTCTGGGGCTCGTCTGCTTCGAGAGTTTTCTGGCTAACAGGAACAAAAGGGTCAGTACCAGCGCGCGACTTATCCGGCGCATCCACCGATGCAGCATTGACCTGGGCCTTGCGCCGCTGGGCGACTTTTATCTTTGCAATCAGCTCGCGGTTATCAAACCGTCCCGCCGGACAAACCTCCACTCGCAGGCCAATTTTCTGCAGACTGGTGCGAAACTCCAGCGCCTGGTCAGAAACCAACCGATCTTTAATTACCCAGCCTTTTAGTAGCAGCCTGCGCGCCTGGGGCTCCGAGATAGAGAACAACTTCGCCACATCCCGGATAACCGGACCCGGTTCTTTGGCGTGAAGTGTCCTTCCCGTGGAAACCACCTGGTACAAATCCTGGCCCGCCATCTCCCTCTCCTGTCACCAAGTGACGCAAATTGTCACATTTATTACATCTTGCGCGGAGAGTAAAAGATTCAGAGAAAATCAGTTGCGCACCAGTTCTCACCAAGCCAGTTCAAAAACAAAAATGGCAGGAAAGAAGGCAAAGTTCACAGTTTTTCTGGCACGCTTTGCCAATTTAGGAAGAAATCAGGGAGTGAATATCGCTAGAACACGCGCCGCCAGATCTGGAATAGACAACCCCTTATTTCTCGGCTTATACCAACTGTATGTGTGACTCAAGGCACCAACCAGCAAACGCCTTACCAGAGCGGGATCACCACCGGGACACTCGGCGGCCTTAATAGCGTCCAGCCATATCTGCTCATACTCCTCCCTTAGGCGCAAAACCTCCTGCTGACTCTCTTCGGATAGGCTTCTCCACTCCACCACCAGGATAGAAAAACCCGGTACTGCCAATCCATGAATAGCCTCTAATTCACACTGAATACAGGCCTGAAGCCTCTCTTGCGGTGTTCGACTCTGTTCCGCCGCGGTTCGCATTCGCGCACCGGCAAATATCGTCACCTCCCGCATTACTTCACAGAGAATCTGCTCCTTACTGGAGAAATGATGAAAAATACTGCCAGACAAAATACCCACTTCCGCAGCGAGATCCCGCACTGTTGTCCGGGCAAACCCTTTTTGCTCAAACAACCGCGCCGCAGCATTCAGCAAACGTCCACGGGCAGATTCAGGATCTGTTAGCACTCCCTCTGCCACCAAAGCACCTACCAGCTGCTGCGGCGATAACTCTTCGGGAACTCTCACTAAATCCTGCCCACTTTCAATCACGAACCACTCCCCGTATTGATCAATTTGAGTCAAACATCTTAACGGCCCTGAGAATTTTTAATCAAATAGGCGCCAAGTATTGAATACCAAGCGCTTGCTTGGTAGCGTTAAGCTATTCTGCGTTTTCCCACACGCAGGCGCAAGCGCCGACAAGAACAATAAAAACTGAATAAGCCGTAAGGCCGTAAAAAAGGAAACTTTCATGCGCTATCAAAGCCAGCTGCGCTCCGGCAGCTTTAGCGAGCAAACCTATATCGTCACCGGTGGCGGCAGCGGTATTGGACGCTGCATTGCCCACGAATTGGCCAGCCTCGGCGCCCATGTAGTATTGATCGGGCGCAAACTGGACAAGCTGGAAAGGGTTGCCGGCGAGATCAACAACGATGCTGGCGAGTGCAGCTTATTCAGCCTGGACATCCGCGATGAAGAAGGGGTGCAGGAGACAGTGGGGCAAATAGTCCAGGCCCGGGGCCAAATTCACGGATTAGTGAACAATGCCGGTGGCCAGTTCCCCTCACCCCTTGAGCAGATCAACACAAAAGGGTTCGATGCTGTTGTACGCAGTAACCTGCTCGGTGGCTTTTTAATGTCCCGAGAAGTTTTTGTTCAATCTATGAAACAGCACGGCGGCAGTATCGTAAATATCACCGCAGATAACGCCGGCGGTATGCCAATGATGGGCCATTCCGGTGCCGCTCGAGCAGGCATGGAAAATATTACCGAAACCTCCGCCTTAGAGTGGGCACCTTTTGGGGTTCGAGTTAATGCTGTAGCGCCAGGCTATATTCTCTCCAGCGGCTTTGATACTTACGACCCCAAATTCCTGCGCGAGCTATTACCGGGTTTCCGAGACAGTATTCCCCTCTATCGATTGGGAGAGGAAGCGGAAATTAGTGGGGCCGTGTGCTTCCTGCTTTCCGATGCCGCCAGCTATATCACTGGACAAACGCTGCGTATCGATGGTGGCTCGAGTCTCAAACATCACTCTCCCCTTTGGCAGCCACAGGCGGCCCGTAACTCTAAGCGCTTCAACGGATTCCATCGCAAACGCCGGCCGCAGGTAGTGGAAGAATTGGAAGCGGAGGGCAAGCTCTAATGCAGCCGATTGATTCCCAGCTCGACAACCGCTCGGCAGAGTTCAATGACAACCAAGCTGCCATGCTGGAACAGATCAACCATTTTCGTGAAGCTGAGCAACGTCCGGTACAGGCAGAGAAAAGTAAGGCTGCGCGCTATCGTGACAGGGGCTGGCTGCTGCCAAGGGAGCGCCTTAATTTATTGCTCGACCCCGGCGCACCTTTTGTTGAGCTGTGCTCCCTTGCCGGCTATAAACTTTTTGACGACCAGGATGGTACCGGTGCCGGTGGCGGAGCCATTTGTGGCATTGGCCAGGTCAGCGGACAACGTTGCATGGTACGGGTGGATAACTATGCCGTAAAAGGTGGCACCATCTCACCAGCCGGGATGGATAAAGCCCTGCGAATGCAGAGGATCGCTCTGGAGAATCATTTGCCGATTGTCGCCCTGGCACAAAGTGGTGGTGCCAACCTGATGTATGCCAGCGACACTTTCGCTCCCGGTGGACGCGGATTTGCTAACCAGGCTCGAATGTCCGCTGCCGGTATTCCGCAAGTAACCGTGGTACATGGCGGCGCTACTGCTGGCGGTGCTTACCAGCCAGGCCTGTCAGATTATGTGGTCATGGTACGCGGGCAAACCGGTATGTATCTGGCTGGGCCGCCGCTACTGAAAGCAGCCACCGGTGAAATTGCCGATGCGGAAAGCCTCGGTGGAGCGGAAATGCACTGTACCGAATCCGGCAGTGGCGATTACTTAGCTGAGAACGACGCCGATGGTATCCGCATAGCAAGGGAAATTATTGCCACCCTACCCTCACCCATTAAAAGCTCAGTACAAAAAGACTACCGAGACCCATTACACCCTATCGACGACCTGCTCGGCCTGATTCCAGCAGATAGTAAAAAGCCCTACGACGTGCGCGAAATACTAGCTCGTATCGCCGACGGCTCTGCCATGCTGGATTTCAAGCCGGAATTCGATCGACAAACCGTATGTGGCCATATTCGTATCGAAGGCTTCCCTGTGGGAATTATTGGGAATAATGGCCCCATCACCCCCAAGGGCGCCAACAAGGCCGCGCAGTTTATTCAGTTGTGCGAACAGAGTGGCACGCCACTGCTGTTTTTACATAACACCACCGGCTTTATGGTGGGTACCGAGGTGGAGCGCAACGGCATCATCAAGCACGGGGCCAAAATGATTCAGGCCGTGGCCAATGCCAGCGTACCAAAACTCAGTATTGTCGTGGGCGGTTCCTATGGGGCCGGCAACTACGCCATGTGCGGTCGCGGATTCGATCCCCGCTTTATTTTTGCCTGGCCCAATTCCCGCACCGCAGTTATGGGCGCAGCCCAGGCCGGCAAGGTAATGCGCATCGTCACCGAGCAAAAAATGCAACGCAGTGGCAATGTGGATGAGACTGTATTGGACAAATTGGAAAATGACACCAGCGCATTTATGCATGGCAATTCCGATGCTCTCGCCTGCAGTGCACGCCTCTGGGATGACGGCATTATCGATCCCCGCGATACACGCAAACTTTTAGGTATGTTGCTAGAAATTTGCAATGAGGCCGAGCAGAGAAAACTCAATAAAAATACCTTTGGCGTAGCTAGGTTCTAACGAAAAACCGGGGCAACAAGGAAGTGCGGTTGCCCATTAACACAATCACCGGGTTCACACTTCAAGGCAGGGAAAACAATAATGATATTTAGCGATCAACACCGGGAACTGCAGCGCACTGTACAAAACTTTGTACAGCAGGAAATCAATCCCAATGTGGCGGAATGGGAAAAGGCCGGCCGCTTTCCTATCCACGAAATTTTCCAACAACTGGCCAACCTGGGCCTGCTGGGCATCAGCAAGTCCACGGACTTCGGTGGTCTGGGCCTCGACTTCAGTTACGAAACCGTTTTCCTGGAAGAGCTGGGCAGCGCCCACTGTGGCGGCGTACCCCTGTCAATTTCAGTGCAAACCTCCATGTGCACCCCGGCTCTGGCTAATTTTGGCAGCCAGGATCTGAAAGAGCAGTTCCTGATTCCCGCTGTGAGTGGCGAGATGATCGGTGCAATTGCCGTTTCCGAACCCGGCGCCGGTTCCGATGTTGCTTCGATTAAGACCACCGCCAAGAGCGATGGCGACGACTATGTGATTAACGGCAGCAAGATGTGGATCACCAACGCCCCCTGCGCCGATTTTTTCTGCACCCTGGTCAATACCAGTGAGGGCAAAGCCCATAGCAACAAATCCCTGGTCATTATTCCGGCGAAAACGCCTGGTGTGCGCATCGGCGAAAAACTCGACAAATTAGGCATGCGCTCATCGGAAACCGCTCCCATCTTTTTTGACAATGTACGGGTGCCCAAACATTTCCGTATCGGCGATGAAGGTGCCGGATTCCTATTGCAGATGCTTCAGTTCCAGGAAGAACGCCTCGCCGGCGCCGCGCTGAACTTAAAAGGCCTGGAGCACTGTGTAACCAGCACCATCGACTATGTGCGCGAACGTCATGCCTTTAAAGCGCCATTGATCGACAATCAAACTATCCACTTTGCCCTCGCAGAAATGCAGACCGAAGTGGAGTGCCTGCGCTCTCTAACCTGGCGCGCGGTGGAAGCTTATGTGGCAGGTGAAGATGTCACTACCCTTGCTTCAATGGCCAAGCTCAAGGCTGGTCGCCTGTCCCGCTCTATTCCCGATCAGTGCCTGCAGTTCTGGGGTGGCATGGGCTATATCGAGGAGACTGTAATCAATCGCGCTTACCGGGATAGCCGTCTCACCGCTATCGGCGGCGGTGCAGATGAAGTAATGCTCGGCATTATCTGTAAGCTGATGGGCATACTGCCCAGCAAACGCAAACCCACCGCGTGAGGTCAGGCCATGGAGACAATTATTGATGAAACCATCGGCATCGCCCGCCATCTCACGCTAAATCGCCCGCAACAGCGCAACGCCATCAGTTTGCAAATGGTAGATGAGCTTCTGCAAAAACTCGCAGAAGCGGAAGAAGATCCGCAGGTGCGAGCGTTGGTACTGCGGGGTGCAGAACACAACTTCTGCGCCGGTGGCGATATTGCCGATATGCTCAATGCTCAACAGGGCGCGAGCGATGGAAATAGTGATGTATTTTTTCACCTAAACCGTCGTTTCGGTGAACTGATGGAACGATTTAATCGCACCCCTTTAATAGTCATTGCCGTACTGGAAGGTGCCGTAATGGGCGGTGGTTTCGGGCTCGCTTGCAGTGCCGATATTGCTATCGCCGATCGCAGTTGCCGCTTTGCCCTTCCGGAAACCCGCCTGGGTTTACCGCCTGCACAAATTGCACCCTTTGTCGTGGCTCGGGTCGGCCTCTCCCAGGCCCGGCGCCTGGCCCTCAGCGGAGCAAAAGTCAATGCACAGCAGGCCTTGGAAATTGGGTTAATCCACCAGTTGCTCGATAATTCCGAAGCCCTCGAAGGCGCGCTGCAGGAACACTTGGGCGCGATCAATGCCTGCGCTCCCGGCGCCCTGGCAACGACCAAGCAGATCTTGCTGGATGCTGCACGGGTAAGCGATGAGACTGCCCTCGGCCAACTGCTCGACGGCGCTGCGCAGCAGTTTTCCCGTGCAATTCAAGGCCATGAAGGGCGGGAAGGCGCCCGTGCATTTCTGGAAAAACGATCACCGGAGTGGCAGCACTGATGTCGACAACAGAGACCCTGTTAATCGCCAATCGAGGCGAGATCGCACTGCGAATTATGCGAACTGCTCGGGCGGAAGGCTATCGCACAGTCGCCGTCTACAGCGATGCGGACTGCGATGCACTTCACGCACAGACTGCCGATATCGCCGTAGCCATTGGCGGGCAGACTTCGGCGGAGTCCTATCTGGATATCCAAAAAATTCTCGCCGCAGCTAAAAAATCCGGAGCCACTGCCGTCCACCCTGGCTACGGCTTTCTCGCTGAGAATGCGGAATTTGCCAGCGCTTGCGAAGAGAATGGACTGAGTTTTGTTGGCCCGAGTGCCGAAGTCATAGAACTGATGGGCAACAAACGCAAAGCCAAGGAGTTTGTTGCCGCTGCCGGCGTACCCTGTATTCCCGGCTTCCAGGGTGCCCAGGACGACGACACCCTGGTTGCCGAGGCGCGGCGCATTGGCTTCCCGTTAATGATCAAAGCTGCCGCAGGCGGTGGTGGGCGCGGCATGCGCCTGGCTCACGGAGACAACGAGCTGGCCTCCCAGTTGCGCGCCGCCCGCAGTGAATCCATGAGTGCATTCGGCAGCGACGAGTTAATTCTGGAAAAGGCACTGGTCAACGCTCGCCATATCGAAATCCAGGTATTTGCGGATCGTCATGGCAACTGTATTCACCTGGGGGAGCGGGATTGCTCCGTACAGCGACGCCATCAAAAAGTGGTCGAAGAGTGCCCTTCCCCAGCGGTCGACACCCAGCTGCGGGAAAGAATGGGGCAAGCCGCAGTCGACGCCGCGCGAGCCTGTGGTTATCTAGGCGCGGGCACCGTAGAGTTTCTACTCTGCCCCAACGGCGAATTCTATTTCCTGGAAATGAACACCCGGTTGCAAGTAGAGCACCCGGTAACAGAAATGGTAACCGGTTTTGACCTGGTAGCTTGGCAACTGGCAGTAGCACGCGGCGAAGCCCTGTGCGTTTCCCAGCAGAGAGTCACCCAGCAGGGGCACGCCATTGAAGTCCGCCTGTATGCCGAAGACCCGGAACAACAATTCCTGCCCCAGGCCGGAAAAGTACTCCACTGGGTAGCGCCAAAGGGACAAGGAATCCGTATCGACCACGCTTTGAAAAATGGTTGTGAAATTACGCCATTTTACGACCCCATGCTCGGCAAATTAATTGCCTGGGGGCAAGATCGAGAAGAAGCTCGGCGCAAGCTAACCCAAGCCCTGACCCGGCTGGAATTTATCGGCCCCAAAAACAATATCCATTTCCTGCAGAAGATCCTGGCCGAATCACAGTTTATCGCTGGCGATGCCGATACCAGTTTTCTCGACCAAAACAGCACGCTGACATCCGCAGAACCAGTTCCAGCAGTAATTGCAGCCCAAGCCGCATTACTTAATCATTTGCACCAAGCCAACCCTCAGGATCGGCGTAGCGGCCGCAGTGACTGGCGCAGTGGTGACAACAGCGTGCCGATCAACTACCGACTGGAAATTGCAGGACAAACCCTAAACTGTGAGCTGCTGGCGTTAGTAGATAATTCTTATCAAATCTCAGTAGGCGACCAGCAGTTCCTGATTCAGTGGGTCCATTTTGAGAAATCACAAAAAGAAACTGGAGTTTACAGCGCTGAACTTCTGCTGGATGGCGTTAGCCAAAAGAGACTGTTTCTAGCCAACCATAGCAATCTGCATCTCCTGTTAGACGGCAAGCAATTTCATTTTGTCGATATCACCCACGCACCGGCCAAATCGAGCCTTAACGAAGGCAGTGGCCGCATCACGGCCCCTATGGACGGTTGCCTGGTGCAGGTATTGGTTGAGCCCAATCAAAGAGTTCAGCGGGGAGACACTATCGCCTTAATGGAAGCCATGAAAATGGAGCACGCCCTGCGCGCAGACCGCGACGGTACCGTAATTAAACTGGGCGCCTGTGAAGGAGACCAGGTACGCGGTGGCCAGCTGTTAGTTCAGATCGAAGCCGCTCCCACGGAAACCGCCAAAATCCCCAGCGACGCTACTTCCTAAAGGAGATCAGCATGTACGATATTGATGCCTCCCGTATGGCAAGCCCCTTCTATGACGAAGACCATCAGGAATGGCGCACCCAGTTGCGCCGCTTTGTCGACCGTGAGATTACTCCCTACATTACTAAATGGGACGAAGACGGCCAGCTACCCGCCGAGCTTTGGAAAAAAGCCGCAGAAGTTGGCCTTCTGCAGATGAGTTATCCGGAAAACTACGGCGGCATCGAAACCGATGTCTTCCATATGATTGTTGCCGCAGAGGAGTTAGCCCGCCCCGGCGCAGGTGGACTCTACGCCAGCCTAATGGTCCACGGCATTGCCCTACCCCCATTACTGCACTATGGCAGTGAGGCCCTAAAAGATCAGGTTATTCCCTCGGTATTACGTGGCGAAAAGCATATTTCCCTGGCAATTACCGAACCAGGCGCAGGCTCCGATGTAGCCAATCTTCAGTGCCGCGCAGAGCGTGATGGGGATGACTATATCGTTACCGGCGAAAAGACCTATATCACCGGCGGTATGCGCGCTAACTGGTTTACTACTGCCGTGCGCACTGGCGAGGAAGGCTTCGGCGGTATCTCCCTGCTCTTAATCCCTGCGGATGCCGAAGGCGTTAGCCGGCAACTTCTCGATAAAAAGCAGGGCTGGTGGTGTTCTGATACGGCCAGTATCTTTTTTGATCAGGTGCGCGTGCCCGCGAGTAATCTAATTGGCGGTGAGAACCAAGGTTTCTTGCCCATAGTGCACAACTTCAATCGCGAACGCCTGGGCATTGCCGCTTCCTGTGTAGAATTCAGCCGGGTCTGTTTGCAGGACGCCATTGAGTGGGCCCAGGAGCGCCAGACTTTCGGAAAGCGTCTCGCCAATCACCAGGTGATTCGACACAAATTTGCCCAGATGCTTCAACGCATCAATGCCACCCAAGCCTATCTGGACCTCTGTGCCTGGGCAGAGCAACAACATCAGCTCAAAGTAGCGGAAATCGCATTACTCAAAGTCCAAGCCACAGAAACCCTTGAGTTCTGCGCTCGGGAGGCTATGCAGGTGTTGGGCGGCGCAGGCTATATGCGCGGCAGCCGTGTTGAGCGTATATATCGTGAAGTGCGAGTGAATGCGATTGGTGGCGGATCTGAAGAAATTATGCGGGATCTAGCGTCCAGGCAAATGGGGATTTAGTAAGTGTAAGGCCCCCTGAAAACATTCATATTAATAATTACGAAGCTTTATTTGGAGTAGTTACTTTGACTCAGGCAGCAGCAACTTCTTAAGAGAACAATTAACTACCCACTTTATAACCACCTTAATAACTACCAGAGGAATAAAAATATAGAGATAGCGAAGAGAATTGTGTGATATTTAGAAAATTCATCCCAAAAATTCACTTTCCCAAAGAGTATTTCTGCATAAGGATCACCAAAGATCCAATCCGGCCTCTCCCCTCGAACCAACCTGTTACATACAGCATGAAAGGCATAAGAGGAAGAACCCCTCGGTTTGAAAAACAAAGCCATCGGACTTCCATCCCTAAGCCATTTTTCATGGTACCTCTCAAATTGGTACTTAATCAGATCAGATAACTTTAGGTGACTGATTAAAATCGTAACTGAGAAGGAAAAAACCACTATAGTAAAAAAATTAAACATAGCCCAATTCGGGAACCCAACTTATATAGCGCTGACACTTAGTCAAAAATTAATTGGCACCCAACTGTGTAGCTCAGGCTCGCAATAACACGAACCCGAGATCAGACTTAAACGCAGCTACCCTTGCTTCTTATCCTGAATGAAATCCCTTACCTGCTCACTTAGTACGGCCATAGGAACATTGCCATTTCTCAGAATAATTTCATGGAAGTCCTTAATATCGAAGTCTTCACCAAGTTCATTTTGCATCAGTTCTCGCAAGGCGAAAATCTCGAGGGCACCAGAATCATAAGAGGTAAGCTGCGCAGGCATAACCGCCATTCGGTCCATCAGAGTCCTCGGGCCTTTTGCAAATGAAGCGCCAGAATCCTGCAAAAACTCCGCAACCTTTTCATCACTCCAACCGAGTACATGCATTGCGGTGTCCGCTACCATACCTCGCGCAGGCCATGCTCTCCTTAGGATCTTGGTTGACCCATACTGATACATTCCCGCTTCCTCCGCTAGATGTTCAGAGTACCTACCCCAACCTTCAGCAAAAGCAGAGTTAGACAAAGCATCTTCTATTTTGTGAAACTTTTCTTGCTCTTGTACGAGAGCAATTTGCATATGATGGCCCGGGTACCCTTCGTGGATAGTAACCTTCTCTGCAGAAGCGTAAGACTCATCCCTGTAAGTTGTCGGATCATATCCAAATCTCGCCTTGCGCTCCTTGGTGCCCGGAATATAGTGTGCGCTGCGACCTGAGCCCTGTTCATGCTCAGGGATAGCTTTTACTTCCATTTCGATCAAAGGCATTTCATGGAAGAAATCAACGGTTAAATCTCTAGACTTATCAACCAGGCGCTCATAAAACTGATGCATCTCATCAGCGCTATTAAATTTCTGAGTTTTATCCTCACTGGCCCTTGCCACTGCCTCAGAATAGGAATCTACTTGATAGAACTCCTTGCCTAAGCGAACCACTTCGCTCTTGTTTGAGTTGACAGCACTTAAACCCAACTCAAAAACTTCTTCTGGTGTTCTCTGCAAAGTCGTATAAGAACGATACTGAGCCATATAACATTCACGGCCATTAGGAATCGCATGGATACCAAGCTCGGCTCTGGCTTCAGGTAAATAGGCAGACTCTAGAAAATTCTTGTAATTCTCCATTGAGGGGATAACGTGATCTGAAAGCACCTGTTTAAATGCAGCTTCAAACTCAGGGTCCCCAGCTTTCTTCGCTAACCCCAAGAACGGGTGCTCATCGATAGGTACTTGGGTCAAGCCACCAACTTGCTGAATGACTCGCTTAACCACACTCTGAGGTGCGGAGTAACCTTGCTCTAACCCCCGGCGGAGATTGGCTATTTCTTGCTCATAGTAACGAGCCGCGTCAAGCCAACGTTCAATCGCATCTGCCTTTTCTTGGGCTGTTTCAACCGGCTGTACCTCAGTCAAAAAGCCAAGAATGATATGAGGGCCAAACATATGATCAACAGACCAGAGTTCAGTCTTACACACCCTTAGGCCAACATTGGACTCTAGTCGCTCTTTCAGTTTGAAGTAGAATACCTTCTCTTGATCACTTTTTAGACCATCAAGATCTATCTCTGCCAATTTATTGAGTATTCTGTCCTCAGATGCCGCTAGAGAAGCAGCGTTACTGGGGGAGTTACTTAAAAAAAGGTTGTGCCTGTCCAGCTCCATATCTGAGAAGTAAGCGTACGGCTGGAAGTTTTCTAAATAAGCTTCAGCATATTGATCCGCTAGATCATGGAGTAGCGCCGAGTTGTCAATAGCTTCCCTACCGGCCACATCAGTTTGGTTATCAGTAACTGAGCACCCCATTAGGACCGATGAAACTACCAATACACCTAAACCCGCTCTTTTTACATTAATCATTCTTATAAGACCGCAACATAAAACTCATTAAAAAGGTTTCTATAAAGAAAACTTCAACTTCCTGTTTTATAGTAGGCACTGTAACAAAATGAGTTTCAACACCTCAAATGCGGAATATCGGCGAAGCGAGGATATTTATAGATAAATCCCAGAGATAGAGCGCGGAACTCGTTTAATTGACAGAGTCACAAGTAACAAGCGCTAGCAACTTGACATAGAGACCACCTAAGCCTCCATTAACCTATGCACTTGAAGGGTATGGCGATGCATAAGAAGCCCACTTTAATAAAAATGGGCTTCTTAAAGAACAGTAATTCCTTATAACACCGATGAATGTTACTTCATTTATATTACGGCACTAACTGGTAGCTATTACCTAAGTCGTCTTGTACCACCTCAGCAATACCATCGATGGCGGAGACTTCTAATGGCTCACTTAGAATGCGACTTCTAAATGTCCAGCCTTCTGGCAGATTGAGGCGACTTCCCAGGTCTTTTAAATCGTCAAACTGAAGATCAGAGACCTCAATATGACTAAATGATTGCATAATATACACCTGCCCATTGATATCAGTTAGCTCGTAAACACGACGGCCTTCATAAAACAACCAAGTATTATTCCTTAGTACTTGTCCAGGAATATAGGAAACACTCTCTCCGAGATCAGAACTATAATTCATGGTAGTCAATAAGCGCATTTCTAAGTCACCAAAAAAACGGTATTCATCATCCGGACTGGGTGAGACAATATCGCCACCTAAAATTTCATCCACCACAAAAAAACGCGGCCCATTAGGGATTGCAAAAAGCGCACCATACTCAATTTCTATATCGTTGAAGTTGATAGCATCCCACTGACTTTGGGGACAAAAATTAACACCCGGGGTACCCCAAATCTCTGTTGACTCCTCAGCTCCGTCTAGATAAGACAGTAATATCTCACAATAGCGAAAATTAAAGAGTGGACCGCCAGCTTGCAATGGTTCCTCAACCGTAGTATTTCGCAAGAAATCTAAAAAGTGTATGGCCAATTCCTCGCCTACATCGTCTTGAATAAAGTGGCCTGCAGCAAAGCGCCTATGATCACCATCATCCGAACCTGGTACATGCTCCACCCACTTCTGTTGCGTTTCAATACTCCCCAAGTTGATATCATACTCACCGGCATTAAACATAAATGGGTTGTGAAAAGCTCCAAGTGTTTTCCAGGCAGAAAAATTCTGCATTTCAATGCCTACCATCATCGCAGGAAATGCTCGTATTGCCGCTTTATACTCAATATTTGGGTAGGGGGCGTTATACGCAAGTACTTCCTCATCACTTAGCAGGTTAATAGTCAATGTTTGTACCACATCTCCAGCAATTAATTCCGGTACACTAGAAGCATAGTTAATCCATTGTTGGAATCCCTCCACCCTGTCAGTCGATTTTGAAGTAAAGAATGTTTCTGCATCACCCAGTGATTCATCAATCTCAAAAGTCGGGTATATATAAGGATTTCCCCCCAATGGAATCACCGGAAGGTCACCATTCGCGACAACTAGCCTTTCGATAACTTGTGGCATATCACCTGCAATACGAAGACCAATAACACTTCCCCAATCTTGTACAAACAGATTAATATCAGTTAAATTTAACTTATCAATAAACGCCTTAGTCCAAGCAACATGTTGTTCATATTGATGAACTGTGACGTCGATCGGCTTGTCTGACCTTCCCATTCCAATATTATCTGGTGCAATCACTCGGTAACCGGCATCAGCAAGGATCGGGATCATTTTTCGGTATAAATAGGACCAGCTGGGTTGACCATGTAGTAACAGTATAACTTCGCCATTATTAGGCCCAACATCCACGTAATGCATATTTAAGCCGTCAATTTCTACGTAACTTGGCTCAAACTCATATCCTGAAAGGGAGTCAAAACAGGCATCGGGAGTAACAATGTATTCCAAACCCGTAGCGGTTGCATGTATTTCACTTTCAGACAATTTACAAGCATCGCTATTTGGGCCTGTAACTAAGGGAATCTCTGTCCCAGAGACATCTTCAGAGTCATCCGAGTCACAAGCAACCAATAGGGAACCCAAAAAGCAGATACCGAGCAGGCACCGGAATAGAGAGATATATTGGTGAGTTATAGATATAGAGACAAAAGAATAATTCATAATATAAACCTTCCTTTTACATTAAATAAAAATTCCTTTAACTGGAGAGGATATTCATATCACCATCAGAGCATCCACCTATGACAGAATTGTGCGGATGGTGAAAATCTCCGCACGACCAGAACTGTTGGAAGTTTTATCATTAATTAAACAGGGAAAACTCTATAAAAAAGTACATGACTAACTTCCGCCAATTTAAAAACCAGAGATACATAAACTTATGCTTAGATACTTAAAAATTTGCTTGCAATCGATAATGTTTTGTATGAACGGTGCATATTTCAAGCTCAATGGAGCAAATGGCAAGTTTCTTTCATATGAGATTATCTATATCATTCACTGTTGATATTTTGATATATAAAATCGATATTGAATGCAATATAGGCAAGGAACCTTGTTTGAATTTCGCAAAATAAATAAGATCCAAGCATGGATATTTCTTCTAATATGGCCATGGGTGAATATCTTTATCGTCTCTACTACACTTTATTCACTTGAGTCACTAACCCCCCACCTCTTCCTGTTGGCTACAGCTAAAATATGGGGAACATTTATTTTATGTCACCTTCTTTTCATTTTTATTGAAAACCTTCCCAACAGCCCTCTACGATTGTTAAAAGAAAAACACATTTACTTACTTAGACCAATTGTAGTCATTTTTCTATTTATAAGCATTGCACCGATCGTAGAACCCCCATTAACTTTCAAAGTACCTGACATTAAAATATTACCATTGGCGATAATGCTACTTGAATCGACAGTTTATATTTTTGCCATATATATATTTCAACAGCAAAGTTTCTTCTATCGCTCGCAGCTTCATGCACAACACGCAGAGCTACAAATACTTAAAATGCAATCAAATCCTCACTTTCTATTTAACACTCTAAATTTGATTGCATCAGAAGTCATTCAGCGCCCATCAAAAGCTAAAGAGCTCATTTACAGCCTTTCCGATTTATTGCGCGACACAATCAACTTAACCAAAACCCAATGGATAACTATTGAGGAAGAACTAAGATTAATCGAGTTATACCTCTTGCTGCAGCAAAAGCGCTTTGAGGATCGATTCACCTTTGATATTGACTGCCCACAAAATTTGAATGGAATGAATATACCTTCATTACTATTAATGCCAGCTGTGGAAAATGCCATAAAGTACGGTATTGCACCCTACGCTAGAAGTGGGCATGTGAGTGTAAATGTGGAACTAAATAATAGCTACATAGAAGTGGAAGTTCAGGATACAGGGGCATGCTTTGATGACAAGAATATCACTTATGGTGAAGGATTACGTATTCTAACTCAAACATTAAGAGTCAACTTCAGTGACAACCACGCCCTTAAGCTAAATTCAAGCGGTGAAGGAGCAAGTTTGAAAATTCGCTTCCCACAAGTAAATTCATCCATAACCCCGCAGGCTGAAAATGGCGAAAATGAATACTAAAAAAGTAATTATTGTCGATGACGAACCTGCAGCAAGATCCAATCTAATAGAAGTAATCAACACCTTCGATGAATTGAAAGTTGTGGCGCAAGTAACTGATGGGAAGTCAGCAATAAAGCAGATCATAACCAAAAGCCCTGATATCGTATTCCTTGACATTGAAATGCCAGAGGTGAATGGCTTCGATGTGGCTAATGCAACTCAACATATAAACTATCAACTTGTCTTCCTAACAGCCTATCAGCACTATGCCCTGCGTGCGTTCGACACAAATGCAATTGACTATTTGACAAAGCCTGCTCATCCAGAATTAATAAAGAAAAGCATTCGCAAGATATTACGGCAAGAGATGTATGCCTTAGGGCAACAGACGTCTTCGACAAGCGGAAACCGATTGGTTTTGAGTGATTATAATCAAATGAAGATATTTGAATATGACCAAATTAACTATATCGACAGTATCGGTCGTTATCGTCGCATCCACCTTACCGAGACAGGAGTTAAATCTCACAATACAAATACCATTATTTCAGATATGACTCTTGACAGTTTCAATGAGCAGCTGCCTAAGGAAACTTTTTACCGATTACATCGAAGCTACATCATTAACAGCCATAGAATCCTTGAATTAAAGTTACAGTCACGACGCCACTTTGTCCGGCTTTCCGGAACAGATACACTTATCCCAGTATCTCGCAGTTTTCTATCCATCTTAAAGGAGAGTATTAAAGTCTCAGCTAGCTCTCTAATTGGGTAATAGATGGCTCTAAGTAATCCCACAAATACAGCTATGAAATTACTCCGAGCCTCCATAATCCCAGAAACCTACATGTTCTTTTCAAGGAAGCTAATGATCGACCCAAAAATAGCTCTATGGTGCTCACTATCAGTAGGACCATGAGCCATTTCTGGATATAGTTTCCACTCATAGTCCTTATCAAACTTACTTAACATCATATTCATGCGGTACATATGTTCAACATCAACAGTTTCATCCTTCTCACCATGAATAATAAATACAGGCCTTTGAAGGTTTTGTGCAAGATATACCGGTGAAATGTCCTTTAGCTTGCCATAGTCTTTAACAGTATCTCCAACATTTTCCAGCAACCACTTACTTTGAGCCTCAGTTGCATAGGGTGAGTTCAGGTAGAGGTTAACATCTGTGACACCGGCCACACTGACTGCACAGCGGAACAATTGCTGGTGTTTGATAGCCATCATTAGTGCAGCATATCCACCATAACTCATTCCAACAGAACAAATTTCCGAAGACAAAATATCGCTTCGGTTACTTACCACCTTTGTTGCTTGAAATATATCTTCAAGCATTAAGTTACCCCACTGCTGAACACCCGCTTCCTCTAGCTCAGTTGAATAACCACTCGATCCTCGATAATTCACCCTTAAAACGGCATAATTATTCGCCACAAAGAACTGTGTATAGTAGTCAAAATACTGATGGTCAAAAACGCCAAGAGGACCACCATGTGGCATAACTATAAGAGGGAATGGCCCGTTACCTTTTGGCATGGTCAATATATAGGGAATATCCAATCCCTCCACTTTAACCTGGTCGTGGTATTGGCGACTCTCAAGCTGATCATTTAAATGTGGAAATTTTGAGGCCACTAGCTGGTCAATTTTCTGGTTTTTCCTGCTAAGGAAATAACGTCCTGGCTGGCCGTGGCTCTCACTATAGTATAGCTCTATAGTACTATCGAGGCTTCTTCCTACTGTTGTTTTTAGTAGACTCGCCATGCCATTTTTCTCTTGTCTATCCTCATCAATATATTGATATTCTAACCGTCCATTATGAACGACTTTTACACCAATCAACTCCCCTGTCGATTGCTCTATTACCAGATCGATAATATCGTAGCTATCAGATCGATAAGCTATGCTCTGTTCTCCACTAGTGAAATTGCAGCGGTAAACTACCCGATCTTTCTCCGAATTAGTATCTAAACAAAAGTAAGTTCCAGACTCCGGACTTATAGATACCGGTATAAGGATTCCATGCTCTGCTCCGGGGGCGGGCTCCTCTTCCAACTCTTCTTCAGACCAACTCTTTATTGGGCCGGTAGAGTGTCCATCAACAACTTTACTCAGATGAAGCTTGCTGTCATTGAAAAACAAAACTGACTTTGGCTGGCCTGATGAATCAAAAAACCAGCGTATCGCATACCCTTCAACTGAAGCCACTTCATTCTGAACTGTAAACTGGCCTCCATCTTTTCGTAAAAGTTTACTTGCTTTCTGTTTAAATCGGTTAAGCTTAGATACGTCAATACTGTATACCTTGGAGTAAATCCCACTTTTTGCATACAGAAAATGGCCCGGCCTGTTTGGCAACGCATGGACCAACCATCCTGGTGTTTTTACCTCAAATATTTCTGGAGGCTGGCCTTCGGAGCCTGAGACATCAAGCACTAATAGTCGATAAGCTGGCTTGGTATCTAATAAATTTTTAACACCCTTCTTGACTTCCTTAAACTGGGCAACAAGATACTTTGGGCCAACCCAACGGATAAATTGAATTGATGCATCCCTGGATGTCAATGTTTCGAGATCAATCAGGGTATGACTAGACCCATCTTCACGACTCCAAATATCTAACTTTTGACTAGTATCACTCTGCTTAATGGACGCTACCAATCTTCCATCAGGACTGACTTGTGCTGTTATAGTATCAATCGATTTAAAGTAGCTTTCTGCTGGCATTGCTACTACTGGACCAATTTTCACCAAAATGCACAACAAAACCAATAAAGTCCCTCGAAAAAAAACAATCATTGGTTTATCTCCAAAGGACTTAACCAACTTTGCAAGAATTCATCTTGTACTCCCGCACCAGATACCAGAGGATACAACTCAGTTAATGAATTTATAGCTTCTTGAATTCCATCTAAATCTGTTGCTATTCGATTTTTGAAATAGACCTCTACCGTATCTGACTTTCTTTGCTTACCTATAAACAAGCTACCAATATAATTTGTTTTTTTAGCTTCCACATGAAAACGCCAAGTACGCTGCTTAGCAGTATCTAGCTTGTAGGGAAGATTGAAGTAAGGTGCATTTATTTGGGTAATTTGGTACAGGCCAGCTGGGACTGTCATCAGGTAAAAACCTTCGGACTTATCCTTAAGGCTGACTTTATAACGACCTTTCTTTCGCAGTTTATATTTTTGCCCACTCAGCAGGTATTTATTTCCATTAGCGTACATCTTAGCAAACTCAATTGAGGGCGCAGTACCCCCTACATCTAGCTTAACCAAAACATACCCACGTCCGCCCTCTAACTCAGGTGGACTATCATAGGGTACCAATGACAGTGTCCGAGCAATTACTGATTCAGACACAAGGATTGCCGCAAATATTAAGCCTTTAAGAAGAGTATCTACTCCACTTACCTGATAGCCTACCGGCATCACGCTTCTAAAATTTAGTGTCAAAATAACACTTCCATATGTTTATTTATAAATAAGTGACAACGTTTTAAATACTATCTCAGAGCCAAATGCAATACAATTGCCAAGCTTTGGTCCAAATTATGGAGAATAATATGTCAGGGATGAACCCTCTCAGGTACGTTAAGTCTTGCCCACTTCTTTTAGCGGTCTGTTTATTATTTCTACAAGGTTGTGCGGGGCAAGTTAATATGCTACCAACATTGAAAGAAGACGTCCCTATTAGCGAACAAGATGGAATTGTTGTCGCTCGAATCATTAACGCCTCTGGTGTTGCCCTGCCGTTTAATCAACTCACAATTAACCCGGAAAACTTGAACGAGTCTAAATCCATAAAACCGGAACGTCTCCTTGCGGATCGACCAAAGCTAAATGGTACAACGGTATTTGCCTCTTCTGTCAAACCAGGGAATTACTCTATTAGTAGCATTCGGGCGTTCTATTCAAACGGTAATGGATGGTACAGCCGTTTCGTAAGTGCAGATGAGAAGCTGGGGACCTTTTCAGTTACGCAGGGTGAGGTCACTGATCTTGGTACTTTGATCTATTATCCAAAGCCACAAGGTGATAGATACCTAGACCTTTTGATTCGCGCGCCTGAATCAAAAGAAGGAGAGGTAATTGCAAAGCACTTTCCATTCATAAAATACGATCCTCAATCAATCAACGGGTGGCATATCGATGAAAATGATGAAGAGCGTGAGTCAGCTTATATATCCATTGCACAGAACCCCCTGACATACAGCGAAGAGTATATTTCTCCTGATAATTCCATCTACTTTCTTGGAAAGGTCGGCGTATTTATGAAACGTACTCCCGACGGGGACTGGGAGCTTGATGCTGTTGACACCAATCATGAACTAACGGCTATCGCACAAAACAATCATGGTGATCTAGTAGTCGGGGGGAGTGAAGGCGCCCTATTCTGGCGCTCTGCTAAAGGGGATTGGCTAGACATATCATTGGAGCACAATACTCACATTGAAAATCTGAGACTTCTAGATACAGGAGAGATAGAACTTCTAGTTACTCGCGACTTTGAAGTGAATATTTATAGGGGAGTAGTAGCAAATTCACAAGTAAAGTGGAAACTTTTGAATCAATACTCCTCAAGATCAGGTCAAGGATGGAAGCATATTGCGGAAGTAAAAATAGGGGAAATGAAAGCCCACACTAAAAGTGACCAACATATATACAATACAACTATTTTTGAATTCAACGGCCAGAATTACATAACTGTCCGTGAGCAATCAACGTATGGAAGTATTATATTTTCGCCAATCAATAGCGAAATCTTCATCTATGATCCTGAAAGTTGGATGATCGAAAAAACAGTAGATGATTTTGACCTAAATGCAATTGTTAACGCAGGCGCAGTTCAGTTAGGTGTCGAGGAAGCTGGCTTCTGGTCCTGGACAGGAAAGCCAACCTATTACAAAATTGATAAAAATGGCAACCAGGATAAAATAACTACGTACATTAAAGAATGTAAAGAGAGCAAATCTTCCAGAAATCGCTGTATAAATAGAAATTTCACATTTCGATCCGTTCCCTGGTTCTCAACTGACAATGAAGCCGTTGCGATTGTTGGTTTTTCACAAAGTAACTTTTCCGGCAGGAATCGTGAAACAGAAACCAGAATCTTAACAACAACGGATGGCGGAAAAAGCTGGATATCTACAGACAATAAACCACCTACAGACTATTGTACCTCTATAGTTCCTCTTGTTGCCGATCGTTTATTAGTTTCCTGCGATGGTGCCAATGGTGATTTCTACGAGTCGACCGACTTAGGGGCCAGCTGGAACCAGGTAAGACAGCAAGATAATTTCTAGAAAAAATAAGGTGGATACAAACATCCAATGTATCCACCTTATTTTAGTTGTAAAATATACTAAAGAATGGTTTTACTATAATAGAAAAAATAGTTATTTATAGCTCAAATCTCTGTAAATCTAGCAGTAAAATGTCGTAGAACTTGTGGCTCATACTCGAAAGCTAGCCCCCGCAATTCATTGGCCCGCGAGCAAAGTTCGATAATCGCATCTGCTACATAATCCATATGATCATTTGTATAGACTCTACGTGGAATAGTAAGCCGCATTAATTCTAGATCTGCTTTCTTTTGTTCACCGGTATCCGGGTCCCGCCCAAGAAGTAAAGAGCCAATTTCCACAGCCCTGATTCCCGCTTCTAGATACAGCGCATTGGTTAACACCTGTGCCGGAAACTGCTCTGATGGAATATGGGGAAGAATCTTCGATGCATCTACAAAAACCGCATGCCCACCTGTGGGATATTGAATGGGTACTCCAGCAGATCTCAATCGCTCTCCCAGATAGGCCACTTGGCCAATTCGGTAGCTCAAATAGCTCTCATCGGCAGCCTCATAGAGCCCCCGGGCCAGCGCTTCCATATCGCGACCAGCCATCCCTCCGTAGGTCACAAAACCCTCCATAGGGACGCAGCGGGTTTGTACGGCTTGAAACAGTTCCTCATTGTTTCGAATACAACAAAGGCCACCAATATTTACCATAGGGTCTTTTTTTGCGGACATTGTCAACATGTCCCCATATTGATACATCTCGCGAATAATTTCTAAAATCGATTTTTCTTGATACCCCTCTTCCCTTTGCTTTATAAAGTAAGCATTCTCGCAATATCGAGCCGAATCAATTACCACTGGGATATCATACTTAGTAGCAATTTCATAAACTGCCTGCATATTTTTCATGGACACAGGCTGACCACCAGAACTGTTACAGGTCACAGTAGTTATAATCGCACAGACATTGTGGCTTCCGTGCTCCTCAATAGTGGAAACCAGGCGTTGTAAATCAAAGTTACCTTTCCAGTCGTATGCTGTCGTGGTATCAAAAGCACGTTTATCTACCACATTAATTGCTTTTCCGCCATTTAACTCTATATGCCCTGCAGTAGTATCAAAGTGATAATTTGAAATAAATACAGGCTCCGTCCCTCCACGCACTTGACGCATACGCTCAATCAGAGCAGGAAACAAAATTTGTTCTGCTCCACGCCCCTGATGTGTAGGAACAACCAATTTATACCCGAAAAAATGCTCTACTGCATTGCACAAATTGTAGTAGTTTCGGCTACCGGCATAGGACTCATCACCAAGCATCAAACCCGCCCATTGATTATCACTCATTGCACCAGTACCTGAATCTGTCAATAGGTCAATATAGACATCATCACTGCGCAGTAAAAACGGATTTAATCCAGCCTTATTGAGTGCAACCTCCCTATCTTTATAGGTTGTCATCTTGATCGGCTCAACCATTTTTATACGGAAGGGTTCAGGAATTCGCTTCATCACAATTATCCTAACAATACCTGCCATACTGCAGGCAATAACAATCCAATTATTATAAGTAAAGTAATTAGTATTAGAGAAACAGGACCGAATTATATTTTAATTAAAGTTAAGCCCTGTAAAACATCTAAAAACTGCAGAAATACATCAACGGGATATTGTTCCCTACTGAGATTCAGGCTCCTCTGTCAAAAATGATTGTCAAGTATTTCACTTCTTAACTTATGGTACAATAGGCTGCATTATCTATATGGCTTTTTCAGTCACTTGAGTGAACTTATTATCGGGTTCTTAGGTTCACATTTCTTGTGACCGGAAGCCACTCTAGATTTCCCAAGTATCGAGATAAAAAATTACCTAATGACAACTTCGCTCACATTTTAAACATTGATGAACAGAGGTCCCAGAATAGAAACATCTAACTTATAAATGAGGCAGAAGATACTAATTGGATCCGAGCTTATCAATTAGTGATTCTTCTGCCCCACGTCATCTATCTTAGTTACCTTCTAATTTTGAGAGGTAAAACTGAAAAGCACGATGCGCCACTTGATGACCTATCGCCTGCCCTGCAGGTACTGAAGGCTCAAAGTGTACACCTCCCCATACACGACTGTTACCACAGTCCTCTTCAAATGAAGTCCAGGTAGGGAAATATAGATTCAAGTCAGTTTGTGGTGTTACACCAGGTTCAATCTGAGAGCTGCCAGACAGCGCAGTTACAGAATATCCCAAAGTATCGCCTTGAGGTAAAAACAAGCGGCTTGTCTCGGCATGCGCAGCACAAAAGCTAGCTGATGCGGAGGGATACTCAGGATGATCAGCTACAGGCAGATAGCTAGTCCACTGACTGGCGGGCAAATCATTCACAGTTCCCTTTCCTGCGCCCCCCCAAGCCGTTACAGGTTCATCCTTATAGATATACCGAACAGCAGAAAAAGGTCTTACTGAGTTATGGCGACGCTTTTCCTTCCAAATAGCAATTGCAGTATCAAAAGCTGCCATATTAGTCAGGAAGTCATAGTGTATGAAATCCATCAGGGATAAACCTTGAGATTCAGATGCAAAAACGGCAGCGAAGCCTAAGCTGAATATCTTCATATCAAATAGCTCAGCTTTCATCTTCTGCTCATCAGTTAAATTCGCTGATGTAGCCAATACATCATTTACTTGCGCTACGTAACTGGGGTAGTTCCAAATTTTGGATTTAATTGGTATCGGTGAAGTGAACTCATCAGGAGATTCGTAGCTGTAGGGCGTAGTCAAGGCAATTTGAGGAGTTACGAACTGCTGAACCCGAAATACGCCTGGTCGCTCCATTAAAACTGCCGGCTGCCATTTTGATGGAAAACGCAGCTTGTAGGCAGAATTAGCAGGTTTAAAGTCAGTATAATCGGCATAAGGCAAGCGATGATAAAGCTGGTTACCTTCATTACCTAACTGATTCATCCCATCATTGACACGTCCTTCCAGAACTTTTCTACCAGCATAATTTCCTATACCAATTGGTGTCGTCGTATCTTCTGAAATATTTTCAGGATCTAGCCCTAGCTCAATTAGCATGTCATCCCATTCAGATACCAAATGGGGAAATAAACCACTTAGTACTTTGTGGGAAGCATAGGTCAATGCAATATTTAACTCAGTATTATCTGTCGGCTCTGTCATTCGACTAATATCTGAGTAAACGCCCTTTGCTGTCGGATGATAAGGTGCTGTTGCATCAAACCAGGAGTTAGTGATAAGCGTTGTAAAACGGAGTACCAACGTCGCATCATTTGCAGCCGGAGACACTTCGAAGATTGCACAGGCTGCAGCTGGGATTATATTTTGTACCGCAACATTACAAGTTCCTAGCTCTTCAGAGCTACATTTTGGAGGCAATGAAACGTCCTCTAACTGAGGACAACTGATGGCCTGCGCTTGCCAACTTGCTGACACAAATACTAATCCTATAATACTTTTTAAAGCTTTTTTATAAGTTACATCTTTTAGCATTGGATTTTCCTTTTTGCTATATCCATGTGACCAATGTAGCATTCTAACTACCGATCACTTTCTAATGATAAACACCTAAAAACACTTCAAAACAGACTGCTCGTTCCCCCCATTTCAATTGTAAATAACCATAATTCCTGACATTCTTTTGGTGCCGACAGCACTTGTATTATCAGAACCAAAAATTCAAAACCAACAATTAAGGCAAGCTAATGAAATTACTTGCAAAGTAATTACTTGTAAAGATACCAGCTCACAGAAACAGTAATTTTTTGAGATTCAAATTATTGGCGAGCTCTTTTAAAAACCCAACAATCCATTTCTTCTTTTAACAAACTGCAAAGTCAAAAAAGTTACACCTTAGCGAATATTTTTGGATTAAAAGGGGCGTCACCCCAGCATATATTTTCCATATACACGAGCTAGCCCAACACACACAGTGATAAAAGTGCTAATGCGGCAGTACTTAATACTATAAATCCAGCAAATTTCCATTCAATTACCTAAATTACACTTTCTGCTGATATCGGATTTATTTGTCTTATTTTATGAGCATCCAAATAATTAAAGTCCACTTAACCCAAATACGGATAGCGTGGAGCTGCCATCATTGCCATTTATAACAGCACCAGCTATTTTATTTTATTCTACTAGGATTGTATTCACTAGGAAATTACAGGCACTTACCTGACGTTTCTTGAACAAGCACACTGAGTCGATCTGAACAACAAACTATCCCCTCAAAGGGAGTAAAATAATTAGCGAGAAGAGCTTTATGAACGACAGCCTCATACTTTAGTGTCATCCCTGGCAGCACAATGTACTGTTAAACGAAGCCATAAAGGTGAAAATACTACATACACATCTGAAAGGCTCTGGAATAATCGTTTATAGCAATTTCCAGAAATAAGCCAACCAACAGTGGATTGGATTCAGCTTTATCAAGAAATATTATCTTTCGAGTGCGGGCAGCGTTAAATCTAGGAAAAATAATTTCACTCTAATTTGAAATACTTAACATCTTTTCGACACGCCACAACTTTTATACCAACTTAAAATAACAAACATTTAAAATGCTCTTCCAAGAGCTGTGTACCAATTTTTACCTGCAAGCATATTACCCGCCTCCATTAGGTACTGAGCATCTTTAGTATCTATATATTTCTGACAAATATTGCCTATTTCACTACTTTTCAATTCATCTGAAAGCTTATCCCAATCACTTGGATCATTGTGAACCAGGGAGTAAAAAGCAAATGCTATTGTTCGCCAGTCTTCTCTATTATCTATTAGATGATCAAGGCTCTTTTTCATGAATAATTCTTTTAGTAAATACTAAAATCATGTGTAGATTTAACTATAGCGATAATTATCTTCACACTTTTTACTCGCTTATATCACCGTAAACGGCGATGCACACTGTGCCGAACACAGTGCGCCCCCAGACGCATGGAACACTCTTTATAGGTATCGCAACACACATTTTTACAATTCACACACCATTAATATACAACCTCCATCGTTAAGCAACTCTATATCTTCGCCTCTATTGTTCAGAAGACCATGCTGCCATCAGGATGATCAAAGTTCATGTCTTCCCCTGAGACAGTTCGCACAATCTACCGACGGACCTTTTGGCTCAAGATATTCTGTGACATTAATGGCCAAATCCTGTTGGTCTTCCACCAACTAAATTGAAATGTTATTCACCCTGTGCTCCTTAACAAGGTCCCAACGGAAAACTTTAAACTGCTGCGATTGGCAATCATACCAGCGCTGCACACCACCAATGCACTGACGAGTAAAGTAGCAATGATCCATAACCAATCAGGCTTGTAATTGATGCCAAATTGAGACTGATAGATCAATTGAGCCGTAAGGTAAGTACCTAGAATGGCCCCCACGCTAGCAATTAAAGAAGTCAACAACCACTCAAACAGGCTTAGTTTACAGCACGCAAGGCGTGATTGACCAAAGCTGATCAGTAAGGCATTCTTTTTACACTCATCAGCTTCATAGCCTTTGACCGATGCACTGATCACCAACAGTGCCAGCACAATAATCATCAAACTAAATCCAGATACCAACTTAATGACCATCGACAAAGTATCATCAAAGCGTTGCGTTAATTCGCGCACCGAGATTAACCGCAAAGTTGGATGACGCAGCCAAAGCTCTGCCAACTGCACCCAAGCAGTGTCAACAAGCTCAAGGCTACCCATATAAAGAGGCGATATTTGAAGCTGGTTCATGGTGCTTTGCGGCACATTAAACCAAAAGGTAATGGAACCTTTGCCTGGTACATATTTATGACTAGCTTTGATTTCAAAGTTCAAAGATTGCCCCGCAACTTCAAACCGCAATTGGTCGCCGAGCTTCAACCCCATATCAGTCATAACTTCTTGCTCCACCGATACTTGTTGCCAGTCAGCATCCCGATCTTGCCAGCGTTGGCCAATCACGGTTTGGTTGTTGTTTGCTTGCTTAATACTGAAATGCAAGCGGATAGGCTTCTGTAAGCTAGCCAAACTTTCGCTGGGGCCGGTGGTTAATTCCACCAAGGACTGACCATTGATATGGCTTAACTGCCCGTACCAAAATGGCTTTAATTGGCGAATCTCACTGCCAGTTTGCGCACTCCATTGGCGTATGTCTTGCACCTGTTGTTCATTGGCCTGGGTGATCATCAGATTACCATCGTGCTCGCGGGTATAGCCTTCCATGGTTTGACCAATGTCCTTCATCAAACTTAAGGTGAACAGCAACAAAGTGGCACACATGCCAACACCCAGAATTTGAATGGATTTGCTGAGCAAACGCTGTTTCATCATATAAAAACCAAGAGCCATGATGCCCGTTGTACGGCTCGTCACCGTATAGCCCAACCTCAATACCAACCAAGTCAATACCACCATCAACATCAAGGTGGCCGCCATAGCGGATAGAGTCATGGCCGTGAGCAGACCGTTATCAGAGTAAACAAAGGCCACCACAGCCACACCGATTAACGCAAATCCATATCGTGGCAATAGGTGATTCGGACTCGCCATTTGGCGAATCAACTGCGCCGGGGTTACTTTGGCCATCACTAGCCAATTGGGAATTTGGAAAATCGCCAATAGGGCTAATAACAGCATGTAACTGTTGAATAAATCCGTCCATACCCGGGTGGCGGATAGGTCCGTAAACTGTATCTGCATTTGCTGCAAAATTAGGTATTCCGCCCCCCATGCCAAGGCGGTTGCCGGAATTAGACCTGCAATGACTGTTAGTAGCCATTGACCAAATGATAAAGCAAACACTTGGGGTTTATTGCTGCCCATGGCTAAACACACCGCAGCAAAGCGCTGCTGGGATAACAACTGACGTCGACCGGCTTGGTCGATAGCAATGGCAGCCATCAAAAACAACAGTACCGATGCTAAACCCACAAAATTCTCAACCCGTTGCCAAAACATCGCCAGCGGATGGCCACTGTATTTATCATAAAACTGTGCAGTCACTAGCTCAGTAGTGGCCCACTGTTTGAGGGTGTTCAGTTCGCTTTCATCCCCCGTAAGTAAATAGCGAAAGCGGGCATTGTCTGCTTGTATCAGTGAAAGATCATCCAGGTGCACCAATGCACGCATCGCTACGGAATGGCCTTCGAGCAGACGGTCGGGTTCGTGTTGCACCAAACCTGTGAGCTTCAATTGTCCGTGTCCGATGTCTAAGGATTGGCCAAGAGTGAGCTGCAGCGAAGCAAACAATCGGCTATCGACCCAGATTTCACCGGATTTAGGCCCATGGCTCAGGGGTTCTCCTTGTCCATCCGCCTCAAATGCCACTTGCACTGTGCCTTGCACTGGATAAAGATCATCCACTGCTTTTAATTGAACCGCTTGCCAATGGTGATCATTGGTCAAGGTTACATTCACCAGCTGGCTCACACTCAACTGCCGCGCATACTGGTGCAACTCGCTTAGTTGTGCATCGGTTAGTGCTTGATTCTGAGAAATCACCAAATCGCTACCGAGCATTTGCTGCAAATTATTGGCTAAATAAGTTTGAATAGAACTGCTGGTTAAGCTGAGCGTTAAAATGAAAAACATCAAAGTTGCTTGGGTCCAGCGAATTAAGCGCACATCCGCTTGGTGATATTGCTGGCGGAATAACTGCCACACTAATAAAATCAGCATAATGGGCCCGCCATAACCGCAGCTTTGTTGCGCGCCTTGACCACTAATTTGCCTCGGCTCAATTGCAGTAAGGTATCGGCCTGCTGCGCTAATTCCATCGAGTGAGTGACCAGTACCAGCCCTACGCCGTTTTGCTGACAGAAATCAAACATCAATTGCGCGACATGCTGCGCGGTATTCTCATCTAGGTTGCCCGTAGGCTCATCGGCAAAAATAAATTGCGGCTGCATTACAAAAGCACGGGCAATGGCCACCCGTTGTTGCTCACCACCACTCAGTTGCTGTGGTTTATGATACATTCGCTCAGATAACCCTACCTTATCGAGCCATAATTCAGCTGTGGATAATGCGTGTTTGTCACCTTTTAGTTTTAAAGGCAGAGCGACGTTGTTTAAGGCATCAAGTTCGGGTAACAAGTGAAACTGCTGAAAAATAAAACCTGAGTTTTGACGTAGGTTCTTTAATAATTGTGGCTCACCGTTTTTCTGAAATTGCACTTCGCCAGAAACCGGACGTTCAAGGCCCGCCATTAACAGCAATAAGCTTGATTTTCCTACTCCGGAGGGCCCCACAATGGCGTAAGAACGGCCACTGTGCAGTTCAATATTTAAACCCTCAAACAGGCTGACCTGTTGTTTATCCAAGGTAAAATAATGGTCAATTTGCTTTAAGTGAATGCTACTCGACATAGTTAGTTTCTTTAAATAACTGGTTGAGTAGCACTTTAAAAAAGGAAAGGTAAAATGAAGGTGAAATCAGTAGAAATAAGTTACTAACTGGTGATAGCGCCGTGTTCTGCGTAAATTTTGTCCGACAACTATGATCTGTGATGCCGACTTTCTATTTTTATCAATCTTGAGCTTTTCAGACATCATTCTCCAAATTGACCCTCCGAAATTTGAAGTCAATTGATGCCCTTACCCTAAAATTGACTTTTGATTGCCAATACCTGCAAGCCCTAAGGCTTCTCCAGTACCGCCGATATTATGGGCACCTTACATGATTACCTTGTTAGACATCGGGATCAGCTATTGTAATGAACGGCTTAATATCCCTAGCAGGTCCATTTGGTGCAACAACAGGGCGGTAACTAGTAAACTCTGACAAAATATAGGAAATATCTAAAGTAGAATTGTCATCTAGCTCCAGGTTAATAATTAGTTTTTGAAGTTTATTAATTTTAAGACCAACCACACAGTTATAAACTTTTCCAATTGCATCCTCTGAACGTTCGATTACGTCGCAAGAGCCTCTATTAGCATTTAAAATCGAAACTCTTACTGGAGCAATATTAAAGTTCCCTATCTTAGAGTAGGTTCTAAACCGAAAATATATATTTTGCTCCTCACTCGCGGAAACTTTATTACCACTCAAAGGGATAATAGGCAAGCCCATAGGGCCCACTGAAAGCTCTTTATGACTCAAAAGTAATGGGTAGATAACAAGAAAACCATCATCGATAGGCACCGAGTAAAGAGGCGGCTTGTAAATCCCAGAACAGTGCTCGCCCAAAATACCTAATACAGCTTGGTCTTCTTCACACCAATCGTAAACATAGGTTCTCTGGTACTTTGGAGAAGGCTCAATTTCAAAGTTTTTAGTCTTACTAAGGGTTGAACAACCGGTACAAACTAAAAATACAAAAAATGCTGAAAATAGTTTCAATGCCTAACTTCCTTATAAATGCCGTAGTGGTAGGACAGCCGGTTACCCGACAGCCCCCACGCAGATCCGGACGTGCGGAATTACCGTATCCGGCTCCTCCGTTATATTATTTACCGCGCAGCTAAATCCTATCAAAGCTATTCACTCTACCCATCTTCGCCTTTTCACCCAATGACTGAAGTGCATAAACTTAGATTCAACTGAATGTAATGCTTGCACTTTTGTTTTCATACAATATCCAGTCCTACATGTCCGGTGTATGTATCGACTGCAAGCTCAATATAACTGCCAGCCCCTTCGCCCTGTAGACGGCTTTCCCGCCCTCCGACTACTATGAGCTGGTCCGACTCCCAAGACACCATCGTTCGGCTCGCTTATTCAGCTACACCGCCCTACCCATTCCTTTGGGAGTTACCTTGGGTCTCACAAGTTCTCATTACATCTCTGTACGCATGCCACGACTTAAGAACTCCACTAGGTCTCCACAATCTTGCCATTCAGGTAGCGAAAACAAATTCACTCCTGAGTTGATTGCTTTGTTTGGACTTCGACCACGTTACAAGCCTCGTCACCTAGAATTTGCATTTCGAAGCGATACCAGCACTTCAGGAGCGCGCACTCCCTATGGCCTACATATTTCTCTGTCTACGCTTCACGTTGATTGTTCGCTCGTGCATCCTGCCTCTCAAATACCCCTAATTTAAAGCTCCGCACAACGCGCAAGACTCGATACTGGTGAGTGGCTAACTCATACCAGGCTGGGACTTTCACCCAGCAAGATGCAACAAGCTTCGCTTGTCGCACTAACGCCAAGCTAAGCGGCGCCGCTTGCGGCGTCCTTGCTTGAGCTTTTTGTTAAGTATTTTTGCCCAAAATAAATTGTTAATAACATTGATACCACTCCCCAAATAGGCCAATTCCAGGTGAAGAAATTACGCCAATGTGGTGCTGGAGACAAGACAATCCAAGCGAGAGATAAAACTATTAGGGGTATTGACTGGATCAGAACATTATTTTCCTTAGATAAAGCCAACACAACGCTACCCCCAATAAAGCCATTAATTAGCGCCAATACTCCATAAGTTAATCCGGGGTATTTATCGATCTGGAGTTCGAAAGCAATAAAAGAAAGCAAACCTTGTGCAACATACCATGTAGCTATTCCACACCAGATATAAAGAAATTGTTTTTTCATATAGTGATACTTAACGAGGGTGTAGAAAAACTCAGCCCTCTTTTCGTATTGTGCTTCTACGTGAAAAATAGCCTACTCATCAGTGAAAGCTAGATCAGAATTCACGTAGAATCACCATTTATGGTTAATATTTGATCACATCTAAGACAGCAAAGACATAAATTAGTTTTTCTACAGCCTGAACGCCGCCAGCAGGGGCAGCTTACCTTGTGCGCGTTTTGCGCAAAAATGCAAGCGCAGCGACCAGCGCAAAACGTGCACAAGGTAAGCTGTCCCGCGGAGGGCCGCAGGCCCGGAGCCATGCTGCCTGGCCTTCTATGATTGCTCTTGTCTGATTCTGATGTTGAAAATCCTTTTCGTTAACGGGTAAATTGAGACCCACCTTCGGCGGCCACCGAAGGCCTTGTTTATCACAGTTCGCTGCCTGGCCGGTTCGTAAAAGACCGATAACAAGTATGAACGTGATAAGCACTCACTAGGCATAACTCGGATAGTCATGTGGGCCTCGAGCCCGAATAGCAAGGCGGAGATAGCTTATCTTATGGAACCTCAAGAGATCAATGTCGGTATCGATACCAGCAGTAAACAACTCGATATTTATGTGAGACCTACTGGCCAGTTTTTTAGTGTTGCCAATGATAAAAGTGGCATTAAGGATGCCATTAAACAACTTCAACCCCTTAAACCTCTAAGAGTATTAATAGAGTCTACGGGAAGACTCGAGTTAGAGTTTGTTTGCGCCGCCGACAAAGCAGGATTACCTATTGTTGTTTGCAATCCTTCTCAGATAAGAAGCTTCGCTAAATCCGCAGGGCGCCTCGCCAAAACCGACAAGCTAGATGCAATGGATATTGCACATTTTGGTGAGGCCATGAAGCCAAGGCTGTCGGTACTAAAGCCAGAAAAGCTTAGGGAGATCAGTGACTTACTGGCGGTAAGAAGTCAGTGTTTAGAGATGAGCACAATGCAAAAGAATCGGCTTCAGAGAATGCCGAAATCAGTACACAAACCTATACAGACCATTCTAAACACCATCAAAAAAGAGCTACAAGGTATCGACAAGCAACTGGATAAACTGGTTAACAGTGTGTCTGAGTGGCGGCAAAGGCGCGACCTATTGTTGAGTGCTAAAGGGGTCGGAAATGTATTGGCTTATACGTTGATGAGTGAACTTCCCGAGCTAGGAAAATTGAACCGTAAAGAAATCGCTGCACTTGTCGGTATCGCCCCGATGAACCGTGATAGCGGCAGCTTCCAGGGAAAGAGACATATTCGGGGTGGAAGGCATCGTGTACGTACGGTTCTGTTTGTTTCCATTATGTCGGCCATACAATATCATCCCAAATTAAAGCCGATGTATAAGCGATTAGTCGACGCTGGCAAACCTAAAAAGGTCGCTCTGATTGCCTGCATGAGAAAGCAGATTACGATTCTGAATACGATGGTGAAAAACAACACCTACTGGGATGAAAGTATGGCTTAAAAACTTGACGAGTAACCATAGTCACTTGTTAGGCTTTTTTAATTTTCACGAATGGAAATACGGCCACTAGACACAGAAAATGTAACTTTGGGGTCATATTCACCGTCTCTCCATCTCCCCATGCTTCCATCGGCTTGATTCATTCGCCAAGAAATTCTATTACCGCTTATTTTGCAGTCGTAATAGAAACGCTTTCCGTCACTTGCTCTTGTTTGGTTAATTCTTACCATGCCGCCTTGCTCTATGGCCTCATTACGATCACCATTCATTGAGGAAAGGTATTGGATGGCAGCTTTGCAAACATCCGTTTTCGACACGCCATTTAAAGATGATGAAGAATTATCGCAAGCAGATAGCACAGAAGCAGCAGCAATAACAATAATGGATTTACAAAATTTAGGTTTTAATAACATAGTCAAAATTTCCTTCTCATGGTGCGGACTGGGAAGCCTAACGTCGCCATAAAAGGCGAGCAACTTGTTGCGAGTCCAGCGCTGAAAGCGCGATTTTTGATGGCTTTGTTAGAAATTCTATTCTCCACCAAAATCATAAGTATCGTAGCAAAACTGCGTACCTTCCGAACTAGAAAGCGCAACAACATCGTAATTGTCGATCTTATGACCCACGCAGATGATAGACTGCTCGATAGACCAATTTATCACTATAAATTTGTTTTTTGCTTCCGGCATACGTTCCAGCTCTACATACCACTGCATTTGATCTTTTTCTTCGTAATACCAATTTGAGTGGCTAAATAGTAATACCGAAATGGTCTTTTCATCTATAGAGCCATAGATTGGCTTAATGTTTGTAACCTCATACTCTCTCCACCAACCCATTTGCATACACTCATCTTCCGGGGCGCATGTCTCACCTTCAGAATAGTTCGAAGACTTGACAGATATAGGTGTTACAAGAGCTGATAGATCTACAGAAAATACCGCATCACTTAGGAGAACTAGAATTAGTGTTATTGGTATAAATTTCATATATTTCTAACGCCGTGCACAAAGTAAGATGTCAGCTGCCGCACCTTGTATGGTTGTTCTTGCCTGATTCTGATGTTGAAAATCCTTTTCGTTAACGGGTAAATTGAGACCCACCTTCGGCGGCCACCGAAGGCCTTGTTTGTCACAGTTCGTTGCTGCGCCGGTTTATAAAGACCGTTAACAAGTAGGAACGTGACAGACACTCACTAGGCATAACTCGGATAGTCATGTGGGCCTCGAGCCCGAATAGCAAGGCGGAGATAGCTTATCTTATGGAACCTCAAGAGATCAATGTCGGTATCGATACCAGCAGTAAACAACTCGATATTTATGTGAGACCTACTGGCCAATTCTTTAGTGTTGCCAATGATAAAAATGGCATTAAGGATGCCATTAAACAATTACAACCTCTTAAACCCCAAAGAGTACTAATAGAGTCTACGGGAAGGCTCGAGTTAGAGTTTGTTTGCGCCGCCGACAAAGCCGGATTACCTATTGTTGTTTGCAATCCTTCGCAGATAAGGAGCTTCGCTAAATCCGCAGGGCGCCTCGCCAAAACTGACAAGCTAGATGCAATGGATATTGCACATTTTGGTGAGGCCATGAAGCCAGGGCTGTCGGTGCTAAAACCAGAAAAGCTTAGGGAGATCAGTGACTTACTGGCGGTAAGAAGTCAGTGTTTAGAGATGAGTACAATGCAAAAGAATCGGCTTCAGAGAATGCCGAAATCAGTACACAAACCTATACAGACCATTCTAAACACCATCAAGAAAGAGCTACAAGGTATCGACAAGCAACTGGATAAACTGGTTAACAGTGTGTCTGAGTGGCGGCAAAGGCGTGACCTATTGTTGAGTGCCAAAGGGGTCGGAAATGTATTGGCCTATACGTTAATGAGTGAACTTCCTGAGCTAGGACAATTGAACCGTAAAGAAATCGCTGCACTTGTCGGTATCGCCCCGATGAACCGTGATAGCGGCAACTTCCAGGGCAAACGATATATTCGAGGTGGAAGGCATCGCGTACGCACGGTTCTTTTTGTTTCCATCATGTCGGCCATACAACATCATCCCAAACTAAAGCCCATGTATAAGCGATTAGTCGACGCTGGCAAACCTAAAAAGGTTGCTCTGGTTGCCTGCATGAGAAAGCAGATTACGATCCTGAATACGATGGTGAAAAATAACACCTACTGGGATGAAAGTATGGCTTAAAAACTTGACGAGCAACCATAGTCACTTGTTATGTGGGTCTCAGGTATTTCTTGCCTACGAAGTAACAAACTATCATTGATATGAGTATGGATGAAACACACCAGGCAAAAACCCTACTGTAGTACTCAAGGCCACTAAAGAGCAAAAAACCATTAGGCACGAGTGCTATGAACATGCCAACCGGCATTGGAGCAAGTAAGACGGCCGAAAGTGGAACAAAAAGCAACAGTTTTATTGCCATATTCCACTGCACGCTTCTGATTTTCTTTGCATAAAAGTAGAGAGCGATTATCAATGGTGTGGACAACAACAACCAAAATGGAATACGCACAAGTAATTGCCAAGCTTGATCAATCATTTTTATCGCGATGTCCATATGCTCTATTTCCTGCTCACATAACGCCGGCCACACAAGCGAGCGCTTTCAGCGAGTCCAGCCAAATGCGTTTTTTGCATTTGGCGATTGTGCTGGCCCTTGTTAACTGCGGTCATCTTCGAAAGCTTCCGCGTTGAGGGAATATGCAAGTTCAGAGCATATTGACATAGGAACCCCGCTGGTCAGTAGAACACCATTCTCCAGGCTTATATTGCCAACTTTATCCCCGCCTTCTAGATAGAAAGCTATGCCTTCACCAGAGAAAAGAACCTCCTCATTGGTAAAAGGGTTAGTTCCTTTCTTATCAGGAGCTTGCTCGAGGGCTTGATGACTGGAGATTATGCTACTCCATTTAGCAAGCTGTATATCACCATCGCTTTTGATGATTTTGCCGAAGTCCATTTTATCTCCTGGAAAGTTAACGCCCGCAGCACACGCGAGCGTAGCGAGTCGAGGCCGATAGGCCGGTGTGGCTGCGTTTGTTAAATTCCTGCTCATACATCAACGCATTGACCAGTGTATGTCATGAAATTCATACAAAAACAAAGAAATGCGATTTTGTATTTTTGTCTATCCTTACGGTGAAATAAGTCATGACATTTCCGCTAATAGACTTATAGTAACCGTTAGATCCATCACTCACCACTTTCGGTGTGTATGAATCCAGAACGCTATTATCTAGTCCGCCATATATTCTTCCCGTTGATCGGTTGACATGAAACTCTTTTCCAATCGCGTCTGTATAAAAATCTTGAGTTAAAGGACCCGCGTTAAAATCCTTGACGGTACACCAAAAGGAACTCCCATAGGCACTAATGCTCATGCTTATAGCAGCAAGAATAGTGATGTATTTCATTCGTGGCTTATCTCCGAGTGGAATTTAACGCTCACCACAAAGGCGAGCAACTTGTTGCGAGTCCAGCTCGCGTGTTTTGCGTGCGATTTGCTGGTGCTTGTTAGTTGTTTATCTGCAACAGCGATAAATTATTTTCCCAAATATAGAGCAAATCATTTACTTTTACATTACTGCCGGGCGGTAGCCATAAATTTGTTTCTTGGTGCTTTGCCCCCATTCGATGATAAAAATCGCGTGCATTTGAGTTATCTTCTAAAACCTCAAGGTATAATCCCTTATGGCTAAAGTTTTCATCAGCCCATTTAGCAATTAAATGCATTAGCTGTTTACCAATTCCTTTACCTTGATAAGCCCTTGAGACATGCAAGTTATCTATGAATGTTCCCCATCTAGCACTTTCATTACCAAAAGCACAAATAAAACCACAAATGTTATCACCATCAATGGCAACCAAAACGTATTGGTTACTCTTTGGTGAGGATAATCGATTTGCCCAAGAGTTTCTCCGCTCCACCCAAACATCATTATCAAGGAATTGATTAGGGAATATTCCCCGATATGACTCACGCCAACTTTCAGCATGTAAGTTAGCTAAAACCTCTAAGTCATTTATGTTGGCAACTCTGTATAGCATTTACTCGTAAGCTCCGATAACGCCCACAGCAGGGGCAGATTACCTTGTACGCGTTTTGCGCAAAACTGGGAGCGTAGCGACCTGCGCAAAAAGTGCACAAGGTAAGACGTCCCGCGGAGGCCCGAAGGGCCGTAGCATACTGCCTGTGTTTGTTATGTGTCTCACTCTTGGTATGCATCCAATGGAACCATAGTAAAGGGCTTTTCAAATGAAAATGGTTCTAGTGCATTCAAGTTCTTAGTATTAATGAAGACGATAAAGGTATCTATACTAGGCCCAGATGAATAGGGATACAAAATAGTGCCAACAGGTAATTGACCATTGCCTTTATCTGACTGAAGTACGAATGGAGCCTGGAGCTCCAAGCTGTTCGACTCCAAAATTCGATACTTTTCCCACTTCATACCTAAGAAGAAAGATGTCGATATCATCGAAACGAGGGCTATGAGGGAAAAAATTAATTTCATACTGGTTTACACATAACGCTTTTATAACCGGCCGCAGTGTAGGCGCGAAGCGCCGGAACAGAGGTCCAGCCCCAGCGGCTTTTTGCTGGGGCGATGGTTGATAAACTTGTTAGAAGTTTGCACGTCTCTGCTCCTTGTTCGGATTATGAGGGACGCAATAACTTACTGAAGATGCCGTAAACTGCTTGCCTAAATCGGATGTTAGCTTTGCAGAAATACTGCACTGCATCAACTGCTGCCCCCAAAAGCTATAAGATCGTTTTGGGTCAGTGGCAAAGGTGAACTCGATAGTAACGCTTTGAAGCCAACTAGTATTGCCACCCATGCGTTTTACCATTTCAGATAAGTACGCCCAATAGGTTTGAACGAACGGAGCCAAATTGGAATTATTACATTCGACTGCATCATGTGACGCTCGGAGGGACAATTTGTCTACTTCCATTTGCTGAGCAATGGTTAAAAGCTGGCCTAGTGACCAATAACCTTCATAATCATTGTTGCGACTTGCTAAGCGTTTAGCAAAACCTCTCACGATGCTTTTGAATTCCTTTCGTCGCACTTTTACTCTCTTACTTCTAACGCTTCACTCAGCTGCGTTTTTGAAGGAGTCCGTTTGTGCTATAAGCACAAAAAGGAGCGACGGAAAAAACGTCAGCTGGAGTGACTTGTTAGCCATGTAATTCATCGATTCTATTTAATACTTTTAACTCGATACGCTGCCATTTAGCAATACCATCCTCTTGAGACAATATTCTTTTCCTTACTCCCCGAAGATGGTTTAACTCTTCGAAAAAGACAATTTCTGATTCTTTGCCTTTATAGGTTTCATCTTCCCCAAGACTCCAAATTGCCTCTGAAGTATCGATATTATCAAGCAGTAAAGTATCTATATCAATGTAATAGCGTTGTAGTCCTTGACTAGTTTCAACGGGACCAAGTAATACCGTTTGAATCAACCCGTCTAGACTATCCAGGGATACAATTCCTTCTAAGTAATCGCCTATTAATTCTTTAATCTCGTATTTATCCATGAGCTACTTCTTACGGCTAACGACCACAGCAGGGGCGGCCGAAGCGTAGCGTAGGCTGTCCCGCAGAGGCCTCATAAGGGGCCGGCGCAAACTGCCTGTGATTGTTAGACTGAACATTGCACTCATGACCTAAGCCTACAAATAGCTAACTTTGAAAGGTATACAACTAAACATACCGCCCAAAAAATAGCTAGTACAGGAAATGCAAACCTAAGTTGGCTAGAGCATGCAGAAGGCTCGCTGACGAATTCACTTATCAATAATATTGGGAAAGGTACAAAAGCTGCTGCTCCACACGCAAATACTGTCGGTGCAAAGAAAAAGGTAATTAGACAGGTTCTTAGTGGAATTTTGACTGCGCTTTTGAAGTACTCAAACTTTCTCCAGCCCCACCTTACAGTGATGAAAGACACAAAGAAATACACAGCTAGAACTGCCAGATATATGACCAGGTAAGAAATTTCTTCAGTGTCCATTTATTGCTCTAACGCCCCACACAAGGGCAGACAAATAAGCGTAGCGTTTTGGCTGTCCCAGCGACCAAAGGGAGCGATTGCTGCGGCTTGTTAACTGTATGTACCGAAACCATAACGGTATACCTCTGGAAACAGAAAACCCACAAACAGTAAAACAAATACAACAAGTACCCCAATGGCCATTGCCTTAATTGGATGAGCTTCTTTTCCTTCTGGGTTGTCGGTAGCTCCTGGCATATTTTCAGGCATATGTACCATTTCGCCAAAAACTCCTAAAGCTGCAACTATAACAACACTCATATAGAAACTAATTCCAAAGAAAAATGAAATAGCAGTTGCAAGTACGACCACTAATGCGAGCCTCAATGCTATCCCTTTTCCTCTAGTCATAATTTCACCAGTACAGTTAACGCCTTTATAAACGGCGTGCGTTTTTCAGCGCGTCCAGTTGCAGCCGTTTTCTGGCTGCAACGATGTTTAATAAACTTGTTATACCCTGGCTATTTGTAGATTTTGGGATCAACTTCATATTCTCCACCCATTTCCTTGGGCTTCAAGCTTGGGTGTTGCTCGTAGATGGGGTTCATGAAGCTAGTAAGTAGTTCACCCATCACTTTTCCTGTGGCTTGCTGGTAGTTTTTAAACTCTTGTTCAGAGCATCCATCCTTAATAAGAGCAAGATTATTATCCATTGCAGCCCCTATTTTAAGTGCAAGCAAGCTTGTTTTTTCAGCTAGTTCTCTATCCATAGGTAGTATCCGTATAACGCCATGCATAACCGGCAGACCGCGCGCAGCGTGGGCTGTCCGGGAAGCCTCCCCCCTTAAAGTAGACGCCACCTTATATTCATCTTATGCGGCCATTCTTTCATATTCATCTGGGCTTTTGAACCCAAGTGAACCATGTCTTCTTTTAAAGTTATAGTACCTATCAAGATACCAAGCTAAGTTAGCTCTTAGTTCCTCAACGGATTCAAAATTAAATCCTTTGAAACTCTCAGTTTTCAGTGTTTGAAAAAATGATTCTACATACACATTATCATTCATAAATCCTGGACGGTTCATGCTCGGCTCAATACCCAGTTCTTTGAGTCGACTTTGGTATGCATAAGCACCGTACTCAGAACCTCGGTCACTGTGAAATATTAGATCTGATTCTATATTTCTGCGACGAACAGCTTTATTTAGCGCTGACAGTGTTAGCTCAACAGTTCGAGTATCCGACAACTCCCAACCCAACACTTTCCGGGAGTAAAGATCAATAATCACAGCTAAATATTGCCATTGTCCATTGATCTTCAGATAGGTTACATCACCAGCCCATTGAGAGTCTGGTTTACTCGGCATACCATGCTCTCTTTGTAGGTTTTCAACCTTAATATAAGGATTTCCAGGCAAAGGGCGTCGACGATAGATCCTTCCAGCTTTCCCCACGATTCCAGCCTCTCTCATAAGGCGTTCAACGCGTTTGTGATTTATTCGTTCACCATTAGCTTTCAGCTCTGCGCTAATTCTTGGACTTCCATAATTACCATCATGCTGTGTATAGATAGCTTCGATACACCCTAGAATTCGCCTATTCTCTATGTCACGAGTGCTCTCATCTCGATTGAGCCACTTATAAAACCCTTGGGGTGAAACATTCAAGTATCTACATAAGTACCTGACACCAAAGTCTGATCGATTAAGAGCTATGAACGAGAATCTTTCAGCTTTGGATCTTTCAGGTACATTTCCCACTTTTTTAGGAAATCATTCTCCTTTTGCAATTTCTCGACCTGCTTTTTTAGACGTCTTATCTCTTTATCATCGGTTTGAGACCGATTTTTCGTTGTTTTTGTCATACTTATTCTACGACTGGGCTTCTCGACCAGCTTGCCTTCTCTACTTTCCTGTCGCCATCTATACACCATTACTGGATGCAAACCAATAATGTTGGCGATAGTAGTCGTATCTACTTTCAGTTGATTAGTGAGAGCTACCACTCTAACTTTGAATTCTGTTGAATATTCAACAACTCGCTCTTCACTCAGTATTTTCGGCATTTTTTCCTACCCTATTCAAAAGGTAGGCGTCTACTCAATGGGGGAAGGTTTCCGGCGTAGGTCGCGCAGCGACCGGAGCGAAGTTGATGCACTTGTTATGTGTAAAACTAGCCACCATTAATACCTACCTTTACTTCCCGAACATATCTAGAAAAATAAGGGTGTTTACTATTGGTTGGAAAGCTAAAGCGACTCAAACTATAAACGTTACCATCTGAATTTAAGAGCAATAGGTAGGTATCGCCAGGAGAAAGGTTTGTTGGGCAGACTGCGTTAGGTTGTTCAACCGTTGGCTTACCAGCAATTTTCGAATTAGCGGCTACAGCTCCCTTGATAGTTTCATTGACCATAGCTGAGAAAGTAACGAATCCGCCGTAGCGAGAACCCTCTTTCTTTGTCACTGCCGTAACCGTTGCGATAACGATTGTATCGTATTGCTCGAACTCATTAATCGGAAATTCTTCATTCAGCGCAGCTTGCTTGCAGGCAAACGCTTGCATTGAAAACAGTAAAAGTATAATTGCGATACATCTAAACATGCCATATCCATCCTTTTACACATAACGCCGCTAGCAAGGGCAGCCGAAGCAACGCGTAGGCTGTCCAGCCCAGCCCCGGAGGGGTTGGGCGAGCTTGACTAGCCTGGTTATGGCTGGCGCGCACTGAACCACCTACTTGCTCTCTACCAGCCATCTTTGGCTGGCCACTGCCCGATAAATTTAAAGGGGAAAATACCATACTTTCCCAACCGGTTAACTATCTGATTGGCACTCCATGATGGCGTAGCTGGCTTGCAGGGCCTGCTGACTTAAAACGATGGCACTGGAACGAAACTGTAGTACCAAATTGCAGGAAAACTCTCAGAAAAAAGTGCTCAGATAGAGATTGATGCTTGCAGTAGCTACAGAACATCTGAAAATCGGCCGCCACAATAACGCCCCGCACAGGGGCAGACAAATAAGCGTAGCGTTTTGGCTGTCCCAGCGACCAACGGGAGCGATTGCTGCGGATTGTTAAGTGCTTTTAGCACGATCTACCCGCTTAATAAGATCATTCACCATTGGATTTTTAGTAAACATGTTAAAGCGCATGGGAGGATTAAATGCCAGCTCTTTGCCAATTGCTCCTTCTTTCCGCAAATGAAGTACAACCTTTTCTGGGGACTGCATTTGAGCATGACTAATATTGATGATGTCTTTTAAGTACACCCTTTGTTCTTTATCCCCTTTTCGGAACATTAACGAATCTCCTTCGTCGTAGACCTCATCAGCCAAGTCCCAAAGCGACTTCTTAAAGAACAAGAAACCAAACACCATCATAAAAGCAGGGACAACAACGAACATGAAAGACTCAGCCATTGCACCCGACAATGCCGCTGTAATGATAAAAAAAGCCAGAAATCCAAACCACACGGAGGGGAATAGCTTTTTAAAATAAAATGTCGAACCTGAAATTTTCTTCATATTCTTCCTGCACTTAACGCCGCTAGCAAGGGCAGCCGAAGCAACGCGTAGGCTGTCCAGCCCAGCCCCGAAGGGGTTGGGCGAGCTTGCCTAGCCTGGTTATGGCTGGCGCGCTCGGGACCGACTACTAGCACTTTGCCAGCCATAGTTTGGCTGGCCGCTGCCCAATATTTACGAGGGAAGAATACCGCACTTTCCCTAACCAATTCCTATCTTACTGGCAATCCGCGAAATTGCAGCGGACTGCCTCTTTTTACAACACCCGAGCGAACACTCTTGGAGCGAAACTGCCTGAATAGCAATCAGTAAAATTGCTCAATACCAGATGCTATTTAGTGGCACGAAACCTTCAGTTACCACGAAAAATCAATAAAACCGACCGCCACAATAACGTTGCCAGCAAGGGCAGCCGAAGCAGAGCGTAGGCTGTCCAGCCCAGCCTCCGGTTGGGCGATCTTGCCTGGCCTGGTTATGCATTTTACTCTGCTACCTGCACCATATCTTTGATTTCAGACTCCACCTCATTGGTGTAACCATACTGCCAATTTGGAAATGGAGCTATTAAAAGAGCTACCCAGCCTTGCATTGAGGTAACTTTAACCTGACCAAGCTCTTGTGACCCGGATGAAACACTGTATGTATTGATGCAGTGGGTAGGGATAATGCCTAGCGTGAGTACGTACATCATTGGTTCAAAACAATGATTGCCTTCTGGCCACTTATTTACTCTTGTTACGGCGACAGCATCTTTATCGCTTATAGCTTCACTAAATTTGTCCTCCGGCTCAACTTTATAGGTTGCGCATGCCGAAAGAAGCGAGATAAGTATGATGAGTGGTAATTTATTCATGATGCATAACGTCTTTAGCATGCGAGCGCTTTTTGTGGAGCCGAAAGGCGGAACGAAAAGTGGGTCGCGTGCCTGAGCTGGTTAAATGCTTTTACCATAACGTTTTTTAACATAGTAAAACACATTAGATGATAACCAAACCAGTATGAGTTGAATAAACATTTCACAATAGGTTAAGTCATACGAGGCCTCACCATCCACGTGGATAAACCAATGTAAGAAAGGAATGGGACCAACAAAGCCTTGGTAAAACCAAAGCCTCCACCAAACGATAGAAGCAACAAACAAGCCCAATAAGATCAGCAATTGTATTCCTGTAGTCTTGTTTCCTTTCTTCATTTAATTCCCTGTATTGGTCTTGCCCACAAAAAGTAGACACTCTAACTATGCGTATTTTCGCTCATACTCTGCTGGACTTACATAGCCCAATGCAGAGTGCCTACGAACCCTATTGTAGAAAATCTCAATGTATTCAAACACCTCAGATTTTGCTTGCTCTTCGCTTTCGAATGTTCCGGCATAGACCAGCTCGACTTTTAGCCTGCTAAAGAATGATTCCATTGCCGCATTATCCCAACAGTTAGCCTGGCGACTCATACTCGGCTTGCACTTGCTTTCGGACAAGAGATCCTGGTATTTCTGCGATCGATATTGCACACCCCTGTCAGAGTGAACTAGCAGTCCAGGCTTTATTGGTCGTCGCTCTAGGGCCATTTTCAATGCTCGACGTGTCAATTCATCGGTCATCTGCGAGTCGAATGCCCAACCTACAATACGTCGAGAGTACAGATCCATAACTACCGCGAGGTATAGCCACCTATCCAGAACCCAGATATACGTAATGTCACTGGTCCAGCGGCAATTTGGTCGATCCACATCAAAGCAACGCTTAAGTAAGTTGGCGGAGACGTTAATGCTCCCCTCCACGGGCTGACTATATCGAAAGCCTTTGCCGTTTCTCGCTTTAATATGTTCCTGTTGCATAAGCTTAGCGACGTAGTTCCGCGAGCATGGCTCACCTAACTCTTGAAGCTCGCAAGCAATTCTAGGCGCGCCATAACGACCTTTAAACTCAGCAAACGTCTCTCGGATTTTCTCGATTGTTCGTATCTCTCTAATCGTGCGAGCAGATGGCAATCGCCCCCGCCATCGATAATAACCCGATCTTGAGACTTCTAAACACCGACACATCAAGCTAACCGGGAATGACCCTACATGCTCTTGTATCAATGCGTACTTTACTCTTGGTGGTTCGCAAAGTACGCAGCTGCCTTTTTTAGAAACTCAACCTCCTGACGAGCTTCATGCAGCTCCTTCTTGAGTTTGCGAACTTCAGCGCTTTCCTGTTTGGAATAGTCGACACCGTCTAAACTATTGAACTGCTTATCAGACAGTCGATTAAATTGACGACGCCAGTTGTAGATCTGCTGTGCGCTGACGCCTAGCTCTCGCGCCACAGAAGCCGTTGTTGCTCCAGCCTTTTCCGCTCTCTTAACTGCTTCTCTGCGGAACTCCTCCGTATACGCCTGAGTTCTTTTCTTACCCATGATACACCTCCGTGTTAGGCCTAAACCTAACTATACAGGGTGTCTACTAAACGTGGGTAAGTCTTGTATTTAACGCCGCTAGCAAGGGCAGCCGAAGCAACGCGTAGGCTGTCCAGCCCAGCCCCGAAGGGGTTGGGCGAGCTTGCCTAGCCTGGTTATGGCTGGCGCGCTCGGGACCGACTACTAGCACTTTGCCAGCCATAGTTTGGCTGGCCGCTGCCCAATATTTACGAGGGAAGAATACCGCACTTTCCCTAACCAATTCCTATCTTACTGGCAATCCGCGAAATTGCAGCGGACTGCCTTTTTTTACAACACCCGAGCGAACACTCTTGGAGCGAAACTGCCTGAATGGCAATCAGTAAAATTGCTCAATACCAGATGCTATTTAGTGGCACGAAACCTTCAGTTACCACGAAAAATCAATAAAACCGACCGCCACAATAACGTCGTGCGCAGCGGCGGCTTACTTTGTGTATTTTTTGCGCGATAATAGGAGCGTAGCGACTGCGTAAAAAGTGCACAGAGTAAGGCGTCGGTCTGCCGCACCTTTGTTAACTACTTATGCCGATGTTTGCCAATAGTAGCGAATAAATGTACCAGGCTCTTCAATTAATAAATCTTGCTCATCCCATTCACCATGTAGCGATACAACATTTGCTTTTGAATCAGGGGCACGACCTATAAACTCCTTTAGGTACCGCCTTACTGTTGAAGAATATGGATACTCTTTAAACTCAACCCCATTGCCGCAATCGAATTTCGACTCTGGATCGAACCACTCCTCTTGGGCAGTTGCCTCAAAGAACCCCATTAAGTTTGAATACTGATTTGATCTAGCTAAAGCTATGACTAGAAACTCTTCAGATCCGGTATCTTCAAATTCGAATTCGTCTAGGATTACAATCTTCATTTTTTGTAGTTAACGCCTGCAGCATCGGCGGCCACGAAGTGGACGTCCGATGCCTGCACTTGTTAACTGAGGTCCTCGTATTGCGCAATGTGCCCTGCTCCAAACTCGCTCAAATTGGCCAAGTAAACATCTAAGGACGAGCAAATTTTTGAGAGACGGCCAAATGGATAGCGCTGATCTGACCATATACTTCCAGCTTCAGGTCCGCTAAATACGTAAACATGATACCCCTCGCAGCCTGTATTACAGATGCGAATAGCGCCGCTCAAGATTCCTTCACTTGTAGTAGAGCGCCCATCGAATGCGCCTAAGACTTCAGCTGTATCAACTTCTTCAATCTCGTATGGCTGAAACCACTCTTCTTGTGGTGAGAGTTTGTAATCTCCAACCATTTTTGGATCATTGAGCGCTTGAAACAGGCTTTTAGGAATACTTTCTTTCCACATGTTCAGTTAACGCCTTTAGCACAGGCTGGCGGATCTGGCACGTAATTGCGAAAGCAATTTAAGTGACAGGTTTGCTAGTCCTTTGCCTAAACTTGTTAGTTGTGTTTGTCAGGGTTAAATGAAGGCCAGTTGGTGATGCACTTACCATCCCCTTTATAGTCAGTGCCATATTCTTTTATATCTTGAAATTTTCTGATGTTTCCTGAAGTTGCTTTTTGAGTTTGAAAATCATTGCCCACAAAGAAAACACCAGATTTAGATTTACAGAAACTTAAAATATATTTGTTAGAAAATATTTGTTTTCTATCATAAGGCGGCCTCAGATATACGATTACCGAGGCCGTATCACCTATGCTTAAATCGCCTTTATAGACCTCTAAAACTTTTCCATTGACTCTATAAGGTTTCCAACCAAAAGGCATATATTTGAGAATGCTATCATTACCTTGAAATTCATATATAGACACATTTTGAAATAATGCTGAGTAAGCTGTATCTACATAATTAGGCTCAATCCACATTGAGTGATTATAATTTGATTCTCTCTTATGTTTGATGCTTAGCTTTTCTTTAGACTTTGTTGTGCACTCTTGCTCTTGAAAGCTGACTTTCCCCGATTCATCAGTGCATTTATAGATTGCAGCCTCTGCTTGTCCAATTAAAAATAATACTAAAATTGCGATATATCTCATTTTACTCCCTTACAACTAACGCCCGCAACAGGGGCGACCAATGCTATGCATATTTTGTGCGAAACTGGGAGCGAAGCGATCCGCACAAAATGTGCATAGCGTTGGGCGTCCCGCGGAGGCCCGAAGGGCCGGAGCATCCTGCTTGCGTTTGTTATGAATTTAGCACGCCACTTCACGAATCTCTTCAATTGCAGGTAACCCAGAAAAAATGCCGACTAGCCCAGACACATAGGTAGTCTTACCGATACAGCCTTCCATCTCGGAGTGAACGCTGCCATTTCTAATTGCTGTGTCGGAGAATAACAGTAAACTCAATACGTTAGCTGGAGGCTGTGTCTGTAAATTAATATGATCTTTTGATGGAATTAATACTAAAACATTGCCTCTAGGCGGTTTGTACATATAACCGACAACTTGAACATGCTTGCCATAGTAATTTTCAAACATACCGACAACCATAGGCACATCTCCTCGCATAAACCCACCGGACGGCTTATTACTACAAGCGGTCAGCCCCAAGAGAACTAGTAGTAGTATTGATTTAGTATTTCTCATGAATTCATAACGCCCGGCTCATCGGCGAGCGAAGCGAGTCCGGTGGAGGCCGCAGGCCGGAACGAAATGCAGCCGCTTGTTAAGCTCTGGGCCCATTGTACCTTGACTCATTAATAGACCAGATTACACCAGCCAAAAGATACCCAAAAGCCAAACTACCTATTAATGACCATAATGTATCCATAGTGAGAATGGGTTGATTATTGATTATCTGCCTCAACAGAAATCCTATAACAAATAGAAAACAACCGCCCCCAAGCACACCTCTAGTTAAAGCAAAATGAAACGACCCTTTAGATCGAATTCTTTCCCATCTTTCATTAGGCTTCATTATTGATCCTTAAATTCTTGGTGCTTAACGCCGCTAGCAAGGGCAGCCGAAGCAACGCGTAGGCTGTCCAGCCCAGCCCCGAAGGGGTTGGGCGAGCTTGCCTAGCCTGGTTATGGCTGGCGCGCTCGGGACCGACTACTAGCACTTTGCCAGCCATAGTTTGGCTGGCCGCTGCCCAATATTTACGAGGGAAGAATACCGCACTTTCCCTAACCAATTCCTATCTTACTGGCAATCCGCGAAATTGCAGCGGACTGCCTTTTTTTACAACACCCGAGCGAACACTCTTGGAGCGAAACTGCCTGAATGGCAATCAGTAAAATTGCTCAATACCAGATGCTATTTAGTGGCACGAAACCTTCAGTTACCACGAAAAATCAATAAAACCGACCGCCACAATAACGCCACGCTCAGCCGCAGCTTGCTTTGTGCGCATTTTGCGCGAAAATGGGAGCGCAGCGACCGCGCAAAAGGTGCGCAAAGTAAGCTGTCGGCCTGCAGCGCATTGTTAGCTTTTCTTGCGGAGCTCGTATAACCACGGTGCTTTCTTGTGGTCATCACCCTCATCTGAATCTATTTTGAAAATAGCCTCATAAATACAGTTAAGATCAAAAATCAACTTGCTTTTGTCGATAACCTCTATTCTTGCCTGAACACTTTTTCCTTTCGGTGGCTCTTGAGTGCCGTGCTCAACAAGTTCAGGTTTTGAGTGAACAAACTGATCTCTAAGATCAAAAATTTCCTTTATTTTATCTAGTGCATCTTTGTCTATGGTTTTTTTCGTTTTCCAGTTCGAATAGATGTTCCATTTTTTTACAGTTGATAAACGATCAATATCCTTTTGGAAAGGCATGCTGTATCTAGAGGCATAATAATTAATGTAGGCTTCGAGGGACAAAGCAGCATAAATAGGAACGTTTATCATTGATAGACGCTGCTCATAGAGTAGCGCCTCAAGCTCACCCGAATGGTTTCCTTTGTTCTCCGCCTGAACTCCCTTTATGTCACCCATCAATTCTTGAGATTTAATACATGATCTTACTGAGAACTCATAGTAAAGCCTGTGAGGCATTTCTAGCAGGTACTGCTTATTATTTTGCTCTACAACCACCCAATGTAACATTCTCAAACCTTAATAGTTCTCTTGCTCAGAACGAAAGCTAACGCCCGCAACACCGGGCCGTTTGGAGCGCAGCGGAAAACGGGTCCGCGTGCTTGCGTTTGTTATACGAAAACTGGTTGCTGGTTTGCATATCCCCATACCCTGTAACACCCATTTTCTAAGGAGTATGGGATATTGTACTTTTTCAGAACAGTTGCTATAAAGCCACTGAAGTCAGTAATTCTATCACTTAAAAGATTGCCCCTTCGCTCTCTTTTGAATGGGTCAATATCCATCCACTCGATACAGTTAGATTGACCATAGCGAACCCATTCCCAATCAAGCAGCGAAAACCCAGGCATTGCCTCTAAGTCTCGTAGATATTTAAGCCTTACTTGAGGCTCGAAATCACTGTTACTTGTAATGGCATTAGCGAGTTCTCGCCACTTTGTTTTGTTCATATACGAAACAAGGCGCCGCTCTTCAATAAATTTTAGTGTTTCTTCGTTCATTGCCTACGTATAACGCCGCGCTTTGAGGCTGGTTTGGAGCGCAGCGGAAAACCAGTCCGACAACAGCGCCTTGTTATGTTTTGATGCCCAAATCAACCTCAAAATTCCTTTCACGGTATGCTAGTACCACGCATGTGACTTGTTCACCGACGCTTGGCCAATCTTCTAGCTTTTTGGGCAAGGCTTTAATGCCGGGTTTTGGAGTAAGCGCAATATCGATTATGCCGGAAAACTTATAGTCATCTTCAATTTGAAATCCAATGTCAACAAGGACACCGTAAGACTCAACCCTAAAAACATTTGCTTCAATCTCATCGCCTACACGGATTCGAGACTTTAGCTCATTCCATTTTTCGATATCGCTCATTGCTCTCCAGAAACATAACATTTATATAGTAATCATTCTGATCACTATTATCCTGATTACTATCCTGGAATCAATCTAACGAAAAAACACACAAAACCCAAGTAAAATCAATATATTATTCATGATTCAGAACCATTGTACCAAATGGAAAAACGATCACTTTGACTACTATCCCCATTTTATACGAGCTCCCTAACCCATTGAAATAAAATAGGTTTTCAAACATTCCGGACCTAGGCCAAAAATAACGGTCAAACTGATCGAAAATCCTGATGACTCCCAGTCAAATGTTCATTAAACTGTTAATCCATACAGTATCCGGACTGTAAAAATGGACGACATCCCTATTCCGCTACCCCAGCGACCATCCCGCTTTATGGACCGTTTTAGGGCTTTTATACGGTCTCGCTATTTGGCATACAAAACAGAAAAGACATACTGCTTTTGGGTGAAGGACTTTATACGCTTTCATGGGATGAAACATCCGCAGGAGCTCGGAAAAGCTGAAATAGATAAGTGGTTAAGTCACCTTGCTGCTAATCGTAATGTGTCAGCCAATACTCAAAAAACTGCTTTGAATGCAATTATCTTTCTCTATAAGCAGTTTCTGGATATTGAATTAGGGCAACTACAGTTCGAAAAAAGCCATCGGCCTAAGCGATTGCCTGTTACTTTTAGCCATGAAGAAGCAACCTCCGTATTAGAGCACCTTAGCGGTCCAAATAAGCTTGCTGCTTCATTAATGTATGGTTCGGGCCTTAGAGTTATGGAAGCTGTGCGGCTTAGGGTACAGGACATTGATTTTAGTGATCAATGCTTGATAGTACGGGAGTCCAAGGGTGAGAAGTGGCGAAGAACACTACTGCCTCGGTCTCTGGTTAGGCCCCTCAAGGTGCAGATAGCACATGCGCTTTCTCTACACGAGCAGGATTTGGCTGAGGGCTATGGGTATGTCTATTTGCCTTTCGCTCTGGCGAAAAAGTACCCACAAGCAGCGACGAGTGCTGCTTGGCAGTATGTATTCCCCGCTCGATTTCTATCGCAAGACCCTCGCAGCGATATGATGCGACGGCATCATATTGGTGAGCAGCAAGTTAGGCGGGCCGTTGCCAAGGCCGTTTCGGCCCTCAATATTCGTAAGAAGGCGAGCTGCCATACATTTCGCCATTCGTTTGCCACCAACCTTCTGCGGGCTGGTACTGATATACGCAATATTCAGGAGCTACTCGGCCACAACGATATCAGTACAACCATGATTTACACCCATGTTATAGGCGTACATGAGCGCGGTGTTACCAGCCCTCTTGACTAATTTCGGCCCCCGGCAGCTATGCCTTTGGGTGGTAGCTGGCTTTAGGCCAAGCCTTGTTGATTTCATCTGCCTGAAGCTCTGCATTAAAGTGTTCCCAGGTAATGCCATTAATGTCAGTTTCTGCGGTAAATTTATCGGCACCATCTGATTCCCATCCTAGATGCCTAAGCGTTCCGCTTTCACAATTTGGATCATGGCGAATCGATAGGTTAACAGTGGCAGTTCGCCATAAAGCATATTCATTGGGCACATGCACGCAGGGAGCAGTATTTAACCTTCTACTATAGTCGGCAACTGACTCTTCTATCTGATTAGTCGACAGTGCTATATGAATTTTATCCATGGGCCCTACCTTTATTAATACTTGTTTTGATATCTATATTTTTTAATTACTACCACTCGCCCCAGCTTCCAGCTGCTTCTGTACCTTATCCAAATTAAAAGATCCGGGTACCTGGCTGGGTGGATACTCTTTCATCGTTTGCAAAAATTTTGATGCGAGTTGCTGCATGGGAACCAAGACAAAAGCTCTGTCTATAAACCAGTCGTTATAGGTGTTCGAGTTGTGTTGGGCTTTTTCGAAAGGATCTTGCCTCAAATTGAACAGCAGTGGCACTCGTAATTCAGTAAAGGGCTCTCGCCAGACTTCAAAACCCCGCCCGCGATTTTCCAGGAAAATAGCTTTCCAGGGTTCGTAGCGCATAGCTACAATTTGGCCGTCATCATTTACGTAGATAAATTCTTTTCTTGGAGAAAGTTTTGCTTTACCGGTGAAGTAATCCATCATGTTGTAGCCATCAACATAATTTCTGTACTCGCGCCCATTCAGCTCGACCCCTTCCTTGAGCTGTTCCTTGATATTCGGATTCCCCCCGGCCGCAGCGAGAGTCGGCAGCCAGTCTTCATGGGAGACAATACCTGTCAGCGTAGTGCCCGCTGGAAATTTGCCCGGCCAGCGCACGAAAGCTGGCACCCTATAAGCTCCTTCCCAATTGGAATTTTTCTCACTGCGAAATGGCGTAGTTGCAGCATCTGGCCAGGTATTGAAGTGGGGGCCGTTGTCTGTGGAATAAAACACGATGGTATTGTCGGTGATATCCAGGCGGTCAAGCACACTTAGCAGCTTTCCTACCAGGATGTCATGCTCAACCATGCCATCCATATACTCATTGCTGTTGGGGCCCGCAAGGTTTGTGTGCTCCTTTCTCACATGGGTGCGAAAGTGCATCCGGGTGGCATTCCACCAGACAAAGAATGGGGTCTTAGCCGCGTGTGCACGTTCGATAAAGTCGATAGCTGCCGCTAGGGTTTCATCATCGATAGTTTCCATCCGTTTCTTGGTGAGGGGGCCGGTATCTTCGATTGGTCCGCCGGCCTTGGCTTTAATCACTCCTCTGGGGCCAAACTTCTTACGGAATTCTGGGTCTTTGGGATAGTCCCGGTTCTCAGGCTCTTCCTCGGCATTCAAGTGATAGAGATTGCCAAAAAATTCATCAAAACCATGGTTGATGGGCAGGTGTTCGTCCCTATCCCCTTGGTGGTTTTTACCAAACTGGCCAGTGGCATAACCCAGGCTTTTCATTACTGTGGCGATAGTGGCATCACTCTTCTGCCAACCCTCTTTGGCACCTGGAAGCCCCACTTTAGTCATGCCGGTCCGCACTGGGACATTACCCGCTAAAAAAGCCGCGCGGCCTGCTGTACACGACTGCTGGCCGTAGTAATCGGTAAAAGAGAGCCCTTCTACCGCTAGCCGATCAATGTTGGGCGTGGTGTAGCCCATCATGCCACGACTGTTGAAGCTGATATTCCAGATGCCAATATCATCTCCCCAGATCACCAAAATATTGGGTTTGGTCTGCGCGAAGAGGCTACCAGGGGAAAGGAATACAGCAGCCAGTACAACCAAAAGGAACTGTCGGAGACGGGATTGGGAGATCAGGAGCATTACACACCTCGATATTGGCAGGCTCAATACACCGCTTTAAGACTAGTCCCGGTAGGCGGGAACTTGAGGAATCACCGGCCCCTGGCTTGATTGATCCTTCGCTTCTGGCGGAAACACCGTCCGCCAGTCCTTAGCCATATCTACCACCAACCAGCCATTTGCCTTAGCGGCTTGTAGCGCTTTGTCCAGGCGTCCCACTGAGGAGTTCTTATCGTATGCCCATTCTCTTTTGGCATCGGTATGATGAATCAGCATGGCAAAACGCGGCCCCTTAGCGGCGGTGGTCCATTCCAGCATTTGTAAATCACCATCGGAATTGCCTGCGGCAAAAACTGGCCTCCGGCCAATCACGTCATTGATTGCGATAGGCTTCCCCTGTTTATCGGTGAGGAAGGCCAGTTCATCTAATTTCACGATATAGGGATGCCCACCCCCATTTTCATAGCGGGACTTTAGGCGACTGCCGATAACCTGCTCTGGGGGGATTCCATATAACTCCTGGGAAAACACTCGGATAAAATCTGTGCCGCCCCCCGACACAATGTAGGTTTTAAAACCATTTGCTCTTAAGTATTCCAGCAACTCCAGCATGGGCTGGAACACCATCGCACTGTAGTGTTTGCCAGTTTCCGGGTTCTTAGCACTCTTGAGCCATTGGGCAACAGAGCGCTGGAAGGCATCCGTACTCAATCCCGCATGAGTCGCAGTAAGCATTACTTCCAAACCTTCCCTGCCTTGCCCCAACAGGTTTGATAAATTGCCCTTTAGAATCGAAGCGAAGGGCTCTTGGGTTTTCCACTCTGGGTGTTGGGGCGCTAGCCTTTTAACTTCATCAGCGGCATAGAGAAGCTGGAAGTACACGGGCTTCTCAGACCAGAGGGTGCCATCATTATCAAATACCGCTATACGTTCACCGACAGGTATAAAGTCGGCGCTGTCCTTACGGGTAACCTTGTCAACAAAGGCCATAATTTGGGCTTTAACGCCATCTTGCCAGGATGGCAAGGGAGAACTGAGTGCCGGTAAGCTGATTGCCAAAACCAGCAACAGACACCCTCGGCTCAGGGCAACCCTAAATTTCCAATCCAGCATTCTGGCCCTCTCACAAAATGACATTTACGGCACATGAACTAATCTTTTGGCCTAGGGAGCCTCTGAATAACTCCCTAAGATAAGAACTCATCACAATAAAAAAACCGTGATAAATATAGCTGGCACTAGCCTCCTCCAAATCAGCCTTATCTGTCTCGTACTGGTGGCCTGTAGTGACGAAGAGCCGGTTGATACCCAACCTCTCAAGCGCCAGGATGAAGCAATCAGCTCAGAAGCCACTTTCGTGGGCTCCGCGCAATGCGCCCTATGCCACAAAGAAGAGGCCGGTGCCTGGCAAGGTTCCCACCACCAGCTAGCAATGCAGGCCGCCAATAGCGACAGCGTTCTAGGTGATTTCTCCGGGGTGGCATTTGAATATCAGGGGCAGAAATCTCACTTCTATCAAAAGGAAGGGCGCTATTACGTACGCACTGATGGGCCCAATGGAGCCCTCCAGGACTATCCCCTTGCCTATACATTTGGTGTCCACCCTTTACAGCAATACTTAATTGACTTGGGAGGCGGACGTCTTCAGGCACTGAGTATCGCTTGGGATAGCCGGGACAAATCTGCCGGTGGTCAGCGCTGGTTCCATCTCTATCCCGATCAAGCGATAGATCATCAACATCCCCTGCACTGGACCGGCATAAACCAGAATTGGAACTTTATGTGTTCCGACTGCCATTCCACCAATCTGCAAAAAGCCTATAACCTACAAACCGATAGCTACCAGACATCTTGGTCAGAGATCAGTGTCGGTTGCGAATCCTGTCATGGCCCGGGATCGAGACACCTTCAGTGGGCAAAAACACAGAATGAGGCATTGCCGAATAAAGGGCTTGATCCCCATCTTATTGACCCAACCCAACAGCTCCGAGGAATGGATCTGCAAACGGGGATAGCCAAGCTTGCGCCATCGGCAGCCATCCAGCGTGAAATAACAACTTGCGCCCAGTGCCATTCTCGGCGGAGTACCCATTTACCGGGAGCGCAGGCTAACAGCGAATTACTGGATCATTTCAACCTCACACTTCTGCAAGAGCCTCTCTACCACGCAGATGGCCAGGCCGATGGCGAGGTATTCGTGTACGGATCTTTTCTGCAAAGCAAAATGTACGCTGCAGGTGTTACCTGTAGCCACTGTCATAACCCCCACAGTCTACAACTGAGAGCAGCTGGTGATGCAGTTTGTGCCCAGTGCCATATGCCGGAGCGATTCGCCCGTACTGATCACCATCTGCACCCAACTCAAAGCCCCGGTGCCCGCTGCACAAACTGCCATATGCCGACGAAAAATTTTATGCAGGTGGATGGGCGCCGGGATCACAGTTTCCGCGTTCCCCGACCTGACCTTTCCGAGGCGCTGGACACCCCCAATACTTGCAACAGCTGCCATCAAGATAAATCGAGCCAGTGGGCAGCGAAGATATTGGAAGACAAATACGGCTCACCTCCCCCTCACTACGGGCAGACATTGCACGCAGCTATGCGCGGGGATAGCGAGGCCGATAAGATGTTAATGGACCTTATTCAGGACAGCAGTCAACCGGAGATTGTCCGGGCCAGCGCAATCCGTTTGTTACCGCGCTACCTGACGATAAATTCCGCTCAGTTACTCCAACAAATTGCCCAGGGCGAAGAACCCTTATTAAACCTGGCCCTTGCACAGTCTCTGGATGAACTACCGGAGCAATTGCGACTGATGATCGGTGTACCGCTGCTTTTCAGTAAAATGGCCGTAACAAGGTCGCTGGCTGCCAATGGCGTTACCGATGCTCAGATCGGGACCATGCCCGCGCAAGTACAGCAACAATACTCCAAGGCCCTTAAAATCTATACCACCTCAGAGTTATTCAACAGCGACCGACCGGAATCCCTGGTAAACCTGGGCAACCTCCATTTCCAGAGAGGAAACACGCAACAAGCGGAAGCCTTCTATCGCCGGGCAATAACCAAGGCCTCCTACTACACACCCGCCTATATCAACTTGGCCGATCTTTACCGGGCAAGTGGACGTGAAACCGATGCGGAATTATTACTCAGAGGGGCACTATCGAAGAGTGAGGATATCGCCGTAATCCAACATGCCTTAGGCCTTTCCCTGGTTCGCCAGAACCGCCACCAGGAGGCAATGGGTTTTCTAAAGGCGGCGGCTGAGCATGAGCAAACCCAGAGTCGCTACCTCTACGTATATGCCATAGCCGTTCACTCGGAAGGCAACAGCGAACTCGCCCTGGATATTCTAGAAGACGGCTATCACCAGTTTTCGCAGGACCTGGATATTTTGCGGGCATTAATTTCTATTAGCAGGGAATCCGGCAAGCGGGAAATCGCACAAAAATATGAAGCACTTTTAGCCAGCAAACGCTAAAAATCATAATAGAGACTTAACCTAAGAAGCCTTTCAGTAGGCAGCAGACCAAATTCACAGGACTCACAGCCCCTGAAAAACTGGGCTTGCAGTCGAGTACTAAAATGCTCAGTCCAGTTCTGAATCAATTCCAGGTTGTGGTACTGGCTCTTGTCATCCAGGTTATATTGCACACTCTGACGATATTGAAACTTCTTATCCAGCCGGGTGTTACCCCACATCAAAAACAAATACTCCTGCCGTAGTTGTCCGGTAGATAAAAGGTTAAAATTATCGGAAAGAAAAGCAATCGCCTCATAAACCTGCGCGCTGTTCAATCCGTTCTTTGCACTATCTACCTGCGTTTGAACCAAATCCCACTCATCATCATCGAATCCATGCTGGTTATACAGATACTCCGCCGTAACATCCCATCCCTGGTTGAAGCTGAGCTGAGTACCAAGTACCAGCTTCAAATAACCATCGTCTTCTGCCGGGAAATAGGAGAGTTCGCCCGGCTGCGGTAACTCCCGCTGATGTTCCCAAGCACCCTCCAACCTGAGTGTGGCACTGTCTCCAGCCAAGGTACTCAACCCGAGAGCGACATTGGTTGCCTCCCCTTCTATCTGATGCAATACCAAGCGGGTATCCAAGTCACCTTCACGATTCACCACGAGTGCGTACTGAAACTCATGGTCATTTACGCTAGTGTCAAAGTGACCATCCAGCTCATCCTCAACCTGAGCCATATAAATGCCGGTGTTCCAGCGACCATAGCGGAAATCGAAATGGGCCATATCCCAGCCCAGTTGCTGGGTAAGTTCATCGGCATCCAGATTGGGGCGATCAAAAGTGGCTTTTAAAAGATTTGCTGGAGACCAATTGTAACCGTTGCTCCACTGAGGTTTTATCCGACCGACGTTAATACCAAACCTTCGGTTGTCAGTGTAAGAAGAGAAATACCCCTCTAGCAGATGGGATTCTGTCTCTTTTTCAGATGTTCCAGCCTCATTAGACCGATAGTGCTCTATCGCCGCAAACCGCGAGTAAACTGAGAAGTGTGCTCCCAGGGAAAACTGGCCACTGAGATCCAGAGCAAGCAAAGACTCTTGTTCATCAAAGACAAACAGACCCGGATCGAAATAGGGATCATCCCGAACTTCATTCTGTTGGTGATACCCCAGTAGCGAAGCATCAATATCCCAAACAACTCGAGAAACCCTTTCCTCAGTGCTCACTTCATCGAAAAGTTCCGAGTTGGTCTCGAAAGGATCTTGATAGTCTTCGGCACTGGCAACTTTTTCAGCAAAAGCGAGAGAGAGGAGTATAAATGGGAGAATTGTCCTGATTCTGATAACCATTACCGACTCACCTCAATTCAGCCTGCCAAGGGAGCCTTTTTGGAAAATTGCCGGGTCCAGGCTCTCAAGACGATAGTCATCGAACTTCATCCAGGTATAACTCTCGTCAATGAGTGTATCCACCAAGAGTAATTTATGCAGTTTCAGCTCGCCTTCAAACTGCTTGAACTCTTTATAGTGCGCTGTTTTAAGGAGGCGCCCGGAGCGGGTATAAAATTCCCCCTTTAAAGGCAGGTTACCCTCAGCCTGTGCCATCCATATTTTTACTTTGTCATAGGCAACACCAGAGGATTTTGCCGATAAATACAGCACCCAGTAATCTTGCCCATCAACAGTTTCCTGCCCTTGCAGCTCTGCGGTGTAATCCCGGGAGAAATTTGCCCCCACTACATCACCGTTACTGGTCTCGCCAATTAACCGCTGTGAGGGCGCAATCCGGATAACCCTGCGCGTACCGGGAATATAGAGCCACATATTGGCGCTCTCTTTTAGCATTGCCCTGCCCTTTTCCCGGGCGGGTGCCAAAAACTGGATCAATGATTGATCATTAAACACTTTGACACTGAGCTTATTGGTGCGGGGCTCCTTGTCCTTTTTATAGCTGATATTGGTGATATCAAAGCTAAAGCCCTGATCCCTGAACCCGCGAAAGTCATCCAGCTTATTAACCAGTGACTCAGCCGAAACCGATGCATAACTTGAGTAGCTAAACAGCAGGCAGGCTATCGCCAACACCCACCCATAAAAAGAATTCAACTTATACATAGAAGACCCAAATCAAGTAAACCTAAGTGCTTTTACTACTGGCAGCCGGGATGCTTTTATCGCTGGATAAAGGCTGGAAACAAGTGAAATACAAAAACCCAACAGGAATGTTTTCAATAAGATATCCGGCACGACAAACACACGGATAGGATAGTCCTGGGTACTGCCCGGTGGCCGGGGCATCATCCATTCCGCATAGGTAATTCCCTTGGCTGCCAGTGCACCAATCAGTAGCCCCAGCAAACTTCCGATTAAACCGAGAAATACCGACTCCAGTAAAATCAGGTTTACAACCTGGCGAGGAGTGCCGCCCATGGCCCGAATAGTACCCAGCTCACGGGTGCGCTCCATTACTGCCATCAACATGGTATTGGAAATACTCAACGCGACGATTACCAACACAATGACGGTAATAAAACCAAAAACTCCGTTAAACAGGCCAACAACCTGATGATAATAACCCGCCAGTTCTTCCCAGCTTTTTATTTCTAGGTTCAAATTGTTCTGCTCAAAGACACTGGCCAGAGTTGCAATTGAGGTAGATGTAAGTTCGGTCTCCTCCAATAAAACCACTAGCCGTGTAATATCTGACGTATAGAGCAGTTCCTGGGCCAGAGGCAAATTCACCCTGAGCAAGCGATCATCCAGTTCCTTAACACCGGTTGTGATTACCCCCATCACCTGTACATCGACAGCATTGATTGCCCCATCCTGGGTGCTTGCCAACAGGGTCAAGTAGTCCCCAATCTGAACATCCAGGGCATTGAACAAGCCTTCTCCAAGGTGAGCAGCAGAAATATCCTCTGGAAATAGATCGTCCCCTTGAACAATCTGAATTGCAGAGGAAAGCATCACTTCTTTCTCCGCATCAATACCAATTCCAGTGATGGCTATCGATTGCTTGCCATCACTAAGCAGGCCATTGAAATTAAGGCGAGGCGCTACCACCAGTGTATCGGTTTCGTTTTCTACCAGCTCGGAAATCTTTTTGAGTTCCCCATCAGCAATCAGGTATTTTTCCGGTTCCGCTTTGCCAAACTGGTTGTAGCCTTTGGCATAGATTTGTATATGACCAAGCTGCGAGCGGATCATACTCTCCCGCATCCCCTCATACATCGACTGTACAAAACCGCCAAAAATAATCAGGCTGGTACAACCGAAAACGATCGCAGCCAAGGTAATCAGGCTGCGGCGCCCGTTACGCATAATATTCAGCAGTGCAACTTTCCAACCCAAGCCCATGACTAAATACTCCGAAGCGCATGCTTGGCTTTAGCGGACCAGTCGGTATCCGACTCGGCCACCTTTCCCCAAAGAACCCGGGCATCATCGGGCTGTTTATTGCGCTCGTAAGCCTGGGCAAGGTAGAACTCTACAAAACCAAGAAATTCTTTACCGAACCGATTGCCCACCTGTTCCCTAACCAGCTCCAGGTCTTCAACAGCGTAGCGCGCTCTTTTTAGAAAGGCCGGCATATTGGCACAGCTGATTCCCCGCTGAAGGCGGGCGCCCAGATTGAATGGAGATTGTTTAACAGCCCGATCCATCATGCGATTGCCTCGTCTGGAGAACAGCGATAGTTTTGCCAATCGATCAAGGTAGAAGCTGGATTTAAAGGAAGTTGTCGATCCCAATGCAGCATTGAGTTCGGGGTCATCCGGGAGACTCTCCACCAGTGACTGCATCAGAGCCTCTAACTCCTCAACATCCTGCAACTCTGCATCTTCCATCGACGTAAGGCGCGCAAGCTGAGCCAAGTAGGCCTGCTTTCTCTGCTCACTGGTCGTTTCTCCATTGACAGCAGCAAACAGCGCTTCCCTTTCGCTATTGGTGAATGGAATCGGAGTTGGAAAGACGAAGTCTTCCGCCAAAGCTGGTGCAGAAATTAAGAATGCAACTGAAATAGCCAAAGCCGCTCTAGTTAGCGGGCCCCTAGCCAGCAACATTTTTATGATTGCTGTCATGCAATAGCCTCCTGAACAATTCCTTGAGGCGAAGCTGTATCCTCTACCAAATGACCATCTCGCACCGTGATAACACGAGATGCCAAGCTGGTTACATAATCATCATGGGTGGCTACAATAAAAGTGACACCCTGCTCCCGGTTGAGCTGCTTCATAAGGCTCATAATGCTCTCCGACGTGCGCGAATCCAGATTAGCTGTAGGTTCGTCCGCAAGCACCAGATCTGGCTTACTGACAATTGCCCTGGCAATCGCCACTCGCTGCATCTGCCCTCCCGAAAGCTGGGTAGGACGCTGATTAACCAACTTGGCAAGCCCCACTGCTTCCAGAGCGTCTAACGCTAGTTGCCTAGCATTGTTAGCCCCCCGCAGTGTCAGCGGGTACATCACATTCTCAAGTGCTGTAAGCACGGGAATCAGGTTAAAAGACTGGAAAACAATCCCAATATGACGACCTCGGAACAGGGAGCGCTGATGCTCTCCCAAACTCCCAAGATTAACGCCATCAATATGAACTGATCCGGAATCACACTGATCCAATGCGGATAGAAGGTTCAATAATGTGCTCTTACCACTACCGCTGGGCCCTTTCACAGCCAGAAACTCACCTCGATCGATAGCAAGATCTATATCCCGTAAGGCATCGACCCAGAGATCGCCCAATCGATAGCGCTTTGAAACACGCTTAAGCTCAACCAACATTAACTTTTACCCAGGGCCACTGCCATTTGCCCCAGTTGCTCACAAGAGGTTTGCATCGTGGCAGGACAAGGAGCCATTGCTATTGCTTTTTGGTAGTAATCCATGGCCACTGCCAAATCCTCAGTGCCCTCTCCAGCTTTCACCCAGTAGGCATTAGCCAAAGACAAATACACCACCTGCTGCATAGCAGCCGGCAATAGATCGGGATCTGAATCCATCAGATTCTTAAACCAGGCTTCATCTTCGAACACCCGCTCAAAGTGGCCGCTTACTTCTCCTACATAAGAAAAAGTAATCAGCCGTATCAAGCGTACATTAAAGTCTGAATCGGCACTGAGACCCGCTTGATCCACCTCATCCATCGCATGGCGTAGACGGTAGAGCTTGTAAAGACCCATCGCAGGATCAAACATTGCACCTGCGCGCTTGCCCTCATTGGAGTAATACGCTGCACGTATCAACATGTCCTCTGGACGCTGTTGATACGCGGCTTCCAGCAAGTGTGCAGCCTTTTCAAGCTCGTTATGGTGACTAAATAACTGCCCAAGCTCCAACATCAAGTCGGGGTCTGTACTATTTTCACCAATCTCCTGCTGGAGAAACTCCACCTGCTCCATCTCGCCTTCTGAATAGGCAATCTTGCCAAACTCGATGGGAGCAGCACCTGAAAACCAGGCGACAACATTTCCAATAAAAAAACTACTGATAAGAATGGTAAGTACTTTTTTAAACATTGACTGCTCCCGAAGTACGCTAGACTTCTTCCGAGTTTTCAAGTAGTTGACCATCCATTTCCCTTAGGGTGGTGTGCTCATCGAAAACAAGATTTTCAGGGCTCATCACCCCCGGGTATAACTGCTCGCAAATTAGAATCACCTCGACAATATTCAGGGAATCCACCCCGAGTTCTGCAATGGGTGTATCTGCATCGACAGCATCAACATTCAGCATAAGAGCTATTTGCTCACAAAGCTCTTGTACCTTGTTCTCTACAACTGCTGTAGACATAATTAATCTCCAGTAACATTTCCTATTTTTAAGTTATTAAATCGCAGCAAGTAGTCCAATGTTAAAGTAAAAACACAAACATGCTGCTCTCGTTCTGAGTATTTTTGCTGCTGTTTTATGGCAGCAGAACTGATCATGGGCGGTATATAGAACCAGACTTTTGCAAGCCAATGGTGTCCATAAAAAAACACCCGCTGAAAAGATTCGTAAATATTACAGATAGGTTTATCACTTATTGACAGTGCCGGGGGAGTTACACCCTCATCTCCCGAACCTTCAACAATCTCCACCATCTTGCTGGTATTCATTGCCAGTATATTGAGTAAAAACTGGGCAAAAGGCAGATAGAAAGTTTGGAAGGTATAATCTTCCCTATCGAGACTTGATTCTGAGTCCTTCCAGGCTCGATCCAACTCTTCCTTCACCATGTCGGTGTAACTTTGTAGATCGATCCCTTCTACGACTCTATTTTTATGAGCCTTATTAAAGATCTTTGCCCGCTTCTCCTGATAGCCAACCGTTAAAGGCAGGCTTCGTCTACCCACTTTTAATTTGGTGCCGCTTGACTCCACCAAACGATTGGCAATATGAGCATAAAAAGTGGTATCAACAGGCGAGAAAAGCTTAGAGGTTACCTCAGGTAAACTGTTGAAGAGTTTATCGGTAGCTTCCTCAGGAGTCACCAGGGCTACATCAAATGACCCAGATTGATAATGTTCAGCAGAGAGCCAAATAAGCTCTCTGGCTGATATAACAACATCATCTTCAGGAAAGAGCATTTTAACATTCTGCAAAAGGCTCTTTCTTTCTGTGGAGAAACCAAAATACTCTATTTCAATTAAGTAGTGGCAATCTACCGTATCGGCACCAACAGCAGGAAATAGTGATAAATCCTGACCAACAAATAGACGATCATCCTTCAGGTAATAATAAAGGGGAAAGCGAAACGCCTTGCCAACTTGCAAGTGAAAAGTGTTTTTATCACTTCTCTTTATAGTTCCTAAAGATGTCCAATCTTCGCCATGCCCTGCTCCCCAATCGGTATCACTTAAAAATGAACTCAGTGAAACTTCTGCACCGACAGGCAACACTTTTTCTCGCATCAGGGGAGTTTTGCCTTTGCTAGGTCTCATGCAACAGCCCCCTCAGGTTGCCGCATCAAAGTTGTCAACCAGTTGGAAATAGGTTTTGCCGAAGCAGAAATAGCTGACATATGAGTAGCTCTGGGCAACTCAGTGAGTCCAGCCTTAATACTGGGCGAGAGATACCAGCTCAATACAGTGTGGAGCACATGGGTATCAAGTACTTCGTCCTTCTCACCGACAAAAAAGTGGCAAGGTACATTTAAACTCGCAAAGAGATCCGCGTATCTCTTTACGTTATAGGCACTGAGTAAGTTAAACGTGCAGTCCAGAACTCGCCCCTGATTCCCCGCTGCTGATCCCACCGGGGGAAAGCTCAGCACTGATAACTTCCTCAATGGGGGGAACAAAAGTGCCAGCCAATATTTCAGCATTTTTATTTTTGGCAGATTCTGATCACCAGCCGATGCCCTAGGCCGCGTATAGTGACGCTTCCTTCCGTAACGAATGTAATACTCAAAGCCAGATGCGGGAATATCATACTTTCTTGTTTCCTCTGACTGAGTCAGAGGCGGTGCTATCGCAAAAAAACCTGCAATATCTTTACTGCCATATAGGTGCAGATATTTAAGTGCAACCAATGATCCCGCGCTGTGCCCCCCAAGAACAAAGGCCTTAGCCCCTCTTTTTTTGAGGTGTTTTAATAGGTCGGCAAGATCGTCTTGCAGTTGATCGGAATAATCGAGATCCCCCGGAACACCTTCACTCTTGCCATGGCCTCGCCAGTCCGGCAGACACACACTAATGCCGTTCCGGTGTACCATTCGTCCGAACATTAAATACCACTGGCTACTGAACGTGCTCCCGTGCATGCAGACAAGCACCAAGTCAGATTCATCGCACGGCAACCAGCGAAAGGAGAGTTTTTTTCCATCCCGCGCCTGAAAGAATTCCTGAATCACACAACCTCCGAATCCGCATGAGCAGAGTCTAATTCAGCTGTGCGCATAGCTTCACGCTGGTCAATGACCGAATCCATTATGCTATCCGGCTGACTGCGTGCAAAAGCAAGAAATACAGGAACCATACTGGGGATCGCAATATACTCCTGAGTCTGCACCCAGATAGATTTTGCTTTCTTGTTAACCTCAGCAAGTTCTTTATTGGAGTAGCTACCCGCAAGATCCATAACTTCAATCGTATCTGTGTGGAAGGACTCTTCCGATACAATAACGCTCACTGGATCTGCCATATCCTCATTGACTAGATCTGTAAGCTTGATAGATAACTTCTCAAGCAGCCAATTGAGGTCAGCCCCATTCATATTTGGCTTTTGTAAAAGATCAGGCAGGGTAATAGCCTGCTGAACAACCATCCGGTTTGCCAGTTTAGGGAGGTCAAGTCGCGCCTGGACAACACTCAGGAAAACTTCAACCCAAAGTTTGACCCGCAGATCGATTCGCCAACCGTCCCGGCCCTGGGTTCCCATTAAATATACAAAGTACTTATAGTGATCGGCACCGGACTCAAAGAAACCTTCACTATTTCTGCGAAAATATCGATTCTGAGCTTTAAGTTCTTTTGCCGTTTCAACTAACAGGCGTTGCAGGATTAACTCAAGGGCCATATATCCACGGCGCAGGTAACTCTTGCGTAGCCAGTACTCCTGATCCAGATAATTACCTGACATATAATCCCAGGCACTCTCCAGGAAATAAGCAGCGGTGTTGTAGGCCAGCAGTGGGGAACACAGTTCAGCAGAGTCAATAACCGGGTATACATTTGCTACATGGGCATAGAGGCCCTGGTAAAATTCTGTGACCACTTGATTCGCGATCGGCAATTCTTTTGCAAGCCGCTGCTGAGCTTCATCACGATTACTATCTGAGATATCGGCAACAATATATTTACAAATATGGTCATTAAACAGGGCTATCATGTCGCCCCCACCACTAAACAGAGGATCAAGGAACATCGAGGAAAATCCGGAGGTAGCCCAGCGGTCCTCAAAGATAAACTCATCCGCTCTATAGGCAAGCTGTCCCCAGGCCTCGAAATCAATAAGCTCGGCGCCTTCCAGAAGCTCCGAAATAGCTCTATAAGCCAACAGAAAATCTAGGAAATCTTGCTTCTTTGTGGGCGGCTTGTCGAATTTACTATTCTCGCCAACGATACCTACACTGGTATAGCCACCACTTAAAGGTATAAACCAAACCCAGTAACCATCTCCAGAAAAATGATTCGTTGAAAGAAAGCGTCCAAAGGCCTTCTTCCTCCAATTCATATCTCCCATGGAGTCGATATCCTGTATGTTCTTAAACCTACCCCAGGCAGAGAAGTGTTTAGGGACATTCTCAACACGGGTAAGCTTCTTATGCTTCTTAGCAACCCGATTTCGACCACTGCAATCTACTAACCAGCGGGCGTTAACCACTCCGCTAGCGCCATCTTCCATAAGCTCTATAGAATGGAGTTCATCACCTGGCTGTATGTTAAGATTTTTTGCTTTTACGCCCTGAATAACCTCTATGCCATTCGCCCTATTCATATCGACAAGGTCGGATTCCAATCTGGCCCGGTCAATTTGAAAAGCTGGATGAGGCGGAATACTGGTGGTTCCGTGCTCACTCATCTCTGTTAATGACAGTGTATGCTCAGGGTTATCGTAGAAAAAACGCAGACCATTTTTAGGCAAGTGATTCCTATAGAGATAATTCACCAAGCCCAACTGCTTCATAAAGTAGTGGCCGGTCATCTCCACTGTCGCTTCACCAACTTTGGCCTTAAACTCAGTATTTGCCTCAACAACCAATATGGTTAAAGCATCCTTATTGAGTTTAAGCTGACGGGCCAGGGTTAAGCCAGCCCATCCACCACCGATAATCACTACATCGTAATTGGATTCCAGCTGATCAAGCTTGTTCATGAGACAGCCTCCACATTTGACAATAATGAATTCCAGGAGGAAGCGTCCATTTCACAAAAAGAGTCCTGATCCTGAAGGATATCCAGCACCAGCTTGGTGCGGGGTAACTCATTGCGAATAAAGAATTTAGCACTGACTATTTTCGAGCGATAGAACTCCTCATCAGTATCGTTCAGGTCCTGACTCAACTTATCTGATGACGCGCATGCAGCCTCCAATAAAAGCCAGGCCAAGGTTATATCACCAAGCATATGTAGAATACGTGTGCTATAGGCAGGGATTTTGAACATTTCTTTTGTCTTCACCCATACCTGCACAGCTTTCAGTGCTGCTTCGAAATGTCCAAACGAGGTCTTTAAGCGCTCAAATTCAATCTCAAACTGAGGATAGTCCGTGGCCCGATCGAGGAAATTATCAATTTCTGCCTGATAGAATTGGAATAGCTTACTGGAATTACCCAATCCTAACTTATCGCGGATCAAGTCCTGGCTCTGGATATAATTCGTTCCCTCCCAGATTGCCAGCACTTTAATATCCCGGGCATATTGCTCTATACCCAGATCCTTGAGATACCCCTGACCACCACAGGTTTGAATTGCCAATTCACAGATACGCCAAGCCTGGTCGCTGATATAGGCTTTAACAACTGGAGTTAGCAGGTTCATTAAACCCTGGTAGTGAGCAATGCGATCCTTTTTGTCTTCCTGCCCCTGGTAGATTTTGACTAAGCTCTCTGACAATGTCAGTTTAGCAATCAGTGCTCTACAGCCCTCTACCTTGGATTTCATTTCCAACAACATACGCTGGACATCGGTATGCTCAACGATATTGACCCGGCTTGCGGTAGAGCTAAAGCTCTCGTGAAATCTCTTGCCCTGTAGACGCTTTGTCGAATAGGAAAGTGCATTGTAGTAGGCTGAGGAAGCCATACCCAAGGCGTAGACACCTGTGCTGATTCGTGCCTGATTCATCAAGGTAAGAAACTGCAACAAGCCTACATTCTCACGATTCCCCAGTAGGTAAGCTCTACAGGGGCCATTGTCACCAAACCGAAGGTGAGTGTTTGCACACCCTTTAAAGCCCATTTTCTCAGCTAGAGAAATGCATTCGATATTATTAAACCCACCGAGACTCCCATCCTCTTCAACCCAGTACTTAGGCACAATAAAGCAGGACAAACCGTAGGTGCCCGAGCCGCTTTTTTCGCCACGACCCATAACGAAATAAATGGTGTTTTCTGTTAGGTCGTGCATACCGGCACTTATCAGGTATTTTTCGCCCGTTAACAAATAAGTGCCGTCTTCCTGTTTCGAAGCGCGAGTCTCTACAAGGGATACATCACTTCCCGCCTGGGGTTCAGTGAGGCAGAGACAAGATGTCCACTCTGAGGTGGCTAATTTGTCCCTAAACAGGTCTTTTTGCAGATCGGTTCCATATTTTTCCACCAAGGTGGAGGACGGCAGGCAAAAACCACCATAAGTCATAAAACTTGGATTTGCCCCCATAAACATTTCCAGGAGCATTTGCATTACAAAGGGCGGAATAGTTGTATTTTGTTCGCCCTCAAATGAGGAGATATTCCCCCAGTCATCCTTAAATCTCTGCCACATCTCAGGGAATGCGCTCGGGAGCTTCACTCTCCCATTCTCTAACTGGCATCCCTCTCGATCTGAATCCTGATATCCCGGCCCGAGAACCTCATAAGAGAATTTTTTAGCCCGAACTAAAATTTCATGGAGAATCTCTGGTGAGCACCCTTTAAACATCTGGTCGCTGAACAGAGTTTTAGCTTCATGGAACTGTTCTTCAATAAGGAATTGAAATTCTCTTATATCAGTTTTATAAATATTATTATCCATGTCTTGCTCCTTGATATTCCAACAGCGTACGCCAACTACCTGCCCCTAATACCCAGTCAAATATCTGGTTGTGTCTTCCCCGGTAAATCCTCTTGGGATACCTTAATGCCTCACGAATATGCGAAAGGTAATCCTGGCCTAGAGTGTCACCCAGGTGCTGGGCGGAACTAAAATCTATATAGGCGTCTTCCAACACCAATTTCTCAACATTTACCAGTCTTGAAAGAAATCCCTGAAAATTGGGCGAAGGAATGTCTATTTTCAGGCAACCTACCCTGCCGCCACCCCCTAGAGTTAACAGCCATAGATCAGTCACCTTTTCCTCAATGTAATAACTGATCAATTCAGACAGAGGTTTAATACTCAAATAGTGCCAGCCGTCCTCTTCAATACTGGGTAACCATGAGGCCTTATCGCTGTGCGAAAACCCTTTCAGGAGCCCCTTGGCCCATTTCGAGCGGATATCAAAGGAAACTACTCGAGTATCATCACTAGAGCTGGTTGAGATTACCTGCTTAATACTCTTTACTAAATCTGGTGCGCCAGATAAAGATGGCGCTTGAGAGAGAATATCACAGCTGGATATTTGACAGAGATGTGTTTCACAATACTCTCGACAGATCCAGGTAGCCGCCACACCTACAAGAACATCTAAGCCATCTTGATCAGGTCCAACTCCAATTCCCAATGAATCCAGGCACTCTTGTTGCCGCTCTTTGCCCAGTTCGAGATTTAAGATCAAAGCTTCGGCTTCACTACACTTTGAAAAACTCAATACTGCAGCATGGAAGCTGGTGCAGGCGCTACCCACAAATCGGATATTATGCCCACCATCTTCAAGGTCTGCTATAAACTCTACAACCCGACTATCCTGTAGAACATTAGCCTCTCCCGCAGAAACCACATAGATAAGCTCTGGTAACAAATCATATTGATCCAGGTGTCCTCTCAAGGCATCAAGTAATCGATCAACCTGCCCGCCACTGTCTACCCATAGGTTTTTAATAAACATCTTTATGCTGTCCCGTCCATGGTATTTATTGTTATATCACCGAAACCGCACTCGATAAGTAATTTAGAAAGCCCCTCAATTAAGAGATCATGGCAATCAATATCCACTGCCAACCTGATTTTTAGCTGGTTTGTTCCCGCTTCAAATGGGTGGCGAACCAAGCTATCCTCAATAGCTATATATCGTCTTCCTTCTCTAACCAATATTGCTTCTTCACCAGCCAGGTCATGAAGCATTAAAACGGTGTCTTGTAATAGAGCACTCGGCATACGCCCACCAGCGGGCATCTGCATTTTTATCAAGATTAAGTCTATATCCAGTTCAGAATCTTCAAAGTATCGCAGAATATCCAGCAGTAATTGATAGTGCTCCGAATGGTTCAGTAGCACCGGGCTGGAATTAACTGGTAGACTGGATAATGCAAGATAGTCCTGCTCAGTACTCAACGGCAGCATTTGTGCTAAGCAGGATTTCAATGTGTCCGGATAGGGGTTACGTTCGAGACACGTTGATAGCTCAACAGTCTTCATCACGCGGCCTCCATTAGATAGAAGTGACTTTGTTCATCAACGGTAACTTCTACAGTGCAATAATAGCCATTCAATGCAATCGAACAGGCCAGAAAATTTTCTTGCTTGTCAAAGCCTTTTTCAGCGCCTTGGCAAATAATATTCAGCCAGGGATCACTACCAAAACAATGCCCCCATCGATCATGCAAGTCTGGTAACTTTTGATTGGCCGACAACAATTTGGAGAAAATTTGGCGAATATTCTCTGGAAAGAACGGCAAAGATAAAGTCAGGTCATCTCGTCCAACAGCCATTTTTCGGATGACAGTGGCAAATTCCGGAGTTGTATTATAAGTAATCGTGCAGGATGCATTAAGGTTTATACTGTCAAGATCCCGCACTTCAAACAACAATGTACAGAGACCAAAACCACTATCGCCCCAATTTTCATTTTCTCGCCAAAACGTTAGATCTAAAACATTGGCGTCAAGAATGCTTACCATTAAGTAGCGCGATTCCAGATTTTGTGCCAGGTAATGTCGAAGACTATAACCCCAAGATGCACATTCATAGGTATTAACAAAACTGGTAACTGGCGCTCTTGCATTATCACCGTAATTGAAGTCCTGCTCACTAATCGCCGATGAACTCAAAGGAAGTTCAATCATGGTAGAGCATAAAAAATGGCGATCTATTTGCGAATCTTTTATCTCTGGAGCAGCATCTAAGACACTATCTGTCTGTCTTCGGATAATCCTGGCAATATCACCAAAGGCAGTTGATACATCACTACTGGATGAGACAGTGATACCTTCTATAGGGATAAAAGCTGCAGATCGTAAATACAGGCTCATACCCGCAGCCCCTTAAATTTGCTATATATCTCAAAGAAGCACCGATATGAACTGCCTTCCATTTTTGTGAAAGCCAACAGATCGCGCTGTCGATTCACGGATTTGATCTTTCCTGACAAGACCAGGTTCAGCAAAAGCTCATTGCTGGTAAATTTCGTTGCCAGTACACGGTTTACACTGTGCATAGAGAAAGTGGTTGCAGCTACCTGCTCATTACACAAATAAATTAGATACTCTATATGAGCCTGATCTTCGCTGGTCAAATGAGCTTCTTTACAGTCATGTAGCCAAAGCACAAAGTGCATTAGTGATTTAACAAAGCGCGGGCGAACCAGTGTTAAAAAACGATTGACGCTACCCAACCCACCTTTGCTCAACAACATGTCTTTGGTAATTGATACTTTACCCTTACAATTTCCCAGCTGTAAGGTGCCATTTAAAAACGGCTCTCCTACAGTACTCTGCCGTAGTTGGTTACAGAGTTCTGGCGGCAACATCACTGTCAGGGGAAAAGGCCTTCCCGGTTGCTTGGTAACTACCATGGCAAAGCCAAGCTTATGTGCCTCAATGCCGTGGATCTTGTCGACATTCAGTAGCATGTCGCTATCAGTTTCAACCAGCTCTGTCTTCCAACCCATAAGGCTCGGGCCGCCGGGGTCTGTCATAAGGAAGTGGCCGAAAATCCCCTGCTCCACCCATTTATTGACCTGGGCAAGCTGATCATCTGTAGCAGTCAGGCTCAACATAATCGAGCCAAATAGCCCGATCATATTGTGAAAGTGATTATCCAGTCCTTCATCCCGGACAGTGTCAATAATTTGATCAATAACAAAGGTCTGCTCAAACTGCTCTAATGGCTGCTGAACCGAAGCGTCCCTAAGTGGTGCAAGCTCTGTCAAAGGATCTTCGATAATCATTGATGCATCGAATAGCCGAGCACAAGAATTTTCTAACAGCGATTTCAATGTGCTGGGCACTGGTGAAATACTGGATAATTGATTGAGAACAAAACCACCTACAACCGATTGCATTTCCATGATCTACTCCACCAGATAAGAGTTCGGAGCCGGCAACTTGAGGAAAGGTGCTACGGTATAACTTGCGTTATAGGCACCACATCCATCAAATATGACTAAGTCCCCTTCTCGAAGGTCAATATTGTTGACTTCCCCAATCACATCTTCCTTATTACAAGATGTGCCCACTAAAAGGACTTTCTGCCCCTCATCATTCCCTTTTAGAGGAGTCCCATTACGCAAAACATGAGGTTGCTGGAATCGTTTAAAGGTACTTTCTGTTTTCGCCAACAGAAAATTTTGGGCCATTCCCCCATCACATACGGCGTACTTGTCACCGTTAATGGACTTTTCATAGCGAACTTCCGTGACGAAATAACCGGCTGAGCCCATAATTGCTCGACCACTCTCGTGAACTACCTTGATATGATCTGGAAATTCAGCAATCAAATTTCTATATTGCTCAAAATCAAACTCCTGCTCTCGCCAATTGGGGTCAAACCCACCACCTAGATTGGATAATGACAGAGGGTATCCCAGTATTTCCTCAAACTCATAAACAACTTGCAAGGCCACTTTGGCAGTGTCGAAAGCACCTTTATTAAAGGAGTATGAGCCCCTGAACAAATGAAAACCTAAAACTGGAATACCATGTTTCTTACAAAAATCCAAAGCCTCAAGGCAGCCATTCCAGTCGAAACCAAAATGATCTTTTCTTAATCCCTTTTGATTCCTATCAAAGTGGCTCAAGATTGAGGGGTTAAGCCTTAAAACGACGGGGTTTACTGGCCGTCTTGCCTTCAACTCCTCAACTAAAGTTAATTGATTGAGGTTGTCGATAATTAAATGGCACTTACTCGCAATGGCAGCGCGTATAAAGGCCTTATCTGCCGATGGATTATTGACAAATCGGGGGCTATTCCCTTTAGGAAGTAGATTTAGTTCGCCTATAGATGCAATTTCAATACCGTCTTCAAAAATGTGCCCACAACGAAGTATTAAATCAAGGCAACTATTGGCTTTCAGAGAGTATATCAATCCCGTGCCCAGCGCTTCCTTCAGCTGCTTGTAGTTATCGTGAGCAGTTTTAACGGAATAGATATAACAAGGTGTAGATAGCTGTTTCTTGTTTTGGCCCAACTGTTGAACCAGCGCATCTGACAGTGCACCCATAACTCCCCCAAGGGTTAAACGTATCGTTTATATTTTTATTAAGTTAGCGTTTTATGTTTTAGGCGGGATCCCGCCTAAATATACTCAGATCATTAGGCATGGACTTGTAAATCCTGTTCTAAGCGCTTCCTATCGACCTTGCTATTAGCGGTTAATTGAATTCCATCAACAAACCTGATATCTCTCGGCATGTAGTCAGTATCTATGTTCGCTTTCAGCCAAGTGCGAAACTGCTTCTGATTGTCAGCGGTATTCTCATGAAGCTCCACAATACAAGTAGCCACTTCATTTTCGAGTTTATCTCTAGTGCCGATGACTGCATTGATATGCACCAATGGGCACATATCAATATGATTTTCCAAGTCCTTTGGAAACAGGCAAAATCCACCTTGTTTTATTAAGTCTTTTGAACGCCCTTTAAAATAGAAAAAGCCATCCTGATCACGGGTAAAAAGGTCTCCCGTCGCCAACCAATTGTCGTCCCGATATCTGCCCGAAAAGATTTCTGCACCACCTTGAGCGGCCGGGTTATAGTAGCCTTGCATCACTGCCGCCCCACGAACATAAAGCTCACCTACCTCATCAGCTTTTGCTTCTCTAAATTTACTGGCCTCTGAGTGAGGTATAAATACCCGTGCATCCAGGCCAGGGATCGGCTTGCCAACTGAACCCATCTTTTCTTCCCAAAGCTCTGGCTCCAAGTACAAGGCTCGCTTGCACTCAGTCAAACCATACATAGAGAAAACATTTAGACTTGGGCAGTACTCCTTCCAGGCGCGAATCATGTACTCAGATAAATGACCCCCAGTATTAGTGATACTGCGCAGATTGCTGAGGTCAGGTTTAACCAAACCCACCAGTTTCACTAGGGCAGCCCCCATTGCTGGCACGATCGGAAGAACAGATATATCCCGCTCTGAAATCGTTTTAAGGGTTTGTATGGGGTTAAATGGTTTGTCGTAGAGGATAGTTGTACAGTTGCTATATAACGCAAATAGTACCTGATAAAGACCGTAGTCAAATGATAAAGGGGATAAGCACAAAATTCTGTCCTGTGCTGTCAGGCCCAAATATTGGGATATTGAGGCCAAGGAGGTCAGAACATTTTGATGGGTAAGCATAATGCCTTTTGGCTTACCAGTACTTCCTGAGGTATAGATCACCAGAGCCAGATCTACGCCAGTGACCACTAGAGTAGAAGACACTTCAAACTCTGAGCATTCCTGCTGATAATCGGGCAAGGCCTCAATTTTTCCAGCACGCCATATCGCCTTGGCATTACAGTCTGAAGCGATCATTTTAATTGAAGAGCGGCTCAGATCCCCCTTTGCAGGTACAACCACCAACCCCATCTTCCACGCCGCCAACATAATGGCGACCGCCTCTATTTCAGACTGAGTACACACTAAAACGCGGTCGCCAGCACTGAAACAAACTTCTTCATTTGTAAGTGAAAGCCACGCATCCTCACAGTGAGCCGCGGTCAAAACCTCGCCATCCAGATTTTCCAGACGACCTTGCCAACATTTTTTCACAACTTTCTCGAACAGGCTGGCAAGAGAAAACATTTTTAGTCCATTTATTATTCTAAGATTTTTGATCTAGTCCGAATAAGCCTAAAAAAAACTATTCAAACCGGCTACATGGGACGATCATTTTATAAATCGGATGACCCAATAATGACAAGCATTTTCTGTAAAGCTTATGACAACCTCTTTATCAATCCATGAAAAGTTTCATCCTGTTAGAAATTATTCGATCTGACTAAACATTACAAACATTCCAAAAGACAAATAAATCAAGAAGTTAATAAACCCTTTTTCCGATCTCGAACCACTACCAAGTAAAAAAATAGGCAATTAAAAACCAATTTATTCAGGATTTAATTCCATCAAATGACCCAAAAAAAGAAAATAATTTTTTTGGTAGTAAAACCCTATAAAGCCCAAAAAAATTGAACCGAATGGTCACAAAATAGGATGGGCAAATATTAAAAATTAACCAAACTTATTTTCTGAAGGTGGCTTTTGAGAACTATGAAACCTTGAGAGATTTCTTTTACAAGTGATCGGCTACCGGCACTGAAAGCCAGATAAATATTTGAATGCAAATTAATGCAATAATTTCGACTACAGGGGGGTCAGATTAGTAGCGGCGTGAAATTACTGACTTCAAGTAAACCTCTAAATCCGGGTCTGCCAGACAAAACATGGGCGCCAGCCTAAATACGAAAGACCAATAATTACAATAAAATTGACCTTTTGAATCACCGGCCTCACCAGATCAAAATTAAACCAAACTTATCGCTAAAGATACCCAAGTTACGCCTGGGGATAGCCATCTTTATAATCCGGCAGTTAACACAAAAAATTGGCACGAAATAACCCCAATAGAGGAAGCAATACCACACACTTACGTATCACGCACGCCTTGCATATAGAGGTAGCTATTTTGATTCGATTACTTCAGTACGCATTTGGGTCTGTCGGAATTTTTCTTCTGTTAACCAGCTCTCTGCCGCTTTGCGCCGATTTACATCCAGAGACTCTGAAGTCAATCAGTACTCCAGATAAGGTGGACAGTAGTATTGGCACCCTCGAATTCCGCGATGGCGCTCCCTACCCCCAGACCGCAGAAAAGCTCTACGACTATTTGGATCATATGCGTGCGGTAGATAGTTTCCTCAAAGGAATTCAGGGAGCATCAGTACATGCTCTGATGAAAGGGGGAAGAGAGCTTGGCGCTAAGTCTGCCAATGAAGTCTTAATTTTCGATCGATTAATGAACTCTGAGTCTCTTTTTCTCACAGGCAATACTTCGACTATCTATACGCTGGCTTTTTTAGATCTAAAACGAGACGGACCAACTGTGTTTCACTCGCCGCCCGACGTTATGGGCGCGTTTAATGATGCCTGGTTCCGCTTTGTTGAAGATATCGGCTCCTCTGGCCCGGATAAGGGGCGCGGGGGAAAGTTTCTGTTACTGCCACCAGACTATAAAGGCAATATTCCCTTCGGCTACATTCCCATCTACCCTCGCTCCTTCCGACTGTGGGTGTTTATGCGCTCGCCAAGTAACCAGCCTTTGCCGGAGGCCGTGCAAAACATCAAAGACAACTTGAGAATCTACCCCCTGGCTCAAAAAGGTAACCCGCCAAGGATGGTCTTTATCAGTGCGTCTGGAAAGGCCTTCAACACCATCCACCCCAATGACTATCAATTCTATAAGCACCTTAATGAAGTCGTTCAATACGAGTGGGTTGGGATGCTTAACCCAGAAACGCGCGGCCTCTTTGCCTCAATAGGCATTGAAAAAGGGAAAGCCTTCAGTCCAGATAAAAGAATGACCAAAATTCTTACGGACGCAGTTGCAATTGGTAATGGTATAGCCCGCTCAATCGTTTGGTATCCACGGACAGACAAATCCCTTTCCGATATCAAAATTTACCCAGGCACAGATAGCGCCTGGGTAATGGCGTTTCCCGGCAAGAACATCTTCTTCAATGGCCCCGATGGCAAAACCATTAATAGTGACGCTCGAGTCAGCTACTTCTATCCCTATACCGGTGTCAGCCCAGCAATGACTGCAATTGAACCTGGCAAAGGTTCTGATTACGCCATTGCCTTTGTCGATGAAAATAAAGAGCCCTTTGACGGCTCTAGAAAATACAAATTGCACCTGCCCCCCGATGTACCGGTCAATGCCTTTTGGGCAGTAAATATCTACGACAGCCAAACGCGCTCAATGTTAAAAACCAGCCAGCCCTTTCCCGCAGTAAGCAGCCAGTCGAAAGGGATAAGACAAAATTCCGATGGTTCTTATGACGTCTATTTTGGACCCAAGGCGCCAAAAGGGTTTGAGAAAAACTGGCTGGAGACCCTACCCAACAAAGGTTTCTTCGTAATCTTGAGACTGTATGGACCCTTGGGGCCATGGCTGGAGAAAACCTGGCGCCCTGGAGAGGTGGAGCCTACTGAATATTGAAAGAACCGACTCCCCCAGGCTTTTACGGAGATTCTGGCCGCCCCACAATTGCGCTGCCTGCAAGGCGTATGCGGTGATTCCGGGGAGTCTCCGCAAACCAACGTCGACAAGCTCGCTGAAATGTACTCTGCTCGGAGTACCCCAACAAACCCGTAATCTGCCCCAAGGCCAGATTCGGATCGGATAAGTATCGAGTCGCCAGATCCCGCCGCACGTTATCCAATAGTTCTTCGAACCTAAGCCCTTCCGCAGCCAGGCGGCGCTGTAAAGTTCTGGGGTGGAGCTTCAGCGCCCCTGCCACAGTGCCGAGCTGAGATCTGCCGCTGGGCAGTATTTCACTGAGTAATTGTCGAATTTCTACAGTTAGAGGAACGGGCAGCGTCGCGCTCTGCTGCTCCAAATGGTGAATGGCCAATCGCTCAACCACTGGATCGGCAGACTTCAGTGGTGTATCCAGAAATGCAGCTGGGAAGTCCATCGCGCAATAGCCCGAGTTAAACAGAACCTCACAGCCAAAGTAATTGCAGTAGTCACCCTCTGCCATTTGAGGACCATGAGGCAGCAGTACGTTTTGCGGGCAACACTTAGTCTCTACCAACATCCGTATCATCGTCAGCGTATTTCCCAGCACCTGCTCCCGGATCTGGCGATAGCTACTGAGAGCTGGGTCCTGCCAATCAAAAACAATACGTAGTACATCTCCCTCACTTAATGGCTCCAGTTGCATACTGAGGGATGAACTATGAAGAGAAAGAAAGCGCCTAACGGATAGCAAGGCTTGCCGTGGAGTGGCCGCATTGCACGCAACTACACCTATCCCACCCAAGCGGTCCACCCCTTGTCGCGATGCGAGGCACAGCCCCAAATCGGGGCGATCTAACCGGCGTGCTGCAGTTTCCAGCAAGCGCGCAACCTCAACAAATGATACCAAGCGGGAATCCGCCGGGCTGATATCACAAGGCATACCGAACTCGGCCAAGAAGGCTTCCCCCCCGCCCCCAAGCTGCTCCACGAATTCACTGAAACCGGAAAGAATACTGACTCGTACAAGGCTACCCATAACTTGCTCCCCATCTTTGTGGCGCGGAAAGACAATTATTTGTCGCAATCTAACAATAAATCATGGGCACATCTACCCAGTCTATAAGGCATAGAAATTTGCAGGGATAGGGATTGTGAAATCGACTCATTTCGATGTATTAATTATCGGCGCGGGACTCTCAGGGGTAGGAATGGCTTGTCATTTGAGTCGCGAATGCCCCAGGCGCAGCTTCGCCATTATCGAGCGTCGGGCACAAGTCGGCGGCACCTGGGACCTCTTTAAATACCCGGGCATTCGATCTGATTCCGATATGTACAGCTTCGGCTATGACTTCCAACCCTGGTCCGGCGAGAAAATACTCGCGGATGGCCCATCTATCCAAAAATATATTGAAACCACCGCAGAGCAATATGACGTTAAAAAGAGAATTCACTTTGGAATAAATTTAACTACGGCGAACTGGTCCAGTACAGACCGAGCTTGGACTCTGGAAGGTCACAACACCGAATCTGGCAGCCCAGTGAGATATACCTGTAGTTTTCTGATTGCCTGTACTGGGTATTACAACCATAAAGAGGGCTACTTGCCGCAATATCCAGGTATAGAAAACTATCAAGGAAAACTGATTCATCCTCAACAGTGGCCAGAAAATCTGGACTACCGCAGCAAGCGTATTATCGTGATCGGCAGCGGCGCTACCGCTGTTACCCTGGTCCCCTCGCTCGCAACCACCGCCCAACATGTCACCATGTTGCAACGCTCCCCAAGCTATATCATTTCAGTTCCATCTATCGATAAAATCTCTCGTGTACTATCAAAATTTCTGCCAGCACCCTGGGTCCACAGGCTAGGACGCTGGCGCAATATCAAATTGCAGCGCTGGATTTTTAAAGCTGCTAAGCGCTGGCCTAACTTTATTAGAAAGTTACTATTAAAAGATGTAAGAAAAAGCCTTCCAGCCAATTACGATCTCAGTCACTTCGATCCCAGTTACAACCCCTGGGATCAACGTCTGTGCGTTGTACCTGACGGAGATCTGTTCTCCTCAATCTGCTCAGGGAAAGCTTCTGTTGCCACCGGTGAAATAGAAACCTTCTCAGATAAGGGTATCCTGCTTACGTCAGGGCAACAATTAGACGCAGACATTGTTATCAGTGCGACCGGATTAAAGTTACAAGTGCTAGGAGGTATCAAGCTCTGTATTGATGGTGCACCGGTAGCAGTCAATCAAAAGCTGACTTACAAAGCAGTGCTAATGGAGGGGGTTCCTAACATCTCATGGGTATTCGGCTATACCAACGCCCCCTGGACTCTTAAAGCCGACATTACTGCTCGCTATATTTGCCGCCTATTAAAATACATGGACGCACATAACTTTCAGGTGTGTACAGCGATAGATAGCGAAGGCAGTGCTGAGCAAGGTTCGGTGATGAGCAGCCTGGACTCTGGCTATGTAAAACGGGCAAATGGAGAACTTCCCAGACAAGGTAAGCGCTATCCATGGCGCCTGTTAAATAACTATGAGGAGGACTATAAGATACTCCTTGATTCAGCGATTGAGGATGAATTTTTAACTTTTTTGCCCTACCAATTTGACACCGAGAAAACTCAAAAGGCACAAGATAAAAACAACACATCCTCTATCGAAGTAAGCAGTATTTAAATTTCAGGCAGCATTAAGAATGCGAGCCTCGGCTCGCTTCTATTTTACCTTTCATCAGGTAGACGGATATAGATACTGCACAAAATCCCTAACTCCAAGCTCAGACTAAAACCCCAAAGTGAACAACCGCGATCAACATTATTTGACCTAACAGTCGCGCCTCACAATAAAGCAACAAACACTTCTAATTAATCCGCCACCGATGCCTTCTCGGAATTCGTTACGGGCTTCACGTAACCATATAATCATGGGGTAGCAAATCCGAATATTAGGTCACCAGACAGGATGGCTTATTGTGAGAGCTGTGAGTATTTTTTTAATTTTGTCCTCGCTATCAATAGCTTCAATGGCGTCTTCTGTAAGTATACAACTAGAAAACTGGGATAGAATTTGTCAAATTCAAGTTACCGGCGGAAAAAACCCGTCGTTCACAAACTTCCAAACTTTTAATAACATTAAAAGAGGCTGGTCAATTTCCAAGCCCTATCAAATATGCTATCGCCGGAATGAAGAACCTTCCCAATGTAATTCAAAAATGACAATCTGGCGGTGCAAACGGTATGTTCAATCTGAAGACCAGAAAGCAAATACTTTTCCTATATTCTAGGCTTTATCGTCTCCACCTTTAACGAAAGCCACCAAATTATGACGCTTGATCTAATATGCTGAACTTAAGCACCCAAGGATTGATATCAGAGGGAGCAACAAAGTCAACTTGCAATACAGTACGATCATCAGAAAACTGATACACCCATTTATTGTCAATAGCCTTACCCTGCCCCTTCCTCCACTCGGGATTTTCTTTCATTTGCTCACTTAACCAGGCTTTTACAGTTTCCACATCACCGGAAAGCTGAAACGCTGTGTACCATTCTTCCAGGCTACCATAGCTATACTCCTTAGAAACAAACTGAATTGACTCAGGCAAGTCACCAAGGTTTGGCATGATTTTATCCGCCATCATCCCCCGGATATAGCCCCCCTCTGGCACCCACAGGTACTCAATCTTCGCTGCGACACTTTTGGCTTTTTCAATCGTATCAACCTTGCTTACCAGATATAAAGCGCCGTCTATACCAGATGAAAGACCAGCTATAGTAATAAACTTGCCGTTATCAACGAACTTTTTATTCTTTACCAATTCAACATCAGAGAAGTTCTTCTCGAAAGAATCAAATGCTCCGCGAATAGTGGTTGCTTTCTTACCATCCAGAAGCCCAGTATTTGCCAGAATAAAAGCACCGTTACATACCGATAGAACGTACTGAGCCTGTTTGGACTGCTCTTTAATCCACTGTAATACTTCCAGACTCTCCATTGCTTCATTAATACTGCCCCCTGGGATAATTACTGCATCAAATTGATTATCCTGATCAAAGCTGGTATCTGGAGTCACTTTAAGCCCCATGGCTGAAGTAATGGTTCCACCATCTTCCGAAACCGTTGTCAAACGATAATTGGCTTGCCCAAAAACCTCATAGGGCCCGGCATAATCAATAGTTTGTGCACCATCGTACAATAATATCCCTATATGGAAGGAATCTTTAGATGTGGAGTGGGCCCAGACCATACTGCTAAAAAGTAGCAAGCATAGGGTAGCCCAGATTGAAGATCGCATGGTCATTTCCTTTTATTTTTGGTGAGTACAGAAATATGCTTAAGCGCTTATCGGATACCTCATGCAAAACCCAAACATATAGATAAGGTATTTCAAGGGGGTACAGCAAAAAGTGTAAATTAGTGGATCAGGTCACAAATGACATAAAGTCGACAAATTCAGACATCGATGATTGGGCACGATAAGTTTTCATATGAAAAATAAAATTCAGCTGGATATTGCCAAGGTTTACATACTTTCTACTGCACTATATATCTCAACAGCAAAGAACATTATCCAAAGCGAGTATTTTGCCAATGAGACATCCAAATAAATCTACAACCCAAAAGGAAGTTAATTAAAATAGCTGTATCGACCACTACAAGCATTCAGGATTTTATTTCTTTTAAGGGCAAGAGAAAAACACAGAGGAACAACTAGCACTAAAATGAATTAGTTCAGACCAAATCTGACACATTTTCTTGAAAAAGAAGGGTTTACCGGTTTTGATGAAGGTGCCTAAACCTACAAGTAAAACCAAGAATAAACTCCATACTCCATACTCCATACTCCATACTAATGATCGCATCATCAAATACATGATCCAATTACTAAATCTGGCAGAAGATCTCGGCAATATATCCAAAGCTTGCAAGATGCTGAGAGTATAGAGAGACATTTTCTATCGGTACAAGTAAGCTGTTTCAAGTGGCGGTGTGGACGCCCTTCTTGAGAAGAACCGGCGTATGCCCATCCACAAGAACTATGTTGAAACAATCATTGAAGAAACAGTGTTAACTTATGCCCTCTAAGAGCCTACCCATGGACAAGTTCGAGTTTCCAATGAACTGCGTAAACGCGGTGTATTTGTGTCCCCTAGTGGCGTTCGGAGTATCTGGTCATTGCATGACCTAGCTAACTTCAAATTGTGATTAATAGCACCTGAGGCCAAGGAAGCTGAGGAGGGACTGATCCTCACAGAATCACAGGTTCAAGCTTTAGAGAGAAAATGGCATGATGATGGAGCCTATAGTGAAATTGATACTCAACACCCACGCTATTTGGGCTCGTAAGATACTTTCTATGTAGGAACATTTAACGGCGGCGGACGTGTTTACCAACAAACTTACATCGATACCTATGCAAAGGTGGCTCACTGCAAGCTGTATATCATCAAAACTCCAGTCACTGCGGCGGACCTTCCGAATAACCTTGTACTGCCGTTTTATGCCATACATGATCTACCTGTGCTGCGTATCCTTACCGGTCGCAGTACTGAATATTGTGGCAAGTAAGAGCAGCACGACTACCAGTTATCAGTGTATAATCGAAATAGAACACTCCAAGACAAAAGCCAGGCATCCACAAACTAACAGGATCTGTGAGCGCTTCCATAAGACCATTTTACAAGAAATCTACCAACCTTCATTACGCCGCAAGATCTATGTATCAATAGAAGAGTTACAAAAGGATCTGAACGAATGGATAACATATTCTAATAATGAGGGATGCCATCGGGGTAAGATGTGTTGCGATCGAACCACTCAATAGCAATTTTTGAAGATGGAAAAATAGCTGGAGGGAAGTACTCATAAACTAAATTTGCCCCAAAAGAGCACCTCCTGAAAAATCTGTAACTGTCGGATAAAGTCTGAACTACTACAAATATATAAGTATAATTTAATTTGGGGCAAGCCTGAGCTTACCCCAAATCAGCACAATTAATTTACACTATCAGAATGATAGACAATTGCCTGCCAAACATTTTGTTGGCCACCTATATAATTATCCAGGGTAGGATTCTTAATATAGCTCCAGGCAACTTTACCATTACCCAAGTACATAGGCTCATCCAAACCACCCCAACCGTAGTCAGTCAGTTTTACCGGCCCCTCAAGTACATTTAAGTCAGCATCAATCTCCATTACATAGTAGGCTTTTGGCACCAGCATACGCATCGCATCACCACTCTTATTGTAACTGCGATTGTACGGGAGGTTATCGGAGATACACTGGAACTGCGCGTAACCAAATAAGTAACGGCCATTTTTCAGATCAACCAACTGGGGATCACTAATTTGACAATCAGAATCCGTTGCCAGCCATTCAATGCCATTACCTTCAATACTGCCTTCCCCATCAACTTTTGCAATACCTACACGTGTCAGGGAAGTAGTATCCAGGGCATCTCCAGAATAGAGCCCCTGCCTGGAAATTACGGGATATTCACCACTGTCGATATATGAGAAGAAGCAATTGCGAATGCCGTTATCAGCACATTCCTCATCGAAGGGGCCATCACCACTTGTATCGATACCAAGCTCGTCCTGTAAGAACATATCCATGTTCGAATCTTCAATGTACTTTGGAGATACAATAACTGAGAGGTTTGTATCGGCATCAACCGGGACAACCGTATGGCCACCACCGTTGGATATCATTGCACTTGTCGAGGGTACCAAATGATTATAGGTGCCTTCATAAACAGATGATCCACTGTCCTCCATTTTAATAGCGATCGCATTTAGGCCCGGTGACGGATAATATTTATTTCCATCACTGGTACACAGAGCACCGTACATCTCATTCCCCGGATTATAAAAGGCTCGAATATTCAGAACGTGGCCATGGCCACACGCCCAGTACCAACCCCGGTGATCATCTCCAGAGAAGGACATTGACCAGTCATCCCGATTGATTACCGTCAGCCCTGCCGAATAATGCGAACCGCTAACAAGAACACGAGCAGTTACGGAAAACGCATAACTTGTGCGCCCTTGGCTATCATCCTCTACGTACAATAGCTCCTGAGTCCCCAAATGAGTGCCACCGTGCATTTTATTGACAACATAGGCATCTGGAGTTTCTGTTATAGGCTTGTTATCCCACTCCATTAGCCAGATCTGGTCATTATACTTCTCCTCATTATCGGTACCTGCAACACTGTCAAGATTATCTTCAATCTTCATCCAGGTTGTACCGTACTCTTCTACCAGATCTTTCTCGATATCATATCGCTCACTGGCCTTATATTCGGTATTGCATAAAACAGCTACCCTGGAGCAATCCGAACTGGCCGTAATACCATGTGACTCATAGCACTGATTCAGAATGGTGGCGTTACCCGTCTGCTCGAAGCTCATGCTATCAGGGTTATATTGAAGCTCGTAAACTGACCCATAGGTTGTATCCGAGGCACTATTCCCCTCTGACAAAGTAGTGGATACATACATTTTTGGCTGATCAGTATCCGTTGCACAGGAGGCAGTATAGCTACGGATAGGGATGTCTATATTTTCCTCATCCTGCTCACTATCCGTACGACCAATATAGTGAGCCAGCTGATAAACTTCCTGGGCATTTACCATTGCATCAGGCAAAGTGATATCTGTAGCGGTAATTGTCGCAAACCCGAGTTCAGCTGTTGACACATCTCCAACGGTTACAGTCGATGGATCATTATCAGGCAATGAGGAGCCATCCCCACTACTACCTGACCCGCTTCCACCTGAACCACTTCCTCCATCTTGATTACCCCCACTACTATCATCTCCACCGTCGCTCACAGGTGGTGAATCGGAGTCAGAATCTGACGAACCTCCCCCCCCACCACAAGCTGCGAGTGCCGCAGTTAGTGCAAGTACCAATAATTTCTGCCCGAATAACTTTTCCATAATCGCCTTAAGTGCCGTGTTTTTTATTTTGGAGTTAGGTACTGTCCAAAATATAAGTTCCGGACAGTCATGAAATGCAAAAGTGGGCGGAATTTTAGCGGGGACAGAATTTTATTCTGTGCGTAACTTAATAAAATGTGAACAAAATAGGGAAGATCAAAAAATGAGAAGTCCAACACTGACTATAGCCTTAATACGATATAGCGGGCTGGTTGGGGAAAGCTAGATAGACATTATTCAAAAGGAAGCCCCTTGCACATCTGTGCCCACAGAATTTTAAACTAACAAACCCACAAAATAAGACAAAAAAACCAGACCTAAAGAAAGATGCAGCTGAAAACACCGTGCAGCATCAGCCACCCACCTGACTTTCGTGGAGCCAACACATCAAACAGTCTTGAAGCACTTTCGTTGAAGAAAAATCGATTCGACAGAACAGTACAAATTGAATACTCATTAGATGACAAAAGTGGTAATCGAGGGTTTGCTCCTAATGGACAGGATATTAAAATTTACTCCCAAGTATAATTACCATTTTAATAATAGTAACCTACATAGAGCACAGTAAGGCTAGTCCTCCAATATCTTGTTATAACCAAAAGAATCCTTACCATATACTTGGAAGTTACCTACCTCTGGAAGCTCATACTCCACCATTCCCTCTGCTGTCGAGTATATATCCTTCCCCCCAGGTGCAACCCGCACATGATTGGCTGTGCACCTTCCCACAAAGGAAAACCGAGAATTACTTTTACATGTATTTGGATATGATGCATGCATATTTAGCGACGAAAATACAACACACTCTCCAGGTTTCATTTCCAAATCTTTGACTTTAAACTTATCAAAGAAATCCTCTCCCAAAATTTTTGCCGCAGTGAGAAAAATTAACATAACTTTGGTGAAAATTTGCCCAAAGAGAATTATTTTAAAAACATTAAAAAAATATGTGAACGAAAAGGGAAGTTGTGCAATATAGAACAATTTGTTGTCTTGAGCAAAACTGTACAGAAAGTCCATTCTTGCATCGCCAAAAGATCCAGGCAAAAATCTTAAGCAGCCATTTTCAACAGTAGATTCTGATAAGGCAACCCAGGCAGTAAGCTGGATAACCGCAGGGTCAGTATCCTTTGTAGGTTGCAGTTTTGCATATTTTCCAGTTTCTCTAAAAGTTGCATTTTGATGCCATATAGTACCCTCAGCACCCGGGAACTTATCAAAAAACTGCGACCTCCAGCACATCACTTCTTCCCCCAACAAACTGGCAAGCTTATGTGACAGTTTTGGATTCCTTAGCAACTCCCTAAAAGGCCTCATTCTAAGGGCCTGGTAAAGCCCCGCACTTTCAATCTGCCATTGTCCGTGCCGCTTTTCTATCTCCCTTATTTTGCTGCCAATATAACTTACCCCCTCAAAGTCATCGGCAAACGCTTCCTCTGCCTCTCTACGTAAACTCTTAGCTTGCTCCTCTGAGACCAATTGGAATGGAGGTAGATAACCATTTTTTTCGAAAAAACATATCTCTTTTTCTGTTAAAAAACCATCTTCACCAGCATCTTTGGAGACATTATCCCTTGGGATTGTCACTGTAAGATCTCTGAGCCTAACCAATTCATCAAACAACTGTTTCTTTTTTGCACCGCGCCATGGGAGAATTAACAGCTTATACAGTACAACAACCATAATCATTAAAAAAATTTGTACGACCTGTATTTTAGAGATGGCAAAATCTGCGGCATCTCCCATAGAACCAAATCCCTTCAACATTTCTGAAAAGGTACTATCTCCATTCGCCATCTGCTTTCACCTCTTTTAAACACTTGACACTACCACCTATTAGTCTCGCATTATTTTGTTATACCCATAAGAATCATCGCCATATATTTGAAACGAACTAACCTCAGGCAATTCATACTCAACCAATCCCTCAGCACTAGGGAATCTATCTTTACCAGAAGGCGAAACCCTTACATGAGTTGTGGTGCATCGCCCAAGAAAAGAGAATCGGCAGTCATTTTTTGTTATATTCGGATAAGAGGCATGCATATTTAAGGCAGAAAAAATTAGGCACTCCCCCGCTTTCATCTCAACGTCAAGAACCTCAAATTTATCAAAGAAATCCTCCCCCAAAATCTTCACCGCAGTAAAAAACACCAATGCACTCTTTGCAAAGATAGAGCCGTAAAAGCCAATTTTTGCTATGGCATATAAATTAGAAATTGAAAATGGGAGCAATGACAGATAGAAATATCTGTTACTCTGTATATATTCATATAAAAAACTAATTCGGGCATCAGAACACGATCCAGGAAGCAATCGCAAGCAGCCATTCTCATGAGTAGAATCAGAAAGCGCTATCCATGCATTCAACTGAATCATCGCTGGATCTGTGTCCAGGGTCGGCTGAAGTTTGGCAAACTTCCCAGACTCCCTAAACGTGGCATTTTGATGCCAAACTGTCGGTCCAGTATCTGGCAGTTTATGAAAAAACTGTGTCCTCCAGCAAATCACTTCATCTCCCAGTAAACTAGCCAGGCGATGTGCTATTTTCGGTTTCCTTAAAAGCTCTCTGAATGGAGCCAGTCGTAAAGCCTGATAAGTTCCAGCATCCTCTATTGGCCAATTTCCATGTTTCAATTCAATATCACGAACCTTATCTCCAAGAAAACTGATTCCGTGGAAATCTTTATCATACTCCTTCAAAGCCAGATCTTTTAATTCGGTAGCCTCCTGTTCCGAAATTACAGAAAATGGAGGTAAATAACCGTTCTTTTTGAAAAAGTCTAGCTCACTCTTATTGAGGAAATACTGAGTTTTAGATTCAGTCCCTAATACTAGATCAGGTAATCGAAGGGGTAGATTCTTCAGCGATTCCATTTCAGTATAGAACTCCTTCTTTTTTCCACTCCTCCATGGTGCAATCAAAAACCGGTAAGCAACAAACACAGCTAATGCAGAACAAATATGTACTATTCGAAACCAAGAAACATAAAAATCGGCACTTTGCTCCAAAGTGCCGATTCCTTTCAACATCTCAGCCAGTGTCTTTCCTTTCTTAGCCATTCCTGCCACCTTACTCCAAACTCTCAATACATTTGGAGGTATTCACTTATCGCCAAGTTAGCTACAACTCAGAAGTCCTTCGGCATCATCTTGTCCATCGGTTCAGGCGTAACCAGGTTCCACCAAAAATCGAATCGGTCCATTAAGGAAAGTAATGTCTTCAACTCTCCCTCATCGCCCTCAATTTTGATTTTCCCGTCCTCAATCTTCTCCTGAATAGATGCACTCCCCAAGATGATGTCATTGAGGTCTGAGCGGTTTATCTGCACGCTACTGCCGGGATTCTTAACAGGAGGCCCGTAGTTCAGTACCGCATTCTCAAGCACAAGCGCATACTTTTCTTTTACGTCCGGCATATTGATATTGATGGAGAGATTTTTGCCTGTCGCTTTTGGGCCGTTAAGCCGAATTCCCAGATAATCAAAAATCAAACCAGCCGGCATACTGCGAATAGTGTCCGGGCTCGCGGTCAGAGGAACAGGGTATCTCTGGATACCATCCCGCAATTCCCTGGCACCACTTAAGAAAAAATTTCTCCAGGTACCATTTTCCTGCTGGTAACCCAGCTGCTCTAATGCATCGGCCAACAAGTCTCTTGCTGCACGATTATTAGGCTCTGCGGAAACCAATCTATCTAGTACCTCGGCAACCCAGCGATATTCTCCAGCCTCATAGTCCTTCTTTGCCTGCTTGATGATATTGGCTGCTCCGCCCATATATTCGACGTACTTTATCCCCGCTGCCGTCGGTGGCATTGGATATAGACGAGCGGGATTGCCATCGAAAAATCCCAAGTAATAGTTCCATACCGCACGGGTATCGTGATTTACACTGCCGTAATAGCCCCGGTTGGCCCAGTATTGTGAGAGTTCTGGGGGCAGCTCCATCAGCTCAGCCGCTTGAACCATGTTGTATCCGTGATTGGCTAACCGCAGGGTTTGGTCGTTGAGGTACTTGTAGAGGTCGCGCTGCTTTTTCAGGTGATTCACCACATTTTCTGGACCCCAGGTTGGCCAGTGATGGGGCGCAAACAGGACTTCCGCCTCCCCGCCCCATCGCTGCACCGTTTCATTAAGGTAGCGAGACCAGTCGCGAGCATTTCGAACCTTTGCTCCCCGCAAGGTGTAGAGGTTATGCAGGGTGTGGGTTGCGTTCTCAGCAGCAGTTACGGCTTTGAGTTGAGGAATATAGAAGTGCATTTCTGCCGGCGCCTCGGAGCCCGGGGCTAAGAGAAATTCAAAGGTAAGCCCATCCACGTCCAAGGTTTGTCCGGTCTCAACAATGGAGTCTGTCGGCTCTATCAAAGTGATAGTGCCAGTGGAGGTTTCTAGGCCCAAGCCAGCGCCAAGAGTGCCTTTGGGATCTTTAGGAATCAGGTTCCCGTACATAAAACTGGCACGACGCGCCATATGATTTCCTGCAAAGACATTTTCACTAACAGCTTCAATCAGGAAATCTTGTGGGGCTATTACCTTAACCTTGCCGGACTTTACATCTTCTTCATCGATAACACCGCGAACACCCCCATAGTGGTCAACGTGACTATGGGTATAGATCACAGCAACGACAGGCTTATTTCCACGATGCTGCCGATAGAGGTTCAACGCTGCTTCAGCCGTCTCGGCAGAAATCAGCGGGTCCATAACAATGACCCCGGTATCGCCCTCAATAAAAGTTATATTGGAAAGGTCCGCACTGCGAACCTGGTAGATTCGCGGTATCACCTCATAGAGACCGCCCTCCGAAATTAATTGCAGTTGCCTCCACAGACTGGGGTTGGCACTGTCAGGAGCCTCTTTATCGCGAGCAAATTGAAATTGCTCCAGGTTCCACACCGTATTGCCTTTGCTGTTTTTAATAACACCATTGTTTGGCAAAGGAGCAATAAACCCCCGCTTTACATCCTCAAAGTCCTTCCGATTTGCAAAAGGGAGCTCTTTCAGTACAGCCTGGTTTGATTTCATTGTGACGACACTAGCGGGGTTGGGTTCTTGCGCCATGACACTTACGATCGTTAGCGAACAGGCAAGGAGTACTAGTAACAGCGATAACAGCGGCAGCTTGTTAACGTTCATCAGTTGTTTCCTTTCCATGATTCGCAAAGTGATGCGGCAGAGTCCCTTGTAGAGGATAGGTAGGAAACTATTAAGCGGACGGGTATTTATGCCAGCATCAGGAGAATAACTGACAAATTTAGGGGGAAAGAAACAAAAAAGCCGGCGAAGAGCGCCGGCTTATGTGTCATTAAATATTATCTGACATCCAGTAAATGCCTTGCAATAATCAGGCGCTGGATCTCACTGGTACCTTCGTAGATTGTAGTGATTCTCACATCCCGACTCATACGTTCGAGTGGATATTCACGGGTATAGCCCACACCACCGTGCATTTGCAGAGCTAGATAACATGCCTCGTTAGCCTTCTCACTAGCGAACAGTTTGCCCATTGAAGCGGCAGGGCCAAACGGCATTCCGGCATCTTTCTGCCAAGCGGCTTGCAGCAAGAGGAGTCGCGCACCTTCCATCTCAGTATATTTATCGGCAAGCTGCCATTGCAGCCCCTGGAACTCCGCCAGTTTTTTACCAAACTGCTCCCGCTCATGCAGATAGGCCCGGGCACAATCCAAAGCTTCAAAGCCGATACCCAGCGCCAGGGAGCCAATACCGATTCGGCCTCCTGCGAGTTCACCTGCAGCAATTCGAAAGCCGCGATTTTCTTCACCTAAAAGATGGGAGGCAGGAATACGGCAATTGTCGAAAGAAACCTCATTGGTAACAGAGGCTTTCTGTCCCATTTTTTCTTCGGCCTTGCCAATCACCAGGCCAGGTGTGCCAGCTTCAACCAGGAAGCAGGAAATACCTTTGCCTTTAGGCGCGGAAGAATCTGTCACCGCCCAAACAACAAAAATACCGGCAAATTCGGCGCTACTAATAAAGAGCTTACTGCCATTGAGAACGTATTCATCACCCTGCTTTTCCGCGCGGGTGCGCATAGAGGCCGCATCCGAACCGGAACCGGGCTCGGTGAGACAGAAAGAACCCGCAGGGTATTCTCCACTACAGATTTTGGGGAGGTATTTTTGGCGCTGCTCTTCCGAACCTACCGCCTGAATTACCTCTGCCACCATATTGGTTACGGACGTGGTCGTTGCAACAGAGGCACAGCCCCGCGCCAGCTCGGCGATCGCCAGGGAGAATGCGACAGTGCCAGCACCAGTACCGCCGTAATTGGGATCAATATTGATTCCCATAAAGCCCAGCTCTGCCAATTGCTTGAGCTTTTCCAACAAGAGCTCTCTATTACCGGTCTTGTCGAGTTCGGCAGCAATGGGTTTCAGTTCACTGTCAGCAAATTGCTTTGCCGCATCCTGAATCATCTGCTGTTCTTCGCTCAGTGAAAAATCCATACAGTACCTACTTATAGTTATTACGGACAAATCACACGGCACCCACCTTGGTACCGCATCGCTATGCCGAGCATAATAAAAACCGCGCCGACAATGGTTGCCAATTCCATCTGTTCAGCCATGAAATCAGCAATCAATCCCTATGATTGAGGCCTGAGGAGAGAATTCAGATTCCTACCCAGGTTCATAAAAAAGCCAACCAGCAAAATCGCTACAGTTCTCTCACTCCGCACAGGATATTTGACTGCGCTCAATTAGCGCCGCGAACCTTTCACACTGGGTTCTGGGTCCGGTACCGCTACAGCGGTATCAGTCTTCACTTCCTCCATCACCACATAGGTGTGGGTTTCCCGTACTCCCGGTACGGATGCCAGCTTTTCACCGAGGAAGCGACGATAACCCAGCATATCCTTAATACGAATTTTCACCAGGTAGTCAAAACCACCGGCAACCATATGGCACTCTTGGACTTCCTCCAGCCCAGCCACATGCTCATTAAAGGCTTCCAAAGCCTCAGTTGCAGTATTGTTCAGGGTTACCTGGATATAGACCACCAGGCCCGCATGAACTTTGAGCGGGTCGAGTAGCGCTACATAGTCGCGAATAAATCCTTCCCTTTCGAGCCGCTTGACTCGCTCCAGGCAAGGGGTGGGACTAAGGTTAACCCTGCGCGCCAATTCCACATTCGGCAAGCGGCCGTGACGTTGCAGAATTCGCAGTATTTGGCGATCAATACGATCAAGATCTTCCAACTGTCGAGACATTACAAAATACCCTACTGGTAATCACGCAATTAGGCGTGATATTTAACCACAACTCGCAACATTATGGCGATTAATTCTAACGATTTTCGCACATAATCCGGTTTTTTATTCTGACCCTAGATATAGAGCTTGGGAGACGATATGTCGACAAACTTCGCCGGAGACCTCCAGAATGCCCGGGACCGGGCACGCGAGTATTTGCACGCCGACGAAAACCTCTGCGTGAGCGAGCTGCTGGCTGCGCCACGCCCCAGCGACGAGATGCGCAAGAAAATTCTGAACACCTCGCGCGCACTGGTTCATCATTCGCGACAGCAGCGCAGCAAGCGCGGAACGCTGGACGCTTTCCTTCAGCAATTCGGCCTTTCCAATAAGGAAGGGGTTGCATTGATGTGTCTGGCAGAGTCCCTGCTCCGGGTACCAGACGCCGATACTGCCGACAAACTAATCGCCGAGAAAGTGCATTCCGGCAACTGGTCCAGCCATCGTGGCCAGTCCGACTCCCTGTTTGTGAACGCCTCAACCTGGGGCCTGATGCTCACCGGTAGCGTGGTGGAGCTGGACCCAGATATCACCGAGCGTCCCTCCCACTGGATGAAACGCCTGGTGAGCCGTATCGGCGAACCCATGGTGCGCACCTCCATGATGCAGGCCATGAAAATTATGGGTGGCCAGTACGTACTCGGCCGCACCATCAAGGAAGCCCTGAAACGCGGCCCCAAAGAAAACCTCCCGGGCACCCGCTTTTCCTTCGACATGCTGGGTGAAGGCGCCCGCACCATGGCCGACGCCCACCGCTACTTCGATGCCTATATGATGGCTATCGAAGAGATCGGCAAAGACAACACCCAGCGGGATGTGGTTGAGGCCAATGGTATTTCCATCAAGCTTTCCGCCCTGCACCCCCGCTACAGTGTGCTGCAGCGGGATCGCGTAATGGACGAATTGCTGCCCCAGGTAAAGCGTCTTTGTGTCGCCGCAGCCCAATACGATATGGGCCTGAATATCGATGCAGAAGAGGCAGACCGCCTGGATATCTCACTGGATATCTTCGAGGCGCTCGCCCGCGACCCCGAAATTAAAGGCTGGCAAGGATTGGGCTTTGTACTCCAGGCCTACCAAAAGCGCGCCCCCCATGTCGCCGACTGGCTGATTGCCCTGGGTCGCGATACCGGCCGCAAGCTGATGGTGCGCCTGGTTAAAGGCGCTTACTGGGATAGTGAAATCAAACACTCCCAGCAAATGGGCCTGCCGGACTACCCGGTGTACACGCGCAAATGCCATACCGATCTGTCATACCAAGTCTGTGCGAAAAAACTGTTGGAAGCTGGCGATGCAATCTATCCACAGTTTGCCACCCACAACGCCTACACCGTCGGGCTGATCCTTGAGCTGGCCAATGGCCGCACCGACTTTGAATTCCAGCGCCTGCACGGCATGGGCCACTTGCTGTACGCACAAATTGAAGCGGTACACGGCAAGCGTGTGCCCGTGCGCGTCTACGCACCCGTGGGGGCACATCGTGACTTACTGCCCTACCTGGTTCGCCGCCTGCTGGAAAACGGAGCTAATAGCTCCTTTGTTAACCGCTTTATGGACGAGGCAACGCCGGTTGAAGCCCTGGTCCAGGACACCCTGGAACAAAGCGAAGCCTGCAACCCCTACCGTCACCCGCAAATTCCTGTCCCGGAGAATATTTATATGGGCGCAGAAGCCCTGCCACGGAAAAACTCACACGGCATCGAACTGACTGATCCACTCTCCGTTGAGCCCTTGCTGAAAGAGCTTAAGCAGCAACGCGAAAAGCATTTCCTCGGTGGCCCTATCGTCAACGGCACCATGGGCGAAGCGGAAGAACCGGTTTTCAACCCGGCAACCGGCGAAAAAATTGGACACACCGCGAATACTGATAAACACCTGATTGAGCAGGCCTATGCCTCCGCCACTGAAGCGCAGATCGACTGGGATCGCCAGGGTGGAAAACACCGCGCGGATATTCTCGATAGAATTGCTGATCTCTACGAAGATAAAGCCAATGAACTGGCTGCAATTATTTGCATTGAAGCGGGCCGCACCCTAAATGATGGCATTAGTGAAGTGCGCGAAGCTATCGACTTCTGCCGCTACTACGCCAACGGCGCACGCCAGCATTTCAGTGAGCCCACCGAACTACCCGGCCCTACCGGTGAACAAAATCAGCTGTATTTGAGTGGCCGTGGCACCTTCGTGTGCATCAGCCCTTGGAACTTCCCCCTGGCAATCTTTACCGGCCAGGTAGTTGCCGCACTTGCCGCCGGTAATGCCGTACTGGCCAAACCCGCAGAGCAAACCCCCATCATCGCTGCACACGCCGTGCGCTTGATGCTCGATGCCGGCGTGCCGCCAAAAGTACTGCACTTGATCACAGGTACCGGCGCCGCAGTGGGCAAACTGCTGATCGAAGATCCCCGCCTGGGCGGTGTAGCCTTCACCGGCTCCACCGAAACCGCACGCCTGATCAACCAGCAGCTGGCAGCGAAAGAAGGCCCGATTGTACCGCTGATCGCCGAAACCGGCGGCCAGAATGTCATGGTCGTAGACTCCACTGCCCTGCCCGAGCAGGTGGTAGATGATGTAATTCAGTCTGCCTTCCTCAGTGCCGGTCAGCGCTGTTCCGCTCTGCGTATCCTGTGTGTACAGGATGTCATCGCCGATAACCTGCTGAATATGCTGAAAGGCGCGTGTGAAGAACTGACCCTCGGCGATCCCGGTAAACTGGATACCGATATCGGTCCGGTTATCGACGAAAAAGCCCTCGGCATGCTGGAATCCCATCGCGAGCGCATGGCGAAAGAAGCCAAGCCACTATTTGCTTTTGAGGAAGCGAAGAAGCCCAGCGAAGGCACCTTCTTCGGCCCGCAGGTAGTAGAGATTGAAGACTTCTCTGTGCTCAAGCGCGAGACTTTCGGACCCTTCCTTCATGTAGTTCGCTTCAAGGCAGACGAGCTGGAAGACGTAATCCGCCGCATTAATGCCACCGGCTACGGCCTCACCTTCGGACTGCACTCCCGCATAGAAGGCCGCGCCCACGCGGTATTCAAACGTATCAACGTCGGCAACTGCTATGTAAACCGCGATATGGTTGGTGCAGTAGTAGGTGTTAACCCCTTCGGCGGCCACGGCCTATCCGGCACCGGCCCCAAAGCCGGCGGCCCGCACTACCTGTTCCGTTTCGCCAGCGAAAAAACCAAAACTATTAACACTGTTGCCACTGGCGGTAACACTGCACTGTTTACATTGGGGCAATAAGCTCCCATAAAACAATGAGAGAGCGGGCTTTTAGCCCGCTTTTTTGTGGAGAATCATTCCGCTAACCACCCACAAAGTACCAACTCCAAACTTCCCTTCCCTGTAAATTAACCGGATGAATAAAAGCAATTACTTCAATTTCAACCGCAGCCTTTTGCAGCAACTAGCCATGTATTTTCTTTAACAGCCCCACATAAGGTATAGTTGACCAACCCTATAAAAATAGAATGGATTCAATGAAAAATACAATAGCTGGAATAATAATAGGCTTAGTCGCCGGATACTTAGGCCCATTAATTACAGGATATTCTGCAGCCATCGCTATACCCGAAGCTTTCAAAGCATTCCTTTCAGATGGAGGGGCTGTCCTTTGGGAAATTTTTGTTGTCCATTTGTTAGGATATGGACTAATTGTTTTCACACTCATTTTCTTAGCATCTAGGCTGATAAAACTGCATCCATGGGCAACTGCAGCAATTGCCATTATCGCCTGCGAAGCCACTCTGTATTTTTTCCACACCAGTGAATACACACTTTACCTACCTCATATCGTAGCTCTAGCATTTTGCGCATTCTTAAGCGCAACGCTCTCTAGAAAGAGTGTAAATATATCACCTGCCGCTTAATTACCTCTTGAGATAAGATTAATAGAGGTTAAAGAATTTTTGATCGGCGACCTGTTCAAACTCCAGCTAGATGGTGTCTTATTTTTAAAATAGAATTTGATAAATAAGACACCCTATTTTGAATGGCTAGTTTGGCACTAGTACCAACAAAAAAAGCTAAAATAAATTTACCTTTACGACCATTTACTACCATAGAAACCTTCCTAAACCTGTTAAATATAAAATTCCTAAGGGCATATAAAAACAGATCAGATTAAACTATCAGCTACGACAATCCAGCGTCTTCGATTCAGGAACCACAAACTCTTCACACATCACTATGCCGACAATCGTGACTGTATTGGTAGAAAATACAAAGCCCAATGACAAAACTGGTTAACCAGTGAGTAACATGAAACTGTTTCCCTTGCAGAAAGACTTTTACGCCGCCAAAGGGACAGTTCTTGTCTTGACGCGCCACCACAGGTGGGAGAAGCTAAGGCCACTCTGGGCAATAAAAACCCTGTCCCAGTATAAAAATGAAGTTTCATGTACACTGATTTTGGGGAGTCTCAATGCGCTCGCTGATACTGATGTGGTTGCTGTCCTTCTTTTTGATTGCCTGTGGTAGTGAACCGAAAACTCACACAGAAAATTTAAATACCGAGATCAAACCCGCCTCCAAGGCAACTATTTCCCACAATAGATCCCTGGCAAAACAACTCCCCTTCGGCGATGAAACTGATTTTCTGCTGGCTAAACGAGGCTTTATTGAATCTATTCCCGGCGCCCAAGTGAAAAATACCGAAGGTCGGGAAGTCTATGGCCTATCCCAGATGCAATTTTTACAAGACACCCCTCCTGATACCGTCAACCCCAGCCTTTGGCGTCAGGCCCAGCTCAACGTCCTGAATAACGGCCTGTTCAAAGTGGTAGATGGTATCTATCAGGTGCGCTCGCTGGATCTGGCCAATATGACTCTGGTGCAAGGAGAAAGCGGCTGGATTGTTATCGACCCTCTCACTTCCGCAGAGACTGCAGCTGCAGCTCTTGCGCTGGCCAACAAGGCACTAGGAGAGCAAGCGGTAAGTGCAGTTATATTTACCCATAGCCACGCAGACCATTTCGCCGGAATAACTGGGGTTCTGACTAAAGAACAGCTCGCGAGCGGTTCTATCGACATTATTGCACCAGAGGGTTTTGCTGAGGAGGCGATTAGCGAGAATGTGCGCACCGGGAATGTGATGCAGCGCCGTGCGTTATACCAATTTGGAAATTTGCTGCCCTCCAGTCCGGAGGGTTTTGTCTCATCCGGCTTAGGCAACCGGGTATCAGATGGTGAGCACGGAATAGCTACGCCAACAATAGAGATTACTGAAACCGGTGCAGAGATGACAGTTGATGGAGTGGACATCATCTTCATTAACACACCCGGGGCCGAAGCACCCGCAGAGATTGTGTTTTTCTTCCCTCAATTTAACGCACTCTGCATGAGTGAGATCGCCAACCATACACTGCATAATATTTACACTCTGCGTGGTGCGAAAACCCGCGATGCCAAGGCCTGGAGTCGCTATATTGAGTACGCCATGGAGAAATTTGGCGATAAGACCGAGGTGGTTTTCAGCAGCCACCACTGGCCCACCTGGGGCAAAGATGAAGCAATGGATTACCTGGCTAAGCAGAGGGATCTTTATAAGTACATCCACGACCAAACACTGCGTCTAGCTAACCACGGTTACGATATGGTCGAAGTTGCAGAGCGCCTTGAGCTGCCCGAGAACCTCTCTCAGGCTTGGGCCAATCGAGGGTACTACGGCACTGTCAATGTTGGAGCCAAGGCAGTTTACAATCGCTATCTGGGTTATTTCGATGGCAACCCAGCAAACCTCCACCCTATTCCTCAGGAAGAAGCTGCAGAGCACTACATCGACTACATGGGGGGGGGAGAAGCCATTATAGCTCGGGCCCGACAGGATTTTGCCCAGGGCAATTATCGCTGGGTAGCCATGGTGCTAAAGCACTTGGTTTTCGCTGAACCTGAGAACGAGCAAGCCCGTTATCTATTGGCTGACAGCCTAGAACAACTCGGCTATCAGTCAGAATCTGGTATCTGGCGCAACTTTTATCTCTCCGGAGCCAAGGAGTTACGTCATGGTATCGAATACCGTGAAGAAATACTGCCCGATGAAGAAATAGTAGCGCGGGTCCCTCTCCAGCTGCTTTTCGACGCGATGGCGGTGCGCCTTAACGGTGAAAAAGCGGCAGATGCAGATATCCGCTTAAATATCGATATGACTGACACTGGAGAAAAGTACTTAGTCGTAGTGCAAAATGGGGTACTGCACGGCTACCCCGGCCGACACAGTAGCGAGCCCTCTGCCAGCCTCGCTCTGAACAGTACCGACTTACGTATGATGTTTGGCGGGTTAGTAGGCGCCCCTACTCTAATCAAAGATGGTCGACTCAAGGTGAGCGGAAATCCTTTGGCTCTAATAAAATTCGGTCGGTTATTTGATAAATTTGATCGTAATTTTAGCCTTGTAACGCCTTAAAAATTGAAACGATCAGCCCGTAAAGCTCTAACGAATGACAACTATTAATACGTCTCTTAACTACAGGTATCTGTTTTGCTTGACCAAACTCAAAAAAATACAAGCGATCCATGGAAAATTCTTGGTGGATAAATAATAATCCAGGAACTCAAGCAATCTGACTCATACTAGCCGAAACAATACAGGGCCTTTTGGGCTCTGTATTTTTATAAAACAGAATACTTCCCACCCTAGAAAGCAATACCACCGATTGATATAATACACCCCCTCCAAAAAGCATTTAAACATACCCATCAAACTAACCACAGACTCGCTGACATCTAAGCTCCACCAGGATTCAACAACTACTCAACCAAGCTACTCTAGTGAAGTCCCCATAAAAATAATAACACACTGGATATAAAGGCTTACAAAAGCATAATTAAAACACAGCACCAAAAGTTTACAGGGAAATTCTTAGGCGGAAAAATTTACAATTTTTTTAAAAACCACCTCTAAAGCGATTAAGGCAAGCTTGGGACAATAAGGCAATCTTCTGCAGCACCTTACTCAGACCTCAAAGGTAAACCCACCATAAACAATTAACAAAACCTACAACTGCAGATCCACAACTCAAGCCAACCATATATTAAATCCAAATTAAAAAGTCTCAATTTACTCACAACAGAAATAAACAACATCTATACATTAAACAATTCACTATTTATTGTTGCAACACAACAAATAAAAAACACATGACAGTTACTCTATCCACCAACAAAGAAAATTACAAAACCTTACAACAGCTTGATTGGCCCACATAAAATAATTACTGTCCCCACCGCATTATTAAATCATATTGGACAATGGAAATGGACAATGGAAGATATAATGGAACTTACGGCAGCAACAACGATTGCTGCAACAGATACGACAGTCAGGGATTTTAAGTCTTATCGATCATTTCGCGCTAAAATCCTTGCAGCAACACGGATTGAAGATAGTCTCGCGGTAGATTCAAAATACTACGATGAGTTACTAACTTCCTCCGGGACATTAGACGTCTGGTCGTTGTATATGCTTCAATCACTTGAGTGCATGATTGAAGCGTCTCAGACTGCACTTGAGTCTCTTGATCAACTCAAGGAGAGTCTTTCAGAAATTCTAAGGCTTGATGCGGATTCTCTTTTAATAAAGATACGCGCCAATACAGAGGTCGATGAAACATTGGCGACAGCTCTTAAAGAGGGGTTAAAAAATTATGGCACTACGGAGAAGTGGCTCTTAACTCTTCGACAAGCACTTGTAAGCAGAATAGAAATTAGTGAAGAAGGAAAGCGCATAGTTGAGGCTATTCAGGAAGGTCGACCTCCGGAAAGACCACAGCTGTTTCCCGTCTTAACCTACCTTCACGACGACTCTCTTGCTTTGATTTTTTGTTTGCTTGGCGGCCTCACAATGAAGGCAATCTGCGTTGTTACTCTACTAATTGCCCTCGCACCGCACAGCCCTAGCGAACCACCGCCGCCCCCTCCACCACCACCGCCACCCCCTGAGGACTAACATAATTAACAACTCCAATAGTACATCGAGTTCATTGTGGTATGCAGTTAAGAATTAGAGTACAACTTAATTGCATGAATTATCGCTAGTGGCAAGGGCGGCAGAGATAAAGCACTGAGCGCCCTTGCCAATTTCCATCTATATATCTATGATTCTATTTACAAGGCAAGCTATAAATAAATCCACCTAACCGCACTGAGAGCTTTTGCAAGAACTGTTAACTAACATTCAGTAAGTCATCTGATTAAAAATTTACTAACTGAAAGCCAAACCTTATCTGCCTATCCATGCTTAGGATTTGGGCAGTATCGATAACTTAAGTTATTTGTCGTCTCGTAAATATCACCACAGGATACACTCTCATTAATTTGGCAATAGTAACCGTGTCGACTTAAAGATCTTCTGTTGGAGCTACAGCTCCAACTTTGAGCTCTGATGCGTATCCAATAACACGTTTCTCACTTACTATTTTAGGCGCACTCTTCTATCCTATTCAAAAGGCAAGCATCTACTCGACAAGGAGAGGTTTCAAACTCCTTTAGCAGAGGCGCAGCCTTGTTTCGCCCTTTGGTTTGACTTGTTAGATGACATGCTTCGTATTTTCTTAGCAATAGGCTTCTCAAAAAAATGAAAAGAAATGTATGCAGCCAGTACACTTAAAGAGAAAGATAGTGTCAACTTTAACTCAACAGATAAATCTAATTTATTTACCTGCACAATAATTGGCATATGCAGCAAGTACAAAGAATATGAAATCTTCCCGATAAAATCGCCAAACCTATTAGCTAGTAGAATATTATTATTCGGAACTAAAAACACTACACAAAAGAAAACACAACTCACTACTAGTAACACTTCGTAACTTAGCCACATTTTCTGTTTTGCATCAGAGGTAATCATTGTTAAATCAGGATACATCAGAGGAATTAAACAAAGCGCTAATATAAACCAGTGCTTTCTAAGATACCGCGGAACTTTGAGAGATTTATAGTTCATCCCGAATATAACACCGACAAAGAAAAACGGCAAACTCCTAAGCACATTAAACTCATTGTATGAAATACCATAAACTTCACCATATATTCTCGGGAAATTGGAGAAAAACAGCAAAATCATTAAAGTAAAAATAGATAGATAAATATAACCAGACCGATTCCTAGCACATGCCCAGAAAATTATAAAAATGAAATAAAACTGTATTTCTGGTGGAATTGACCATAGAATGCTCTCTCCATACAAGAACAGCAAATGACCTAATAGCGCATTAAGATCAGGTATACTGTAAAGAGTATTGTTACCTGAAGTTGATAGTAAATAAGATCCAACTACCACAACCAAGTATAAAGGTAAAACTCTTCCCATTCTCGCAAAAAAATAATATATGACGTTGGCTTTTGTGAAGTCTTTCTCCAAATAGAGATATGACATCAAAAAGCCACTGAGCAAGAAAAACAACATTACACCATATGCACCAGAACCGCCACCCAATACGCCATCAAGCCAATTCGTAATGTCGCTAAAATGGGTAACAAAAACAATTAGAGCTGCTAATCCCCGCAATGTATTAAGCTTTCTAATCTCCAAAGTCTACTCCTAACTAGAAAGACATTAGTCATGCCCACAAAAAGCAGACATTCTAACTATGTATATTTACGCTCATTCCCTGATGGACTTACATAGCCCAATGCAGAATTGTCCATCAATCTTATTGTATAAATTTAAATATATTCAAACACTTCAGATTTTACTTACTCTTCGCTTTCAAATGCGCCAACATATTATATGCTTTAGGAACACATAATCTACCTAGGCAAACTACTCGTAAAAATTTAACTAAAATCCAAACTAGCAATGATACCTAAAATTAATACTCTTAGGTAAAAATCAACCAAATTATCCATAAAAAATATTAGTGGCTGATAAATAGTAATTAAGGTCCAAGGGTATGAAAGTATTAGTATCAGAAAGCCAGGGATATTGTAGCCATTATCCCAGTGCAAATTAGTAGCTCTGAATATACTCCAGGAAATGTAGCAAGAAATGCTTAATATGAATGGGATTAAGAACGCTTTTTCAATTTTGCTACCCATGCATATAACGTTGCAATAAAGGGCAGTCAAAGAGGAACGTAGGCTGTCCAACCTAGTCTCCGGCCGGGAGATCTTGCCTGACCTAGTTATAGCTGACGCCCTCTTAACGATCTACATACTCTGCCAGCCACCTTTGGCTAGCCGCTGCTAGATAGATTTACAGGGGAAATACCATACTTTGCCCCTCACTTAACTGCCTGATGGCCCCCGACGCTGCTAATTTGTGGAGCCTGTTAGATCAAAATACAGCCGCTCGAACGAAACTGCTGCGCTAGCTTCCAGAAAAACTCTATGAGATGTGTATTCAGTGGTGCTTGCAACTACAAACCATCTAAAAAATGACCACCTCAAACTGAGGCATCGCTTGCAGCGCCCTGCTGACTTAAACTCTTATAAACTACGCGCTTTGACTTTAAACCAAACAGATAACGAAAAATACCTATAGGCTTTACGACAAAATAACATAGCAAAATACATACAAGGGACGCACCAAGTAATAAGCTCATTGACTTTACCGCAATACTTGCATCCCATTGCACTATATAAAAGGCAAGCGCAACGATAACTGTTTGGTGCAATATATAGAATGGATAAATCAATTCATTTGCGGCATGTAGCCATTTGGGTGTTTGCTTGAAGAACGCACTTGCATACCCCACTAATACCAACAGCCCAGACCAAGAAACAAGTGTACAAACTAACCACCAAAGCTGCCAGCGTACCTCTAGTGATACATATTCGCTAATATCAGGTTTGAAGTAGTAGCCATAAAATAGAATAGTGCTAAATATGAACCATTTTAAATTGATTGACCGGTTTTTAGTCACAGATTCCCATATTTTAGGACTACTCATGAAACACATACCAGCCATGAAGAACAGAAAGAAAAACAACGATACAGATAAGTTATCAATACTGTTATCTTGAGTAGGCATTAGAAGTTTAAGGCCGCACCTCAACAATAGAACTACAAGGACAAGTGAAAACAATCCATGTTTAAATAACGCTAGCCGCTCAAGTCTGATAATAAAGGCTTTACCCACTTGGCTGTCGAGCCCTGACTTAAAAGGCACGGCAAGCAGCATAAACACAATAAGGAATTCGATAAACCAAAGATGATTAGATTCAAATGTCAGAGATAAATGCTGATACGCATCTATTATACTTTTGTAGTCATTTATGTTTTCGAAGTAATTTTGAGGTGGCACTATGAGCACCATGCCAACAATTAGTGGGGCAAAAAGCCTATGGAACTTATTGACGATAAATGTTCTCGTATTAATCTTTTTTAGTAAAAGTAGGCTACCTACTCCAGCGATAAAAAAGAGAGTATGTAATCTTAGCTGCTCAAAATACACCATGATATCATCAAGTAACTTACTTGATTTTCCATTCATTACATGCCAACCATCCCCATTAAACGGCATGAATACATGATGTAAGAATACGGCCAAGATTAGAAATACTCTTAACCAGTCTAATTCTGAATATCTTCTTTCTTTCATTTAACCCGAACCTTCCATTGGCTTTGGACTTTCCCACAAAAAGTAGACACTCTGACTATGTGCATTTGCTCCCATACTCTACTGGACCCATATAGCCTAATGCAGAGTGCCTACGAACTCTATGGTAAAAAACCTCAATGTATTCAAACACCTCAGATTTTGTTTGCTCTTCGCTTTTGAGTGTTCCGGCAGAGACCAACTCAACTTTTAGCCAGCTAAAGAATGATTCCATTGCGGCATTGTCCTAACAGTCAGCTTAGCTGACTCATACTCCGCTTGCACTTGCTTTCGGACAAGAGATCCTGGCATTTCTTCGAACGATATTGCACAGCCCTGTCAGAGCGAATTATTAGTCTATGCTCCTATTGCATAAGCTTAGCGACGTAGATCCTTGAGCACGACTCATCTAACTCTTACTGCTTATCAGGCAACAGTTTAAATCCGCAGATTTGCTGTGCGCTGACGCCTAGCTCTCGTGCCACAGAAGCCGTTGTTGCTCCAGGATATTGTCTCTTAACTGCTTCTCTGCGGAACTCCTCCGTATACGACTGAGTTCTTTTCTTACTCTTAAGATACTTCCACATTAGACCTAAAGCTAACTGTGCAGCGTGTCCACTAAACGTAGGTTAATTTTACATACAACACCTTTTAACAAGTAGCTTTGTGGCACATCCGCGCCTAAAACTGTCCGTACCCAACGGCAATCGTTCGTTAACTTGTTAGATGTTCGGTACATGTTTATATAATATTTCTTCATCTGCTATTTCGAATAGCAACCAACATCTCCTCCCAGAGCTGATCAAGTACAAAGCCCTCCCAGGGTGGTTCTTCTGACTCAGAGCTGAGTAATACATTTATGTCGGGTCGAGCCCAGTCAAGCCGAGCTGAGCTCCACTTAACCGTAAAGGCTGCTCGAAACGTTCCTGCATTCCTCTTGCATTGATGCTTCAATGTCATCCTGGTTACAGCCTAAAACTATATATTTCTGAGAACCTATTATTAGACACCTAACGTGCTTCTAAACAGTAGCTGGAACGTAAGTGTTTTTAGAAAGATAGTGGCTCATATTTTGGAAATCCCAAATACATGCTGGGTATTGCTGGGAGAGCTGGCTAGATACCAGCTACTACCCGATTAGGGTGATTACAGCCCGATAACTCTGAGCGCATCATCAATGGGTATTATGTAATTGATGTTTCTAGACCCTCCGTCGCGTGTAAAATGGCCTGAGACAGTAATTCCGATGACATTACCAACATCATTAAAGACAGGACCTCCAGAATTACCTGGATTAACTGCAGCATCTGTTTGGTAATAGGGCAGCTCATTAATATCTCTACGAGCAGAAATAATGCCGCGAGTAATGGAGAAATCCAGAGTTTCATCCAGTGGCGTACCTATAACATAAATCGGATCGCCTAATTCAGCAGACTTTCGATGAATCTCGACAGGCAGATGACCAAACCTTTCTATGATTTGTAGCAAGGCCACATCCCGACGTTTATCAGCCCGCAGCACTTGAGCACGATATTCTTGACCATCAATAATCACTAAAACATCTTGATTGCTTGATACAACGTGCTGATTAGTTAGAACGTGTCCTTGCTTTGAAATGACAAATCCACTTCCATGACCAGATACAGTCCTTATCGTGGCAGTGGCTGCTTTGATACTCTGTATTTTCTTAGAGAAGCTTGTTTCTTCATTGCCGTAAACCAGTGTAGCATCTACTATGCTGGAAGAAATTTTGGCTTTGTCACTGAATCGGGATTCACCAAGAATTATATCGATAAACTCCTGCTGTGACAGCATATTTTCTATTGACTGTTGAAATGCTAGCTCCATACTGAGAGGAGCACCCCTTAATCTCGGCGGCTGTCGAATATGGTCATCTAACCCTTCCGTTTCAGTTGTGTAAACAATTTCGCGAGTCAGATTATCGAATACTTCCCATTTAATTTTGAGATAGGTAGAGTTTTGGGTGTATTTCCTTAAGTTGTTTCCCCTTCCGCTATCACAATGGGCCAAGCGCATCTCTATTACCTCGGCAGCGAGGCTAAGGTCTACACCATCACTGCGCTGCAAAGCAAATTTTTTTGTTTCAGATCCGGCGCTAGCGTAGCCATAGCTTTCAAGAGTAGTGTAAGCTGCCTGAGTAAAGTTTGCATTTTTTGCAATATATTTGGCGTTATTCAGCTTTAGACTTCCATCCGATCTACAAACTAGCGTCTGGCTTGGTGACCTTTCACTCCGATATAGGTTCTGTGCTGATTTTCTAGAATCCGATGTATAAATATAAGCTCGGCCAATCTCTATATTTTTACCAACATGGGCACCCTCCAAATCAATAGAAAAGTGTTCGAGAGCAATAGACTTTCCTGTGCGCTGGCTGGTGTTGTTAATCGGCCTTGGCTTTCTTACTGAGGGAATTGATAGATCGGAAGTTGAGCTATGACTTTCAATATTGATTTTCTGGGCCTGATCCCCTTGATTAATTGGGCGCTGGTCGGTGAAATGAACTTCACCATTTTCGTCTACCCAGCGGTATATTTCGGCTGTACTGGGTGCGATTACAGTTGTCATTAGCAGCCATATTACCAATAGGCGCGGACATGCTCTCTTCACGGTCTTACTTTTCCTTTTTCTATTCTGACACGGCAGTTGAAAGCTTAGAGTCAGAGTGAAAATTATATCAATGATTTAGGGCTTTGTTTTAACAATCGCTGCCTTCGATTTATTAGATTCTCTATTACATCTTTGAACGTTTCAAATCCCAATATTAATCTTCTCTGACAAACCCCAACCTCTTTGCAGCGACTTCACTTAGCTTACTCTCAAAGAATACACGAATTTCAATTCGATTAAGCTTAAATTATATAAATCCGAACTCAATTACTTCTTCCGTGGATCTAGTCATTAATCCTCTACCTTGACTTTTCCCTGCAATCCAACAGCCAATTTCACCCACTAGATCTATTCTGTTGATTGAAATTACCCCTATTGTACCAACTGCAATATCGTTTACAAAAACTCCAACCTGTAAACCTAGTCCCTTCTTGAATGGTTCACCCTATGTGGACTTTGACATCAGCCTACATTTTTTATTGCCCATCCATGCAAACCACTCCCTCAAATAAGCTCTATTCTAATCCATCAATTGATAAAGCTCATCTGAATGGTGCTTATCAAAAGGAAGCAGTTTTACATTTTTATCTACTTCAATTTCAAGAATTTTTCCTAAGCTTAACGTTGCAAGCAAGAGAAGCCAAAGAGGAGTGTAAGCTGTCCAGCCAAGCCTCCGGCTTAGTGATCTTGCCTGGCCTAGCACTGAACAACCTACTTGCTCGCTGCCCCTCACCTATGGCTGTCCGCTGCTCGATAAATTTACAGGGTAAAATACCATACCTTCCCAACAATTAACCATCTGATTCGCACTCCACAACGAGGCGACTGCCTTGTAGGATATATTGACTTAAAACGAAAGTACTTTAACGATACAACAGTACTAGTTTACAGAAAAACCATTTGAAGAAGTGCACTCAAATAGAATGTTGGTACTTGCAGAAACTACAAACCATCTAAAAATTGACCGCCACAATAACAAGCTGTAGAAAAATAGATTCACGAAACCCCCTACCCAATAAATCATCATCCATCCAAAATTCGGGAGATTTTCTCTGAAGAACTAAAATTATCTCACCACATAGAATTTTGACTTCTTAAGTCCATATTTCACATTCAACCAATGGATATTGCCATTTCTCATCGTCTTTTCAATGGTATCCACTATGCAAAACATCCACCATTGGCCTTGAACCTAGCTCTACGCTCGCAAGGAGAACCGATTCACCCCTTAACTGGAACCAATGCCCCCAAACACAAAATCAACAACCGACGTACGGTACCCATAAATGGTTTTACCTTTAATGCCATCAACTTTCTTTTCATCCAATAGGTAGCAGTACGTTCATTTGTCCAAGTTGGAGATATCTGCTGACCATGCACCCTTCTCGTATCTGCTAAATCTGGGCTTCGCATGCCCTGATGTTTCAGGTCGCTATTTTTGAATTCCATTAAGCGCGCCTTATAAAGAGCTTTCTTTCACTCTCGCTAATATACCCCTCTCCTTGTAGAGACATCTCTTTACTCGCTGGGCAAATACAGATTTTCTTTCATTATACGTAAAACCTTTAGCCGGTATTACCTCAGAAATTCCGACCTTTTTCTTTGTACGTTTACCATATTTCCCTTCTTGCTCAGAAAATCTGCTATCTCTTGACCTGAATTGATTGTCAGGAATGTAGGCATTGAGTCCATTGTCTCTCAAGTACTTATAATTAAACTCATTTAAAAATCCAGTATCAGCAGTAATAATGACATCTTTGTTTAAGATATCTTTATCAATTTCGGTATTTTCTAGCGTGTACTAATACCATTCAAAATAGACTTCAAGGTATGAAGCTCTTGCCCCCCACTAAAACTTGTGCTTCGAAACCATCCTCCACAAAGTAGATGCCTAATTCTTGAGTAGCGTAGGAGAAAATACTGAAAACATTTTGCGAAGAGCGTGTTGTTGAATACTCAACAGAGCTTAAAGTTGGGGTGGTCACCTTCCTTAATCAGCTGAAAGTCTATACGACTGCTATCGCCAACATCAATAGCCTTCCATACAGCAATAGTGTATTGATAACGACAAGAAATTAGAGAAGGCAAGTTGGTTGAGAATCCTAACCGTAGAATAAGTATGACAAAGACAGCGAAAAATTAGTCTCGGAATGAAGATAAAGAAATAAAACGTCTAAGAAAACAGGTTGAGGAATTACAGAAGGAGAATGATTCCCTAAAATGTAGTAGTTCAGACTTGATCTGACAGTTACCGGTTTTTCAGGAGGTGCTCTGTCAGGTCAAATTCAGCTTACGAGCTTTTCCTTCCAAATACTTTTTCCATCTTCAAGAGTTGCCATCGGAGTTCGACCGCAACACTTCTTACCCTGGTGGGTTCTCTCATTATTGTAATATGTGAGCCATTCGTCTAGATCCTTTTGCAAGTCCTCTATTGATCCATAGATCTTGCGGCGTAATGAAGGTTGATAGAACTCTTGTAAAATAGTTTTATGAAAGCGCTCACAGATCCCATTTGTTTGCGGATGCCTGGCTTTTGTCTTCGTGTGTTCTATTTCGTTCACACTCAGATATAGCTGGTAGTCGTGCTGCTCCAACTTGCCACAATATTCAGTACCACGATCAGTTAGGATACGCAGCACTGGCAGATCATGCATGGCATAAAATGGCAGTACACGATCATTCAGAAGGTCTGCCGCAGTGATTGGCGTTTTGGTGGTATACAGCTTGCAATGAGCCACCTTTGCATAGGTATCGACATAGGTTTGTTGGTAAACACGTCCGACGCCCTTAAAGGTTCCTACATAGAAGGTATCCTGCGAGCCCAGATAACCTGGGTGTTGAGTATCAATTTCACCACAGGCTTCATCATCATGACGTTTTCTCTCTAAAGCTTGAACCTGTGACTCTGTAAGGATCAGTCCCTCCTCAGCCACCTTGGCCTCAAGTGCCTTTAATCGCAATTTGAAGTTAGCAAGGTCGTGCCGTAACCAGATACTCCGAACACCACTAGGGGACACAAATACACCGCGTTTGCGCAGCTCATTGGAAACTCGAACCTGCCCGTGGGCAGGCTCTTGGACGGCATAAGTTAACACTGCCTCTTCAATGGCTGTGTCAACACGGTTCTTGTGGTTGGGCACGCGCCGGTTCTTCTCAAGAAGGGCGTCCACGCCGCCACTTGAAACGGCTTCCTTATAGCGATAGAAAGTGTCTCTCGACACACCCAGCATCTTGCAAGCTTTGGAGATATTGCCGAGTTCTTCTGCCAGATTTAGCAATCCGGTCTTGTGTTTGATGATGCGATCATTAGTATGGATCATGGGGTTTATCCTTGGTTTTGCTTTTAGGTTTAGGCACCTTCATCAAAACCGGTAAACCCCTCTTTTTCAAGGGAATGTGTCAGATTTGGTCTGAACTAATCCACCTAAAACTCGTACATTCGGAACTTTCCATTGTACTTAACCTCTTCCTCACACGCCTCGAACAAAGAGACCACCTCGTTCTTTTTTCCTTTAGTTGTTGGTGAACCTGATGGTTCCAATGGGAAGTCAGCACATAACTTGTAATAGCTATCCGCGAACCCTATTTCATTCAACTATTCTAGAAACTTTGCTCGATTCATAATGACAGTTAACGCTTTGCAATGAGGCGAAGTGCACAGCACTTTGTCCAACTTGTGTAACTTATTAATTACTTACTTCCAGTTGCCACCCTGTGATTTGCAACCTGAAGCCATAGCAGGTAATATAGACTTGTCTCGATTGTAATAATAGGCATCCATATCTGCCCCCTCGTACTTGAGACCTAAGCATACCCCTTGAGAGCTTGCAGGGCAGTTAGCTGAATATGTTAGATTTAGTCCTTTCTTACCAAAAGAGGCTGATTTCAAAGTCTTCTCGCATATCTCCTCAACCTTATCGATTGACACACCGTTAAGTTTCATACAATCTTTAACATTCACCTTATTTCCATAGAGTGTAATCTCACCAGCTATCAGGCATGAATTTTCACTCGCTTTCGGAGTTCCATTACTAGCTAGACTGAAAGCTGAGCTTGTGCATAAACACAAGATTACCAAACCCTTGATGAACTTAGTGTTATTTTTCATTCTATCTGTCCTTAACTTTGATTATTGATACAGTGGTCTTGCCCATAAAAGTAGACACTCTAACTATGTGTATTTTCGTTCATACTCTGCTGGACTTACATAGCTCAATGCAGAGTGCCTACGAACCCTATTGTAGAAAATCTCAATGTATTCAAACACCTCAGATTTTGCTTGCTCTTCGCTTTCGAATATTCCGGCGTAGACCAGCTCGACTTTTAGCCTGCTAAAGAATGATTCCATTGCCGCATTATCCCAACAGTTTGCCTGGCGACTCATGCTCGGCTTGCACTTGCTTTCAGACAAGAGATCCTGGTATTTCTGCAATCGATATTGCACACCCCTGTCAGAGTGAACTATTAGTCCAGGCTTTATTGGTCGTTGCTCTAAAGCCATTTTCAATGCTCGACGTGTCAATTCATCGGTCATCTGCGAGTCAAATGCCCAACCTACAATACGTCGAGAGTACAGATCCATAACTACCGCGAGGTATAGCCACCTCTCCAGAACCCAGATATACGTAATGTCACTGGTCCAGCGGCAATTTGGTCGATCCACATCAAAGCAACACTTAAGTAAGTTTGCGGAGACGTTAATGCTCCCCTCTACGGGTTGACTATATCGAAAGCCTTTGCCGTTTCTCGCCTTAATATGGTCCTGTTGCATAAGCTTAGCGATGCAGTTCCGTGAGCATGGCTCACCTAACTCTTGAAGCTCGCAAGCAATTCTAGGCGCGCCATAACGACCTTTAAACTCAACAAACGTCTCTCGGGTTTTCTCAATTGTTCGTATCTTTCTAATCCTGCGAGCAGATCGCAGCAGCTGCCTTTTTTAGAAACTCAACCTCCTGACGAGCTTCATGCAGCTCCTTCTTGAGCTTGCGAACTTCAGCGCTTTCCTGTTTGGAATAGTCGACACCGTCTAAACTATTGAACTGCTTATCAGACAGTCGATTAAATTGACGACGCTAGTTGTAGATCTGCCGTGCGCTGACACTTAGCTCTCGCGCCACAGAAGCCGTTGTTACTCCAGGCTTTTCCGCTCTCTTAACTGCTTCTCTGCGGAACTCCTCCGCATACGCCTGAGTTCTTTTCTTACCCATGATACACCTCCGTGTTAGGCCTAAACCTAACTATACAGGGTGTCTACTAAACGTGGGTAAGTCTTTACCATAACGCCAGCACTGTGTTTTATACACATTATTTAAGTCCATTTAGAGCTTCTGCTGCCTCTATATAATGAAGTAGCTTGGTGTATCCCTGCCAAACGGTTTTAACCCCTGGCTCGCCATCCCCTTTACGCCCCAAAAAACCTCCTAAACCTGCCAACATACGGGTTATCTCCCTCATGCTTGGGGGTTCATTTGGTGGAGTAGTTTTATCTCGCATCATCCATATCATACGCCATTCTTTTTCAGAGTAGGCACTTGTACACGGTGCGTCAGGAACTCTTCGTGCATGCGTAGTTATCGAATGTAGCCGCCATCCAATAATCATATAGATCGCAATGCAGTTCAACATGCGCTGCTCTGTTCTAAAACGGTTACTTTCTATCTGGCATCCGCCTTTCACCACCCGAAAATAGGTTTCAATTTCCCACCGGCTTCGATACCACTCAATGATGACCCTTGCCTGCTTAAAGTCTTCAACTGGAAGATCAGTTAACAGCATCCACTCAATGCCTTTTTCACTCTCTGGTGGGTTTAATTCTTTAGCCAATACAGCATAGAGAGAAAGTGGTCGTTTAGATTTTCCTTTCCCAAGTAGCCGTATCTCAGTAGTGGATACGTTGACCTTGGCTTTTCTTCCAGGCTCTCCATTCCGTTTGGGAATATCTACCGTGTATAGACCGACAGATTTCTGCTCATTCATATGATCCCAAAGCAAAACCGTTTCTTCTCCATCGAGCTCTAAAGTGCGATTGGCCTTAGCTCGAACGATATAGCTCGCCCGCCGCTGTTCACTTTGATCTTCAGCCAGTTGAAACCACTCATGAATATCACCCTCTCTATCAGCAATACTCACAATTGTACTTTCAGGGCAGCGCTCCTGTATCTGACAAGCCGTTTCGTAATGGTCTAGCCAGCGTCGACTCTCCTTATCCTTTATCGACTTGGTATAACGGGAATTAGAGCTTGATTCCTTGTCTCTCTGCCACATACTACCCTCAACAACACCCAAGTTAATTCTTGATGGCGTTATAGCGATGGAGGTGTGCAAGAGTTGCTGATTGGTCTCTTTCCGCCTAAGTGTTCCCATCTCTTTACTTTCTAAGTCAGTGGCAAAATTTAGAAAGGTGGTATCTTGAGGGATAAGAACAACGGGCTGCGCCTTGATTCTCTCAAGAGTTGCCGATTTATGGCCGCTCATAATAGAGTCAAAATTGACTTTATCATTTTCGATAAAGCGATAAGCTGCAAACGTTTCTGCCCAAGTTTTGTTTGCACAGGGAATGCTATTCTTTGGATCTGAACTTAAACTACTAAGAATATTGGACAAGCGCTTATTCAAGCGTGTATCACCCATAACCTGATTTTTTACTTCGTCCATGACCCAGTCCTGCATAATAATCCAATCAAATCTGTAATTCATGCCAGGTCAAACTGTAACTTATTGATTTACATAATAAAACCGGAAAAACTTGTGTATAAAACTTAGCGCCAGCATGTGAGGCGCCGCAGGCGTCCCACGAGTGAAGCGAGGAACACCATGCTCTTGTTATGAGATTTATTTCTCAGATAAAGATGACCTCAGATATGTTTCATTTTCATAGATGTTTAATCCTGAGCTCCCATTTAACTCTAGTTCGTAACATTTCCCATCTACTAATACACTCGGGATACTCAGCATTCCAGTATTCTTGTCATATGTAGCTGGAGCAAGTTCTTCTTGATTACCGCATCCTCCTTCAACAGAGGATATTGCACCAACGGCATCAATATCTGCACCTGCCCATGGAGATCCACTTTGAGTTGGGAGTTGATCTACGATTTTAACGAATGAATAGCTTGCTCCTAATTCGACACCATTATTTACGAATGCATCAATATCTATGCCACCAGTCCCACCAGATGTCGAGCCCACGGATACCCAGTCAATACCATATTTGCTTATATATACATCTGTAGGTTCAAGTTTGCTTCCTATCTCGAAAATCCATAGATCATTTGAGTCATCACCCGAGGATGTAAGCGCATTGTTTGTAAATTGCACGATAACCTCGCCTTCATCGCCTAAAGACAAGTACTCTGGATCACCACCAGATACATAATCCGGAACACCTTTAATGTTCACGGAGTTTGTATAAGGTGAGGAGACATTTTCCCCTGGAGTATATTCAACGACACGGTCTGCAAATGAACGTATCCCATCTGGAAATTCAATTCCATATACTTCGAGGGCATTTCCGTTTAATGGAAAAATTAGTGCAATAGGAACTAAAAGTGCTTTCATAGTAACTCCATTGTTGTTTTACTTCTCATAACGCCCAAAGCAGCCGCGCAGTTTTCTGCGTCGGTTGCCTTTGCTTGTTATGAGTTTACTCTGCCGACCCATTTATAGAAACACACTTTGACTGATACTGCTTGCCAACTTGACGCTCTGTAGAGCCATCTACCTCCCTGACAGTAACGACTTGCTCATTATTATATATAGATACTGTGTATATATAATTATCACTCTCTAGGATACCAATATTTGTGCTTTGGCCGGAGGTAGGGTTTTTGATAAATAGATATGACTGCCAAAATGGATCGGTGATTATACTACATATATGGTTGGCTGCTACAGCAATGCTTTCTCGATCATCTTTTTCCAAGCCTAAATCCTTTCTCTCCTGCTTTACTGAAACCACCAAACCTACTGAAGTTTCATTTCGTATATAATTTGTAGTTGCTAATGTGCAAGCTTGTAGGGCTAAGATAGAAATTATCACATACGTCCGTTTAAACAACCTGAACTCCATTAGGCTCATAACGTCTAGCACACGGGCAATCGAAGCAAAACGTAGGCCGTCCAGGCCACATATTTTGTGGGCAATCGTGCTGCTTTTTGTTATACATTAGCCTCTCCTCCAGTCTTTAATAGTTGCAATAAGTAGGGCTATGAAAATTACCAGAAGGAAAAAGGCAATACCATAGCCCACGGCACCATCTACTTTTGCTCCTTTGGCCTCCCAATGCCCATAGGTTATAAGCTGGAATAGCATTGCAAAAGATATGAAGCCACTAGTAAATACAGCTAGTAACATATGCCGCAAATTGAAAAGCTTTTTCCCAAAAGCAAGCTCCCCCCATGAAGGAGTCTCGATTTTTCTATCGAGGCCTTTTCGACGCCATCGGCGGTCTTTGAGATTAGACATAGTTTTTATTCATAACGGCCCACAGCACGGGCTGCCGAAGCGCAGCGTAGGCTGTCCTGCGGAGGCCCGAAGGGCCAAAGCAGCGTGCCTGTGATTGTTAAGAGTTATTGGTACCATGTTCCAGATTCCAGCAAAAGCACACAAATAAGTAGTAGCTACCAAATAGGGCGTATATCCACATAATTGTAAAGCCCACGTGATCTATAGCACTACGACCAAATTTGGAATACAACAAAAATACCAAAAGTGAAGCAAAAAACGAGGTGTTCAGAATGACAGTACCAATAAAGCGCGCAACACCAAACCTACTCCCTTGCCTTGGGCAGAGAAATGTAAATGGAAACCATGCAAATTTCTTAGCATGAAATACATTCATTATTTTAATAAGCTCACTCATAACTCGACCTTTCGATTAAGGCTCTTAACGCCCGCAATAACCGGCCGGAGCGAAGCGGAGGTTCGGCGGAAGCCACGCAGTGGCTGGAGCGAAGTTAATTGCCTTGTTATGCATTTCTCACTCAAAGTAGATTGAAGCTTCTTTCAACGCTCTACCAGAATTGAGTTCTAAAAAGGAATTTTTTACTATCTCTCTGTCACTATCTGGTATCCATATAACCCAATACCAGATACTCGAAAATTCAGCGACTACCTTCTTCATTCCTGTTAGATACATCGTATAAAGTTGATTCATAAACTCGATCGCATCATTCGTATAGCAGCAATCTTCGTCAGTAACGTTATGAGTTGCTTCGAATCTTTTATATACATCCTTATATGAAGCACTAAAGTTATCAAAATGATCATAACTCCATCGAGACCATTCATCAGGAATGTATCTGATGTCATTATCATTTGAGCTACCCAGATTAGATTCAGAGTTCGAAACAGCTATCGGAGCGGCCATGTCGAGATCCTCTCCGATCATAAGCGCATAACCATATGAAGATGAACCTTCAGAAACTGCCTTAACTGAAGCTCTTAGATCCATTTCAAATTCCGCTTGAATTAGATCTATTGAACTCCTTATTTCTTGTTTCATATCTCTCTACTCAAACGCTGCATAACGCCCACATAAAAGGTCGACTGAAGCACAGCGTAAGGTGGTCCAACGGAACGCAGTGGAGCGATTTTCGATGTATTGGTTATGCATTTTACTTAATGAGCCAAGGTTCCTGTTGCCTTAGTTCCATCCCAGTCGAATGTTTTGAAATTTTTAATATTTTTATCGAAGAACAAATGCATTCTATCGGTATACCCTTCCAGGACGATTTCATTAGCACCAACTACTACCCAACGCACGTCTTTCCAGCTTTTTAGTTTAGAAATCGATCCATCCTCTTCAAGGACAAACTTATAGTTACGCCCTCTCCAAGTATAATTCCACTCACTACTGCTAAGCCTACTTGCAAGTGTAACAGCCTTCGCTACAGATTGCGGATCATACCTTTCCAATGGATCGGCGTTACTGAAAAATGAAAAGAAAAGGGTCATAAAAAATAGACAAACTCTCATATATCTCCCTTACTATGTTGATGCATAACATTGCCAGCAAGGGCAGCCGAAGCGGAGCGTAGGCTGCCCAGCCCAGCCTCCGGCTGGGCGATCTTGCATGGCCTGGTTATAGCTGGCGCGCTCTGAACCGCCTACATACTCTCTGCCAGCCATCTTTGGCTGGCCACTGCCCGATAGACTTACAGAGAAAAATACCATAGTTTCCCTATCAAATAACTATCTGATTGACACTTCACAATGGTGCAGCTGACTTGTAGGGCTTGTTGACTTAAAACGAAGGCACTAGAACAAAACTGCGGTACTAATTTGTAAAAAACTCTCTGGAGAAATGTACTCGGGAAGAGATTGGTACTTGCAGCAACTTCAAACTACCTAAAAAATGACCACCTCAATAACGCTTCGATAATTGGCGTGCGAAGTGCAGCGTAGCATATCCGGTGGAGCCCTGTAAGGACGGAACGAAATTCATCGACTTGTTATGTGCTAGCAAGCTGCAACTCAAATAAAAACAGCGTGCATATCGCGGAGATTCCGACTCCGCAACCAAGTCCGATAGTAACCATTTGAGTTTGCCAGCGACTGAGAGTATTGGATTTGAATACGAGAGGGACTAATGAGGCTGATGTGATAGTTAAAGCCGAAGTGAGTGCGACAACCCCAATTTGAAGCCTAGTACCGTTGCCATATATATGAATAAGTACAGTTGAAATTAGTGCAGATACTGAAATGAAAGCGATTTCAGCACAGTGATAAACACGCTTTCAGTGCCTTTTCTCTTTCTGACAATACCATGCAATTTTTTTAGATAGTAACTTCAAGGCTAGATCCGATTGCTGAATTTATGACTGCACATAACGCAAAACTTAAAGGCTAGAGACGTTTTTTTTGGAGATCCAGCCCATGTTTTTTGGGGGCAAATTTTCAGCATTTTGTTATAACGACTCACCTGACCTCTCTGATACAGAAAGGCTTTTTCTAAGTAGCAGCGAGGCCATATATATAATTGCCAGTGGAGGTAATAATGCCATAAATCCACCAACTACAACCGCTCGTTTAACCTTTAAGGTTTTTTGATGGCCAGCATATAGCTAAGAACTAATACAACACAAAACCATAGCAAAATACCCAGGGCTTCGATGTTGGAAATATTAAACAGTTCGTACATTACGCATGATCCATTAAGGAGCTATAACGCCAGCCGAAGCAACGCGTAGGTTGGACAGCCTAGTCTGATTATGGTCGGGGCGCTCGGGACCGACTACTAGCACTTTGCCAGCCATAGTTTGGCTGGTCACTTCTCAATATTTACGAGGAAAAAATACCGCACTTTCCCCAACTAATCCCTACCTTACTGGCAATCCACGAAATTGCAGCGGACTCCCCCTTTTTAAAGCACCTGAGCGAACACTCTAGGAGAAAAACTGCTTGAATAGCAATCAATAAAGTTGCTCAACACCGGATGCTATTTTGTGGCGCTAAATCTTCAGTTACCACAAAAAATCAATAAAACCGACCGCCACAATAACGGTGGCGTTCACCAGGTAAGGGCGTTCGTTTAGTTGGGTAACTGGTGGAAGGACGACGCCCTTACTCCGGTGCAACGCGTTGTTATCTGGCTGTTGCCATTTTCCATTGATTGAACGCGTCCGCTAGCTGCGCAAACACTTCTATTCAAGATACTCCATTCTCCAGCGTGCCGGGCCGATGACTTGGGTGACGGCTTTGGCCCCAGCCGAAGCGCCGCTAAAGCTGCCGATAAATGGGATGGCGCAATCAAAAGTTAAAAGCCAGCCTGCATCGGGCGAGGGGCAGGCAAAATATACTTTGAACGTCTCGCCCGAAGGAATACGGAAGTGCACAACCAAACCGCTGCCGCAGAGAAGTTGTACCACGTCATCGACAGGCGTCCCGTCGGCACTAATGTTCACATGCATTCGGTCAAAACGCGAAAAGTCCTCACCTTGCTGTGCGACATACAGTTGCGGATAGGAAACGCCATGGGTCTCGTCCAGTGTGATCAGCTCTCCGCCTCCGGGAATATGGGGCTCGCGTCCCGCCTGGGCGATGATTTCCAGTAGACGTTCACGGGATAGCAGAAAATATGGCATCACTTCCGCGACACGTTCCGTCGAAGGTTCGAGATCGGCCAAAAAGGCCTTAAGGTCGTTGGAGAGGCCCGACCAATCCTGCGCCCAAATCCGGGCGCCGATCGGCGCCAGCGCTGTGTTGATTTCGTCGAGTGCATACAAGTCAGCTTGCTCGCCGTCGCTTTCTAACCGGATCCCGCTGTCGAGTTTCATTTGAGTCTCGGTCGATTAATGCCCCACTGGTTCAACTTCACGCCAGATAACGCCGCTATTACCGCGAGTTGTAGTTGATTGGCTTTTTGTACTATTCAAGCACAAAAACCAAGCGACGGAAACGGAGTCCGGTAGATAGCTTTGTTATAGCGCAGCTTCACATGCCACCCGCTATTTAGTTGATTTTACCTCAATGATTTTTCCTTCCGAGACCCGAAGATATATTGCTTGGCGATAGTACAAACTCGTGATTTCGTCCGTTTGCTCGATTACGAAAAAAGCCTCATCCCAGACGATACCTGCTTTAGCAACTTAAAATCCGATGTACTCCCAGCTTCGCTATCCATAAGCCAGATTTTCTTCGCATTACCCAGTGCACAATCATTGATATAAAGATCTCTATGAAATATTTCACCCGCTAAACCAGCATTCGCCGTCTTTAACCAATCAACAAATTTATCTAAAACTAAGTTTATCTCTTATTCTTCGAGGAGCTATAACGCCCAGTTAGCGCGTCCAGCCCGAAGGACGATGCTGTCTTTGTTTGTTAGTTGCTTACTGTACATAGCTAAGATTACCGTCGACAAAGCCAACAGTAAAAGTTTTTGCGGTCTTTAGTTTATGCGTATTTTTCGAGCTGGAATGAAAGTACTGCTTAGCCATTGCTACAATATTATCCTGCGCCTCTCTCAATGAATTACCAAAGATTGCATTGGAAACTGATATTAATCGATTTTCTGGAACCCAGTCTTCGTTACATGCCCAATCTTCATTATCGGGATCGAACTCGCTGGAACCGACTACTTCAATATTGAATGGAGATTCATGTATGTTAATATTGAAAGCAACAATATGACCGAGAAGCTCCTCATTCAATTGCCTGTCAATCCAGCCAATAAATTCCTTCTCGTTTTGAATCATGCTCCATTCTCTCTTAGGCAACTAACGCCCTGCGCATAGGCAAGCGAAACATAGTGTAGCGAGTCCAGCCTACGTTTTTTGTGGACGATTGTACCGCAGCTTGTTAAATGGCCGCGGCAATTTCTTTAGTGCTTGCACCTGCCAGCCCCACACGAAAGCCTGCCTTCTTTAAGACCGTATTAGCTTTTGAGTTAACTATTAGAAGAATAATTAGATTCACCAACGGAAAAAGGCTCAGCGCGATCATACTTACAGCGCCAAATCTACCGTATAACCTCCAAGATAGACGGGCCGTAAGAATGACTACTGCAATCATCAGCGGAATTGCTGCAAGTTGAAGAATTAGTTTCAACTCAGGGCCTGCTGTACCTGAGTAACCAGCCACGAGAAAATAGACCAAAAAGGTTAGTAAGAGCGACTTTTGGCGCTTGGCGATAACCAATAGATTTTCCAGCTCATTTCTACTAAGCCCACTTTCTAATTGAGATTTTGGAGCTTCGTATACATTATTTGTGTTCATTATTTTCTCCATTTAACGCCTCAATAATGGGCCGGAGCACGCAGTGCGGAGGTCCAGCCCCGAAGGGGCGACATTGATTGACTTGTATGGTTGTTCTTGATCGATTCTGATGTTGAAAATCCTTTTCGCTAACGGGTAAATTGAGACCCACCTTCGGCGGCCACCGAAGGCCTTGTTTATCACAGTTCGCTGCCTGGCCGGTTCGTAAAAGACCGATAACAAGTATGAACGCGATAAGCACTCACTAGGCATAACTCGGATAGTCATGTGGGCCTCGAGCCCGAATAGCAAGGCGGAGATAGCTTATCTTATGGAACCTCAAGAGATCAATGTCGGTATCGATACCAGCAGTAAACAACTCGATATTTATGTGAGACCTACTGGCCAATTCTTTAGTGTTGCCAATGATAAAAATGGCATTAAGGATGCCATTAAAAAAATACAACCTCTTAAACCTCAAAGAGTATTAATAGAGTCTACAGGAAGACTTGAATTAGAGTTTGTTTACGCCGCTAATAAAGCAGGATTACCTGTTGTTGTTTGCAACCCTTCACAGATAAGAAGCTTCGCTAAATCCACAGGGCGCCTCGCCAAAACTGACAAGCTAGATGCAATAGATATTGCACATTTTGGTGAGGCCATGAAGCCAAGGCTGTCGGTGCTAAAGCCAGAAAAGCTTAGGGAGATCAGTGACTTACTGGCGGTAAGAAGTCAGTGTTTAGAGATGAGTACAATGCAAAAGAATCGGCTTTAGAGAATGCCGAAATCAGTACACAAACCCATACGGACCATTCTAAACACCATCAAGAAAGAGCTACAAGGTATCGACAAGCAACTAGATAAACTGGTTAACAGTGTGTCTGAGTGGCGGCAAAGGCGCGACTTATTGTTGAGTGCTAAAGGGGTCGTAAATGTATTGGCTTATACGTTGATGAGTGAACTTCCCGAGCTAGGAAAATTGAACCGTAAAGAAATCGCTGCACTTGTCGGTATCGCCCCGATGAACCGTGATAGCGGCAGCTTCCAGGAAAAGAGATATATTCGGGGTGGAAGGCATCGTGTACGAACAGTTTTTTTTGTTTCCATCATGTCGGCCATACAGCATCATCCCAAACTAAAGCCGATGTACAAGCGATTAGTCGACGCTGGCAAACCTAAAAAGGTCGCTCTGATTGCCTGCATGAGAAAGCAGATTACGATACTGAATACGATGGTGAAAAATAACACCTACTGGGAGGAAAGTATGGCTTAATATGTAGTAGTTCAGACTTGATCTGACAGTTACCGGTTTTTCAGGAGGTGCTCTGTCAGGTCAAATTCAGCTTACGAGCTTTTCCTTCCAAATACTTTTTCCATCTTCAAGAGTTGCCATCGGAGTTCGACCGCAACACTTCTTACCCTGGTGGGTTCTCTCATTATTGTAATATGTGAGCCATTCGTCTAGATCCTTTTGCAAGTCCTCTATTGATCCATAGATCTTGCGGCGTAATGAAGGTTGATAGAACTCTTGTAAAATAGTTTTATGAAAGCGCTCACAGATCCCATTTGTTTGCGGATGCCTGGCTTTTGTCTTCGTGTGTTCTATTTCGTTCACACTCAGATATAGCTGGTAGTCGTGCTGCTCCAACTTGCCACAATATTCAGTACCACGATCAGTTAGGATACGCAGCACTGGCAGATCATGCATGGCATAAAATGGCAGTACACGATCATTCAGAAGGTCTGCCGCAGTGATTGGCGTTTTGGTGGTATACAGCTTGCAATGAGCCACCTTTGCATAGGTATCGACATAGGTTTGTTGGTAAACACGTCCGACGCCCTTAAAGGTTCCTACATAGAAGGTATCCTGCGAGCCCAGATAACCTGGGTGTTGAGTATCAATTTCACCACAGGCTTCATCATCATGACGTTTTCTCTCTAAAGCTTGAACCTGTGACTCTGTAAGGATCAGTCCCTCCTCAGCCACCTTGGCCTCAAGTGCCTTTAATCGCAATTTGAAGTTAGCAAGGTCGTGCCGTAACCAGATACTCCGAACACCACTAGGGGACACAAATACACCGCGTTTGCGCAGCTCATTGGAAACTCGAACCTGCCCGTGGGCAGGCTCTTGGACGGCATAAGTTAACACTGCCTCTTCAATGGCTGTGTCAACACGGTTCTTGTGGTTGGGCACGCGCCGGTTCTTCTCAAGAAGGGCGTCCACGCCGCCACTTGAAACGGCTTCCTTATAGCGATAGAAAGTGTCTCTCGACACACCCAGCATCTTGCAAGCTTTGGAGATATTGCCGAGTTCTTCTGCCAGATTTAGCAATCCGGTCTTGTGTTTGATGATGCGATCATTAGTATGGATCATGGGGTTTATCCTTGGTTTTGCTTTTAGGTTTAGGCACCTTCATCAAAACCGGTAAACCCCTCTTTTTCAAGGGAATGTGTCAGATTTGGTCTGAACTAATCCACTTAATAACTTGACGAACAACCATAGTCACTTGTTATGTTTTCTCACTTAGCGAAGTGAATTTTGTATCATGATATTTAGAACATCTCGTTTTACATGGTGTTCGTAGTTTGTTATCAGCGAATCGGCTGCCCTTAGATAACTATCATAATCAATCGTAGAATAGTCTCCAGGTACAAACTTATCGAATGTCTCCTTAGCTAAACGGGTCAGCTGTATCGCAGCGCTTACCGCATCGCGATACTCTGAGTCCGAATAGCCTGGAGCCATTTCCTTTATCTTTTCGAAGGCATCTTCAGATCCATAGCGCGAGCACAAGAATCCCGTTGCTAAAGAACTGAATGCGCTAACGAATTTATAATGTTCTGGAAGAATCATATGGATACATAACGTCGGCTGCATTGCCTAGCTAGGCCGGCAATCTATATGCGAAGTGTATGCGCCTCGATTACTTTGCGAATAGCGTCTCCGTCATTTAGCACAGTTTTATAAATCCATTTGTAAAAATATTCGGAGTTCTTAGAGATGATCTCTGTTGCTCTTTCATCTCCTATATTTTGACGCAACCCATCATACTCTAAATAGCATACTATCAAGTGCAAATAGGTAGAGTACTCATCTCTTGCTCCGTCTGGACGCTTTTTAGGAACATCTGGATATATTTTCTTCAAGTCTTCAATGGCCGTATTTACTTGTGTTTTGTTTTTTTCTTCAAACCAATGAATTTGCTCATGCAAAAAGCTAGCAAGAAAGGATTCATCACTTCCGATACGCTTAACATTGAAAGTTAATACGGGATGACTTGAAGGGCGAATTGCGTTTTCATCAACTACAACTCGGCTGGTAAAAATCCATTTCTCCAGATCATACGTGTCTAAAATTCTCTCTATCTGCGCCTTCCTTAGCCCCTCTCTTTCTGTTACATTTTTGAGTAAAATATCAATGTCTTCGCTACTTGCTTCAGCATTTCCATAAAACAAAGAAAGCAAGATATAAATGACCTTCTTCACCTCAATATCTCCTTATGTGGCCTAATGTCCGGCTTTGGGGAGAACTTGTAGCTGCGAAGCAGCGGAAAGGCCGTCCCAGCCCCACAGGGGCGACAACAGCCGCTTGTTATGCACTTAGTCATACCACCATGCTTCAGATTGCATAAATGAACAGAACTGTGAAACATGATATTCACGCATAGTGCCTTGGCTGTTTAAGGCATCACGTCTAAGAACATACCCTTCAATTAGCTTTAGTGAGTTAGGCACAGTAATCCATTCATAAACCTTGTCTGTACCCGTAACAATCCCTTGTGTCTTTTTGGATGCCTCTGCCGCTCGGTCCTTGGTGAAATATGATTCGGGCATTCTCATATCAGGTTCGACATTTTCGTTTACAAGGCATAAATCTTCTGCCCATGTAGAATGGACAGATAAAGCCAAAATTATTGGAAGTAAATTTTTCAACTTATACTCCGTAAGAGTGCATAACGCCCAGCACACGGGCGGCCGAAGCGCAGTGTAGGCCGTCCAGCCCGCGTTTTTCGCGGGCGACCGTGCTGCTGCTTATTAAGGCTACTTACCAGTTATGAAATTTGTGACATTCTGGTGAGCCACACTGTAATGATTTTAGATATATTGCATGTTTTTTAAGCGCGTCAGTACGAAAATTAGCCATTGATATGATGCAGTTCATCCCTATACCCTGACCAAACCTTAGATGCTGTGAATTATCTTCATAGTTACACATGGCTTCTCTAAACTCTTCCCACTTTATTTGGGCTTCGACAAAGCTGCTCTTTGGCTTATGTTTTCCATTATCATCTTCAATCAAAGATAAAGCCGCTTCATATGCTTCTTGAAGCTGTTTCTCAGCTTCATCTCTTTTTATTTTCAGACACATCGAAGTTTCATGTCTTGTTGCATAGTCACACGGATTTTTAAGAACACCATCGATACATACTAAATTGCCTTCAATCTGGTGCCGCTCACATTCATCACCTATTTGTTGGCAATACGCAATTGTTGGTAAAGATAGTAGTATGGCTATTATAAATCTCAATTCTCTCTCCCTATGCCTGGTCTTGCCCACAAAAAGTAGACACTCTAACTATGCGTATTTTCGCTCATACTCTGCTGGACTTACATAGCCCAATGCAGAGTGCCTACGAACCCTATTGTAGAAAATCTCAATGTATTCAAACACCTCAGATTTTGCTTGCTCTTCGCTTTCGAATGTTCCGGCATAGACCAGCTCGACTTTTAGCCTGCTAAAGAATGATTCCATTGCCGCATTAGCCCAACAGTTAGCCTGGCGACTCATGCTCGGCTTGCACTTGCTTTCAGACAAGAGATCCTGGTATTTCTGCGATCGATATTGCACACCCCTGTCAGAGTGAACTATTAGTCCAGGCTTTATTGGTCGTTGCTCTAAAGCCATTTTCAATGCTCGACGTGTCAATTCACCGGTCATCTGCGAGTCAAATGCCCAACCTACAATACGTCGAGAGTACAGATCCATAACTACCGCGAGGTACAACCACCGTTCCAGAACCCATATATACGTAATGTCACTGGTCCAGCGGCAATTTGGTCGATCCACATCGAAGCAACGCTTAAGTAGGTTAGCGGCGACATTGATATTCCTCTCTACGGGCTGACTATATCGAAAGCCTTTGCCGTTTCTCGCTTTAATATGCTCCTGTTGCATAAGCTTAGCGACGTAGTTCCGCGAGCATGGCTCACCTAACTCTTGAAGCTCGCAGGCAATTCTAGGCGCGCCATAACGATCTTTAAACTCAACAAACGTCTCTCGGATTTTCTCGATTGTTCGTGTCTTTCTAATCGTGCGAGCAGATGGCAATCGCCCCCGCCATCGATAATAACCCGATCTTGAGACTTCTAAACACCGACACATCAAGCTAACCGGGAATGACCCTACATGCTCTTGTATCAATGCGTACTTTACTCTTGGTGGTTCGCAAAGTACGCAGCTGCCTTTTTTAGAAACTCAACCTCCTGACGAGCTTCATGCAGCTCCTTCTTGAGCTTGCGAACTTCAGCGCTTTCCTGTTTGGAATAGTCGACACCGTCTAAACTATTGAACTGCTTATCAGACAGTCGATTAAATTGACGACGCCAGTTGTAGATCTTATGTGCGCTGACGCCTAGTTCTCTTGCCACAGAAGCCATTGTTACTCCAGGCTTTTCCGCTCTCTTAACTGCTTCTCTACGGAACTCCTCCGTATACGCCTGAGTTCTTTTCTTACCCATGATACACCTCCGTGTTAGGCCTCAACCTAACTATACAGGGTGTCTACTAAACGTGGGTAAGTCTTCCATTTAACGCCGCGCTCAGAGGCGGCTTACTTTGGGCGCTTTATGCGCGAAAATAGGAGCAAAGCGACTGCGCATAAAGTGCACAAAGTAAGACGTCGCCTTGCAGCGCTTTGTTAGGGCTAACCCCGGGCACTGCCTCTATGCTTAAGCCAAAACCCAGAATGATGCTGTGCAACCGACAGCCCTAAGTAGAAACGCTCGATGTTCAGCTGTGATTTTGGAAACGTGAATTCACGCACGAACATCGATTGCAAGAGTACTAGTGCCGCCCCTATCTGGGTAGAAGACTCCGGCCCATGCCCGCCATTTATATAGCTGGGAAAAAAGTCCATCATTTCCCTGAAATGAAGGCGAGCCATTGCAACAGCAATTTGTGGGCTAACCATACTACCATTTTTGAAGCGGTTCTTTAGCTCTTCCAGGTGCGACTTATTCTCCGAGACAATGAGGCACATACATGCAATTAAGTGCGAACGCCAATTCACATCAAGTAGCAGAGTTCCATAACCTGCATGTTCGGTTTCAAGCTCAGTAGCTAGAGCACTAAAGATAGAAAGATCACTTTCTACTTCAAATGGTTGAAAACTCAAATCAAAGGCCTTCAGGTAGAAGCTACCATCATTACTGAGCTCTTCTAACCTCTTAAATACGTTCATCTACCAATTGCCCTAACGCTTTTGTAAACGGCGAGCGACGCAAGAGCGAGTCCAGCGGAGCACCGAAGGTGTGTAGCGGTGTTTGACAAACTTGTTAGAAGTATTGTGCAAAGTGCTCATCAAATGACCTGTAGCGACCAAGACAGATCGTATCAAACTCGTCTAGATCTCTTTTCTTGAATACACCAATATTTCTTAATGCTTGGTTAATACCGCCTTCAGTTTCTTCCATTACAACTTTACTATCAGAATACACCGCAGCGTATTGCTTACCGATACCACCAAAGTAGTCGGTAAAAATAATTGCATACCTCTTTAAGCCCAGCTCTTTAGCAAAATAATGGGTAACAGGGCAGTTTAAAACAATTTTCCCATTACTTTCATTTGACATTAACAGTTTTTCTGCCCAATGATCTGAATGCCCTGCATTTAGACCTACGATCGAGACCCCCTCATGGTTGACACACGGCAACTCGAATTTCCTTAGTAGCTCTGCATCGATATCGCCTTTGGCTACAATTGCTTCTATATGATGCCCCACGAATTCTCCTTCGTACTTCTAACGCCGTGATATGCGGTGGGCGCTGCGAAGCGGCGACCGTCCGGTGGAGCCCCATAGGGGCGGAACGAACATCATCACCTTGTTATGCTATTTCTTACCGACAGTTGTCGCCCAGCTGTCACCGTCATATGTTAACTCAATTAAAGATGATTTCTTTTCACTCATCTCTCGCCCATTGACAGTAAACGTAGATCGCATTTCGTCCCAAACTAAGCTTTTCTGGTCGAAAACCATATCATGGCTCCTCATCGGCCCAAATATAGTCAAATTCGTAAAGTTGTAGCTTAGATCTATAATCATCGGCTGTTCATCTAGCTTCCTAAGATCATATACGAAATATCGCATTTTTGTTAGGCAATTATTACAGTCATGGACCTGATTATTTTTTGTTTCCAAGATCTCAAGAACGATTATTGGATTGTTATTATTTCAGCATGTTTCCAAGTTGTAGATTGAACTGGCATATAGGTAGTTATCACCAATTTCGATTATCAGAATTTTCTTAGCAATAGATGGCGTCAAAACCCATCCAGTGCCAAAACCAGAAAAATCCACTTCATACACGCTAGCATCAGGATAATCTAACTTTATACTGTCGCTAGCTTCGTACTTTTCCGAAATACACTTCAGTATATCTTTCTCGACATTATATTTTTCGTCACAAGCATTTTGTATATCTGCATCAACTAGAGATTGATGTGAAATATTGACCCTGGCAATTGAACTCGAACAAAGAATCGTGATACTCAAAAAGCACACTATTTTTTTGGCCACTTCTGCCATGTTTCAAATCTCTCTATTTCGAACTAAAGCATAACGCCTTGCCTGTGTTTTATACACATCATTTAAGTTCATTTAAAGCCTCTGCTGCCTCCATATAATGGAGAAGTTTAGTGTACCCCTGCCAAACGGTTTTAACTCCAGGCTCACCATCGCCGCTCCGCCCCAGAAAGCCTCCAAGTCCTGCCAACATACGAGTTATATCTCTCATACTTGGAGCTTCATTTGGTGGGGAGGTTTTAGCTTGCATTATCCATATCATACGCCACTCTTTTTCAGAGTAGACTTTCGTACACGACGTATCAGGAAGCGTTCGTGCCCGTGTTGTCATGGAGTGTAGACGCCACCCAATAATCATATAGATTGCAATACAGTTCAGCATTCGCTGCTCGGTTCTAAAGCGATTACTTTCTATCTGGCATCCGCCTTTCACCACTCGGAAATAGGTTTCAATTTCCCATCGACTTCGATACCACTCAATAATGATCCTCGCTTGCTTAAAGTCCTCAACTGCAAGATCGGTCAGCAGCATCCATTCAATACCTTTTTCCCCTTCTGGTGGGCTTAATTCCTTAGCAAAGACTGCGTAGAGAGAAAGAGGTCGTTTTGATTTTCCTTTTCCCTGCAATCTTACTTCTGCAATGGATACACTGACCTTAGCTTCCCTTTCTGGCTGTCCATTCCTTTTGGGGATACCTACTGAGTATTTCCCGATGGACTTCTGCTTGGTCATATAGTCCCAAAGTAAAGTCGTATCTTCTCCTTCGATCTCTAAACTACGATTAGCCTTGGCTCGAATAATATAGCTTGCACGCCGCTGTTCATTTTGATCTTCAGCTAATTGAAACCACTCATGAATATCCCCCTCTCTATCCGCGATGCTCACAATCGTGGTTTCAGGGCAGCGCTCTTGTATCTCACAAGCTGATTCATAATGGTCTAGCCAGCGTCGACTCTCTTTATCTTGTATCGACTTGGTATAGCGAGAATTAGCACTAGATTCTTTATCTCGCTGCCACATGCTACCCTCAATAATACCCAGATTATCTCTGGATGGTGTTATAGCGATAGACGTATGTAGGAGCTGCTGATTAGTCTCTTTGCGTCGGAGTGTTCCCATTTCTTTGCTTTCTAAATCGGTAGCAAAATTTAGGAAAGTGGTATCCTGAGGGATAAGAACAACTGGTTGAACCTTGATTCTTTCAAGAGTGGCTGATTTATGGCCACTCATAATGGAGTCAAAGCTGACTTTATCATTTTCGATAAATCGATAGGCTGCAAAGGTTTCTGCCCAAGACTTGTTTGCACAGGGAATGCTACCCTTTGGGTCGGAACTTAAATTACTGAGAATATTGGACAAGCGCTTATTCAATCGTGTATCACCCATAACCTGATTTTTCACTTCGTCCCTGACCCAGTCCTGCATAATTATCCAGCCAAATTTGTAGCCCCTATAACGTACAAACTGTAACTCATTGATTTTTATAATAAAACTGAAAAAACTTGTGTATAAAACTTAGCGCCTTGCTAAGGGGTAGCCGAAACGCAGTGTAGGCTGTCCCGCGGAGGCCGCGCCTTTTGCGGCCGGAGTGAACTTGAGCAACTTATTACATGCTTGCATATCTTCGGTACTTTGGTTGCTCTAGCTCATCACTTAAATAGCTGGCGATTGTTTTTATTAATGAATCTCCGCTCTCACAATAAGCCATAACATAAGCTCCAGACCAGTTATCCCAGCCTAAACCTAACTTAGTGCCATTTAGCTCAATTTCAGCCACCACCTCACTGAGCCCAATAGCTGGTGAGCCAACAGACAAATACCCAAATTGGTTTTGCAGAAGCTCGCCTAATACAGGAACGAACTCCGATTTAGCATCAAATATTTCGTAGCTAAGGTGACCGTTTGAAACGGTGACTGTTTTACCTGATAAATCTTTCAGCATACTCATGGCATGTAACATTTATATAGTAATCATTCTGATCACTATTATCCTGGAATCAATCTAACGAAAAAACACACAAAACCCAAGCAAAATCAATATGTTATCCATCCTTCAGGACCATTGTACCAAATGGAAAAACGATCACTATGACTACTATCTCAATTTCACCCTACTCACGTAACCCCATAATTTTTAAGTGTTTTCCACAAACTTTCAGCCGAACCCAGAAATAACACTCATCATGATCATATTTCTCCAAGCTGGCACTTACCAACTGGCGTAAATTATAATCTGACCAACATTCAAATGAGCTTAACCGTGAGCAAGCTCCTGAAAATTAATATTCAGAAAGAGGGAGCAAGTTGAGGGCAGGCATGTCTGGATGGCTTAAGTAGATTTTAAAGGCCAAGAAACTACCTCTACACAATAATCTGTTATACCTCTAACCTTTCTTACTGCCAAAAATCTATTTTTGAATATTTAAACGTTCTATCACTTCCAACACCGAATCAAAACCCTTGGTATGAAACGCAGTCATACCCACCTTATTCGCCACCTCTACGTTTCTAGAGATATCATCCATATACACAACACTACTGGCTTCGACTTCCAGCTGCTCAAGCGCATGCTTGAAAAATGCTTCATCGGGCTTTGCCATACCTATAAGGTGGGAAGCGAATATTCTGCCCAAATAGTTATGTGCATTAAATTCATGAGTGATGCGTGGCCAGTGAAGTTCATTGGTATTTGTCAATGCGGCCACTTTGTAGTTTTTCTCTAGAGAACTGAGTAATTCAATTGCTCCTGGATAGAATCCAGCAGGCCAGTTTGTGAAATGATCGATAATAGTCTCTATCGATTCCTCTATTTCCAATTGAGATTTTAAAGCGTTTGCAAATTCTTCCGTGGTGATTTCTCCTCTCTCAAACTGCCTTACCGGACCGGAGATAATGACATCAGTCACAGGCGCTTTACCGGTTGGTAATGGACGGCCTTTTAGCTCTATTAGTACGCCGCCGAGATCAAACAGTAATACATCAACTTTCAAAACCCATAACCCTCATATTTTCAACGGCCAGAAACGCGCTGCTCACTCCTCACCATCAGATACACCTCGGTGAGACCAAGGCTAGTGCTATCAAATTAACCAATATCATTCTTATCGTCCTACTTTCTTCCTCTCTATGATCTAAGATCCCAAGTACAATCAGAAGCTAGTAAGCAAACTATGACGACTTCCCTTCATGAGCTTGTGGAGATGGTGCTCGCAAGAAAGATTAGCGCAGTATCACTGATTGAAGAAGCTTGTGACAATGCAGTTGCTCATTCCGAACTCAATGCTTTCATCTGCCTCGATCGGCATGGCGCCCTTCAAAAAGCCAAATGCATTGACAGGGAATTGGCCTCCGGTAGCCACCGTAGGCCCCTTGCCGGTATCCCCATCGTTGTTAAAGACAACATCAATGTAAAGGGTATGCATACCACTGCTGGGACCCTTGGCATGAACTTTCTGCCGAAGTCCTCTGCCCCAGTAGTTGAGCGACTCGAGGGATGTGGGGCCATAGTGGTTGGGAAGACCAATCTACATGAACTCGCCTTTGGCGTAACCTCCAATAACGCTGCATTTGGTGCCGTAAGGAATCCGTGGGACATCGCTTGCTTCCCCGGCGGTTCATCGGGGGGCACCGCTGTTGCTGTAGCCGCGGGGATTGTGCCCGCTGGCCTCGGCACCGATACCGCCGGCTCCGTCAGATTACCGGCGGCGTTAACTGGTATTGTTGGCTTTCGCCCTTCAACTGGCAGCCTTAGCAGCCAAGGAATCGTACCCTCTGTGCCAGCATTTGACACAGTCGGCCCTATGGCTGTTAGTGTCGAAGATACCATCTATCTGTTTGAAGTGATGACAGGGGTCTCCGTACCCCAATGCAAACCAATCAATCAGTTGCGCTTGGGGCTTGCCCACCCTCTATTTGACAACCTCTCACATGGAGTAAGCCAGTCTTTCAGGGCTCTAATAAGTACCCTTATTGATGCCGGAGTAGACCTGGTAGAAGTAGACCTTTCGCCAATAGTCAGCGCCGCTCTCGAAATCGGATTTCCCATCGGGTTTCATCAGATGCGGACTGCCATGGGGCATTTTCTGGCGAATTATCAACCACAAACTCAACTAGAGGGTTTGGTAGCAATGATCAAAAGTGAGGATGTGAAAGAGGTCTATCAGGAATCAGTGCTCGGCCCTAAGGCGCCGCCAGACTCAGCTTATCAAGCGGCCTTAAAGAAATTGCCTGCTGTGCACGAGAGCTATTCGAAGATCATCCAGCAGCATCAACTGGACGCGATCGTATTTCCAACTGCGCCTATCGAAGCGCAACCCCTGGAAACATCCTCATATCAACTGGAGCTAAATGGACAGACACTCCCCACCCTGGACACACTGATATACAACAATGTCTCCGCACCAGTTACCGGTGCCCCGAGCATCAGCATCCCCATCGGGCCAAGTACCAATGGATTACCGGTGGGCCTGGAGATAGATGGGTTACCCGGAGCGGATTTGGCACTACTTGCCGTAGCTAGACAGATCGAACAGGTAATAACACTCCAAAAGTAAGAGGAACTATCCCCCCTCTTCCCCTCGGGGAATTGTCTTCCATATAGCGGTATTACTTGATGAGTAAATTGCTTTACCGTCAGTTGCTACGCTATATACACCGCCGGGAACAGGGTAAAGATTAACCAGGGAGCCGTTCTCTCGATAGTGTCGCAGTCCGTCACCTGCCGCCACCCACAGATCATTTTTGGGGCCAGTAACAATAAAACCATCAGGAATCCCTACTGGTACCGACAACACCCATTGCTTCCCTTCCAATTTTTCCGGGGATGGCAAAGCGCTTACATAAATGTCTTTTGTTTTTTTGGGGTTGTAAGGATTCTTTCCATCGATAGCTGCAGTATCACCAATATAGATTTGGTTGCCTATTGGGGAGATTGCCAACCCATGAGGCATCATGTACTCCGCTGACAAGCGAATTAACTTTTTTGTTGAAGGATCAAAAGCATAGACAGCTGGCGTTAACATTGGCTCAGGCTTGAAGCCTTGGTTGTAGCCATAATCTGGATCGGTGAAGTAGATCCAGCCAGAGGGTGACTGTACAACTTTATTGGGTGAATTAAATGGCTTACCTTTATAGGCATCTACTAGCACTTCTCGTTGCCCGCCTGAAAGGCTTCTGCGGCTGATAGCGCCCGGGGTTGCTCCTTTCCCCTGCTCTGCAACCAGTAAATGTTCACCGTCATTGCTAAGCCACATGCTGTTTGCCATATTGCTTCGGTGTTTCCAGGTTACAACTTCGCCAGTAATAAAGTCGTAGTAACGGATCGCTATCTGTGGATTCTCAATCTCTAAATCTGGAACACTGGTGAAGTAGAGACGTTTCTGGGAGGGTACATAAACAAGCCCTTCATGTGCATCCGTTTCCACCAAGATCGAATGGGTAGCCTGCATCGGGGAATTCCCCAGTAGATAATTGTTGTAAGTAATAGCCAAGAAAAGGACTGAGCTGAAAAGCAAAGAAAAGAAGGCACTGGGGGATTTAGTAGTCATATCGCCCCTAATTAGACTTTATCTGTACGGATAGTTCAGCGACTACTCTACTGTGAGCCGCTGAAGGTATCATCAGGGTCATTCTCTGAACCCACACTGGAAACGGCCTTATCCAGCATTCTATTGATCTCCCCACTCTCCTTTAGGCTTTCTAGAGCAGCATTTAGTCGCTCGAGCAGTTCCTTATTCCCTTTCTTAACACCGATACCAAAGGGCTTTGGCGGGAAGTCTCCACTAATATTCACCAGACGATATAAAGTCGGATAAGCTGATGCTTTACGCAAAAGTACCAGGTTGATAATGTCATTGGAGGCAGCATCAGCATTTCCACTTTGAACAGCCTCTAAGGTCGCTGAGCTTGTGGGCGCTACAACCAATCTTGCCCCCTCCAATGACGGTAGGACAACACGCATTCTTTTCAGGGAAAGTGAGCCTTTAGTAACAGCAATTATCTTACCTTCCAGATCAATAAAGCTCTCAATATCGCTATCTTTATGGACCAGTAACCCCTCCCCTGTGACGTAATAAGGAATCGAAAAGTCCACTTTTTCTTCGCGCTCTGGAGTGATGGTAAACTGGGATACCACCATATCCACTCTTCCGTCTTCAAGTGCCTTTATACGATCCTCATCCAGCACACGGGTTAGCCTTATATAACCAGGGCCGCCAAATAACTTCTCCCCAATTGCCCTAACCAGGTCAGGCTCAAAGCCTTCTATAGCGCCAGAAGAGGGTTCTCTATACGCCAATCCTGGAATATCATAAGTAACCCCAGCAACAAGCTCTCGGTCCTCAAGATCAGCCCAAACATACCCCACATAAATAACCGATAAAACTAGCAAGCTGCCTATTAGACGGGACACTAGATACATAGCTAAGATCCAGTAAATTCAAATATATTGGCTCAGAGCCCCCTAAGTAATTCTGTAATATCCACTGAGACACCAAAGGCCGAAACCTTAGTCGACTAGCAGAAAGAGGCTATAGGTAAATATAGGCGTATATAAAACCAATACAGGTGATACTGCACTTTAAGCTACTACGGATATTGGCTTGCTGGCGTATCTATAATTGACAAACGGACTATTCGTGCCACCAATACAATAAGCGCAATGTGCTTTCATTTTCATAATTACTAACATTGCGCTTGTTGACACCCACTTACTGCATAGCACCTAACCCTTTCTCTTTTTCAACACCATCAGTTTTGCAAAGGTACGCACGGAGACTGTCTCCACCAAGTAGAAAGGACTATCACTAAAGAGTTGGTTCCATTCACTCAAAGTTCGCTCCCGCCCACGAGTTCCCATCAACATCTGCATGTCCATGGCAGCCAAATTAAGGTCTGCGCCCTTCTCAGGTAATACTGCGTCAACAATGGCGAGCGTAGCATTTTGCCCTTGCATGGCAGAGTAAATATTATTGAGGAGTCGCTTTGCCTTACTGTCATTCAGCAAGTGAAAAACGGCCGTACACAAGTAGATATCCTTATCACTATTAGCTACCGGCAGTCTATCGTTAATAATATCTGCTGGGAAGAAGTCCAATCGCTCTTCAACTGTATCACTCAGTGAGTTTTTCCAGTACTCTCTTGCCGTCCCCTCAACATTATTCCTGTCGACCACCATCGCCGTTATGTTTTTATATGAAGAGAGGACACTCGCACTTTTGCTGCCTTTTGCCCCACCCAAGTCAATAATTCTATCAAACCTGCTCCAATCAAAATCTTGTAAATACTGTAGCCCGGTAAGATTATCAACGGTATCCATAGCGTCCGAAAACAGCGTGCTAACAGATTGATGATCATTCATATAATCAAACATTTCCTGATCATAAACACCTTCAAAAGGCACACTCCCATCTTTAATATGGTCTTCAAACCCATTAAACCAGGGCTTGCTGAATTCTGGGGAGTTATGCATGAGCACCATACTTCTTACGCTGTTACTGGCATCACTGCGCAACACTTCAGAGTTTCGATTGTGCGAAAAGTGCCTTGCTTTTACCTCCTTAAAAATCCCCATTGCACACAACATCCTCATCAATCGATATAGATGCTCTTTATCTGCATTACAATCATTTGCCAGTTTTTCTACCGGAACGACTTCACCGTTAATATGATCAGCTATATTTAATCGGACAGCCGTATACAGACATCTAGACTGCCAAAATAGCGATCCAATTTGCATTACTCGAAATGGCGGCGGCATCAGAGCATTAGGAATATTACAAATACTATTAATCATATTAGAAGCGCGTTTAAAGACCCAATTTACGGCCCTATTTCTTTGCATTGACTGGGGCATAAGAACTCCTCAGAAATAACATCTGATTAAAAATAGATATAAGAGACCGGCCTCAACTTGCTGAGGCCTTATCGCTATAAGCTTTGCAAACCTGACTTCAGAAGTCGGCCATTAAACTCTGCAAGCTGTTTTAAGAAATCGGGGTCCATAACGTGCCCCATTTGCTCTTCCAGGACGGGTTTGGCCAACATCGGCAACATAGCCAAACTGACAAATGAAATCCTGAGTAAATCATACTTGGGGTCTTCAGGTTCAGCTTCTTCACCCTTAATTTCAGCTAACCGCCGAGACCCCCTTTGACGCCCCCGCTCCAGGAGCTGACGGATCACATTTTTCCCCGGCCCTTGATTAAGGGCCATGACTTTCAGGATCAGAGCCGGAAACTTGGGATTCTCTTGCATGGTGGAGTAGTAAAGGGCAAAGAAATCTCCAAAATCCCAATCGCCATCAAGGCTGAGTTGCTCTACGGCCTCGATCAATGGCAGAAGGGTTTGGCGGATCATATCTTCATAGAGGCCATCCTTGCTACCGAAGTAATATCGAATCATCGATACCGCCACTCCAGCCTTAGCAGCAATCTGGCGAGTTGTGACCCGTTGGTACTCATCGTTCAAAAAGCACTCTCGCGCCGCATCGATAAGCCGATTGGCAACATCCGACTCCTGCATAGGCCCGCTCCTTCCTATCTAGCTTGCAGGAGAGGCTAACAGGGTACCCTACTGCCTTCCAGGCTATTTGTTGTTCAATTTGAGGGGTTTGTACGACGGGTTGACGTGGCCCTATATCCCCAAACTGGATGCGACCCCACTCATTCATATGAAATTGTCTCGAAGATATTCGTAGTTTAGAGCAAGTGGATTTGGATCTGGCACTATTTACCCAGCTAACAAAGCACCTGGGTGATCTCTAATATTCAGAACACAAGTATTGCTAATAACACCAAGATATACATTCGAAAATTGATAGTCATCCTCTACATTTTATCTCGTTCGTGAGTTCGCCCTTCCAGAAATGCCACGAATCAAATCTCGCATTCTGAATCAACTTAAAACCACCTATCGACCTCAAATCCAAACATCGGTATTCTCCCGCGCGGCGGCATATTCATCCTGATTTAACTTGTTGCCAGAGTTAATCAGACATGCCTCCTACTCGACTATTTATGGATAAAAGTTTGGCAAAACTTTAAAAACATTTTCAAAGCAGGAACATGAAAATGAAACTATTTACCAGTACCACACTGGGAATTTCAGCAACCCTAACTTTAACTTTTCAGTCTGCAATGGCATACAGCCAGGCTGTAGATATAACGATACCAAGCTACACCGGCAATGAGTTTGCTCAATTGGAAGAGCAACTCAAATCGAGCCAAGTCATTATTGATGGCAAGCTATACCAGCTGACCGGAGATATGCTGGAGCCAGTTCAAGAGGATTCCGGTCAAGTTAGCATTATGTCCGCTGTTGAAATATCAGCGAATAAGTGGCCTGATGGAATCATATATTACGACTTTTACGATAGTGTCACTGAAGAAAATCAACAGCGTTTTATCGACGCCACCAAAGTCTGGGAAGAAATTGCAGACTTACAATTTTTAAGACGCACTGATCAATCTGACTACGTTCACGTAAGAAACGGAACTGAAAACCGCTCCATGGTTGGAAAGACTGGCGGCGGGCAATTCTTCAGCATGAACAACTGGGATACCAAGTACATTATTGTCCATGAATTGGGTCATGTTATTGGTATGAGGCATGAACATCAGCGATCTGATCGTGATGAATATGTCGAAATCATTGAGGATAATATTAAACCCGAGTATGTCCACAATTTTGATATACGGCAAACCCACAACTACAGTAACTATGACTTCCTGTCTGTAATGCACTATCCATCACGTGCATTTTCGGTTAATGGGCAAGAGACTATTATCCCTAAATCGGGTTATGAGCACTTCAGCCGTATAATGGCCCAACGTATCGACTTGGGCGGCGGTGACCAGGTTGCAGCAGCATCCCACTATGGCGCGGTCAATATTAATATTCCTGACCCTGCATTCAAGTCATATTTGACGTCCTATTTCGACACAAACAACGATGGTGAAATTGACAGCCTGGAAGCAGCAAGCATTGAAGAAATTCGCACTCCTGGCAACGGGGAAATCCAGTCACTGCAAGGTATTCACGTATTCCGATACTTAAAGCACTTAACCGCTGTTAATGAAAACCTCACAGAGTTACCCGAATTACCTAAACGTCTAGAAACGTTAAATATTGCCGGCAACTACTTGGATACTGCGCAATTCGAGTGGGTAATGGATCGACATTTCTTAACTGATATTGATGTTACGGACAATCTCCTCGATGTCTACTCCTGCGAAGCGCTTGAATTAATTGATTCTTATCTTAATGAAGGGAGCATTAGCTTCAGCCCCGCTAAAGGCGGTATTTCATTAGTTTGTGATGAGGAGGCAGAGCTAACTCTCCTCCCATCAAAAACGCGAGAGAACTTAAGTAGCAAAGGCGAAAAAGTATTCCATATTGACGTACCCGAAAATGCTCAAACCCTGACAGTTATTACTGACAATTCAGGCGATGAACTGGGCGGTGAAATGAATATGTACGTGGCCTATAATCGCCAACCTACCCCAGCCGATTTTGACTTCAGTTCTGAAAATAGCGGTAATATTGAAGATATTGAGATCACTTCGCCGGAAACCGGCCGCTGGTACATATTACTGTCTCCTATCGAACGCTCCTTCGAGGGTGTAGATTTAACGGCAACGGTAACCCTGGCTGATCATTCCGACAATATTCTGGTTAATCAGAAACCTGTCAGCGGTCTTAATGCCAGTGCAGGAGAATCGTTGTTCTACATCATCACAGTACCGGAAAATGCCAGCGACCTTTCATTTGAGATAACCGGTGGTAGTGGCGATGCGGATCTCTATATTCGTTTTGCTAGCAGACCAACTGAATCGGTCTATGATTATCGGCCCTATTTAGGTGGCAATGAGGAGTCCGTTGCTATAGCAAACCCAACTCCCGGAATCTGGCATGTCATGCTCCACGGCTATACAGACTTCGATCAAGTATCCCTGGTCGGCTCTTTTACTGAATCATCTACTGATGAATTTTTAATCCCCGGCGAGGTTATCTCTGACCTGAATGGCCATGCAGGAGATCAATTAGAGTTTAAGATTGAAGTTCCTGAAGGAGCGACCCAGCTTTCTGTAGCTACGGGCGCAGCTCTATTCAACTCCGTTGGTGATGCAGATCTCTACATCAAGCACGGTGAACCCGCCACTGAATCAAATGCCGACTACGCTTCTGAAAACTGGGGCAACTATGAATCCATAGATTTGAACGCTCCTCAATCGGGCACTTGGTATATTACCATCTATGGTTATACCGACTTTGAAAATGTTTGGATTAGTGCTGATTATTGAAGCATGAATAATTAACTAATAATTTGGTAGTAGAGCTTCGTTATATCATCGGACTCTACTACTCCTCTTGAGGAGTAAATTTGCATAGAATTTTACTAAAAACTTAACCACTTGTAACATTACAGTATGTATTTAGAGGTTAAGAAATGACTATCCCAACGCGCCAGATCCGCGCTAGCTTTAATAATCACACCATTCGCGTCTACCAAGCATACAACACAGCCATTGCAAATTCCGCCCTAGAAAACGGAACTTTTGTATGCCCACCATTCAAAATGGAACGTATGACTTGGATTAAACCCTCTTTCCTATGGATGATGTATCGTTCGGGTTGGGGAGAAAAAGACAGCGGACAAAACCGCATTCTGGCGATAGATATCACTAGAGAAGGATTTGAATGGGCCTTACAGAATAGCCTGCTTAGCCACCAAACCGATCAATACCCAACGAAAGAAGCATGGTTGGGAGCTAAAAGAGCTACACCTGTCCGTATTCAATGGGACCCTGAACGAAATCTAGATCTGGAACCCCTTCCTCACAGAGCTATTCAGATTGGGCTATCGAATAAAGCTGTAATGCTTTACGTTAACGAATGGATTCAGAAAATTACTGATGTAACTGAAAGCGCCCACAGAATTCACCAACTAGTCAAAGCGGGAGAATTTGAGCAAGCGGAGAATCTTCTTCCCTCAGAGGCTGAATATCCCTTAAGTGTTTCATTAAAAGAAAAATTGGAAATGTAAACCTGCACGGCCAATACCAGCGTTAAACCCTTGTGACACATCCAAAAATCGAAAAGTGCGATGAAAATTTTGGTCAGCAAATGGGGCTCAATTGAACTAATGGTATTAGTTTAAAAACCAATATAGAGAATGACAAACAGCGTTACCCTTTCCCCTGGAAATACAACAACTCGCTGTAGACTTTTCAAACAAACACAAAAAATATAGGCACTAAAATGATCTTATTGGATTTTATTAAGTTTGTTTTAGTGTCAAAGCTGCGTAAAATTGATGAATATTTATCGGAATTAGAGCCTTACTAAGCAGTTTTTTAAGGATTGTTGATTCAAACAAATCCAAGACTCATTTCTCAGAGGAGAACAGTAGCGTGACGTAAAAGTAAGTAAAAGGCGCTGACCCAAGGTGCGCCAACACCAGGGGCCAGCTAACCAAATTGATAAATCACCTATCAAGATGGCTGTATGCATAGTACGCTAGAAACCCGCTCGTCTTCAATAAAGTCGAGAAGATCCAGTAGCTTGGAGCGATTGCCCAAGCTCTGGGAGCGTAGCGCCCGCCTTTTCTTCTTTCATGCTTACCGTTCTCGCGCTCCCCCTGCCCTTCCTGCAATCACGACTTTCTAAGCCTTCCGGTTTCGGAGCCAAAAAAATAGCTTGAAATTCAGTAGGAAAAAATATGTTGATCTTGAAGCGTCGGACTGGTGAAAACCTAAGAATTGGAACAGACATCTCACTCAAAGTACTGAAGGTTAAGGGCAACCAAGTAAAGATCGGGATCCATGCCCCCAAATCCCTAGCAGTTCACCGCGAAGAAATTTATATTCGTATTCAAAGGGAGCAGAAACTCAGCAACAAAAAACGCTGAGAATCAACTTCCCCTTAAATGAGGGCCCACAGCGGGCCTCAACCTCGCTCTATCGGCCAAGGCTTTCCAACTCTTCCACAAAGAGCAACTCACTAAGCCAGCCCAAAAGAAATCCATAGACTCCTTGAGTATCCCATCTAAGTTAGCGCCCTTACATCCTGGCCCGCTAAATCCAAAGCCACTAAAACTACCACCTTTGCCCACTTGACCCGCAAATGCGAATCATTATCATACTCAGCAGTTTACTTGCTGGAAGTCCTCTCATGTTTCGCAAAACCCTGCTAGCTACCGCTCTCGCAGCCGCAGTACCCGCCTCCCTTGCCAATGAAACTCCTTCAGATCAGCCCACTGTAATGGAGGAAACCGTAGTAATCGGTGTGCGCCAGCGCCTCTATGAGCGCGGAGCCTTGCTGGATGCAATCCAGAAAACTGAGGTTGTTGATGAAAGCCTGATCAAATCCCTACAGGCAGTTAACCTCACTGACGCTATTGAAAAGTCCCCCGGTGTTCGGGTTTCCAATGAGTGCTCCATGTGCGGGGTTAAACGAATAATGCTGAACGGTATGCGCGGTGAGCATTCCACCATCCTCACCGACGGCGTTCCTCTTCACACCATGATGGCTGGCTATTACGCAGTGGATGCACTGGCCACAACGGGTGTCTCTCGTATCGAAGTGGCCCGAGGTGCGGGAGCATCGCTGCTCGCACCCGAAGCGATCGGAGGAACCATCAATGTCATCTCCAAGGAAGTCGAGGAAACCGGCCTCAACATCAATGCCTCTATGGAGGACAACGACAGCTATTTCCTAGGCATGATGGGCGGCTATGTAAGCGATGATGAACGCACCCGTACATCGCTGGTCATTCAGGATGATAAGCACCACCAGATGGACAATGATGACAACGGTGTTAGCGAAGCACCGCTGCAAGAGAACACCAGTTATGTAGTTCGCCTCTCCCATGACCTGGGTGAGCGGGACAACGTGGTACTGCGCACAGCCTATACCGACTCCAGTATTTTTGGCGGCCCCCAGGGATACAGCATTGGTTCCGTCCTGCAAGGCTACGATGGTGTGGAATCTGACCACTTGTTTGTCGACGACGATGTACGGCAGCAATACATTGGCAAACCCTGGGAAACCACCGAATGGATCTCCACCACTCGCAGTGAAATTTCCTCAAGTTGGCTCCACGAATTCAGCGAAACCTATAACACGCTGTTTACTGTCGCCTGGTCTGAGCACAAGCAGGACTCCTTCTACGAAGGCTTCGATTACACCGCTACAGACACACTCAACTACTTCGACCTGCGCAACAATTTGATCCTTAACGATCAGCACATGCTCACATTTGGTGTCGATCTTCGCGATGAATCCATGCGTTCCGACTCTGTCGCAGGGGAAGAAAGCGATAATTACATCGAAGACAGTTTCGACTACCAAACTACCGGCCTCTACATACAGGACACCTGGACCGTTTCACCGGATATTGAAGTGGCACTGGCCATACGCGTAGACAACGCCAAAGCCGACTTTGTCGCCGAGCAAAAACCCGGTACCGAGATCGATGAAACGGTGGTGGCCCCGCGTATAGACCTTCGCTATCTGCACGACGATCAGTGGACCTCCCGGGTAGCGCTGGGACGAGGATACCGAGCCCCCCTATCCTTTTTCGAAACAGATCACGGCATTCTTGATGCCGGTGATGGCTTTGCCATCGAGATCGAAAACCTTGAAAAATCTCTATCCGCAACTTATGCATTGAGCTTCGAGGGAGAACGCCTCAACAGCACCCTGTCACTGGCATTTACCGAGGTAGATAACCTCGCAGCACTAAGCGAAACCGAGGATGGAGTACCACTGCTTACCCAGATGCAGGAAAGCGCCTCCGTAGGTGCTGCCGATATCACTCTCGGCTACGCGCTGACCGAAAATTTGACTATCGGTGGCACACTGGAGACCTATGACTACGACGATGTTTTCCGGGAATCTTTTGCCATTGCTCCAGTAGAGCAACGTGCACTATTCAATCTGGATTACAAAGCGGATTACTGGATGCTATACGCCAGCGCTACCTGGGTAGGCTCCCGGGACTTGGATGAATTTGGCTACGAAGGTTTCAATCAGTTGGGCGACTCCACGTTAAAAAGCACAAGCGCAGACGCCTATTGGACAGTAGATCTTAAATTAACCTTTGACGTCACTGAAAATCTGAGCCTGTATCTGGGCGGAAACAACCTGACAGATTACACCCAGGTTGAGGAAGGTGAGAGTCCTCTATTCTGGGATGCCAGTGGTGCCTACGACGTAGCCTATATCTACGGCCCGCTACGAGGGCGTGAATATTACCTGGGCTTCGACTGGAACCTGTAATGCGAACCTGGCTCGCACTAATCACACTTCTGTTCGCGCCTACTGGCGCGACAGAAGCTGCCATTTCCCTTTACGATTTTGAACTGCGCAGCCTCGCCGGCCCCGAGCGTATCAACCTGCAGCAATTCAAAGGGAAACCCAGCTTGATAGTACTGGTTGAACCGAACTGCCCCTGGTGCTTTCGCCAGGTTCGAACACTCAACCGGCTTGCTAGCAAGTGCTCCCAACAGTTTCAGCCCATCGCCCTGGGTATCAATGGCTCCCGAAAAGCCCTACTGACTGAATATCGAAAGCTACGCCCGGAATTCCCCATGCTTCAAGCAAGCACACAGCTTCAAAAAGTACTGGGCGAAACTCCCGGCACTCCATTTAGCTTCCTTATAACCTCCAGCGGAGAGCCGCTCAGCTGGCTAAGGGGTTATATCCCGGATAAGAAGCTGAAACCCATTTTGGAGAAGAGCTTTGGCTTTGGGTGTGGAAATAAGGCAAAAAACCTTTATGGATTGAGTAGCTAACTATTACAACCAACTAAACTTCAATTTTTCAAATTGAAATCGTTATCAATGATCTCGCCTAGACCCTTTTGGCGGCCCTCATCTAACACAATCACCGTTTTCTTCCAAAGTGCCTTTCAATACATCGCATCTAATTTTAGGAGTCGTTATTTTTTGGCGACAGGAGTCTAACGATATACCAGAGTGATAAATTAATAGTACTCCTCTAGCAAATCACTTGCCTTTTCAGGTCTACTGAAATACATAACACTAACAATCAATGAAGCTATCACGGCTTCTGATTTCATAAGCTAGACGTCGAAAAGTACCTAACATTATCACCTTCAACATTATTCGAAGTATAAATTCTGTCGATGAATTCCGGTCATCATCAAACAGAGCAGCTCATAAACATTGTGAACGCCTTCAGGCGATTACCGCCGTCCTTTCCAGATTTCCTAGATATAGCAATATATGCTAGACCTAAAGCTGCTGGTGGCCTACCAGAATCCCTGCGACTTAACTTAGTAATGATCGAGAGCATTATCTGTTGAAAAAGTGACAAGTATAATTTTCAGCAACCTCTAACAGAGACAAGTAAGTCTTGTTTTCTGCCAAATCACTTTTCTGCTTATTTCCAGGCAAGATGAAAAATGGTAATGACTACCCATTCCTATTATTTCTTACACACAAACCAGAACTCTCGGTAAAATATTTTAAATATCTCTATGTGTTTTTTAGAAAAACCATAACCTTCTCATTCAGGCAATATTCACATAGAAAATTTAAAATCACTTTTTTAGCAAAAACATTAATTTAAATGCTAGAAGGTTAACCTTTGTTGTTAATGGGGAAGTATGTATGAAAGTGAATTCTCAAAATTTAATTATGTGCCTTGCAGTTACTGCTCTGCTCTCTGGGTGCGGAGGTGGTTCTGGAAGTGACAAGTCAGCGAACACTAATCCTGAAAGCAACTCTGGAAGCGGACCAGTAAGTGGAGGCGGGAGTGGCTCCGGAAACGGGACAGGAAATGGTTCCGGGAACGGATCTGGAGATGGAGATGGAGAAACCACTACACCTCCAACAGAAGACCCCGATACTGGCACCTCGCGCTTCACAGTTAGCTTTACACCTTTAAGCGGCAGTACTATTGGTAAAGATAAGGAAATCTATTTAGATTTTAGTGAAGCCATTCTGATCGACAACATTGTCATATCTGGGAGCATGGGAGAGGCCGGTGAGCTTTCTCAACTCGATGAAGATACGCTTATATTACATCCCAGGGGAGACTGGACCAGCTCTTCAAACTACTCCCTAACAGTTAACGCCACAGATGATTCCGGCTATGATATCGAAGCGCTAACTGCCACCTACTATATTGATACGCTCTCCCCTTCCATTACTAGCTTCGAGCCAGATATCACTCGCCTGGAGAAAGATGACACGATCAATGTCCTCTTCTCTGAGACCATGGATATCGAGAGTCTTGCCCTATCTGGTACTCTCGTAGAAGATGACTATACAATCAACTGGTCAAAAACAAATATACCCAATGATACCTTAACGATTAGTCCAGTAGATGGCTGGAAATCAGCTCAAGATCGTAGCATTCAGATTGATATAGACGATCTTGTAGGGATTCCAATGATCACTTATGAGAATAGCTTTACTGTTCCCTTTTACTTTGAGAATTTTGATCCCGCACAGGTCGTTATAGGGCAAGATAGCTTCTCCAGCACAGATTTGGGAATAAATGCTAAAAATTTTGCTTTTCAGCCATCCGGTGATGTCAGTATCGATGATGAGGGGAAACTATTTATATCAGATACTTCGTCCAATCGCGTCTTAGTTTTCAATTCAATTCCTATTACAAATGGCTCACCTGCAAATACAGTAATAGGCAAGGACGGACTGGACACTCTGGCCTTATCAAACCCGGAACAGGAATTATTCGGTCCCTCGGACATTAGTTTTGATGGAGAGCACCTGCTAATTTCTCAATACCGGGAAAGGCATATTTCTATTTACGATAGTGTGGTATCCGGAGCAGGAGCAGCGCCTGCACTGACTTTAAATATTGGAGATTATGACATCTCCCCCTGTAAAAGCCTGGCACTTTGGATAAACTGGGGAGCCGCCGTTGCTGATAGCAAAATAATGGTTACTGATGCAGCCAATTCCAGGGTGTTAATATGGAGCCAAATTCCTGAAAATAGTTATGCCTCCCCGGATCTCCTTGTTGGTCAGTCAGGGTTAGAAAACTGTGATCCAAACGATGCAGACCAAAGTGGCATATCATATCAACTATCAGCAAGCACCCTATACGACCCAACAGATGTTTGGAGTGATGGAGAAAAGCTGGCCATTATTGACAGTGGAAATAACCGAATTCTTCTTTGGAATAATTTTCCTACCAGCAGTTTTGCGCCTGCTGATATTGTTCTCGGACAACCCTCATTCAGCGAAAGAAATATTGAGCTACCCGATGTAGACGGTACTGAATGGCCTGTAAATAGTAAGACTCTAAATCGCCCAGAAACTGGCATCTGGTCAAATGGCATTCAACTTTTTGTTGCCGATGCGAAGAACAATAGAGTTTTGGTTTGGAATAATTGGCCAACCAGTAATTTCGCTCCAGCAGACACCGTGCTAGGACAGGCTGACTTTGTAAGCTTCAAGCCAAATGATGCCAACCAAAATGGTATTAGCTACCCTGATGAACCTGAATCACCTACAGCTTCGACTTTAAAAGAGCCAACAGGAATTTTTGGCTATAAAGACAACTTATTTGTTACTGATTCTGGCAATCATCGAATTCTGATTTTTAAATCTAGATAAAAAAATCGCTTGACAAATGGCTGTATAACCCGCAGGGAATATGTGCGGCCATTTATCAATTTATAGCTAAAAGCTAACTCTGCTTATATGAGTATCTTAAACATATATACGATCTAGAAAAAACGTAAAAAAATACAAGAAAACCAACCCACGCGCTTACCAGCTCCCCCATTTTATACTATTGGAACAATCGATTTTTAGTTATTCAGTGGCTCTATCCAACCATAGTTTTGAGCCAAGCGTGCCGCTTCAACTCTATTACTGACATTCAATTTCTGGCAGCTACTGTGGATATAATTTCGAATAGTACCTGGGGAGAGTGAAACTTCTCGTGCAATATCCTCAGTGGTTTTCCCAGTATAAGCGAGCTGAAGAATCTTCTGCTCTTTAGTGGAGAGCGGATTGTCCCCACAATTGAGTGCTTGCTGCACTAATTCAGGAGCAACCACAGTTTTACCTGCTGAAACTTGACGAATACAGTTAGCGAGCTGGCTCGGAGGAGCATCCTTAAGAAGATAGCCGCTTACCCCTGCATTGAGTGCTCGACGAATATAGCCACTCCTTGAGAAAGTTGTCAACATCACAACCTTGGGAGGATTTATAAGGCGCTGTAATTGTTCTGCGAGTTCAAGACCTGTCATCCCAGGCATTTCTATATCACTAACTACCAAATCCGGGCTGCAATTATCGAAAATCTCAAGGGCCTCTCGCCCATTACTCGCAGTTGCGACGACCCGAATATCTTTCTCCAAGTCAAGTAGTGCTCTCAATGCACCGAGCACCATCGCTTGATCTTCAACTAAAAGCACTTTAATCATCATTTAATACAACTACTTATTTGAGGGGAATTGTGGCGTAGATATGACAACCACCCTGGAATTCTATTTTCAAACTTCCTCCAAGCTGGCTCCAGCGATCGCTCATACCACTGAGGCCATGGCCCATAGATACCTTTCCCACAACCTTTCCATTATCACAAACATGTAGAGAAAGTAGTTGCTTATCAAGCCACAGCGAAACTTCACACATGCTCGCTTGGCTGTGACGTAGAATATTCGTGGTGGCTTCGCGAATAGTCATTGCCAATGTATTGTCAACCTGAGGGGGTATTTCTGTGGCCTCGATATGATGTATACAGGTAATATTCACTGATTCCAGCGCAAACTTTGAACTCGCCAGCTCATTCGCCAGTGTACTGATTTTATAATTCGATACCGTTTCTCGAATCCCGGTTATAGCTGTTCTAGATATTTTTTTAATATCAAGAATATGCTGCAGTGCCGTTGCTGGATCAACTTCTAGAAGCCGTTCGGCAAGCTCCGCCTTTAAAGTGATACTCGTGAGACTCTGACCGAGCGAATCGTGCAAGTCTTGTGCAATACGTTCACGCTCGGATGTCTTTGCCATAGAGGAAATTTCCTTTTGGCTTTGTTTAATAACCAGATTAGATAAGTACTTTCTCAATTGAAATAGAAAGTTCAGGCCGTTGATAGCTGTAAAAAATAGTCCCGTCAAAACAACATATAGTGATTGTCCAGTTAAGTAGGCAGTACTCAAATAGGAAAAAGTAACAACACACAGTAAAACAAGGGATGCGTAGAGTTTCCTGTACGCTGAGCAAGCTGCAGCTGCAAAGGCAAAGAAACCGATACCGGCAAGTGAATAGAAAGAAGTGATAACACCTAAGAGGTTTAACACCAGGACAATAGCAGTAACTTTGGTTCCTTTACACCAAAATACGAGGAAGAACAAGGGAAAGAGAAGCAAGTGGCAAATCACTACCACCCCAAAAGCAATTTCACTAAAAGTATGAAAAATAAAGGGCAAGTATATAAGGATCTGAAAATAAGGTACTAAGTTCAGAGCACCTCTCAGATTCTCGGGGAAACTATAGAACCTTTGTAGATAGTGATATGCCGACATTAGTTATTAGCTTCCAAAAATTGTACTTCATGCTCCATCCATTCTTTCACATATACAGGTGCCATGGCATGGCCCATACCTTCTACCCACAATGTTTTAGCACCAGGAATGCGAGCTGCATACTTTTTGGCTTGAGCAATACTTAACAGGGGATCTCTATCACCGTGGATAACCATAGTGGGGACCTCTAAGTCCTCCAATCGCTCTAATCGCGAGCCAGAAAGAGAGATTGCTGTAAATTGCTGAACTGGCAGATTATGATCAAATCCTTGCCTATGACGTAGTTCGTAGAGAGTAGTGTGTGCAATATGCTCAACATCAAAGCCTCCCTGCCCCTGAAGACTGTGATAAGTACTTACCATCAACTTAGCCATACCCTCATCGGAGCCACTGAGTCCATAGCGAAGAAATAGCCGAAGCATATTGTATCTGAAGGTTTTTCCCTGGGGTAACTCGGGGTCGTCGAGAAAACCTGAGGACATGATTGAAGTAAGGCTTTTCAAGCGATTGGGGAATTGCAGGGCCATTTCTTGCGCAATCATCCCTCCCATTGAGGCGCCCATAACATGAACTTGCTTTATCCCCAGGGAGTCCATAACCGCAAGGTTATCGCGCATCATGTCGGAAAGGTCGTAAGCAGTCTCCTTAGTCCAGTTGGTAACCCAACTCGAGGCGCCGCAGCCACGATGATCGGTGAGTAGTACTTGATAGCCAGCAGCTAAGAGTGGCTCATAGACTTCAGATGGCCAATACAGAGAAGAAGAGCCCATACCGTTTATCAGTAACACAGTGCCACGAACAGGTATCTCCTCTGGGCTTTTAAGCTGATACCAAATTTTAAGGCTCCCTGAGCGAACATATCCGCTCAGACCTGAGATCAGTTCGGGTAGTGGTTTCTCAAGACTCAGATTTAGCTGTTTCTGGATATCCTTGGGTAGCGGGGGCGTTGTAAGGACCCAAATAGTACAGACTATCACCAAAAAGAATACTATCGCGCCAACGATTAAAGAAACTTTCTTGATCAATGTAAGCCTCCACAAACACCGTAACACCGGTGCAGAAATAATATTTATATGTAATATCAGGCAACAGCGGAAATTGGGTAAGTCATTTCTGTCATCAAATATATATGACATTTGTCATCTTTTGTTGATGATTAAACGGCCCAGCTACAACGACTGGATGATAAATGTACATATTGAAATTAATCCTCCACAAGGGGGCTAAGGGTGCAACCCTATGTATGGACCTGCCTGCAGCTCATAGCTTCAATGATCATGCAACAGAAACTATAAGGTGTAGAAACCAACAATGGACACAGCTGCTTTATGGGCCTGGTGCTCCTATAGCTCTGTATAATGCCCAGGTGGATATTATTGGTGCAAGAAAATTACTCCCACCCGCTAAAGATAAAAAATGCCCAACCTCTGTAAAAATTTGGAAGATATCAGAGTCTCTAGCAGAAATTTCACGAGCACCGGATGATTCCAGTTGAGCAGTACAAAAATACAAATGGTCAACTTGTATTACATTCAGCAGCAGTGGGCACCTGATCCACCCCTCCCAGACAGGCTATATGACCAGATACCCTCACTGCTTCCTGAAAGGGTATAAGAATTTGACTTCCCTAGCACCTGAGTAGTTCTTTGATATTTTCTATTCTTGGCTTCTGAAATATACATGAGCCCCCTAATTACCACCCTGCAAGGTCACAATGAACTCTACATAGACACGGCCATTTACTTGATTCACAGTGGTAAAGATCATGGCTCGTAATTAGGTGCAGTTCCAGGAAGGTATTAGTTTTACCCAATTCCTCAAAGAATATTGTACCGAAGACCAGTGTTTCTAGGCTCTCTGCCGGAGGGGTAACCATCATTGAAATCAGCGGCCAAGCACAGCAAGAATAATTGATTAAAAATATTCCTACTTCTATACTCAGTATTAGTTATGTTGGAAAGCTATTCTCCAATTACATGCTCCAGAAACATACCCTACTAAATCAAGCTCATGCACTTCTTAACCACATTAGAAAAACTTAAAAAATTGGATCAGGTAGATCCACAAGAACTGCTTGAGTTTTACGATAATCTCTCACCTATATCAATAAACTCTCTTATCGGCCGATGGGAAGCGCAAGGATTTAACACACAACATCCTTTACAGCATGAAATGGATGCAGGAAAACGCTGGTACGGCAAAGAGTTTATTGATTCTGAAACGGTCTATCCTTTACTATGCTGGGATTCAGACTTCAAATCTATCAACGCTTACGATGCCCCTTTGTTCTTCCGCACCCAACAACTACATATAACCGCAAAAGCCCAAGCCCGCCTGCGCATCTTGGAACACAGAGGGAAATCAAGTGCCACCATGATTTATGACACGATACCTATGCATGATATGATGCGAAAAGTCGATGAGGATCATATTCTAGGACTTATGGAGAGAAAAGGAATGGATGGCCGCATGTTCTTCACTATGAAAAAAACTAACTGACTTTATCGTTTTCTATTGAATTGCTTCTGCCTAAATCCCAACCCCATACTTTTAACTTAAGCTCCTTTGTAGTGTGACTTTGCGCTCTCCTCACCCAGAAGCTGATCCAGTTAAATATCCCTACCCTTCCTGCGACAACACAATCCGATACTTAGCCTTACCAGATTTCAAATGCTCAAATGCCGCTTCTATCTGGCTCATTGGGAAAATCTCTATCTCAGGTTTGATCTTATGATGCGCCACAAACTCAAGCATGGTTTCGATGGTACCAGGGCTGCCGACAGGAGATGCTGAAATTGAGCGTTGCCCATATAACAAGGGAAATAGAGTAAATTGTATTGGGTTAGTTACAGCTCCAACAAAGTGTAAACGCCCTTTAGGTTTCAGAGCCTGGATATACAGATCCCAATCAAGACTGACATTCACAGTCGACAGAATAAAATCAAAGCTCATTGCCGCCGCTTGAATCTCTGCGGGGTCGCGGGAGTTCAGTGTTTTATGAGCACCGAGAGCTAAGGCTTCTTTGCGTTTTTCCTCGCTGGAAGTAAACGCGGTAACTTCACATCCCCAGGCATGGAAAAACTTCAAGGCAAGATGGCCCAACCCACCAATACCAATCACAGCCACTTTGTCAGTGGGTTTGATACCAAATTGGACCAATGGATTGAATACGGTAATACCCGCACATAAAATGGGGCCGGCCGATGCATAATCCACACCATCAGGGATAACAACCAGGCTACTCATATCCGCCCTGGTTTTATCGGCAAAGCCTCCATTGGTGAGTATGGTGAACTTTGCCTCTCTACATAAGTTGAGGTCACCAATTCGGCAAGTATGGCATGTCTCACAGTAGCCTGAATTCCACCCCAATCCAACCACCGTACCCTTTTTAAGATGAGCTACTTGCTCCCCCATCGCGGTTACACGGCCGATGACTTCGTGACCGGCAACCATAGGGTACTGTCCAATACCCCATTCATTTTCAATCATGCTCAAGTCACTATGACAGATGCCACAGTACATGATTTCCAGTTCAACTTCTGTTGCGCCCAAATCTCCTGCTGCAATTTGGTAGGTCTTAAATGGACCGCCGGCCTCTAAGACTGCATAGGCATTAATAGTTGATGCAGTAGACATGGCGGGCTCCTTGAAGAAAAGGAAATCACAAATGACCTTAAAAGTTTAGACGCCATTCAGCTGTAGACTTTATTGCACCCTTACAATTTTATTTTCTAGAAACTAGTGGCCCTACTATCCAGGGAGCCTCTGAATAATTCCGTGATGCCTCTGGCATGCAGAGCGGTTCACAATCAAGGCGCGACTTCGCAGGAATGTCTAGACCTTTCAAGAAGTTGCAACGCGGAGTGTGAATCGCTCTGCATGCCCCGAAGGGCGGGCCTTGAAGGCTGCAGAGGCATTACGGAATTATTCAGAGGCTCCCTAGCACAGAAATTAAAAGTGTTAACCGGGAGAAAGTAAAAGATTGAAATTAAAGCTGTAAAACAGAAAAAAGGCCGGGGGTACTTCCCCCGGCCAGTGCCAAGTCCTGTGAGGTTGCTGAATAGCAGAGGACTGATGAGAAATTGGACCGCAGTTTTACGCAGAAGATCAATTCAACACTCGATATCCGCGACCAACCAGGCAATTCTTGATGATGTAGGTTGCCTCAGAGCTCGCACTACCCGCCCCTGACAAGCCCCCTACAAGCGCGCCGGCACCGGCTCCGGCTACCGCAGCACGCCCGCTGTCACCGACTATTGCACCGAGCGCACCACCTACTACAGCACCACCCGCAGCACCGGCAGCTGTTCTGCGCCCTTGGTCACTGTACGTGGAGTAAGCGATTCCCTTACACTCTGCAAGGTCCGCTTGATACTGATTCATGTTAACGCCCCAGGTATCGATAACGATTCCACCGGCACCGGGAACCTGCTCTGGCTGATTCGCACAACCGTAAAGCAGCGACATCATAATTCCAGCAGTTACAGAAATAGCAGTCTTCATCAAACACCCCATATCGCTTTCGCCACAGGATAGTGAGCTTGTCACGCTTTTCTTCTTTAGGTTTAGCTGCTGGTAGAACTTGACGCCAGTCTGGCGCCTAAAAATGAATGACCCGCTGGGCAACAAATCCAACAGGCGTAAATAGTGTTGTAGCTATTAGTGGAGGGCGCCTTTTATCTATGGATCTGCAGGTTGGGTTCCTGTAGGCAGAATTGAATATTGGTAAAACACTTCTAATTCTTGAGATTTCGCTTGTGGATCGAGGATATTTACTATGCCCTTAAAACTCTTTAATCGCCGACTCTCCGTATCGTAAGTGAGATTTAAGTCCTCTACGAAAAGGCGGATAAGAGGCTGGGAAACATCTACTCGTATACAAGTATTTTCACCTGCCGCTTGATTACAGGATACTGCCCTAGCGCGCAGCATTATCGATCGACCATGCAGTGGCGAAGCAAAATTGAATTTAAGAGTTTTTCCTGAAGACAATAAGTCCCAGTGGTCACGCACATAAGTATCAAAGCCTGCATCAACTACATCAACACTTCGTGCCTCTCGCAAACTTACTTTCCAGGCTTCGTCCTCGTTGGCTCTATAGCGCATCATCCACTGGCCGTCATCCCAAAGGACTTCACGGACTTCGCCGTGCCTCCGATCTATTTGAGTGACGCTAGGTAAGGCACTGCGACCAGCTGCGGGGCCACTTCGCTCTCGAAGAGTTTTCTCTGCTATCAAATCACCCTGGGGTGCATAGTAGAAAACAGTTATTTCGCCATTATCTTGCGAAGTATAATATTCGCAGTACTGCAACTGTTGATTATCCGGATCATAGGCCAAACCTTTGACCAGGAAAGGCCCTTCATAGTGACAGTTATTTCCGGCAATAGCCGACATCGCAATAAATTCAAGCATTGCTCACCTCTTTTTGACAAATCTTTCTTGCCAAATAGGCAAACAACGGCAGGATGCAGGCCCAAATTACACTTAGTGTTCCCAGGGATTGCCACAAGGGCCTGTGCAATTCCACAGTGCCATTTAGGAATGCACCGGTAAAGTAACTAAACGGTCCAAAAAAACCACCCAGGATTACCGCCAGCCATAGATTTTTCTGTAAGAAGACCAAACTGTATCGTAAGGTCATGGCAAAGTTCAACCACAGGCAGATCAGCCATAAGGGAGGCCAGGAGGAGCCGCTGTCATTTCGCATCACCCCCAAATGAAACAAGATAGAGTCTATAGACACTCCAAAGATAAACACCCCCGCCAACCAAAGCGGTTCCCTGGGCAAATTGGCGATATAGCGTAAATGTACAAAGAGGTTCACCAGAGTAAAGGGAACCACCAACCACACCTTGGCCACTATGACGCACAGTGGCCAGGCGATATCGAAAAGTAAGGCATTAGCGACAAAACGCCACATGCAGGAGAGCCTCTGGTTGATTCCGTAATATCCTTGGATTGCAAACTCTTAAAAGGTTTAAACAATTCCCTGAAATCACGCCTTGATCCTGAGCCATTCTGAAAATCAAACACATCACAAGATTAACCGGAGAGACTCTAGAAGTTTCCCAGATATCGCGGTTTGGCAAACACAAACTGGGCAGTACCAATCACTCGCTGCAGAAATCCTCCTTCGCAGTAGCATAAGTAGAATTCCCACATACGGATAAAGCGCTCATCAAAACCCAACTCACGAACTTTGGATATTCGTTCAAAAAATGCTTTGCGCCAGTCATTTAAAGTGCGGGCGTAATGGGCCGTGATATCTTCTAGTCCCACAATCTGCATATCTGTTGAGTTGCTAATATGGTTCGCAATAACCTGATTAGACGGCAGGCAGCCACCAGGGAAGATATATCGCTGGATAAAGTCGACCTCTCTACGATACTCGTGGTAGCGCTGGTCGCGAATGGTGATTGCCTGCATCACCATCAAGCCATCTTCTTTGAGTAATTCGCTACAACCAGCGAAGAAGGTCTTGTGAAATTCGTGCCCTACTGCCTCCACCATTTCAATCGATACAATTTTATCGTACTTACCTCGCAGGTCCCGATAGTCTTGTAATAAAAGAGTTATCTGATCCTCTAACCCCTCATGCTTCACCCATTGACGGGCATAGTCATATTGCTCTTGGGAAATTGTAGTAGTTGTTACTTTACAGCCATAGTACTTGGCAGCATGAATGGCCATCCCCCCCCACCCAGTACCAATCTCAAGGAGGTGATCGGAGGGTTTTAACTTTAGCTTTCGGCAGATCAGTTCCAGTTTGTGATTAGAGGCTTCAAACAGGGTTGCATTTTCAGACGGGTAGACCGCAGATGAATACAGCATGGTCCTGTCCAAAAACAACCGAAAAAATTCATTGCCCAGGTCATAGTGTGCAGAAATATTCTTGCGTGAGCCATTGCGGTTATTCGCATTCAACTGATGTAACCAGCGCAGGCCTAATCGGGGTAAATAGCTCCAACGACTATCGATACCTTCCACCAGTTCCATGTTGTCCACCATCAGGCGAATCAGGTCCACGGTATTGGTTGAGGTCCAGGCGCCCTGCATAAAGGCTTCTCCAGAACCAATGGTTCCGTTTAATAGCACCTGTATATAGCTGGATGGATCATGTACGCAAATATGTGCCGAGATCTCTGCCTCTTCTGGTCTCTGGCCAAAGTGGTAACATTGCTCCCCCTCTTCGATTAGCAAGTGGCCACGATCAATACCCTTGAGTTTTTCCAACACCAGCTTGCGCGCCAGGCGAACGAGCCAGGACTGTGCCGATACTTCTGATTTTGACGACGAAGCCTGATCAACTTCCTGAACTGCTCTCATAGTTATTTATCTCCTGCCTGAACCTCGGCGTCGTCGCGAGGGTGCGAAAATACCGGGATACGCTTGACCCATAATTTCAGTGCCTGCCAATAAATGGCGGCTATAACTTTTACGGTCATCAAGGGGTACTGGATCAATATTGAATTAAGCGATCGGCCGCTAATTTCGCAGCGCTGTAAACTCAGGGTTGCATCAAACATTGGGCGAGTGCCATCTTCTGTATCATCGGCACTCGCATCAAAATTTTGCAGGTAAGCTGTCAGCTTTTCCCCAGGTTTTGTCCCCCTCCATCGATACCCTTGGGCCATGGGCATAAAAGGCGAGACATGAAATGTTTTTGCGAAGGTCGCTTTTTGCAACTTGGTATTATTACGGCAATCCAAAACATAGCTGTGACACTCTTTCCAGGGAGTGTTGTGCACATCCAGGAGCAGCCAATCCACATTCTGTCCCTCAGCATCGAAACAATAGTAAACACTGAGTGGATTCATGTTGTAGCCAAAGTAGCGCCAATTGGCCAGCAAGCGAATAGGTCCGGAAGGCTGCTCTCCCACTTCCTCCTCCACCCGCTGTCGAACCGCCTTATCAAGGCTGAGGGATTCATCGCCAAAAAAATCACTGCGACAAAATCTCGCAGGTGCGCGCCGCTGGGAGGACCAAAGAGGTGAGAGCTGACAAATGGCTTCCACCTCTGCCAGATCGACGTACATCATAAAAACCTGGTAGCGAAACTGATGAGCTCTGGGCGCAAAGCGCCGGTGCTCCAACCACCCGGTATAAATCGCACTTTCCATGATACCGGCCTCCTTACCAGTCAACACCCAACCCCCGAGCCACTCGCAACGCACTCGTTACACCGTCTTCATGAAATCCATTTGCCCAATAAGCACCGCAGAACCAGGTGCGGTTAACACCATTAATACTATCCCACTGCTGTTGCGCTCGTGTTCCGGCCACAGAGAACTGGGGATGGGAGTATTCAAAACGACCGAGCACAGACTTGGGATCGATAAGCTCTTCGGCATTCAGGGTGACACAATAGGTTTTCTCGGTATTCAAGCCCTGAAGTATATTCATGTTGTATGTCAAAACAGGCAGTGCATCCTGTTCACTGCGCAATTGGTAATTCCAACTCGACCAACTGCGACGGTGACGGGGTAGCAAGGTGCTGTCTGTATGCAGGACCACGGCATTTTTTGCATAGGGTATAGCCCCCAGGATTTTTTGCTCACTGCCGCTGGGGTCGGTCAAACATTGAAGGGCCTGATCGGAGTGGCAAGCGAAAACAACGGCATCAAACTCCAAATTTTCCCCTGCTGCGGTGCGAACATTCACACCTTCCCTGCAACGCTGCACCGCCTCAATGGGCGTAGATAAGCGAATTTTATCTGCGAAAGATTGTATTAACGGATCAATATATTCACGCGACCCGCCCTTGATCACTCGCCACTGCGGGCGGCGCACCAGGTTGAGCAGGCCGTGATTGACAAAGAAGCGGACAAAGAAACTGACAGAAAACTCCAGCATTTGCGCCACACTGGCAGACCAGATAGCAGAGCCCATAGGTACCAAATAACGATTGGCGAATTCCGCGGAGTAACCGTTCGCAGGTAGATACTCACCCAGGGTCAATGTCTCGCTCAGCCTCCCCTCCTGCCAGTCGCGGAGGGCATTGCGGTTAAAGCGCACTATGTCCCAGAGCATACGCCAGTGCCCAGCGCTGACGATGTTCGAGCGCTGGGCAAACAGGCTGTTGAGATTGTTACCCGCATATTCAAACCCCTCCTGATCGCAGCGCACACTAAAGCCCATGGAGGTGGGTTGGGATTGAACTCCCAGCTCTTTAAGCAAGCGAATAAAATTCGGATAGGTCCAGTCGTTGTATACAATAAAGCCGGTATCCACTGCTAACCGGCGTCCCCCCTCGTCAATATCAACCGTAGCGGTATGCCCTCCCAGGCGCGCCTGTGCTTCAAACAGGGTGACATCGTACTTTCGATTCAATAGATAAGCGGCAGTAAGACCGGCAATGCCGCTGCCAACAATAGCGATTCGCATCAATTCTTCCTTAGTGTGCGGATTCTTGTCATTTTGGGTACGCAAAAACGGAACCAGATTGAGCTGAAAAAACCCAGAAACCGCAGAGACCAACTGAGCCGTTTGGGAAAATCGACTGTGTGCCCAACGCCACAGAGCCCCTGTTCAATACGCTCGGCAGCCTGCTCTGGAGTCATTAAAAAAGGCATGTCAAAGTCATTGCGCTGGGTAAGGCGGGTGTCGACAAACCCCGGGCGAATGTGGACCACTCGAAGTGGAGTAAGGCTGGTATCGGCGCGCACCGACTCCAGAAAATAAGCCACCGCCGCTTTGGAACTGCCATACGCTTCGGCGCGGGGAAAAGGTACCACTGACGAGAGACTGCCGAGCGCGGCAAATACCGGAGACCGGCTTGCGGCTAACAGTGGCTGCGCGCACTTTAAGGTATTCACCAAGGCAAAGAAATTGCCATCAAATACCCGTCGGTACATGGTGACATCCAATTGAAGGTCGTCGTCATATTCACAGGTACCAGCGCAAGCAATCACCATATCCAGATGATCTGTGAAGTCCGCTAATCGCCGAGCAACACCCGGCATCACCGCATCATCACTGAGGTCACAGTCCAGAACCCTGAGGCGACTGGGGGCTATGTTCTGTAACTCCGTCAGCGCATCCAGCCTGCGACTGCTGGCAATCACAAAATTATTCTGTTCCACCAGGCGCAATGTAAGCGCGCGTCCTATACCCGAGCTAGCACCTGTGACCCAGATGGTTTTATCGCGAATCCCCTGGGACACTTAGTTGCGCTCCATTCGCGACTTGATAAAACCAATGCAGGAGCCCAATACCGGCACCTGCTCGTAGACCATGGCACCCATATCGTAAAAGTCCTCGTGGTAGTGAATCTTATCGGTGTAACGCAACAGGCTACAGCCACGAAGTTGTAATGGGCGTCCACCTTTGAGTGATTGGTGTCGGTAGTGCATGATCCACGAAAGGCAGGCGCTGCCCTCGCCCACCACCGGCAGATCATCAAATTGGAAGCGGCACTGGGTAAGCCCCCTGCTCATTCCCGCAAAGTAACTCTTTAAAGCAGGCAACCCCTCTATCCGATGCAATGGGTCACAGAAGATGACATCGTCGCTATAAAGTGATCCAAGGCTACCAGTTTCCTGCATCAGGAAATCTTTGTAGTACTCCTCTAGCTCCTCAATCAACACGCTCATCATCGGATTCCTTACTGTTCTATCTGCGGATAAATACGCCACTACCCTTCGGGTGGATCACCTCTTAATAAAAGGTAGGACAGAGAGATCCAGTTATGCTCGGCTTGCGTAAGTAGTTAGCGGACAACTTGGAAGTCTCCCCCTGAGAGCCTGCTGCAGAATGTGGTACACGGATGTACCACAACAGGTCTCAACACTAATTTCCAGACATGCTTGATTGCGTGAGTATCGACAACGACAGAAAGACCGTTAACATGACGCATAGCCCCCAAGCAAAAAGTGAAATACGCCCGGTGAAACTGCCACAAAGAGAGGACCAGGACTGGAGTGCCCTGCTGACGCGAGTCGGTGCGGAGCGTGATCGCCAGTCCTTTGAGCAGCTTTTTCACCACTTTGCCCCACTAATTAAGGGTTTCCATCACAGCCGCACCACCCAGGCAATTAGCGCTGAAGCCGCCGATGAGCTAGTTCAGGAAACCCTGTTTAAAGTCTGGCGCAAGGCCCCCAGCTTCGATGCCAGTAAGGCTTCTGCCAGCACCTGGATATTCACCATTATGCGCAACACTCGTATCGACATGTTGCGCCGCAACGGGCGTCATCAAAACGCCGAGATTATTGAAGCCATGGATGTTTGGGATGAAACCCCCGAACACCAACCGTTGATATTTCTACAGAGAAGACGCAACGAAAAGGAAGTTGCGGAAGGCCTGCACAGCCTGCCAGCAGAACAGAGCCACGTCTTGGAAAAGGCTTATATGGAGGGAAAATCCCACAGTGAGATATCCAAGGAGCTGGAATTACCATTGGGCACGGTAAAGTCCCGCGTGCGACTGGCCCTAAAGAAGTTACAAGCGAGGTTGGCCAAGTAGGTTTAGTATGATTCGCCACCACCCCGATAAAAATTTACTCCTTGAATACGCTTCCGGCAGCCTGCCCAAAGGCGCCAGCCTGGTCGTTTCCGCCCATATACAAATGTGTGCCGAGTGTCGCGCTCAATATCGAACCATGAACACCCTGGGTGGCTCCATTCTGGAGTCCTGTGCACCACAGGCCGTAAACGATGAGGCTTTCCAACGCCTGATGGGACGTATTGATCAGGCAGCTAAACCGGCGCAACAAGTGGCTCCCGAGAGATCCAAATCCACAGAGCCCATGCTGGCGGATGCGCCGCCAGTCGTGCACAAGCTGCTGGAAAAAAATCCCCCGATCAAATGGAAAACTATCGCGCCCGCCTTAAAAATGTGTCGACTAAAAACCGGGCAGGATCAATATGAAGTGAGCTTTCATCGCCTGAGTTGTGGCGGCAAAGTTGCAGAGCACGATCACCGGGGCTACGAACTCACCCTGGTTCTGTACGGCAGCTTCTCTGATAGCGATGGTGTTTATAGTCCAGGGGACTTTCTGTTGCGGGAACCCGGCGACGTGCACCGCCCGACGGTCACAGAAGATCAAGAGTGCCTGTGCTTCTCTGCAGTACAGGCACCGGTGGCGATTACCGGTGTCAGCGGCTGGTTGCTAAACCGCCTTATCCCGTTTCGTCCGGGCTGACACCGATTAAAAGAGCTGCGGCGTCTAGGACGCCGCCAGAGAAGTCGGCTCTTGCTCCCCGTCCACAAATACTGCAGAAAGCTCATCCCAACGATCGCTGACCGCCGCGAATTTTTCCTCGCGCACATGGCCATAGCCACGCACTTGAAGGGGGATTTCGAGCAGCTCTTGTGCCTCTGACAGGTTTTCGCCGGACAGATGCGCGGCTACGCTATCAACTGCTTTGGCCACCTGTTGGGCCCAGCGCCGTTCAGCACGGCGCTCCTGGGTGTAACCGAAGACATCCAGTGCAGTACCGCGAAGAACTTTGCCCTTAGCCAACAGCGGCATCAGCTTGCCCATCCAGGGGCCAAACTGCATTTTGCGCACGCGACCACTGCTATCGGGGCGAGCAAGAAGCGGCGGCGCCATATGGAATTTCAGGGTGTAGTCGCCGCTGAATGTCTCACGTAGCTGTCGCTTGAAATCTTCACCGGTGTAGAGGCGCGCCACTTCGTACTCATCTTTATAAGCCATCGCTTTATAAAGGCTGCGCGCACCCATACGGGTAAGATCGCCCCGAGCAGCTGGCAGTGAGGATTCTGCTTTGCGCAGCGCCTCTATATGGCGAAGGAATTCTGCCGCATAGGCCGGGCTTTGATAGTCGCGAAGCTCTGCCGCCAGTCGCTCCAGCAACTGCTCTACTGACTCCTCGGGCTCCACCAATTTCACCGGCTTGGCCGGCACTGCCAATTGCTCGATCGCTTTAGGGTTTTCCGCCAGCAAACGGCCCGCGCGGAAAGCGCGCAGATTGTTCTCTACCGCCACACCATTGAGCTCAATGGCCCGTTCCAGGGCCGCTTCACCGATTGGCAACAGTCCTTTCTGACAGGCAAAACCCATAATCATCAAGTTACTGGCTACGGTATCGCCAAACAGTGCCTGAGCATATTTATTCGCATCAAAGGCAAAATATTCCGCACACAGAGACTCAATACTCTGTTGGGTCGCATCGGCAGGGAATGCCAGCTCGTTGTCGCGAACAAAGGCCGCTACCGGTACTTCAGCAGTATTTACCAGGGCACGCATTTCGCCGGTGGCAAATTTGGTTCGCTGGCCAGCGGCGGTGACCATATCGCAGCCCAGTAACAACTGCGCCGCGCCATCGCGAATACGAGCGGTGGTAATCGCCTCGGGGTTTTCTCCCACTTTCACATGAGCCACTACGGCGCCATTTTTTTGTGAGAGTCCGGTAAAGTACAAAGTTGTACTGCCCTTCTCTTCCAGGTGCGCCGCCATACCCAGCAGTGCCGCCACGGTAAGTACACCACTGCCACCAATGCCGGCCACCAAAATACTGAGTGGCTGGGCCAGAGTCGCGACCGGCGCAGAAGGTAATCCGGCAATAGCCACGTCCAAGGCATCCGCCAGGGACTGCACCGGGGGCTTTTTCAGTTCTCCCCCTTCCACAGTGACAAAGCTCGGGCAGAAACCATCGGCACAGCGCATATCCTTGTTGCAGCTGGACTGATTGATCTGACGCTTGCGCCCCAACGGGGTTTCCAGCGGCTCCACCGCAATACAGCTGGACTGCACACTGCAATCGCCACAGCCTTCGCAGACCCGGTGGTTAATCAGCAATCGCTGGGATGGATCGACCATCTGTTTTTTCTTGCGGCGGCGGCGTTTCTCGGCCGCACAGACCTGCTCATAAATAATCGCCGTCACACCGGCAGTTTCCCGCAGGCGACGCTGCACGGCGTCCAGCTCAGAGCGGGGAAGAACTTCTACGGCAGTGGGCAGTTGGCTGCGGTGTTCACGCCAGTGGTCGGGGTTCTCGGTCAAAAGAATAACCGTACCAACCCCTTCGGCCAGCAACTGTGCAGCCAGGGAGGGAGCATTAACTTCGCCATCAGCGGGTTGGCCACCGGTCATGGCCACCGCATCGTTCAGAAGAATTTTGTAGGTGATATTCACCTGGCTCGCCACGGCCTGGCGAATAGCCAATAGCCCGGAGTGGTTGTAGGTTCCATCGCCCATATTCTGGAAAATATGCTCGGCGCTGGAGAAACGGTGCAGTCCTACCCATTGGGCGCCCTCGCCTCCCATATGGGAATAGGTATCAGTGCGCAGGCCTTTGCCCAAAGCCATAATATGACAGCCAATACCGGCACTCCCCAAACTGCCTTCTGGCAATTTGGTGGAAGTGTTATGAGGACACCCTGCACAGAAAATGGGTTCACGAGCCAACAAGCCCTGAGCCTTTGCAGCGACATTGCCCCCCAGTTTTTCTGCCAGGGGAATCAGCTGTGTCGCCAGTTCAGTATCCACCAGCCAGCGGGCAATGGCCTTGGCCACCTGATCCGGGCCAAAGCCCCACACTGCCGGCAACAGATCCTTGCCATCCAGGTCTTTCTTGCCGACTACCTTCGGACGATAACTATCTTCCCAACCGTAGAGCAGGTTTTTCAGCTGATCCTCCACCAGGGGACGCTTCTCCTCGACTACCAGCAAGCGCTCCATGCCCTTGGCGAACTCACTGATGCCCCTAGGCTCCAGCGGCCAGGACATCGCCACTTTATAGATGGAGATGCCTGCTGAGTTCAGATCTGCCTCTGATAAGTTGAGCAGTTTCAAAGCCTCAAGCAAATCACCGTGGGCCTTACCCACCGTTACAATGCCGAAGCGTTTTCGCTCCGCACTGTGGGTGGTTTTATCCAGGCGGTTGGCATAGGCGAATGCCTTGGCTGCGGGCAAACGCTCCTCCAGCATACGGCGCTCGTACTCGAGGCGCTCGGCAGGCCAATTCAGGTGGGGATCGTAGTTCAGGCCGTGTGGCGGGATTGGGAAGTCAGCTGGAATTGTAAACTGGGGCAACTCCGGCACAATCAAGGAAGCACCGGCCTCTACAGTTTCAGTAATTGCCTTAAAGCCCACCCACAAGCCCGAAAAACGGGATAAGGCAATACCCGCGAGGCCCAGGGTCAGGTACTCATCTATGGAGGACGGAAATATCAGCGGCATCATTACCGACTCAAAAATCTGGTCGGTATTGTGGGAAAACATGGAGGATTCTGCAGTGTGGTCATCCCCACACAGCGCCAAAACACCACCCAATTTTGAGGTGCCCTGAATATTGGCTTGGCGGAAAACATCTGCGGTGCGATCCACACCGTGGCCCTTGCCATACCAAATAGAAAAGACGCCGTCTTTCGTTGCCTGCTGGCGATAGTGATCCAGCAACTGGGTACCCCAAATATTGGTCGCCCCCAGGTCTTCATTAATGCCCGGCTCAAAATGGATTTCCCGCTCGGCCAACAACTTCTTGTGCCGCCACAGGGCCTGGTCGTAACCGCCCAATGGGGAGCCGCGATAGCCGGAAACAAAGCCAGCTGTATTGAGGCCCGCCAGCTCATCCATGCGCTTTTGCATTAAGGGCAAACGAACCAGGGCGTCAATTCCGGTCAGGAATACACGGCCGGATTCACGGGTAAAAGCCGCTTTCAGCGAATACTCGCTATCAAAGCCCAATTCCTGATCGCCTTCGACCATTGCCATGGGTACCACCTATTTTATCTTTATTGCTTTCATCACTCCGGTTCTCGACGCCAGTAACATGTCGCGAAAATATTCGCGGCATCTCCCGAGTTACAGCAGAACAGACCAGAGCTGTTTAATAGCGCTAAAATTAACACTGCCCGGCAGAGCAGGTCATACCAAAATTGGCCCAACTCAGGCATAATGCCGCCATAACTCGCTAAAGATGACCAGCTACTGGCAACAAATCACTCAAAATGAAGTATTTTGGGGGATACAACGGAAAGGAGATGCCCTCTTATGGTGCTCGCCTCTGGCCTTCACACTCTGTATGACTAAATAAGCGCCAAAGGTTCAGCTTTTTGAGAGGCATAGCCTGGAACTGATCAGGGGATATCAGTTTCCGCCCGTTTACAGCTAACCAGTATCAACCGGTTGGGCAAAGTACCCATTAGCGGGAAATTAATAAAAAACGAGAAGGTCTCACAAAAGATGCGCAGTATAGGAAGCTACTGCCATAACAAACCAAAAAAAACCATGTACGCAATGCACACAATTTACCGGAGAACGCTGGGAAGCAAAGATTCACTGGCAGGTTGATGATTAGCAGCCGGCGGTACCGGCGTACGTTCAGAGAGATGAGATACGGAATATAACCATGGCCTATTTACTGGATGCCATCGACAAGAAAATTCTGGAAATCCTTCAACAGGATGCCACCATTCCAAATATTGAGCTTGCAGAAAAAGTCTGCCTCTCACCCTCCCCCTGTTCACGGCGGGTTAAAAATCTAAACGAGCAAGGATTTATAAAACGCGCAGTTACCCTGCTTGAACCGGAAAAGGTTGGGTTGCCGGTAAGTGTATTTATCCAGGTTACTCTTAACCACCAAGTGAAAAAAGAGTTGCAGGACTTCGAGTCGGTTATCGGCCAATGGCCGGAAGTGATGGAGTGCTACCTGATGACCGGTGATTTCGACTACCTGCTGCGCGTTGTTGTACCCAATTTGCAGGCTTACCAGGAATTCCTGGATAAAAAACTCACTGAGCTCCCTGGCATCGATCATATTAAAAGCAGTTTCTCTTTGAAGCAGGTGCGTTACCGCACTGAGTTGCCGCTGGATCAGTTGCTGGAAAACCAAAGCTGAGCCTCTTTTGACGCCTGCATTCTTGCGGGCGTCTATTCAGCTTTGAGTTTATTCACTGGGCAGTATTACAAGTTACTCAGTACTTTTGGGGTTGTATACTCGCGTGTTAAGTGACGCCCTATCCGCCTGATTTAAAAGACTATACACCAACCACTTTACGAAAAAGCCTGTCAAATTCTGTAAGATCCAACTTTGGCCTTTCCTCTATAGAATTGGCACCAGATCTATCCAAATTTTCTTGTATCCAGCTATCCAGTTTGCCATCAACGGCTATCAAATCACCCTCTTCAAGCTCCTTCTTTTTCACAATCAAACTGGAAAGAATATCCAGAAGCCACTCACTTCCTGAGGAAGGCAACAATTCGTTGTACATATGACTAAAGTCCACAGGAGGAATTTTTGTAAACTCTTTTATATACAGGGCATTAAGCAGTGAACGCAGCACATAAAGTAACTTCTTGACCTTAATCTCTTTAAAGCCTTTATCACCCTCCTGAATAAATCTGGAATAAGTATTAAATCCCATACTGACATAGTGATGAGCTAATGCTCGCGGCTGCCAACATTTTAGAGCCAAATCCTGCAATGATTCCAAAATATCTTCATTTCTAAAATAGACCTTTGGCGAAAATAGCCACTCGATTAAAGTGGGGTTACTTGACCTCATTAAAGTTAAAGTCTTCTTGATATCCCAGCCGACCAAGTCCAGTTCATCGCCAAGTTTCTTATCAAATGGAACCTCAACGACATCTCTGGGAGTACCTATAGTGAGATATTGCTGAATATTACGCTTATAGATAAACCTTACATCCCAGTCACTATCAGGGGATTCAAATCCCCATGCGCGACTTCCTGATTCACAGGCATAGATAATTTCAATATCTCGCTCTACTTCCAGTGATTTCAAGCGGTCCTTTATCAGCGATTCCATTTACATCTACCTACTACGTCAAAACAAATCAACTATACCCGAAAAACTCGTTGATTACCCATAGGAGACCTATCGGTTACTCTCATAAGAGAGCCATTAGGGCAGCTGTCTCTCTCTCCTAACAACTGGACTAGAAAATGTTAAGCATAAAGCTCCTATAGACTATGATAAGCGCTAAAAAGTGGCTCCCAGGAAGCTAGCCCCATGGACAGAAATCCAAAAGACTCTATCACTGTAAACAACCACTCTATCTCTTATTTCCAGGAGGGACAGGGAGAACCCATTGTTTTTGTACATGGTGCTCTGGCCGATGCTCGTATGTGGCAAGAACACTGCAAAATTCTATCAAGTGAATTTAGAGCGATTTCATTCACCCAAAGGCATTTCGGTAACCCGGGTAACCCTTCAGAAGGCCCCTTTGGAATTGATACCCATGCAGCAGACCTGGTAGGGCTGATTGAGGCACTAGATATAGGTCCTGTCCACCTAATAGGATGGTCCTATGGTGCCGATGTGAGCTTAAATGCTGCTATAAAGGCACCTAAATTAATCAAAAGTCTGTACCTTTATGAGCCTGGATATCCGGGATACATTGAAAACAATGACATGGAAGAGTATCGCCGAGATGCTGAATCTATGTTTGCAGAAATTTTTAAAACAACAGCTGAGGGTGAACTGGATACTGCCGTTAAACTACTAATCGACGGCTCTGGGAATCAAGCAGGCTACTTCTCTCAGCAGCCCCTTAAATATCGTGTACAGCAGCTGGATAATGCCTACACCCTACCTCTGCAGCTTAATCAAACTGAACAACCCGCACTGAACCCAACTAGCCTTTCAGGCATATCTATTCCAGTTTCCGTGGCCTACGGCAGCAATACTCGCCAGCTATTTAGAACTGTATCGCTTGCGGCAGGTACATTGATTCCAGATACTCATCCACAAAAGGTAAGCTCAGCAAATCATATGCTGCCTCTGGAAGATCCTGCACACTTTTGCCAACTTGTGAGAGAAAGCATTGCTAATTGCTGTGACCAGCAACCTGTAACTTAATAATAAAGAGCAGGGAAAGAATACCTATAAGGCATGAAAACCGATTGTAGGCTTAGTCTTTCGAGTATTCTTTCCCGCTCAGCAGTTAAAAGCCTCTTATTGCTATTCACTACCAATTAAACGCAGGGGGTGGAAATATCCCCCCCCCAAAGTGCTCTAGTCAGCTTTACAAATCCTTGCGTCTGAATACCAAACTCCCGCTTGGCAGCTGGAACCCTCTTCACAGTGTTCATCTGTTTGACAATAGCACTGACCATCGGGATTGCAGCCAGGAGTTAAATAGTTTTCCAAAGGATCAGCTCCACTTACCCGATTCCAAAAGGGGTTGGAAAATATATTGTTTGGGTCCAACTCTTCTTTAACATCCATAAACTGGGACCATTTGGGGAATCGCTCAGCCATGTCCTCAAAAATAGCGACTGAATTCTTACCCCAGTGAGGCCTGGCTCCATACTTCCGGAGGGACATTTGCTCAATTTCCAAATTGACAAAGTAGTTCTTTGGCACAGCTTCACCTCGTTGACGAAGGGTATATTCAATCCCTACAAACGCTGTATCGCGGCCTGCTGTCATCCCTAAATAGCTGTCGGAAGACTTGCCAAAACGGAAATAAATACCATTCAGCGGAAAACAGGTTTTTTCACTATTTGCAATAATCTGGCGGACATCCGCAATCCAGTTGGGCAATTCTTCAAATGGAATCGCGACTTCCTGAAGTGCAATTGGAAGGTTGTCCCAGACACATTTATCTGGCTCTTTACATACGAAATGTTGCATCAGGTCCGCATGTCCAGTGGGCTTAATAAACTTTTTCAAGCCTGAGTCAACATCCCTGAAATAGGAACTGGAGCGAGCAGTATGGCGAAGAGAAGCTGCAAAACACTGCAATGCGGCACTATCGGCTTCATGAAGGCTATCAAATATCAGCCCAAATAAATATTCGGAGAAGTCTGATACATCTGCCTGGGCATTGTAGGCATTACCCTTAGTCGACAAAGGTACCTTGTTGTAAGTTGTTACGGTATAGCGCCCTAATCCCGGGAACCAGGCAACATTAGCTGAATGATTATCTCGAGCCAAATCAAGAACAACATCCTCCAGCTCATCATCGCTGTGATACCCCTTTACTTTTGCTTGTACTTTATAGCCAGGTTCAACCTCTATGGTCACTTCAACAACTACGCCTAAAACACCTAGGTTTACCCTGGCGGCATTGAGCATCTCACCACTGATTACTCGTAAGTCCCCATTGCCATCAACCAACTTCAATTCGGTGACATAATCAGAGATCATGCTGCTTTTTTGTGTAAAAGTTGAACCGTGAGTACCGCTTCCCAGCATACCGCCTATCGTGAATATGGCCAGCTCTGTCACCATCGGCACACTTAGTTCATGCTCTCGAAGATAGGCGGTCAAATCCCGGAATCTCATACCGGCCTGAACAGTAACCAACAGGTTATCTTTGTCCAGGCTAACGACCTGATCCATATTTTCCAGAGTGATTTGCACCTCTCCATTTCCTGCACAGGCCGCATCAATCTGACTATTGAATCGGCGACTCCCTGTCATCACTTTACGGCCTTGATCCGCTGCATCACGTACTATCTGCTGAACCTCATCAATACTGGTCGGATCATGGATAACACCAGGGAAACAATCCTGAGTATCCTGGTAGTTTTTTAATACCTCAGGCACTTCAATTGGCGGCGGTAGCTGTTCTGCAACACTTGTAGCAGCCATGAAAACGCCTGCTACACAAAGAGCTTTTTTACACCACCTCAATAAATGTTTGGATTTGGTTATTATTTCTGCACACATACCTAAATTCCCTTTATTGCATTAACTTAGACTGGATAAATCAACCAAAACGGGGAAGTAGCTCCCCATCGATGATGTCCCGAACATTACTGCTGTGATCAGGCGCCTTACTGCGAAGAAAATCAGCGTAATTTGACCGGTAGGCCGATAAAGGGCGACGACCAATGGATGGCACCCACAGTGCATGATTCGTGGTTGCAAATTCCAGTGATCGGTTAGCTAGGATACAAATTGGCCCACCGCTGAGACGTGCCGCATCAAAAATCCAAAACTCTTTACCATTGGAATCGGATGTCGTTGGATATTTGCGTACAACTGCCGCAATCACATAACCGTCGTTCTGGGCCGTGGAGCCCGGGCGGGCCATAAATTGCGGTGTACGCATTACGCAATCTTCTGGGAACTGAAAGGCATCCGCAATTTTCATATTGACGCAGTCCATATGAATCAAGGCAGAGGGACGACTTTCTTCAGGCATATTCCAATAGCCGTAGTGGCGCTCAGGATAATCGCGATATGCCCAGGAAACCCGCATAGATATATGGTCAGGCCTGTAACCCACAGCAGCCCAATAAAGGTGCTCAAAGGTTTCAGGGAACTGGAAGTGCCCACGGTAAGCCGGATCATTCATATCCCAGGAAAGCGCATCATCCCGAATAACGCGGTAATCTTCTTTTATCTCAATAGCTGAATTTGAGTTAACTCGAATCCGGGCACGCACCAAACCTCCAACATCCAGCGGCGCTGCAGGGTATCCGGACAACCACTTGGGTACCAAACCTCCCTTCTGCAGGATTTCAAAGCGGAATAACTGCTCAGATTTATCCATTGCCCCCATATATTGGCCATACAGGGTAATCTCACCCGCATTGTCATCGTAGTTGCAGACAATGTCCGAAGTATCAAAGCCGAGCTCCAGGTAATCTGCGATAATAGTATCAGCACCCGGCACCATGTCGGCCTTCCGAATAACCCAACACCGGGTCCGGTGTTCTTGAGGCAGAACTATTCTTGTTCCAATAATTCGGGTAGATTCAACTCTCGCTGCAGTTTCAAAGACAATGATATGATTTCGCGTTACGCCAAGAGAGTGTGAGCTTGCAGCAATATAGGCGTTGTTACCCTGACGATCCCGAATGTTCCAACTTTCAAATGCACCCTCTCGATCCCAGCGAATTAATCGAATAAATCCTGAGCTACCAGAATCACCAATATTTCCACCATAGTTGATGGTGATACAGTTACCTGTTTCCAGATCAAAGAAAGGGTGACCGGTAGTCCGAACCTGGGGAAATAGCCACTTTTCTGGGGTTAGATTTTCAAGCAGCGGGGGTAAGCTCGATTTCCATTCATCCACTTCTCCAATAGGGGTTACCATCTCTAGAGTTGTAGCATCAAACTCATAGGGCATACCCCCTTCATAACTCATTGCAAAACGGTTATCTCCCATATAGTTGGGGGCCGTATTACAGTAGTTCATAAATCCCAGATTCGGGCTTGAGTATATTGTCCCACCTAACAAATTGAATTTATCAAAACCTGTTAAATCCTGCTCCTGCATTATCGCAGACGCGGTACGTATCATTTTTCGGGTATAGGGAACTTCACTGTTATTGCTCCGCCCAGTAAAGTCGAGCCGGGTCAAAGCTCCCTTTCCATTAGGTGTAAGATGGTTGGACGCCAGTGGAATACCCTCAGCCATAAGAAGATGGCCAATAACATCATCGGGTAAGATTCCCTGTATTACACTGAGCACTCCGGAGGAATCTGATAGATCACCAACCATTATTGACTCTGGGAAACTAGAGCCATCCAAAGCATTACTTGTTCCAGCCTTAGCTGATGCCACTCCCATAAGCGGTGATGCAGACATTACACCTGCAGCCTTTAATAGATCTCGACGCTTCATTTTTTATCCCTAAAAAATACGGCCGACAGCTTAACCTGACCATAAAATTAAATTTTTTAATGAAATAATTGGCGCAATTTACACCCAAAGTAAACCTTTAAGCGAAAACCATTTATTATTTTTTATCAAATCAAACCTCCAGAATTTTAACCCCTTAAAATTCACACTATCAACCTATATACCACAATAAAAATAAACCAAACCAGAAAATACAATCTATCAAGCAGAACAAAAAACAAACACCAGTCAGTCAAGCAAAAAAATATCGATAAGAAATCCGATATCACCCGAATTAGCCACCACATTATTATCAACAACAGAATTTAAAATAAATATTAATGATCATTGAATCGCACAATATTTAATATATCTGTGAGGCATCTCATATATAAACCGCAATAGATAGAAAGCTGCACCAGTCCACACACCCTGAGAGGTACAGCCTGGAGGTAACGGATATACGAACAATTCTATCAGGCAATGAGTGAATGATTATTCATTGATGTTTAATAGTATTGGTATACAATCTTTCACGCACAACTACCCTAAAATTAATTTAAGGTGACATCAATGTTTAGTCATATTATGGTCGGGGCCAACGATATCGAGGAATCAAAGGTATTTTACGATTCCACTTTCGGAATATTGGGTTACAAACCCGGCACTATTGATGATCGTGGCCGCTGCTTCTATTTTAATGACAACGGTATTTTTGCCATCACCAAACCCATCAATGGGGAGCCCGCAAGCCATGGCAACGGCAGCACTATTGGCTTTACAGTAAACAGTTCTGAAGAGGTTGATGCCTGGCATGCTGCAGGTATTGCCAACGGTGGTACCAGCTGCGAAGAGCCCCCAGGCGTACGGGATAGCGCCGTAGGCCCAATCTACCTCGCCTACTTACGAGACCCTGCTGGCAATAAGCTCTGCGCACTGTATAGAGCAAGCTAATTAGGGTTCGCAATCAGGAGCCTCCCCTTACAGGGAGGCGCTGTATAAGTGGACTAATAGTGTAATCAGTCCCAGCGGTTGAAAATAACGTGCATGCCGTGATGATCGTCACTCACGAATACGAAATAGCCGGCGCCAGTATGTGCAGTTGCGCACACCTTCGTCCCCTGGGAAGTCTCAGAACACTGCATTTTATAGGCTTCGATTCCCGAAGTGTCGTATTCACACTGACTGTATTGGCTTTCAAGAGTTTGCACCAAGTCTCGGCTGCCCCTTGCCAATACATAGCGGTAATCACCAAAGTAGCGATAGCTGTAGGTGTCCAAGTAATATGCTTGAGAGTCACCGCCGCCTTCCAGAAGCTCGCTATAGCAAAGTTCAGGCCTGGCCATCCACAGCGTTTCCTGATCATTCGAAGAGTGTATTCCTGGCCAATTCTGTTGGTCATGTTGAGAGAGTACTACGTTGGTTGAATCAACATAGTCTTTCACAATGACGTAGTCACCTTCATCACTTTCTATTCTGCAAACCGGCGCACCGCCAATAAAATTATCACACTGAACCATATCCAGGCTGACTTGACTTGTCTCGCCAGCACAGTCTTCTGCAAAGCTTTCAGCCCAGTATTGCACAGCCTTAACTGCATACTCTCGAGAGTCTTCTATTTCATAATAGAAATCTGAAAAGATGCGATAAACCTCGCGATCATTAGTATTGCTTGCAGAAGCTGCTACAGAACACTGACTAAACTTAGGCAGTTCAAAAGTCTGTTCTGCTTGAGCGGGAACCGCACCGGCAATAGCAATCGCTGCTGTAAAAGTGGCAAGAGTTTTCATTAGATGTCCTCCGTGAACAATCATCCTAAAAGGGACGCGGATTCTAGCAGAGGAAAAATAACTATCAAAAGCAGTGTAACGATATGAAAGTTCAGGTACCTTCTTCCAAGGTTGTGAATATCTGAATAATATTAATTATCGGCATCCGTGAGTTAACTCGATAAAACGTTCCAGCTGAAATCCGGCCTCAGTCTTCCCTCCATCTTTACTTTCAAGCGGCCAACCACAATTCACCCGCACACAATCACCGTAGAGATCAAGCGTGCTGAAATCTGCACCGCCCAACAAGGCTATATTTTCTTCGGAAGCCATACGGCAAAGACTCCGGCTGTCCAACCCTGGGATCTGCAACCAAATCACCATTCCTCCATGGGGGTCACTGATACGCGATTCATCGGGCAAGGATGAACTTAAGTAGTTGCGATAGGATGCGACCTGGAAGGAAATTTTTTGCCTGAGCCCCTGCACATGACGGGAGTATTGGTTGGTACCGATGAAATCAGCTACCGCTAATTGGACGGGCAAGTTCACACCGAAACTTTCGGTAAATCGATAGCGTTCATATTGTTTTCGATACCTTCCTGGTAAGCACCACCCCAGTCGATAGCCTGCGCTCAGTGTCTTGGAGATAGAGCCACACCAAAGCACATACCCGCTCCGGTCCCAGTAGCGCACGGGCATGGGCAGACTTCTTTGAAATCCGAGTTCCAAATACACATCATCCTCGACAATTGGAACCCGATATTTACCAGCCAGTGCGGCCAGGTTCTCTTTCTGCTCCGAACTCAGGGACACGCCCGTAGGATTCATATGACTGCTACTAAAAAGACCCGCTTGGACCAATCCCTGCTGCATATAGCGCTCTAGCTGTGCGAGGTCTAAGCCGTTTTCAACAGTCGGTATCTCAACGACTTTTCGTCCCATCAACGCCAACAGATTAAGAAGACCGTTGTAACAAGGAGAACTGATCGCAACCGCATCACCGGGCTTAGTCGTAATGGCAATCGCTGTGCGGACGGCATCCATACAACCATTCGTCACTACTAATTCATTGGCAGAGAAATGCAAATCATAGCTGGCAAAGTGTGCACTAAGCGCACTGCGCAAAAGCGGCTCCCCTGAGGAAACCGGATAGCCATGCATACTGGCGCCAGCCTCTCGGGTTGCCCGCCGCATACTGCGCTCCAGGGAATCTAACGGCAATAGCTCTGGAGATAAAGACGCAACACCCAATGGCCCTGTTCCCAACCCACGGAAATAGTATTCGTGACTTACTGGATCTGTTGTTCGGCAGGTAAATGCAGGCATTATGGGAGGCGGGTTACTGCTGGGAGGAACTGAGGCAAAGAATCCAGATTGCGGTCGAACCTTCGCCCAGCCGAGTTCCTCCAGCAAGTAGTAGGTGCTTTGGGCTGTTGTCAGGCTCACTTCGTTTTGTGCAGCGAACCGCCTGAGGGACGGTAGTTTATGACCGCTTGGTATTCTCCCTGACTGAATATCCTCAATACAGCGTTCGGCAAGCTCTTTATACCGCACCTATCCCCTCTCCGATTCCGTCTCCGCCCAAACTGTATACCTATTTTATACAAAAATTGCATCTGTATACCTTTTTTCATTTCTTGGATAGTTAGCCCCGAGACAAATTGGAGGGGCTGATGCGGTACTCGGATTTATTACTTGGTGTGCTACTAATGGCAATGTGGGGATTCAACTTCATTGTTATTCAGATGGGAACGGAAGATCTGGACCCACTCCTTCTGGTGGCTTTACGCTTTTCTTTGGCCGCCTTTCCGGCAGTGCTTTTCATTTCCAGACCGACAGTCAGCTGGAAGTACGTTCTGGCCTACAGCCTGACTTTTGGCTGTGGGGTTTGGGGGATGGCCACCTGGGCAATCTCTAGTGGACTCTCTGCGGGAATGGCCTCACTTCTTTTACAAGTAAATGTTGCGATTAGCTTACTATTCGGCTGGGCATTCCTGAAAGAAAAGATTATCCCGCAGAAAGCTCTTGGGGCTCTACTTGCCTTGGGAGGGCTGTTGCTAAGTTTGATGGTTGAAGATGGCACTGTGCCCCTTATCAGTATTGCACTTATCTTAATAGCGGCTACCAGCTGGAGCATCAGTGGGCTCATTGTAAAAGCCAGCGGCACACAGGAAGTATTTAGCTTTATTGTCTGGGGGCTATTTTTTGCACCGTTACCATTGTTCGCTGCTACCTATATTCAAAATGGTGCGGATATATTTTATGAAATTCATAACAACCTTAGTGGAAAGTTGATTTTCTCCATATTGTTTCAGGCCTACCCAACCACTCTGCTGGGATACTGGTTCTGGAACCGGTTAATCGTTAAGTACCCGCTGTCTACTGTTGCGCCTTTAGGTTTACTCTGCCCCGTTTTTGGACTCTTTTTCAGTTGGTTATTAACTGGCGAATCGATTGGTTCAGAAAAATTAATGGCCGCTATTATGATTTTCTCTGGGCTGGCACTTGGTATTGTTCATTTTCGCCAGAGCTTTAAGATGCTAAGAAACTCACGGATTTTTGGCATGTTAAACATATCGCGATGAACAAGTATCCAAGTTGAGATTTGCCAGCTTTCAGGCGTAGGAATCTCAATAATGTCTTCAAATTTTTTAGCCAGGATTCTCGGCATGGCGCCAATACCGCAGCCAGAAAGCATTGCCTGGTTAAGAATTTGCTGACTGGAAGCAGTCAGCACAATATTTTGATCGGGAATATGATTATAAATCCATTCATTCCAGTCAAAGTGTAACGGGCGATCACCTAAAACCAGAAACCTGTGCCCTTGAAGATTACTTTTATCGGGAAGCCCATAGTCTTCAATATAGGATTTGTGTGCATAGAAAACGAATTCTGTAGTAAAAAACGGCAACACGATATTATCAGGTGTCGTTGGTTTCTCACCGACACGAATCGCAATATCAGCTTCACCGTACTCCAGGTTAAAATTGCGCAGATCCCCGATTAAATTGACAAGCATACCTGGGTGCTGGGTCTGGTACTGTCTAATGAGCGGCATCAACAGGTCTACCATTTCGCCGACAGAGGTGATGGTGAGCTTGCCTTGCAAATTCTGCTCTTTGCTTTGTAACCGCGAGGACAACTGGGAAAAATGGCTGTCCGTCACCTCCCCCAGTCGCATAACATCCAGCCCCGCCTCCGTTGGAATATAGCCTTTGTCATTGCGCTGAAATAGTACAACCCCAAGGCTCTCCTCCAATACATTAATATGGCGCATCACGGTGGACCTGTGGATACCAATCTCCTGGGCCGTTGCACTCAGAGTGCCAAGCTTGGCCAGCTTGTAAGCGGTCCTTAACTCAGTCCATTTATCCATTATTTACCTCAAGCCCCCCATGCTCAGCATGTGCAAATATGCACATCAGAGTCTCATAATCACACATTAACAGCATATTCGCTACACCATAAAATGGATTCAAATGACCTGTACACCCTCTAATGGTTGAAAAATATGGTAATTGAAGCGGAAGTATTGATAGTAGGCGGTGGTTTCGCCGGTGTGTCTGTCGCACAAGCACTGGAAAGAAATGGCGTCCATACCATTCTGGTAGACAAAAAAGATTATTTCGAAGTCACTTTTGCCACCTTGCGCAATGTAACCGATCCATCCAGCACCGGGAATCAAGCGCGCAAGTACTACAGGGACTTTTTCTATGGCCGCTTCATTCAGGGGGATGTAATGGAAATGTCTGCGAAATCAGCGCGTTTGGCAGATGGAACAGAGTTACATTTCAACAGTGCCATACTCGCTTCCGGCACCCGATATCCGAGTATACCAATGGCCAAATCCCTTTGCGCAATGGATATTCAATCCAGAAACCAAGAACTGTTGAACGAGCATCAGCGACTGAAACAAGCAAGGAAAGTCATGGTGATAGGTGGAGGGGTCGTTGGTGTCGAATTGGCAGGAGAGATCGCACACGCTATGCCGAGAACTCAAGTAATTCTGGCACACAATAAAGAGGTCTTATTGGACAACTTCAAGCCTAAAGCACAAATCAAAGCCCAGAGACAATTAGAGAATTTAGGTGTAGAAATTCAGTTTAACAGCCGCTACCAATATCAGAATGGCTGCTATATCGATCTCAACAGCGGCCAAGCCAGCGATGCAGACCTGGTTTTTGAAGCGACTGGTGTGCTACCCAACAATGATTACCTTAAACCGCACTTAGCGCATATCCTTAATGAGCGGGGATTTGTGAAAGTCGATAACAGACTTCAAGTTATTGACGAACCTAGCTTGTATGCACTCGGAGACATTGCAGATATTGGTGAGGCCAAACTGGGCTACCTCGCCTCTCAGCAAGGTGAATACCTGGCAAAGGCCATCGCCAGAAATAGAAAAGGAAAAAGTACCAAAAGCTATAAACGAAACCCACTAATGGCACTAGTTCCCATTGGCCAGAAGCAAGGATTAGTACAGTTACCTTTCGCAGTAACAACCTGCAACCACCTCGTTCGGTTGAAGCAGAAAGACCTATTCATTAATAAGGTTTATCGTGGATTTGGCACTCAGCCAAATACCCGGCTCTCTTAGTTCGGGCTAACTATTGTAAGTAGCTATTAATGCAGTTAACGATATGATTCTATTTTAGCCAACTGTATAAATACAAAAAATAAAATCATAAAGTGAGCATTATCAAGGACAAAAACTCACAAGTACTAACCAGGTTTATTACTTTTTTCCCTCACCAGCCAGTAGGAAACTCCCAGGGCGATAGTCACCAGGGCAATACCGACTATTTGCTCCGCGTTAACAAATTTTAAGTCGAGCACAATAACCTTCCGAGCTACAGCCATTAAGGCTGTAGCCAATACCAATTGCACCGGTATCACATTTGTACCCAGGTAGAGTCGGATATTAGTGAAAATTTCAATGGCAATAAGAACTGCGAGAAAGGCCCCAAAAGTCTCGAGGATATCTTCCATATCCAGCAATAGGAATGGCGTCTCCATTAGCCTTTCATAAAGTACATAGACGACATCCGCAATGGTCCAGAATATGACCAACACCATAAGAATGGCGAGAAATTTAACGGCATATTTTATTGCTCGATGTAATTGGTTGATCAGTGGATCAGCATGATCCTCATGTATCTCGTCATATTTCATGGGCTTCGCTCTGCCGATTGATACCGCACATTGCTTGAGTTCGACTATAGGCGAAATCCCCGTATTCAGCCGAGAGAGCTTCCTTTAGTGAGCGAGTAGTAAGAGGAATCCCGGCAGCATATTCACCGCCGGGATATTGTGAGTCGTTAAGGTAGGCAGGCTGCGTTAGAGAAGAAATACTTTACTTCGTAGTCACTACAATCCTCTGTTGCACAAAAGAAGCGGTAATTAGTGCCGATATCGCCTATATGCATGCTTTCGCCGGTTAAGGAATAATCCAACTTCGTATCAACAACCCTTGCCTCAATACCAGCAACATCACTGACAGCACAGCTATTGCTTATATTTCCCGCTGACTTGTGTTCGTTAAAGCTCTCATAATCAATGCCACCTGAGGAGGGATCATCCAGGTCCAGCCACTCGGTTGCGTAGTACCCTGGATTTACCAAGCTGTTGGACAACTTGTGCACGCCCAAAGCATTGATTTCATCACCGTGGCGCCCGTGGAAAGCAAAAATTTGCTGGGATGAAGTGGAAGAATAAGTTGTACAAGTCCCCTGCTGAGTCCCCCCGGAAATAGATGAGCCATTGCTCGACGTCAATTTAAGGTAGTAAACACTGCCCGTTTCATGTTTTTCATCGTCGACACAAATCTTAACGTCATCCAGATACTCGCTGCTGGCGGAGTTAAAACTCAGCACACTCCCCATCGAGCCACCGTCTCCATCACCGTATTCAATACAGTATTCATGATCACTGGCTGTGGCATGGCTTAGGGATTGCTTAAATTCATAGCAAGCTTTAAAACCGTCAATTCGACCACCGGAACGAATCTGGACAGATTTCAGATTCATAGTACCGCTGCCGAGTAGCTTACGTTTTACCAGGTCGATTGAATCAAACGCATCACCTCCGGTACCACCCACAACATCTTTTTTGATATAACCAAAATCCGAGTAGCTGTCTTGGTTGGCGATCCAGAACCCATCAAATGGTTCGTAGTAATTCACCCACACCGAGGTAGTTACACCTTCCGAATTCCTCTTGGCATAGAGAGCGGCATTTTCCAAAGCGTTATAAGGCATTCCATAGCGATAGCCATCGGCTTCACAGACGGAGTAACCTTCACTCCAGGTTCCCGATGTACTGCTAATGTGCCAGTTTCGCTCGTCGTCCACACAGGCAAACACTCGCTCCGTACTACAGCTATAGTCGCGAATTTCTCCGTCATTACTTAACCAGGCGCAACTATTGCTGCCACTGGGAGAGTCATTCCGCCAAGACCACGTAAAATCTTCAATCTGGGGAGCTTTAGAAGCACCTATAGTGGTCGCATTGGCCTCCACCAGCGCCAACTCAAGCATGTTATACCCAGATACTGCTTTCTCCAGGATCTCACTGCCGGAATACTTGATGTCATCCTTGCTATATTCGGTTGTTGCATCCAAGGCGACACTTAAATTCCCATTGTTGTAGTGGCTGGTTGCGCTGGCATTACCGTCGATATCTGCTGTTAACTGGCTGGAATTTTGTGCAAGTGGCTCATTGGAAGTGAGGTTTCCAGATGCATCCATCTCATCCACACCGATCCAGACATTGCGTCTGAATTTCGATGTGTTTGACTCGTCATGGTAATCACACAGATTGTTATCACCAGTGTGCGGATACTCTCTGGGCACCTGAATAAATAGGATAACGTTGCGTCCCGCATCCAACACATCCTGTTTAGTCAGTGTTTGCGCCGGTAGGGAGGCGCAATCATCTTCTGTATAGCCCCAGTCGGTAGGCTTAAATACCAGATCCCCCAACCTGCTTTCAATTTTCTCACCAATCTTATTGCGGAAGTTCTGGTGGTAATCAGAATCGTAAGCCTCAAACTTTAGGAATATGACTTCATCGTTATTATCTTCAAGAAAATCCTTAATCTCATCCAGCCCATCCCCCAGCGTTGCAGCTGTACCAAACATATAAATACACATAGTGGCCTCTTCCAGGCCCATATGACACAGGTGCGGTGTTGAGCTGAAACTGGAAGCAGGGTAAGTATCATATTCGACCAGACGTATTCCCCGACTGAATAATTTCTCCGGCGCGTACCACTGGTTTACATCGGTATATACACCCTGATCCCACTGATAGGATGCATAGGCATTATGCGCTCCCGCCCACAAGGTCTTTGATAAGGGAGCCTTTGTATCAATCTGCCCCTGTAAATCCAGGCGCTTCACTTTATCATCGCTAGCATCAATTTCGCCGACAACAGACATCGAAAAACTCAAAAGCAAACTTGATACCAAACCAATTGTTTTATGCATTATTCTTTTCCTGATAAGTATCCTGATAGTTACCGCTAAAATAAAAATCCCAGTAAGTATTTCCCCTCAGTTGAATTGACCAATTGGAACAAGCGTACACACCTGTCGTGAACCGCTAAATTACAACAGTACTGACTGGTCAATTTTAGTCATTTACCCTACTTTACACTTTCATAATTTGCGCACTTTTCAGTACTGACAAACATCCATCTCCGAATTAAACATTCATAAAACTACCCGCTAGCGGGGGCGCAAAATAGTAGCTACAGAGCATGACCAATCAGTTACGAGCTTAAGGCAGTTATGTAAATATCTGCCCATTTGTAACAAGGCCAACATAAATGACAGACCAAATATCCCTCCAGTATTTAGGATTCAATCACAACCTTGGAAGTGATATTACGCACGTTAAATCAGCTGGTTCAGGGGCGAAGTTTGGGCATCTAATTCATCTTTTCAGATTATTGATAGTTTCAAAATATAATTGGGACAAACCTTAAAAGAGTCGGCATCACACGCTTCAGCTAACAGCTGATAAAAAATAGACGGCAAAAATCTTTTCCAAAAGGCGTAGAATTAATTTAAAGCTAAGCCGGATTCAGGATATAAGAAGAGTACAACTTAGATATTTATACTTACCAAACAGTGAATTGAGCACCCAAGGAGTGATAGGCTTATTGAAATATTACATTCATAGAACAAATAGAAACTTATAATTTCCGCCCCAGGAAAGCAGCCTTATCAAGGAGAGAGAATGAAAAGCAAGGCACTTATCATACTGAGTAGTATTCTTATCGCCTCATGTGGATCTATGCGGCCGCAAAATGCAAGCAATTATCAGCAAGACCTGATCACCCCAGAAGAAACAGATAACTTTGTACTCACCGAAAGCAGCACCTTCGATGAACCCATGCTGGGAATTGCCCTAAAGTACGATAATAAGCAGTATCCTACCGATATTATCAATGTCTATGTATACCCTATCGATAGCATCACATGGGAAAATACAGATGAAATTATCTCCATTGAAATGGGCGATATTATAGATGAAGTTGACTTTGCTATAGAGCAAGGGCATTACAAGTCAAGATCACCAGAGACTATTGAAAACTTCAGTTTTAAAATCGGTGAAAAGCTATATTCTGGAAAAAAGTCATCTTTCACACTTACCAACAGAAACGATGCTGAATACTTCTCAAATAGCTATGTATTTGTCGATAAGGATAAATATATAAAGTTCAGAACCAGCTTCGACAGCACAGCGACTGTAGAATGGAATGGCGACTCAGCAGTGAAAGAAATACTGCCTGAGATAGTTGTTCCCGACGAGTCTACGTACATGAAGAACCTGAGAGCTGAACACCAAAAAGAAATCACCAAGAATCTGATAAAATCACTATTCCAAGCTTCTCAAGAACCACAACCCAACACAGAATAATTTCTCAACTAACTTAATAGCAATTGCGACAAATCCAACTCTGTCAGAGCTGATAGCTACTAGGTGCCGCTTAGCACCAGAGAATTGCGAGCGGCACGCTTTAACTGAAATTTCCTGTACTTCAACGGCATGAAAGCACACTCCTTTCCCCATTGGCAGGAAATTAGCCCTAGACATCTCCAATTCAGATTTTTAAACAAATCCCACTAAAATCTACACTAACTGGCTAATAAATTTCTCAGGTGGTTGAGATAATACTGGCACTTAGGCGTCTATGATTAAGGAGGCACTAAGGAAAGGAAATTCGAATCATGAGCAAAATCCTGCCTCCAATTCTTGCTCTTCTGCTCGCCGCATTTGTTTTAGGCGCGCAAGCCGACAACTATGTCAGTAAGAATAGTCAAGCCACTTCGCCTCTCGGATGTATCAGTGCCACATCAGTACTATCTACCCATACACCGACAGATATTACTGCTGCCGCCAAAACATGTACCGAACAATCCAAATTTGATGAGGCAGCTGAGCTGTTAATGGTTGCCAGTGCCTTTGCTTATTTCGACACACAGAGGGTTAGCGATAAAACCGGGCACAATGTATTAAGAGTGATTTTCAATAAAAAATTTAATTCGATGCCAGAGGGAGATCGAAAAAAACTATTCGCCAGCATTAACTCTCTTGATCAGGGCGGCGCAAGGAAGCTGGAAGTTTGTAACTATTTGACAGCCGCAAAGCCGCCATCCTATATACCAAGCTATATGATTTCTCATGGGTTAAGAAAATTTACAGGCGTTACTGAAGCCCCCCTGATAAAAGATTTTGATGCCGATCAAAGTTGGTTAAACTCAATGGTGTTTGTCAAATGCCGCAGTTAATCGGTATCTTGTTGCATAGAGACGAAATACCTATATCAGGCTCACCTTTGGGCTGAATATAAGTATCTAAGGCAGTAAAGATTCCCACGCCTTAAATACTAGCCATCTAGATGCCCTCAAGCATATTCGGCCACCGCAATTCTGGTATTTCCCTGATGCTTAGCTAAATCGCCACTTCATGAGTTCCCTTTGCCACTATTTACCAAGCGTAAAGTTTCAGGCATGATTTTCCCATAGTCGAAATTTTCTCTAATCGGATTAACGGGAAGAACTGTGAAAGAAAACGGAATGCTCTTTTTATTTTGTGGAAAGATGGGCGCAGGAAAAAGTACAAAAGCTGCGGAGATAGCACAAACTACAGGAGCTATTCTTATTTCCGAAGATGAGTGGCTGTCTAACTTATATCCCCATGAGATCACCTCACTCTCCACTTACATAGAGTATTCTGCAAGATTAAAACCAATGATCAAGTCACATACTCAGGATATCTTAAGGAGTGGCATCTCGGTAGTACTGGATTTTCCCGGCAATACAAGAAAACAAAGATCTTGGTTCAAAGAGATATTTCTGGATAACCTCTTTCCCCATCAATTAATCTATCTTAAAGCCGATGATAAATTATGTTTACAACAAATTGCCCAAAGGCAAAAATCACATCCGGAACGAGCCGCCTTTGATACCCCTGAGACCTTCAAACAAGTTAATAAGTACTTTGAAGAACCTTGCCAATCAGAGGGATTCAATATTGAAGTAGTCCATCTGGGAGGCATTTAAACGTACCCACTCCCTCTAATAATTGGGAGTAACCTCTACTGGACTCTCTTTCCGTTTGCCCTATCTCCTCCAGTGTTGGAGAAACTAAAGGAAGCCTAAGTCTCGATGCTGGCTCAGTATTTTGACTCCCTGTGAACCCGTTATTCGACTAGCCGGTTCCAAGCAGATTCAGAAAGGCCCGACTGAGACTGATGCACCTTTGCTTTGCCTCATATTTCGATTATTATGGAAATATAGAAATTTGGAGGTAACTCATGATGCTACCAAACCACACCCCCATCAATATTCTTAATCGCCTGGTGGACTCCCCTCCCAATGGCGACCCTACCAGGATTCTGGTGTTGTACGGATCCCTGAGACCCAACTCCTTTTCGCGTCTATTGGCCAACCAGGTTGTTGAAATATTGCAGCATTTTGGTGCCGAGGTTCGCTTGTTTGACCCTGTCGACCTCCCTCTTTACGACGGCACCAGCCAGGATCACCCCAAGGTGCAGCAATTGCGCGAGTGGTCTGCCTGGAGCCAGGGTCAAGTGTGGATTAGCCCGGAAATACATGGAAATGTCTCGGCCGTTTTCAAGAATCAGATCGACTGGCTACCACTGGACCAATCTGCAAGCCGGGCAACCCAGGGAAAAACCCTAGCGGTCATGCAGATTTCCGGTGGCTCGCAGTCATTCAATACTGTCAACAATTTGAGGGTTCTCGGCCGCTGGATGCGCATGTTTACGATTCCCAACCAATCCTCTATTGCCAAGGCCTGGCAGGAATTCGATGAACAAGGGCACCTCAAGGATTCCCCATTCCGGGACCGGGTGATTGACGTTCTGGAAGAGCTGGTAAAAACCACCATTTTGTTGCGTGGCCAGGGTAACTATCTGACCGAGCGGTACAGCGAGAACAAATCAGAGGTGCAGTCAGCTTCGACAACATCTATTCAGACCTTGGTGGCTGAAAGCGGTGTCGCAGAACCCAGCTAAAAGTACTGGCATTTCGCTGCCGAAGGTCCACATTTAGCAAAGGTCCATATCTAGCTATGGACCACTAGCTGATAGGAACTCCGATAAGGATCTCGTCAATGAGCTTTTCCCTGGACCCGGAATTTTCACGTGCCCTTGGCAAGTTTGGCGACTTGCTGGATACCTTGGCAGAAGCGCCTATTGGGGATGTGGATACTCGCCGTAAGAATGGAGCCGTGGTCACTCAAGCACTATTTCAGGGTCGCAGTTTTCCATCAGATGTTTCTTTTCGGGACTTTACCCTAAAGAGTTCAGACCAAGAGGAGATCCAGTTACGCTGGTACCAAAAGGAGAATAGCAAGCCAGGCTCCGCTATTCTCTACATTCATGGCGGTGGGCTCATCTGCCACGATATCTCACGGTACGACTTGGTCATCGCCAAATATGTAGCTGCCAGCGGCGTGCCATTTTTATCAGTAAATTACCGAAAGGCTCCGGAGTTCCCCTACCCTATACCGATTGATGATTGCTATCGGGCATTCATTTGGCTGGTACAGCACTCACAGGAGCTCTCCATTGACCCCACGCGAATTGGCATCATGGGAGATAGTGCCGGAGGGGGTCTGGCTGCAGCCCTGACAATTGTCGCTCGCGACAAAAAAGGCCCGTCCCTGGCAAGGCAGATATTGTTATACCCAATGCTGGACGACAGGACGGTTACTCCCGATCCCGAGTTATTGCCATTTATTATCTGGACCTATGAAGATAATCTCACCGGCTGGACCGCTTACCTGGGTAATCAAGTGGGCAGCCCTGCGGTCAGTCCTCATGCTGCCCCTGCCCGCCTGCAAGATGCCAAGGGTCTACCGCCAGCATTTATCGATGTTGGCGAACTAGATATTTTTCGCGATGAGGATATGCAATACGCCCAATTACTCACCGATGCCGGTGTTAGCACGGAGCTCCACGTTCGACCTGGCGTAATTCACTCCTGGGAGCTATTCGCCCCGGATATTCCCGTCTCACAGCGCGCTCTTGCAGATCGAGTGAGAGTCATCCAGGAAATCTAAGCGAGCACGGTGCACCTGACTATGGAACAGCAAAAACAGAGACTTTTTGATAGTCACTTCCACATCATAAATCCCAAGTTCCCCCTATTCCCAAATCACGGCTATTTGCCTCCAACATTTACCGTGGACGACTATCAACTCAAGTTACAAAACTACCAGCTAGTGGGAGGCGCTGTAGTTTCCGGCTCATTCCAGAAGCTGGATCAAACCTACCTTATTGATGCCCTGGAAAAGCTGGGCAAAAGCTATGTTGGGGTTACACAGCTATCCGCCAATACTCCCGACACCACCATTTTGTCACTCCACAAGCATGGAGTCAGAGCCCTGCGCTTTAATTTGGTACGGGGCGGCTCGGAGCAGATCGATTTTATCGATACTCTTGCCCGGCGAGTTTTTGACTTGGCAGGCTGGCATGTCGAACTATACGTTGAAGCCTCTGCATTGACCCCTCTCTATAATAAATTGATCGCGTTACCAGCCGCCTCTATCGATCACATGGGAATCACTAAGCAGGGTTTTCCCATCTTGCTCAAACTGGCAGAAAAAGGGGTAAAGGTAAAAGCGAGCGGCTTTGGCCGCCTGGATTTCGACCCCGCAGCGGCAATTGTCGACCTCTATCAGGCCAACCCACATTGCCTGATGTTTGGCTCCGATCTTCCCTCTACCAGGGCACCGCGCCCCTTCAAACCTGAAGATATTTTGTTAATTCGCGACACCCTTGATGAAGCACAAGCAGAAAATGTCCTGGTAAAAAATGCCTATCAATTTTATTTAAAAAAATAATGGAATGAGGGGGCAGTATCAGGAACTGAGTTCTTCTTCTGCTGTCATTCACTACGCTGTATTTTCTAAAAGCGCACGATATGCCTAAATTCGTGCACTTCTCTATACCCACTCAATTCATGCTACAGCAGTGTAATCTCGGGTCATCGATCATCTTTATAAATCACTGGCAATTAAAACATGCGAATTGTAGGATGCGCCGAATATTTCAGGCCACAGGGAACCTGGAAGATACAGTGCAGGAGGTTGTAGTGAAAGGACTGGTAACGGTTATTTTTTCCCTATTTGTGCTATCCGGATGTACCGGCATTGGCACAAAACCCCTGGGAGAAAAAGAGGTAGCGTTAGGCGTAGATACTGAGCAATCCATTAAAGAGAAACTCGGTAAGCCTTATGAAAAAGGCATGTTTGTAAAAAACAACCAACAAATTTTAACACTCGCTTATGCTTACCCCACTACTGGCAAAAAGGCGGTTAGCGAAAATATTAGCGGTACCCGTAACCAGGGTTTCTACTTTTATAACGATAAATTGGTTGGGCAGGATTTTGTCAGCTCTCTCGCTGAAGATTCCACCGATTTTGATGAGTCAAAAGTACCACTTATCAGCGAAGGCCAAACCAGTATTCTCGAAGCTCTGGATTTATTGGGCAAACCCTCCGGCGAATATCAGTACCCACTGATTAGCAATAAATCCGAGAAAGCCAAAGTATATATGTATAGCCAAACCAATAAGGCTATTTTCCAACCGGCCTCTTATCAAAAAGTATTGATTCTCAGTTACAATACTGATGGCATCATCACGAACGTAAATTTTGCAGAATTAGGCAATAGAAATTTAAGCGAGCAATAAATCATTTCTCAGACCGGGGAGCCTTATCTGCTGGCTTCCCTGAAACAAACAAAAGGCACACTACCAGCCCCACCATCGCCAAGTAGGCATTAACCGTAAAAGCGCGATCAATCCCCGTAGAGATATCGGGAGCCATTGCGACAATTGTGGTATTCATACCCAAGCCTATTGCTCCCCCACCAATCTGGAACATATAGAGAATTGCTCCCGCCAAGCTCGCTCGCTCCGGCGCTACAACCGTAATTGCGGCAGTAGTAATAGCAGAATAAAACAGGCCAATACCCGCCCCAAGAACCACCAGTCCTGGTACCATTTGCAAAAAAGTTGTTTCCTTATGTAAATGAGAAAGCATAAACATACCGATACACATGGCAATGGTGCCCGCTGAGACAATCGTTTTTGCACCGAGCGTTTCGTAGAGCCCACCGGCAATAAAAGACACCAAACCAAATGAGATCATCATAGGAAGTAGCCCCATTCCCGAATACATCGCCGAGTGATTATGGACCTTACTCAAGTATTGGGGAACGTATACAAGGGCAGCAAAGAACACCACAGACAGCAACAAGGTAGCTATACCTGCGGCAAAGAAACCGTGATTCGTTGCTACATCTACGGGAATTAACGCATCTCTGCCCACATGGCGCTCAACCAGTATAAACGCCCCCATAAACAGCAAGGTGGCTAGTGCCAAGACAATAATCACCGGGCTCTTAAAGCCGATATCCACGACTAAATCCAGCGCCAGCAGAAGGCAAAACAGCGATGTGGTCAGGGTGATTACACCACCGTAATCAATGCGCTCGGTGACATTTTCCGGTGTGTCATCCGGGATAACCTTCCAGCAGACCCAAAATGCCAATGCAGCCACCGGCAAGTTGATAAAGAAAATCCAGCGCCAGCTCAATAAGTCTGTAAGAATGCCCCCCAATACCGGACCAATTGCATTCGCAGCGGCACACATGCCCATCACCAAGCCCCCGGCAAAGCCCGAGCGGTCCTCCGGTAACATCCCGTAGATCAGCCCCAGGATTGCCGGCCACATAAGGGCACTGCCGATCCCCATCAATCCCCGCGCCGCCAGTAGCATTGGAATATTGGTAGCTATGCCACCGAGGAGGGAGAAAAATGCAAAGGAGGCCATGCCGATGAAAAAGATTTTGCGCCGGCCAAACATATCCGCCAAACGCCCGCCCGAGATCAGCAGTATCCCAAAAGCCAATGTATAGCCGTTGATAATCCATTGGGTGGTGGTGATATTGGAGTTGAAGTCTTTTTCGATGGCTGGAATTGCTACGGAAAACGCAGTGAGATCATTTCCGATCAGAAAAATTGCCAAGCTTAGGGCAAACAGTCCCAGTACCTGGATTCTGGTCAGTTTAGTTTTCTCATCTGCCATGTTTCGAGTCCAGCCACAGAGTTCGGTTTTACAAGTGTGGCTCAAACTCGGGAAACGGCAGGGACACTAACTACGCCCCTGCTGGCAAACAAAATGGTGAGAGCCTGCGACTAACGCTCACCTGAAGTGTCTTGAAAGAACTCCTCTACAGGCTGGTAATCCGGATTGGCACCACAAGAACCCCGCACTACCAGCTCGGTAGGTAGTACATCTGGCATCGCCGATTTTCCAGAGAGAAGTTCCATCATTTTCTCCACCATCAATTCACCACCTCGGTGGATGTTCTGGCGAACGGTTGTCAGAGGAGGGGTAAAAAACGGCGCGATTGGGATATCGTCAAAACCCACTATGCCGACATCTTCTGGCACCTTATAGCCACGGGCCTGTAGCGCTTTTATCGCCCCCATAGCGATACTGTCACTGGCGGCGAAAATGCCATCAAAACTAAGCCCTTCCTGCGCAACCAGGTCGATAATGGATTGATAACCACTTTCACTAGAGAAACCGGCGGTCAACTGCCTGGTCGTGCCAGACAGATCAGCTTCATTGAGCGCGGCACAGTAACCTTCAAAGCGCCCATTGACCTCCGGGTGAGCTGTGTCGCCGAGAAAGAGAATTCGCCGCCGCCCCAAATTCATTAAGTGCTCTGTGGCCTGACGCCCACCCATTTGATTGTCACTACTGACGATGCAATATTCGGCCCCCTGCCTTGAGGTCCCTCCCCAGACAACAAGAGGGTCCCCCTGCTGCTGCAGATCACGAAGTGGGGTATCGTCCACCCCCTGGCCAATCACAATAACGCCATCAGCCCGCCTGGAGCTCATCAGATAAGAATGCCAATCCGAGCGGCTGGCGATACTGCTGGAAAACAGTAAATCGTATTTATGCACCGCAAGGCGATCAGCAATTGAACCAATCATATCGATCATAAATGGATCAGAAAATGTCTGGCCGCCACTGCGCCCCGTATTAATCACAACCGAAATTGTATGGCTGCGTTGCAGGCGTAAGTTTCGCGCGCTCTCATTGATTTTGTAATTCATGGAGCTCGCGATTTTTTGAATACGCTCGCGAGTCTTTTCGTTAATCAATGGATTATCGTTCAGCGCTCGCGAAACAGTAGATTCAGAAACTCCCGCCAACCGAGCAATATCGGACATGGAAACGGGAGAGGAGGACCCCTTGGGCATGGCGTACTTCACCTTGTTCGCGGGAAAAATGCCATCTTAGGCCCGTCGCCCAAGTTTGTAAAACCACCCCGCTACCCAGCCAGGGGGGCTGAGGCCTCAAGCGTCTCATCCCCCCGCTCTACGGCGCGACGGAAAAAGAACAGAGTAATCAGAATCACTGTGATGGGTACCAGGGATAAGTAGAAAGCCACCTGGCCATCAAAAGCCTCGAAAACCGACCCGGTAATCAGGGAGCCCGTTGTACCGCCCAGCGCAGAAAAAATCACCAGTAAACCTGTCATTGCAGAGTGCTGGTGGGTGGGCAATGAACTGAGCATCACAGAGTTGATAGCTGGATACACTGGTGCCATAAACAAGCCAATCAGCGGTAAAACAAAAGCCGCAACTGGGGCACTAAGCCAGTTTACATCGGGATTCGCCACAATATTACTCGCCAGGGGCAAGCTAACGACCACCAGTACTCCCATCGCAACTAAGCACACATTCAGCATCGGGTACCAGTGTACTTTACGCATCATCACACCGGCACCAAGTCGCCCCAACGCCAGCCCTGCGGCAAAGATACTTGCAGCCTGAACACTCATCGCAGCGGGCAGCTTAAGAATTTCATTATTAAAGGTCGGCAACCAACTTCCTATCCCCTGCTCAATCAATACATAGAAAAATACGGAGATCACGTAGATGTATACCAGGGGTTTGGCCATCAACTTTATCATCGCGATAAAGTCCTGTTTCGGGCTAGCCTCTTCGATTCGCGCCCCGGATTCATCCAGCTCTGTGCACCAGAGCAATACAAATGCAATCACACAGACCACCGCCAGCACCCAATACACATTGAGCCAGGCAGTAGACCCTTGGTTCGATGAATCAATAAAAGCGCTAAACAGCCAATAGCCACTGAGAACTCCCACCATAAACACCCCCTCCAGGGTGTTTAGAAGGCTCGCATGTGCGCTGCGGCCCTGCGCTAACAATCCCACGGTGGAGTATGCGGCAACCTTTACCAATGCGAACGCAACACCCACGGACAAGAACAGTAACTTCGCCGTCCAAAACCCGGGTAACAGGGGCATAGCTGTACAAGCCAGGGTGACGATTGCCAATCCCGTCAGCATCGCCCGCTTAAACCCCAGTCGGGGAAGCTGGGAAGCAATCAGGAAAGACACTATACCGATGGGGATATCCTTGAACCCCTCCAGCACACTCGCAGCAGATTTACTTACCCCATAGGTATTGATTACCTGCAGGATCACCGTGCCTACGCTGTTCAACAAAATGGCAAAGACAAAGTAGATAGCGAATAGAGATAAGAGTATGCGCTGATTCTTCATAGTGGATTCTATCTGGCTCTGTGGTTTAGGCAGTCAGCCGTACCAACCTGTTATTGTACATTTTTTACCCAGACTTTGTGGAGAAAGGCGACTTCGCCCCAATGCCTGAAGGAACCCAGTATGTATCAGTCAGACAAAAATTTGCAATCGTTTGCATAAAAACCAATGAAAATTTGGGAATGCCTTATGCCGATCAGTCACAAAACAACTGGCAATTGACCCAGGAAAAGAAAATAACATATATTTTTCAATAGCTTACAGACTTTTCGGAGATGAAAATCAGGTCTATCTTCTAGTAACAGCCAGGCTTAATCTCAATTTTGCAATCGATTGCAAAAAGACATCAACTACGGATAGACTGAATGACAGTAGTCGGAGGCCCAGCCGACCCGGCCCTAGAACCCAATCTCCAATCCAGTGAAAGTGGTATGAAGCAAAAACAACAAATCAAACACAAGATCCACCCCTGGGACTTGGTGGAGGACACCTTCCAGCCTGAAGATTACAGCCTCAACGCCACCCTATTCTCCCTCGGTAATGGCTATATCGGCTTGCGCGGTACCTTTGAGGAGGGTTTCGATCCAGAACCCTTTACAGATGGTTGTTACCTGAATGGAGTCTACGCCAGCGAACCTATCACCTATGGTGAGTCTGCTTATGGCTACGCGCGCAACAACCAGAGGATGTTGACGGTTCCCGACGGTAAGACCATTTATATCAGCTTGGATGGAGAACGCTTTAATCTCGCCCAAGGCGAGCTGCTCAACTACGAGCGTCGCCTGGACATGGCCGCAGGGATCAGCGAGAGAAAACTCACTTGGCGCTCCCCAAAAGGAAAAACCATTGAACTCAAAGTGCAGCGCCTGGTTTCCCTCAGTGAGAAAAACCTATTAGCTCTGCAACTGGAACTCACTCCCATCGATTTTGACGGAGAGGTACACCTGCAATCCTGCCTTGATGGTGACCTTGCCCAAGCAGAACGCAGTGAGGACCCACGCCTAGCCTCCCCTATTGATCGGGGAGATATCGAATGGCTGGAAAATACAGCTGAAGATGGTTATTTGGCCCTGCCTCTATCCGTTAAGAGCAGTGGCTTCTCTATACGATGCGCAGCCCTGCACCTTTGTGAGAGTGACAGCGATTACACGTCCAATAACCTCCGCAGTGAAGACTGCGTCTCGGTTGACTATCGCTTTGCTGCCCGCCGCAACACCCCTATTCGCCTAACCAAGTACGTCGCTTACTTTGCACAGCAAAATGCTGAGCCGATATCAGCAGACGAATTGCATCATTACCTGGAGCGCTGTGCGGCTAAAAGTTTTGCGGACCATGTCGAAACCCAGCGTATACAAATGGACAATTTCTGGCTTGAGTCCGATATTCAGGTCAGTGGAAATGATGCCCTGCAGCAGGGAATACGTTTCAACCAGTACCACTTGTTCCAATCCCTAGGTCGGGATGCCAATACCAATATTGCAGCCAAAGGACTTTCCGGTGACGGCTATGACGGTCACTATTTCTGGGATACAGAAATCTATGTACTACCGTTTTTCCTCTACACCCAACCCGAATTAGCGCGCGGTCTACTGGAATACCGCTACTCAATCCTCGATGCCGCACGAAAAAGGGCGAGGGAAATGTCGATTCAAAAGGGAGCACTGTTTCCCTGGCGCACCATCGGCGGTGAGGAGTGCTCAGCCTATTACCCGGCAGGCACTGCGCAATACCATATCAATGCGGATATTGCCTACGCCGTGCGACACTACTACCGGGTTACCGGTGATGTCGATTTTCTGCGCAACAAGGGCGCAGAAGTCGTGATAGAGGGCGCGCGTATGTGGTTGGAGATTGGCCACTTCAACGCACTTCGCGACAACCAGTTCTGCATTAATGAGGTTACCGGACCAGACGAGTACACTGCCCTGGTTGACAATAATTTCTACACAAACCTGATGGCCAAGGCCCATCTTGAATATGCTGTTGAAGTATTACAGTGGTTAAAATCATTCGATCCTGCAGCATGCGATGAGTTGACCCAGCGTATTCAACTCGACAAACAGGAAATTGATAACTGGGCCAAGGCCGCAGAAAGCATGTATCTGCCCTACGATGAAAAGCAGGGTATACATTCTCAAGACGATAGTTTTCTAAACAAACCCCGCTGGAATATTGCCGAAACGCCTGCCGATCAATTCCCGCTGTTACTTCACTATCATCCCCTGGTGATCTATCGACACCAAGTTTGTAAACAGGCCGATGTCGTTCTTGGCCTGTTACTGGAAAGTTCAGAGTTTTCAATTGATCAGAAGCGTCGAGATTTCGACTTCTATGAACCGCTCACCACACACGACTCCACTTTGTCCGCTTGTATTCACAGCATTATTGCCAGTGAAGTTGGTTATCTGGATAAAGCGCTGAACTACTTCCAGCAAGTTGCGCGAATGGATCTGGATAACCACCACAACAATACCCAGCACGGCATACACACTGCCTGCATGGGGGGTACCTGGATGTGTATGGTCCAGGGATTTGCAGGAATGCGCCTGCACGGCAATGAACTCAACTTCAATCCATACCTGCCCAATGGAATGGACGGCTATCGTTTCCGGTTGCAATTCCGTGGCCGCACGATCGCAGTCGATGTCGATTCTTACAGCGCCAGGTACACCTTGGTGAAAGGTGAATCGCTCAGCCTTCATCACGGCAAGCAAATTCTATTCCTGGAGACACCAGGGCAAACAGAAACCATTCAAATAGCACCGATGGAGGAGGTATCCTGATGATCTATCGTGCAGCAATCTTTGATCTCGACGGCGTTATTGCAGACACCGCTCGTCTCCACCTGATCGCATGGAAACAGCTGGCTGAAGGGCTCAACCTTCCCTGGACAGCGGATACTGAAGAGCGCTTAAAGGGCCTGGAAAGAATGGCTTCTCTTGAGGTGATTCTCGGGGAAAAAAGCAGCAATTACACTGAAGAAGCAAAAATCGCACTGGCTGCTAGAAAAAACAGCCGCTACCAGGAATTAATTCGCAGCCTCTCTCCCACAGACTTGTTACCGGGCGCCGGTGAACTGCTCGCATGGTTAAATTCTCAGCATATTCCGGTCGGCCTCGCCTCAGCGAGTAAAAACGCGCCGGCGGTACTGGAAGCCCTGGGAATATCCCGTTGTTTTTCTGTTATTGCAGACCCAGAAAAATCTGCACCTAAACCTGCACCAGATATATTCCTAGCCGCCGCCAAAGGGCTCGGAATTGATCCAGAGTTTTGCATTGCTTTTGAGGATGCGCCCGCAGGAGTCAGTGCAATTAAGTCCGCTGATCGTATGACGGCTGTAGGCATAGGTAATCCAGATTCAGTAAAAGACGCTGACTATACGCTGGACAGTCTGGAACAATTTGTGCCAAATGATTTCTTTCTATCAGTGCTAGCAGAATCGGGTATGCGCCAAAATAAAGGCTTGGCTGTTAACGAATGAAGTGAGATAAGCACAAGAGTGAAAGCCTATTTATAGAGCAAGCATTTAGCTCCGATAGAGTCTTTCTACCAAATTGCTATTCCATTATTAATAGCTAAAGGCTGCTACTCCTCTACAACTTACATATTGCTTTGGAGATGTAAAAAGTAGCAGCCATACTGATTAGAGACATTCAACCTCTAATTTTCAAAGCAAGCGCCCTCAACAGCATCAGCCGTATTCCCAACCCAAGAGTTCACACATGGAAAGTTGTTATCGCCAAGGTCCGCATTATTATTGTTAGTCGCTTTATTACTAACAATGGTATTGCCTTCTTGACCGTCATCGCAAACAAAAGTATCTCCCGGTAAATAAACACCAGTTGCAGTATTAGTAATTTCCACTCCATTGCCTTCTACAACAGTTTGCGAGATAACATTACTATCACTACAAACAATCACTCCATACTGTTCAAAACCAGATACCATATTCGACAAAATATAAGAGCTGTCCGCACCCACTTGAAGAATTACCCCCCAGGCTCCACTAGCACTGGTAGATGTAGATACTTCATTTGCAATAAGTGTAGAATTACTGCCGTTTATAGCTACTCCAATTTCCGTAGTTTCAGAAATTACCGAGTTAGACAATGTATTATTGTCTGACACAAAACGGCATTGCCCTCAAAGGCTATACCTGTCACCGTATGCGCCCCGTTTCCGATTGCCTCTACACCGAACCCACAACCTTGCACCTTGCCATTTGATAAAGCTCCGCCAGTGACAACAGCTCCAGTGCCATCTAGAAATACCCCATCAACATCAAAATCACACTCAATAGTAAATCCATTTAAATCAAGATAACCACCAGGTCCGACGACCGTCAGTGCAAGGTCAAACGCTGATGAACAAGACAAATCCTCCGTGAGAACTTCAGCTGTAGTAATGACATCACCACAGGAGACATCAGCCTTTGCACCGTAGGATGTAATCAATACACATCCTGTAAACAACATACGAGTCAAACCTGAAGGCCGTTTGATGTATCTACCTTTCATAAAATCTCCTCAACCGAAATTATAAACGCCCACTTATAAAGTAGACCTAACCCATATTGGTCTAGATTTGAGAATCAACCATGAGAAATTATTCTCAACGAAAAAGTTATCAGCTTAAGGGACCTTACTTCGCCTGATAAAACGGGGGGATATTCTTTAGTTACCAGAGAATCAGCAATACCAACAACTATTAAATACATTGCTATCACGGCAACACTTAGCTCAGTGAATCAGCACAACGTTCATCATAAGGGCCAGTTATATTTTGAAACCAGTAGTTAGACAAGAAGGATGATTTCATGCCCTAGACATCAGCAGGAAACAACTCCTATCTAAAATAACATTACCACTCGACACTATTAGATATTCTAGCAGCAGCTCGATAAAATCCTATTGTTCAATAAATCTTACCAGGGAGGGATCTATCTTGCAGATATAACCTGTTATTGGATCATCAACATCAATCAATTTAAAGTCACAAAACTCGAACCCAGGCCCCACCGAACAACCCACAAGCACAGGGCCTGAAATTGGCTCTGCAGCCTGCCAAGCGCCAGCAGGAACAACACAGCAAAATGTATTATTCTCTGCAGAAATTTCAATCTTTTGCAAACAGCTATCCTCCTCAGTCCAAATATAGAGAAACAAGCCGTCCCCCTGATATAAGTTCCAAATTTCATCAGATTCGACCCGGTGAAATTTCGACAATTCACCTTTCTGTAGGGAGAAGTAAATATGCGTCAATGCGCTTCGCCTCTGCCCATCCTCTCTTGTTACTATTGAGTTCGACTTAAATACCTGAAGAAACTTCCCGCCTTCAGGGTGATTAATTAAGTTATCAGGCTTCATGGATTAATCAGCACCTTGTAATCAGAGTTAGAAATATGTCTGATATTACATTACCACATAATGCATCAGTGAAATTTAATCCTTATAGAACAACAAGCAAAATGGTTGAGCGGATACAAATTGAACACAGGCTCACCCAGTTTACTTTAAGGTGAACCTTGCAAAAAGCCTTAATTTAAACAACTGGGATTAGCAGTAGTAAAAGTGTTTCCACGCCAGACATTAATATTACTACATGCATTTGCATTTAGATCCTCCAAGTCAAAATCAGTATTTCCCTTGGATGTGTTGTTGAGAATAAAGTTAAAAAACTGATTAGCTGCTTCCATATAGATACCCACTGAACCATTCATCTCAGAGGTGTTCTGGCTATAATTCCCAAAGTTGGAATCAGCAATATAGATCCCATATCGATTATTATCATATATATAATTTTGGGCTAAACTTGGAGCATCACCATCCAACTGAATCCCATCTAGTAAGTTACTTTCGATAATATTTGAGATCAAGGTATTTCTTAGCCCCGTAACTAATATACCAGTATTACCATTACCATTAGCACTTGAATTAGTAATTAGATTGAAGTCGCTCGATACCGCCAACCCTACAAAGTCATTATTGTTAGCAGAAATATTGGTTACATTATGAAATCCATCACCAGCCAATCTAACGCCCGTCTGGCAGAATAATATAGTACCTGCGCCCTCCAAATACCCCACAAGACCGACAACATCTATGCCTATTGCAGAATTATTGTCACAAGTAATGGTATGACCATTCATATCCAGGCCACCAGTTGGGCCAACAATGGTTATCGCGATATTATCTGTACATACCAAATCATCATCCAAAACTTCTCGGGTTTTAATGGTATCACCACAATCAACCGCCGATGCAAGCCCGGATATTAGCAAGCAAAAAGCACCTGCAAATATAGATAAAGTACACTTCATACCTTGTAATTGCCATATAGCCATCTTACTACCCTCTATAAAATCAGTTAATAATGACCTTCTCCTGAACAGAGTGTGATCCAGCTTGCTAAAAGGGCTATAAGAAATTTCTCTTAAAGAAATGGCAACTAAGTACGGAATCTAAACATCTGTGAATGGTAAATAGTGGCTATCTACGCCAATTAGACAAAACGCAAGAAAGCAGTGTTGGATATGAAGCCAGTGGGCCTTTACATGGGAAGTTTAAGGGGGCGGTACTCATTACCCTCCTTCTCCCTCCCTTAAAAAAACTCTGCACAAATCTACCGCCAGCCTGATTACTGTTATTGCTCTTTATCTCAAGTAACTTTGACACCTTTAATAGTATAAATTAGCGGAATCTCATATCCTTTAAAAGACAGGTAGTATTTCCCCTTCTCACGCTCCTCCATACCATCAAAACAGTTGTAAGGGCTATACGGGTATTCTTTTAGTTGAGTGATTTGAATACCATATTTTAATAACGCACTCACAACATCGCTAATCGGATGTGACCAGGTGGCTAGGGTAGACTTGTCACCCCGATCATTCTCTGTATAGGTACCCTGCTCTTCAATATCTGGGTCGGCTCGATGAAAGTATGTGTAACCAGAGAAAATATCATAAAATGGATGAAATTCCGCGATGTAGAAAGTCCCCCCCGGCTTTAAGCATTGAGCAACAACTGATGCCCACCGCTCGATATCCGGCAACCAACAGAGTGCACCGTAGGAAGTAAAGACGATATCAAATTCTTTATTATTTGACTCTCCAAAACTGTAGATATCATTGCAGATAAACTCTCCATGTAAACCTGAACGGTCAGAAAGAGCCTGTGCTTCAGTAATGGCTACAGAAGAAATATCAACTCCCGTCACCTTCGCCCCCAATCGAGCCCAAGATAAGGTATCCAAGCCAAAGTGACACTGTAAATGAAGTAAACTTTTTCCAGACACATTACCTATATCTGAAAGCTCAACTTCATTTAAAGTAGATTTTCCGCTTAGAAATCCATCAACATTATAAAATTCAGACTTCACATGAATACGGGTGCGGCTATCCCAGGAGTGTCGGTTAATTTCAAAAAAATCCATGACTCACCTTCTAATTACTTATATTTATCGATTCTATTTAATTATCAAGGGTAAGAAATTTAAATTTACTTGTAAGTCCTGTTCCGTTATGCCTCAAGTTCAAGAAAACTAAGATCGCCAATCATTCTAACTATATATTTACAGCAATGCTCCAGCCACAAAACGCCCTATTGAACTAAATTGCAAGTACAGATCATGATTTACTACAAAGCAGGCTGAGAATTTTTTAGAGAAGCCCTAAATGGGGACAATAGAAGGTAGAATTCTTAATCTACGATTGATTATCCTCATCATATCTTAGGCGCGCTCTACGAATCTCGGGATGATGTTCATCTGCCCAAGAGACTAACTTCCACACAGCTGCAGATAACCCCCTTCCCAGGTCAGTTAATTCATACTCCACTTTAACTGGAACCTGCGCAAAGACAGTACGGAGTACAAAACCATCGCGCTCTAAGTCGCGCAGGGTTTGCGTCAACATTCGCTGTGAAATCCCTTCAATGCGCGACTTCAGGGAGTTGAAGCGATCTGGACCATCAACAAGGGCAAACAATATCAGGATGGACCACTTGTCACCAATTTGAGCTACCACATTGCGAACGGGACATTCATCATCATTCACAAACACGCGTCTCTCACTATTTTTATTCTGCGTCCCCACCCTTCCACTCCATAGGTTATCAAAAAGTAACTTAACCACTTAATAGTGCCTTATTGGCAACCAACTCTCAAGTGAGTAACCTAGTATAAATAAGTAACTTAACCCGAAATCACCTATAGACCCATATAGATATATACCCTGTTATGACCCAAGCTCTCTTAGACAAGGCCCTCACCCAATACGCCTCCAACAGACCCTCAACCGCTGACGATATATTTACACCGCAGTTTGTCTCTGTAGGGAAATTTAACATTCGCTTTCTTCGCAAGAAAAAACCTCAGGCTCCCAGCCTACTACTGCTGAATGGTCTACCCCAAAGTATTCGCATGTGGGAGTCATCCATTGAAGCATTTAGTGAAAAGTTTGATGTGCTAGCCTTTGATATCCCAGGATTTGGCTTATCAAAAGCAGAGGAAGGAGATATATCTCCAAGCAGCCTGAGCGAAGCCCTTGTTCAAATAATGAACCATTTTGGCATCAAGCAGGCCCACCTGGTAGGGCCGGATGTGGGTGTGCCTATTGCTTTAGCGGCCGTCATTAACCACCCTCAACGATTCTTGAGTCTCAATATCTTTGACGGCCCAGGCACCTTCCCTCCAAAACTCTCTTCTATTCTTATGGCCGTTGTCAGATCCCGAATGGTTCGCTGGATAGCAAAAGGCTTAAACAAGGAGTCAGTGATGAAAACCAATTTTCTGACTGCCGTAAAAGATGGCTATCACAACTACAAACCCAGCAAACGAGCTATCCAAGAGTACTATGACATAGCCTTTAATAGTGATAGTCACAAGTGCGCCATCAGTTTCTTTGGAAGCTATTCGAAAGAGCTTCCATGGATTGAGAGAAAACTAAATGGTATTAAAGTTCCGACATTGATCACTTGGGGCAAGAGAGATCCATTTGTTTTAGTGGATAATGCGACTGCCTTATCCAAGCATATCCCCAATAGCAAGCTAGTTATATTTGACAACGCGTCTCACTTCTCATCGGAAGATGCTGGACAAGAGTATGTTGACTTGATAATCAATTGGGTAGATGGCGGCTTCCTTGAGCATCGTGACGCATGAGTTTTTAAATATTCTAAGAACAGATACCTAATCACTAACTGAATTCAAGGTGGCGTTAAACAATTTCGCCACCGATATATTAATGGGGCTCAACTACCATCATTAGAGCGCCGTTTATCAAATTGGTTTTTTAACTCACTAACTTTGACTCTGATTCAGCATCATCCTTCCCCTTTTTGGCCTTAATCTGTGAAACACCAATCAATGCGCGGCCTAGGTCTGAAGCATAAAATCCCGCAGCCAATATTACGAAGGCGCCAAATAATGTAATTCCATCAGGCAGATCTCCGAAGATTACAAAGCCAATAACAATAGCCCAAAATAGTAAAGCGTAACTAAAGGGCTGCAAAATAGAAGCTGGAGTAAGTGCCAGTGCCCTAATCAGCAAATAGTGGCCCATTGCACCTAAGAGTCCATTCAAAATCAACAATTGCCATCCTGATACTGTCGGCTTTACCCAATAAAATGGTGCTAAGCTTCCAAAAATAATAAGACCCATGGTCGCGGTATAGAAAACAGTTGTATCGGCACTATCAAAGTGTGAAACACGGCGTGAAAGCACTTGGTATGCGGCCCATAGGATAGCTCCCAAGATGGGGATCAAGGTTTGCCAACCCATCACTCCCATTCCAGGTCTAATGATAATAAGGGCACCTATAAATCCAGCCGTAACACTGACCCAGCTCCTTGTGTCTATCCTCTCCCCTAAAAACCATCCAGCCATTAATATTGCAAATAATGGAGCTGTCGCAGCTATAGCATGCACATCAGCCAAAGACATCATACTAAAAGCAAAAATAAATACTGACACCTCAAGAGCGAGAACAATAGAGCGAGCTAATTGAGTGCCAAATATTTCACTGCGCACTATATCCAAGCTTCCTTTGAGTCTCGCCAAACTTATAACGATAAAGAAAAATATCGCGAAACGAATCGCCATTATTTGAACGATAGAATAGTTCTGAACGAGTAGCTTACCTGTTGCATCCATACCAGCCAAACAGAGCATTGCCAAAATAGTTAGAATAATTCCACGACTGTCTTTAAACTTCACTTTAAACTCTCTAATAAAGACTACAGATTCTATAAACAGAGCCACCGATTATAAATTAGTTATGAAATGTAAGAGCAGTCTGAATGCCTTGGACTACCTGAGAATAGAATGCCGGAATATAACTTATCCCGGCACTAGTACGCTCTTAATTTTCAGTTACTGTAGAGGAAAGCTTGAAGTGGCTGAGAGCCTTTTCAGCAATTTCTTTACCATATTCCTGCACAAAGTGGCCCGCCTCCGCTATTTTGAGAGGCTCGGGGCAGTTTTTGATGGTTCCCCTCAGCAACTCCATCACTTTTTCACCAAGTACAAAGTCCCTCATTCCAATCGCCATAAAGCTCTCACCACTCCAGTTCCTAGACCAGAATTCTCGAGCCCTTACCCCTAGCTCTGCTCCCTCCATACCGGGGTCAACCGGTACAATTGACGGGAATCGACGAACGCCAGCCTTATAGCGGTTGTCTGGAAAAGGCGCATCATAGGCTACTATATCGAATAAATTGACCTCAGATTGAGCATCATTGGCAATGAGCCCTCCCACAGGGATTTCAGGTACATTGACAGAGAAGTTCCGCCAGTGGTAGAACCCCTCTGATGCACCATCCCCTGCTGCGATAGCCGTATTCATTACCAGTAATCGGGTAAATCTATCCGGCATATCCATTGGAAGTGTCAATCCCAGAAGTCCACCCCAATCCTGACAAACCAGCGTAATATTCTTAAGATCCAAATGCTCAATCAAACGCATCAGGCTGTTACGATGGAAGTTAAAAGTGTACACATCTTCATTGACGGGTTTATCTGAGCGACCAAACCCAAACAAATCTGGAGCAATTACCCGGTGTCCTGCCTCAACAAAAACTGGGATCATTTTTCGATATAAGTAACCCCAACTGGGCTCCCCATGGAGACAAAGAAAGGTAGTATCCGCATCCTGCTCCCCCTCATCGATATATGCCATACGCATAGAATCGTAGCCTTCCAGGCTATCAATATAGTTGGGAGTATACGGAAAACCCGGTAGTAGGGAAAAGCGCTCCTCAGGAGTTCTCAATCGTTCAATAGACATCGGCAACCCTCTTTTAGTTGAATGTTAAATAGCGCCTTGCCACTGAAAAGCTAGATCAGTTGGAATCCAGAGATCATCCATTATGGCGCTTTTATCGGTGCTTCATATCTGAAAAGATAACTGTAGAAAAATACCTATTATCCTACTAGATAATAAGGATAAATATGCTCCTAAAACATGGCACGATCTCTAATTTTTACATTTAGAAACCTTATTAGGCGCCAGATCACTTAAATTACCCAATAATGCCAATCTGGCAAGTCTGAAACCATTGGGCTAAGTACAACTGACCCAATCAAAGCCGATTAATCAAACTTCTTACCATTAAAAACATGTTAGATGTATTGAGATACCCATCTGGATGTAAGCTGTCTACCAGCAATACATCTCAATTATCAGTGAACTGGAATTGGAGCCTAGGAGAAATTAGGCTACAAAAATCACCGGGAGGCATATATCACTAGAAGAACAATATCTTTCATGACTATGAATCATGGACAACACCTCAATACACTTTACCAAAGCCCGCCAAGATCCAGCCCCTTTTCACTGGAGAATCCATCTCTACCTCCCTGGCGAACAGGGTTTTGGGTGCTGACTCCATGATTTTATATCCCCCATCATCAACATAAGTGACTAAAGCAACATGGGCAATATATCCTTTTCAGCCTTTCTATAAAAAGCCAGATCCCCCAACTTCGGCTTATAAGATGCTGGCTTCAAAGATTGAATAGACTGGAAATAGGAATATAGATTTCTTGCACGGCGATGGAAAAATGGGTTCTCTGGGTTATTACCATTTCGAGCATCATAAAAATTTGGATTTTTTACAAAACTATCTCTCAATAAGACCTGAAATGAATATCCAGCCATTCCGTAAGCGATATTAGGTACATCACTACAGACAATAAATCCAAGTTTCCCTCCTATATTATTATACATCCCCATCAGTGGATCATAAGGCGTAAACCAAAGAGAATATGCATTATCGACAACCAGATTAACATTTGGAAGGCCATGATGATTGGTAAAACTTCTCTCCCCCTTATAGGTAAAAAAATAGACGAGCAGTGGTATTGCCAAAACAATAACAAGAACGCCAATAAATTTTTTCATATTACCGAAAATGTACCAACCCAAAATCACCAATACATATGAAACATTACTAAACTAATAAAAAGTAGGGGAAAAGAGTACAGCTAACAAACCCTTACGCCACTTTAATGCCACTTTTTAGTCCGAACATCAACATACAGCTAGCAATAGGAATTGGAGTAACTACTCATAACCTAGTAGAACTATCTCCCACTGCCAATTTAAATTTGTATACGAACGTTAAGGTTTCACACCTGCAATGACCTTAGGGCTCTCCACCTCGACTCTAATTTCGCTTCATGAAAGCAGTTTAACCACATACTTTATTGGGGAGCCTCCGGAAGGATTTGGGTTAGACCACAAAGATCGAAGCTTCATTATTTGTATGGATTTGAAAATGGATTGTAGTTAAATTTTTCAGGCAATAAAAAAGCCGCACACTGGAGAAGTGTGCGGCAAAGCTTGGAAGCCTATGGGAGAGGCATGAGGTTAAAAATCGTACGCGAAGCTAAGCTTGATATTGCGCGGTAAGATGTAGCGGACATTAGACGCTAGCGGATCGCGGGGATCACCTTCGGTGATACCATCTTCATCAGTTAAGTTGTCCACAGCCAACTGGACAGTAATATCATTGATATAAGCCACCGCACCCAGGTCAACTTTTGTATAGGCTGGCAAAGTTATTTCATTGTTGCTTCCATTAAAGCGATCACCTACCCGACTGATATCGGTATACACAGCCATATCAATGTCATTCAGTGTGAAATCATAATTCTGGCTCAGGCGCACCTGGTATTCAGGCTGACGCATAACCTGGTTGCCTTCATATTCACCACTCGTGATTTCTGGCTTTTGCAGGGTAGTATTTAACCCAAAGGTGAAATCTCCCCAGTGAACTTTACCGTCCAATTCGAGACCAAGCGCCTCAGTCTCTAAACGAGCACAGGTACTGCTGCCAATGATACAGTCAGGCATGCCCTGGGTTTCGTTGTAGAACAGAGTCGCAAAGAGGGAATAATCTTGCTCCTGCAATTTATAACCCAGTTCGTATTGGTCAATGTCGATTACAAGGTCAGACCCAGCAATGAAGCTATCACCGAACTCACGATAGTTGTCAAAGTCTGCGAACTTAAAGCCGGAGTTTATACGGAAGAAAGTGCCCATATTTTCGGCAAAGGCCCAGTCCACTGCGGCAGTATAAGCAGTGCCATCTTCGTCCGCTTTATAAGTGGTAAAATTGCCGTCTCGCTCACCATGATCCACGGAGTAATTGGTTTTGCGGTTTGCGGAACGCACGCCCAGATCGAAGGTAAAGTCCCCTAAGTAGAACTCACCGGCGACATAAAGCGCGTTTTCACGGGCATCACCCACGGCATCCACATCATATTTCCAATCACAAGTGGAAATATCTGCGGATGTATTACAAGCGAGATCACCAGTTAGCTCAGAGCCATCAGCAGTTCCTGTGATCAGCTCCCCATCTTGACCCAGTACGTAGTATTTCTGGTTACCCAGGGACCACCATTCATCAACTTCCCAGCTTGAGGTGTAATAACCGGCTGTTACTTTAAAGTTATCCCACTCTTTTGCCAGGCTAATGTCATTTGTCGTAGCCTCGATATCTTTGCGTACTACCCAGGCACCAAACTGCTGTACCACAGTATCGCCACTAAGTTCGTTTCCAGAGGCGGTTACTACTGCTTGATCAGTAAGAGAATTCAGCGATACAGGCGCACTATTAGGAACAAAACCCAAAGTATCAGCGTTACCTGCGGTAAGTCCAAAGCGTTCGGTGAGACTCCATCCATCGCCCAGGTCTAGCTCCAGATAAGCACCGGCTACATTACCATTCCACCCGCGCCCTTCGCCCATATCGAAAGTTTCCCAGGTAGTTTCTGAGCCGCCATTACCGTCAGCCTGAGTGATAGGTACAGAAACCTTGCGATTACTGGGGCCTACCTGAGTGTAATCTGTTTCCAGAAATGCAGCATTGGGCAAATACCAGGTACCAGTATCTTTTGTATCCCGGATGTAAAAACCCGCTTTGCCGTTATCCATCTCTTTGGTGATGTGCAGGGTAAATTGATGCCCTTCTTCCGCATCAAAACCCGCATCGCGAATACCCGGGGAGGAAGATACGTAGCCCCCGATCATATAATAAACATCATCTGCGAGCTTACCAGTCATGAGGGCATCTGTTCGCTGCAGATCATAGTCAGATAAAGTGTACTTAAAGCGCCCCTCTGTCTCTTCAGTACCCTCTTTTAAGATAAAGTTGGTAGTCAGACCTGGCTGGCCATTGGAGAAAACCGGATTGGGTCCACCGCGCAGAGCTTCCACTCGCTGAATAGTTTCATCGACACGAAATAGAGAAGAGTTTTCTAAAAATGAGAGTGTTGGCGCTGGATACAGAGGCAATCCATTCATGGATACCGTGACAAAGGGTGCATCACTACCGCCGGGGAAACCGCGAACATCGATATTTGCCCCAGAAACACCGCCAGAGCTCTCAACCCACAGGCCTGGAACGGACTTCAACAGGTCTGCAGTACTTGAAGGAGAGGCTTTGCTAATCTCATCATCACTTAAAGTTGTGATAGAAAAGCTGGCATCCAGCTTACGCATGCCTGCACCGCCAGGGGTGCCTGTTGTGATGACTTCCTCCATCACCATATCGTTTTCAGGGCTAATTTCTTGGGCTGCGGCATAGCCGCAAAGACCAACGGAGAGCGCGGCCATGGATACGGCCTGCGCCAATGGTTTCTTGCTCATCAACTCTTCCCTCTCGTCGTCATTCTTATCTGTTCTGATACTGCGGTGCTATTTTTATAAAGCTTTATGAAATCGATTGCATAAAGAGTTGCTAAACGCACTTGATGCACCGTGCTTTAACTATAATGCGCAAATGCAATCGATTGCAAATTGAATTAATGGCTAGATTTGAGTGACTAGTCATCCGTAAGGCCATCGCAGATCAAGATTTGAGGGGTAGGGGCAGATTTTCTGCCATTGATAGAAGATCATATTTGGAAACTACACCCGGATGTTCTTAGATTTAGTATGTAGGGCTGTCCAAATGTGGCGCCAAATTATTGATTCTAGAAGCATTCGGCGACGAGTGGTTCCATGCAAGTGCCAAGCGGCCGGGAGAGTTATCGTGGAAAAAGGCAAGTGCCAACAGGCGGAGCATCATTCACATACCCATAACAGCCACTGTGGCCACACAGCCATTCGCCACGGGGACCATATCTGCTACCTCCATGACGGCCACCTACACCATCCCCACAAAGACCACTACGACGAGCACGTCTTGGAAGTAAGCACCCAAAACCCGGAGGGTTGCCACCCTGTTACAGGGGGCTACGACAGCTCCCATGTCCACGGCAAAAACTGTGGCCATGAGCAGGTTCCCCACGGAGATCATGTTGACTACCTGGTTAACGGGCGACTTCACCATGTTCATGGTGATCACTGTGATGATCACGGATCTGTCGACTTGGTGAAAGGTAACTAAAACTTTTCACTTTACTTGATTAGCTGTTGCTGATTTGGGAAATGTCGAACTGTATCGGCCTAAGGCACTTAAAAGGGATAGGGGTGTCCATAGACCTGAGAAATTCGAGAAACATGCCAGGCTCCCCTCAAGGGTACTCTCCAACCGACCCCTGCAGCCAATGGGCGTCAGTTCAATAAAGCTCGATACTCTAGGTTATATTCTGGCCTGGCACCGCTCTACTTCCACCCCAAAAAAATTCCCGTCACATGCCGTGAAGTATTGCCATGGGTACTGTTCAGAACACCTTTGTGCGAGCTGAAGCTAGTCTTAATAAAAGCTAACTTTACCCCGAAGTAACTTATGCATGACATGAAAAATCAAGGTGGCAGTACGCTCTCTAAAATGTTTTCAGGCGCAGACAATGAACGTAGTCTGGCTGACTTCGATATTTCATTTAGCCAAAAGTGTAAAGTTATTTGGACTGTAATCCTAATAAAAGCTTATAAGGTGTTTATTCTCCCCTGGCAAAGGAATAGGCGTCATCATTTGTTTTCCGAACTCGACAAGCTTAAAAACCTGACAGCAAAATTACCCAATCCTCCCCAAAGTGCCGCCACAGGAAGTTATTTTTTAAGTGACAAAGATCGCCTCTTCTTCGAAGAAAATGGTTATCTGCCTCCCTATAGAGTTCTATCCGCGGAAGAAGCACAGGACTTAATGACTCTAGTACAGGAGGAGTATGACAATGACTTTAACGGCGTTTCCTATATGGGAGATAAAATTAAAGAAATTGCTAAGAAAGAGGGCCGCTGGAATATCGAATATGCCAGTCTATATCAAGCGCTAGAGTTAAAGCCTTTCAGGGACTTAATGAGAAAACCTGAAATTTCGGAAAAGATTGCAAGCATTTTAGGTGATGAGGTTATTTGCTGGCGCAATCAGTTTTTTGAAAAAAAACCAGGCTCCGACGGGACACCCTGGCACCAAAATGCAACTTTCAGGGAAATGGGGAAATATGCAAAGCTCCAGCCCACAAGAGAAACACCACCTGCGCTCATTCAAGTAAATGCGTGGGTTGCCTTAACTGACACCACAAAAGAAACCGGGTGCCTTAGAATTCTACCCGGATCTTATGCTGACGCGAGAGTAAATTACCTTTACGAATTTCTACAAGACAACAGGATGTTTTACTTATCGCTTCTACCAGCTTCCCCACTGTACCTATACCATTTATGCAAATCTTTTATGTATGGAAGGATTTTTCACAAAGGTGCAGTGGTATTTTTTAGTGCCGCAAAATTGCTAGGTGATCATATTTTTGACGGCTTTGACATCAAAGATCTAGAAATGAAAGCCGGAGAGTGCCTAATATTCTCATCCCTGAACATCCACGCCTCCTACCCAAACACATCAAAAGACAAAACTCGATTTTCATTTGTAGGTCGCTGCACAGCCAATCACGTAAAGGTCGCCCCTTACGGAAAGGATAATTACTCAACTTTAGGCGGACTAATAGAATATACACTTCCAAAGGTTATCAGCTTTCAGATTTACGGCAAAGACACCTATGGCTACAATGGAATCTTAGACGATGAGGAAAAAACAGAAGAATAATTCACAATCCGTCATGATCAATATACTCTTTGGCGGTGACGACAAAAAACTCAGATAACCTCCCTACCCTTAGGAAAGCACCTAAAGGCCGCAGGCTTAGTTATGACAATAATTTCATATAAATTCATAATACCCCCATGACAGAAGAGCAAAAAATAAAAATTATTTTCTAATCTAGATCGGCCAGGAAAACTCAGCATCTATCTGGCGCACAACTGCCACCATTATTTGAAAATTAAACGAAGATGATCGGGCCATTCTTTAAAAAATGGACTCCTTCCTCCCTTCCGTGTATCTCCTCTGAACAGGTGAAAAGATTAAGGGAATAGCACTGGATGAGTTTAAAAACAATTTCCAAGTAGTGAGCCACCTTGGCGACAAGGTGAAGGCGATTGGTAAAAGAGAGGAACGCTGGACAATTGGATACGCCGGATCATACCAGGCATTGCGGATAAAACCCTTTAGGAGTTCCTCCAACCCCCACAAATTTCAGAGCGACTGGCAACTCTACTGGGATATGAAGTTATATGCTGACGCAGTCAATTTTTTGATAAATGTCCCGACATTGAGGGGATGCCTTGGTATCAGAATGCAACCTTTCGAGAGGTCGGTAAATATGCAAAATTACGACCGACCATATAAACTTCTCCCACCCTAATTCAACTCATCGTTTGGGTTGTGCTCACCGACAATACGAAAGAAACCAGTTGCCTGAGCATGCTTCCAAAGTCACACACCGATACAAGAACTAGCTACCTCTATAATTTTATACAAGACAACAAATTAATATGCTTATCACTAGTGCCTGCATCACCCCGCTCCTTATACAGACTTGCCAAGCTATTCCTTTTGCTCAGTACAAGGGAAATTATTGAAAAAGATCTCTTTGGCGACTTGGAAGTAAAAGACCTGGAAGTGAAAGCCGGCGAATGCCTTATTTTCTCACCCCTAAATATGCACACATCCTATGCAAACACATCAAAAGATAAATCTAGATTTTCATTTGTCAGGGGGTGTACAGCAAATCACGTGAAAGTTGCTCCTTATGGCAAAGACAACATCTCAACCATGGAGGGCTTGCAGGAATTCACATTACCCAAAGTAGGTAATTTTCAGGTGTTTGGCAAAGATTCTTACGACTACAATGAAATTCTGGATGATAATGAGTCTACTTCAGAATCGGTGTTACCCCTTCTACTATGGGGCAATTAGCAGTAAAAGCGTTATTTCGGTAAGTTTGGTAATATAGTTTAAAGAAATATAAGTAATGTAGCTTCCTCTCAATATCCTAAGAAACTAGTGGCAGCACTAGCTTGAGCAGCCCCCCACACGACACTTTATCTTTAGCACTAAACTGTATATATTTCGACGAATATAGAACTTATGACCAAATCATGATGGAAATCGAAGAAGTAGCCAAATCGCTCAAAGAGCTGGGACACCCAACCCGCTTGTTGATCTACAAAAAAGTAGTCAAAGCTGGCCTACCGGGTATTCCTGTAGGCAACATCCAGGAGCAGTTAGATATCCCCGGATCAACCCTTTCCCACCATATTTCCAGTCTGATTTCGGCGGGATTGATCTTCCAGCGGCGTGAGAGCCGAACCCTGTTCTGCGTAGCCGAATATCAGCACTTAACTGAGGTTATTCAGTTTTTACAAGATGAATGCTGTCACGATGATTTCAATACACCGATAAAGTGTCCTGATATCAAGTGTGCGGTACCGGATCAGCACTGAACAATGTCGCTCCTGCTTTGGGCGACCTCTATCGATGACGTCCGAACTTTCCTCTCTTCACCCCGATAGGTACATGTAGGCCCTAAATTCTGCATTAAGTACCGCTAGAATGACCATTCACAGCAATAGCCAGCTTTAGTTGGCTCCCTTCCCTTGATACCTTTCTTAGATACCTCAGAAATAACTCGAACACACACCTTTACTTAACCCCTATATTTCCATTATTCTAGAAATACAGCGCACTCTAAATTGTGTGCCCCAGTATGCAAAGGCCAGAGGAAACCCATGAATAAGAGCCATCCAAACGCCATTCAGGCAGCCAATGAAGCGGTAGAGTGGGGGCTTGCCCATGGCTTGGCTTTCAAATCTAGTCGTGGCTCAGCGAGCCATGTGCCTTTTAGCCTTACCCCAAGTACTATCGCCCTGGAACGGTTTGAGACGTTAAAGAAAGCAGTACCCCTATTGGGAAAGCTGATCCATCAAGTCTCAGAAGATCACCAATTTCTTCACGAAGCTATCAGGCCTGTTGCACATGGAGACCCGTTTTTCGGTGCCTTACTCGCCATGCATGGTCAAATAAAAAATGCGCCCCGCCTCCCCCTCCTGATTATGAGAAGTGACTTTATGGACGATGTGAGCCAAGGACCAAAGCTCATTGAGTTCAATGGAATCGCAGCAGGAATGGGGCCCTTTGGGCAGCGTATTTACGAGTTGCACCAATTCATCCGCTCGCAAAGTCCTGAGACCTATTCCAATTGGTCCAATACTTCGAACGGCCAACCTATAGAGAACCCAGCAATTGAGCGACTCTCCCAAGGCCTTGCCGATGCGACAAGAGCCATCAAAAGCGAATTTGGAGATGGTGGCAGCCCAACATTTCTAATGGTGATACAGGAGTATGAGGACAATGTCTTCGACCAACACCTTCTTGAATATGCCTTAGCTGAAAAAGGCATACGTACGGTACGAAAGACCTTTCGCGAACTCAAAGCGGGCCTGGTAACAGGCCCCAACAATAGGCTCCTGCTGCAAGGAATAGGCCCTGTAGATTGCGTGTATTTACGAGCCGGCTACAACTACTGTGATTATGTCGCCAAAGACCTGGATAGCGAGCGCTGCTGTGAAACACTGATGCAATCGCGAATTTTGCTTGAGAGCCATCGGATCGCAATTAATGCAACCGTAAGCCAACAACTGGCTACCAGCAAGCGTGTACAAATGATCCTTTCGTCCATGTCAGTAGAAATGCTAACCGGATTCAATGTATCCCAGGATGAAGCGGTTTTAATCAAGTCATTACTTGGCGAGATGCAACCAATTTCATCAGAGACGATAGAATGGTTCAGTCAGCAGAACGCCTCTAAGTGGGTGCTCAAAAATCAGGGAGAAGGCGGCGGGCACTGTGTCTTTGGTCAGGATATCAAGCTGAAACTCAAACAGCTCTCAGTAGACGAATACCCTGCCTGGGCACTAATGCCACGCTTGAGCCCGCCCCCTAGAAGCAATCCCGCCCTGGTAGTCAAAGACTCTGAATTATATTTAGTAGGCGATTTAATCAGTGAAATAGGTATGTTTACGGTTCATTTCAATGGTCAACCAGCTACTTCAGAACAAGGTTTTGCCGGCTACTTAGTTCGAAGTAAATCCTCTCAGGAAATGGAGGGTGGCGTGCATAGCGGCAAGGGCGTTTTAGATTCACTGATATCCAATGTCGCCTGACAACATCACAAGCAATCCGTAAAAAGGATCTCTTGGCACCATAAATCACACTTCAAAGCTAATGAAAACACACTGATAAAATTCATTATTTCTATATTTCTAGTAATAACAAATTTAATTAAGGAGCTAAAACAATGCCCCCAGAGTTCGTATCCATGCTAGAAGAAGCTCTCTCTATGTTTGCTTTTCTTGCAGTTGAGCTGACAGTATTATTTTTAGCTATCAGCTACCTCGTTGGTGTATTGCAGCAGTACATTACACCGGAAAAAATCCAAGCGACCCTAAGCTCACGCAATGGCCGAGGCTACGTAATAGCCGCATTACTTGGCTCCATTACACCTTTCTGTTCATGCTCTACTATTCCATTTTTGAAGGGACTACTTCGCGCCCGCGCTGGTTTCGGACCAATGATGGTGTTCCTATTCTCCAGCCCTCTACTTAATCCGATTGTTATTGGCTTGTTGATCTTTACATTTGGTCTCAACGTAGCGATTTTTTATTTCACTCTAGCGATGACTGTGTCAATTTCTGCGGGATTTGCACTGGAAAAATTTGGATTCGAGCGTTTTGTTCGCGACGGTGTCTACCGAGACACAAATAGTAAAAATCCCCCTTCACCCAGTGAGAACAAAGGGATAGCCAATAATTTGGCATTTAATAATGGAGTCTTGGCTACAACTGGCGCAACCAATATAGCAACAATATCTTCTCTATCATCAGCTGCAAAAACTGGAGAAACTACATCCTGCTGTATCAATACTCCGGCAAATAGCTGTGATTCTGAGGGGGGAGTAGAAACCCAGAAACTAAATCGCTGGGTCATTATTTGGAATTCCACCTGGATAGATTTTAAAAAAACACTCCCCTATTTACTGCTCGGTATTTCTCTGGGATCATTCATTTACGGATTTGTTCCTACTGATTTGATCGTAACCTACGCAGGAGAAAACAAGTGGTACGCGATTCCAATTGCAGCTGTAATCGGTATTCCACTCTATATACGTGCCTCTGCTGTTATCCCTCTGAGTGCTGGTTTGGTGCAAAAGGGCATGGCTCTCGGATCGGTAATGGCACTAATTATCGGCAGTGCTGGCGCCAGCCTGACAGAAGTTATCCTATTAAGGTCCATCTTTAAAACCCAGGTGATCACAGCATTTTTAGTGGTGGTTTTAGGTATGGCTGTCACAGCGGGTTACTTGTACCCCCTTCTGTTTTAATTCCAGGTATTTTGTAGGAGACTAATGAACAAGATACACGACGCGATTATCATTGGTGTAGGGCCTATTGCAATTACTGCCGTTGCATAGCTCTTGTCGAGAAAATTAAAGCGCTTGGTGTCATAGAAAGGCATATCGGCCGGCAGCGCCATGCTGGAATGGGGCCATGTTCGGGTTTTTACACCCTGGCCCTATATCATTGATAAAGCAGTTGCTAACCTCCTTGATATGAATGGCTGGGTATATCCAAATAGGAAATACTTACCTACAGGCCGTGAAATAGTGGACGAGTATTTAGGTCCATCAGCCAAAACTTTGGAGCCAATTAATAAAAGTACTCTTATTTTATTTAGCTCCATAAAATTAATTGGAGATGATTTCCTTAATCAATTTATGGTGATAGATTTAGAGATGAAAGCTGGGGAGTGTTTGATCTTTTCTTCATTGAACTTACATGCTTCCCATTCCAATACCAGCGATAATAGTAGAAGGTTCTCCTTTGTAGGAAGATGCACTGCCAACCACATAAAGGTAGCCCCCTGCGGAAAAGGTTTATATTCAACCTATGAGGGACTTGTCGAATATGATACCCCTAAAATCGACACTTTTCAGGTTTTCGGCAATGATACCTACGGTTACAACGAAATCCTTAAAGAATAAACGTTCATTTAAAGCTTTGTCAGGTTTTGGGTATATGCTTGTCGTACCACCGGAAAAGATACGGCGAGCTTTGCCAACATCCGCACCAATATTTTACCTAATTACCACTCTTGCTAAGTCATGCGTAACTGTATATAAATACAGCTATCTCGTTGATCTGCAAGGGAATACGCCATGGCTCGCAACAAGGTACAGTTTCAGAAGGGTATTAGTTTGACCCAATTCCTCAAAATGTACGGCAGCGAGGAACAGTGCTTCGATGCACTGTCGCAGTGGCGTTGGCCCAATGGCTTTAGTTGTCCTCACTGCGGGCATGACAAGCATTGCGACCTCGCTTATCGCAAGCTTAAGCAATGTAACCGTTGTCGGCGTCAGACATCGATTACCTCTCGTACAATTTTTGAATCCACGAAGCTCCCCCTCACCACCTGGTTTCTCGGTATTTTCCTGATTACTCAGGATAAGAAGGGCATTTCCTCTATGGAGCTATCTCGACATCTAGGTATCTCTTACAACGCAGCATGGCGTATGAAGCAGAAACTTATGCAAGTGATGATGGAGCGAGACCAACGATACAAACTGTCCGGTTTTATTGAACTAGATGATGCCTATCTCGGTGGTGAGCGTACTGGATGCAAGCCCGGACGCGGAGCCAAGGGTAAAACTCCCTTTGTGGCGGCCGTTGAAACAACCAAGGAGGGACGTCCAACCCGTATTAAGCTCTCAATTATCAAGGGCTTCAAAAGCAGTGAAATTTCAACCTGGAGTAAAAAGTCCCTTTGCAGTGGCAGCACAGTCATCTCAGATGGCCTTCCATGCTTCAATGCCATTAAGGAGGCCGGTTGTGTACATGACAAAGTTGTTTGTGGTGGTGGCCGAGCTTCTGTTGAAGAGCCTGAGTTCTATTGGGTAAATACAGTACTTGGTAATTTAAAGAGTGCGCTACGTAGCACTTACCATGCTATTAGGCCGAAATATGCACAGCGCTATTTGGCAGAATTTCAATATCGCTTTAATCGGAGGTTTGATTTGTCGGCACTCATTCCAAGATTGATTTACGTCTCTCTTCGGACACCACCGATGCCAGAAAGGTTGCTAAAAATTGGCTTAGCATAAGTGGTAATTAGGATATTTTATTTAGCAAGGAATTTGAGCTTATAATCCGCCTAACAATTTCTGTCTTTCGAATCGTCGCCGCGCCTATTTTACGCCTTTCATCGGAATAATTATCTACTGTGCCGTTTATAATCGCATCAACTGCAGCTATCGCATCGGCAATACCCAGATTCATACCCTTGCCACCTACGGGAGAATGGCAGTGAGCGGCGTCTCCGACTAAAAGTACGCGCTGGGAGCGATAACTCTTCGCCTGCCGAATTGAAATTTGAAAACTACCGGAGCGATGGATATTCTTAATTTTTAGCGGCACATCTAGTGCTCCCAACGCATCTGGCTGGGTAGCAACTACTCTTAAACGCTGTTTACCCATAGGTAAAGTAATTGTAAATTGATTGCCGGGCCGCTGAATATCCACGCTAACTAAATCGGGATCACACTCTCCTTCTATATCCACATCAGCGACTCCCCAAGGTTCCGGCAAATCTGTACCAGAAAATGGAATACTCAGTTTCTCACGAATTATTGAATGAACTCCGTCAGCAGCAATTAACCAGTCAAAGCATTCGACACTGCCGTCAGACAGGGTAACTACCACCCTGTGATCACTAGAATCCACTTCAGTAGCAGCCACGCCATATTCAACTGAAACGCCTTGCTCAAGTAAAGCATCTCGCAAAATTTCCTCTGTGCGATTTTGCGGCAGCCCAAAGCCCACATACTCTTTATACGCATCGCCCCGGTTATCCAAAAATAACAGCGGCCTACCCGCTTGAAGATATTGAACTTTGCAGAGTCGCATCGCCTCAGATACCAAGTTATCTGAAACACCAACCTTAAGAAGGCGCCTGATGGTGCAGGGAAAAATACCGACTGCCCGAGAGAGTTCACTGGGCTTGGTACGGCGTTCAACTATTCGGCATTTGATTCCATAGAAAGACAAAGCACAAGCTGCCGCCAACCCCGTTGGACCCGCACCAACCACTAACACACGGTCTATATGGCTCACTGGTAGCATTGCACCCTGCCGTAGAACTCACTTCTATTGTAGAAGCCCGGGAAAAAGCAAGGCACGGCCATCATAGAAGTAAACACACCTGCTGTGATAAAATCGCAATTTCAAGGCACCCCTCATATGATCGACCTCAGTATTTTACCCGCCTTCTTGATCGCAGCGATTGTTCTAGCGGCCTCCCCTGGTCCTGACTTACTGTTAATATCTGCTTACTCTTCGGCTCGCGGATTTACTGCTGGAGTAATGATCTCGCTGGGCATTTTTACTGCTGGGATAGTGCAAACGGCGCTAGTTGCTCTCGGACTCGGACATATCATGCAGACGATGCCTCTGGTGGCAATGGTAGTAAAACTGGTGGGAGCCGTATATTTAGCTTGGCTTGGATTGTCACTCCTTCGCAATTGGCGTTCAAATAAAGTGGCACAAAATAACCAACCAGATACCGTGGCACTGTCGGCAGCACAGCTGATGGCCCGAGGCTTGCTCAACAACCTAATGAACCCCAAAGCCCTACTTTTCTTTAGCCTTTTCCTGCCTCAATTTACCGTGTCATCCCAGGCAATCACGCCCCAAATCCTTGTATTGGGCGTACTCTTAAGCATTACAGCGTTGGCTTTTAACACCCTGGTATCCCTATCGTTTAGCAAGCTGGGAAAATCTCTTGCTACACAGGCCAATATTCAGCGGCACCTGGATGGTTTTCTTGGAGTTATTTTCCTCGGCTTGGCCTCTCGCCTGGCTTTTGACCGCTGATTTTTTATAGTTTTATGGACGACAGGAAGCTTTCTGTGAAAATATAGCAGCAGTCAAAGTACTTTCAGCAGTCCAGCGGAGAGCTCAATGCGAATAGCGGTCCTGTCTGACATCCATAGCAATGTTTATGCCCTCGATGCCATTGTTGCTGATCTAAAAAAGAGAGGCGCCGATCTAACGGTGAACCTGGGTGATATTTTATATGGCCCTATTGCGCCACGACTCACCTATGAACGCTTAATGGAGCAAGGTTACACGACAATTCGCGGTAATCAGGACCGGCAAATATATGAAGCCACATCTACCGAAATAGAAAGCAACCCAACCCTGCAATTTATTCTGAAAGACCTTGGTGTTAAACCACTATTATGGATGAAGCAGTTACCACCCAGCTTACAAATCACCGATGAAGTCTTTCTTTGCCATGGAACACCCAGTAGTGACCTCATATATCTGCTGGAAGATACCAGCAGCGGCCGCCCCCAGATACGTTCCAACCATGAAATCCTCAACCTCCTTGGAAAGATTTCCTCAAAAGTCATTCTATGTGGGCATACACATCAACCACGCTGTATCTCTGTCAGTAGTGGCCAGCTGGTCTTAAATCCAGGCAGCGCTGGGCTACCTGCTTATACTGACAGTGAACCGCAACCCCATATTATGGAAACCTTTAGCCCCCATGCGAGTTACGCCCTGATAGAGAGAAGCAAAAATGGAGCCTGGAGCGCAGAATTTTTTAAGGTAAGTTATGACACAGATAAAGCTGCCCGAGCTGCTATTGCGCAAGGGAGAGATGACTGGGGTTTTTATCTGTCAACCGGAAGAGCCAGCTAGGTAAGTCAGCTTACACAGGACATTGGATCAAAAGGAAAGTCGCTAAATGGAAGATTATCGCCCTTGGGATGTGGAACTAAATACCTTCATAATGCTGCTTCATCTAAGTCAATTGGCTTGGATCGTAATTCCTGGTGCTGGTTTTGTTTTACCCATTATTATGTGGGCAACAACAAGGGACCGCTCTCAAGAAATCGATAAACACGGCAAGATGATATTTAACTGGATGTTAAGCCTGCTTATCTATTCTATAATTTCCGTCATAATGATATTTTTTGTTATCGGTATTTTGGGGCTGATTGCATTAGCAATAATCAATGTTATATTTATTGTGATTGGTGCAATCCGGGCCAATGAAGGCCTATTCTGGCGCTACCCACTCAGTATTCGGTTTTTTGGTTAATTAATTAACCGTTCTTTTCAGATGGAAAATCGGGAGAGCACCTCCCGATTTCCCTTGGCTATAAGCCAGTAATCTCTACAATTACTTTCAGCAAATTAGTGCCGATTAGTAGTAACCAGAGAGATCATCAGTGATAGGACCGAGAGCACGGTAAGCGTTTGAAACGTCTACGCCGTTTGAGCGCTCACCACAGGCCAAGCCACCACACTCGTACCAGTCAGGATCAGAGAACCAATCGTACTGGGTAACGTTTTCGCCGTATCTCCAAGGGTAAGCCATGATGGTAGAGAACTTGTTGTCTACACCGTGACCCATACCGTAAGAGTAAACGCCACCAGAGGTATCACCCTGCTTGGTTGAGTGAACCAGACCCATATTGTGGCCCAGCTCGTGAACGAAGGTGTTATAACCACAGTCAACGCCAGTTACGCTGTAAGCACGCTCTTTTGCGCTGGAGTACATGGTGCCATTGCTACCCTGTCCAACCCAGGCAATACCACAGGTAATGTAAGTATTGCCGTCGATTACGGTTTCTTCAGCTTTACCCAGGAAAACCACCATATCCGCCTTTTCAGAGGATCGCCAGTTATTCACAGTGTTGTGGAAGGTAATCAGGTCCAGGGTCTCTTCGTTTACACGAAAATCTGAACTGGAAGCTTGCCAGGTGTCTACCAGGTTCAACTGGATATCAACACCATTCCTTGAAAAGGAATTGTTGGCATAGCTGATATAGTTATCGATTTTGGCTGAGATATCACCGGTATACTCCGCAGCTGGTGCAGTGTACATAATAGCGATATCGACAGTATCGGCACTCGCAGCGCCAGAAACGGTCAGTGCTGCAATAGCAGCAGCCAGGCTTTTCTTCAGGTTCATTATAAGACTCCTTTTATTATAATAAGTAGTGCACACTCCTCCCCCAGCAATTAAATAAAATTGCTGCCCAAAGGAGTAACAATACGCTTTTAATACCCTGACTCGATCAAAAAGCTATCCCTAGCCTTTTAACCGCCTGAGGAGACGAGCCCCCGGTATCTGCAGGATTTTCTTGGGCCTTCCTTTGCCTGACTATTAACTCAAAGCATAATTACCTTGAATCAATTTCTTCTTATTTGAAGTCGTTTAGCGGAACATCGTCATCCGACCAGGTCTTTTCACGAGGTGCTTCCGAGGACATATCCTTATCGTGTTTCTCTACGTGGTTTTTAATTAATGCACCATTAGGCGCTATCCACGCATAACTACCCTGAGCTTCCATAGTATATGATCCGGAAGGTAAGTTTAGTTGTGCATAAACAGAATTTGCTCCGAGCGTAAAAGTTGCGCCATGCAGGCGAGTCATCCCCGGAAAATTTAATTGTAGGCTTTTGTTGCCGCTGGCATGCTCTTCGATACTGCCAACCTGAGCATCGTAATCACCTTCAATACCTGGCAAGTCAATGTCGACGTAATCACCAACAGTGAGATTCCGGAGCATATCAATATCCAGCTCGAGATAGGTTTCACCATTGAGATCTACGGGTAGGCGACCATTTTCATGAAGAGCTTCCCTGGCCAGCTCTGACTCAACCCAAAGTGCTTTTTCTTCATCACTTTCGAGGAGCTCCTCTTCACCCACCTGAACCTCCTCAGGTTTAAGCGGCTCTGCTTTTTGAGCAGATTTACTGATAGCTGGCTTGGGCTTTTCTAGCTCAGCGACTGGTTTTTGACCTTCAGATTGGCTTTTGGCCCAAACGAAATACCCTGCTGCCACTGCAATGGCGACGAGAGGAATTATTTTTCTCACAAGCTTTTCTCTCAAAATAATGCTACGTGCAACGGCAAAGCACGTCCTATCGACAGCTTAACCAGCCCTACCTCATGTTGGCATCTTTACGATTCTTAACATTCGATATTTAGTTGAGACGATCGATCCTAATTATCACGCAGCTTTTTTTTGGGAAATTTTTCACATAATTTTCATAAAAATTGAACAGAATCTAAATTATTTTTCAAAACTGTGGGGAACGTCGGAATTAAAGCAGACATATTTCACGAAAACCCTTTTTACACCAAATTAGTTCAAGCCAAATACCAGTGGCGAGATTCCCCCAAATACGATCAGGAGTCACCTACAAAAAACCAAAAAATAAGTTTCACAAGAAACAAATTTGGTAGATTTTTAAGCAGAATTAATAATTTCAGTGTACGAAAGGCAATAGAAGAAAAAAGTTGAAGCTCAAATTTCTATTCCATTTTGGAATGGAATTTTCTGTGAGAAAAAGTGAATATAAGGACAAACTGGAAAATCGTAACTAGGCAGGCAATTCAGACAATCTATTTATTCTTGGCTGGGTAGAGATAAAGCTGTGCGCAGTGACTTCAACGCACAGCAATTAATTGGCCAATGACGACACTGTTACTCAACTCGATAGCGCAACAACACCAAATTATCCAGGACTATGTTTTTTGACCAGATAAATTTAGCTCCACTGCCATAAAACTGTTCCCGAAAATTCATATACGCGTTTTTATTGTCCACACCTATCTGCTGCTCCGAGTACTCTGTCGCATAAGGCCAAGAAAGATAGCGATCGTCGACTTTCCAATTTTTCGGAATATCCCAGTGCAGAGAATAGACTTGTGCACCTGGTTTTGGGGGCCTCTCAGCACAGTCCGAGGAGGTTCGCTCTTCTCCCCGCTCTTTCAAGCACCCCAAATCATAAATAGGTGCTGTATAAAAAGTTTGTGCATGCCACTTTGAATTCGTCTTGGTACCATCTGAAAAGCTTGCAATAAAGCCACCGTCACCGGCATGGGTGCGGACACCTCTGTTACTCTCTGTGCCTTCCCCTAAGTTCTCCTCCCAGTCAACCGCTTTTACAGCGATATCGTAGGGTCTCTTCACCCTGAACTTAACCACACTGGAGTTAAACGGCGTAAATGGAACCGGATCAACAGCAACTAACTTGCCATTGATATATAGCTCAAAATAATTGTCAGCAAAGATATAACCGGTAACCACCTCACCTTCTTTGTCGATATCGACCACCGGTACCTTTGTAAGATCAATATCATCCAATGAGGATGGAGTGACCCCAGAGCACTGGTTATAGAGATCCGCAGCAAAGTACCGCTTGCTGTAATTCACTTCAGCCGGAACGGTAAAGGCTTTGCCCTCTACCTGCTTCACCCCCATTGGCGACAACCGGGAGCGACCGGAAGCACAGGAAAACAGGTTCTCCGTTTCTACTTTGGCAGAACCCCCAGCCACCGCCCCATTGCTCGAGTAAGGGTTTTCCAGAGACCAGGCATTTGCCGTAATCGATATAAGGCCCAGGAAGGCCGCCTGATATCGTTTTCCCATCGTTCCAACCTCCTTTCAAGAGACAGCTTTAGTCAGAAGCTCACCAAGCTGTAGCCCTATTAATCTGACAAGCTGCAAGCTTAATGATTTACAAAGTAATCAAAATGCACTTTTCACCTTCTATATAGAAAGCTAACACAGTAAGAGAGTAATAGTTGCCGGGGTCAACAATTCTTAACCCAGTAGCCGAGGCAGCTTTAAGATTATTTACACGAAAGGGGTAAAACAGAGGGGGGTTAACGGCACCCGGCCTTAAGCAGATCGGGTGCCGTTAAAGAAGGGCATTAAGCGGGCTTGGTTCGCACCCACTTATGATCAAAGAAACCGCTGACAAAGCCAGCCAACACTATAGCCATCAACAGTAGCCATATCAGCTTTTCCGGCTTATCACTGGGAGTCGGCTCTGCAACCTGCTCCAGCTTCTGGCCACTGACCTGTTGCGCAGCATTGGCGCTGCTAACCTGAGGGTTATCCAATACCTGGGCATTGGCCAGGGCCGCAAGGCCGAACCCTAGTGCCTGCTGATTGACGAATTCCTTGAACTTGTCATTGTCGGTAGCCACATCAAACTGATTTGCCAGCTCGGTGTAGGTCTCTACCATTTTCTCCAGGGTTTCAGGCTTCGCATCCCAATATCCCTTGCGCACCGCTTCCAGCATTCGCTCCAACATCTGGGCCAGGGCCTCGGCATTGTGCTCTTCGAAGAATTCGCGCATGTCCATTTCATATTTGTCATCCACGTAGACTTCAAACATTTCCTGCCATTGGTCGTCGCGAATAGTTTCCGGGGTCATTACTTCCCAGCCCCACATATTGTTGACGCGATCCAGGATAGCGGTAGCACCTGCGTAGCCGGAGTCCTGCATCGCCTCAATCCAGCGGGGGTGGAAGTAACGGCTGCGCATTTCCTGGTTAACGAACTCCGCAAGGGTTTGCGCTTTTACGTTATCTTTGCGACGCAAATTGGACACATACATTTCCGGCGTTGCGCCATCCAGATTGCGAACCGCCAGACCGATACCGCCAAAGTATTGGAAGGGATCGTCATTGGTCATCATGGCGTAGAGGTTGGTGGAGCGGGAAAAAATTACCCCATCAGTGCCAGACAGCACCTTGCCGTACAGCTCAACACTGCGCTGATCCTCGCTCCAGCGGGATTCATCTTTGCCATAGGCAAAGCCCATACGGCGCATATAGAGGTCAGCGAGCTTGTCATCCCCCTCCCAACTGTCAGAGGCCAGGCTGGCGGCGGCAAGGCCCGTTCCATAGTTGCCGCTTTCATTGGAGAAGATACGCACCGATGACAAATAGCGAGCATCCTCTTCACTGTTGCCGTCTTCCAACAGTTGCTGTTGCAATGCCTGGCTGTGGCGGTAGACAAAGTTATTGTCTTCTTTCATCTGCGCCACTTTATCGATGGCTTCTGCCAACCACAGCATCACGTTGGGGAAAGCATCCCGATAAAGGCCTGTCGCAGAGATTACGACATCAATACGCGGGCGCTTTAATTCCGAATAGGGAATAACTTCTGTACCGGTAACATTGCCCTGCTGGTTCCACTTTGGTTTTAGGCCCAGGGCGTGCAGGATCTGGGCTTCCAGGGCTCCCTGGTGGCGCATGGTTTCAAGGGACCACAGGGAGAATGCCAACTTGTCCGGGAAGCGGCCGTGCTTTGCATGGTAGTCAGCAATGGTCTGGTCCATCAGCTGTACACCAGCTTCATAGGCTTCCTTCGACGGCACCTTAGCCGGGTTAAAGCCAATCAGGTTGCGGCCGGTGGGCACCGCCTGCGGGTTGCGAATCGGGTCACCCCCATGGCTTACAGGAATATAGTTACCATCGAGTGCCGACATCAGGTTTTCCAGCTCGGCAATTTTGGCAAAGTTATCGGAGTATTCCCGGGCCTGATCCAACTGGGCCTGCAAGGGCTCAGGAACCTGCTCCAGCTCACCGCCCTCCAGGAAGGTATCCAGCAACTGGAACCCCGCCTGCGCTTCCAAAGCCACAACATTGCGCTCGTCCCGGGTTTGCTCTTCCGGCAAACGCAACCCGTGCTCCGCCTCATATTCATCCGCTGCGGTGATAAACCCTTCACCCAACATTTGAAGCATGGTGCTGGTGAGGTGTTCGGTCTTTGGCAACTGACCAAAACGATGGATGCCCAGCGGCTGGCTCATCTCTGCCAATTGACCCAAATGATCCTGCAAGCGGCTCAGTTGGCCATCAAAATCCGCACTTAAGGCTTCAGCACTGATTTCCAGATCCTTGAGCATATTGAGCTCTTCGGCCAGACCGATAATACGCTCTTGAGTATTGGCCCGGGTCTGCCCCTCAGACAATACCAGGTAATTGCCAATTAACTCGGACAACTCAGCCACTTCCGCATATAGGCCTGCTTTCGCAAAGCCTGGGGTCAAGTGGCTGATCATGGTGGCACGGCCGCGGCGCTTGGCCTGCATAGCCTCTCCCACATTATCGATAATGTAGGGGTAGAACACCGGGATATTTCCCAGGGCCAAACTAGGTGCATCGTAAACCGACAGGCCCCGCTCTTTGCCACTGAGCCACTCCTGAGAGCCATGGGTTCCCAGGTGAATATAGGCATCGGCACCAAAGGTTTCCCGCGCATAGAGGTAAACCGCCAGGTAGGCGTGGTTCACCGGGGTTTTCATATCGTGGTAGAGGGAAGAGTGATCCTTGGCATTGTCCGCGCGAACGCCTTGCGGCAACACAATCAAATTGCCAAGGGTCATCCGGGGAATAACAAATGCAGGCTCGCCGTTATGTTCGGCCAACATGGTATTGTCTTCCGGCTTGCCCCAACGCTCTACAATAGGATCCCGTACAGTTGCAGGCAGTTGGTCAAACCAGGCTTGATAGGTGGTCAGTGGCATCCAATCAGCCAGCCCTTTATCGATCAAGGCTGCGCTGTCTTCGCGACGATAATAGGGGCGCAACAACTGCCCGGCCCAATCGATAAGGGTTTTTGAATCCCTGATATGTACCTCATAGCCTCTTTCGCGCATTGCCTGGGCAATCGACTCAATCGAGCTGGGTACATCCAGGAAAGCCGCACCGATATTTTTTTCCCCGGGCGGGTAGTTCCAAATAAACGTTGCCACCTTTTTATTGGTGTTGCTTTGATAAGCGAGGGAGGCGTGATTCCAGGCGCGCTCTATCAAGGCCTGCATCTGTACATCCATCACTACTTTATTGCCGTCTTTACTAGCAGCGATAATCACCGGATCGATACTGCCAGTATCTTCAGGCATTACCAGGAAGAATGGTGTCAGGGATGGAGATACACCGCTGTTATCAGCAAAATATTCTTCTTCGCTGCCCTCGGTGTAATTGAGTGCATGAATAACCGGCACTCCCAACTTCTCAAATTCAGCGCGGCGCTTGCTGACATAGTGCAGGGAGCGGTAATTAATCATCAAGTCAACACGGGTATTGCCGCTTTCGGTTTGCAATAAGTCTGGATAGGAAAGCGGCAAGTCTTCGCCTTCAAAGAAGAAGGCGAAAGCCTTGGCACCTTTAGCCTCAAGACCATTCAACAGGGTGTCGACGACCTGCTGCTGCTCGTAATCCACCACGGAGCGATGGATAGCCACGGCAATCACTGGCTGCTTCTCAGCAGGCTTTAACCAGTCAAAGAAAAATTCCTCTTTGTCGGTGACAAGCTGCTCCAGGCGGGGATGATAAAAACCCACCTTGGGTACGATTATCGGTGCCGGTACTGAGCCACTGGAAAGGTCAAATACCTCTGCCGACAAAAATTGCATCATATGCCGGTAGTTTTTACGGCCCGCATTATTAAAATAAGCGGCAATCGCCCGATGCTCGGACTCTGCCAACCCCTGGTTCATGGACTTATTATCTGCATCCCCCAGGGAAATCACCGGAACTTGCGGATGCTTGGCCAGCATTGGCTGGAGCTTGCCAAACATGAAAGCAGAAAGCGCCGGGTTGATGCCATCCAGCATTATCAGTTCAGCGGAAGACCAGGCCAGGTCGATTTCCTCATCGCTTTTACCTTTGCTGTTAAAGATCTCCAGCTCAAAGGGTTGGTCTGCAGAGAGATCAGTCAGCAATGTACCTTTTGCCTTGGCCGTGTGGCTCGACATCATCAAGAGTACTTTGGGTTTATCACTGGCCTGGGCAAAGGTTGCAAAAGCCAAGCTCATCAATAGGCACACAAACTGTGCCCATAGTTTATTACGCACCACTAATTCCCCCCCGAAGCTTTTTCACCGGCGGGAGCTTCTTTACCTTCCCCTTCCGGTACATAAACCAGGCTGCCATCGGCCATCTGGTAAGCCACTCCCGCACGGGTGCCCTCCCCTGAGCCAATTTCCCCGGTGGATTTGTATTGTTTGATTTCCTTACCGTCCTTGACGATCACTTCCATATTGGGTTCGCCGGCATTTTTAATCACCGTGACCTTTTCATTGGAAAAAACGTTCAAGGGGTTTTGCGCAATGGCAATCAGCAGCGCGGCAATAATGACCAAAAACACATCGATCAGGTTCACCGCGCTCAGAATAGGATTCAGTTCTTCATCTTCGTCGAGGAAGCGCATCAGTCGGCCTCCTTCAGCTTGCGGATATTAATAAGCTCAGAGGCAAACCAGCGTTTTTTCACTGAGGCAGGCCAAAAGGTAATCGTGGAGATCACCAAGCCCCAGATCACAGCGGCGAAAGCAATAATCAGGTTTTCACTGATTCCCTGGATATTGCCATCGGCCAGCGCGCGAAGTGCCGGCCCCATGGGAATCATGGTGGCAATCAAACCCAACATGGGCGCGATCCGGGTAGCCATGCGAAGAAGTTCCAGTTTTCTCAACGCAAAAACTTCCAATTCGTCGTCACATGCCAAAGGATTATTCACGTAAAAGTTGTGTACTTGGTAGCCCGGCAGGCGCTCAACCCGACCTTGCTTCAATGCCAACCGATAGGCTCCGGCATTTTTGCGGCGAAGCATCCACAGTGAAATAAAGCGCCCAGCGGCATAAAGCGAGTAGATAAAAAGTACCAGGATCGCCAGTAATACTGGGGCCATAAACAGGTCGGCCACATCCGCCATTAAGGTCTCAATTGATTGAATATTCACTGCAAGCCTCCCAAGCCCCACTATTGATGCCGTTCACAAATTTGAGCGGAAAGTACCCAAAGAAACTTTTAAGGTCAAATTTAATCTAATTGATATTGATTCGCATTTACCTTTACATTTTAATAAGTATCCATATAATCTCGCTCCGAACTGGTCGACAAGACCAAGCGAAAGGGCAACCAGAGACCCTTAACGAGCAGACCGAATCAACGACATCAAGGAATTCACCATGAAACGTCGCCCACTAGCAGCAGCCATTTTGGGCTTAGCCTCCGCCTCAAACCTGTACGCAGAGACCCCGACCTCTCCGTCCAGCAATGAACTCGAGCTGATCGTCGTCAGCGGGCGCGCAGAAAAACCCCTGAAAGACGTTGCGGGCAGCGTTTCCGTGGTGACCAATGAAGAAATTGAGCAGCTTCAGCTCAATGACATGAACCAGCTGTTCCAATACGAACCTGGCGTTGAAGTAACTGGTGAGGCTGGCGGCGCACAGAATATTCTGGTGCGCGGCATGGGCGGTGACCGTGTACTGATTATCAAAGACGGTATGCGGGTGAACGAGGGTTATGGCGCCAATGGCCAAAACGACATTATTGGTCGCGGCTTTATTGAAGTGGACACCCTAAAGCAGGTTGAAGTTGCCAAAGGCGCAGCCTCCTCCCTGTACGGTTCAGACGCCCTTGCCGGTATCGTAGTATTCACCACCAAAGATGCTTCCGACTACCTGGAGGATGGCGAGCAGTTTGGCGGATCTATCAAGACCGGCTACAACGGCATCACCAGCCAACACAATGTTTCCCCTACCCTCGCCCTGCGCACCGGCAATTTTGAGCAACTGCTGCACACCACCTTCCGCGATGGTGAAGAACAACAGAACTACGACGAAACCCAGGACCCCTTCGAGATTGAATCGAAGAGCATCCTGTACAAAGGCAAGTACAACTTGGGTGGCGAAGACTTTATCAGTTTCAGCATTGACCACTGGAACCAGGAAACTGTCGGCGACAGTGCCGATGGCCTGTTGTATTACTTCCGCGGACTGGCCGACTACGGCTACAACATCGTCGCTGAACAATCTGTTTCCGACAAAGAGACCACTGCATACCAGCTCCGCTACCACAGCGAGACTCCAACTGCGATTTACGATCAGGTAAATATCAGCTTGTACAACAACAAGTCTGAACAGGAAGACGAGCAGTACGGCCAACTGGACATCAACGCCCCCATGTTCGGTGTGATCGAAATCCGCGATATGTGGGAAACCGGCCTCTACCGCCAGGACACTATCGGCCTGCTGTCCAACGCCAGCAAAACCCTGAATGAGACCCACACCCTGGGTTACGGCCTGGACCTGGAGCAAACCGAGAGCGAGCGTACCGTTCACCAATACCGTGAAGTTGCGGGTAGCTCCACTCTGGACTCCACCACCGAGAAATTCCCAGAAAACGAAGTGGCGCGCGCCGGCCTGTTTATCAATGACGAAATGTTATTCGCCAATGGCCAGCTGACCGTTACCCCGGGCCTGCGCTACGACTGGTACGAAATGGACCCGAACGGCGCATTGAAGACTGACGGCACCCCATTTGCCACCATTGAAGAAAGCAATGTTTCCTTCAACCTGGGCACTCTGTATCGAATCAATTCAAAGTTATCTGCCTTTGCCCAATATGGGCAGGGCTTTAAAGTACCGGCCTACGATTTAGCTTATATTGAGCACTACCTGCAGCCGACCTCCAGTTACATCTATGAGGTACTTCCCGCCGACGATCTGTCACCGGAAACCAGTGACACCTTCGAGCTCGGCCTGCGCGGGCACCTGGGCCCGGTAGCTTTCAGTACTGCAGCGTTTTATACCGAATACGATGATTTCCTGGAAACCACTTTAATTCACCAAGAATTTGTAAATGGTGATGACGGCAGTTTCTCCCATGTATTTGAACAGTACCAGTACCAGAACATCGAATCTGTCACCATCAAAGGTATAGAGGCGAGCGCCAGCTGGTACCTGTCTCCAACAATCGAGTTGTTTGCAAATGCCAGCTACCAGCGCGGCGAAAACGACACCACCGGTGAATACCTTACCAGCATCAGCCCACTTTCTGGCGTGGTCGGTGCAAGCTACAGCGGAGCCAAACTCTCCAGCCAGGTACTGGTGCGCTGGGCAGACCGTATGGAAAAAGTGAACGACGGCGCTACTGAAACTGCCGGTTATGGCACTGTAGACTGGACCCTGGGTTATCAGGTAATGGACTCCATGTCTGTGAACTTGGCGGTTAACAACCTGATGGATAAATACTACGTTCCCTACCTGAATGTTGCAGGCTGGGATGAAGGTAGCGATCTTTCTGTCAATGCGGCGCCGGGACGTACTTTCTCTGCGTCAATCAGATACGATTTTTAATTAACGAGTTTTACACTCTCCTATCTCGCAAATAAGTCCCTTGATGGCCGTACTCCCATGCGGCCTTTTTTTTTGGCGTCAAAAAAATACAATTAATCCGTGTAAATCTTCTCCATCATTTCTTTCACTTCCGCCTGGTATAGTCGCAATGCCTTTAACAGCTCAAGCCTGAATAGCGGCATATAAAGCAAGTACACTAGCTGATATATTGGGTTCGCAGAGTGCATTTTGAAATAACACTGTCTCTCCCAGTGACTTGCCCCACCCTTCATTTCGGTAATGGTGTAACTGAAATGGCCCGTGATGTGTTTAGTAATTGGTAAAAATAATAGAACCAGCGCACCACCGTAAATCGTCTTCCCCTCCCAGGAAATCTTATTGGGCCGCTCATAATTTATTAATTGATGCTTCATTACGTGGTAGCCAGTAATCCCCCAATATTTTTCGATCGCTACGCTACCTACAGTGGACTTATCGCCCCCCAGATTGTATTCCGCAAATAAAGTGTTCGGATATTTGCTTTCCCAATTTCGTAGGTCTACCACATAATCAAACAAGGCTTCGGGTGGGGCTTGTATAATGGCCGCATTTTTGTAGAAGTAGGACTTGTCTTTAAAATACAGCACCAGGCAAATCAACACATACAGAATAATTACCGCATATATGATGTCTAGTATCATCAACTGCCTCCACCACTAAAAAACTTAATACCGGCACTGATATAAATGAACTAGAAAGTCACAAGCCTAATTATAGAAGAATAAAAAAATGCCATAGCTTTACGGCCTGAATTCAAAATAAATAAAGATAACAATCAACTTGAGAGGGGCGATTAAATCCTCGCAGAAGTGGACATAAACTTCATGGCCAATCGGTCTGTAAATACCGTCACCCGGCGCGGCTGGGCCCGGCTTGGAGGGAACAACATTTGAAGTGGTACCGGCGGTGGAGTGTACTTTTCTAACAGGCGAACCAGCCTGCCCGCCTGAATATCCGGCCCTACATCCAGTTCCGATTTTAAAATAATGCCACTTCCCTTCAGGCACCACTGACGAGCCAGTTCCCCGTCATTGGTCACCCGGTCACCGCGCACCACCACAGTTTGCTCACTTCCCGATCCATCGCAGCCGCCGAGAAAGCGCCAGTGGTTATCCAGATTTTCACCGAAACGCATTACCAGACAGTTGTGACCCTTCAGGTCCCCGGGCTTTTGTGGAGTACCTCGCTCTTGTAAATATCTGGGAGAAGCGCAGAGGATGCGCTGCTTTTGGCTCAAGGTCCTGACCCGAAGTGAACTGTCGGTGATTGCGCCGAAACGCAAGGCAATATCAATACCCTGACCGACAATGTCCACATAACCATCCGATAACAGCAATTCAATAGAAATAGTCGGGTGATCCAGTAAGAAGCGGTCAATTTCCGGGGCCACAATCGCACGCCCCAAGTCGCAGGGGGCACTTACGCGAATGCCACCGGACAGGGTCTGTGCTCCTAATCGAATACGGCTTTCAAGGTCATCCACTTCACCCAGAATCTGTTTAGCACCCTCAATCAGGGTACGCCCTTCCTCTGTCAGGCTAATTGCCCGGGTTGTTCGATTCAATAACACCACACCGAAGTGCGACTCCAATGCCGCAAGGCGCTCGGAAACCCTGCTGGAAGATAGGCCCGAGTCCCGCGCTGCGGCGACCAGACTACCTTTATCAACAATTTGCAGGAACAACTTGAGATTATCTATCAGCATTGATCGGAAATATCGAATATTAATTTCTATTAATTGCAGTTTATCCGGTAAATCAAAGCAACCACAATACCCCTATCGCAGCCACTACTGCACAGTCACAAACTTACACCAGGGAGTTTCGGTATGGATAACAGTATTCGCATCGGACACATTGCGCTCTCTTTCCACGAGGCCAGCGCCCGGGAAGTCGCCAAGGTTCTTGAGGCTCACGGCCACCAAACCAGCTTCAAGTCCGCCCCCCATGAGGCGGCCTTCGAGCTGTTAAAAAACGGGGAAATCGACCTTTTAACTTCGGCCTGGCTGCCCTCCAGCCACGAGGTCTACCTGAATCCCCTGCTGGACCAGGTCGAAAAAGTGACCGTGCTGTATGAGCCCTACTGTATCTGGGGTGTGCCGGATTATGTGCCCGAAAAAGCAATTGCCAGTGTTGATGACCTACTCAGCGAACCCGCTCTCACCCGTATGGATCGCCTGATCCAGGGAATTAATCCCGGTGCCGGTATTAGCCGCTTTTCCACTGAAATGATTCATGCCTATGGTCTTGATAAGGCAGGTTACGAATTCCGACCGGGAACAGAAGCAGACTGCTTCAACCGTTTTGAAGACGCCGTAGCGCAGGAGCGCTGGGTAGTGATTCCCTTGTGGCACCCGCAATTTCTCCACAACCGCTACACCATCCGCGCACTAAAAGAGCCCAAAGGGCTTCTCGGCACTCAAGATAAAGCAACGCTCATCGTGCGCAAAGATGCCAAACAGAAAATTGGCAGCGCCGCCCTGGCTGCCCTGTCCCAGCTTTATATCGGCAACAAAAAGCTCAGCGCCTTGGAAGATGCGCTGCGCAAACAAGCCAAAAACTGAGACACAGTAAAATTTAAGGAAGTCGCAATGAAGTCCCCAAAAATACTATTTGCCGCTCTGGCTCTTGCAGGTGTTGGCAGCTTAGCCACCAGTGTCACTCACGCAGCTGAAGCGGAGTCCCTGCAAACAGTCACTGAATTCAGCGAATCCCGCGCTGCCGGTGTCACTATCACCCCCAATGGCCGGGTACTGGTCAGCATGCACCCACTGGATGCGCCAAAACTAAAAGTACTCGAGGTAATGGCCAACGGCTCCAAGCAACCCTTTCCCAATCGAGATTGGGCGGATGGGCCTGAACAGGGTGAAGTGGGCTTTGGATCAGTAATTGGCATTCACTCTGACAGCAAAGGCATCGTCTGGATCTTGGATATGGGCGGTGAAAATACACCCGTCCAACTTGTCGCCTGGGACAGCGTCAATAATAAACTGCACCAACAGATTGAAATTTCCAAGTCAGCATTAGTAGAAAATCTATTTCCGCAGGATTTTGCCCTGGATGAAAAGCGCCAAAAAATCTACATCGCCGATATGTCCTTCGGTAATTTTAACGGCGCGACCAAACCGGCAATTATTGTCGTCGACCTGAAAACCGGACGCTCTCGGCGTGTACTGGAAAGCGCTAATGAATTTATGCCGCCAAAGCAGGATCTCATCATCGGTGGAGTTTTGCTAGCGGCTAAAACTGAAGGTGATACGAATAAAAGCCTGCACTTTGGTCTCAATCCCATTGCCCTGGACGACAAGTCTGAATGGCTCTACTTTGGCAGTCTCAGCGGCGATAAAATCTTCCGCCTTCCTGCTGCGCAGTTGGCGGACGCCGATATTTCCGAGAGTAAACTAACCGCACAAATTGAAGAGTTTGGCCCCAAAAACCCCAGTGATGGCATTGCAATGGCACCGGAAGGTGGCGTGCTGGTTACCGACCTGCAGAATAACGCCATTGGACTGACCACCCAGGGCAATTACCAAATCCTGCTACAGGACAAACAACTCTCTTGGCCTGACAGCCTCGCTATTAGCAATGGCTGGGTATATATCACCCAGGATCAGCTTCACCAGCATCCTGCTTTCAGTTCTGGCCTTGGTAATGCCAAGCCACCCTACAAGCTGATGCGCTTCCGCTACACTCCATAAACTCCCTCTCACCGCCAGGAGATAGTTACCCTGGCGGTTTTTTATTAACGTCGAAATAAATTCACCAGTAAACTCAATACCAAACTAACGATAATCATCGATACAATTGGAAAGTAAAAACGGGTGCGCCCCGACTCCACACGAACATCTCCCGGCAAGCGCCCGAACCAGCTGAATAACCCTGGGGAAAAGTGCAATAGCACCCCAACCAACACTAAAATTATTCCTGCGATAATCAACCAGCGGGACATCTATTCACCTCCCTACAGAATGATTTAACACCCTGACAATTACCCTGGCGTACTGCCTGGACATTCCCCAGTGACTACTCTATCTATGCTCAATCCCGAGACAAATCGATAGAGGCCATGTGGTGAAATACCTCCTTAGTGTAGTTGTCACAACCTGCATCTTTTTTAGCACTGCTGCCAATAGCCAGGGTAATCCTTTGATTTCCCGGGGCACTATCCCGCTCGCCGAAGAGGTTACCCTTACTTCAATCGCCGGCCCACTTGAATACCCTTGGGGTATAACCAGCCTGCCTGATGGAAGTTTTCTTATCACCCAGCGCAGCGGACAACTCAGAATTGTAAAAGATGGAAAATTATTGGCGGACTCTATCAAGTTTCCAGCAGAAATCTTGTTTCTTGGCCAAGGGGGCCTACTGGATATCGCTGTGAGCCCCACCTTCCCTCAAGACCAGATGCTCTACTTCAGTTATGCCATTGGCAATATGGACAACAACCGACTTGCCATTGGTCGGGCTAAATGGAATAACGGCAAGTTGGAAAACTTTGAAGAGATATTCAAGTCCGCGCAGGGTAAAAATAACGGCGCACACTTCGGTTCCCGGCTCGCCTTCCTACCTGATAAAACATTGCTGGCTACCGTTGGCGATGGCGGTAATCCCCCACAAGAATTCCTCGATATTTTTGCCCGGGAACAGGCCCAAAACCTACAAACCCACTTCGGCTCTATTATTCGTATTAATGGGGACGGTTCAATTCCCGACGACAACCCATTCAAAAACCAAGCAGATGCCCTGCCGCAAATCTGGAGCTTTGGCCACCGCAACCCCCAAGGATTGGTGATCGATCAACAAAGTGGAGAGATCTGGTCCTCCGAACACGGCCCCGCTGGAGGCGATGAATTGAACCGCCTCAAAGCTGGCAGTAACTATGGCTGGCCAAGGGTCACTTTTGGTCGGGACTACCGGGATGGTTCCAATATAGCCTTCAAAATCGAGGATCCAGAATTTACCTCGCCCGCACTGGCCTGGCTCGATACCCACGCCCCTGGAGGACTGGCCTTCTACACCGGCAATGCCTTCCCCGAATGGAAAGGACGGCTTATTTCCGCCGGATTAGTTAGCGAAGATTTACGGGTCATTCAGATAAAAGATGATGCCGCTATTGGCGAGCTAAGGATACCTATTGGGGAGCGCGTACGCGACGCAGAAGTTGGCCAGGATGGCAGTCTTTACATATTGACCGATGGCCCCAAAGGCCGTTTACTGCGCATAGATCCAGCAAAACAATAACTCGAACTTCAAGATATTCGACTAGTTGGGGCGAGGTTCAAAAGTCGCCCTATAAGGCAAGCTATCTATGCGTTTTTTCCTCCCCCTTTCAGCCACTCTACTTATGGCCACCTCACTGTGTGTTCAGTCCACCACTCTGATTCACAATGTTTCCGGCTACCAAACTACTGATGATCAACTACTTACGTTCGATGCTTTAGCCTTTGATCAAGGTAAGGTACTGGCAACTGGAAGCTATCAACAGCTGGAAAAGCAATTTCCTACAGCCGATAGAATTGATGCGCAAGGTAAAACCCTACTTCCAGGCCTAATTGATGCCCACGGCCATATGCTGGGCCTGGGCCAACTCACCGGGGAATTGGACTTACGCGATCACTCCCTTGCACAAGCACTCTCAGCCATCAAGAAGTACGCCCGGGATCTGGGGCCCGACGAATGGCTATCGGGCCGTGGCTGGAACCAGGTTACCTGGCCCAACAAAGCTTTCCCAACCCATAAACAACTAGATAAATTGGAAATCAAGCAGCCAATTTGGTTGCGCAGGGTCGATGGCCACGCAGGTTGGGCCAATTCCAGGGCCCTGGAGTTAGCGGGGATCGACAAGGAAACCCAATCACCAGATGGCGGTGAGATTCTACGGGATGAAAACGGCAACCCGACAGGCATCCTGATCGATAACGCCATGAGCCTGATGTACAAGGCGATACCCGCACCTACTTTAGCCCAGGAGAAAAAGAACCTACAAAATGCATTTACCACCGCTCTCTCCCTGGGATTAACCAGTGTGCATGATGCGGGTATCAGCGAACAGACCCTGAACGCCTACCGAGACCTGGCAAATAAGAAAGCCATCCCGTTGCGTATTTACCCCATGCTTTCAGTAGATAGCCACAACTATGCCCAGTTACTTCAGGCGGGGCATATTGGAGAGCCATCGGACCGGCTGTATATGCGCAGCATCAAACTTTCCGCCGATGGCGCCTTGGGAAGCCGAGGCGCTGCCCTGCTGGAGCCCTACCACGACCGCCCTCAGGAAAAGGGGCTGCTGCTCTACCCGGAAGACAAAATGTTGGCTTTGCTCAAGCTGGCTACCGACAATAACTTCCAGGTTAACGTACATGCAATCGGCGACAGGGCTAACCATATCGTATTGAACCATTTGGAAACCCTAAACAAGGCAGAGAGCCAGGCTAGCTATCGTCATCGTGTGGAGCACGCCCAGGTTATTGAGGTGGAAGATATTCCGCGCTTCGCCCGGCTCAACCTGATTGCCTCTATGCAGCCCACTCACGCTACCAGCGATAAGAATATGGCCGGAGACCGCCTGGGGAATGAACGACTGATCGGCGCCTACGCTTGGCAGACCCTGCTGGAACAAGGCACTTCCATCGCCGCAGGCTCCGACTTCCCTGTAGAACCCGCAAACCCGCTTTTCGGTCTACACGCCGCAGTTACCCGCCGCGACCGCCAGGGAGACCCCAGTAAAGGCTGGCGCACAGAAGAAGCTATGACTCTGGAGCAAGCCCTGCGCGCCTTTACCCTGGATGCAGCCTATGCCAGCCATCAGGAGAAAGTCATCGGCAACCTTGAAGCCGGGAAGTTCGCCGATTTTATTTTGCTGGATAAGGATATTTTTACGATAGCTCCCCAGGAGATCTGGAAGGTACAGGTTCTGGAGACCTGGGTTGAAGGAGAGCAGGTCTACCGTAAACCCCTGTAGCCAACCACTAACCTCCATTATTCCCGCACTTCAAACCGCGAATACCGGCGAAAGTCGGTATTCGCAGAAACAACGACCGTCCCATAATTCACCAAGAGCCTTGTATTGCATTATTGCTATACTACTTTTTGTGGCTACAAGAAAACTTTATTGATAAAGCGCATATAGGTTAATGCCTCAAATAGAAACCAAATAGACCGCGCTATGAAATACATCCAAATACCCGTAAGCGACGCACCTTTGTATCTTCTACTCGAAGCAGATCCCTCAAAGAAGAAAATAGACAGCTATTTACCTGAATCCTGGTGTTTCGCAGCAATTGATGCCGGCGCTGTGGAAGGTATATGCGTAGTAAAAGAAATTGATACCGCAATCGCTGAGATTTTCAATATCTCAGTTTCTCCTGAGGTGCGGCAGCAAGGGATTGGATCAAAGCTGTTAAAGTTCTCTCTTTCAGAGCTCACCACCAAAGGAATTCACCGAATAGAGCTGGGCACTGGCACATTCGGTTACCAACTAACCTTTTATCAACGCCATGGGTTCAGGGTTGAATCTGTTGTTAAAGATTATTTTTTACACAACTATGATCAACCCATTGTTGAAGACGGAGTGCAACACAAAGATATGTTGCGACTTTCACTAGATCTTACAATTAGACGACAATAAAACTGTCTGCGGCATAGTGCCTACCCAAAATGGCAGGCTTATACCTATTAATCATCGCTCAATCATCACCCAACGCGCCGGGATCAAAGTCGTCGTAAAGCCATTCAGTTATAAGTGAAAATTTCCTTTCGCCTAATCTAACTTGACCTGCCAAACATCAACATTAAACCACCCATCTTGAATACTGTATTTATAAACAGTATACTTAAAGCGACCTAGAAAGCACCAAGGGAATACTATGCCAGTAAAACATGAATGGCGAAAAAAAGAAAAATCTCTCTATCTCCCTAAAACTCTACCTGAAGTTATCGATATCCCCAAACTCAATTACATTACTATTCATGGAGAGGGCAGCCCTGCCGAGGAGGCATTCACAAACTGTATCGGCGCTCTATATTCCTTGGCTTATGCTATCAAGATGCTTCCCAAAAAAACGGATGAGAAGCCGAGGGGGTACTTTGATTTTACAGTCTATCCATTAGAGGGAGTCTGGGACATCAATGAAAAAGCCAAAGAGAGTTATTCTGGGAAGATCAAAAAAGAAGATTTAATCTATAAGCTGATGATACGTCAGCCTGATTTTGTCGAGCTACCCTTTTTCAAGGAAATACTTAACTACGTTAAGAACAAAAAACCAAATCCACTACTGAATCAAGTTAACTTTGAGACTATTTTAGAGGGGAAGTGTGTACAAATGCTCCACTTAGGGAGATTTGAGGATGAGCCTATCAGCTTTGAGAAAATGGAAGCCTTTGCTAAAGATCAGGGCTTAAATCGCCTATCCAAGGTACACAAGGAAATTTATCTTTCAGACACAAGAAAAGTTGCACCGGAAAAATTGAAAACCGTATTAAGGTTTCGGGTTAGCTAAATAATGGCTTATTTTGACCCCCACAGCCAACTTTTATCATCAGATCCCCCCAGTATCCCAAACCCTATTTTAGTACCAGCTATACACTAACTCTTATCAAGAAACCCTCCAATTCTGAAAGCCATTTATTAAGTTATACACCGGGATTATATTCAAGGTGTTTATGTTTCCAGCTAAGTTAATTAGCGCCTGCGGCTAAACAAGTAAAAGAACTTCACAGAGGGTGAGATCAGAAACCAGCTGAAATACTCACAGACCAAGTTAAATCAATAAAAAAAGCCGCATCGAAGGATGCGGCTTTTTTGTCACGGGGACTATTGCAAATTAGTCCTTAACAGCTACCGTGCTCGCTTTCTTTTCAGGGATCGGGAAGCCACGATCGCGCATTAATGCTTCGATATTGGCATCGCGACCACGGAAAGAGCGGTATGCGTCTGCCGGGTCCAACGCATTGCGAGGAGCGAACAAGTATTTCACCAGTCTCGCAGCTACTTCCCTATCGTAGAAGCCGCCTTTGGACTCGGCGAAAGCCTCAGAGGCATCGGAGGTCAGCACATCGGCCCACATGTAGCCGTAGTAGCTGGCCGCATAGCCTTCACCGGAGAAGATATGACCAAAATGAGGAGAACGGTGGCGCATCACCAGTTCATCCGGCATACCCAGCTTCTTCAAAGTTTCACGTTCAAACTTGTCTGGATCGATACCTTCAGGATCAGCAGTGTGGAATTTCATATCCACCAGTGCAGATGCCAGGTACTCAGTAGTGGCAAAACCTGAATTGAACTTAGCCGCCTTCTTGATCTTCTTCACCAGATCCGCAGGAATCGGCTCACCAGTTTTGTAGTGCACCAGATAATTGTCGATAACCGCATCGGTAGACAACCAGCGCTCCAGCAGCTGAGACTGGAACTCGGTGTAGTCACGCACACCGCCATTTAAGGTCGGATAAGTAACGTTGGACGCGAGGAAGTGCAGCGCATGGCCAAACTCGTGGAAGAAAGTCTCTGCATCATCCCAACTTACCAGTACAGGCTCACCGGGAGCGCCCTTGATAAAGTTAGAGTTGTTGGAAGAGAGAACGTTCTTCTTACCATCGAAAGTGGAGTGATCGCGGTACATGGTTGCCCAGGCTCCAGAACGCTTACCTGCACGAGCAAATGGGTCCAGGTACCAGAGGCCGATATGATCGCCACTCGTCTTATCGGTAACCTCCCAGACCTTAACATCTTCATGGAATACCGGTACTGAGCCTTCCTTCACTGGAGTGAACTCAAAATTGAACAGCTCTCCAGCCACATAGAACATGGCTTCACGCAGGTTATCCAGCTGCAAGTACTGTTTAACTTCATCGGAGTTCAGGTCGTACTTGGCCTTGCGAACTTTTTCTGCGTAGTAGCGGTAGTCCCAGGGCTCAATAGTGATATTGGCTTTCTCGGCATCAGCCACAGCCTGCATATCAGCCACTTCTTCCTTCACGCGACCAACTGCCGCCGGCCATACCGCTTCCATCAACTCCATGGCGCGCTCAGGCGATTTCGCCATACGATCGCGCAGGCGCCACTGAGCGTAGTTGTCGAAACCTTGCAGGCCAACACGTTCGTCGCGCAGCTTCAGGATTTCAGCGATGATAGCGTTGTTATCGTGCTCATCACCATTGTCGCCACGGCTGTAGTAATTGGTCCAAATCTGCTTACGCAGCTCGCGATTGTCAGAGTAAGTCAGGAAGGGATCCATGGAGGAGCGGGTATTGGTAATAGCGTACTTACCTTTTTCGCCCTTCTCTTCCGCCAGGGCCGCCGCAGCAGCGACAAAGGAATCCGGCAGGCCACCCAGCTGATCTTTAGTCAGGAAGATGTCGTAGCCTTCCTCATCAGCCAGTACATTATTGGAGAACTTTGTATAGAGTTCCGCCAAGCGCTTATTGATTTCTGCATAGCGCTCTTTCTTTTCCCCTTCAAGGGTGGCGCCATTGGTTGCGAACTGGGTATATACCAGCTCGACTACACGCTTCTGCTCAGCGTCCAGGTCCATCGATTCACGCTGATCATAGATAGACTTGATACGCTTAAAGAGGGCCTTGTTCTGGTAAATCTTGGACTCGTAGTCAGCCCACAGAGGTGCCAGTTCGCGCTGAACCTCACGGAATTCCGGGGAGGACATATTGCCGGCCCAGATCCCATAATAAGAAGATGCACGCCCCAACTCTGCACCACTGCGCTCCATCGGAACGAAAGTGTTGGCGAAAGTAGGCTTGGCAGGATCGGCGGCGATGGCGTCCAGCTCCGCCAGATTCATCTCAATACCCTTCTCAATTGCGGGCTTGAGATCTTCAAGATTCATCTTGTCAAACGCAGGAACACCACCAAAAGGACCTGTCCACTCCGCCAATAGCATGTTGCTGGCGTGCTCCGGACTAACAGCCATGGACTTCTCGGCATTCACGGTATCTTTGACCACCTCAGCCTGTTGTGTCTTTTCACCACAACCGCCCACTACCGCAAGAGCTGCGGCCACGGATAGTGCGATCATTGTTTGACGCATCGGTATCTCCTCTAGGATAGAGCTTTGTAATAGTTTTAAGAGCGGGAGTTTAACCCCAGTTGGCCTATGCCCGCCAATACTACCGCCATTCTCAGCCAAGGCTGCGACAGAGTGAAGGAAATACACGACGACTTCCTTCAGCTTTGACCATATGGTCTAGGCGTCCCAGCACCCACACCTCTCCTACTCAACGATCCCCTCTGAAGTAACCAAATCAGTAAATTCGACCCGAACCCCCTACCCGGTCAAAATCAGCTTATTTCCGTCACCGCTGGAATCTCACTTAAAACTCAACATAAATAAAGCCTTCAGCAGCCAGCTAATACAACTCCACACCTTTGCTTACCTTTTGAAAATAAAAGTGCGCTGTCTTGCAGCTAAAACTGAGCCTTTAAATCAGAGGAGTTTTGGAACAGCAATCAAAATTTCACTTACAACAGTAAACGACCTATAAAGCCGCACTTAAACTCAACACAAACAAACACATTTAAATATATTTAGAAAAACCTATTCCCATTCATAATTAGGTGGGAACTTTTCTTCTACTCACAAAATCCTCTCCAACATAAAAGTCACGATTACTGGAAATATTTCCCCATAAGAAAATGCAATTAGCGACAATCCGTAAAATTATCAGAATATTTACCACATATATCAATGAAATTCGGAAATAAAGCTAAGGGCGCTCAATAAACTCAACCACCTTATGCAATTTTTTATAATTATTTCCATTAAAAAATACTATTAAAACTTCAAAACAATATTTATCTAATCAAGACAGATCGGGCAATATTTAAACGAAAAGCAGGTGCTCTTTTTCAGGCACAAATAACAAATCCGGAAATCTGGCTTTTTATTTTATTTATACATTCGCTCAACTGATTAAAAGTTAGGGATAGACTCATGCAAAAGAAATCCATTTTACCACTTAGCGCAGTTATAGCAGTCTTATCAATGGGTATTGCCTCAGGCTCACAAGCTCAGGCGGTTAGCTGTGGTGACGTAATAACCTCTCCGACCACCCTCGACAGTGATTTAGTCTGCACTATTGCTGATGAATTTTCTGTCGCAATAGCAATTGAGGGGCCATCTGGCAGCCTTTCAATGGGAGATTACAGTTTGACCTGTTCCACCAATGAATTTGGCACAGGTATTATTTTACTGGAAAGTGGCGCCCGGCTTAGCGGGGGTAGCGTAATCGGTTGCGGCGATGCTGTGACTGTTGGAGGGGATGGTAACCATTTTGTTACAGGTGTCACTATCACTGATTTTGGTGATGATGCTGTATATGTCGAAAGCGATTTCAATGTGGTCAGCAACATGACAATCACTGGAGATGGGTGGGATTCCGATGAAGGTATCGATATCCAGGGTAATAACAATCTAGTCAACAACAATCTAGTTGAAAATGCTGGTGACGAAGGTATTGAAGTTGCAGGAGACTACAATACGGTTACCTTTAACGAGGTCTATTTTTCAGGAAACGATGGCATTGAAATTGACGGTATTTTTGCAAATATCACCAATAACATATCCGCCTTCAATGGTAGCAGCGGTATTGAAATTGATAGTGACAACGGCACTATCTCTCTAAATAATGTTACTGATAACGAGGAAGGGGGAATCGACCTAGATCAAGGCGATAGCAATAGTATTGTCAATAACAACGTTGTTGATAATGGCACTTATGGAATATTTATTTCGGACGATGAACCTACCAACAATACGATTTCTGGTAATTTCTCTGAGGGCCAAACCTACGACTTATTTGATGCAGTTGACTTTGATTGCACAGGCAGTAATACCTGGCAAAACAATACATTTACCACATCTGATCCCTCTTGTTTAGATTAAATACTTGAGGGAATTTACAAGCAAGCAATTCAAGAACTTATAAATAGACAACCTCCTTGTCAACCCACTTTAAACCTTAAGGCGATTCTCTTTCCCAAAAAGAGAATCGCTATTCAATTAAAATGTTGCGCACCCACAACCATTAATAAATAGTTTTACTGTCGACATTAGCAGACACTTAAACCCGCCTCAACAATAAGAGACCATATCCGACAGATTAAAAGATACAGACACCCTAAATCACTCCGCTAAATATTCTCAATAAAAAGATATCTACACTTATTAAGGGCCCTCTGATCAACGAAGCATTTTTCTAGAGTTAAGATGAACTGTTTGAAAAATCCACTTTATTACGACCAAACGCATAATTTTCGCGTAATAGTCCCCTAATTTTTCATCTGAAACCCTAAATAGGCGGGTTTCAGGCGCCCCTCCTAGGTAGCCAAGTATTTTCTCCCTATTAATAAGTTGGTAAAGCCTGCCAGCAAGCACAGCCTCTCAGTATTTTTACCAGTCCCTGATAGCGGGCCTTGTCATAAACAAATACCCGTTTGATGTAGCGAAAGGAGTGCTCGACCTTCGCTCTTATCTGCGCCTTAATCTTTTCCGCCTTACGGAGTGCATCACGCCCTGGAAGAGGTTTTAGCTTGCTCGGCTTCATTGCCATGTACCAATCCGCCTCCCACTCTTTCAACTCTTCACATTTCTCCGCACCAATGAACCCAGAGTCTCCTCAGATTCTTTTCTCCTCCCCGTGGAGAACTCGCTCTGTGGTTGTGACATCATGCGAATTCGCTGCTGTTGTATCTATGTTATGTATTACTCCAAGCACATCATCAACCCCGATATGCATTTTCATTCCAAAATTCCACTGATTGCCTTTCTTTGTTTGATGCATTTCTGGATCACTTTCTTTTTATTCTTAGTTGAAGTTGGCGCGGAGATAATAGTGGCATCTACAATCGTGCCTTCACGCAGTACCATGCCTTTCTCAGCAAGATGTTTGTTGATTTCATCAAAAAGAGCTGCACCTAGCTGATTGAGTTCCAGTAAGTGGCGAAAGTTAAGAATCGTTGTTTCATCGAAAATTGGGCCACTCAAAGCCAATCCAGCAATATACGCATGGATTCAATTTCATACAGTGCACCCTCCATAGCGAGATCACTGAGATTGTAAAATAGCTGCATGCAATGGATACGGTGCATGACACTCAATGGATATGGCTGTCGGCCGCAGATGAAATTTTCCCCTATTGAAAATATCCGCCTCAATATAGAACCCTTGACTACCGGAAATATTTTCCAGCAGAAAAGTGTAATTAACGACAACCGATAAAAACACCAGAATAGGTACCATACGCGTATCAATGCATTTCGGAAATAAAGCTATAGACGCCAAGCAACCGCGCTTAACTTATACGACTTTTCATAATTATCTCCATTAAAAAACACTATTAAAACTTCAAAACAATATTTATCTAATCAAGACAAATCGGGCAATATTTTAACAAAAAGCAGCACTCTTTTTTAGACACAAATATCAACCCAGAAAACCTGGCTTTTTTATTTTATTCATACATTCACTTAACTGATTAAAGGTAGGGATAGACTCATGCAAAAGAAATCCATTTTACCACTTGGCGCAGCTGTTGCGGTTTTATCAATGGGTGCCGCCACAGGCTCACAAGCTCAGGCGGTTAGCTGTGGTGACGTAATAACCACTCCGACCACCCTAGATAGTGATTTAGTGTGCACTATTGATGATGAATTTTCTGTCGCAATAGCAATTGAAGGGCCATCTGGCAGCCTTTCAATGGGAGATTACAGTTTGACCTGTTCCACCAATAAATTTGGCACAGGTATTATTTTACTGGAAAGTGGTGCCCGGCTTAGCGGGGGTAGCGTAATCGGTTGCGGCGACGCTGTGACTGTTGTAGGTGATGGTGGCCATTATGTTACAGGTGTCACTATCACTGATTCTGGTAATAATGCTGTTTATGTCAAAAGCAATTTCAATGTAGTCAGCAATATGACAATCACTGGAGGTAGTGGGGTTGTCGATGAAGGTATCCTAATCCAGGGTAACAACAATCTCGTCAACAACAATTTTGTTGGAAATACTGACAATCCTGGCATCGAAATTACAGGAGCCTACAATCATGTTTACTTTAACGAGGTCTATTTTTGTGCAACCGATGGAATTGTAGCTGGCGGTATTTTTTCACGTGTAACCCACAACATATCCAACTTCAATGGTTACCAAGGTATTTCAGTTGCTGGTAGCTACGGCACTATCGCGCAAAATAAGATTACAGATAATGATTTTGCAGGAATCCAGCTACTACAGGGCGAATTCAATAATATTGCCAACAATAACGTTGTTTATAATGGCACTTATGGAATATATATTGCGGACAGTATGCCTACCGACAATACGATTTCTGGTAACTTCTCCGAGGGCCATACCTACGACTTATATGATCCAGAAAACTTTGCTTGCATAAGCAGCAATACCTGGATAAACAATACATTCACCACTTCTGACCCGGGCTGCCTAGATTGAATTGATAATTTAAGACCATATAGGCATATGGCCAGCAAAAAAAATCATTAAATGAGAATTTAAATGTACAAACGACCCTCTTTTAATTTCAAAAAGAGGGTCGCCATTAAACACACGACAATATCAACTAGGAAAATATACCGCAATCCTCTACATGTTAATTAACTCAGACAACAACGGATAACCCTACCTACCACTTTCGATCAGGATCTAGCATAGTGAGTCCGCAGATCTTATTCTGGCATAAGATTTATATATTAATATCTACAACCCCATGTACAACACTAGCGAACTCGGTATAGAAATAGAGATAATAGGGGCGCTCAACTAACCAATGGTAGTATTAACGGGTTATATTTCAGTGTAAATAATCCAGTTTTCACTTCAAACAAATCATGGAAAACAATATATTCACAATATCTAACTCCTACTGTCTTGATTATGTAAACCAGAAAAATGAGGAGCTTTATATAATTTTCTGATAATTACACACAGGCCCCAGATGCACGCAAAAACCACCAAAAACTCCGTAGCGCTATAAAAGATATAGACAGCTAATACTACCCCATTAAAGTACATCACCGTATTAATATCTACACTTCTTATAGCTGTTAAAAGGAGTTACCCATGTTCTACCCTATCCAATACCCTAAAACCCTTTCCACAACTCTATTTACTTTAGGAGTCTCCCTATCATTAACGGTCAATGCCGTAGATTGCGGAGATGTAATTACCGAACCCGCCACCCTAACTGAGGATCTAGTTTGTGAGTTTACGGATGCTCCTGCCTTAACAATTCAGGGGCCAACTGGAAGTCTGTATATGAATGGACATTCCTTGACTTGCTTAGGATCAGATGCAGGCAATGGAATCGTGCTTATAGGCACATCAGCTGAATTATCCACCGGAACGGTAAATGGTTGCAATGACGCAGTTTTACTCTTAGAGGCGGGTGGGCACACTGTATATGGCATAAATGCATTGCTTCCACTGGACGATGCCATTGTTGTAAGCAGTGATAGCAATATCGTCACAGGCAATTATACACTTGGTGACGGGAATGACTCAGATGATGGAATCGATATCAATGGTAACCTTAATTTTATTTCCCAAAACATCATTGAGTTATCCGGTGACGAGGGCATGGAAGTTGACGGCACTTCCAATACAATAATTGGCAATACTATTACTGGATCCGACGCTGATGGAGTCGAATTAGACGGAGATTTTTCTGTCTTTGTCTCGAACATTGTACAAGACAATGACAACACAGGTATTGAAATTGAAGGAAGCTCATGCACCGTTTCGAATAATATAACAGTAGAAAATGGATCTTCTGGAATTTCATTAGAATTTTCCGCATCCAACAATGGCATCAGTCAAAATACCAGCAGTGACAATGGAGCCTACGGTATAATAGTTACCGGTGTTAATGCAACTGGCAATAACATTGTCTTTAACACTGCCACAGGAAACGGCATATTCGACCTTGAAGATCTTTTTGAGAGTGAGGATTGTAGCGTTAACAATAACCTTTGGTCAGGCAACACCTTCTCATCAGCTGAACCGAGCTGCCTTGAATAAACCCTAAGTTACGTCTGCCGGGGTTATTAGCCTTTAAACTAAGGCAATAACCCCGCCCCCCATTTACTGCCAATGCTACTATTTCAGGTCGGCATTACCCCCCTTTTCAAATTAACTTTCAGAGACAACGGCATCCATCTCAATCTCCACTAACCAATTAGAGTCTATAAACCCCTTAACCTCCACAAAAGTACAGGCAGGGCGAATATCTGAAAACAGTTCCCCATGTGCCCTGGCCGCATCTTCCCAGCGCTTTATATCAACTAACATAATCCGGGTTCTAATAACGTCAGGCAGATGTCCACCAGCCTCCTTCAGAGCAGCGACCGCAATATCCAAGCAGAGTTTGGTCTGGCCATAAACATCACCGATAAAGGCAGTTTTGCCCTCTGATATAGGAGCGGTCCCCGATATAGCGATTTGCCCCCCGATCCTACAGGCTCTTGAAAACCCTATGGGATTCTCAAGGTATGAACCGGAACTTACCAATTTTCTCACTTTAACTCCTTCTAACGAGTAAATACGGCTATTTTATTTCCATTCAAATCCCTAAAATAGGCCCCATAAAAAGATTCCGAATTCCTATAGTCTGGATCACCTTCAGATGTCCCTCCAAGTCCAAGCGCTATAGAAAAAATCTTATCGGCTTTATCAATACTGCCAACGTTAAGGGCTAACATTGTACCGTTACCAATACTCGCCGGCTTTTCATCATAGGGAACAGTAACAGCAAGTTTTGTGGAGGAGCCTTTAAACTGCCAGAAAATAACTGTATCAGAGCGATAAACTTCCTCCGCAGCAATAGGGGCTAAAATCTTGCAATAAAACAGCCCCGCCCTAGGCAAGTTATTTGTACCTAATGTTATATGAGAAATCATGTCGTAAAGCACCCTATTGGGAATAGTAAAACCTAAGATTTTATGGTCTTACCGCTAAAGCAACTACTGTATTTCAAAGGTTTCAATCCGTGATCAGGTCTCTATTTAGTGAGAACGGCACCTCCAGATAATTGCCCATACCTAAATTCTACAAATTCCCAGTAGTCAACGGGCAGGTCTCATATTGGCATAGCTGGTGATCAGGACCGAACTCAAATCGGCCTTTAATTTCATTTAAATACTCCAACATTGCCGAGACTCTCTTGGGCTTATTGACTCCGGGCCGATAGACTACATAAATTGGCATAAATATCGCGTGCCATTCGGGAAATATTCGTATTAACTCCTGCTTCTCCAACTCACAGATCATGCTGTTAACCGGAATTTGAGCTATTCCCACCCCGCCAGCAGCAGCCCTTATTGCCGTTTCTGGATTGCCACAATGGAAGTTACTTCGCACTTCAATAGATTCCGTTTTGTTTTCGGATACCAGAGTCCAAAAAGCAGACTCAGGGGCAGTCCCGGCTGTAATACAATTGTGCTGCCTGAGCTCCTGGGGTGACTCAGGTATTCCGTACTCCCTTAAATAGTCCGGACTGGCTACCAGAACCTGAGTCGTATACCCGATTTCTTTCGCCACCAAACGGTCATCGGCGATCTGCCCGACACGAATTGCCAGGTCTATACCCTGAATAAACAGGTCATCAAAAGTGTTGGATAGCTCCAGCGAGATTTGGGCTTTCGGCCACTGCTGGAGAAATGGAGGGAAAATATACTGGGCCAGGTAGCTACCCATGGCCGGGGGGGCCGATACACGCAGCAACCCCTGTACTTGCTGCTCTATCTCCCGCACATCCTCGCGCAAGGATTTAAACTCCTCCACCAGTAAAGAGGCCCGGCGAAGGGTAACCCTACCCGCATCAGTAATCTCAATTTTCCGTGTAGAGCGCTCCAGCAGCTTGGCTTGCAGTTGCTCTTCCAGCTTCGAAATGGCTTTGCTCACTGTAGATTTGGGCAGCCCCAGCTCCTCGGCACACTGGGTGAGACTCAGCAGTCTGCAAGTGGTCACAAAGATCGATAAAGTTCGAAAGTCTATAGTTTCCAAATCGCGAACAATCAATTTCCAAACACCTTATTGTTTCCAATAAGCTGTGAGCTTAGTCTGTGCGCCATCGATAGACAACTGCTTTTCGTGACAACATTGAGGCACACAAGATGACTGCGACACAGGATCTGTTTACAGGTATTCAATTAGGTGATGTGAAGCTTGCCAACCGTGCGGTGATGGCCCCCCTGACCCGCGCAAGAGCTGAAAACCACGTACCTACCCCTTTGATGGCTGAGTACTATGCACAGAGGGCTGGCGCCGGCCTGATTATTGCCGAGGCAACTATGGTGGCAAAGGGAACTTCAGCCTTTATTTCTGAGCCAGGTATCTACTCCCAGGAACAGATCGAAGGCTGGAGACAAGTGACTGACGCCGTTCACGAGAGAGGCGGCAAGATATTCCTGCAACTTTGGCACGGTGGGCGAGCCAGTCACCCCGATTTGAATAATGGCACAACGCCGGTTGCAGCCAGCCCAATCGCCATTGACGATACGGTTCACACACCGGACGGAAAAAAACCTTACACCACCCCAAGATCCCTTGAAACTGTGGAGATCCCAGGAATTATCGCGGCTTTTAAACAGGGAGCAATCAATGCTAGAGATGCTGGCTTCGATGGAGTTGAGGTTCATGGTGCAAACGGCTATCTCTTGGACAGTTTTTTGCGGGATGGCTCAAACCTTAGAACAGACGAGTACGGTGGGTCTTTAGAGAATCGTGCACGCTTGCTGTTTGAAGTTCTGGAAGCCGTTATCGAAGTTTGGGGCTCCGGCAAAGTTGGATTGCGAACTTCTCCCCTAAACGGATTCAACAGCATGCGCGATAGCGATCCTGAGGGACACACTCGCTGGTTTGCATCAAAATTGAATGAATATAATTTGGCCTACTGGCACTTGATGCGAGCCGACTTCCTCGGCGAGCAACTCGGAGATGTATTGACTCCAGCAAGGGAACTGTATCAGGGCAATCTGATTGGCAATATGGGGTACGGGCGAGATGAGGCCAATACAGCCATTGGGCAGCAGCAAGTAGATGCGGTTGCCTTCGGCGTTCCATTCCTGGCGAACCCGGACCTGCTAAAGCGTTTTAAAGCCGATGCGAGCTTAAATGAAGCAGACCCAAACACCTTCTATACCGGTGGCGCAAACGGATATACCGATTACCCCACAATGCCCTAACCTTTAAGGAGCAAGCAGCTAGGTCGCCTTAAGCGGGCGACCTGCTTTCCGTACTCGGAGCACCAGCAGTCTCGGAGCGGATCTTCACGTTATTAATCAGTGAGACCAGTACAAAACTCAGCAGCATCAGTAGATACCATGAACTGAGCTTCGCCAGAGATACCATTTGCCATTCATGGGATTGATTAGGGTAAATCCATATATTTGCAAAAGTAGCAATATTTTCAGCAAACCAAATAAACAGTGCTACCAGCAACCACCCCAAAAGAAGCGGCATAGAGCGATGCTTTTCAACGACCTTAAAGTAAATATTGGTTCGATAAAACAATAACACTGTTCCCGCTAGTAACGCCCAGCGGAAATCCCAGATATAGTGATGTGTAAAGAAGTTGACATAGATAAACACAACCAGAACAACTGTCAGCAATTTCGATGGATAGTGAGAATATTCAAATTCAAAAATTCGCCACACTCGAGCAATGTAACTGCCCACTGCGCTATACATGAACCCTGTAAACAGTGGCACATTACCAATTCCAAAGAAGTACTCTTCCGGGTAACTCCATGAGCCAATAGCATCGGAGGTCTTAAATATCTCCATGACGGTCGCAACGACATGAAATACGACAATAACTATTGACTCCCTGAATGTTTCCAGTTTTGTCGCTAGAAGAAAGACCTGAAAGGCTATAGCAGCCAAAAAGATAAAGTCATACCGGTGAATCGATTCCAGTGGATACCAATAGTTGGTGACAATCATAATTCCCAGCAAGAAGCCACCAAAAATACAGGCATAAGCCTGCCTCAAGCCAAACAACCAGAACTCACGAATATATCGTTTCAAATCCACACTTGATAACACTGCAAACAACACCTAAGAGGAAAATTTCTGTGGCTTCAAGCCTACCGATTCCAATACCTTTCTATCTTTAGAAAAAACTATCTGACATTTATGTTTTTAAATCCAAACTCTTTACTCCCGGCCTTAAAGCCGAGATTCAAGATTTCAGTATAGTTCTCAGGGACTTCAAAAAACACGATTTCCAGCTCGGCCTCAGAACCGCGGGGAAGCTCCAGATATACCATTCCCCTCACTTCCTGCCCACCCCTAAATGCCTCATACTCCTTGAAGACAGCGCCATCTTTCATAATCAGGCGCCAGGAGGAAAGCCTTACTTTCTGCCGACTTCTCCGATTAGTCACGGTCATACGGCACTGCACTGTACCGCCCTGTCTTACACAATGATTGTGATGAATCTCGACCCCTTGCAGGTAAACAACACCACCTTCAGAAGTCGTTTTTGGAAGACCTGCAACAAAATCCGGACTGTGATACTCCTTCCCCAGAATAAAAAATGAAAAACAGGAGATCGAATAAGCCAAAACCACAACCACACCAAATAGGTAGCGATTTTTTAAGTAGCTCCAAATACATAGAGATAGCGAAGTGCACACAATCACAATGGCCATAAAGGCTACAAAATACTCAGGGCGCCATATGCCGTATAGGTAAATCATGGGCTCAGGAAATAGATACTGGGTAAGTGCCCATAACACTGCTACTAATGCCGACAATACGCCCAATATTTTTGCAGCAAAAAACTTCCTGCGACTAACTGAGTAATGTCCCTTTACCATATCTGTCATTTTGCTTTATCCCTATACAACCAGCGTCAAGCTGGTTAGCTAGCACTGCTGACAAGTCACTTAAGCTTCAAGCCAGCGCAAAATGGTACATGATACAGATTTAAAGACCGAAATCGATTACACCTTATTTCTAAACCTATCCTGGCATAATCGATCAAAACTTAAACACCACACTCTTCAATAAGCTTGTAGCGCCCTTCTTGGAATTTGAACATGACTTAATTACATTGAAAATACAGTCATACTAGTTATAGAGAGAGGAATGAAAAGTCAGGGAATTAATCAGAAAGGGAATGGCAGGAAGCCAAACCCTTTGTCGATAAAGAACCCGATCTACTGAGCTCCTACCGCATTCTGGTAGTCTACATAGGCAGGTATCGCTACTGCAGCAAGAATACCCAAAATAGGAATTATCAACAAACAAACACCCCAAACAGACCACTTTTTCTGAACAGAATTAAAATGCTCAAGGCTTTCCCATTGCTTATTTTTCCAGGCGAGTTCGCGCCCCTTAATTCCCAGGTAAATAGCAACAATTAATCCAGCATAAGGAATCAAAGTCAGTAAACTAGCCAATGTAAGCAATCTCCAATAACAGTTTGTCAGACAGAAAAACTAGTCATCGCTGCTGCAAGAACTGCCACTCGAACTACTGCCAGAATCACTATCGTACCAACCATTATCCTCATCGCTACTGGAGGAACCGAACCATCGTGCCATCAAACCTATACCAAATACGACTAGCATTATCGCGTAAACATCGATTTCAACAGTGATCCCCCGGTAAATACCAAGGCCAACAAGACATAAACCCAACAAAAACTCTATAGTTCGCACCATTGCCCCACCCTACAATTTACTTTTACAAAAATTGACAGAACAAACTATCAAATATTATCAATAATGTCGGATAAGGGATATCCATCCCCTAATCTAATAAATAAGGTGACTTTAATTGATACTTAAATACTGTCAGTCGAAGTAAAACCTGGAGAATATTCAGCTTGAATGTCTTAACTGCAACAGGAGCAGCTCCTCACATACAGGCTGACAAATATAGAATACTGATTTAGAGGGAGTTTCAGTTGAGAGAAATGAAAACCTCTTATTCGAGCCAAAGGCTCAAGATAAGAGGTTTTACATTCAGAATTTCTTAATTAAAGAGAACAGCCAATTAAGCGATTCGACCAGCGCGCAACCATTCAGAAACACAAAACGCCAGTTCTAACACCTGATCGGCATTTAGTCGCGGATCGCATTGGGTGCGGTAGCAACTGGCCAGGTCTGCTTCAGAAATTTTCCAAGCTCCACCGGTGCACTCAGTGACATGCTGTCCGGTCATTTCCAGATGGATACCGCCGGGATGGCTTCCCTCGGCCCAGTGTACCGAGAAAAAGTCGCGAATTTCCCGCAGGATTTTTTCAAAATCGCGAGTTTTATAGCCGTTACCCGCTTTAACGGTATTGCCATGCATGGGATCAGTGCTCCATACCACCGAGCGCCCCTCCGCTTGAATGGCGCGCACCAATGCAGGCAATTTTTCTCCCAAAGTATCGGCGCCCATACGGGTAATCAGTGTAAGGCGACCTGCATCGTTCTCGGGGTTGAGCTTATCGATCAAACGCAGCAGCTCATCCGGTTGCATCTTTGGACCAACTTTCACCCCAATCGGGTTACAAACACCGGAGAGAAACTCCACATGAGCGCCATCCAGTTGCCGAGTGCGTTCACCAATCCACAGCATATGTGCGGAGCAGTCATACCATTTGCCAGTAAGGCTATCGGTTCTTGTCAGCGCTTGCTCGTATTCAAGTAATAGCGCCTCATGAGAGGTATAGAGTGAAGTCTCACGAATTGCGGGAGAGTTCTCTGAGGTAACACCACATACCGCCATAAACTCTAAAGCTTCCTGAAGGCGTTCCGCCAGCTGGGCATATTTTTCCCGCTGAGGATTATTCTTCAGGAAGCTGAGATTCCATTTGTGCACCTGATGCAGATCGGCCAATCCCCCCTGGGCGAAAGCTCGCAGCAGGTTCAGGGTGGCAGCCGATTGATTATAAGCAGTTACCATCCGCTGTGGATCAGGTATGCGCGCTTCAGCGGTAAAATCAATGCCGTTGATAATATCGCCACGGTAGCTGGGCAGTTCTACTCCGTTCACCGTCTCGGTATTTGCTGAACGGGGTTTGGCATATTGGCCGGCCATTCTCGCAACTTTCACCACCGGCAGGTTACCGGCAAAGGTGAGCACGACAGCCATCTGCAACAATACCTTGAAAGTATCGCGAATGCGGTTTGCGTTAAAATCGGCAAAAGATTCAGCACAATCACCGCCCTGCAAAAGGAAGGCTTTCCCCTCGGCAACCTGAGCCAGCTGACGGCGCAGCTCGCGAGCCTCTGCCGCAAAAACCAGGGGCGGATGACCAGAGAGCTGTTTAGCCACCTGGGCAACATCTTCGGCAGACGTGTATTGGGGCTGTTGATGTGCGGTGAAGTTTCGCCAGCTCTGGGGGGTCCAAATTTGGGTGGGGGATTCGGGCACTGGGACTCCTAGCTCAACTTCCATCTTTCACTCTTACTTCTAAAGGATAAATCTTAAGGGTGAGCATATTGCTCACCCTCAAATGTGCCGAATTTACAGCACGCTGGCAACAGCCTTACAGAAGTATTCCATATTATTGGAACTCAGGCCGGCAATACTGATGCGACTCGAGTCCACCATATAAATGGAATAGTCCTTTTGCAGCTGTTGTACCTGTTCGGGATTGATACCCAGGAATGAGAACATCCCTTTCTGCTGGCGGATAAAACCAAACTCACCGGCAGCACCCGCTGCGGCAAGCCCTTCTACCAATCCAGCACGCAAACCGTTAATACGCTCGCGCATTTCGGTCAGCTCAGCTTCCCAGTTCGCTTTCAGTCCCGCATCAGTAAGAATAGATTCTACAATGGCAGCACCGTGGGAAGGTGGCATGGAATAGTTGCCACGAATAGCGCTCAGCAACTGGCTATGGCCTTTATCGGCGGCTTCACCATTCGCATAAATCACCATAGCCAGGCCGACACGTTCGCGATAGAGGCCAAAATTTTTCGAGCAGGAAGCCGCGACCAGCATTTCTGGAACAGATTCAGCCATCAAGCGCAGGCCGTAGGCATCATCTTCCAGGCTCTCGCCAAAGCCCTGATAGGCCATATCGATAAACGGCGTGAAGCCCTGCTTTTGCGCCATTTCTGCCAACACTTTCCACTGCTCACGGGACAGGTCCGCGCCACAGGGGTTATGACAGCAGGCGTGGAAAAGAACAACATCGCCCTCACCCACATCCTTCAGAGTCTCGACCATTTTGTCGAACTGCAAACTACTGGTAGCACGGTCGTAGTAGGGGTAGCTCTTGATTTGCAAGCCCGCATTACCCAGAAGCGGCACATGGTTAGCCCAAGTGGGGTCACTCACCCACACGGTTGCCCCAGCTTTGGCGCGATTAATCAATTCCGCCAGAACTCTTAAAGCACCACATCCACCGGGAGTTTGAGCTGAGCGAACGCGACCGCCCGCCAACGCGGGGTGCCCGGCACCCAGTACCAGCTCCTGCATGGCTGTGTTGAAACCTGGAGTTCCGGCCGGGCCGATATAGGCCTTGGTTTCCTCACCCTGTAATAAGCGGGTTTCGGCTTCCTTGACGGCTTGCAAGACAGCGGTATGGCCTGCCTCATCTTTGTAGACGCCCACACCGAGATCAATTTTGCTGGGGTTTTCATCCGCGCGGTAGCTGGCCAAAAGGCCCAAAATCGGATCTGGCGGAAGGCTGTTTAAATGCTCAAACATCTGAAAACTCCTCTTAGTTATCTCATTTATTCATCAACGAGGCCGCGCTCAGACCATTCCTTCGCGCGCACCATTAACTTATCAATAATGCAATCCAGTTGTTCCCGCTCCTCAGTGGATAGGGATGCCATCAAGTCATTCTCGTACTGATGGGCCAGCGGCACTATGCGAGCATAAATATCACGCCCCAGCTCCGACAGGTTCAGCACTTGCCGGCGCCGGTCACCGGGATCTTCACTGCGTGTAATGTAGTCATTCTTTAACAGGGAGGAGACGGCCCGACTGATTGCGACCTTGTCCATCGCCGTCTGCTCAACCAGCTCGGCGGCGGATAAATCGGGAAAACGACCCAGAATTGCCATAACCCGCCAAGCGGGAATGGTGAGGTGGAAGCGCGCACCATAAGCTTGCGCAATAGCATTACTCACTCGGTTGGAAAGTACCGAGAGGCGGTAGGGTAAGAACTTTTCGAGGCGCAGCTCGTCGTTCTCAACAACGGTGGGTCGCGTGTTTTGTTCGATTGTCATAGCTGCCCTCAAACCTGCCTGCTCGGGTGTCCCGGTTGTACCTGATACTCAATTTAACTAACATTGGTTTCAATTGTAACCACTATCGGCACAAATACTTTCTGGAAAAGTTACCGGGCCATACGAAAAAATGGCCGGACAGTATAGGTTTTTTTGCGCCATATTTGCGAACTAATTGGATCTATGGCGCAAGAAATTTGCGTGTAAGTGGCGCTGAGATGCTCAATTTTTCGCCACACCTTCGAACCATCCGCACAGAAGCGAGGCCACGCCATGAAACAGTGGATCAGCTTTCCGCGAACGGAAGGAAATACAAGCCGCCAAGCCCATGCAGATTTCCCTCCCAACAGCTTTGAAAGGGAAATGGGCAAAGAGGGTTTTTTTGGGCCCTGCACCCACTTCTACCATCGTCATCCCCCCACCGGCTGGAGTCAGTTCGAAGGTCCACTGCGTCCCCACGCTTTTGATGCCACGCAAATGAAGCACAAGGGAACAAGCCCCTGGGATCAAAAGCCGATCCTGCGAAACCAGGATAGCCAGGTCGCCCTCTGGACCTGCCGGGAGCCTATGGATCATCTGGTGCGCAACGCTGACGGCGACCAACTCCTGTTTATACACAATGGGAGCGGCGACTTGTTCTGTGATTTCGGCCACCTATCTATTCGCGATGGCGACTATATCCTGCTGCCCCGCGGCACCTTATGGCGCCTGACGCCGACGGAGGATGAGCCGCTGGAACTATTGATGGTAGAGGCGATAGGTAGCCATTTTCAGCTCCCCGAAAAAGGCATCCTTGGCCCCAATGCAATTTTTGACCAGGCGATGCTGGATGTGCCTCGTATAGATCAAGCCTTTCTCGATCAACAGGGCGATGATGAGTGGCGGGTTGTGGTTAAAGCCCGGCAACAGCTGTCGACCATTACCTACCCCTTCAACCCACTGGACGCCTGTGGTTGGACTGGGGACAACCTGGCCGTTCGCATCAACTGGCGCGATATACGCCCGCTGATGAGCCACCGCTACCACCTACCCCCTTCGGCTCATACCACCTTTGTCGCACAAGGTTTTGTTGTAGCGACTTTTGTGCCTCGCCCGATTGAGAGTGACCCGGGCGCACTCAAAGTCCCCTTTTTTCACAACAATGATGACTTTGATGAACTCATCTTCTATCACCGTGGTGACTTCTTTAGCCGCGACAATATTCATCCGGGGATGCTTACCCTCCACCCCATGGGATTTACCCACGGCCCCCACCCCAAGGCATTTGCTACCGGAGCCCGGCATGCACGCAAGGAAACCGATGAAGTTGCTGTAATGATCGACAGCCGCACCCCCTGGGATATTCTCCCGGATGCCCATGCCGTGGAGCTAACAGATTATGTAAACTCCTGGAAGCCAAAATGAATACGGCGCATCCAGACAACACCAAAAAGGCTGACATTCAAACAGCCAAACGCCAAAACAAAGAAAAGGAAAGAGAATGGACCTTTACGGATACTTTCGCTCATCCGCCAGCTACCGAGTGCGTATCGGGCTCAACTTGAAAGGCCTGGAATACGAGTATCACCCGGTAAACCTGCTCAAGGGAGACCAGCACGGAGACGACTACCGCACGTTGAATCCACACGGGCTACTGCCAACCCTGAATAATGGCGAAACCAGTCTCACCCAATCCCTCGCCATTTTGGAATGGCTGGATGAAACCCATCCAGAACCAGCGCTACTTCCAAAAGCCCCTGAGGCCCGCGCACATATCCGCGCGCTCGCGCAAAGTATTGCCAGCGATATTCAACCTATACAGAACCTCAGGGTTCTGCAGTACCTTCAGGCTGAACTCAAAGTCAGTGATGAGCAAAAAACTCAATGGATTCAGCACTGGATACACCTGGGCTTCTCGGCGCTGGAGAAGCAATTAAGACCCTCGCCTTTCGCCGCTGGAGACAATCCAGGGTTGTTCGAGTGTTGCTTACTCCCGCAAGTATACAGTGCGGAACGCTTTGGCCTGGATATGACCCAGTACCCCAAAATCCAGAAAATCACAGACGCTTGCAATGAACTGCCGGCCTTTATTAAAGCCCACCCCTCAGAACAACCCGACTGTATTGTGTAGTACTCTTTTATGGATGCCTGGTCTCATCGGGCATCCTTCATACACTCGAAAATTTCACTACTTGCCACATGTCATTGGCTGTGGTTAATATCCCTGTCCAAACTTGAAAATAACTCGAATAATAATATTCCCCACTGCTGTAGCTAATCAGCCGAGGTCATCAGTATGAACTCCCAAGACCAGATCTCCCCCAAAGAAAAAGAAGTCATTAAGCATGTCAAGAAGCTGAAGAGCTTTTACCAACACCTAATCACCTATTTATTAGTTATCTCGGGACTAGTAATTGCCAACTTAATACTCGCCCCCGGATACTTATGGTCACTCTGGGCGGCATTTGGCTGGGGTATAGGGCTCGCCTCCCATGCAATTAGCACCTTCAATTTATTTAATTTCTTTGGTGAAGATTGGGAGAGAAAGCAGATAGATAAGAGAATGGGGCGTAAATAGCAATAAATCGTGCGCGATGGAGCATCGCCAAATACAAGCATATGCTTTAGATGTTAGAGTACTTTCCTTAAAGTACTCTTCTCCTAGCCTCTCACTGTCAACGCAAAAATTCCAAACACTTGCCTACTTACGAACAATTACCTGTAATCTAAATAAAAATCTACGCATCCCAAGCCGTTTGAAAAAAACAGTTAATTAACAGGCTTAAATTATCGAGCTCTGGTAACAAAGTATTAACACACTTTTTATATAACAAATAATAAATATACTATTAAAACGATAACAGGAACCCCAATGTCCTTCCTCAAATTCTCTACAGGCGCTCTATGTCTATCACTTTGGATATCTATACCCAGCATCAGTAAAGCTGACACTTTTCACTGGCCCGATTACCAAGCAGAAGCGGCCACCAGTGAGCATCGTATTGATGAGCTTTATTACTTACAGCCCCATAACAGCTATGAGCGGCTAGAAGACGGTGAAACACTGACTGACTGGCTCGACAAAGGCTTTCGATCACTGGAAATCGATGTCGTAGATCACGGTGCCTGGCAAGGTAGCAGCCATGGGCCCTATGTTGCTCATGGACAAAACGACATCGGTAATCACATGTGCAATAGCAACGGAGACGATGATCGTCTGGAACACTGTCTGGACGATATCAAATCCTGGCTCTCCGTTAACACTATTGAAGCGCCAATAATGCTGTATATCGATATGAAAACCAATTTAGATTGGTTTAACGCCTGGTATGCAGATGAAATTTATTTACTTGACCAGTATATCCAACAAGAGCTGGGCGACCTCCAGTACAGCTACCAGGATATGCTTACATATTTACAACAAATTTCTTCCTCAGAAAATTACCGTACCACGCTTACAAGTACGGGATGGCCTAGCGTTGGCAACTTATTAAATAACGGCAAAAAAGTAATCGTTATTTTTACCGGAGGACAGTCAGGCAACGTCAATAATCGAATGGAATCCGCATTAGACTCCTACGCGATGAGCGCATTTTTATGTCCTGATATAGATACCGCAGATCCAGAAGAATTTACCAGCTCCATTGATTCAATAGGCAGCAGTAGTTCGCAAAGAATATTTTGCGGCAATGTCCAGGCTGGCGATCATTACCAGATAACAGCCAACGCAGCCGCTGAAACCAAACAGCTGATGCACCTATGGGATAGTTCTGGCGATTTTAGCAATACCGACTACGGCTATATATTTGCAGCAATCGCACATGGTGCCACTGCAATCGGGATGGATCCTGATACAGTCGCAACCACCCCCAATTATACCGGCATGGCAGTTCCTTTTGTCGGAGTAAGGAGAAGTCTTCCCGGCTATTTGAGAATCCGTTCTGCGTCAAATGCTGACTTGTGCATGACCGTCTCCCAGGGCTATAGCAATGGCTCAAACCTAAATATCAACAACTGTGGCTCCAGCAATGAACAGCAGTTTGTTTATACTGCTGAAGGCCAACTCCGTCCCAAGGGTAATAATAAATACTGTGTTGACTTCAACACTGGATCTGCTGATAACGGCGATAAAATGCACCTGTGGGATTGTGACGGTGGCAATTCGGAAAAATGGCAAATCCAGAAAAGTGGAATTATTCAGAATCGCGATAAGAACTGGACCTACTGTATAGACGCACCGGGTAGTTCAACCGAAGAGGGTGAGCGCCTTCAAATTTACAAATGTGATAAGAATGATAAGAGCCAGCAGTTTGTTTTAGAAGCAGTCAATGATTGGGCGCAGAATAGCTTTTAAGGTTTGATTACGATTAAAAAAGGGCGCCTTAGTAGGCGCCCTTTCTCAAAGAGGTCACAATGTTATAGAACCTCAGCAATAATATGTATTATTGCAGAAGTAAGCTTTGAAAGATTAATTTAACTCCCCTGCTTCACACTGCCTCCACCCCTCGCTAAAGATACCATCATCGATGGCTACCCAGGTTTCGTAGGTGAAGGTCAACTCCGGGATTTCTTTAATATTAAATGAGAAATGGAAGCCTTCTATTTTTTCATCTGTGCGCATACAGGGAACAGAGGGTACCCATGTCTTGAAGTCCAGAGACTCTCCCTCGTTAATAACCTGTCCCTCTGCAACACCCTCAAACCATGGTGTAAGGCTAGCCAAATCGCCATTGATATGCTTCACCTGTACATTCTCAATAGTGTAATCGGCATCAACTGCAGTCAGAGACCATTGTAGGTATTCATCTTCGGTAGGGGATGTATCCCACCGTAAATCTGACGGAGTACCGTAGCTTGGAATATTTTCATACGGCATGGGCAGCCAAAGGCTCTCTTCCCAGGAGTTGATATTACGCAGACGCACACCTTTGGCTTCGCTCATGGGCTCAACTTCTACAACAAAATCGTATTCCGGCGCATCATCAATCAAATCTGTGGCGTAGTAGCGGAATACGTAGGTGCCCGCTTTCGAAAATACGGTACCAGTTGTATTTTCACAATCTTCACTATCTGGATAGCTGGTAAATTCACCACCTTCCGGCGCGCTGATCAGCTCTTCATAAGTGAATACTTCATCACCGTCAGCATCTACCACCACAGGGCGATGCAGCAAGGACATACAGGGCAGGATTTGGTAATAATCTTCACCGGTGGATAAGCTACCCCAGTTGCGCGCCCAAACTACAGAGCGGATTTCTGGTGCCGTGTTGGAAACTTTGGCAAGACCATCGTCTTCAGAGTAGGTTTTGGCATATAGACCACGATCATCACTGACGATCAGGCGAGCGGTATAGGAACCCGGTACATCGGTAACTACCTGAGCACGGCGAAGCTCTCCACTCTCCGGTTCGGTAACCGGTTTAATTACCGCATCACTCCCATCGGGCCGGTCAACCAGCTCCCAGTGGAAGGTCATTTCATCATTATTAGGGTCGCTACTGGAGGCATCAAACACCAAAGCATCGCCAACGAGCACAGACTTGGACTGAGCTTCGACACTACGGGTAGAAGGATAACCATTTACCTTGCCAATCTTGGCTTCCATAGTGGCTTCTAGGTCTATCTGGTTGGTTCCGTCAGATACGGTCATGCTTACGCGATAGGTACCTACCACATCCAGCTCTTGGATTTTCTTACCCAGCGGTTTCCAAGAACCAATATCAACCAGTTCGGCAACACTACCTTCAGGTTTTTCAATTAGCTCCGCTTCAATAATTTGCAGAGCATCACCCTCAGGGTCATAGCCAACAAAATTAAATTCAGCGCGAAGCCCCAGCTCTTGCTCACCAATACTGTAGGATGGGTAGTAACCAGTAGCTTCTATCTCACCAATCGGAGCTTCATTGACTTCCGCTTCGGAATCGGCTTCAACTACGATAGTAACTTCACGCTCCTCACTCTTTCTTGCGCCATCAAAAACAAACAAAATTAAATTGTAAGTATCTGCCGCAATAGGAGTAAATTTAACGGTAGAGGTTGTCTCTCCCTCTAACTCGGGAACCGGAATACCATCAGTTTCCACCGGACTATAAGCCCACTTCCAGCGGTATTGCAGAGAGTTACCTTCAGGGTCATAACTCTCGCTCGCATCCAGTACAACTTCTTCACCAAGAGTAATCGTCTGGTCTTCTGTTACTGCAACAGGTGGAGCATCACCGGCGGAAACAGTTACCAGAACTTCCGCAGGCTCACTGGCAACTCCATTATAAGTAACAACTAATTCAAGCTTGTAGTCACCTTCGATATCCAAGTGCAATGTAGCTTGGCTAGAGTCACTGTTAGTCAGGTACGCAGCACTGTCGAGAGGCTTTTCAATCAGGGTCCATAAATATTCCAGATCTCCAGTCTCACCCGTTGGCGGAGTACTCAAGCTGCCATCAAGGCCCAGGGTCTGAGTACCCAGGATAACACTGTGCACCGGCTCAGTAATTGCCACTGGATTCGGGCTGGTTGCGGTCAACGTTATACGGGATGCTTCACTGGTTTCAGTACCGTCATCCACAATCAGGCTCACAACATAGTCGCCCGGGAGATCAGCAGTAAACTCTGTGTAGGCATCCTCAGTACTGGCCAACTCTACCAGGCTAAGCTCAGGCCACTCAATCAGCTCCCAACGATAAGTCAGGCTTGCATCTCGCGAGCTGCTACTGTCAGTACCGCTCAATTGAACAGTGACATCACCGCCAGCCAAGGAGAAAGTTGTGTCTACAGGGGACAACAAACTGATACTGGCGGTAGGTTTATTATTTGAGCCGTCGCCCGAACCACCGCCACCACAGGCGGCCAGCACGAGAGACAAACATAGCATGCCGATAAGGGCTGCTGCTCTTTTCATCTGTGGAACTCCAAATGTTTAATATTGATAAGTGAGACTGAGTCTTGCCGTACGTCCCGGTGCAGGCACCAAGCCGAGACTCAAAGCATCGATGTAATATTGATCGGTTACGTTGTCGACGGTGAAATCCACCGAAAAACTATCGTTAAATTGGAAGCTGGTATAAAAATCTAACAGTTCGTAGCTCTGCCACAGCACCGGCTCAGTAAATCCAGCTTGATCGCCGTAATAAGGAACAGGGTTTCGCTCCCCCATAAAAGTACCGCGCAGCCCGAATTCCAATTTTTCCTGGAATAAACGCAAGCCAATATGCGCACTGGCATGCCAGTTAGGTGGGACCATATTATTGAAATAACTGTTTTCTATACCCCAATCCGTGCAGTAAGTACGCACATAGCTGGCAACATCACAGACTTCAATGTGGCTGTATTTGGTAGCACTCAGCTCAACTAACCACCAGAGGGCATCGTATCCAAGGTTGAACTCAAAACCTTCAAGGTCGAGGCTATCGATATTTCGCATACGGAATAAATCGGAGATACCGCTACCTTGCTTTTCTTCATCGGCGTTGACCCCGGTGCGAGTCAAATAGTCGTCAACATGGTTTTCGAAGTAAGCAACTTTCGCTCGGAGTTGATGATGAGTTTCAAATAACTGGCCGTTAAGATAATTAATCCCAACCTCATTATTTTTTGCATGCTCAGGCTTAAGGGTGATATCCAGTGCGGGGCTCGATGAGAAACCAGTGGTACCTTCAAACAGGCTCGGCATACGCAAAGCCTGAGCATGGCGGGCATAGAATTGCAAACCCTTGATCGGCTCCCATGTCAAAACCACAATAGGTGCAGTGCCGGAGCGACTATTGCTGTAGTAAACGTCCTCACAGCCCCCTTCCCCATTATCTACACAAAAATCGGAATCAATGCTCAACGGGAGGGGATTATTGTCTTTTGAAGAGAAATGGGTATAACGAACTCCAGACTCCAGCGTCCACTCCGGCCACGGTTGCCATTCAATACCGGTGAACAAGCTGTACTCATCGCGCCCACCACTGCGGGAACCGGCATAAATACCTTCAGCGGTCTGGGTATCGCTATCCAAGTCTTCCCACTGTGCAGAAACACCATAATCCCAGCGCAATTCACCCATGGGGTAGAAGCGCATACTATTGGTGATATCAAGGCCAAAGCGCTGATAATCATCATTTCGCGCAATATTATCCTCCAGCTCGATAGAGAATATATTCGGTGTGTTCAGATCAGTGACCGCATCGGTGTGCCAAAAATTGACACGCAAGTCGGCCCAATCATATTCCACCGGCTGCCAACGATAGCGTGCAGTGTAGGTTTGGTTAAGCACTTCACTATCGAGCCACTCGCGCGCCTGACCGAAATTTGAAAGAACCTGCGAGGGCATCATCTCACCAAAGATACTGTTATAGCGGATATAGCCCAGCTCAAGACTTTGGTCTTTTGGCAAATGGAGACTGCTTTTTAACAACCAGGAATCGCTAGAAAAACTAGTATTCGGAATCCGCTCCCCGGCGCGGTAAGGGATGCTTTCTCCCAGTTCACTCTCCAGTTCAACCTTAGTCTCGGTATACCAAGCCATTTCTTGAGGCTCACCAATAACCACTTCCGGCGCGGGGCCATCAGTACCCGCATAGTAATTTCCCTGTTCGCGCTGGGCGTGAGCCAATACCAGATCACCCCACTCAAAACGCTGGGCGCCCGCAAAGCTCGCCGCGTAACCCTCAAAATCCAACAGGCTGGGCCTATCCATTCCATGGTCCGGCGCAAAGCTGTCCGGCATTGTATAGTCAGCGGTGCAATCACTTGCAAAACGGCAATCGGAGCGATAAACAGGGCGAGGCAAGTGGTAACCAGCGTAAGTACCAGCCTCTGGAGCCTCGCTATTGTTTCCGATACCACTGACACGAACACGGAAACCCGACAATTCGCCGGGTTTTACGACATCTTCTGCTCGCAGGGTATTTACACTGACAATGCCACCGGTAGCGCCAGTGCCCTCGGCACCCATTACGGGGCCTTTATCAATACGCACGGACCCAATCAGATCTGGGTCAATATAACTGCGACTGGAAACCCCGGCATAACCGCGATAAATCGTTGTTTCCTGACGACTGCCATCGATTAAGACAGGAACCCTGCCCTGCCCTTGCATACCGCGAATATTGACATCCAGACCACCGGAATTGCGGTTTTCACTGATAAGTACACCGGGAGTGCCCTGGAAAATATCGCCAACACTGGTACCGCGAAAGCGCTCAATATTTTCCTGGGTGAGGATATTTACAGAGGCGGATTCACGAAATGCTTGGTCTTTCTCACCGCCATCACGAGTCTCAACCTGAATGCTGTCCAGCACCATCAGATCCTGCTCGCCAGCGGACTGGATCAGCCAGGCACCACTACCAACGGGAACCGCTTGCAGGTTGGTACCGCGCAACAAGCTCAACAGAGCTTCTTCTGCACGATAGCTGCCAAATAGTGCTGGAACAGAAATAGTTTCCACCAGGTTCTCGTCGAAAGAGAGCGTTACCCCAGCCTGACGCGAGTAGAGGTTGAGCACATCTCCCAGATTGCCCGCAGGCAAACTGAATTCGATCAACGCTGTGTTGCCCTGCTGGGCTTGCGCAAAACTCGATACGGGAACTACGGCCAACAACAGTGCCAACAAGGTGGGCAAAATATGTTTTGGGGCGCGGGACTGCATTTAAGCGGCTTCCTATTCTCAGGTGTATAACTAGGAAGCCGAACGAAAATCAAAAACCCGTAATCTAAATGAGAATTATTTTGTTTTTTTTGCTTCGGAGGGAAAACTAGCAATCAAAGGCGTCATCAAAAATAAAAAATGACACCTTCGGATAACTTTTTTGTGGTCATCTGGCAATAAGAGCAGGAATTAAAGGTTGCCCGTTCCGAAAAAACCGTCGGCCCGGACGAACAGGGGAAGGCAGGGAGCGATGCGACTTACTATCAGCCCGGCAATTGAATCGTTGCCCACCAACGCGTGGTATAGCTCAGTTCAGCTCCCGCCGAACGCGCCAATATTTTTAGGATGGTATCGATATCGTGAAGCTGGAAAACCCCGGAAACCTGGTGATCTCTTAATGCCGGATCACAGCGTAAAAAACCAACACGATAGCGAGACAACTCTTCAAGCAGCGCTCCTAATGGCATACTCCGAGCTGAAAGTACCCCGTCAATCCATCCGCTGTAATCAAACATCTTGCTGTTCAGAGCGAATGAATCGGCGCCAGTAAGGCGATAAGCCTCACCCGCCTTAACTGCAAAGGGCTCTATATCCGCACTCGGTTGAACCTGCACCCCACCTTCCACAACCTGCAAAATCGTGTGGTCATCGCCCTTGCGCACAAAAAAGCGCGAGTCACGGGAAATCAGCTGCCCCTGAGGCACCGATACCTGCATTGGCCTCGGGTCAGCGGCACTGGTCAAGTGCATTTCACCTTTAGTCAGCACAAGGGAACGGATTGCTGTGCCCGACTCCCACTCAATGGCACTACCGGTGTTTAGCCAGACTTGGCTCTTATCATCCAGAGTATATTGGGCCGGCTTAGAACCAGAGGAATAGTCAGCGGACATATACTTCAGCAAACCGGTGTCATATCCCACCAGGCCAACGGCAAAAGCCCCAAGGACACCACCACCCATGCTTTTAAGAGCAGCCCTGCGATTTAAACGGCGAATTTCTGCATCGGTTTGATTTAGGGTGGAATGGGCCAAACGCGGCGCTCGGCGAGCCACCGTATCTAGAGGCGACTCCATCCGCTCAAAACGCTGCCACGCCAGTTCATGCAGAGGGTCCGCCGAACGCCATTGACTGCAAGCATCGCGCTCTGAGTCAAGCGCCTCGCCGGAACCCAGGCGAACGCGCCAGCTAACGGCTTGCAACAGTACTGCTTCAGGAATTTTTTCTCTATTTTTTTCTGGGGCGTTTGACATCGGCAAGCAAGTTCCAAGTCCATAGAAAATTATTCGTTATCGTACGCGGCGGCATAGCACTTGAGCATGGCTTTTGCGATATATTTCTCTACTGAGGAAAGGCTCAGCCCCTGCTGCTCAGCCACCTGGCGGTATGTTAAGCCGTCTAGCCTCGCCATTAGAAATACCGTTTTCTCTATCGGGCGCAGACCACTGAGCAATTGATCAATTTGCTCCAAAAGCCCCAATAGCTCCCACTTATCTTCTGGGGAGGGACATTCCGGTTCCGGCAAATTTTCCAGCAGCGCTAAATAATTTTTCTCCAGCACTTGGCGACGGGCTTGGTCGATCAGCAGGTTCCCGGCCACTTTGGTTAACCAGGCCCTCGGACTTCGAATTCCCGCAGGCAGGCTCGGCCTATCCAGCAGACGAATAAAAGTGTCCTGAGCTAAATCCTGGGCATTATCAACACCGGAAGTTCGGCGCGCTATCCAACGGACAAGCCACTCGTGGTGCTCTTGGTAAAGCTCATCAAATCCTGGGGTTGAAGGGGTTTCCGGGGCCAAAACTCAGACCTTGCGCTGTAATCTTTTGAGGGCGGGGACTGTAAATGATATCTATTCTCATTTAAAGTAGCTGAGCTGAGAATGTTATATCAATTTGGAATAACCCGGTGAATTTTTCAAAAAATATTGATCAACGGGATGGGTTAATTTGAATTTGGTCCGTCACCCATTACAAAGCCACCGGAATAACCGGGCGGTTATTGTTTAATTTGTTTTGGAAAAATCCCGTGAGCAATCCAGCAGAATGCCAATCCGTTGAACCGACAGAGCCCACCTTTTCCGCTTGGCTGAAAGAAGGCACTAATACGACCCACGAGAGTCTAGATAAACGCATTATGTCCCTGTCACCATTTTCCAATCGCGAGCGATATGCACTGTTTGTTCGCACGCAGTCGCGACTGCATCAAGCGGTGTCTGATTGGTTTCAAAGTGACGAATTAAATAATTTTTTGCCCGGCCTGAAAGAGAGAGACCGCTCTGAAGCAGTCCTCCAGGACTGTGCTGATTTCGAAATGCCCGAGAGCGATTTAAAAGCTGATCAACAAGCCGCAGCAGAAGTCACAATTACTGATTTCCACTCTGCACTGGGCTGGCTCTACGTAGTTGAAGGCTCCAACTTAGGAGCGGCATTCCTTCTCAAGTACGCGCGCAAACATCTGGATTTATCAGAAGAGTTCGGCGCACGCCACTTGGCAGGACATGAAGACGGTCGCGGGTTACACTGGCGCCAATTCAAAACTGCGTTAGATGCTCTTGCACTCAACCAAGAGCAAAAAGAAATAGCCCTCAATGGGGCCAAACAAGCCTTTGCTTTTGCACGACAAAATGTCGAACAATTATTAGCGCCCGCTACACCCTAATTTATTTTTCACCTGAAGCCAGGAGTCGGTAATGAAAATCTGGACTGTAATTTTATTGTGCCTGCTAGGCAGCACATTGGGCCCATTGCCGGCTTTAGCGCAGGAAAATAATTCCAACTCAAGCGAACAAAGCAATACAGAAATAGTTCTCGAGGGAGATGTGGAAACCTCCGTGGGGTTGCAAGAAAATCAAGACAACTCTACCTCGACCGCAACCTCCAACATTGGAGATACCGCTTTCAGCGCACACGATTTATCTCCCATGGGAATGTATCACGCCGCGGATATCGTCGTTAAAAGCGTAATGATCGGCCTACTCTTGGCCTCTGTTTTAACCTGGGCGATTTGGCTTTTTAAAACCGTGCAGCTGGTAATAACACGTCGCAAGGCCAAACAATTATTGGCAACCCTGATCCAAAGCAAGACGTTCGCCAATGCCGAATCAAAGCTTTCAGGCCAAACCGGCGGTGCCCTGTTATTGGTAGAAGCGAGTCGCCACGAACTCGACTTATCTTCAGGTGGCCCAGTGTCAGATGACGGCTTAAAAGAACGTGTTCTGGCTCGCCTGGAAAGAGTCCAGGCCTCTCTCGCTACCGACATGAACCGTGGCACCGGAATTCTGGCAACCATCGGTTCCGTCGCCCCCTTTGTCGGTCTATTCGGTACGGTATGGGGGATCATGAACAGCTTCATCGGTATCGCAAAAACCCAAACCACAAACCTGGCCGTAGTGGCTCCAGGTATTGCGGAAGCCCTGCTGGCAACTGCGATCGGCCTGGTTGCTGCGATTCCGGCGGTAGTGATCTACAACTACTTTTCCCGGGCTATCGGCAATTATCGCGCGGTATTGGCCGATAATGTCACCGCCTTAATGGTACTGATTAGTCGGGACCTGGATCGCCACCATCCAAATGCGCGCCCGCTCGCCGAACTGGTTAGCGCGAACAAAAAGCGCGCAGTACCGCAGGTTCAGGGCGTCAACTAATGGCATTCAATCTCAACAGCAGCAATAGCGAAGAACTGCCAGAACAGCACGATATCAATGTCACACCTTTTATCGATGTGATGCTGGTATTGCTAATTATTTTTATGGTTGCGGCTCCGTTGGCCACTGTAAGCGTGCCCGTCAATCTACCCTCGGCGACAGCTCCACAACAACCCCAGGCAGAAGATCCGAAATATCTCACCCTGCAAAAGGACCTCACCCTGACTCTCGGTGAGGACAAAGTTATTGTGCGGGAAAACTTGGCTGCTGAACTCCAGGCAAGTGAAATTGGCACAGAACAGCAAATCCTGCTGCGTGCCGACAGCAAAGTGGAATATGGGGATTTGATGGACCTGATGAACCGCCTTGCCAGTGCCGGATACCAGAAAATCGCTCTGGTAGGTCTGGATAAACCGGCGACCGTAAACCAATGAGCCTCTTGGCCGGACCGAAGGTAAAATCTGCAAGGCGTCCGCGATTTTTTCTATCGCTCTGCGCCTTTTGCTGCGCCCTAGCCCTTCACGGACTTATTGCCGTCTATTTTTTATGGCAGCCCAAATCCGAACTGGCGCTGCCGCCTGCTGCAGCACCACAGGTATTTGAAGTCAGTATGGTAGCCGCTCCAGTGGCACCACCCACGTCGCTACCGGTAGGTCCTCAACAACAGGAATCCTCTCCCGCAAACCAGCAGAGCAACGAGCCACAAAAAACCTCTGCGCAGTCAGAGCCTGTTATTTTGCCAGAAGCCCCCTCGGAAATTGCCATTGAGAAGCCCGAAGAGGAGCCCCCCACGGAGGAAAAGGAAGAGCCCCCTGAGCCAGTGGAAGAGAAGGAAATCGCACAGCAACAAGACTCCAGTGGAGAGGCTACTGGAGAAACTGTTGTTGAAGAAACATCAGCCCCTCTCGCGGCAGATGTAGCAGAAGCAGAGCAAGCTGCGGCACCGGAAGTGGGCGCCTTGAACCAGAGGGAATCACAAGCCAGATTAACCTGGCAGAACCAATTACAGGCTCACCTTGAGCGAAGAAAACGCTACCCCCGAAGCGCCCAAATACGGCGTCAACAAGGTATTCCCTGGGTACAATTCACGATGGACAGAAAAGGCAAAGTACTAAAGGTTGAGCTGCACCGAGCCAGTGGCATATCGTCTCTCGACCGAGAAGTCGTGGCCTTGGTGCGCAGGGCAGAACCACTGCCTAGACCACCAGAAGAGGTACCCGGTGATCCTCTGACAATGGCCGTTCCGGTCGAATTTTTTATTCGTTAACCAAAATAAATTGCTTTCTCAGAACTGGGAGGCCTGGTTTCACATAAACCAGAAAGTCACCTCCCTGGACAGAGGAAATCATCCACATAATCCGTTACCCTGCACTAGCGACCTATCGGCCTGCTGACTCTATTGACTAGGTGCTGGGCAAACTGCTTATGAGCAAGCAGACCAAGCGGACAAATATTGTTACTTTTGATGCACAACTACTGCAATAAGCTAGAGGGTAGAGGTACCGAATGAAAGAATCCACTGAAGACAGCGTAATGTCCTACACCCCGCCGTTGGCAAAGGGCTGGATGCGCTGGCTGTGGGGCGCCGCTGCTTGCTTTTTTATCGCCCTTGGCATTATCGGAGCCATTCTTCCCGGCCTGCCGTCGGCTGTATTTATTGTCCTCGGTGCCTGGGCCGCATCACGCAGCTCCCAGCGCCTGCACCAATGGATCGAAGAACACCATCTCTTTGGGCATCTATTGCGGACTTGGCGCAGTGGTTATGTAAGCCGCAGAACCAAGTTACTGGCCAGCCTGACAATGGCTATATCCCTAGCTTTTGCCATCCTTCATATCAGTAATATTTACCTTCTTTGCTTTACCATTGGCGGCATCAGCTGCGGCGCCTACTGGATTTGGTCCCGGCCGGAACCCAGGGAGTAGACAACGCTACTTTCTACCCCTATTTGGCAGCAGACACCCGTAGATTTTAGCGCTATAGTCCCCCAACAAGGATTTGTCTGGGGGACAGGATGTACAACGTAGTACTTTTTTTTCACCTTCTAGGTGCGACAATTTGGACCGGTGGGCATCTGATACTTGCCTGCACAATACTACCCAAAGTTTTACGGGATAAGGATGTAGCTTTTCTTTCCCAGTTTGAAAGCAGCTACGAAAAGATTGGCATCCCCGCCCTGCTCATTCAAATACTCTCCGGGCTATATCTCTCATATACCCTACTGCCTGACTTATCGCAGTGGTTCAACTTCTCCAATCCAATTTCTCGCCTGATATCCTTCAAACTGATTCTTTTGGCATGCACTTTCTTACTGGCAATTGACGCAAGGCTGCGAATCATTCCAAATCTTTCTGAAAAAAATCTCACTGCACTGGCATACCATATTATCCCAGTTACAGTACTGTCCGTTCTCTTTGCTTTTGTTGGAATTTCATTTCGAACGGGATGGTTGTTTTAGATTGCGCCCCCGCGCACATACTGCTGAATCAGAAGGAAAAGCCAAAAACGTCCCCACTGGCTTGCTTGATCGATATACTAAGCAAAAATGAGATATGACAGGAGTTCGGGGTTTGTCTATAGCTGAATACTATGAAGTGATTTTCGATACGCTGGAAAAAAACGAATCCATCCAAGACGGCCTTGAAAACCTTTCTTTTTGGGCTGATGGCCGAACCCCCAATTTGGCATGGCTAAAGCTGCCCACTATGCTAGGAACGGATGAACTTGACCTAGCCCAAACATGGTTCGATACAGAACTGGTAGCTGCTGGGGACTCGCTTCCTCCTTCAGTCCTATATTTCGAGCTGCGTGAATTCAGAGATAGTATCGGCCGGGAATTCCCGGATATCAGCTTAACTCTACTTCCTCAACTATTTAAAAGCAGAGAGGATTGGGTATATTCAAAATCTGATTTGGGCTCGAGATATTTGAGAAATATTGCAGCCTTGTGTAAAGGAGCTAACAAGCCGAAACACCTAAATAGAGACGGATACATTGGTTTCAGCTTATGCTATACATCCCTCTTAGCGCGAGAACTCTGCAAAAACGAACAGCTTCTCCAATACAGTGAAGAAGCACCTATTAAGATTGTTGTTGGATTTTCTTCTGGAGACCTTCTTGAGATTATGCGCATATCCAACGGCTTGATTTATTTCGAACGTCGCTTTGCGCAACTAGAGAGCCTGTAAATAGTTCGCTATATTTCTGTAGACTTTGAAGACCCGTCCCATGGAGCACTGATGGTATGAGCATCCTGGCTTCCCTCAGCCGTTAGATAGTTTGTATACCAAAAAACAAACTGGCACAAACAAGCCAACTATCACAATAATTTTATACTGCCCCAAAATAGCATCTATTACTCAAGGAAAAAACTAATGGAACTAGCAATTTATCAAGTAGATGCCTTTGCCTCCGAGGTATTTGAGGGTAATCCCGCTGCTGTATGCCCTCTTGATAACTGGCTTGCGGATGATACGCTGCAAAAGATAGCTGAGGAAAACAATCTCTCTGAAACCGCATTCTTTGTTAAGAATGAAGATTCCTTTTCTCTGAGATGGTTTACTCCTGAGGCAGAAGTAGATTTATGTGGCCACGCCACACTCGCAGCTGCCCACGTTCTATTTACTCATTTAAGATACTCAGGCCAAACCATCCAGTTTGATACAAAAAGCGGCCCACTGTTAGTCCAGAGATCGGGAGTTGTCTATAGCATGGACTTTCCGGCTAGCATTCCGGTATCCACAGAAGCACCTGATGCTCTTATTGATGGCCTCGGCATCACTCCGCAAGAAGTTCTGTCCGCATATGATTATATAGCTGTGTTGGGTAGCGAAACCGATCTAAAATCTGTAAATCCAAATTTTATAAAACTCTCCCAGCTGGATAAACGAGGAGTTGTCATTACCGCTCCTGGGGCAAGTAACGATGTTGATTTCGTTAGCCGATGCTTCTATCCAAAATTAAGGGTAAACGAAGATCCTGTGACAGGGTCAGCGCACTGTCAACTGGCACCATATTGGAGCCAACAATTTAAAAAGGATGTACTTTTAGCTAAGCAACTCTCCAAGCGGACTGGACTAATTCACTGCGAACTGCATAGTAACAGAGTCTCTCTCAAGGGAGGCGCTATAGATTATCTTCACGGTAGTATTAAGATTTAATGGCTTGGAGAGTTAAATTTATATAAGGAGCCTCTAAATAAATCCGTGATGCTTCTGGCTCACAGAGATATTACGGAATTGTTCAGAAGCTCCATAAGTCATCTTGCTACGTGTTCTCATTGAAAGCTCTTCAGCTCTGCTTAGTGGTAACCTTCCCCCCCAAGAAAACAGAAAAGCTACTATCCGAACCTCCAGTTACAACCTGACTCAACTCCCTAGCTTTTTACTTATCTCAAAGTGAGAACTTAGAGCCTATAGATGTCTTCCCGACCCAGAATATGAATTCAGGGCAATAGTTAAAGATTGTGCGCCCCTTGTAGTACATCAGTGAATCACCTAACCTTCAAACACGCCCACCATTGACCGCAATTTGCACAGATAGCCTATTATTTGGACAAAGTCATATAGCTGTCAGACAGGTGTCGCAAGAATATCGTAACCAATAAGGACTGCCCCCCTGAAAATGGAGCTCAAGTTTCAGAGGACAGAAGTATGGAAGTGAAAGTTAACTCAAAGAAAATTATTAAACTGAGAACAACTAGGGCTTGGAGTCAACAACAACTAGCCGATGTTGCATCATTAAGCCTTAGAACCATTCAACGGATAGAAAAAAGTGGAAATGCCTCTCAAGATTCAATAAAAGCAATATCTTCAGCATTTTCACTGAAGCCCATAGATATAATCCTTCAGGAAAACCCAAAAATATCAATGGCCAAGCAGGGCAGAAAATATCTCACCGCAATATTGGCCCTGGGTACGACTTTACTCTTGTATACCTCCTTATCGTCAGCTTCTCCAATAATGCTTAAGGTAGATGCTAGCACCAGAAACGAGAACCTGGCCTCCGTCCGCCTCCTCAATAACGAAGGAGATGAAAGCGAAATCCAAATCGAAAACACACTTAGGTTCGAGGTATCTGCCGAACAAGTTTCTGAAAACCAAATTCGATTGCAGACAAAAATATATGAATTTGGGGCTTCTAGTGGTTATAAGCAGATAGCACGTCCCATTCTGGTGACAGGGTTCAACCAAGCTGCAGAGGTAGAGTTTAAAACTTCAAACGGAACTCCGTTTAAAATCCAAATTACCCCTGAAATTTAGCCAGCCCAGCAAGGCTGGCACCCCTGCCAACGCCACCAAAAATATCTCTTGGGCCTACCTTTTTGTGGGTGGGACTGAGAGGTATGCAGTGAGTGATATATATCCTAGCAAAAACTGCCTGCAGCTCCACCCTGTGAAAACAGCCTTCCTGAAGACACCCAATAGTCATTGCAAATAAGTGCACACTTACATTTAGGATAGAATTTTGAAAGCGCAAGAATGCGAGGCTCAGACATTAATCCAAATGCCAACATAAACAATTCTTTACATAGGAATACATCGCATATTGCAACAATATTTTAATCCACAAATCATTAGCGGATTAAAAAACAGGAAACGACGATCATCACGACCAAAAGGTGCTACAAGTCACACTTTTAGCATGCAATCCGTGCTAAATTCAGCGCATTCAAGTCGAGGTCAGCTTGATTGATTGCCAGACCGAAAACGCTGGTAAGCTCGCTGTAGGTAGTATTCCAATCATATATTGTTTTGTGCCAATAGGCTCGATACCCATCAGCAGACAATTAGAAGTATGCCCTCCACAAAAGGAAGTAAATATTTACTTACAGGTCGAGCCTGAAGTAAATAGCGAGAATATAGCGATATCAACAGCAATCGCAAAAATCGATCGTAGCTTAAGGTCAGAAGAGCCTCTTCTTCACCTTGATGCAAGCACGAGAAAACGGGCATTGCAACTTTACGAGAGAGACGAAAACTGTAAAAGGACAAAGGAAGTCGTTCTTAAGGTATGTGCACAATAGGGAAAAGGCAGAGACAGGGATATTTTAGGTGACCAAAAGCACTGATAGTCTAATTTTCTTTTTTAGTAAAACACTCACAGCAAAGAAAAAAATTTGACATAAATGTAGGGCCGTTTGTTTTGATAGGTTTTATTCAGTATCAAAATAATCCGTACCCGCCATTAAAAAGTGCCTTATCACTTTTGAAAATTTTGATTTTCCGATTTGACAAAAACCCAACGTATCGACAACCCTGTAACCACGGTTATCGGTGCAATCGACGCAACAGCTGACTTTTCTAAACAGAGAGACTTATTTCTATGAGCACTGACAAAAGCAATGACTCCACACCATTTTTAGCAGGCATGAGCGCTGTTGAGCAGCAATCATCTCTTTCGGGCTCAGGCTCCAAGTCAGTGCTGGGTGAAGGTATTAACTTTCGTGGCGAGCTGATCGGCACCGAAGATCTGCACGTGGAAGGTACTGTTGATGGTACCGTGATCATGGTTGGTCACAATCTTTCTGTTGGCACTGGCGGTGCAGTTACTGCCAATATCCACGCAAAAAATATTGTTGTAGAAGGCACCTTGGATGGCGATGCCCTTGCCGATGAGTTGATCGAAATCCGCAACACCGCACAAGTTAATGGCAATCTGATTGCACCGAGAATCAAGCTGGACGACGGCGGTAAATTCCGTGGCTCCATGGATATGGTTGATACCGATTCCGAAATGAAAGAGCGCCACAAGGAGTTCTCTGATCGTCTGGTACACCCAGACCTGCCCGCAGCAGAAGAGAAGCCCGCAGCCCGTACTCGCGGCAGCTCTACCTACTCCTCCAGCACCACAAGCACGAGCGATTCCTCTCGCCTGTCCGACACCAGCGACTACCTCTTCGGCACTAAAGAGACCGAAGAAGAAGCTGAGGAAAGCTAGGAAACCTTCTTAGTTAATCCTCAATATGGGCCCCGGCTAATGCCGGGGCTTTAGTTTTGGTGTGGGAAATATGTTGCAGCATCATTCATTTGGTATTGCTGCTTTGGTGGATGAAGTCATTCAACCAGGTAGTAAAGTTTTAGATTTGGGATGCCTTTCGTTTGGCACCACACAGCCTTTATTGGAGCGCTCCTGCCAGACATTTATCGAAGATTTACGCAGTCTGCTATTGGATACTTCTGCCCTCGATAAAGAAGTCAGGGCCGTTAAGCTTTCTGAATATCTCACCAAAAAGCCCCAACGAATCAAGCTTGATGTGGTGCTCTGCTGGGATCTATTCAACTTTATGGAGCCTGAGCTTATTACCAAGCTCATTGAGGAAATCCGACCCCACTTAAAGCCGCGTACCATTTTCCATACAATGCTGTACACCGGCACTATGCCCAAGGGGCCCGCGGATTTTAAACGCCTTTCTGGCTTTACCTTCAATACAGAACCGCTCCACCTGGAAGAACCACTGCCCACCTATAGGTACTCATCCCTGAATTTAATGAAGACTATGGGCAACTTCTCCCTGCGCTCTTCCCTGCTACAAAGAGAGGGGATGCGTAAAGACCTTATCGAATTAATGTTTGAGTATGGCAATGTAAAATCGCCAACTTCAGTGATGGCCAGTGGATCATCAGCAGCGGTATCCGCTTTCCAAAAAAACCGCCTTACTAATATTTCGCTAACCGCTCTCGACACCGCCCTGACTCACGTCAAGCGCTCACCGGTCAGCAAAGTTCTGGATATTGGGCAAAAGGCTGGGAGAAATATGGAACACCTCCAAAGGGAGGTGGGCGAACTGTTTATTTCTGATTTTTACTCATCGCTCGCTTGGCAAATCAGCAGAAAAGTGCCATTTGAAGAAGCCGTTCAGGCCGCGTTGCGACAGGCAACCCTACCAAAGGATCTCAATTGCATCCTCCTCTGGGACCTTCTCAATTTCTTTTCCACCGAGCAAATACAATTGATCACTAAAGCCCTGCATCAATATCTCAGTGATGGTGGCGTGATGCACTTTTTGCTATTCAAACAAAACAAGCTTCCCGTCAACTGTGGTGTATTTGAAATTCAAAAGTCGGGCCAGGTTGGAACCTATATTCACGCTTCGGGTAGTAAGCAGCCCCAGCTCCGCACTATCACCGATGTTGTGAAATCTCTACCAGAGATGAAAGTACTCAGCCAGGGAACCGGGCGAATACCCAACGGACCTTTTTATCACGAAATAACAATGCAAAAAGTTGTAAAGGATAAATAATGACCCAGTTTTTCTATCACTGGTTAACCAAGTTGTCTGCGGAACAGGTTACCGACACCTTTCTTATGGTCATGCTTGCCATTGGTGCTATAGCCATAATCCTCTACCCTTTAGGCAAGTTTCCCCGCTTTGTAAAGGAAACGCCGTCACTACTGACTGCCCTCGGTATTTTAGGTACTTTTATCGGTATCATTATCGGTATCTATGGATTTGATCTAAACGATATTGACACCTCAATTTCAGAACTGATGCAAGGTCTGGAAACCGCCTTTATGACCAGTATCTTGGGACTCTTCCTATCCCTGATATTGCGAACTATTTTTCAAATATTCACTAAAGAACAAGCCCCTAAAGCGACAGCAGATGACATACTGCAGGCTATTAACGGTCAGCGCGAAGATCTGGCAAAATTCCAGCGACAGATTAGTGATGAAGTCCTACAGTCACTCACTGCGGTTGTAGAAAAGTTTAATAGCGGCCTGAATGCCCAGATGGGTGAGAACCTACAGCAGTTTACCCAGCAATTAGAGGCCGTATCCCCTGCCCTGCAGGCCCTAATAGATCAGCATCAGCAGCACGCAGAACTCGCAACTATTTACCGCGACCAAACTGCAACTCTTCTCAATGAAATTAATGGTGCTCAGGAAAACCTTCTGCTGTTACACCAGCGTATTACTGAGCTGCCAGAAATTTTCAACGTGATTCCGACCCTGGTAGAGCAGCAGCGCAATCACGCAGAGCAGATATCAATCATGCTGAATGAGCAACAAGCTTCTATTGAAGTTCTACAGCAATCGATCCCCGATATTGCGCCCAAGTTTGAAGCGCTCACCCGAGGAATTGACCAAGCTCAACAGCAACTGGGGGCCCAGGTTTCCAACCTGATCTCCCTGAGTAGGACCCAGGCGGAAGTATTCGACCAAAGAACCAGTAAGGTCGTAGCCCTGGCCGATGTGGTTACCAGTATGGACCCCAACCACTTCTCTAAAGCAATTCACGAGCAGGCTACCAGTCACCGGGAATCCATGGCCGAGCTAGCTCAGCTGATCGCCAAAACTCACAACCAGATGATTACCGAATTGTCACAAGTGATTACTCGCGATCTTAGTAATGCCGATGTCAGTATCAAGCGTCAATATGAACTTCTGGATGAACGTCTGCGCGATGAGGTAGAGAGTGTTATGGCAGCGATGGGCGATGCCCTTGGCACTTTAAGCGGTGAATTCTCCAGAGACTTCCGTCAGCTCATCCAGCAAATGAAGAGAGTCGATGCGCAAGCTCAGAGAGTCACTGGAGAGGCGCATGTTTGAAAGCACGCAAGCCAGTAGTGAGTCCAGCGATAGTCAATGGATTAGCCTATCGGACATGATGGCTGGCCTGATGATGGTATTTCTCTGTATTGCCGTCTTTGTAATGCGCTCTCTTATCGACGAACGCGCCAAGATCCGCGAACTCGCAGAGTCTTACCGGGACACCCAGTTGGCCATCTATCAAACTCTGCAACAGGAATTTGCCCACGACTTAACTCGTTGGGGAGCGTCTCTGGATAAGCAAACCCTGGCCATCTCCTTTAATAACAGTGATGCCTTATTTAAAACCGGTGATTTTACCCTGAGCGACAATGCCCGCGAGATTATGTCCTCCTTTGTACCTCGCTACATCGAAGCGCTCACGCCCTATATGGATTCCATTGCCGCAATCCAAATCGAAGGGCACACAAGTTCTGAATGGGGAGATCAATCCGCACCGGAAGCTGGTTATTTCCACAACCTGCGACTTTCCCAACAGCGCTCCCGAGCCGTAATGCAATATGCCCATTCATTACTGCCTTCGCAGCAAGCCGTCCTGGTACGGGCCAAGGTAGCAGCTGTCGGTTACTCCTCAGCTCGCCCAGTCTTGGATAAGAATGGGGTAGAAGATCCAGATCGTTCCCGCCGGGTAGCATTCAGGGTAGTTAGAGACTCTGAGAGCCATATCCTGCAAATCCTTGAGGAAGCTCTGTGAACCTCACAAAATTTCAACCCATTCAAAACCGTCAGGCTATCACAGCATTCCCAAGCGCCACACGAGCACTATCAGTACCTTATGTCATTAACGATGGGGATTCATTCTCAGCCGGCAAACGTCCGTTAGCACAGCGCTTATCTGAAATGCCTGATCGAAACAGCTTAGCCAAAGCCATCCGTACTGGAATGCAACTCGATTCAAGCGATCTGGACAGCGTACCTGTGGCTTGGCGCTACCGGGGTATACCGGTTTTTTTATTTGGCCTGGAACAAAACCCGGACTCTTTTGGTCAAGTTCATATTTACCCCAAGTGCCCAATAGTGAATAACTATAAGGGTCCGGTTTGGATAAGCAGTGACTATAGCGAAGCGCGAAAGGCATTTCCCCAGGATCAACTAAAGCCATGCCCTCACTGCTTACGTCACCTTTACAGCCACAATATTCCCGATGTTGTACACAAAGACCGTTTCGGCAATGTAACCAATATCGACTGGCTGACCTATACCCGATACTTTGCCAGCAATATTTTTAAAAGACACTCTCTCATCTGGAAAAATGGCGAACGCCCCCAAAAAGTTAGTTCTGTATTCACCCCTGAAAACCCGAAATATAACTGCTCTATCTGCCAATGCGATATCAAAGCCGGTGGATGGGCACTCAACCAAGAGCTTGCAGAAAGTAGCGGTCTCCCCAAAGAGATTTGCCTACTCTGTGCAGAGAGAAGGGCCCGTGCCGTTATACTCGCACCACCCCAAGCCTCACTAAGAGCCGCTACATTGCGCTACGAATCCCTGGCAAAGCAACTGGGTAGTGATCCTCAGGCCTCATGGATGATCGCAGAACAGGTAGTCCCCGCATCCTGGCTACCATTAATACAGAGACTCAAATCCCTAATGGGGCCACCCAAAGTCTTCCAAGTAATCGCGCCCAGGGTATTGGCCGTACTATGCTGGCCAAACCTCGGCCGCGCCATCCTTGCCGATGGCACCAAAGAGGCTAAGATACCAGCCAGTTACTCAGTTTGGAGAAAGGCTCAGATTGAGCGGGAATTAGGACTTTGCAACTAGATATATTAATGTGCTGCCTCCGGGCAGCTTATTTTTGTTACTTATCGGCCAAACTGGCAACTCTATTTCATCTTGTAACTCTCTACATCACTAGATCAACCCAGATTAAAATCTATTCTCTTCTACCCCACCGAGAATTAGCACCTCCTCAATTTATGGATCCAACAAAACCATTCCAAGAATCTCAAGACTTTTGACCAAAAGTGTGGTTACAAATAAGTCACAAAAAAAATTAAATTTTTTAGCTCGGAGTGCCGTAAGGGGATGCAGTATTAGGTAATCTGGTCACACTGCCCCTTCATTCTTTACACATGTAGAAGATTTTCTACTATAGATTACTTTTTTCCACAAAAGCTATCCCTATAAAAAAGAACCAATAGAAAACCAGAAAAAACACAATTAGCCAAAAATATCTATCACAGAAGAACCGATTTAAAAGACCAAAAAATCTATCCTAGAAATCATACTCGATACGACCATCTCTAAAATTGCCAATATTAATAAAAACCACACTACAGGATATTAAAAGGGAACCTACCTCACAAAGGATACAAACCTCAGAGCAATAAACACCCCGAAAGAAATAACTCACAAACTAAGACAAAATTTGGAAAGGTGTTGCATTTATTTCTTGAACCCAACTTTCATGAAGAGTAACTTGATTAGCAATACATGCATTACAAAAACTGAAATATGATAACTCCTGCTTTTGCAGTTGTGTCCAAGCCAAATAAAAAGGTTCTACTCGACGAGAAATACACCGAGCACATTCGACGCTAAACCAGTCGTCCTATAGTAAGATGGAGATATAAAATGCCAGTAAACAATATAACCCTGCAAGACGCAAAGGCTCGTGTTCGCGCCACATTGCAAGCCGGAGGGCTAGTGATTGTCCAAGAGCCGCATAATGATGTACCTCACGGTTTCTCCTTTGCAGCTGAAGCGATAGCTGATAATAGCGATCAGCCTCACTCATTGTTCGTCGAAGCACCGCATGAAATAAAAGCTGCAGGAACTCTCTCCGCTTACCCCAATAGGATAAAAGACTATTTCGCGGGTGGCGTAACTGACACTGAAACATCAGCGCTACTAATCAATATAGCTTCTCGGAAAAGTTGGGATATAGCCTGTGTGGATTCATGGAGAGGAAATGGAGAGTGGAAATCTTCAGAAAAACGTCAAAAGGGAATAGCAAGAAGAATTATTCACCACTTTAATATAGGCGGACGTCCAGGAGGAATAATCCCTATAGGTTCTGCGCATGTCACAGGGTTAAGAATGGGAAGAAACATGATTGGAGACCGACGTGTTGCTCGTACTATAAGCACTCTTTCAAACCAAATCCCCGATGATCAAGCCATTAACTATCAGGGTTACTGGGGGTTGGGAAGGTATATTGCCGGACGGAACTTACAAATGTATAAATTTACAGCTACCGGAGATTATTCCCATATCAGTGCACCGAATGTTTCTCGAGACCTACACATTCAGTTTGTTCCTCGCGACAGAATTTTTCGAGCTCGAAATCTTGCTATCTAGAAATCCCAAAAGCTCTTGCTTTTGTAATTTTTAACATGCATCTGATCCCAGATGATAAACTCAGCCATAATCCAAATTTTCATTTTCCGTCAGCAATCACCACCTACACGAATTGCTGACGGGCTTCTCTCACAATGACACCATTTCTAATAGATTATAAGTATAATCTTCCTAGGTCGCATACATTAAAGAATCAACTTCCAAAAGAAAGATTATCGAAAAAATACTGTTAGCATATATTCCAGTCAACACCCTAAAGTAAGGAAAGATCATTACTAAGGGATATCAAAGTCGACTTGAAATTAAACAAAGGATGTTCAGATCAATACGATTATCAGGTAGCTGTTATAACCTATAATTCTTCGAGCAGAAAGATCTCAAAAAACACCCTTCTCTAGCACTTACCTGAAAATAATTACGAACAATATTTAAAACAATCATTTGGCAACAATGTACCAAAACCCTTCATTGCATCGAAGCCTCAGAGTATACCAATCGACATAAAATATCTGTATAAACACAGATCCAGCACTTGCCTTTAAAATTCATTCGGGCTTATTAAAATGCATATAGGATATAATAAAACTTTACCAAGGATTCTCCTGGCAGTCACGCTTCTAACGTCACCCTTTATCGCACATGCCGAAGATTCGTTACAAGAGTTTCTCGAACAAATACTTACTAATGCCCGAGATAGCAACAACCTTCCAGCAATCGGTGTACTAGTTCAAATCGATGGCGAAATCGCTGCTATGGCGGTAGACGGAGTTCGCGCACAGAGCCATAATGAAATAGTAACTATCAATGACCGCTGGCACATAGGTTCTAACACCAAAGCGATTACAGCAACAATGGTAGCGCGCTTAGTCGAGCAGGGCATATTACAATTTGAGGATACACTAGCTGACTCATTTCCCTCTTTTGCAAAAGATATAGACCCCGCTTACCGTAATATTACGATCACACAATTGCTCAGTCATACTGCCGGCCTACCCCCTTTATCCAGCTGGTATGAGCTTCCTACATTAATGAAAGTAATCGAGCCGGAACACAGTATTCGAGCGCAACGCATGGCAGTCGCACGCCATTACCTCACTATACCTCCCAGCTCCGAGGCTGGCTCAGCTGAATATTCCAATCTCGGCTTTATCATTGCTGGGGCTATCGCCGAAGCTCGAACAGACAAGACTTGGGAAGATCTCATAAAGGAGCAGATCTTTGCTCCACTTGGTATCAAGAATGCAGGTTTTGCAGCTCCCGGCTCTTCGACCACATTAAATCAACCTCGTGGCCACAAAAAATCCTGGCTGGGCAAGCTCATCCCGCTAGACCCTGCCGACAAAAATAGTGATAATCCACAAGTAATGGGTCCCGCAGGAACTATCAATATATCACTCCAGGATTGGAATCTTTTTGTAGAAGATCAGCTCAATGGCGTACATGGTCGCGGTAAATTGCTAAAGACTGAAACCTATCGCAAGTTACATTCACCGGTGACAGGCAATTACGCTCTCGGGTGGGGCGCAGTGTACGACTCTGAGTTATCGCTTCTTGCACATACTGGCAGTAATGGATATTGGTTTACTGATGTGCGTATCATGCCCAAGCGTGACATAATCTTTCTAATTGCGATAAATGCGGGGCACAAGACTGCAGAAAAGTCGATGAAAGATATTCGCAAGCACCTTACAAAACGTTTGAAACCATTTGAGTGATTCACTGGAGCAAGCGGGCTTGATTGTTCAGGTCCGCAGCAGTTTCTCACTCTCTCCTCCTATAGACGCCCACATTTTGTGGAAAATAGCAGCCGCATTAAAGAAAATCGCCCACCTTTAAATATGTTAAAATAAACATTTCTGAAAATTAATTTTAAAAAACTACACCTCAGATCCTTAAATAGAATAAGCCAGAATAATTATCAACCCATACGGACACATAGTAAGACCCTATTAACAACTAGTGGGCCAGCTAAAATTTAGCAAACATCGAAATTCGATTCAAAAAGGATTTAACACCAACATATAGAGATATCTCCTTGTAAGCAATGGTGTGATTGGCCATTATTGAACTACCGCTGAGTAATAAGGCACAAGTAAGTAGCGGCCTGTGAATTGACTCTCCATATTCTGACTAGAATAGAAAAACCATCGAAATCAGACAGAAATACTATCATTACTGACGAAAACAGCTATTGATAATCTCTACCCTAGGCAATCAATGTTTTGCCTGGTATAACCTACAAAAATAGATAATACTCATGAAAAAACTGATTTTCTTTCTACTATTTTCTAGCTGTGCAAATGGAACATCTATAGAGCCTGCAACACTGGAACAGCTTCTAGAAAGCACCGATCACGTTTTACATGTTCTGGTTCAAAAGGTAGATATGATCACCTCAAGCGGAGAAATCACCTTTAATCCAGATGGGAGAACCAGTCCTTTATCAGGGAATAAGATTAGGCTCCATGTTAAATTAATGCCAAATGGTGTAATTAAAAGCAACCTTGATCATGTCCCCCCGGAATTTTACGTAGAACTTTGGGAAATGTGGCACTATCAACTCGGTAATATCCAAGGGTCATCATTAGGCGAAGAGTTTGTTTTTCTGCTGAGAGGTCCAGACTTAAACAAGGTATACCCCCGGTATTTTATGAGAAAAACAGATGAAAAACCTAACATTATTGAACTACTGAAGAAGCTATCTGACTAACTAATGCTACCTCTAAATTCACCCTTAAATTTTCAGTCAGCATGAAAGTCTCAGCATAATGTTTAAACACTAGATTCTGTATACTCTTTTCTAAATATCTCGAGGGGAGGCAACATATAGCTTCTCAGATACTCTTGAATACCCTGCCACTTTCTACAGCAACACCAAAAAGGAGTACATATTTTGAAATTAATCACAGGCACTGATTCCACCTGGTCCTTAAGAGTCTGGATATGCGCCCAAATCGCAGGCCTTGACATTGAGATCAAAGCCATAGACCTCTCCAGCCCTAACTACAAAAACGAAGTACTTAAATATTCCCAAGCTGGACTTGTACCTGTGTTGTTGCTTGAAGATACTTATATTCATGATTCACTGGCAATCGCTGAGTATTTTAATGAGCTCTCCAAAGGCATCTTGTACCCTTCATCAAATATTGAGCGAGCACAATCAAGAAGCCTATGTGCTGAACTTCACTCCGGTTTCATCGCCTTAAGAAGCAACTGCCCTTTCACTCTAGATAAAAGCAACTCCTCCCCGGATATGAACCCTGGAATTCAGGCTGAGTTAAAAAGGATTGAAGATATTTTCTCGAAAGCAAAACTGCCCTTCCTGTTCGGCTCTGCTGGGGCTGTAGACGCATTTTACGCAATACTCGCTTATAGACTATATGTTTATAATATCTCATTAAGCGAGAAAGCTACCAAATACCAGCAAAGTCTTTTGGAATGGCCAATCTTACAGCAAGCAATTGACCTGGCTGCAGAGTGGAGAAACCCATAATTAAAGCTGTCGCCAAATGTCGCTTTGGAACTTTCTTATCAACTCATCGATTACAAGGTTGGCTGTAGCCAGCCTTGTAGTTACAACAGCATCAACACGGCGAAAATTTGTAAGTTATTTACCGAATTTGCCATAATCACCAATAAGGAAATCAATCTTAAAGGGCCTCGGATAAGATACATGCCTATATCCAGCCTGCACTTGAGTACTGAGCAAGCAAGAAGCGCCACATCTCAAACTACTTGGCTAGCCATTATCAGCCTCTTCTTAGGCGCAGCCTGTATTCAGTTAGTTATCACGCGCTTTTTTAATGGGCAAATGGCACCGGATGTCTTCGCAAGCTTGTTACATCAGCTTGTACAGACTAAGGGCACACCTTCACTTGTCAAATCACTGGTCAGCTACCTTATCCCCTACTCAGTTTTTGTAACCTATACACTCCACCTGGCACTATTGCTTGCTGGAACCCTCTTGATATTGCGTGTTTTTATTGTTTTGGGCGCGACACTCATGTTTTTTGGTTTTATCTTGCTGTGGGGATTGACTTACATGGGAGAAAACAGCTGGTACTTCGAGTTTTTGTCACCTGCGCTATTTGCCTTAATCTTGGCAGTTAGCATTTACAAGCTCCATAAAGAATCTCAATACAATTTTCGTTCTCGGCTTTTAGGCGCGGTGATAGCACCGAGAGTAAGCCTATTAACCTGGAGTTGTTCGATTGTTGTAGCATCAGCTCTCTTATTTGGGGTCTTTGCTATGTCACGCAATGGTGGCGATTACGTATTCACTGTAAGCGCCCTATCCAGTATTACCATTGCCGTTTTATCAATAGCTTCAAAGTATTTAGACAAGTATCGAAATACTCCCCCCAAACAGGATTCAACTCCGATAGTAGGGCGCTGGATTGATCTATTTACCCTCACCATCGGGGTAATGTTAGTCTTTCAGGTTTTTGAGGATGGGCTATTAAATTGGTTTACTGTAGAAGGGTACCGAGGTCTCATTAACTCCTATGTCGAATACGGGAATACACCGTATTGGTATCGGGGAGCCTTGTCCTGGGTAGCGGACCACGCCGAGATCTTTATGCCAATCCAGAGAATATTCGAGACCTTTGCTGCAATTTGTATGGTGATTTTAGTATTTCGATTTCCAGTTGTACTGCTGACGACCGGTCTCTTTGCCATTCTCTCTTTTACAGAATTTGGAGTTACGAATGCTTGGCCTCCGGCTCCAGGCAAACCTCCCGTCTGGGTATTTGAACTACTGCTTACGACATTGGTTAGCTTTACCTGCGGTCTCTATTACTTACTAGATGCTATTGCGCACAAATCCTGGAAGCATTGGATATTGGGTCCCAAAATATTTGACTCAGTGTCAGATTTCAATAAGTGTTTTTTATTTATTTTCTTACTTATTATCGAAATAATTATATTTTCCAGCGCGCCCATACAAGAGGAGACCAAATTCATTGCACTACACTTCTCTGTACTGTCACTTATTCCTTTATTCTTCATTATGATAATTCTGGATAAATACCGAGCAGTCACACCCAATATAGATTTTTATACCAATCCAAATGGGAAAAATCATAACCAACTACCCTAAGCTCCCACCTACTTTGGCTTTAAGCAATCAATCCTATAAAACGGACGTTTGTGCAATTTATATGGTCGGCAATATTGCAGCAGCAACTAATAGCAGTAATTCCACGGTACAATGTGGACCTAAGCGAATATTGGTAGCCGAAGCCACTTCGCCTACGAACTTCCTCTGATAACGTTATAGAAATTTTATTGGGTTAATTTGCGTCATGAAGACTCTTCATCTGGTAATTTTATTTAGCATCCTGTCTATTTTTTCTACTTATGTGGCAGCAGAGAGAATCAAGATCGACAACTCTCTCACTATCCACTACGAACAAGCGGGTAACGGCGATACGACAATCATCTTTATTCCCGGCTGGATGATGTCTACAAAGGTTTTCGAGCATCAACTTGCCCATTTCAAGGACTCCACCAAGTATCGCGCACTAGCTTATGATCCCCGCGGCCAGGGCATGTCATCCAAGCCTGTTGAGGGCCATACTTATCAGCAACACGCTCGAGACTTAGCTGCACTGATTGACAAGCTGGGGCTTAATAGCGTGATTCTCGCGGGTTGGTCCTACGGAGTGACCGAGCAACTGGCCTATCTCAACCAGTTCGGCACTGACAAGATAAAAGCCATGATTATGATCGACACTGGCCCGGATATTTCTGGGGCCAGCCGGGACGAGTGGGTCTGGTATCTGAATGATGATTCAGACGGATACTCGCGCTCATTCACTGAGGGGGTTATTGAGGACCGCGAAAATGTGATTGCAGAGTTCGCCAAATGGATGCTTGAGAATCCCACTACAGAAAATATTGCCTGGATATCTAATATCGCCAATCAAACCTCTAGCAGCGTCGCCGCAATTACCAACGCTACTGGTTTTTACCTCGACTACAGCAAAGACCTTATCGGCCTTGAAGGGAAGATCCCTATGCTATATGTGGTGCGAAATGAAGTTAAGGAAGTGGCTGAAAAATGGATCAAAGCTAATACCCCTTCCGCCACTACCGCTTATATGGGAAAGCATATGATGTTTTGGGAGAGACCCGATGAATTCAATGCAGTGGTCGATCAATTTCTGGAGAATATAGAAACTAAGTAGCATTTACTATTTTGTTAAACTTAGGGCAGACCGACTTCAGCCTGTCCTAAGCTTTAAGTCTGCAGGCCCTACTTCTTCGACTTACCCCCGCTCAACAAGGCATATCTCCTAGTCAAGGCACTTGACATCTAAAGGGTCAATAAATAGATTTAAGTCATATAACAATAAATTGGCAACTTCTTCCGGCACAAACATCGGCGCACGTCGACACGAGTACCCTCTACTGAAAATACCTGACAAGCAGGCAAAAGCAGCTTTCTTCAACCAGTTTTAGCTGGTTAATTTAACCCGAACTTTAGTATTACACCCTAAAATAATACCTACATGGAGAGTGGAAAATGAGAGTTCTATTTTTAGCCTTGATAAGTGTTTGTTCGCTGATAGCAAATGCTTCAGATTTTATTCTCGCACAAAAGACGGAAATCAAATCAGATTTTCTTGGTGAAAACCGAACCATCTTGGTGAAACTTCCCGAACAATATAAGGATAATAACAAAGAATATCCTGTGCTCTACGTATTACATGCTCAGTGGGACATGCTTTCTACTTTATCTACTGTCGATTTACTTGAAGGCCAAGTGCCCAATTTTATCGTGATTGGTGTAGAGGGAATGGGCAAGGAGTTGCGCCCAGATCAAAGTAAATCGACAGCATTTTCTCGGTTCTTAGCGAACGAAGTTGTGCCTTATGTCAATAAAAACTATCGAACCGCAGATTTTAGTATTTTGTCTGGGCACTCCAACTCTGGCCGCTTCGTACTCGACTACTGGCTAAACGACAAAGCACCATTTTCACAGTACTTTGCTTTTAGCCCATCATTAGAGGATAAATATATAACCGGGCGAGTTTCCAATTTAGCACCTAAACAACTCAAAGAGCTTTCCCCGCTGACCGTGACCATCGCTAACGAGGGGAATCATATGCAAGTCCCATTTGACGAGTTGAGCCAAACTCTCGCAAATGTACCGGGTGCAACCTTTACCTTCCAGAAATTCCCAGAGCAATCCCACAGAACGACCAAACATCACTCTATGCAATTTGCCCTACAACACACCTTTGCAGGGTGGGAACCTACTTACGAACTTAAAGTAAGTGGGTTTGAAGGACTGACAAATCACTACCGTAATTTATCAGATAAATTTGGCTTCAAAGTAGTTATTCCCACCAATACCCTACAGCGCTTGATGGCCCACCATGCCATTTCCGATTCTGAAAATGCTGCTAGCGAATTGAAACTCCATATCGCATACACCATTAAAGAAATTTCGAGCGGGATCGATGCCACAGTTGAGACAGCAGACTACCTGCTGAACAATGGCTATGAAGAGGCGGGGAAAACCATATTGAAAGAGATGTGCAACCAGGCTGAAGAGCACGCTCGCTGCAAAGGCTGACAAAATCTACTCGAAGGCCAGACACACTCTCAATGTGAAGCGAGCCCACTAAAACTTCAAGGAAAGCTAGCAAAGTAAAAAAGGAGACTGTGCCCGCCCTATCATGATTTAGGCGCGGGCTTCTATAAAGGCAGGCTCTCGCTAGCGGCGTGCGGCGAAAATGCCACCGGTCATTACCGCTAAAGAAGATAAAAGTCCAACACCTACCAAGCTATACAAGCTAATGGATTGCTTGGCCATCTCGGCAACTACCTCACTGAAAGGGAACTGCCAGGCAATGATCCCTAATGCAGCTGCTACCGCGATGTACTGAGAGTAACTGGAGCGACGCTTTGAGCGTTTAGGCTGCGCAGGGAGCGCGGCCATCACGCGGTCACAAAAACCATCATTATCCAAATGGGGCTCATTGAACTGGAGCTGTTCACTTAGCCAGGCGTCAAACTCCCGGTCGTTGCCCTCTAAAGCCATTTCACTCAAGGCGTTACCTTTCGTGTTGCGCTGTTCAAAGTTAACCATTTACCACCTCCTCACGCCAGGGCTGTAACAAGCTACGCAGCTTGGCCCGAGCACGGTTGACATGGGATTTTACCGTACCAAGCGGCAATTTCATAATACTTGCCGCCTCCTCGTGAGAAAAGCCCCTGTGCATACACAGATGGATTGCTTGCCGTTGCGGGCCACTCAGGGTATCCATCGCGGCAGTGAGGTCCCTAGCCATCCCTAACTGCCGGGATTCTTCAATAGTCTCATCGGCCTGAGCCCTATCCACTGCCTCTTGATCCACATCGGGCATATTCTTACGCTTGTGGCTCATGACGAGATTATAGGCGATACGGTACAGCCAGGTGCTGAAGCGGGCATCCCCCCTGAACGCCGGCAACGCCTTATAGGCCTTAATAAAGGCCTCCTGCGCCATATCGTCTGCCAGACCCTGGTCACCATCACACAGCTGTCGGAGCGAGTATCGCAGCTGAGATTGATAGCGACGAACCAGCTGGGCGTATGCCCGCTGGTCCCCGTCTTTGACGGCCCGCCTGATTAATTCCTCGTCATTGAGGTCCATACTCGCCTTTCCTACACCTGCTTGTTATCAAGCTTCCAGTTCACATAGCGAGCCACACCGATAAACAGAGGGATCAAGCCGAGACTGCCTACACCAATACCCGCAAGAGCTGAGAGGGAGAGGAATACAGCAGCGCCTATCGCAATCAGGTTGATACCGCGATCATTGGAGCTATTTGGCTCTCTCTCATCCAAAAGATCTATTAACTCTGGAGGCACATCCCGACCATCAGCAACCATCTGGTTGATATTACTCATTACCAGTTGTTTCTTGCGATAGCTACTGCGTGTCACTAGCCACACAATAAATACCGGCATTCCAAATACACAGAGGAGCGCCACTACTGGTACAACTGTGGTGACTCCCGATACGAGATCCTCGTTATTGTGATCGTGGTGTGAGTAGTTGTGATCCCAGTGCCTGTCCCGGCCCCGATAGTTACGGTCACCAGAGAGGCTTATCCTGACATTGTCCGGTACGCTATTCAGGGTATCTTCGGTAACCTTGCCGTCTACATCCAGAATGCCCTTGCTTTTCAGCCGTTCGATAATTTCCTGGCTTAGGGGGCCGCCAAAGTCCTGCCCCAAGTCAACCCGAACTTCACTTTTCTCACCATTCTCGCCTTCGGATTTGATCGTGAGAACACCATCTTCACGCAATATACGGACGCGGGTTTCAGATTCGGAGGCCTCCACACCTGGCGGCGGCGGGGGCTCAGGGACAAATGAGTCCTCCTCCTGGGCCCAGCTGCCCATGCTTATGCTGGATGCCGCAATGGCCACCCAACAGCAGATGACTGCCTGGAATGATTGTTTGTTTCTCGCTCTCATTACTTACTCTCTAATCATTTTCGTTATCAGTGGTGTGAACCGTCATTGGGGGGGGGTGACCTACATCACCATCATTCGAGCTTTGGAGTAGGGGTAAGCCATTCCTCCTCGGGGCTCTTTTTCCTCAGCAATACGCACTGGAGGTAGCCGGTTAACTTCCTCACTCTTATCAGTGCACTCACCAAGCTTTTTAAGTATTTGCTGATCAATTTTCTGGGTGAGCTCTCGGTGAATCCCATCCTGGGAAAGCGTCAGCTCGGAGGCATTAACCTGACCCACTTGCAGAGCCGCAACTACCAGAGATAGCGCGACGCAAAATTGTACCTTTTTAGTTGATCTCGCAGTAAACATTGTGATCTCCCGATTTTCCCTTGTACGCCACTATGACGATTCGGGTAGCCCAGTTGGATGCAGCTGTATAATTTTTTTTACGCCAACACTTGGAACCACCTTCTAATGGTCATCACTGGGCTGGAACGATCGGATAAACTCGGAACACAATACGGAATGAGAACTTCGATATGACAACCCCTAATGATGTCCTGGTTTTTTGGTTTGGCAGCACTGATATTCGTGGCAACTCTATTGCAGCGGAGAAGCAGGGTTTATGGTTTGCCGCTACTCCGGAAGTGGACGCCGACATCAAGGCAAGATTTGGAGCTATTGCCGAGTCAGCGCAGCGTGGAGAGCTGGACCGTTGGCAGCAAACTTTGAAAGGCGAACTCGCCTTGCTACTGGTTTGTGACCAATTATCCAGAAACATTTACCGGGGCACCCGCCAGGCATTCGCTGCAGACTCCCAGGCTCTGGCAATTACGATGTCACTGATTCAGCGCGGAGAGGCCCCGAATCTTGGGCTCTACCAGCAGGTATTCTTGGGCATGCCGCTAGAGCACAGCGAAGACCTCGTGACCCAGCAACACTCGGTAGACTACTTTCGACAGTTGCAGCAAACCTTCGCAGAAGACAAAATTGCCTCGCCCTATCTCGACACTCATTATCGATACGCCCTTGCCCATCAAGAGGTCATCGAGCGATTTGGGCGCTTCCCTCACCGCAATGCGGCTTTGGGTCGCACTTCCACTCAAGCAGAAAAAGAATGGCTGGCTCAAGGGGGCGGCTTTAAATAATGGACTTACTCAGTTGGTTATCTCTCGCGGGGATCTGTGCCCTCGGCGCTATGTCTCCGGGACCAAGTCTTCTTATCGTCTTACGCAGCGCCTCCTCAGGCTTACAGCAAGGCCTGGCCAGTGCTATTGCTCACGGAGCCGGGGTCGCTATATACGCAATTCTTACCGCATTTGGCCTGGCGGTGCTGATTACTAGCTCTCCTCTTCTATTTAACATTCTGCAGTGGGCCGGTGCAGCAATGCTGGTCTACCTGGGCTGGAAAGCCCTCAGTGCGCCCGCACCGGGTACCAGTACTGCAACCGTACAACCTCCACACCAGAGCCTGAAGCGCTCTATCGCTCAAGGTTTTGGTGTTGCCTTCTTCAACCCCAAGATCGCCGTATTTTTCACCGCCCTATTCAGCCAGTTTGTGTCAGAACAGCAAGCCCTGAGCACCAAGTTGGGCATGGCGGCGCTGGTTTCAGGAGTGGATGCAATTTGGTACTGCATCGTTGCCCTGGCGGTTCACGCCAGCCGTAAACGCCAGCTGGTGAGCAAGCATATTGGCCATCGCATCCAACAGGTTTTCGGGATCTTACTGATAGGACTGGCTGCCCGGCTGATCCTTAGCATCTAAAGCCACAGGCCTGCAGAAACCTTCACTACCTCAGTTTCACCACACCCAAATAAAAAACAGGCCCGCAAGCGGGCCTGTTAAATGATGTGAAGACAGCCAGTCGCCCCGGGGGGAATGCGTCTGGCTGTATGCACATTATGACAGTGTTCACGCTTAATGGCGGACCAATCATCGCACCTGCTGGTCTTTTGACCGCATAGAGCCCTTTCTTCACCCCATCGTTGACACTGAATATTTATACAGTTAGGGTAGCGGCATACAAACTAAGTGGACAGTCTAATAGACGATTGGGAGGCACACGATGGCCGTAGTAGCTGTTTGGAAATGCGATAGAGACGGAGCAATGTTCGACAACAAAAAAGACGCTGAAGAACACGATAAGATGCTGGAGCTCGCAGCTAATATCACGTCGCTGATTGAGCGCCACATCGACAGCATTGATGAGCAAGTGGGCGAAGAGATCGGCCTGCTGTTGGCCAAACGCCGCGATGCCCTGGCTAAAGCCTGTAAAGGGAAGCCTGAAGTACTACTCGAAGAAGACGAAAACATGGTGCAGGAGAGCGAAGATGATCGCGTAACTCCGCTCGCCGCCAATCAGTAAACGCTTATAGATTCATCCCTGTACTCTGCCCGGTTCTACCGGGCTTTTTTGCGTGAGGCTCATACTGAGCCTCACCAATAAACTTCAAAGATTAATTACGGCATTAACAATGTTAATGACCGCTAACACAACGATAACGACCCAGCTGATTAAAGTTCCCCAGAAGCGCCCAAAGTGCAGCCCGCCTTTGCCCTTGGTCAGTCCATAGGCATGAAATACCCGTGAGATAAAAAAGAGCGCCCCGAAGAGGTGTAACCACAGTGCAGGCAAACCGCCCAACTCTGCAGCCAGCAACAGAAGCAACGCTATCGGAGTGTACTCAATCGCATTAGCGTGAACTCGCACCCTAATCTCATTGAAACGATCATCTCCGGTTCCAATTCCCACTTTCTTTGTGCGACGAAACTCGACTACCCTGAATGCCAAGTAAATAATCAGAAGCGCACAGAGGCCGGTGTAGAGTGCTGTGATATTCGCCATGTTTTTTCCTTGTTCTTATCAATCTGGCCAGGGAATATATCCCCGAAAGCAAGTATTCCGCCACACAAATCCTGTACAAGCCAATGGACCTTTCAGATCAATAGGCGGAAAAAGAAAAGCGGGCTAGAAGCCCGCTCTTTGCATACTAGTGCTTGTAACCAAATTCATGGCCCTTTGCGGGCTTGAGGTGTCGATCTCTGAGGCGCGTTGAGCGATTCACCAGGGATTGATTCTCACCCTCAATCAGGATCTGCTCAGCGTAGCTGGTAACTTCCAGGGGATCACCGCTCCAGATCACAATATCCGCAACCGCGCCCTTCTCCAACGTACCGCCCTCAAGATTAAAAATCTCAGCAACATTGCTACTGATTGCCTTTAGCGCTTCCTCATAAGGCATACCATGGGCTACAGCGTTGCCCGCCGATTGGCGCGAGAGGTAAACGTTGTGGCTAGCCACCATATCTGGGCCACTGATAGCTACCGTCACCCCAGCCTTGGCCAGAAGTGCAGCATTATCCAGGCGTGCGCCCAAACTTGAGAATGATGCTGGAATGTTGTTGATTGCATCGATCACAACAGGCACTTGTGCTTGCGCCAGTTTATCGGCAACCATCCAGCCCTCAGCTGCACCGATTATAATGAGCTTCACCTTGAAGGCTTCACCCAGTTCTAATACCGCGAGGATGTCACTGGCCCGGTTGGCAGTTACCATCAAAGGCTCCTTGCCATCGATCACAGGCTGCAGAGCTTGCAGATCTGCCAGATCGTAATCCAGCTCTCGCCACTCTCCACGGTGAATCGCTGCGCGATTATCACGATACTCCTGAGCTTCACGCAGAGCACTCTCCACCTTGGCATAAGCATTGGCACGGCTGCCACCGGCCAGCTCGCCACCGGACTCTCCCAGATAAGCTTTTTGCGCAACATTCTTTGCTTCGACGCTATCAAATTCACCATTCAACTTGATGGCAAAACTTTGCCCTGCAAATATCTGCTGAGCATCGATTGCACCGCTGTCCCAAGTGCTGATTCCCGGTGAAACAACGGCACTGGTGACTCCACCCGCCCGGTTGAATGGGATCAGGGTGGACTTAGGGTTGTAAGCAGGTACCGGATTGAAGGCACTACCGATACTGTCACCGGTCACCTGGTGATCATTGGTGGCGCTGGCCGCACTGATCTCGACCAACCCCAGTTCAGAAATGGGCGCTATCACACCGGGCGTCACCACCTTGTTGCGCGCATCAATTACCTGATCTGCATTCACCTCCAGTGAGGGGGCTACCTGCTGGACCTTGCCATCCACAACCAGAATATCTGCGGACTCCAGGCTGCCCTGCCCCGCCAAGGTGTGTACCTTGCCACCCTTGATCAGGATGGTCTCTGCCTGGCCAGTGGCTGACATCAACCCCAGGGCCAGCGCACAATAAACAGCTACTTTTCTCACAGTCGCTCTCCCTCTGCATCGAGAATACCCAACTCGAAATCGGTGCGTGGCTGACGTTTCTTGTCCGCGCGATCGAACATCAATTCCCCATCGATGAAAACTTGATCTACATGGGTGTAAACACTGAAGGGGCTGCCGGACCAAACAACGATATCCGCCATCTTGCCGCTCTCAAGGCTGCCAGTTTGATCGGCAATACCCAGAGCCTTGGCGGGGTTCAAGGTCATCCAAACCACTGCATCCTTGGGCTGAATATCGAAGCCTGCACGCTGGCCTGCAGTCATTGCCTTCGCGGTCTCCTCGTGCAAATGCTGTACACCAACACCGGAGTCCGAGTGAATCATTGCGCAGGCTTTGGCTTGATCCACAATGGCGATATTGGCCTCGGTCATATCGTAGGCCTCATGCTTAAAGCCCCACCAATCAGCCCACATTGCCGCACAAACATTGTTTTCAGCCAGCAGGTCAGCAACCTTGTAAGCTTCCACTGCGTGGTGGAAAGTGGAAATTTTGAAATCAAACTCCTTGGCAACGTCCATCATTACCGCCATTTCCTCACCGCGGTAGCAATGGTTATGAACGAGAATATCTCCATTGAGTACGCCCGCCAGAGTTTCCATCTGCAGGTCGCGCTTGGGCTCATCCCCTCCGTTCTCAACGTAATCCTCCCACTCCTGCTTGTAGGCACTCGCCTTAATCCAAGCATCGCGATAACCGGCGACGTTACCCATTCGAGTTGAGGGAGAGCTACCTTTACCACCGTAAACCCGCTTGGGGTTTTCACCACAGGCCATTTTCAAGCCGTAGGGAGCGCCGGGGAATTTCATATCCTGAACACTGCGGCCGGGTACATTTTTCAGGGTGACACTGCGGCCGCCAAACAAGTTGGCCGAACCCGGCAGGATTTGCAGGGTTGTTACACCTCCGGCAAGAGCTAAGGGAAACTGGGGGTCTTGGGTCCAGACAGAGTGCTCCGACCAAACCTGGGCAGTGTTTGGCGAGGTCATCTCATTGCCATCCTGGGCAGATTCAATCCCCGGAGCTGGATAATCACCCAGATGAGAATGCACATCGATAATGCCAGGAGTGACCCACTTACCTTTGCCATCGACAATCAAGGCGCCTTCGGGGGCCAGTAACCCCTTACCGATCTCCTTGATCTTTCCATTTTCAAACAACAGGTCCGCATTTTCTTGCTGCTCCCCTGTACCGGTTAGCAGGGTAGCTCCCTGAATCAACACAGGGCGGGACTGGGTTACAGAATAAGTGGAAGGGAAGGCGTCCACACGAGCGAAGTCGAGAGATCTCGGCTCACTGTCAACACGCTTCTCACCGCATGCGGACAGCAGTAGCGAGGCACTTAACAGAGCCGCGATACTGCGCCCGAGAAATCGGGGTTGCAGCTGCATAGTCATTCATCCAATCGTTTTGAATATGGCGGTGAATGCTACCAGTTTGTGCTGACAGCGCCACTATCCAAATTGTCACAAACGACTGTTTAGAGATATGCATCTCCCAATCCAAGGGGCCATAACTGAGCCTGAGAGTTCCCCCAGTACCACCAAAGCACACTTGATAACAATACGAACTAAAAATAACAGCCAGTCAGCAAAGAATGTCTACACGGTCAAAATACGCCGCCCCAGCTATATACTTTTGTACGTCTTCATGGTGGAATTTCTGGCGGAAAAACAGGCAGCCGCACTCAGGAGGAGAAATAGGTGATCAAGGAAAGTAATATGCCCATTTTTCCCCTTTCACCATCTACTGCTACCACCTCGGATAGAGACTCAACCCAGGTCTATGAAGCCTTACGTAAAAGTGAGGAGCGCTACCGGGAGCTGGTGGAGCATGCAAACTCGATCATAATGCGATGCGATCAACACGGCCGTATCACATCCTTTAACGAGTACGCTCAACAATTATTTGGTTATACCGAAGCCGAGATTATTGGCAGGCATTTAATTGGTACGATTGTTCCCGCCAGCGAAACGAGCGGCCGTGACCTGCGGCAATTGATAGACCGTATTTGCCAGTTCCCAGAGGAGCACCGTTACAATATTAATGAAAATATTACAAAGTGCGGGAAGCGAGTATGGATCGCCTGGACCAATAAAATTATTTCAGATGAGAAGGGAGATCCTGCGGGAATTCTCAGTATTGGTTCGGATATCACTAAGCAGCGGTTGCTGGAGGAAGAGCTTCGGCAAGCTCAAAAAATGCAAGCTATCGGTGAGCTTGCCGGCGGTATTGCCCACGACTTCAACAATATGATTCATGGAATCAATGGCTATGCTGAAGTTATTCGACAAATTTCCACCGATGCCAGAATCAACGAGTATACCAACCATATACTGACTACTGCCCGCCATGCCGCAGAGCTGACCAAACAGCTACTCACTTTTGCCCGCAAGGGAAATTATCAACTTAAGAGCTGCAATACCCACGAAATCATTCGCGATGTTTGTGCAATGCTAACTCGCACTATTGATCGAAGAATCGAGATTGATCAGCAATTAGATGCAAATCGTCCACATATTGTGGGTGACCCTGCTCAACTCAAGAGCGCTTTGCTAAATATCGGAATCAATGCCAAGGATGCTATGCCCTCTGGTGGCTCACTGAGCTTTGTCACTGCCAACATCACCATAGAAAAATCGGCTTCTATCGCCGATTTTGAGATCCAGCCAGGCCAGTACCTATTAATAACGATTACCGATAATGGCACTGGTATGTCTGACGAAGTGCGACGCCGTATCTTTGAACCATTTTTCACAACCAAGGAAAGTGGACGTGGTGCTGGACTGGGCCTTGCCGCAGTGCACGGCACCATTCATTTACATAAGGGCGCTATACAGTGTCAGAGCCGTGAGGGAATTGGCAGCAGCTTTAAGCTATACCTGCCAATTTCCAAGCCTCCAATCAAAAAGAGAACTTACCAGGCCAAGAAACTGGCTCGCGAGCGCAAATTGCGCATTATGGTTGTCGACGATGAGGCAATTGTCCGCACCTACTCTAAAGCCCTGTTCGAAATGAACGGCCATAGCGTCGTTACCTTTGCGACGGCGGAGCAGGCAATAACTTACTACCGAAAATATAGTGATGAAGTAGATTTGGTCCTGCTGGACATGATTATGCCCGGCATGGATGGGCAAGAATTGTTCGCTTTTCTAAAACGGATTAACCCCGAAGTGAAGGCTATTCTCTCCACCGGTTACAGCGTGGATAGTAAAGTTCAGGAAGTAATTTCTGACGGGGTACTGGATTGCATCCAGAAACCATTTACATTCGAGCATCTCAGTAAAAAGATTGAAGAGATGATTGCCAGCGGAAAAATAACTCTCCCCAGGTAACAAAAAAATTCTATCTAAATCGCCGCAGCCGGCCTAGCTGACAGCTACGTCACAGAGTTCAGATACCAATTAGTTAGCTAATGGAATGACCCCTATGATAATCGGTTGTAAAAAAGTGAAGTGATAAAGTAATCAGGATAAGGCTACACAAAAGTAGCTCAAGTGGAATTTCCCATTATTTTAGTGTTTGCAGACTCCCACAAACCAAAATCAATCGATATGTCATTACCTTCCTGCTCGGTGCAATCTCGATAGTTTTGAAGCCGATACTTTATTAGTGGTATGTCACAATTTTGCCGCTACGGTCCCCTTCCCCACCAATCTTGCCAGCTTGGTGTGCTCGTCTCCTATTTCAGTGGACACAGTCTCCACGAAGCGTACCATGCCCGCTAAAATTGCTGCGTTATAGTGCTCTCCACTTGCCTCAAGCTCTTCAACGGCTGCGTTCATATCCTTGAGAGCCATGGATGCTTCCAGGTCCCACTCCTGTAGCTTGGCGAGACTCGCCCTCGCAGATGCCACTTGCTGCTCATCCACCCCGTCTTGAGTCGCCGCAAGACTCTCTGCTCGAACGGCCTTTATCTCAGCATCGTACTTACGAATAGTAGCCAGGGAACGGCGAACAATACTGTTCAACTTGATAACTGTATCCCGCTCGAATGCAGCCTTAATGTCGTTGCTAGCCAGTGCCACTGAAGCGGGTGTTTTTGCAGGGTGGATAACGCTTTCAACATCCGGTACCGACTCCTGTTTACCTACCCAGACCTTCTCGTTTTCGACTGGCTCTTTGAATGTGTGCGTAGCTATAAAACCAAAAGCGATTATTCCGAACACTGCCACTGCAATATATCGTTTGCTATTCATACCGTGAGTTACCTTTGGTGTGGCCGCCCCTTGCGGAGCGGCACCTGATAGAGGGCGAGAATTTAGCTCATAGCGTAAAAATAGTTTACCTGCGAGTCCTTGATCTACTAATCAGGCTAAATGCTTCGACGTTGTTCATTAAATTCTGCGCGATCTGCTCGCCCATGACTTGGCCTGCAATATTGTCAAAGTCCCAGTGCACTCCGTTATAGATACGGCTGAGGCCATTTTCTTGCTGAGCGGCGGTATAGGATTCAAAACGGACAGGTACCAATGGCCTCGGTGTATCCGGCGTGAAAGGGTCGAAGCCTTCCCCATTGTATTCTTCCGATACAAAAGTAAAGGGCTGGTCTCCAAACATACTGCGCATAATCTCGAAGGTGGAAGCACCGAAGGTAGCATGGCCCGATGGGTAGGAGGGGAACGGCGGTGTTGGCCTAATCGCGATGGTGGTGTTGATGACTGACACCCCTACTGGCAACCATTGCTCATCCTGCAAGGTCGATGGGTTGTCGTCGTCGATGCGAATAGCGGTAACCGGTCTCCAGTAGTTGTAATAGTACTTACTGTCCCACGCAGCGATACCAGAATCCGCCAGGCCTACATTGATCAGTGCAAAATAGCGAGCCAGGTCCAGCTCATGCTCGACTTTGTTGTCCAGCGCAGCCTGCAGGGCAATTAGGTTATATAGTCTCGGGGGGATGCCCAATAGTGGTACACCATCATATCCCCAGTAATTCCCGATAAATCGTGTCTCTGCTGTGGACGTCGATGGGGTAATAGCATTGGCTGGGGACCCGCCGAGGGCCGCTACCTCTTCATAGGCTTCAGCATATTCCTCAGACGTTATTGTGGGTGGAATAGGACTGCGGAATTGATCGCCTGAACTTAGTGAAAAAGGTGTCACACTGCCCCAATAGGCTCCCAGAGCCACGGAGTCTTGGCCGACCGGGTCGACAGGATCAGGCTGCCATTCTCCCGGTACCCTGGCCCCAGTATTAACCGATGTAGAGTGATAGGTCCCATCCCCATCCGCGACAGCGCCGCCCTCACCATAAGCGGGTTCCAAATGCTCGGCCTTATCATTGCTGCGCACTGCAAGCATTGCCGCAGCAGCGGCTTCGCCAATCACTTGGCCCTTGGCAATTCTATCTGCGCTATCTCTTATCTGGTCAAGATCTGATAGCAGTAATTCCTGCAAACGCTCTGACTGATCGGGGTAGAGTGCGCGCAAGGTATCGTAAGCGGCGTAAGCGATAGCTGCATCTTTGGATGCATCTCTGGTGTCGAGTACACCGAGATCATTATAAGGTTGGTATTTACCGTCAAAGGCGTTCAGAGCGTCAAACACAGCAGTTTGTACGATGGCGAATGCGCGACTGGACCGGGTAGGGCCGCCTTGGTAGAAATCCACTTCGCCGGTATCAGGGTCGGGAGTATGATCGATAGCCGATGAGTCGAGCATCGTGTTGAACCAAAATACAACCCGATCTCTAGGTCTATTAAGCTCGCCAGACTTCCCCGAAGTCCGCTCAAGCCGATCAAGTACACCTTTGGAGAGAGTTGATCGGCTGGTTTCTCCTAGATACGCGCTGGTTTGTCCCTTGGGCTGCTTACCCTTTGTCTTCTGGGCCTGCACAGCACCCGATGTCAATATTAAGCCTGCTGCCAGGAAGCAGGCCGATGTTTTTAACAGAATGTGGTTCATTGTATTACGTCCTTTGATATTGAAGGGCGCGCTGAATCAGTAAATCTATCAGTGGGCCGTAAGTTTGTTTTCAAATTGGCTGTTGTTGACCGCACTGGGTTGTGGAGGCCGTACCAACCTGTCGATACACCGATTCAGCTAGACCTTAAACTGGACTTCAGTAGAATGTCTCTTCATCTATTACACTTGTGATCCCTAGCACTTCAATCCCTCAACGACTTAATTCCAAATGCATTTCGTGTCGATAGCAAAAAATGAGTAGATGCTAAAACGGTTTTCTTTTCCAGCAGTCAGACTTTTATCGGGCGCTGGCTATTTTCCCATCCCCAAGTTCAATTCCGAGGAAGCCCTCAGTACTTTTTGGCTCTCTATGATCTGTATCGCAGTCAACATCGATTCCTCCAGGATCGAGAGCAGATTTACATAGAGCTTCATTTGCAGATGTGATAACTCCATCACCAGCCTCTAGGTAAACATGGTCAGTTGCACTAGATCTGGCTCTAGTTGAGACAATAGCAATAATCGTGTAATTTAATGCGACTTGATTAAATACAAATGCTAGGTTGGTTTTTTGTGAAATCATACCTATGCCTATTATTCGAGTTTGTCCAACTCCCTCCCCCAGACTAATCAGGTTATTATCCTGTCGAGATCAACCTCAAATATAATATTTATTGTAAAGTTGTAGACCACCACTTGGCTTCACAGTTCCTGACAATTATCTTCAAAGCTTAAACCCCAAAAAATAAAATCGCTGAAATCTGCAACCAAAAATGTATAGAACAAAAAACAGCTAACAAGGTAAATTTCTAAACACTTAAAACAATCAAATCACCAACAGGCACTAAATTCCGGAGCTTCACAGGAAAAGGGATTCTGCCTTATTGACTCAACATATAAACAGACCCTTTTAATGATGCTCAGACTTGGGAAAATAATTTGACACCAGCCCAGGCAATTTTGATCGGAAAAACACTCCCCCACCCTACTGAGGCTCGCCCAGAGCCACCATTAGAATAACAGCGCCTCCGTAATCAAACTGAAACGTCGATTTACCTCGTTAACTTCGCGACCTGCCGGATAAGCACCTTTTTGATTACATCAACCATAATGTCGAAGGAACCTCAAATAAATCAAACCTCAAAATCAACGGTTCATTTTTACCACCAAAAAAACGAACACAACACTACACGAGAGCCCGCTGAGCTATATGGCATCATATCTTTACACAAAGGCACTATGCCCTACCTCAGCAGCAAACAAGATACAGTTACTTCAAACTGTACCTGCCAATTTCCGCCCCTCATAATTAAATAAATTTATCAGGCCAAAAAATTAATTCACTAATAAAATCTGCACACACGCTGAGACCCGATTTGAAATAAAAAATAACAGCCCCGTTAATATTACAGGCGCCGAACAGCGCGATATCTGACTATAGGAAGTTGTTCAATAGGGTGGACTTTGCGTATCTGGATCGAATGATACCGCAAAGAGGCAGCTAGGAATTGATCACTGTTCTGGACAGTATTGACCCAGAGGGGAAAGCAATTCCTTTCTAGAGTTACAGAGTTGACAGTAAGATTCAGGAAGTCATTGTCAGGTGACGCTTTGCGCTGTATTCAGAAGCCCTTCACATTTGAATGTATCAACAGGAAAGTTAAAGGAATAAATACTGGCGGGAAGTAAGATTGGTGTATCACAAAGAGCAACACACCTGATAGCTTAACAAATGCGTCCGACCTAAGGGAACTACGCCCTTTGGTCGGACTGAGCTCAATCAACTACCAAAAGATAGGAGGCAGAGTGTACTCATCATTGGCAGGAACTCTCTTCCCAATACTGAGGTGCGGCCGATGGGGACCACCAGTTTGGCCCGTAGGTTGAAATGTAGACCTGACCACTGAAAGTTACCCGATCTCCAACTTGGTAAGCACTATCACCGGCGTAGGGCTGCTGGAACTCAGGACAGGAAACCGCAGAGCTATCATCTCCACCACTGCTATCAGAGCTGTCATCGGAGCCGTTATCAGAGCTATCGTCTGAACCACTATCGGAGCCATCGCAGGTAGTTTCATTCCAGAATTGCGGTGCAGCACTCGGCGACCACCAGTTTGGCTCATGTGTAGATTCATAAGCAACATTGTCATAAACAACTACGTCGCCAATCGAGTAGCCTGGATCACCACCATACTGCTGCACAAACGCTTCACAGCTAGAGTTTCCGGAATTTCCAGAGTCGCCATTGTCTCCACTATTATCCGAATTATCGTCACCGGAATTATTGTCGTCATCGGTAGAGTCATCATCCTGATCTTGGATAAGCTCGTATCCAATTTCAACACTCTCTAAACTGCTACCTTCTAACAAGTAGATACTGTTGATGCCATATAGAGGCTCAAAACTACTGCTTCCATCGTAATCACCGGCGCGGATGCTGCTCTGTTCCTGGTTAATCAGCTCAGCCAAGTCGTGAGACCAGTTTTCAGCGATACCCTGCTCATCTGAAGCAATTTCCAGGACAGTAGAATATGAGGAGTTTTCACCGGAGCTATCAAATACACGAGTATATACTTTATCGCCCACATTCAAATCTTGAGTTGGATTAATAGTGCCTGCAACACTCCAGTCAGTATTGACAACATTATCACCATCAAACTCGACATCGATAACATTATAGAAGGCATTAACTGTATCACCCACATCCCAAACTGCAAGAATTACGTGGTAGCCTTCACGTTCTGGCACCTGACACTCATGTGTCGTATTTACCGCAGGCTGCTCATAGTTGCCATCAACCTCACAGAATGGATCTAAATCAAATTGGTCGCGGGTCAAAACCGCATTTGGATTCCAACCTTCTTTGGTAATGTAATATTTCCAGTCCCGGGTTACATGATTGGCTGTGAAGCGCCATTTAAAAGTTTGCCAACCGGAGCTAATATAATTCTTAACCCAGCGATCTGAGGATTGCTCATTTAATTCTGACCAGGAGCTATCTCCTGCACTGGCTATCTGCCCATCAGCAGGACCACTTTCGGGAAAACCTTCATTCCCTTCTATACTTTGCGGTTCCCATTGAACAGCACCGCAGTCAACATTCATCTCTCCCGTATCGAGAGCATATTTACACAATGTTCCACGAGCGGATGCAACACCACCATCAGCGGCCTCTACATAGCCGTGGCTAAGTGCATTTGAACTCATACCGGCCAGTGCTATTGCCATCAGGGCGCTATTTAATACGGGTAGTTTAATTGCAGATGCTAGTTTGGTTTTTCGTAAAATCATATCTATGCCTGTTATTCAATTTCGCCCAACCTCCTTCCCCAGCTGAACCAGGTCCTTATCCTGAATACACATATTCGATGTGTAATGTTGGCGACAGAATTATGGACCGCTACTTAACAGCACGGTTCCTGACAATCATTGATATAAATTTACAAACCTCAGAAGATCACCAGCGCACCATTTTCCCTTAAAAATAATATTAAAGGGTATTTTTTTTCAAGAAAAAACACTAAATTAAAAAATAGTACGAAAAACTGCAACGATCCCTAAATTAGAGAAAAGAAAAACCTTTAACAGGATGAGAAATTTCACAGACGATTTTTAACTTAATACAAGTCCCTACACTCATTAATTATCAATAGATGACACCCCTCTCTCACGAACAACCCCCTATTACAATTCAAAATAGATAAGCCTGACTGCCTTAAAACCATAAATCTCTCGATATTACCTACCCTCAAAAGTTGCCAGCAGGGCGGAAATTGGCAGCTACCCCAACCTACGAACACGTATTTCATCCTGAGAAAAAAACCTCTTTTCAAATCAGAGAACTATCACTGTCACCGCTTTTTTTAAACTGTCACTGCAAGTGTTTTCCTGGCAACAAATACAACTGCAGCCTAGTAAATTATTCCCATTAGTAAATTACCACTGGGATAAAAGACCTATATTCGCTCACCTCTGTCTACACTGGAAAAGAACCCGGATGATTTTGAGTTTCCCTAACCAATCATTTTCTTGTAGTCACCATTCGTAGTAGGAAAGGTAGGATCAGGGATGATGTTGTACTTGATTATCCGCAGGCTCGGCCTGTGTCTGTTATGTTCTTCTCTTTTGCTTCCAGCCTGGTCTTTGGCTGAAACGGCAACAAACCCGGATAAACGGTGGGCTGCAATTGTAGGAGCCGGCCCGGGATTTTCCAATCGTCGCAATGAGCTCACCCAATATCGCCTTGCCATATCCAAGGACCTGCCCTGGCAGTGGTCCCTTGCTGAGAAATGGACGCTCAAAACGCGACTGGAGACCAGTTACTTTGAATGGCACTCCAGCCTGGACGATGGTGATCCCGACGTCTCCAAAAGGGGAGAGGATTTAGTTCACGGTATGTCAGTGAGCCCGGTATGGAGGCTTGAGTACCTGCCCCAGTGGGACAAGCCTATCTTTCCCTACTTCGAGTTTTCCGTGGGGGCCAGTTACATTACTGAGTCCAATATTGTGAGTAAAAACACAAATCACACAACTCTGGGATGCCATTTCCAGTTTGAGGATCGAATTGGATTGGGCTCTGACTTTGGGAGTGAGCGCCGCTGGGGAGTCACAACTTACGCACTGCACTACTCAAATGCAGGAACCTGTTCTGAAAATTCCGGAGTGAATTTTTTTGAGCTGCGGTTGCACTATAACTTTTAAAGAAGAGGATTGAGCAGGCGCCGGCTTGATGTCAGCGCCTGCAGTCATTGGCGGGCCCTAGAGGATGATATGTGGCAGATAACGGCTCATATCCTGGGTAATCAGGTTTGAATCTTCCCGGATGGACATCCCCGCTGCCAGGTCATCAACGAGCCAGCTTCCCACCAGAGTATGGTTCTTTCCAAATTTGGGGAGAGGATGCAGAGCCTGATAGATAAACCCTTCTTGCCCATAGGGGCCATCGGACAGCAAAGTGGTATCCGCCCCTTTTACTACCGAAATATTCGCCCCTTCTCGTGAAAAGATTGGCTTCTTAACTAATTCCGGGAAATCCGCAGCCTTGTCCAGCTCATCCTCAAAAAAAGAGGGAAGCAGATTCGGGTGCTCTGGAAAAAGCTTCCACAACATTGGCAAAAGCGCCTTATTGGAAATAATCGCCTTCCAGGGCGGTTCCAACCAACGGACATTGCTTCCTGCCAACAGGGTCCCGAACTCCTCGCGGAGCATAAATTCCCATGGGTACAGCTTAAACATCCAGGTGATTACCTGATCATTCAAATCGGTAAACTGACCCGCTTCATCCCGGCCAATATCTTCGATAAAGACAAAATGATTATTGATCCCCGCTTCGTAGGCACAATCCTGTAAATATTGAACCGTGCCCCGGTCCTCTTCCGTATCTTTACAGCAGGCGAAATGCAACTCCCTCCCCGGGGTCAGGAATTGTAAATCATGGAAGCGGTTAACCAGCTTTTCCTGCAGGCTATTGAACTGATCAGACTGTAGCGGCAGAGACCTGCGATCGACATTGTCCTGCAGCCACAACCACTGCCAGAAGCCGGTTTCATACAGAGAAGTGGGAGTATCAGCATTGTTCTCATAGAGCTTTGCCGGCCCCTGTCCGGAATAGGCAAAGTCCAGGCGAGAATAGAGACTGGGGTCGCCATTACGCCAGGATGTTCGCACAAAGTCCCAGTGCTGCTCGGGTATACAGAACCGCCTCAGCAACTCCTCATCCTCAAGCACACGGGCAACGACATCCAGGCACATCTGGTGAATTTCTTCGGTGGGATCTTCAATGTGCTTTTCTATCTGCTCCAAGGAGAATTGATAGTAGGCGCTTTCATCCCAGTAGGGTTCGCCATACATGGTATGGAAGTGAAACCCGAACTCCTGCGCTCGCTCTTGCCAACGCGGGCGCTCACCAATCGGCAACCTCAGCACAAATCAGCCTCCCCAGCCGCGCGAACCACCACTGCTGGAGCGCCCCCCTCCCCAGTTGGATTTGGCCGATGCCACTGCACCAAAGCCTCCACGGGAAACCGTTTTGGTAACTTTAGGCTTAGGCGCCGTAGCGCTTTTATCCACCTTATAAGATGAACGGCCATAATCGCCAATGATGCCGCCGTCAGCTGTCATCAGCTTGTCGCGGTAACGGGAACCTGAATAGCGGTAGACCGGGTTGTAGTAGCCATAGTTATAGTGGCGATCCCTGTCATTGAGCATGGAGCCAACCATAAAGCCCGCCATCAGAGGCATCCAGACGCCGCTACTGGTCTCTTGGCAGCTACCGAACTCAGCCTCACACTGAGAGAGACGGGAATACTTGGGCCCGGTGCGCTCCGCTTCCTCAACCGCGCGCTGATAAGCTGCTTCACATTGAGCTTCGTCCAGCTGGGTATTGGCCACACAGTCATCTACTGAAGAGACAACTTTAACTTCCTCATCTGAGGAGCAACCGACCAGGGCAGCCGCTACACCTAAGGCAAGTGGGCGCAGTAAAAAATTGGAGCCACCGCCCTTGCGCATCCTTGCCAGGTTAATATTCTTGGTACGCTTCATTACCACCCCCAATTAGTAGCTCATGCAAGCCGCATTCAATACGCCAACAGCGATTGTAGTTGCAGCCAACATAACACCGGCACTCACCTCTCCATCTTCGATGCGCTCAACAATACGCGGCATAAACCCAAAGCGGATAATGGCAAAAGCAATTAACTGGGCGATCAATGCAACCAAGGCCCAGATGGCGAAATCGACAATAGAAATAGAGTTACTTGCAGCACCACCAACGGCAATTGCAAAACCCAAAACAGCACCACCAAAACCAATAGCGGCAGCCGTATTCTTATCTTCGCGTATCAACTTCCACTCATCGTGAGGGGTCACCAGTGCGTATAAAAATTTAAACGCGATCAAAAGTACCAGCGACAGGCCAAAGTAGGCCGCAAAATGCAAGATACCAGTCAGTAAATCATAAGGCTGGTCCATTAAATATCTCCTTATTATCCGTGTATTGTTATTTGTGAGGGGGTCAGAGTAATGCCGGTGCTAATCACCAAGCTGCGGCTCAAGTAGCCTGCATCCTCTTCTTTCTCTTCAGCTGAGAGAAAAAGGGATTCGGTTTGCTGATCAGACAATTCGCGCTCAAAAAGCATGGTGAATTGATCCGTTACTGAATAATCACCATCTTCATCGTAAGTCTTCTCGGCCATATGCACTGGGTTGTGGTAGTCCCCTGCTGCGGTCCATACACGGCTATAAGAGCGGTCCTGCAGGTGATAACTGGGTGCGCCAATATCACTCTTTAACAATTTATTCCAAGCCTGCTCCGAACCAACATCCAGAGTGTCGTAAAAATGGAACAGCTTTACATCGACCACATGCTCATCCCGCTGACCGCCCTCAGCAATCACTTGTAGCCAGGCATCATCATCAGTGTAAAAGCGATAAATCCAGGTACCATCTAGTTCGACAACACCGGCCGCTTTAATGATCTGGGTCGGTGAACAGGATTCAATGGTCAGTTCATCGAGTATCAGACGAATGGCCAAAGGGTCCAACTCAAAACTCGCCCCCATTCGCAAGCCCATAATTTCTGGAGTCTTGACCTTTGGAGCATCCTTTCCCTTTATTTTATTTATCAGTTTGGTAAACATGTACCAACACCTTCTTCATTACTTTTTATATCGAAACAGCTTTTTTCATCGAGCCGCTTTGCAGAGATATAATACAGCATGTCGCCCTCGGTGACCTGATCGGTAAGCCCCGGGTTCACATCAATTTTAACCACGCCCTTTCTACGTACCGCAATTAAGGTCGCGGAGAGATCCCGCTTAAAATGGTCAAATAATTCACCGACAGGAAGAGGCTTCTCACCCCGATATTCAACGCTGTATTGGGTCATGCCGTATGTGCTATCGAGCAACTGTCGGTGCAACCTTGCGGAACCGGGGTCAAGCGAGGATTTTGCCAACATCTCTACAGCGACAGAGGGAATACATTCGATATTGGGACAGTGGGCACGGAGCAATTCACCCACATTTTCATCTTGGAAATAAGCCGTTTTATGGCTGTTCGGGCTGAGCTTGTCGCAGAATAAGGCGGTTGTAAGGGTTACATCATCCAGGGGGTTGTCGATAATAATTCGAGCGGCATCGGCCAACCCTGCCCTCTGCATACCTTCCCCGTGGGAAAACGATTCCACCCGGACAAAATCAATCTTACCCGGCATCGGATTTTCGATATCGGCTTCAACACAGAGGACAATCTCTGCTGCGCTACCGTTTGTTTTGGAGAGTAGCAACTCAATCAAGCGGAGCGTTCTGGTACCGTTCCAGCCGATAATTACTGTGTGATCAATATGGTTTGTCATACGCAAGCCCTTCTTGCCGCGATGCACAAATTCTGAAACCGCAAAGCCAATTCTTGTGACCACCATGGCAAACAGGCTGAGGCCCACTGGGATCACCCAAGCGGCAACCACGGCTTTACCCTCAGGGGTTACCGGGGAGAAATCGCCGTAACCTACTGTCGATGCGGTAACGACCAACCAGTAAAAGAAATTCTCGCCCGCGACAATATCAGCTTCACCGGCAATTTTGAGCAGCCAATAGGAGATGAAAACATAGCTGCCTACAGCTATGAGAATGGTGGTTACATTGGCCCGAATGAAAAGCGACGCCAGAAGGCGTCGCACTCGATAAAGCAGCACTGTGTTAAGCCTTTTCGCGGCCCGCTAACAGTTGAGCCAACTTATCGCTGCCACTTTTCTGGCCGCCGGGCTTGATGCCCGCCGCTTTCAGCTTGGCATCCAGGCTGGAACCGGTTTCCTCTGAAGCCAGCTCTTCCGCAGCTTCAAGCTCAGCGGCACGCTGCTCCTGCTTGTTTTTGATGCGATCCAGGCTGTCCAGCGCTGTTTTGATCTTGCTGTTCGCACCCATGTGGCGGGAAGAAACCGCTACCTGTGCTTTTTGAACAGACTCAGTCGCTTTGATCTGGTCAATCTGCTGCTCCATACGGCGCACATTGGTTTTTGCCTGGGTAATATTACCTTTCAGGGTGCTCTCTGAACTCAGGAATCCATCCAGGATGCTGCGCTCAGTTTCCAGCTGGCTTTCCAGCTCAGTAACACGCTCTGCACACTCAAGAGCGAGTTCGTTATCGCCCTTTTCACTCGCGTTGATTGCGTGAGTGCTATAGGTTTCAACGTCGGCTTGCAGCGCTTGGACCTTACTCTCAGTAAGTTTGCGCTTCGCCATGATTTTGGTCAGGTTTTCATCGCAAGCTTTCAATTCTTCCTTCGCCTCGCGTAATTCTTGATCAAGAATACGAATCGATTGGCTATCCGCTACTGCTTCTGTTCCTTCGTTAACTGCGCCTTTCAAAGCAGTCCAAATTCTCTTAAGGCTCATGCTACACCCTCCGTTTCAAAATGATCGGCAAATAAATCCAGGAAGTCACCCACATTGGAAAACAGGGTCTCAACCTCCTCGATAACAACTTCGTCCTTGCTGGACACCGACAGAGCACCGAAAGCGACGTAGTAGTTCTCACCACCAATATTCTTAATCGCAATGGCTGTCAGGGGCACCAGCTGATGTGTTTGCAGAACCATTTCATTGAGCGCTGCCACATCATCTACCTGGCTCACGGGAAACAGAATGCTCTCTACAACTATCTGTTTCTCGCCAACATAGACAAACGCATCGACGCCTTCATCGTTGGAAATACTGAGGCAATCCCCCTCAGATTCGACCACCCATCCGGAGTGGTTTTCCGCCAATTGGCGCAGGTTCTCATTGTTCCAGGTCATCTCAACTCCCTCGCTGTGGAATATTGGTCACAAATATAGCACCAAAAAATCTGCGGTCAATAACTTATTACAAACTAATGTTGCAAATAATACACACAAAGATAATATTTACCACATTGGTGATAGTGAATAGGACGGAGTAGAGCCCATGGACCACAAGCAAAGCCTGAGCAACCAGCAAGCACTGACCCCTTACAAGCAGGCAATTGCTCGCTATGTGCGCGCATCAATGGCACTAAAGGGCATGCGTTACGGGGATCTCGCCCAAGCACTGGCCGAGAGAGGAATTTCAATGACACCGGAAAACCTGCGCAGCAAAGTCAGCAAGTGCATGTTTTCAGCAGATCTGCTGGCAGCCATCATCGATGCCATGTCGGTGGAGGACAGCGCCATGCTTGAAATCCTCAAACAGGCCCGTGAGCTGCAAGATCGAGGACTCTATGCCGAGCAGGAGAAAAGCTAACACGCCACCTCCTTGGACACCAGTACACGCGATCACACTTTGACTCCGTCGTCAGTAATCAAGCTTACCCGCTGAAAAACCGGGGTATCCACGACTCACCTGCACAGCTCCTTTACAGGTGAGTTAGTAGTGATGCAATTTGACGACTGGCTCACCATTACCGCACTTTCCGACAACCTCAGGCTCTGAAAGCTTGGCCCCTGCAGGAATAATCTTATTCGTTGGCCACCAAACAAAGCAGGCATACCTGAAATTGACTGCCCAGTTACAGTAGAGGCGTCCGTCCTCTTCCTCATAGAACCGCGCCTGGCAGAAACTTAAAGTGGGACTTCGCACCCCTTGAACCTGCTGCGGATCAGCCAAAGAAACTTGGACTCCGGCAATTGCAACCACAGAGAGGGAGAGAATCAGCAACCAGGATTTCATAGATCTACTCTGGAATTTTGCTCAAATCTCCTTGAAGACTAGCAGCTGCGGCGTAACTTTCATCTCTGAGCCCTAAGCAGCGGCACTAACCGTCAGGAATAGCAGCTTCAGATACAGGCACTTTTTCCTGCTGAAGGATCGTCAATAACTGCTCGATGCAGCCCTGCCGGTCTTTTCGCCAGTTAATATACGGCAGGGGAAAGACCCGAATGCCCGCCCGATACAATGCCTTGTAGACCTTTACACTAAAGTAAGACTCGTAGTCGCCGGGATACCCAATCAGGTCAATACCGATAAAACGCCCGCTCACAGCACAAACCACATCTACAATCTGCCCAGCCACAGGAAAGCCTACCCAATGGGGAATTTCGTGCTGGGTTAATAAATGGCTAACTTCACTCGCAAAACGACATACGATTTCATCACCCTGCAAATGACTGCCAACGGAGTGTGGAAACTCAACATATTGACGCAAGAGATGATCCGTAGGGAGAGCTTGGGGCTCAATCGACAATGCAACCAACTGCTTTTCTTTTGCCCTGGTAATTGCGACATTAAACACATCCGCCCGGTTTAAGTAGCTGGCTGCCCGCAACGATTGATTATCAATAGCCATGGAGATAAGCATTAAATCTCGCTCCTCTCCTTGAAAACCATAGGGCGTGGCAACGCGTACAGAAAAACTCTGTAACTTCTGAGAGGAGAAAACCTTAATCAACTCCCCTTCCAAATAATCGGCCTGATCCCGATAGGGAGACAAAACACCGACCGACGGCCGAATTGCAGCATCGGCATAGCGCTCGAAATGCGCTTTCAATTGCGCAATAACCCAGTCGCGCTCTACGGTGTTTCTCCCATTTTTCCTCCGGCGCCCTGGCAGTTGATAAAATTCTAGCGCCGACTCTGGTAATGGTTTGGGCCTGGCCCTCATAACTTTCAAGCGGCCGGAGTAAAAAGCATGGTTACTGAATGCGATCAGCTCTGGATGGCTGCGAAAGTGCTCATCCAGCATCACAACAGCTTGTTGAGTGGGAATCACGTCTGAAGCCAAATCCAAAAGTGATTGATCCCTATAGCTCAGTTTTGGCGGCACCCCGGCATCTTTTACCACTCCCTGCCAGATACTTTGCTGCCGGTTGCGGGAAAGAAATGAAACATGCCGCAGTTGCTTACTGTCACCGACAATCACTGCCCGCTCAGCTCGAAACAGAGCCGGCAGTGAACTCGCAATATCACACTGGGTTGCCTCATCAAAGACTACCAAATCGAACATGGCGGGCGATAACGGCAGCACTTCATTGAGTTCATCTGCCTCCACCAGCCATATGGGGAACGCCTGCATTACCACCCGCATATCAGTTTGGGCAAAGCGCTCCGCCTGTACTTTTGAAGTTCGAGATCGCAAGGCTTGATTGAATTGGCTCAGGGTACCTCGATTCTTTTCCAGCAGTCTGTGCAATGTATCGCGGCGATAAGTATTCAAATACTGACTTGCCAGGCTTTCAAAGTTGCGCCGACAATCATCAATCGCACCTTGTGATTGCCACAGGCTTTTAACACTCAATCGACTTGCAAAGAAGCTCCAGGCATATCGCGCTACCCACTGAGCAAACCGACCTACACTAACAGCGCGCGCCAATCCCAGCTCTTTAGAGAAGCGCTTCTCCAAGCCCCTCAAGGCTCGATAAGCCCTCTTCAATTCCCTCTTCACCTGGGCAGGCTTTCTCTCTGGAAGTTCCACCCCCTCTTTCAGCAGCCTATCCAGATGAGCTTTTAAGCTGGGGATAAAACCCCGCTCCTCTCGATGTACATACCCTTGAGTCAGCCCGTACTCATCTCGCAATTTATCCCGCACCACATCCAATGCTTGCTGGTTCTTCGATACCACCAAAACACTTTCACCATGCAGCACTCGATCGAGAACCATAGCCGCGATCGTAAAACTCTTTCCCGTACCGGGCGGACCTGAAACAAGGCTAAGAGGAAAGCGAGCCGCATTTTCCAGTGCCCCCTCCTGAGCCCCACTCAACAGACCCGGCAGCATATCCGGCTCACACGCTTTCTGTGCAGTTTCCCAGTGGCACTCTCCCAGTAATGCCTGTAACGGAGGAGATAATTTTTTTTCCCTGCCTAAAAGTTGTAATTCGTGCAGTACTCCACGAGAGCCCCTTGATCTATCTGCAAGAATTACCGCACCCGCCGAGACCAAGGACAACTGAGCACCCTTCGATGCACTTTCAACAGCTGCCTTACCACTCAAGTTAGGCCAGCGCCCCAATTCCTCTACATTTTCCAAAATAGTGTAATGGGTTAGCCAGCGGCCGACGTCAGCCAGCTGTGTCGAAGAAAGCGGCGAAGCAAGCACTGGGAAACTATCTGTTATTGAGGACTCAACATCAGGTTTAAGCAGTTGACGTAAAACAGGGAGATTAACGTGAATGTTTGCAGAGTTGATCTCTACAAAACAATCCTCATCAAAATGTAGCTTGGCGGGAAAATAAAGTAGTGGTGCACAGAACTTGCGTTTTACACTTAGTCCAGATTGGAGAGCATAGTTACCACAAATAAACAGGCAACCATAAATCAGCCGCCGCTCCTTTCGGTAAGCATCCACTTGTTCCAGCAGTTTTGCTCCCGAAGTAGCGGAGACAGGTATACGTGGTAACTCATCAGCCCCCAAATAGTCCCGCTCATCTAAGAACAGACGCCGATTCGATTTGAGATTTAGAATATTGTTCAGGGAGAGGTCGTAACTGTCAGCTTGATAGCAGCGCCGAAAGTATTCGATTAACTTCTTGGGGGGGTGCTGCATATCAAATAACTCCTGGGGGACAACAAAATTCTAACGGATGCCGGAACCTTGTTATACCCCCAGAGACTACTTGTCCTCAGCCATCCGCCATTAGCGATTGATATTTGCGGCGCTCGCCCGCACTCAATTGAAGACCATACTTATCTACGATTGCCATAAACCGCTTGAGGTAAACTTGCTTGACCGGTCCATAGGGCGGCATCCACTTGTCCGGCCCTTTGTGGCCTTTACTTTGGTTACGACCGTCATCAACCAGCCATAAATTCTCGATGTCCTCAGCAAACCGCTGCTTTCGCTTGCGCGTCCAATCCGCTCCCCCGTGATCGTGCGCCCACTTCAGCGGCACAATATGTTCCACATCAAGATCTGAAGCTTTTACAAAGAAGCCGCCTGTGTAGGGATCCAGCCACAAACCGGTGTCTACTTTGCAGTGATTGGAGCGGGTATAGGTTACCGGGGATAGTGAATAGCGAATTAACAACTCATGGCGGGTATCCTGGCAATCCCGATCGGAATCAGACCACTTGGGCAGCCACTCCGCCCGATCATAGGACGCTGCAAAAGCGGAAAAACTGAAGGAGAAAACTACAGCAATGGAAAAAAGCTTAGAAACTGACCGAACGCTCATACATCAACTACCAATCAAACCAGAGCGCTAGGTTACAAGAAAGTGTGTACCAATTGTATGCGGCGATTCAAATCAATAAGAAATGGTTCAAACGTTATACAAAACACCCCAAATGAAAAAATAGGGCTATAGCAAGAGTAATGAAGAGCAGGATATTTCGATCAATTTTTTTACACCTGATAAAAATGCCCTGCCTGATTAACGCTTGACAGGGCATAATTTATCAACGATAGATTTTGCTACTTGTCCAGCCCTACCGCTTGAGGGATATAGATTGCGTGCAACTGTCCTCCGGCCATCATTTCCTGAATCAATTGTGTAGAGGGGCCATTTTTTTGGTCACGCACATTAAAGGAATTCAGGTAACTATCCACTCGACCTTCAAAATCATAGTGAAACTGGGTTGAACTCAAGAACCAACCATCACCCAGAATATCGCCCACATAAATAACCCCGGATGCTTCAGCATCGGTAGAGAGCGCAGCCTCCATCCCGGTATCATCCAGCCCACTGCGAACCTTGGAGGATTGTGAGTAGTATTGACGGTAGGGCTTACTCTCCACATGCTCTTCCAGCAGCGCTTGGTATTCCTCCTCGGTAGGCTCAGCTTCCAGCTCTCCACTTGCCAGCTGTTTCTCGATCTTCAGATCGAGCTCGTCTTCACTATCGCCAATAATTTCCGGGTTAAATTCGGCAACACGAATCATTTCTCCGGTTTCAGGGTCGAGAACGTAGATTGGTGAGTAATAATTAGATTTATCAAATTGCAACACCAAGCGAGTCTTATTATCGACACCAGCAACCGCTGCCATATTGTCGAAATTTTCATAGTTGTCAGTTATATCGCCATCGGATTTGCTACTCACTACTCTCTTGATGATTCCACCATCTATTGGATTGGTGATATCCGCAAACTCAATCTGGTATACACCGTACTTGGCTCCAAAATAAAAGCTATTGGGATCTAATGGGTCCCAATCACCATCTTCCGGAGAACGCCACTGGGAGACTTCCATTCCGGTGGTATGAATGCGGAAAGCCTCCTGGCTCATATCGCGAATATCTTCTGACTTCCCATCGCCGTCGGTATCCCGGTTGGAGAGTTGTACCAACTCAAACATCAATTCGCTGTCGTCAAACAGCGCTCGATTGTCACTATCACTAAAATCAACCACCGGAGCGCCATCTCTATCCAAAACCCGAACCGCATACAGCTCACCATTGGTCAAGCCAGCCTTATCAACTTCACTGCCTTCATTGGTTTTTTCACCAACATAGACTGTGAGAAAACCTCCATTGCGATAAGCATCATCCTCATCCCCCCGAGGCCGTTCATCATCGACAGACAGCAGTATGGTTTTATCCTGTGCTTTATAGTTGGGTACGATATTTTCAAATCGAGATTTACCGAGTAGTGGCAATTCATAAGCATCACCAGCATTGTCTCCGGTTGTCAAAACAGCGATACCGCGACCGATATAAATTTCCGATTTGTCGTACTCGTAGACAGACTCGATCTCACTCTTGGCTTTCGCCTCACCACTGATGCTACCAAAAGCATCAAATCGAAGGCCTTCATAACCACGCTTCTCAACCAAACCATCGTAATAAGTTTTGAGGCTCTCGCCACCGTCACTCTCTTCGCCGGTCAAGAACATCCGCACCTGGGTGCCCTTGCCGCTTTCCGCATTATAGAAAGCAGTTTCAGCTGGCAGAGTTGCGGAGCAGAAGCGTTCGAATGCTCCCGTATTCACAAGGTCCCCATCCGCATCAAAATAGGGTTTCATTTGTGTTACGTAGGTATATCCTGGAGATTCAGCAACCTCACCATCCGTGTCATACAGGGTACGCCGCCAGGCATAAACACCTTTAATCAGGTCCTCACCACCCTCAATTTCCCCGGTGGTTTTATTGATTACCCACTTTGAAATGAAGGTGCCTGTCGATCGGAGACTGCGATTTGAGTTCTCCAGCACCACCCCATCACCGCCAACAAAGTTGTAGTGTTCCTGGTTCATAAACAGGGTAAATGTATCGTCGTCATTATCCAGATACCCCAAACCATCGGGTTCTCCAGACAATACATAAAGGCCATCCGTATCCGCAGCATCGAGACTTGGGTGCTCCTCGAATATAGGAAGCATATCCTGTTGGGGAACATTTTCACTGGAGTAATCAGTGGGGAGATAACCATTGCTGAGCAGATTAATTACCTTGACGTTTTCAGCCGTGGCGACAACATGTGGTACCTGCATTGTTGAAGGACCAATATGCGCAGCAGCCTCAGAACCAGCAACTGATTCAAATAGACTGACTTCCTCTGGCACTTCCGGATCTGGAGTTACCACTATCGGATCATCATTATCGTCACTGCAACCAGACAAAATTGCCGGTATAGCAATAGCTAACGCTGCTCTTTTGAAAAATTTATGATTTTTCATTGCCACTCCAATGCGTTGATTCCCCACCCGAAGGCAGTTCCAGTTATAAAGGCGGCATAGAGTAGTTGTGCTAAATGACAGACTTAATAAGGTTTGATTACAGACGAAAAAAAATTTAGTTCAATAAATTTAATTTCCTACGTAAAGCTCTTCATATATTTCAATGGAAAGCTCCCCCTCAGAAAACAACCCTATAATTTATGGATAAAAAACGAAGACAAAAAAAATCCCGTACCAAGCGAATAGTAACTTGGCACGGGACTCTTAGATCAGCCCCAAATTAGGGCAAACATGTTTTAAACGGATACAGGTTCGCTAATAGCCGCCTCTTTGCGTTGCTCCTTGGTTTCAGTTTCCCCGCCGATTACTTCGTTGGGTCTCACTTTGTGGAATACCGCATAGAACACAGGGATTGCAATCAGTGTCAACACCGTAGCAAATCCAAGCCCACCCATAATTGTCACCGCCATATCCGCAAAGAAAGCGTCGAACAGAAGCGGGGACATTCCCAAAATAGTAGTGACAGCGGCAAGGAATACCGGACGCAAACGGCTAACGCTGGCCCGTTGGATAGCTGTCAATCTCGGTAGGCCCGCGTGGGTCTGAACCTCAATCTCATCCACCAATACCACGGCATTTTTAATCAACATACCAGACAAGCTGAGGACACCGAGAAGAGACATAAATCCAAATGGTAATCCCGTCGCCAACAACCCGACAACAACACCGACGAGACACATAGGAACAACCAGCCAGATAATCACTGGCTCCCGAACAGTACCGAACAGCAGTATCGACACCAGGATCATAATCAGGAAGCCCAAGGGTAAACCTTTACCTAACGACTTCTGCGCATCGGTAGAACTTTCGTACTCACCACCGAATTCAACCTTGAAGCCTGGTGGCAACTTCATCTCTTCAACCCAGGGACGTATACGGCCAAAGGCTGCCATTGCCGTAACACCTTCAGGCGCATCCGCACTGATGGTAATAGTCGGCACCCTGTTGCGTCTTTGGATCAATCCTTCATCAGCGGTTAACTCGAAATCAGTAATCAACTGTCCTGCCGGAATATATCCCTGCTCATTGGGGCTCCACACCAAGCGGTCTTCCAGTGAACCCACTTGATTGCGATCTCCCTCTGGCATGCGGGCAACAATAGGGATAATACGGTCACCGCTTTCAAAGTCGCCAACGGTGTAACCTGCAGTGGCAAACTGAATCATACGGCTGACATCAGCATTGGTAACCCCGGCAACTCGCGCCCGCTCATCATCCAGATGTGCGTGCAGAGTAGGCTCTCTGCTGCGCCAGTTGTGACGAATATCTTCCAGTCCTTTTTCACGGAACTGCTGTTCTACACTGACCGCCAAGGTACGCAGTGTCTGGTAATCCGGACCTGAAATACGCACTTCAACATCCGATCCGCCACCGGGACCAAACACCAGGCGCTTGAAAGTAATCAATGCTTCCGGCTGCGCTACACGCAACTTCGCCTTGGCACTCTCAATCAACTGGGGGATTTGCTCCCGGTTTTCAGTGCGAACAATCAACTGGCCATAAGACGCATTGGGTGGCTCGGGAGCATAGGTCAGCATAAAGCGATCAGCCCCGCGACCAGCTACCGCCGTTACGGAGACAACTTCATCCTGTTCTTGGAAGAATGCAGTCGCTTCCTGAAGCGCCCTGTCTGTACGGTTAATATCACTGCCCTGAGGCATGAAGTAGTTAACATAAAAAAGAGGAGCATTTGAATTGGGGAAGAACCCCTGCTTCACAAACCCGAAAGCAAAGTAGCTGGCCAGGGTCACCACAATAAGTACTGCAATGGTCAGGCCCCTGCGCTTCAACGCTCCTGATAAAGCACCGGAATACATGTTGTAGAAGCGGCCATCGTACGGATCATCCGAGTCGGCTTGCTTACCCGGCTTAAACAGGTGATAGCCCAAGTAAGGAGTAATAGTAATTGCCAGTATCCAGCTGAGTAGCAGGGAGATACCAATTACCGCAAACAGGGAGAAAAGGAATTCGCCAGTAGCATCATCGGACAGACCGATACCGGAGAACGCCATAATACCGATAATGGTCGCACCCAGCAGCGGCCAGAAAGTCTGGCGGACTACGCGCCTGGCAGCACTCTTAGGCTCTTCTTTTCTCTGAACCCCCATCAGCATCCCTTCGGCAACCACAATGGCATTATCAACCAACATACCCATGGCGATAATCAGGGCACCGAGAGAGATCCGCTGCAAATTCAAGCCAAACAGGTTCATGATTAACACGGTGCCCAAAACGGTCAAACCGAGGACAGTGCCAACCACAACACCGGATCGCCAGCCCATAAATACACAAAGTACTAGAGTAACGATCACGACAGAGGAAACCAGGTTAAAGAGGAAACCGTCAACACTCTCCTCTACTACCTGGTGCTGTTCGTAAATAGGATGGATTTCTACACCCAGGGGCAATGCCTGTTTAATCAGCTCCAGCCTGGCCTCTACCGCCTTGCCAACGTTCACGATATTGGTATTTTCCGCACCGGCCACACCCAGCAGTATGGCCTGCTTACCATCAAATCGGGCAATAAAGCTTGGGCTCTCATCATAACCGAGAGAAATATCGGCGATATCACGGACGGCCAGCATCGCGGTAGAACCGGGCACGCCGACGAGAATATTACGAATGGATTCCAGGTCACTCGCAGGATTATCAACCAGTATGCGGGTACGTAAATCCTGACCTCCAATCTCGCCGACTTTCTGGGTCGAACTTTCAGATTGCAGTACCTGCGCTAAGTCATCTAGGGAAAAACCAAACTGGGCCAGGCGGGATTCATCAATATCCAGGTAAGCCACTTCGTCGATAATGCCTGAGCGGGAAACCTTGGCAACCCCCTCAACTCCCAGTAACTCCCTGCGAATCGCTTTGGTAATTTCACGCATTTCAGTCAGCGAAAACCCTTCTCCGGTAATCGCATAATAAATACCGTAAACCTCACCAAAATCATCATTCACAATAGAAGGTAAAGCGCCGCTGGGCAGGTCACTTTGAGCATCATTAACCTTGCGCCGCAATTCATCCCAAACCTGGGCAAGTTCCTGCGAGGCATACTGATCTTTGATTTCCACCCGAATTTCAGACATCCCCGGACTTGAAGTGGAAGAGACCTTGTCCAGCTGTCCCATTTGCTGGATGGCTACCTCAAGCTTTTCGGTGACCTCCTCTTCTACACGCTGGGCGCTGGCGCCTGGGTAGAAGGTGTAAACACGGGCTTCCTTGATCGTAAACGCAGGATCTTCGAGGCGACCAATATCTGAAAGCCCCCAAAGACCACCGATTAAGCAAATCAGCATCAACAGCCAGCTATAAACTGGCTTTTCTATAAATATGTCAGAAATCTTCACAACATTTTCCCTACTGTTAACAGGGCCAGAGCTAACACACTAATTAGTGCTGTGCGTAATTGCGTACTTTTGCACCGTCATAAAGGTGCTGGCCGCCGGTAGCAACCAGTTTCATAGAAGGGCTAATGCCATCTTTAATCTGAACCGACTCACCATCAGTACGCCCGAGGGTCACGGAAGCTTTGGAGACAGACTGGTCTGCATTAATTTGCCAAACATAGGGCTTACCTTCCGGGCCAGTCTGCACTGCTGAAAGGGGAACCCACAGGTCACCACTCGCTTTATTCAACTTCACACTAACGCGAGCGGTCATGCCGGGAAGGATCTGTACATTTTCGGGGCGGGGCATTCCAAACTCGACAACGTAAGTCTGGGTAACGCTATCTGCCTCAGCCTGGTGCTCACGGTAAGTAAGTGGGAACTCCTTGCCCGGCAGAAATTCAAACTCGGCGGTCATGGAGTTGACTTGCTCTTCATTAACCGTGGCCAACAGCTTTTCAGGCACGGAGATTTGAATTCGAACTTCAGAAATATTCTGCAAACGGACAATTGCCTGGCCGGCCTGGACGTTGGTGTAATTCTCTACCAGCTGGCGAGTTGCCAAAGCATCGAAAGGAACCCTTAGCTGGGTATAAGCCAGGTCCTGCTCAGCACGTTCCAGGGTAACTTTAGCCAAGTCAAAGTTACTTTTCGTTTCATCCAGCTGCTGCTGTGAAATAACTTTTGACCCTGCCAGAGAGCGCTGACGATTGAGGGTTTTTTCCAGCAACTCTACATTTAATCGGGCTTCTTTTACCCTGCGCAGGTAATCCCGCTGATCAAGTTCTGCGATCAGGGTTCCCTTAGGAATAATTTCACCTTCGCGAATTGTGAGCTTGTCCAGCTTCCCGCCAACCTGGAAAGATAGGTCGACACTCTGCACTGCCTTAACACGACCAGCAAACTGTCGATCTTTGACCTGGTCATTACTGGCAACGGTAGCTACTTTCACGGGCCAGACGTGCTCTGCTTGCGCCTGCTCCGTCTTCGATTCGGAGCATCCTGCCAGAACTGCAACTGCTGCAATCAAAACGGCCAATGAGAAACGCGATCTTGGCGATATATTCATATTCATCATCCACAAACTGTATTAACTGGGGCTGACCTTTAGTTCAGGTCGGCAGAGAGCGCCAGCAGACGTCCCTGTAAACGTTCAATAATCGGGTCTTCAGACTCAACCACACCGAGTACGCGACCCAGGAACATGCCCTGGGCCGCCAGGATTAGCAGTTCCGCCATTTCCGGGTCACGATACGCATCGCAGATATCGCGACGCTGCTGCTCCTCTTTGTCTTTTACCGGCCCCAGCAACATGGGGTCTTCGGCCACGGCGGCGATCAGTGAGCGAGGCAGCCCCTTGTCGTCCTCCATCAATTCAAAAATGCTCTTCAAACGCGACACCAACAAGCTGTCCCCCGAGGACACAAAAGTGGCAACACTGTCATCTTCACGAGCTATTGCCGCCTCCAGCATCGCCTTCAGGAGTGACTGCTTAGTTCGAAAATGATGAATCAAACCGCCCTTGCTGAGCCCGCACTGTGCAGCCACCGCATCCAGGGTCAACTTACGCGCCCCGCGATCCCGGACTACTTCTTCTGCTGCTCGAACAATGGCAGCTTTGTCGACTCTCGACACATGACCTCCTGGGCATCACCAATCAAAACCAACCGGTTGGTCGGTATCTTAGCGGCAACATTTCAAAGGTCAAGCTATGCTACGCTCCCTCCCCAGAAAACATGGTTAAAAAGTGTTACGAGAGCGTTAAGTTCACGCTGGAGAGATGATTTATGACGGATCGGTACTGCCCCTGTGGATCGGGCAAGCCCCTTGATACCTGCTGCGGACTCTATTTGTCGGGAAAAGCTTACCCCAATAATGCAGAAGCGGTTATGCGCAGTCGCTATACAGCCTTTGCAACCGGAAACTTTCGGTACCTGAAAAAAACCTGGCATCCCGACACCTGCCCAGAACTGCAAGCTGAGGATATTGAAACCCAATGGACACAATTGGAAGTTATTAAGAGCAAGGCGGGACTAAAAAAGTCGATTGTAGAATTTAAGGCTTGGTATACAGAAAATGACCAAGAACACCTGATTCACGAAATTTCACTATTTAAGTTATTTAAGAAGCGCTGGGTATATTTGGAAGCTCTACCCAACTGGCCTGATGGGAAATAGGCTAGCAGAGAACACGGCTAACTAAAGAGGCGATATCAACGAAAAAATAGCAGCAAAAGCCTGGGGGCGGGAGTCGCACTCCCGCACCTCTTTACGAAGCTTCTGCTTGCTAGCGAAACGACCCGAAGATTTTGCCTTTACGTGGGCACCGCCCTTTCTCATTAGCGGATTACGCGCAACGTAACTACGAATTTTTTCTTTCTTTTTCATAAAACTTCACCTTTTACTTTTAGTAGATCCACTCTTCCAAATATCTTCTCACTCAAAACTTGTATTGATACCTCCTTATTTACCCCTTGATACAAATTACCTGGCGTAGCGTGTGCACCACTTCCACAAGATCGGACTGGTTCTCCATCACCTGATCAATATCCTTATAAGCAGCAGGAATCTCATCCAGAACGCCCTTATCTTTACGGCATTGCACACCTTGGGTCTGATCTTCCAAGTCCTTTCTGGTAAAACGCTGGCGAGCCGCTGTACGACTCATTTTTCGGCCAGCCCCGTGTGCGCAGGAACAAAAGGATTCCTTATTGCCAAGCCCACGCACGATATATGACTTAGCCCCCATAGAGCCGGGAATAATTCCCAGTTGATCTCTCTGGGCACTAATAGCCCCTTTGCGAGTCACGAATACATCTCTATCAAAATGGCGCTCGCGAACAACATAATTGTGGTGGCAGTTAATTGCCTCTGTGGTCAAAGTAAACTTTGGTAAGCTGACCTTCAGGCATCCAAGCACAAGCTTCATCATTTCCTGCCTGTTCCAGCGCGCATATTCCTGCGCCCAATTAACCGCCTCAATATAATCGTCAAAATTCTGGCAGCCTTCTGAGAAATAGGCCAGATCCTTATCCGGAAGATTGTGCATATGCCCAGCCATATCCCGTCGGGCCAACTGGATAAAATGCTGACCAATAGCATTGCCAATCCCTCGACTCCCCGAATGCAACATCACCCAGACAGCACCACTCTCATCAATACAAATTTCGATAAAGTGATTGCCACCCCCCAATGTACCCATTTGGGTCACCCAGGTTTTTTGTGGTTGATGCAGCCTCTTCAGTAGCCCTGGATGCTTTGAAAACAATCTATCCACACCGGGAGCTAAAAGTTTGCAGGCAGATTCCCTGGCGCTGATCAGTTTATGTCTTCCCTGACCAACCGGCACTTTCACCTCAATGGCGTCCCGCAGTGCTTTCAGATTGTCTGGCAGCTGATGGGCATGTAGCGAAGTTCGCACCGCATTCATTCCACAACCGATATCCACCCCAACGGCAGCAGGAATTATCGCACTTACCGTTGGGATCACCGATCCTACCGTTGCCCCCTTTCCCAAATGCACATCCGGCATAGCAGCAACATGGGAGTGCACAATAGGAAGCTGAGCAATACTCTTTAACTGTTGCATTGCCTTGGGCTCAATATCATCGGTATAGATTTTTACCGGTACCGTGCCAGGCGGTGCATTTCGATTTAACACTGTTTTTACAGGCATATTTTATCCCTGGATTAATCCACTTAACAGAAACGGCAATCCAAGCTAAAACAAAAAAGCCCCGGCATTTGCCAGGGCTTTTGGAAGGTCTGGCTTGGAAAGCAATATCACTTTCCAAGCTCAAGTGCGTGAAAAGCGATTAAACAAATAAACTCTTAATATCTACATTTCGCATTTCACGGCTCCTTAGTGGTGCGATCCACTTCAAAAATACTACCAATTAGAATGCCAACCTTGAAACTAGATCAGCAATGGAATTTAGGTGCAGTTTATTCTCATTTGGTACCATGTCAAGCCTGTTTTTTGTCTATCGATAAAAATTCTACCCTGAATTCACTGACCAACTTTTACTTTTCAACATAGCTTGAGGGCTCGCTATGCCATAAAATCGTGTTACCGAAATTACAGTCCAGTCGCCACACCCCCAAAATGACCACACAAGAACCTACCATTCTCTTTGAAGACGACTACTTACTTGCCGCTTATAAACCAGAGGGGTGGCTTGTTCACAGATCAGAAATAGACCGCCATGAAAAGCGTGTACTTTTGCAATATTTGAGGGACCTATGTGGTAGCTTTCTTTATCCAATACATCGACTGGATAAGCCTACCTCCGGTGTTATTATTTTTGCGAAAAGCAGCGAGATTGCTGCTCAGGTACAGCAGCAGCTGGAAAGTGATTTATCATCAAAAAAATATATTGCTGTATGTAGAGGATATAGCCCGGAAAAAGGTGTCATTGACTATGCCCTCCCCCCCGTTGCCGACTTCAAACACCAGAGGAAGCGACCGAAAACGGATCTGCCACGTCAGCAGGCTGTTACACTGCACCGACGCTTGGAGACTATTGAGTTACCTTATGAGGTTGACCGCTACCCGACCAGCCGGTATTCCCTGGTAGAAATCCAATTGAAAACAGGGCGGCGCCATCAAATAAGAAGGCATTTCAAGCATATCCATCACCCTCTGATTGGCTGCCCGAAATATGGAAAGTCAACCCATAATCGTTTCTTTGCCAACAGGCTCGAGTGCTCTAGACTGCTTTTGCACGCATCTGAACTCAAGCTTGAACATCCGGTGAGCGGTTCTCAACTGAAAATACAATGCGAAATACAGGGAAGTTTCTTGCAATTAATTCAGCGATTTAAATGGCAACTTTAATTTATAAAACTCCTAAGTTACTAAAAACCCCTCAAGCCAAGCCTTACATGGTGCATGGGGCGACTTGCCCAGGATAGGAGCACAATGGTGCTGAATTAATAATTTCCGATGTGCAGCAGGCTGAACTTCCGCCATTTAATTGGCCGCATCCGGGGCCGCCACAGGCCCCACACGAGCTGGAACAGCAAGCTCCCGACCCATTGTATATTCCAGCTTTCTCATTTTCGCATACAGCCCCCTTAAGGCCATATATCTTTCTCCCTTGCTTCACTGAAATATTGTCAAAGTAGGCATAGACTTTTTTGGAGGGTGACCACAAAGCTGAACTACCGCCATGAAAAGTACTGAACTGAAATTTATCAATAGCTACCCTATCACTACCAGTCAGCCGTAACCCTTGTTCCTCTACAATTTTTTTGCCATTTATAAATAGCTCGATATATCCGTCAGCATTAGTTGCACTGCTATTTAATTGCACAAACAACTCAATCCGATACCAAGTATCCCGCTCAAATCTAAAGCTGTCATTCCCTTGATACCCATCTCCACACCGAGCGACTCTATCCTGATGATAGGTATAGAGCCCGACCCTACCCTCCGCACCAAACTTAACCCGCACACTCCAACTCTTCGGATCGATAGGTACGCATCCTGAAGCCTGCCCCCCACCAGCAAGGCCGTGTAGCTTACCTCCCTTAACAAATTCGAAGTTCCGATGAAACTTCACATCGTAAGCGAGAGTTGCCGATGAAACAGATTTGGCTAATTGGGTTGATGAACTAATTCTCTCAGAGCCCTTTTCATAAGGAATATACTGAGCTTCCAGAGCATACCCATCACCGGGCATTGGAATTAAATTTAAATGCTGATCATCAAACGTGGCCAGTGGTTGTAAATCAAAAGTTCTTCGCAACAAGGTAATATCGGTATATCTCATATAGGGAATCCCAACCCGATATCTACCAGAATTTGAAATTGTACTGAATCTGCCTTGATTTGATGAAAACCCGTATACATAGATCTTCTTTCTTACAAATTTTTTCATTTCCTCATAATTCAAATAGAACTTGAATCCATGGGGAACATCCTGGGTATCACATATATTGGCAATTCCTTTTGACGACGCCTGATCAGCTCTAGAAATTTTTATCGGAAACCCGCTTCTCCTATCGCTACCTAGATAAAGACCAACAGAAACTGACTTGAATACTCCTTTCTGACAAGCCCACCCAGAAACAACCAAGCCTCCCCCCAAATATTCAACCCGATCAACCCTACCGATCATCTGGGCGAAATCCTGATTACCTATACTAAATGAAAAAAGAGTCACGAGTAAAAACACGGATAACATCTTGAATAATACCCGACAGCATTGACATCACTATTAAATATAGAAGCTACTTGTTCGGATGAGTGAGGGCACACATAGCCCGAGAAAATCATAAGAAAGCGCGAAAATAAATGCTAAAGGATTCCGCCGTCTTGGCGGAACAATATTGGATTTAAGGGCGTTTAACGCCCTTTAGAAACTTGATGCAAAAATATTCACTGAGATGAAAGGCGGTAGTCACGCCAATAAGGGAAGTAGAAACTAAAATTAGTGTTCAGGGTTACCGTGAGAAGCCTCTTCTTGAGATTTACTGCGAATCCCAAATAGCCCCTTGCGCTCAGTTTTACCTTCTGGCTCCGGCTGTAGGAAACTACGCAATTTATCTTTTTCCCACATGGCATCCTGATAGCCGAGATCGATAAGTTCCTCGATATATGGCCTTTCAAATAATAGATAACTGGCTGCGGAAACACCGCCACCGGGGTTGGTCGCACCCGTTGAGCGGAACAACCAGCGTAGCGCCGAGGGGAGGTGACCAAGTTTTCTTCCACTAAGACGCCCTAAACTCTGCGAGGGCTCAATAACAACCGACTCTACCGAACGCAACAATTTCAAATCCGTGTGATCTATTGGATCCACATAGTCAAGTAACATATTTACTCGATCCAGATGCTCCAAGTCTGCCTCCAAGCTATCGATAAATGCGGCATTGAATAACTGAGCAGCTATTTGTGCCATCGAAGGGGACTCCATCTGCGCAGGACTGTTGCGACTCCCCCAATGGGCTGGAGAACGGTTGTCCGACACACCCACCACAAAGACACGCTTGGCACCAAGATGCAGTGCCGGACTAATCGGGGCCATCAGACGAATAGCACCATCGCAAAAATAAACTCCATCCAATTTGACCGCCGGGAAAATGGCAGGAATTGCTGCTGACGCCAATAGGTGGTCCGAGGTTAATTGAGTGGGCACTCCAAAGCGACGAAACCGCTGCCATCCTTTAACATTCTCCGCTCCTTGAAAAAAGCTGACGGACTGCCCTTCACTATAAGAAAGCGCATTAACACTTGTGGCATGCAAATGCCCAGCCGAAATATTTTTTTGAATATTGTCAAAGTTTATCTCGCGCTCAACCAAACTGCGCAGCGGACTGTTATCCAGGAGTGCCAAAGGTTTTTGTCTACCCACACCTTGGTTCAAGAGCGAACGACTAATAGAAAACAGATTTCCAAGTAAACTACGCCAACTGGTGCGATAAACCTGCTCAACACTAAGCTGCAACCAAACTGAGCACATTCTGTCGACAGCTTCTTTAAAGGTACCTGTATGAGAGGCGAGAAGCATCGCGTTCATCGCTCCTGCAGAGGTGCCGCAGATTATTTGAAAGGGCCGAGGATTATCTTCTGGAACCAGTTCCGCAAGCGCCCTTAAAACGCCCGCTTGATAGGCAGCACGCGCACCTCCCCCAGAGAGAACCAGAGCGTTACGCTGGCCAGGTTTGTTACTTTCACTGTTACTTGTCGACAAAGTTTTCTTCCAATACAACAAGCCCGCAAACAACAGAGTCCGCTTAAAGGCTATTGAGAAAAAAGCCCATATACAACTCAGATTCAGAGTTGTCGGGGATATTTGGTAAGATAAATAGAATCTTTTAAGTGTACTTATTATTCTAAATCGATAGATCTATTAGAGAGCCATATCTACAACGTAACGACCTATTCCATGCCCTCTATTTAAGCGCGCAAGAAACTCCGGAGCCTGATCAAGGCTAATATTCTCTGCAGTACTGTCGAGCTTATCGCCGATATACCACTCACGGGCCAACCGCTTCCATACTTCTGCCTTCTTTTCTATTGGCAAAACAGCGCTATCCACACCCAACAAACTAATACCGCGCAAGATAAATGGAAACACATTGGCGTGAAATTGAGCACCTGAAGCCATACCACAAGCAGCCACTCCGCCGCCGTAGCGCAGGGATTTAATGACATTAAAAAGCGTTTCCCCGCCCACAGTATCTACAGCCCAAGCCCACAATGGCTTGGCCATCGCTTTATTGGCAAAAGGGGCCAGTGTATCCCGGTCGAGAACCTTCCATGCGCCCAATCTCGCCAAATAATCAGCAGACTCCAACTTTCCCGTCACTGCTGCGACACGAAAGCCTAGCTTCGCCAGCAAGGCTACGGCAACAGAGCCGACGCCCCCCGTTGAACCTGTTACCAGAATCTCTCCATCCTCAGGAGATGCGCCGGACTCCAGGAGCTTTTCAACACAAAGCGCGGCGGTAAAACCCGCCGTACCCAGTGCCATAGACTCCCAAGCTGTTAGGCCCTCGGGGACTGGCAAGGCCCATTGCGGAGGAACGGCAATACGCTCTGCAAGTCCACCAGAAGTATTCATGCCCAAATCGTAGCCATTGACCAATAATTCGGCACCCGGTTGAAACGTCTTGCTCCGATCGAACAGCACTTTGCCCACCGCATCAATGCCCGGAGTATGGGGATAGGTATTAGTAATCCCACGATTGCCAAACGCAGATAAAGAATCTTTGAAATTCAAGGATGAATAACTTACGGCCAACAGCAAGGGGTTATCGGGAAGCTCAGAAAGTTGACGCTCAACAACAGACTGGTCAAACTTTCCCGAAGCTACTTCAGCAACCTGAATTGCCCGAAATTTTTCATCCTTTTCTATTTCCATGGGGTATATCCCGCAGCACTATCAACCTGTAACGTTACAACTATTGAGCCTGATGACGCAGAGCTGCCAGCCGTGAAAAGAGACGAGTGACCGCCGATTCCACACCTGCTTCTGCCGCCAGCCCTATTTTCTTAGCTATATTTTTCCGTTCTTTGAATTCCACCTGATATAAGTCGCAGTCCTTAGCACAACTGGTCAAGTATTCATCTGATGTTTTCAGTTCATCGACCAGTCCCAAGGATAGAGCTTTTTGCCCGAACCAAACCTCGCCCGTGGCAACTTTGTCGACGTCAAGTTTTTGACGGTACTCCCCGACAAAGTGCTGAAACAGAATATGGATCTCATCTAAATCCTCTTGGAACTTCTGTTTACCTTCCTCAGTATTTTCACCAAACATGGTTACAGTGCGCTTGTACTGACCCGCAGTAAACAGTTCGTAATCGATATCATTGCGCTTCAGCAGGCGGTTAAAGTTCGGCATCTGAGCTAAAACACCAATAGAGCCCAACATCGCAAAGGGTGCTGCCAGAATACGGTCTGCAACACAGGCCATCATATAGCCCCCACTGGCAGCTACTTTATCAACAGCAATAGTCAAATGGATACCTGCACTGCGAATCCTGGTTAACTGGCTGGCGGCCAAACCATAGTTCGCCACCATGCCCCCAGGGCTTTCAAGACAAAGGAGAACTTCATCTCCGGACTCTGCCACTTGAAGAATGGCCGTCACCTCTTCACGCAAGTGGGAAAGCGCACTCGCTTTGATATCTCCATTAAATTGCATAACAAAGACACGCTTGCGCTCGGAGACCAACTCCCCTTTTATACCCTTGGACTCATGCTCCCCTTCCTCTTTAGCAACGTCAGAAGAAGTAGCAGCACTTTTTTCAGGCTGCTTTTTGCTCTCAGCTTTATGTTTTTTAGCCAGGGCTTTTTCCTGAGTCTTCTTTTCTTTCGCCATTTGCTTTTTACGACGGGCGAATTCGTGCTTATCCATCACAGCTTCAAGCAGTGTTTCTTTAAACTGCTCGTAGCGATCATTCAAATGTGTAACTGTGATATGGCCCTGAACACGCTCTTTCAGCTGCTCTCGATTTGCAAAAATAAAACCTATCAACACCATTAAGGCCACGACAACCGTAACAATTTTGGCTAGAAAAAGGCCGTATTCAATTAAAAATTCCACTTAGACTCCATTTTCCGTCTTAACTAATTTTTATTTAGCTTCAGTATTTTACTGCCAACCTTCCAAGGCGGAAGTTGCTCGCTGATTAAGGGGACGAGCCAACAAACCGCTGTGGCTAATACGCACCTCGTAAACCGCACCGTCCTCCATAGGCAGAAATGTGGCACTGCCATATACCGCATCAACAAAGGGCAACTTGCGATCAACACCGCGTACAAACTGCCAGACATCCACGCCATAGTTCGCCCCCTCTATTTCATGGACAGAACGCTCGCGAGCTCGCTCATCCTGTAGCGTGAGATAGCGACCACTCAACCTGTCCAGACGATAAGCGGGCTTAATTCCCCAGCGGGCTAATGGACCCTGCCACTTGAGCATTCGGGCATCCAACTGCCACTGATCCCCAAGCAATTCAAACTTTTGCGCTATACCATCCGCATCAGAAAACTTGACTTCAAATTGCTGCTCGGCAATTTTTCGAAACGAAACAATGCCAACACTGTGCTCTTCAGCCAGGTTTCTATAGCTGTAAACATCTGCAGCAATCAGAACAATCCAAAGGGCAGTTGCAAAAAGAAAAAGACCGGCGGAACCACGTATAAACCCCAGGAACCAATTTCCTGATAGCAGGACTCGCGCCCCCCAAAACACAAACAACAACGCCAGGATGGCAATAATAAAGGTAATCGCTATATACATTATGATTTCTACTCCCTGATACTGCGCAACATCTTTAAACCAACCTTACGGGCGGTTCTTCGCTGCAGCCTTTTCGACAAAAGTGTGGATCAAGCGGCCGGACAGGGTTTGTATGGGCGGTATAGCTGGCAATGAACTGTAGTGGAACCAGTTTGCCTCTTCTATCTCATTGGGGTCCAAGCACAATCCCCCACCTTGCCACTCCGCCAAATACCCGATCATCAACTGCCCGGGAAAAGGCCAGGATTGGCTCCCCACATACTCCAGGGCACCCACTTTGAGCCCTACTTCCTCATAGACTTCACGCACCAGCGCTTGCTCTGCACTCTCACCGGGCTCTATAAACCCAGCGAGGGCCGTATAAGTTGCATTTCGACGCGAGGCGTGACGAGCCAAGAGACACTCATCTCCCCGGGTAACAAGCATAATTACACAGGGGGAGATTCTGGGATAGACAGTAAGATCACAAGCCGGACAGGTGCGAGCGCGATCATTAGAGTGATAGATGGTGGGAGTGCCACAACGACCGCAAAATCGATGTTGGCTATCCCAATGGGAAATCTGTAGCGCCCGCCCAGCCAATGCAAACATCGGCTCCTCAACCAAAGTCAGCAGGCTGCGCAGGTTTCGCCATTCATAGCCGGCAATTTCAACCTGGCGAGACAAAACGTGGACACCACACGCTCGCCCACTTAGCTCTCCCAAGTAGTGGCTGGATTGAACAGCCTCCGCCACCAATACCTGGGCGTCGTGGAGGAAAAAATCTCCTCGGCAGAGAATCAGCCCATCAGCAATCAGGATATGCTGGGAAAATTCCGGGACTGCCCACACATTACCCGCTGGGACAAACTTATCTACCAAGGAGACCTCCTTAATTATGCGGCCTCAACGGGATAACCCAGAGCAGTCAAGCTTTCGATAGCGAGACTGAGGGATTGAATATCTGCTTGCCTATGCAGCTTTACCTCTCCCAGATAATACTCAAGGCTGATAATCGCATCGGCAAAAATATGTAAAGATTGCTCTACTTCAGGGCCGGCATCATGACGGTCGATAACAGTCTCAACAAAGTTCAGCAAACCTTCAACTACGGCCGCCGCTCTACTTAAGTTGAGAACGATCAAGCCTCCGCGCACTGAGTTCAAAGTAGTGGAAACATTGCGAATATGGCCATGATCAAAGTCGGACTCTGCATAGGCCGCCAGCGCTCTCTTAATCAACGCCAAACCGGCTTCAGCCTCTTTAAGTACAGCCACTTCCGCTTCCGCCAGCTGGCTGTGCTCAAAGGCAATATCCGCATGACCGTATTCATCCAGATCAATAGAAGTACTCTGCTTGAGCGCTCTTACCGTGCTATCGACCATCAACACCTGGCCTGTTAGTTTCTGCAGTGCGCTGTCCGCTATGGAACCGCCCGCGCCGGAGGCACTCTGGTATTCCGCAACCGCGCTGCGCAAACTCTCTCCAACCCGCTTAAAATTGAGCATCTGCAAGGTACCGGCCACTCTCTGTAGAGAAGAAGCGAGGCCATCTTCTGCATCCAAGGTAGTAGTACCAATTAACTCAGCGTCATCCAACATTCGGCGCACACCGGACAACTCCTCCTCTAAGGCGTTAGCAACTGCGGTAATTGCCGTGGCGCCGGGGCCCCCAAGGGTGGCTCGCTCCCGCTCTAATTCCTCTTCACTGTAATCAAGAGGCTCTGCGGAGAAGGCCTCCAGCAACTTGCCACCAAAGCCCTCGGGCTTGGAAAGAGTCAGCCAATAGAGGCACTCTTTCAGCAAAATCGGTGGCGCAGGCTGATCTAAAGCTGTATCACACTCTTTTTGTAATGCTCGCAGCCAGCGATCAAACATACTGAAAACCATCACCCGGGATCGACTGATGCGCATTTCCTGGGAGGCCATGCCTGCAAGTGCCGCCCCTGCTACCACCCATAAACGCCCGTTTGGGCGCCCCATGGTGATGCTTGCGATTCTCTCAAGGGCGCGAGACATCATCGTGTACGCTGGGCCCCGAGGTTTACCTCGCAACAGAGCCAACAAACCAACCTGGTACATATGACGAAATCGGCGAACAAAACTATTCAAGTCTTCCGACATTACCGCAGAAGCCCCTGCACCAGGCACAGCCCCCTCCAAGTTACAACGGAAAAAATGACTTTCCGGCACAGGGGGCTGAGACCGGGCCGCACGCAAATTATTGATATAGGGAATCAGCAATTCTGGACGGGCAATGGCACGACTTTGGACAAAATCCAAGTAGCGTCCCATTACGTAAAAACCTGTGCCCAGCGCTTCCATCAGTTCCTCTGAGGCGCTCTGTCTCTCCTCTAACACCTCTGTAAGCGCTTTGATTTTCTCTTGGGCGAGGAGCTCAGCTGCCTGGAGTTGCACCATCTGCAATACTCCACTGACCTGCCTGAGTGCAGCCAAACTCTGTTCGAGAGCCTGCTTTTGGGAAGTATCCGCGGCAAATTTATCCAAGTGTGAGGCGGCATTATCGATGGTAGCTACCAGCTCATCCTTCACTACATTGACAGAAGTGATATTGATCTTGCGCAATTCAGTCTTTGGCTGCACCGCTGCATTCTTCCTATAATCGAACAAAAAACAACCAGATCAGGATGATTCTGGCCTCATTAAGGGCAATTTACCCCAATAAATAAAAGAGTCCACCTTTCGCCAAACAATTTCCACCGAATAATCGACAAATAACCTAGCAGCGAGGCTGAAGCCCCTAAATTACTTGAATTTTCCAGAAAACCCAGTAGCGTTTGCTACTTTCAAGTTTAAAGCTGTACGTTTTTTTGTGTTAAAGAACAAAAACCAATCAATCTGTGCACAATAAACCCGGGGAAGCACGCAGCGATAATTGAGCTCAGGTATCTATTTCGCATACACCGCCGATTCCCAAAGATTCCATTTTGACCCACACCAATGGGTTAACCAAGGAAGTAAATGATGAACACTTACAACAACACCATTGCGGCATCCGGCGGCGGATTTGGTCGCGCCTTTGCCGAAAATTTTCTCGGCGAAGCGCCTGATTGGTACAAATTGACCATAGCCGCCTTTTTGCTTCTCAACCCATTAATACTGTATGTATCGGGGCCTTTTGTAACAGGCTGGGTCCTTATTGGTGAATTCATTTTTACCCTGGCGATGGCCCTGAAGTGTTACCCACTTCAACCCGGCGGACTGCTCGCAATTGAAGCCGTATTGATGGGTATGACAAGCACCGATGCCGTCTACCACGAGGTAGTTGAGAATATCGAAGTTATTCTGCTGCTTATGTTTATGGTGGCCGGAATTTACTTCATGAAGAGCCTGCTTCTATTTGTATTCACTAAAATTTTGATTAATGTGAATTCAAAATCTCTGCTGTCACTACTTTTCTGCGCTGTATCTGCAGTACTGTCAGCGTTCTTAGATGCCTTGACCGTAACTGCTGTTCTGATTGCGGTTGCCGTAGGCTTTTACTCAGTCTATCACCGGGTCGCTTCCCAGCAGCCACACCACCACAATGACCACGACCACTCCAACGATGAGCATGTCGTGGAGTATCACCGCGAAGACTTGGACCAGTTTCGAGCTTACCTTCGCAGCCTGATCATGCATGGCGCCGTAGGTACTGCCCTCGGTGGTGTTTGCACCTTGGTTGGAGAACCGCAAAACCTGCTGATCGCTGAGAAAGCCGGATGGGAATTTGTACAGTTTTTCCTGCAGATGGCCCCAGTGACCATTCCAACATTCTTTGCCGGCCTAGCTACTTGTTTCTTTTTGGAGAAAATTAAAATGTTTGGCTATGGAGCCCAGCTCCCTAGCGCCGTACGTGAGGTACTGGTTAATTTTTCCAAAGAGGAAGAAAAGAAGCGCACCTCGGCGCAGGTTGCCGAGCTGTGGATTCAGGGCATTGTCGCTGTGGTTCTGGTTTTTGCCCTGGCATTTCATGTTGCCGAAGTCGGTATCATTGGCCTGATGATTATTGTACTTCTGACCTCGTTTAACGGCGTTGTTCAAGAAGCTAGAATCGGCCACGCGTTTGAAGAGGCACTGCCATTTACTGCACTGCTCGTGGTTTTCTTCGCAATTGTTGCAGTGATTCACCAGCAGCACCTATTCGAGCCTGTAACCAACTTCGTTCTCGCACAAAAGCCCGAACAGCAGCCAGGATTGCTATTCATGGCAAACGGTATTTTATCGATGATTAGCGACAATGTTTTTGTGGCAACGGTTTACATTAACGAAGTTAAAGCTGCCCTCACCGCAGGTGACATTACCCGAGAACATTTTGACAAGCTGGCCATTGCCATCAATACCGGAACCAACCTACCCAGCGTTGCCACTCCCAATGGACAAGCTGCATTTTTGTTCCTGCTGACATCGGCCCTGGCACCTCTCATACGCCTATCTTATGGCCGCATGGTGATCATGGCTCTGCCCTACACCATCGTACTGAGTATTGTCGCTTTGATTTGCGTGGTCTACGCGATCTAAAGAGAACTTGTATAAGAGACTATCTGGATGGGTGGGGATTGATAATTCCCACCCGCTCAGAAAAAGAAAAGCGCAATAAACATCAAGATTAAAGAGAACACCTCTTCATTGATGGGCTACCAGAAGTGTTTACCCGCTGATTTCTCCAGCAAACCTAGCATCGATTGATGCGCTTCAGCTTCCTGTGGCGTAGCACGCGCTACTAGCAGGGGCGCGCGATCTGCCGATAGGCGACGAATGGCTTCACCCGCCGCATCATTTTCCGCCTTCTTACCTTCCTCCCCTTCCGAGGAATCACCCTGTGCCAACACCAAATCGGTTTGGCCACCAGTCATCATCAGGTAGACGTCGGCAAGAATCTCCGCATCCAGCAATGCGCCGTGCAAATCCCGCTGGGAGTTATCGACAAAGTAGCGCTTACAAAGGGCGTCCAGATTGTTTTTCTGCCCGGGGTGCTTTTCCCGGGCCATTGTCAGGGTATCCAAAACCCCACAATGCGCATTGACATTACGCCAGCGCGGATTACCCAGCAGCCTCAGCTCAGCATCAATAAAACCGACATCGAAGGGCGCGTTGTGAATAACCAGCTCTGCACCTTCACAGAAGGTCATAAATTCATCGGCGATCTGAGCGAATACGGGTTTGTCCGCCAGGAATTCATTAGTGATTCCATGGACCTCAATAGCCCCATCTTCCACTTGTCGCTGCGGGTTGATGTACTGGTGATAGTGACGGCCAGTCAACTTCCGATTAACCAGCTCTACGCAACCAATTTCAATAATACGATGGCCGCTTTTGGGATCGAGACCTGTTGTCTCTGTATCGAGAACCACTTGACGCATATGCAATATTCCCCTCAGGACTCCAGCTCATCGACGCCACGATTTGCCAACTGATCGGCCCGCTCATTGCCCGGGTGGCCGGCATGACCTTTAACCCAGTGCCACTCTACATCATGCTCGGAGACGCTCTCATCCAACTGCCGCCATAGGTCTGCATTTTTGACAGGCTTCTTACTCGCTGTCTTCCAACCGTTCTTTTTCCACTTGTTAATCCAGCCGGTAATTCCCTGGCGCAGGTACTGTGAGTCAGTATGCAAATCAACTTTGCACGGCTGTTTAAGAGCCTCCAAAGCTTTGATTGCAGCTAACAATTCCATACGATTATTGGTGGTATGCGCCTCCCCACCAAACAATTCTTTCTCCCGCTCACCGTACACCAACAGAGCACCCCAACCGCCGGGACCAGGATTACCGCGACAAGCGCCATCTGTATAGATAGTAATTTGTTTCAAAACTTACGCCAAAATTAGATATGGGGCCGATTTTCAGCGAAATCAGCGCTTTTGATGCTTCCCGCGTGCTGCAACGCGAGGGCTCGACGGGGTGGCAACCAAAGCGGGCTTTCTCTCGGCCCGCCAATTGATTTTAATAGTGCGAACACGTGCCACTTCTTTGCGGGCGACTATGATGTAAAACCCCCCCCATGGCAAGTGCAAGCGGGAGCCAAGGCGCTCCATCCAAGCCGTCTTGGAAAGCAATTCCTTTTGCTGTAATGGCAAGCGGAAGAAGCCACGATCTACCCTCTCAGCCTGCAAGTCCAACAGATTCATCCAGTCGGCAATTCGAGCAGCCCGCAGTTGATTTCCGCGCTGGTAAGCCCCCCTGGAAAACAGCAGACGGGACAAGCCGAGCAAGGAAAATGGGTTAAACCCGATTAGCAGCATATGACCACCGGGTATCAAAACCCTGGCCGCCTCTCTCAATACTTGGTGGGGATGACTGGAGAAGTCTAAAAGGTGATGCAGCAGTACTACATCGATTGAATCGGCGGGGAGAGGCAGTTGCTCGAACTCCACTACCGCAGCCCCACCCTGCTCAGAGGTTGCCCCCAATCGAAAACGATGATTGATACGACTATAGGCGCCAAAATCAACGGATTGAGTCACGCTGGCCTGTAGAAAGTGATAACCGAAAAAGCCCTCCACTAAGGGTTGGGCCAATGCCAGCTGTTGCGAGAGAATCTCCTCTCCCAGCGAACTGGAAAACCAATGGGATAGCGCTGGGCAGACCTTACCAAGAGGGGATTGCTCCTCATCATTACCAGGCCTGCTCTTTCCGGTCATCATATCTCCATTGATCAATCTAACAGCTATTCAATTCTACACTCGGCCGATGTTTCCAGGGCCTTACTCTAAGTAAACCAGTCCTCAGGTAACAATTCACACCGTCTCACGCCTTCCATGATATTGTTCTGCTATTCAGCAAAAAGACGATTCGATTATGCTATCCATCACGCCAATCCCCGCCTTTAATGACAACTATATCTGGCACCTGCAAAAAGATGGCCAGCACTGGGTAGTCGACCCTGGTGATGCTGTGCCAGTAGAAAAGGCCCTAGAGGGGACCAGGCTCAGCGGCATTCTCATTACTCATCACCACTATGACCATACCGGTGGCATCGAAACGCTTTGCCGCCAGTACCAGTGCCCTGTCTATGGCCCCGAGCACATACCTGGTGTCACTCACCCCATTGCCGGTGGAGATTCCTTACAGGTCCTTGGCATGCCCTTCCAGGTGCACGCTGTTCCGGGGCACACTCTAGACCACTTAGCTTTGGTTTTGAATGAAACCACAGCAGCAGGCGGTGAACAATTACACCTTTTTTGTGGTGACACTCTTTTTTCCGCTGGCTGCGGCAGGTTGTTCGAAGGCACTCCAGAGCAGATGTACCATTCTCTGCAAAAGCTCAGTAAATTACCCGCCGCAACTTTTGTTTATCCTGCACACGAGTACACACTCGCCAACCTGAAGTTTGCCCAAGCGGTAGAGCCTAACAATCAAGCCATTGAGGCAAGGGTTGCTCAGTGCAAAGACTTGAGAGTAGAAAACAAGCCAACTTTGCCTTCAACTATCGCCCTTGAGCTAGACACCAACCCATTTCTTCGCTGTCAGTATCCGGAAGTTAGGCAGACAGCTATCAATTCGAGACCGGAGTTAAATGACGGAAGCGATAACGTAGATATTTTTGCGAGCCTGCGCGGCTGGAAGGACAACTTCTAAACGCCCAACTTCACCTAAACTCCTCTCAGGCTGGGTGATAAACTAGCAATTCGCATACTTTTTAACCGTCAATATTGACCGAAACTAATTTGCCTAATTAGAATCAAAAGTAATTGACCAAATGCCTGGCGCTTTACCAATAATTGTTCTGAAATGCGTCAGGATGAATTACAAGAAAGACTCGCGGATATCACACATGGTTCACAAGAATTTTGCCGTAGCATTACTAGCCGCTACGGTAGGGGCCTGCTCGCAATTACCGGAACAGGCCTCTGCGCCCGAAACTGAAAATATCCCTGCAGAGGAAACCTCTGTCGCGAGTGACCGAGCTGTTAAAAAGCACGAACCCTCTGAAGCGGTCCCTCCCCCCGTAGACATCTGGGCAAGACTTCGTCAGGGATTCGCCCTGGATCACCACACCAGCGACCCCAAGGTTAAGGAATATATTGCTTACTTCGCCCGCAACGAGGGCTATATGGCTCGGGTAACCGAGCGCTCTCGTCGATATATTTTCCATGTTGCAGAACAGATGGAACAGGCAAATCTCCCACTTGAATTAGCGCTGCTCCCCATTGTCGAGAGTGCATACGACCCCTTCGCCTACTCCCACGCCCGGGCTTCCGGTATGTGGCAGTTTATCCCGGCCACCGGGCGCTCTTTCGGGCTCGAGCAAAACTGGTGGTATGACGGACGCCGCGATGTCCATGAATCCACCCAGGCTGCGGCAAAGTACTTCAACTACCTGCACGATCGCTTTGATGGGGACTGGGAGCTGGCACTCGCTGCTTACAATGCCGGTGAGGGAACGGTTCGCAGAGCCGTAGAGCGCAATCGTCGCAACGGGCTTGGCACCAGTTATTGGGATCTCAAACTGCCGCGGGAAACCAAACGCTATGTGCCCCAGCTGCTGGCTCTGGCGGAGGTTATATCCCGCCCGGACCATTACAAAATTCCACTGCATGATGTCTCCAACGAGCCCTACTACGCCCGTGTCGATGTAGGCAGTCAGATCGATCTGGCCCAGGCTGCGGAACTTGCAGAAATTGAGATTGAAGAGCTCTACCTACTGAACCCAGGCTATAACCGCTGGGCAACCGACCCCAACGGAAACCACCAACTACTGATTCCAATAGAGACCCAGGAAAAGTTTGAGAGCGCCCTGGCACAACTTCCCAAGGAAGAGAGGGTAAGCTGGCAGCGCTACACCATTGCCCGAGGCGACACCCTTTCCACTATCGCTCGCCGCTACCAGACCACCGTCGGAGCGATACGCGAGACAAACAAACTACGCAGCAATAATATTCGCGCCGGTAAAACACTGTTAATCCCCAGCGCATCGGGCCCCGCGGGACAGTATGCCTACGCACTCGATCAGCGAGTTAAACGCAAGCAGTCTTCCGGCAAGGGCCAGAAAGTTAATTACACTGTACGCCCTGGCGACAGCCTTTGGGGGATTTCACGCAAGCTGGATGTGACCGTAAAGCAACTGGCCAGCTGGAACAGCATGGCACCGGGAGACACCCTGCGCCCTGGGCGCACCCTGGTGGCTTACAACGGCTCCCCCGCAGTATCAGAGAACAACCGCACTACCCGCAAGGTTTCTTACCGGGTACGCAGCGGCGACTCTCTATATCGGATAGCCAATAAATTCAGTATCGAAATCGATGATATTCTCCGCTGGAATAAGATAAACAAGTCCAAGTATTTACAACCCGGACAGCGCTTAACCTTATTTGTGGATAGTGCCAGCAACACTTAAAGCGCACACTACCCTACAGGGAGTTAGCCATAAAAAAACCCGGCAATTGCCGGGTTTTTTTATGGCTCAATAACAACCGTCACTCGGCAGAAGAGGCCAGATCGATTTTTGCCTGATCGGACAAGTAGCGCTGGATAGCTGCTAACTCGGCCCCACCATTTACAGAGGCCAATTGCTGCATCAGTGCCTGACGCTGCTCTTTGCTCTGCTTGGACAGTTCGCCCGGGCGCACGCTGCGCAGATCGAGAACTACCAGATCACCATTATTTGTAGCGAAGCTGGTCACTTCATCTTTGCCAGCAGATGGGGCAGGCAATGCAAATGCCTTGGCATTAATCTCACCGCGCTGAGCAAAACCACCGCGGCGAGTTTTATCACTGGTCTCCAGGGTTAAACCTTGCGCTTCTGCCAGTTCTGCAAAACTAGTACCAGTAGCGAGCTTCTCTTTAAGCTCTTCCGCTTGCTTAGCCAATTGCTCACTGGCCTTATCACGCTTCAAACGGTCAACAATTTGCTGGCGAACCTCTTCCAGAGGGTAGGTACCCGCGGGCTTAGAGTCGGTGACCCGCAAAACGACAGAGTGCTCATTGTTCAGGTTGATCACATCTGAAGTATTGCCATCTTCCTTCACTTCCACAGAGAAAGCAGCCTCGATAACCTGCCCGTTAGAAAGGACGCCAGATGCGCTCTCGCGCGAAAACAGATTGGCAGTCTTCAGGGGAACACCCAACTCTTCAGCGGGCTCAGCCAGGTTATCCGCGTTGTATGCCAGATCGGCAAGACGGGACAAGGCATCAACAAACTCGCGCTCAGCAACGGACTCACGCAGTCGCTTTTCGATCGCCACTTTTTGCTCTTCGAAGCTCGGCGGTTCACTCTGCTCTACTTCCAACAACTTGATAAAGTGAGTTCCACTATCGGTGGTCACTGGAGCAGAAACCTGACCCACTTCCAGCGCGGCCAAGGCCTGCTCGAAAGCCTCTGGGAATACATCACCTGTGGTGTAACCCAACTCACCGCCTTCCTCCGCAGAGCCTACGTCTTGGGAGTAAGTCTTTGCCAACTCGGCGAAATCTTCGCCGGCATCCAGTTTGCTCTGAATCTCAGCAATTTTTTCTGCGTCAGCTTCTTCAAGCAAAATATGTGCAGCACGACGGCGAAGTTCCGATGCGAAACCTTTCAGCTCTTGCTCGTACTGAGCGCGAACATCGCTTTCAGAAATATCAATGTTACCGGCAAATACTTCAGGAGTTAGCTCAATATACTCAACCGCCACCTGCTCTGGACGCTGGTATTGCCCTTGATTCTCCTGGTAGTACTGTTCTACTTCAGCATCCGAAACCTGAGTCTCTGCTAGCAGGCCTTCAACTGGCATCACCACGTAATCAAAATCACGCTCTTCCATAGAGGCGGCAACAATCTGTTCTGCATCCGCCTGGGTAGTAAAAGCACTTTCAACCACACTATTTGCGTACTGCTCCAGCGCCATATCATTTTCCATAATCTGGCGGAAGCCTGCAGGGCTATACCCCATACGACGCAAAGCATCGCGGTACATTTGCGGATCAAAACTGCCGTTCACCTGAAAAGCCGGAATTCCCACGATCGCTCTGTCGACCGCCGCAGAGCTCATCACCATACCGCTGTCCTGAGCAGCTTGGCGCATCACAGCACTGGAAACCAACTGGCGTAAAACTGGCTCACGCAACTGCTCATCGCTGATTAAATCAGCGGGCACATCTTCGCCGTACTGACTAATGATCATATTGCGGCGATTTTGAATTGCGCGTTGCAAATCCAAGTTTGTAATTTTTTCGCCATTAACCTCGGCTACCGCATCGGCAGCACCTCCACTGGCACCGGTGAAGAAATCAATTCCCCCAATGACCATAATAAAACCGAAAAAGGCTGCGACAATAATCGCGGCTGTCCCTTTCAGGTTGTCACGCATGGACTGAAGCATGCTCAGCTCCGAAAATTAATTGTTTTTAACTACTATCAGATACAAAAAAGGCGCATCCCAACTGACACGCCTCTTTGACATTCAGACTCTTTTACAAAGTCTCAAAGCCTGCTGAAAACTTAGTTTACAGCGTCTTTCAGGGCTTTACCGGCCTTGAAGTTAGGAATTTTTGCCGCAGCGATTTCAATGGGATCGCCAGTGCGAGGATTGCGACCAGTACGAGCTGCACGCTCTTTCACAGCAAAGGTACCAAAGCCAACGAGGGCAACTTGATCACCTTTTTTCAGGGCATCAGTGATGCTATCAACCATTGCGTCCAAAGCACGGCCAGCTGCTGCTTTTGGAATATCTGCAGATGCGGCAATTGCTTCAATCAGTTCGGACTTATTCACGCTTAATCCCTCTGTTCTTTTTAAATATGCTTCGGGTGGTCTACAAAAGACACCCATACTTTAAATTTTTTAGCCTTCGGCAATTTACGCGCCGGGCAATAAGCCCCGTTTTATACCAACTGCCCAGAAGCGGGTCAAGGAACCATGCGGGTTTCCGGGCAGATGCACACTTTTCAAGCAGCGTAGATAGCCTGATTGGCGAAGTTTTGGCCTTGCAAGTTGTAAAGGGGCGACAAAAGTCACCCCATTACAAGAGTCAGTGAGTTTGGATTCCTCGCTGCGAGCGCTCCTCTGCCTTTTTCTGTAAGGCGGAATACTCTTCATCAGACAGGGATTCAGGCTTGTGTTCGAGCGCCAGCTCAAGTACCTGATCGATCCACTTAACGGGCCTAACTACCAAGTCCTGAAGAATATTATCGGGAATATCCTTCAGATCTCGCTCGTTATCAGCAGGAATCAGTACAGTTTTTATACCGCCCCGATGCGCTGCCAATAACTTTTCTTTAAGACCACCAATTCTTAAAACTTCTCCACGCAGAGTAATTTCTCCAGTCATCGCCACATCTGAGCGAACGGGAATATCCGTTAACACAGACACCAAAGCGGTGCACATGGCAATACCCGCCGAAGGGCCATCTTTGGGGGTGGCACCTTCAGGCACGTGGATATGAATATCCCGGGTCTCGTGGAAGTCCGGACCTATTCCCAGCGCCTGGGAGCGAGAACGCACAACCGTCAAGGCCGCCTGAATAGACTCCTGCATAACATCGCCAAGGGAGCCGGTTTTGATCATGCGTCCTTTACCCGGCACAGCTGAAGCTTCAATGTTAAGAAGCTCACCACCCACCTCGGTCCAGGCGAGACCGGTAACAATTCCGATTTTGTCCTCTTCCTCCGCACGGCCAAAATCAAATTTGCGAACACCGAGAAGCTCTTCAAGTTGCTCTGGCTGTATTACAGCCTTCTTCTCTGAAGGATTGCGAACGTGCTCCGTTACTACCTTGCGGCAGATCTTGGCAATCTCCCGGTCCAGGCCACGCACACCCGCTTCACGGGTGTAGTAGCGGACAATATCTCGGATACTGTCATCGGAGAGATCCAGCTCATCATCTTTAAGGCCGTTGGCCTTGCGCTGCTTCGGCACAAGATAGCGCTGAGCAATATTCAGTTTTTCGTCCTCGGTATAACCGGGGATTCGAATAACTTCCATACGATCCAGCAACGGGCCTGGAATATTCATTGAGTTAGAGGTGCAGACAAACATCACATCGGAAAGGTCGTAATCCACTTCTAAGTAGTGATCATTGAAGGTTTTATTCTGCTCTGGATCCAAAACCTCAAGAAGCGCTGAGGCGGGATCGCCCCGCTGATCCATCCCCATTTTGTCGACTTCGTCGAGCAGGAACAGGGGATTCTTCACTCCAACTTTCGAAATTTTCTGAATCAGCTTGCCCGGCAGTGAGCCAATATAAGTGCGTCGATGCCCGCGAATCTCGGCTTCATCGCGAACGCCGCCCAGGGCCATACGCACATACTGACGATTTGTTGCTCGGGCAATAGATTGACCGAGGGAGGTTTTACCCACCCCGGGAGGACCAACCAAACATAAGATCGGCCCTTTCACTTTCTTCACTCGCTTTTGTACCGCGAGGTATTCCAGAATCCGCTCTTTAACCTCTTCCAAGCCGTAGTGTTCTTTCTCGAGAATTTCCTCGGCTTTAACCAAGTCGTGTCTCACCCGGCTGGCTTTTTTCCAGGGCAGGCTCAACATCCAGTCGATATAACTGCGTAAAACCGAAGCTTCCGCAGACATAGGCGACATCATTTTCAATTTAGCCAGCTCAGCGCGGGTTTTCTTCTCTGCCTCCGCACTCATGCCGGATTCGGCAATTTTGTTTTCCAGCTCTTCAATTTCATTGGGCTCTTCGGTGATCTCGCCCAATTCTTTTTGAATCGCCTTCATCTGCTCATTGAGATAGTACTCGCGTTGGCTTTTCTCCATCTGCTTTTTCACACGCCCACGAATGCGTTTTTCCACCTGAATCAGGTCGATTTCAGCATCCATAAGGCCCAGCAAATGCTCCAAACGCTCTTTAACACTGAGAGTCTCCAGAAGCTCTTGCTTCTGAGCCAGCTCAAGGGACATATGTGCAGAAATGGTATCTGCCAAGCGGCCAGGTTCATCAATTCCCGACAAAGAAGTAATAACCTCATTGGGGACTTTCTTGCTTACAGAAACGTACTGTTCAAACTGAGACATCACAGAGCGCACAAGGGCATCTGCTTCGCCTTCCGGCAACTCCTGCGTTTCCATCGGCGAAACGGTCGCCTCGAAATGGTTCTCCCTCTCCATCACTTCGTGGATATTTACGCGCTCCCCCCCTTCTACTAGCACTTTCACAGTGCCATCGGGGAGTTTGAGTAGCTGCAAGACACTGGCAATAGTGCCCACGCGATAGATATCGTCTGCACCTGGGTCATCCTCAGATGCCTTTCGCTGCGCCACAAGCAATACCTGCTTATCCCTGCGCATGGCCTCTTCCAGGGCCTCTATGGACTTTTCCCTGCCGACAAAAAGCGGGATCACCATATGGGGGTAAACAACAACATCGCGCAATGGCAACAACGGATATTCAAGTGTGGTGTCGGATGACTGATCCATAGAACTCCTCTCGGCCCTATCACTGGGTATTTGGCGCGGCATCATGCTGCTGTTGGAATTGACAGCTTAACCTGGGCCACCGCCCTTCAGATGCTAGTAATGGGGGGGAAGGGCCCGAAATACAAGTCTAATCTCGCGACCAATTTGTGCCGAGCTAAGAGTGCTATTCGAGCCAGGTATACCCAGACAGGTAGTTAGATACCCGGGTAATCAGAAAAAACTATAAAAAAAGCCCCAATATTGGGGCTTTTTGAGGTGGGATTTGAGCTACTCTTCCGGCGCCGCCTTCTGCGGCTGGGATTCACTCTCATAAACCAGCAGCGGGGCTGATTCGCCTTTAATGACCGCCTCGTCAATCACAACTTTCACCACATTATCTGTGGATGGGATGTCATACATGGTCTCCAACAATACGGACTCCATGATAGAGCGCAGGCCACGGGCGCCTGTTTTCCGCTCCATTGCCTTGGTGGCAACTGCATCCAACGCATCGGGGCGGAAATCCAGCTCTACATCTTCCATATCAAACAGTTTTGCGTACTGTTTGGTCAAAGCATTACGTGGCTCGGTGAGAATCTGTACCAGAGCCTCACGGTCCAACTCTTCCAAAGTTGCGGTCACCGGTAGGCGGCCAACAAACTCCGGGATCAGCCCGTAACGAACCAGGTCTTCAGGCTCCAGGTCACGCAGGATCTCACCAAAATTACTGGTGCCATCCTTCGATTTAACCTCTGCACTGAAACCAATTCCACCCTTCTCCGAGCGATCGCGGATAACCTTATCCAGCCCCGCAAAAGCGCCGCCACAAATAAACAGGATATTGGAGGTGTCGACCTGCAAGAATTCCTGCTGCGGATGCTTGCGTCCACCCTGCGGCGGCACAGACGCCACAGTGCCTTCAATCAACTTCAGTAGCGCTTGCTGCACACCTTCACCGGACACATCACGGGTAATTGAAGGGTTGTCTGACTTGCGCGAAATTTTGTCGATCTCATCGATATAGACGATACCCTGCTGGGCTTTTTCTACATCGTAATCACACTTCTGCAAAAGCTTCTGGATGATATTCTCAACATCCTCACCCACATAACCAGCTTCGGTCAGGGTGGTTGCATCGGCAATAGTGAAAGGAACATTGAGCAGGCGAGCCAGGGTCTCGGCAAGAAGGGTTTTACCACTACCGGTTGGGCCTACCAGCAAAATATTAGACTTACTGAGCTCTACTTCATCCTTACTTTTAACACCAGACTTGGTGCGCAGACGCTTGTAGTGATTGTATACGGCAACAGCCAGCACACGCTTGGCTCTCTCCTGCCCAATCACATACTGATCGAGGATTTCAGTAATCTCACGGGGTGTCGGCAGGCGCCCTTCAGGCCCCTCCGCAGTCTCTTGTACTTCTTCACGAATAATGTCGGTACACAGCTCGACACATTCATCGCAGATAAAGACTGACGGCCCAGCGATTAACTTCCGCACTTCCTGTTGGCTCTTGCCACAGAAAGAGCAGTACAGCAATTTTCCGCTGTCTTCTCCGCTGCTTTTGTCGGTCATCAAAATACTCCGTCGTCACTGGCCGGCCAGGGCCCTAAATTCAGCTTACCCAGCAAGATGCTGCCTTTTGGCGTGATTTTCAAGTCCCAACGAAAGCCAGCCTGTCAAAAAAACTAACTTTCGCTGAAATCCGCCTCCGGCAAACTTTTAATGTAGAAAAATCTACTTATCGAATGCCTGTCGGCGAGACAATACATCATCGACCAAGCCATATTCCTTGGCTTCATCGGCGCTCATAAAGTTGTCGCGCTCTGTATCCCTCTCAATATCACTGACTGGACGTCCAGAGTGATGCGCCATGAGCTCATTCAAACGATGACGAATCTTGAGAATTTCCTGGGCGTGAATGTGGATATCGCTCGCCTGCCCTTGGGCCCCACCGCTGGGCTGGTGAATCATCACACGGGAGTTTGGTGTTACGAAGCGTTTGCCTTCAGCACCGGCAGTCAACAAGAAGGCGCCCATACTACAGGCCTGCCCAATGCACATAGTGCTGACGTCAGGCTTAATGAACTGCATGGTGTCATAGATAGACATGCCGGCAGTTACCGAACCGCCCGGTGAATTAATGTAGAGGTGAATATCCTTATCCGGATTTTCTGCCTCGAGGAAAAGCAGCTGCGCAACAACCAGGTTGGCCATGTGGTCTTCTACAGGCCCGACCAGGAAGATCACACGCTCTTTTAACAGGCGAGAATAAATATCAAATGAGCGCTCCCCTCTGGCGGTTTGTTCTACCACCATGGGAACTAAACCTGATGCTGAGGGCTCTATCGAAGCTTTTGGAAAATCAATTCGTGCCATAGGTACCATTGCTTCCTTTTGTGGCTTATTCGGCAGGCCAGCGAATAGGCATCGTATGCCCATGCTGAAAAATTTGGTTTTCAGAGCTTAACCGGTCAGGCGAGAGAAAGCCAGCCGGTAAAAAGGAAGGAGATGTAGGGGCGTCACGCTTGAGCGGACGCCACCTTACACCTGAATGAAGTGAGAGATTAGCTTTGTTTTTGCGGCTTAATCACTTCGTCGTAGCTGCTGTCAACTTCAGATACTTTAGCTGAAGCCAGTACGTGATCAACAACCTGGTCTTCCAGTACAACAGACTCAACACCAGACAGCAGCTCACGGTTGCTGTAGTAGTAGTCAACCACTTCTTGCGGCTGCTGGTAGGTAGAAGCCAGCTCTTCAACTTTCGCCTTTACGCGATCGGCATCAACAGAAAGTTCATTCTGCTTAACAATCTCACCGACTACCAGACCGAGAACTACACGGCGCTTTGCCTGCTCTTCGAACATAGTGTCAGGTAACATACGCTCGGCATCTTCAGCCTTGATCTGACCACCAAACTGCTGAACCATTTGACCACGCAGGGTAGTTACTTCACTGGCAACCAGCGCGGACGGCAGCTCAACTGGATGCTTCTCGAACAGCTGATCCATGATCTGGGTCTTAACTTTATTCAGAGCGGCATTTTTCAGCTCACGCTGCATGTTGTTGCGAACTTCCTCACGGAATTTCTCTTCGCCACCTTCCTGAACACCGTAAGCTTTGAAGAACTCTTCGTTCAGCTCGGGAAGTTCAGGCTTCTCGGAAGAGGTCACCTTGATATTAAAGGTTACAGCAGCACCGCGAAGCTCTTCTGCCTGGTAATCTTCCGGGAAGGTCAGATCAATGTCTTTCTCTTCACCGGGCTTCATGCCCAGAATGCCTTCTTCGAAGCCAGGGATCATCTGGCCGGAACCCAGTACTAACTGGTGACCTTCGGCCTTGCCACCTTCAAACTCTTCGCCGTCTTTACGACCAACAAAGTTGATAACAACACGATCGCCCTTTTGAGCTTTGCGCTTGGTATCTTTCCAGGAAGACTGTTGCTTACGCAGAACATCGATCATGTTCTTCACGTCAGCATCAGTAACTACTGCAACAGGACGCTCTACAGCGATCTCAGCCAGATCAGCGAGTTCAACTTCAGGGTAAACCTCGAAAGTAGCAACGTACTCCAGGTTTTCGCCAGCAGCAGTCTGCTTAGCTTCGATGCTAGGCTGGCCGGCAGGTTTAACCTCTTCCTTCTGTACCGCTTCGTAGAAAGAACGGCTCATTACCTCACCCAGAACTTCCTGACGAACGCCGGCGCCAAAGCGCTGACGAACAACCTTCATCGGCACCTTGCCTTTGCGGAAGCCATTGATGCGAACAGTCTTAGCAGCCTGCTGGAGACGCTTATCCACTTCTTTGTCGACAATTTCTGCCGGCAAGTTGACCGTTAAGCGACGCTCCAGACCGGAAGTAGTTTCGATGGAAACCTGCATGTTTATCCTCGTGAGACTATCTCTGTAATCGCGCCGCAGCGCCAACGAATACCGGGTCACCGAGACTTAGTCAGTAACCTCGTAGGCCCAGCACCAAAACAATACTTTTGTGCTGCCGCCAAATACACAAGAAGCCCGCACCTACCCCTCCAGGGCAAGTCACACGGACTTCAAGGCTTTTAATTTGGTGGGGACGGGGAGACTCGAACTCCCACACCTTTCGGCACCAGAACCTAAATCTGGCGTGTCTACCAATTTCACCACGTCCCCAAATCGAACCTGCCGCTAACTCTTTGATATTTAAGCGCTTTCGCTACTTTTTTAGAGCCCATCGCGACAAGGGGTGCAGATTGTGCCACAGCATTTTGGGGTCTTCAACACTTTACTGAACACTTTTCTCATAAAATAAAAAAAGGCGCCTCAAAGGCGCCTTTTTCCGGGGTCTAATTTCCTTAGACTCGCTCTACAACAGTGGTAATACCCTGCCCCAGACCGATACACATGGTAGACACACCCAGGTTGCCGCCCTCATTCTGCATAACGCTCAGCAGGGTGCCAGTAATGCGCACGCCAGAGCAGCCGAAGGGGTGACCCAGGGCAATAGCGCCACCGTACAGGTTGACCTTCTCATCCGTCTGCTCGAGCAGATCCAGGTCTTTCAGCACCGGCAGCGCCTGCGCTGCAAATGCCTCATTCAGCTCAAACTTGTCGATATCGCCAACAGTTAGACCCGCTCTCTTGAGCGCCTTCTTGGTAGAGGGCACCGGGCCATAACCCATAATGGACGGATCAACACCAGCCAGCGCCATTTCTTTCACGCGAGCAATAGGAGTCATACCCAAAGCCTGAGCGCGCTCAGCGGACATTACCAGCATCACAGAGGCACCGTCGGTGATCTGAGAGGAGGTGCCAGCTGTTACCTGACCGTGCTTCGGATCGAATGCTGGCTTCAGCTGAGCCAGACCTTCCACGGTGGTGTCCGGACGGATGGTTTGGTCCGTCTCAACCAGGAAAGGTACGCCGTCATCGTCATGACCTTCAATAGCGATAATTTCGCGATTGAATTTGCCAGCCTTGGTAGCTTCAGCCGCGCGATGGTGAGAGCGTGCACCGAACTCATCCATCTGCTGACGCTGGATACCGTGCATCATCGCCAGGTATTCAGCAGTCATACCCATGGAGCCGGCAGCTTTAGCCATATAGCGACCCAGCATTGGGTTGGGGCTAACATGCTCCATCATGTTTAGGTGGCCCATGTGCTCAACACCACCCACAACGTACACATCGCCAACGCCAGCCTGGATGTTGGCAGCTGCAGTATGCAGGGAGGACATAGAGGAGCCGCACAGGCGGTTGACGGTTTGCGCCGGGATAGTGTGTGGCAGACCAGCGCGCAGCAGGATAAAGCGAGCTACGTTAAAGCCCTGCTCATCGCGCTGCATAACACAGCCCCAGATCAGGTCATCGATCTCGGCGGGATCGAGCTTGTCATTGCGCTGCATGAACTTTTTCAGCAGCTCAGCGGACATATCATCGGCGCGAACATGGCGATATACGCCATTCTTCGAGCGACCCATGGCCGTACGCGCGTAGTCGACGATTACGGCATCTCTAGGATTTAAACTCATCGCTATTCTCCTTACTTGTCGCCGTAGTAGGTTTTGCCACTTGCGGCCATTTCACGCATGCGATCGGTCGGCTTGTACAGCTCACCCAGATCGGCGTACTTATCGGCAATCTTCACGAATTCATCCAGACCAATGCTGTCCAGCCACGCGAAGATTCCACCGCGGAACGGAGGGAAGCCAATGCCGTAGATCAGCGCCATATCAGCTTCAGCTGGGGAATCCACGATACCCTCTTCCAGGCAGCGAGCCAGTTCGGTTGCCATAGGCACCATCATGCGCTCGATAATTTCGTCTTTTTCAAACTCGCGACGTTCAGCAACGTGCGGCTTAAGCAGCTCGTAGGACTCTTCAGTAGCCACTTTCTTCGGGCGACCTTTTTTGTCCTGCTCGTAGTTGTAGAAGCCTTTGTTGTTCTTCTGGCCGTAACGACCCGTTTCATACATAACGTCGGAAGCAGCGGTAAAGGTTTTACCCATGCGATCGGGGAAGCCTTCAGCCATTACGCTTTCTGCGTGAACACCGGTATCGATACCGACAACGTCCATCAGGTAAGCGGGGCCCATCGGCCAACCCCAACGCTCCATCACCTTGTCAACGGCCTGGAAGTCAGCGCCATCGCGCACCAGCATGGAGAAACCGGCAAAGTAAGGGAAGAGAACGCGGTTAACCAGGAATCCAGGGCAGTCGCGTACAACAATAGCCTTCTTGCCCATCTTGTTTGCGTAGGCAACAACGCGAGCTACAGCTGTGTCGGAAGTTTTCTCTCCGCGAATCACCTCAACCAGCGGCATTTTGTGCACTGGGTTGAAGAAGTGCATACCGAGGAAGTTCTCCGGACGAGAGAGCGGCTCAGCCAGCTGGTTAATAGAAATAGTGGAGGTGTTAGAAGCGATTACAGTGTCTTCGCTTACTTTGGTTTCCACTTCTTTCAATACTGCATGCTTCACCTTGGGATTTTCAACCACCGCTTCCACAACAACATCGATATCGTTGAAGCCGTCGTAGCTCAAGGTAGGCTCGATACGGTTGAGCACTTCACCCATTTTAACGGGGGTCAGGCGCTTGCGATCAACCAACTTGGACAGCAGCTTGTTCGCCTCATTCAGACCAAGATCGATACCCTTCTGGTCGATATCCTTCATCTTGATCGGAGTGCCTTTGTAGGCAGACTGGTAAGCGATACCGCCACCCATAATGCCAGCACCCAATACTGCCGCACGCTCAATCGGCTTATCGGCTTTCTTCTCCCAACCTTTGGCAACTTTACCAATTGCCTGGTCAGCCAGGAACAGCCCTACCAGAGACTTCGCAGTGCCGGTCTGCGCGCAGAAAATGAACTTCTCCTGTTCGATTTTCAGCGCTTCATCACGGGTCAACTTGTAACCCTGCTCGATTGACTCAACCGCAGCTACGGGAGAGGGGTAGTTTTTACCCGCCTGCTGACCCACAAATGCCTTGGTGGTAAAGAAGGCCATTAGCGCTTCAGTATCATTCAAGGGGATTGGAGATTTCTTCAGCTCGCGAATGGCTTTGTAGTCCAGCTCGCCATTAATAGCGCGCTCAAGCAGCTTGACCGCTGCATCTTTGAGCTTGGCAGTGGGGATCACCGCATCGACAGCGTGAGCTTCCAGAGCGGCGGCAGGCTTCTGCTCTTTACCCGCTGCAATCCACTCAGCAGCAACATCAACACCCACTACACGCGGCAGGCGAACAGTGCCACCCCAGCCCGGAATCAGACCCAGCTTAACTTCCGGAAGGCCAACTTTGGCCTCTTCGCCCATCAGGCGGAAGTCACAGCCAAGACACACCTCAAAACCACCGCCAAGCGCGTAACCATTAATTGCTACCGCAGTCGGTACCGGAAGGTCTTCCAGGCGGTTGATATTTTCGTTGTTCTGATTCATCAGATCAGCAACGCCCTCTGCACCTGCAGAGAAGGCACCACCAAACTCAGTGATATCAGCACCAACAATGAAGACGCCTTTACCGCTGGTCAGCAGTACACCTTTTACACCATCCGCTGCTTCGATAGCATCCAGCGCTTGGGAGAATTCAGAAACCGTCTGACGGTTAAATTTATTGACGGATTCGCCTTGCAGGTCGAATTTGAGCTCGGCGATGCCGTTGTCCAGCATCTGTACCGTGAGCGCTTTGCCACTAAATAACATTGATTGACCTCTTTTATTCTGGGCCGCGATCCTGGGCCCGGGGTCGGAATTTTTGTGCAACCAAGGGCCGCCCCGCACAGCGCGGTGACACTTAGGCCCAATTTGGTCAGCCGTAGTATAGCCAGATTCAAACGATTGTTTGAATACTATTTCTTACAAATGGAGTGGCACCAGGAGTGCCAAAGTACAGAAATTCGCCAGTTTGCGAACAGAGAGAATTTAAAGCTGGGCTAGTCTATCTCGGATCGTGCTGCCTTATCAGCCACTTGGCACGAACTCCCTCTTTTCTAAACCACCTTTCAGGAATTGGACTCTTGAAGGCCGGGATGCCCATAAGCCGGCATCATTGCGCTGACAACTACACAGTCACAGCGACCTGTATTTCGAAAGCGGTGCGGACGCTGAGCATCAAAATAATACCCATCACCGGTACTCAGCAGGGCAAAATCGGAGCCAACCGTAACCTCCAGGTCACCACTGACAACCACTCCACCAATCTCCCCCTCAGCAGACTCGAGAGAAAAGCCGGTGTCATCCCCAGCGGGAAATACTTTCCACAATAGCGACATGCCGCAGTTTGCCTTTGCCCCTCCAAACAAACGGCAGGACACAGAGCCATGACCGATCTCAGGCACTTCATTTCCGCGAAAAAAAATTTGCTTTGCGCCCGATATTTCCAAGGAAAAAAAATCGGTTAGCGACATAGGAATGGCGCCCAATATTTTTTTTAAGGAGCTTACGGAAGGGCTAACCTTTCCCAATTCAATAAAAGAAATTGTTGCGTTGGTTACCCCAGCCCGTCTCGCCAACTCCCTCTGTGAGATACCGTAAATGTGGCGCACCATTTTCAAGCGGGCGCCAACATCCTCTTCAGGATCATCCATGCTCCCCATTAGCTCCTTTTGTGCAATCTTCCCTCAGGTAAAAATCACCGAAATTGAGGCATTATGTAAAAGCCAATCACACCATATCTTCAAAGGGATTTCCATTTGGCAGCTTCACCGGCGGCATCCCGGGCAAACATATTTCTTCTTCTGAGATAGCGATCTCACTTTCATTGATCATGCCCTCACCAAATCGATAAATAACATCAAGCTCACCACGAGAAGCCTTGGTGTTGTACTTTTCGCTCTGCTCTACAACCTTCTCGTTCAACGCTTGAGATGTCACAATGGCCGATTTGCCATGACGCTTTTCCATCATTGATTTTGTGATCTGCGGGGACAAAATTGTTGCCGTCGCATTATTTCCGCCAAAACCTTTCGAGTTTAAGAACGCTAAATCAAGCGCACCCCTGCCCCTATCGGTATGTTCAAGGGAAATATCCAAATGCTTACAATGAACATCATCGGCGATGTGATCAACGGTGGTCACTCCCGGGAGAATGCCGCGATCAAATACACCTAACGCTGTAACTAACTGATCTCCACTGGCTGAAGCGACGGTATGCCCCAAAAAGGCCTTGACCGCACAAATCGGCCACTCGGCAATGCCAAATGCGCCGGCCAAACGATCAAAAATGGCGGACTCAGTAACCCGATTTTGCGGCGTACTTGAGCCATGGGCCTGCACAAAGCTGCGACGCCGCAAACTATCCTCACCCACAATTGCCCGCGCCTCCGCCATTGCTCTGGCCATCGTCAGGTAATTCCCGGGACCCGGCGCAGAAATCGATTTTTTTGTACCGTCGGCATTGGTAAACACACCGGCAACCGAACCATATACGGAAGCACCCAACTCAAGCGCCAGAGCATCATCCATTAAGATGACCCACTGGGTACCCTCACCCAAGGTAAAACCACAGTTCTCACCGAACGGGCGACTAGTGCGTCGATAATCAATTTCACCAGGGAAAAGCTTGCGTAAATTCTCGGTAGTGGCAAGAGCACCCATCGTTGAATAGCCATCGACAACTTCAGGCACAAGGGGCGCCTCAGCCGCACCAATTACAGCGACCCGCGCCCTACCCGAGCGAATATCTTCAACGCCAGCGCGAAGGTTGTACAGGAAGGTTGCGCAAGCACCGGCAACAGCGCCAGTAGAACCGACATTTCCGAGCACATAAGCGTTAACAAAATCCGCTGGCATACTATTTAGGCCAAGCGCTAACTGTTTAGAGCTTACGCGACCACCTCGCAGGCGGGACTGCAATAGACCACCGTTGCCAAATGGGTCCAGTTGACTCATTGCCGAGGCGGCATAGAGTGAAATATTTCCCGGCCCAGCCGCAGATACAACGGTATCCCAATCAACCCCCAAAGACTGCACAGCATCTGATGCGCCCAAGAGGGCCAACTGCAGTCCCCTCGGGTGAAATCGAGAGTTATATTTAGTGCCCGGTTCAAATCCGGTTGGGAGCTGGCCGGCAGCAGCCACACTTATCTCGCGGTGGCTATCCAACAAAACTGACAGCTCAGCTGTGGTGACCCGAACCCTGCCGCCCTGGATATGCTCCAAGTGCCAATGAGCGGGCACAGGCTGCGGAAGCTGCCGGGTGGAAATTTCGAATGTCAGGCCCTGGGGGTTTGCGAGCTGGGCAGACTGATGGAAATGGCACTTGCGGTAGTCGTAATAGCGACTCTCTAGTTCGCGCACCAAAGTACCATCCAACACCTGCTGCTCAAGGGCAGGGTCCAAAATGCCTTCAGCGTTGTCTCCGGTACGCAAGCCCATCAGGGCGGCCAGGTCGGAAAGAGTGCTATCCCTCTCTTCCTTACCCAGTTTATCTAGCACGAGGCGAGAGTACCCCCTATGGAAAGAACTACGTCCAGCAGGGTTGAATCCACCGAATGCGGTGATTACGGGAAGGCGCTGCATCCTGACCTCCAGCCAAGCACTTAACACTATAAAAATAAGAGATGCGAGTGTAGGGGGTGGCGATTCTGTCCAGTTATGGGCATACTGGCCAGCAAAATTGAGTGTTTTGGCCAATAGCGCAAGTGCGCATAGATGTGTAATGCGAACAGTAACTTTTCTACTTATCGACCAGATGCTGGCAACCGGTACCGTTCTCCCACTTGAGATGCTCCGCGGTGCGGAGAGTCGCGCCAGGGTTGAGGGCATCAAGGGCAGCCTAAAACTGGTGACCGCCAGTTTGGATGGGGCACCAGTAAATACCCGCTGCGGGTTTACCCTTCAACCGGACGTCGCTCTTAGCGACGCACCAGATAGCGACCTAATCTACATCCCGACCATGTGGCGCAACCCCCGCCCCGCCCTTAAGCGAGGCGGAAAAATATTGGAATGGCTGCGCCAACAGGAAAAACAAGGAGCTGCAATTAGTGCTGTGGGTACCGGAGTTTGCTTTTTGGCCGAAGCGGGCCTCCTTAACGGAAAACCTGCAACCACCCACTGGCATTATTTTGATCAATTTAGCTCAGACTATCCAGAGGTAAAATTAAAACGTCAGTATTTTATTACCCAGGCAGACAAACTTTTCTGCGCGGCCAGCGTCAATGCCCTCGCTGACGTAACGGTTCATATGATCCGCCAACTGTATGGACCGGCCATTGCCAGTCATGTAGAGCGCAATTTCTCTCACGAAATTCGCCGCCCATTTGAAGAGATAGCCTACTCAGAAGGATCTGTTCACTTACACCCAGACGAAGATATCGTTCAAGCCCAGGCCTGGCTCAAGGAACATTGCAATACCGAGGTACGCCTTAGCGAAGTGGCACAACTTTTCGATATGAGTGTGCGATCGTTCAATCGCCGGTTCAAACTTGCTACAGGACAGACACCATTGCAGTATTTGCAAAATGTCAGGGTTGACATGGCGCGCGAGCTTTTACAATCAAGCAATTTATCGGTCAATGAAATTGCTGAAAAAGTTGGTTACCAGGATATGGGGCATTTCACAGCGCTATTTAAAAAATTCCTGGCAACAACTCCAAGTGAATACCGCACCACGGTGCGAGCCAAGCTATTCAGGGTCAATACTTAATTTTCTTAGAAAAATAACATCGCTGTGAACAAACTGGAGCTCGGCACCGAGTGACCGAGCCAACCATTCAAATGTCCTCACGCTAAAGAAGCAAATATGTGTAGGGTCTCTGATATAGTGCCACGTGGCGAAGCGCTCTGCAGAAATAACCAGTTTCGTCATCAGGGCCATAACCCCCCCTGTGCGAAGCCTTTGCCAAAGGTTTTCAAGCTCTTCTCCTGGCTTCACAAGATGCTCGATCACTTCTGTAGCAACAATAAAATCGTAGCTCCTATGCAGCGCCTTCCTGGCCGGCATGTAAAAGTGATCATACAGGTCCACCCGGTGTCCACTCTCCGCCAAAATTCTGGCCAATAAAGGCGCCGGGCCACAACCAAAGTCCAGGCCATGGCAGGCCCCACTCAACTCTTTCAGTAACGGCTGCGCGCAACGACTGAGAAATTGATGATAACCGTCATCCTCCATCGAATTCTCATGGAGGTCGTAATAAGCTCTCTCTTTTTCAGGTGTCAGATGGTATTGCGGCGGCACAAAAACGAGCGCGCAGTTATCACACTGATGATAACTGCGGAATTTATCCTGATGGTAAAGCTGTACCGCGCTTTGGCGGCACAGCGGGCAATGAAGTGACAACTTACGCTACTGCAGCAGTGGACTTAGTCTCACTCTCTTTGTGCTGCAGCACATTACCTTCTGTAATCGAAATTTTTCGTGGTTTCATCGCTTCAGGTATTTCACGTACCAATTCTATATGTAACAACCCACTAGCCAGTTTTGCACCGGTCACTTTCACGTGATCGGCAAGTTGAAAGCGCCGCTCAAAATTTCTTGCGGCGATACCCCTGTGTAAATAATTTCCCTGGCTATTACTTTCTGGCTTAGTACCGCTAACCACTAAACGATTTTGCTCCACCTGAATATCGAGTTCAGACTGCTCAAAGCCAGCGACAGCCATGGAAATTCGGTAGCTATCCTCACCGGTCAACTCTATATCGTAAGGGGGGTAGGATGGCTGTTTTTGCTCGCTTGTGGTCATTGCATCGAGCAGACTGGCCATACGGTCAAAACCAATTGCAGAGCGATAAAGTGGAGAGAAATCAAAATTACGCATTATCATATCCTCAATTCAGAGCAATATTTAAAACTACGTCCGTCAAATGACCGGACTCTTTTCAGGGGCACTTTTCATTGAAGCTACCACCTGTACAACAGAGATATGGGCAGAGGTTTCTAATTCAAGGGTGACAGATAAATTTTATGCCAAAAAATCACAAAAAACCTTTAGAGCCCACTTGTCGAATCTTTATCGGCATCCAGCTGGATAAAACAACACAAGAATTTTTAAATTATTTAACAAGCTTCATCACGGAAAAACAAAGCGCCTCATCCTTAGCCAGCACCCGCTTGATAGCCTATAAGAACCGTCATATCACCCTTTGTTTTTTAGGTCAGATTCCAATAAAAACAATACAGCCACTAAAAACCGGGTTGACCTCAATCGCTCGAAACACAACTGAGACGAAAACCCGCCTATTTAAACTTGATACCTTCCCGGGCAATGATGCTCATCTAATCGCCGCAGAAATCACAGTCACCAAACAATTGACGGCCTTGCATATGTCCGTCAAACGCCTCGCTGAGAGCCTATCCATACCGACAGAAAACCGGCGCTATCGCCCACATATCACCCTGTGCAGAAATAGGAAACAATTTCACGGATTTTCTCCAATCGACCTAGAACACCCAATAACAATTAACAATATTACTCTCTACCAAAGTCAACCAAGTCCAACAGGAAGCCTTTACACCCCCCTACAAACAACTATTCTACAGTCGCGGTAAAACTCCTCCCCACTGTTAATATCTATTTTCTGAAACCCCAAAAAGCAAAAAAGCGAGCTTTAGGCTCGCTTTTTTATTTACTTGTTCACTGAACAATTAATTCAATTCTGACAGCACATACTCTGGGTACATAACCAATCTTGGTCGAGATAGGCGACGCGCATCAAAAATAAAGACATAGCGAGCCCCATCATCCTCAGCCGGAATTGTACGGCGGAATTTCCAAGTGTTAATTTTATAAGTTTGGCGACCTGACTCAACGGTAGTCACCAAGCGATATTGATTTTCCCCCAAAAACTCAAAGGGCACTCTTTCCCCCCCAATTGGCCGCAACTCAAGATCCCGGAACGTTTTTCTATCGTTACCTTCTTCGTCAGCCAGGAGATCACTCAGGCGTGCTGTTTCCCGCTTTACATAATCCAACAAGTCGGCATCGATCTCTCGCTTAGCAACAGCTTCCACTTTTTTAGCGGGCTCATCGCGCTTTGGCGGCTCGACCTGAGCTTTAATTTGCGGGGGTTTTGGTTTCTCATTAGTAGCAGCAGCTCGCGCCATAGCTGCCCTTCTCTCGGACGCTTCAGCCTTTGCCAGCATATCCTCAACCATCTTGCTAATTTTATCCTGCTGGGCAGAAATCTTAGCTTTGGCATCAGCAATTGCCTGCTTTTCTTCAGCCAGTTTTTGTTGAAGCTGCTGATGATTTTCTTTAATAAACTCGAGACGACGTGAACGGCTATCGACACCTCTCTCCGCCATAGCGAAGGCATGCTTAGCCTTCTTCAGGCGACGCTCAGTATCTGAGTTGGGGGTTGACTCATGAGCCCGGGTCGCTTGATTGAGCTCCTGGCGACTCGCCTCGTATTCCAGGCGCAGGTCATCGAGAGATTTCTGGGCCTGCTCAAGCTTATATTCGTAGGAGAGCAGCTCATTTTCGACATCCTCGAGCCCAACACTCCGATTTTCAAGAGACTGTTCCAATCGCGCAAGACGGTTCTTCTCCGCCGTGAGGGGCGTCTGCGCTTGTGCCACTGCCCCACCCATAACTACTAAGCCCGCCAAAAGGAGCGAGCAACACCGCTTTACCGCCATCGTCGTGAACCCATTTCTCGAATTGATGTGTTTCGTGTTTTGGAAGCGCAGCGACTCTGAATCTACGACAGAGTGAAGCTACTGCGCAATATGGTCAATTTTACGCAGGGAGCAAGCTATGAGCAATGACCTTGCGTTCACCTGAGCCAACTAGCTGATCAATAAACCTTCAAATCCACAATATTGAGTCACCACAGTGACACCACTCCAAAATTTATATGAAATTTTTCTGCGATAGCGCTTGATTTTTTTTTTGGCGGAAGCATTATGGATACCAGGGAGAAGATCGCTGGACTCAGCGGAAACCCGACCCGGACGTAAAACACCCTAAGCTGCTTTGTCAGCAAACAATCGTTGCGATTCCGGCAGCTCGGCGCTTCAACTGCAGCCTCGAACCCTCCCACTAGGGCGCCCTACCTTCTTTACAGCAAACCGCAACAGCGGCCTGCATGGTTTCTTTTAACCGGAGGTATGTGCCCATGAAATCAGCGCCTAACGATAACATTGTGTTCCGCGACATCGACAAGTCAGCCGCCCTGGCGACTACCGTATCCAAGAAGTTAAACAAGCTGGAACGTTATTGTGGCGACATCATACATAGTCGCGTAGTCCTCGAAGCTCCCCATCAACACAAAACTAAAGGCAGACACTTCAAGGCATCACTAGAGCTTGCGATTAGTGGCAATCCCGTGACTATTAGTAGTGAGAACGAATCCATACACCGAGCGGTAAACGACACATTCGCCTCCGCCGAGCGCTGTCTGAAAGAGCGTAGTGAACGCAAGAAAACACGGCGGCACCAAGCCCTACAAGAGGTTGTAGAAGAACCCAGCTAAAAACTGGGAGTCACAAAAAAGGCGGCAAAATGCCGCCTTTTTCATTATTCACAACTGCAACTTATATCTACAGCGTAACAACAGCACCTAACCTGCAACTGGAGTTCTCATAGTTACAAACTCCTCAGCAGCGGTGGGGTGAATTCCAATCGTTGAATCAAAGGTGCTTTTGGTAGCTCCTGCCTTAAGTGCTACGGCCATCCCCTGAATAATCTCCCCTGCGTCATCGCCAACCATATGCACGCCAATCACCTTGTCGTTGGACGCATCTACAACTAGCTTCATCAATGTCCGCTCTGTATTCCCACTCACAGTGTGACGCATTGGTCTGAATTCCGACTTATAAATAGTGACGTCGAGTCCAGAGTCCCGCGCCTCTTCTTCGGACAACCCCACAGTTCCGATATTCGGTTGACAGAAAACCGCTGTAGGAATGTTGTTATAGTCAATTTCAGCCGTCTCTCCAGTGCGCCAATGCTTAACCAAGGCCATAGCCTCCGCCAAGGCAACAGGAGTAAGCTGAGGCTCACCCGTTACATCTCCCAGTGCATAGATTGACTGCACACTAGTTCTAAAATTATCGTCCACAGAGATTGTGCCATCCTTGTGCAAGACAACACCCTGCTCCTCTAGCCCCAACCCTTCAACATTTGCTACGCGCCCAGTAGCGTAAAGCACCATATCTACATTAATACTGGAACCATCATCGGCATGAGCGAGCAAGCTGCCATCCTGAAGCTTCTCAATAGAAACAACGTTGTGGTTAAACTTTAGATCGATATTTTTCTTCTGCATCTCATCGCGAACAAAAGTGCGAATATCCCGATCGAATCCTCGCAAGAATAAATCTCTTCGATAAGAGAGGTGCACGTTCGCGCCGAGACCAGCAAAGATGCCTGCAAATTCGACGGCAATATAACCCCCACCAACAACCAAAACTCGCTTGGGAAAGTTTTCCATTGAGAAAACTTCATTGGAAGTCAGCGCAAATTCCCGTCCCGGAATATTCGGAATAAATGGCCATCCGCCTGTCGCCACCAAAATACGCTCTGCAGTAATTTCTTTGCCGTTAACAACAACACTGTGAGGACCTTTGATGCTGGCTCTGCCATTTAGGGTTTCCACCCCAGAGTTATCCAGCAAATTGCGATAAATCCCATTGAGTCGAGCAACTTCTTTTGCGTTGTTATCCCGCAGTGTTGGCCAGTCAAACTCAACTCCCGCGCTATTCCAGCCATAGGCTCGAGCATCAGAAAAGCCTGCGGAATAACCACTCGCATAAACAAATAATTTCTTGGGGACACAACCTACATTTACACAGGTCCCCCCCATATAGCGGTCTTCAGCCACAGCGACCTTCATTCCTTGTGCAGCAGCCATCCTACTTGCACGCACGCCACCAGAGCCGGCACCAATAACAAACAGATCAAAATCATACTCAGCCAAAATAAACTCCCACTCAGCTATGCTTCGAATAATTTTTAAACAGCCCGACAATAAGTTTTCTGTGAACAACCATCTCAAGCTGACAATTCTTACTTAATAACCGTTGACACTTGACTTCGCTTTGGATATTCATGTGACTGCTGTCACAGATATCAGCCCGCCAGAGGAAATTGCACAACAAAAAAACCTGAGGCGGATAAAATAACAGTCATTAATAAGAGCAAAACCTATGGGCAATAATATGAAATACCCAAATGCAGTGATGCAGCGCGCCCTATTGCTTACCTCTCTACTGCTCATCAGCAATTTAAGCAGCGCAAAGTCTCATCCATCCTATCTGTCAGAAAAATACTGTGGCGATGTGGTTGAACAATTTGTCGGCTCGGGCATGCGTAGCCTCGACAAGTATATCAACCATAACTTCAACCCCGAATACACCGGGGGAATTCGCAATACAATACAGTTTCTTGAACAGAGGTTGGACTGGCTGAGCGAGTGCGATGATTACCTGACAGACACCACAAAAAGCTCAGTATTTCACAGCAAAGACGACACACAAAAGATCTTCACCGCCATCAGAGAGTTAGCCAAGGAGCTCCAACACGTCCGGTCTGGAGTTGAATATCGGGATGAATCGGGAAATAACAACCCCGCCCCCTTCATACAGCGCCGCTATGAAGCCCTGGCCCAGCTGGTTGATCGACATCACACCCGCATGTTGATGAAAAAACAGTTTCAATAAGTTGCTGACTAAGGGGGCAGATTTTCGCCCCCTTACATCAAACAGTCAGCCCAAGAGATGGGCTTACGATCCCAGTAGCTACTCGGTACCCGCCTTCCGAACCTTTGCTTCCTTTCGCGAGCTAAGCCCAACCATAGAAAACAACTCGGGCATCCTCTCTTTAAGGCCACCACCAATACGGGCCATAACTGATCGCAGGCGAGGGCGCTGCTTTTCAGTAAAAGGGATTGGCCGACAGCTTTGCATTGTCGCCAGGCCGATACGCGCAACAAACAGGCTGGCTCCGACCCCCTGCCCCAAACGCACAGATACTGTACTCAGCATGCTATCGCCAACAAGTTCCGGCCACATTTCACTGATCGCATACTCACTCGCGCCAGTGTAGGCGACCAAAGACAAAACCCTCTTGAACAAGCGCCATCGCACCACAAGAGACGGCTGCACGCCATAAATCTGCGCCACATCATCAATCATTCGCAGTGACTGCCTCAGGGCAACCAGAATATCGATACTGGCAAAAGGGCTCAGCCCAACCAGTGCACCAGTGCTCGTTGAGTGGCGCACGACTCTCCTTAGAGCCTCTTGGTCAAGGGCATTTAAGAAGGTAACCTCTAAGTGCTCTAACAACTCACTGCTATCGTAATAGTCAGCTGCCTCATCTAGAACTCGATTGAGCAGTACACCTTGGGGCTTACCGGCAAAATGCTCCTGCAAATTGCGCCTGAATACTTGCGCCTCTTGGTGACTGCGGCAGTCTCGGGCCTCGGCAGCCATTGCCTGAGTTTTTTCAAGCTTGTTCAGTGGGCGCCCCGCTCGGAAAAACTCCCAAACGGAACTACCAATGATTGCACTGAAGCCCGCCATCAAAACAGCCACAAAAAGTCCCAATCCCCAGTGTTTATCGACCGCCCATTGATAAAGTCCATAAAACTCCCATCCGACCACGGCCACCACTACTGCAAGCGCAGAGAGCACTGCTGGCTTTAGCCACTTAAACCGGAAAGTGGGTAGGCGCAACTCGGAGAAAGCAATCCGATCTGGAAGAGACTCTCCAGTGGTTATTGACCTAGGAATCTCCGCTGACTCATCCGCAAGCGGTTCCACCCGCGTCGCATCTCTGTGCGGGACCTCCTGTCCAGGCTCATCTAGCGACTCGATACGTGTTTCGCGACGGTACTCAGTATTTTTATCACTATTAATCAAACCTTATCTCCCAACAGAAGGTTCAAAAGAGCATCCACCCGTATATGTGGAATATGTCCTGCCTGCATTCCCACTGGAGGCCGCAGCTGTGGTGGTGCAGCTCCCGCATAGTGGCTCCACCCCTGCTCTTCATAGGGCGCCTGGGCAAAAATTTCCGCATTCTCAAAACCTAAATACTGGCCCTCGAGGTCATAACCCATCAGCATTCTCCGTCCATTCTTCTGCCCCTCTCTAGAGCAGCGAACCGCGGCAATTGCCTCGCTAAATACCGGCAAGCCCCGGTGGCGGGCATCGGAGAAAGTCTGCTGCAGCTGCTGGCCCAGAAGCTGCCTCAAAGCATCGTGGTCGGCAGCAAGTACCTGATCGACTTTAGTCGCAGCAAAAAGGAGCCGATTAACCTTCGGACGCCATAGCTTGCTCAAAAACCCCGATTCGCCATAGCGGAATGTATCGGCAATATGGGCAAATGCGAGACGCATATCTTCCAGGGACTGTTCACCGGCAAATAGAGTACCAATCATATCTACCAGTACCAGTTGTCGATCGATATGTCGAAAATGGCTGTCGACAAAGGGTTTTACCTGCGCCTGTACATAGCGTTCGTAACGCGCCTGCAAAACCTTAAAAACACTACTCTCAGGCAAAGCAGCTAACTGCCTAGCATCTAAACCGCGCAAATCCAGGAGTGGTACTACCCCGTACGCCTCATCATCTAGCAGCGCTCTGCCAGGCTGTAAATAACTGAGATTCAACTTGGTTCGGCAACTCAGGAGATAAGCTCGGTATTCCCCCCATAATTCGTCCAAATTTACTTCACTGGCATTCGCCTGGGGGGACAGTGCTGCCAGCTTAGCCATCAACCGGGGGGCCAGCATTGATCGTGCATCTGTAGAAAATAGGTGTGCTTGATGACGACACCACTCTGCATAGTCCATACGCAACAGCGGCAAGTCCATCAACCATTCCCCTGGGTAGTCTCGCAACTCCACTACCAACGTCTTTCTACCATTACCCCGAAAACGGCGCCGGCTGCGTAAATGGATGTGTAACTCCATAGCCGAAGCATCTCTAGTGCTCTGTGGCCAACTAGGTGGCTCAGCCATCAGTGCCGACAGGCAGGTCTGGTAGTCAAACGGCGCCAAACCAGAGTCCAGCGCTGGCTTCAACTCTGCCCCCAACAGATCGCCATTGAGTGCAGGGGCAAAACCAGGTAATTGGGACTTCTCCGGATTGCAGAGTTGGTATATCAGACTGGTGAGAAACGTAGACTTGCCGGCACCACTGAGCCCAGTGATACCGATACAGATGCGTCGGTCCAATAAGCGTTCGGCGGCCCAGTGGGATTTATCCTGGGCCTCTCGGCTCCAGCGGCGTAACTTTTCCTTCAAATGTGGGCGAGATTGACTCTCGCGAGACATAGAATCTTCGCGGTCCAGCGACACACACTCTGTCACTTTGGGCTCCATATAAAGCTGACTTCCAGAAATGGGGATAGAGAGGATGATGGAGGCTCAAGAATACCCCCAAAAAGAAATAGGCGCACAGCCTTACTGGCCGAACGCCTTAGATGCAAAGGGGCTCAGGAGCCGCCGCTTAGTCAACCAGCGCTACGTCTCCCGACCCCATTACTGAGAAGGAGTCAGTTCCCGGTCGTTTCAAGACAATATCACCCGATCCCATTATTGAGCCGCTGGCATTATCGGCGCGCAGACTGCGGCCAATAAAATCACCTGAACCCATGAGGCGAACGTTCACATCGGCAACTCGCCCGCCAACCAACATATCGCCGGAACCTTGTATCTCCGCTAGTAAACTCTCACCGGTAATAGTACTTATCTTCATGTCGCCAGAGCCTGTCACCGCTACTTCCCCTTTGACAGTCAATGCCTTGTTGAGGAACAAATCACCGGAACCAGTAACATACGCTTTCAAGGATTCTGCGGCGACCTTGTCGATATTGATCATTCCTGAGCCCGTCACCCCCAAAGTTAGGCCTTCACTCTCAACACTTGAAGATCTAGCCTCACCAGAGCCAGTCACCTTAAGAGCCTCAATTTTAGGCATCGTCACTGTAAAGTTAACTTCATCTCCTTGCCCTCGGGATATGGTGACAAATCCAAAAAGGTTCTGGGTGTTTTCCTCAACGGATAACTCCAACCTTTCCCCTTTTACCTCAACTTTGACGTAGGGCATTGTGCTGACAGGGCCGACAGCGACAACTTCAAAACTGTCCCCCTGAATCAACTTCAAGTGAGAACTTCCCTTGAGAGACACCTGAGTGAACCCTTCCATATCGAAACGCTTAGTTTCCATTTCTTCTGCCTGGGCATTAGTGCAAAACGCAGCGACTGTGGCGAGGACTACTACCAGCGGGGCAAAGAGCGTCTTCTTCAAAATCATCATTATAGGAATCTCATCGTTATTACCAGTTCATACCTATGTGACTCAGTAAGCGGGGGACTTGGATGCAGTGTCCCACAAATATTTTGGGGACACCATATGACCGAGCAGTCTAAAAAATCAATCTTAACGTCCTAGCCGCACTCCGCCTCGCTAAAGCCCAACTCCTTTAAGGATTGTCGAATCTTTTCCCCCTCATGTGCCAACTGTTCTGAAGAAGCAGGCTTTTGCTTTGAGAAGTCAAAGTCTGACAATTCATCTACAGGTATCAGGTGGATATGGGTATGTGGCACTTCAATCCCAGCGATCATCACACCCACTCGCTTCGGTGAGTAAGTTGCTTTCAGCCCTTTCGCCACCTTTTGCGCAACCAGCATTAGATGACTCGCCAGCTCCTCCGGAACATCATCCCAATGATTAATTTCCTCAACAGGGATGACCAAACAATGACCAGGCTTAATGGGTGAAATGGTCAAAATAGCTACGACCTTTTCATCTCTCCAAATAAAATTGCCAGGTAAATCGCCATTAATAATCTGAGTAAAAATACTTGCCATAAATTATCTCAAAAGGTTGAAATTTATTATTTGGTGCAAGCGTGCAGTCTAACACCAAGAAGAAAAAATAAAGTGTAAAGGCTTAGAAAATACTTGCGCAAACATAGATTTTCTTCTTTGGCGAAATAAACCCCCAATATGTGACAACCTGTCGAACAGAATGACAATTTTCTTAAACCAAGTTGGCATACCGAAAGAATATGTCTTAGGCTCGTCACCAATTAATGTTGTACCGCCATTGAGCCAATGCACATTGTGCTTCTCGTTAACAAAATACTTTTTCGGCTCTGCGGATAAACTTTAAATCAGTGCCAACTGCTCACCGGGGGGAGAGATATGGAAAGCCTGTTGGATCAGGTCGGTGGTGCTAAATTTGTCAACCGTACAGTCAGTGAATTTTACGGTGCTCTCAGCCACCACCTTTCAGCCTACGAAACTTGTGATTTCCGCAAACAATTAAGTCGTCAAGCTCAGTTTTTGAGCCATGCGTTGTCATCTACACCGGAACCAGACCGGAGTAGTCGCGCCCGTTTTTTAGCCAGGGGGTTAAACCCAGAGCTATTCGATTCAATGCTGGAGTATTTCGAGGGTCGCCTATTGGAGTTGGGCTATCGCCCTGACTTCAGCACACAACTGGTTGCAATCGTAACCAATCTCTATGGCGGTTGTGAGCAGGACCTGTCAATCGCTTGCTAATCTTTATCAGCGGCGCGCACGCACAAGTTGCGGCGCGCCCGCCCTGTCAATACAATTGCGCTTCACAGCCTTTACCCCCCGTTTTATTGCGCAGCGGTAAGCGCTCATTCACATACTCTTTTATATCAGAGATTATTCATGAAGATTGCCAACCACACAGTTGTGGAGATCCACTACACCCTGAAAGATGCTGACGGAACAGTCATTGACTCCTCAGCCAATGGAGAGCCACTCAAATATCTGCAAGGGGTTGGTAATATCATTCCTGGGCTTGAGCGCGAGATGCTGGAAAAGGCACCCGGTGATAAATTTACTGCGGTGATCGCACCAGAAGACGGTTACGGCGAGCAAAACCCGGAGCTGATCCAAACCATGCCGCGCAGTGCCTTTGGTGGTGTTGAAGAGTTATCTGTAGGCATGGCATTCCGTGCAGAGAGCACCGAAGGCCACCCGATTGAAGTGGAAATTATCGACATCGACGGCGACGAAGTCACTATCAATGGCAACCACCCCCTCGCCGGCGTTGAGCTGCACTTCGAAATTGAAGTTGTTTCTGTACGCGAAGCGACTGCCGAAGAAGTTGATCACGGTCACGTGCACTGATCCCATGATATGAAACGCCGCCAGCCGCGCGGCGTTCCCCCCTTCCCCAATGTCATTGCCAAACAACATCATCCTGTTTGATAGCATCTGCAACCTGTGCAATCGCTGGAGTCAACTAATACTCAAGCGCGACAGAGAGCAGCGCTTTACCCTGTGCCGAGTGCAGTCCAATGCAGGCCAGCACTTCCTTAAACAGCTGAACCTGCCACTGGACACTTACCAGACCATGATTTTACTGGAACGACATGGTGGCACTTACCAATCCTTTTACAAAAGTGAAGCGGCACTGAGAATTGCCAGCCGCCTACCACAACCCTGGCGTTTATTGGCCATTTTGCGCTACATTCCCCGCCCGGCAAGGGATTGGCTCTACGACTTGGTTGCTCGAAACCGCTATCGCTGGTTTGGTCAACGGGAAAGTTGCCTATTGCCGTGTGACGCTGACAAACAGCGGTTTTTGGAAGATGTACCTGAAGAGACCCCAGATGAGCTTGTCTGACCAGTATTTACAGCGATTTGGCGGCATTGCTCGCCTCTATGGCGATAAGGCCCTCGAAATTTTATCCTCTGCTCACATATTGGTTATCGGTATTGGTGGCGTAGGGAGCTGGACCGCAGAGGCCCTGGCGCGAAGCGGCATTGGTCAGTTGACGCTAATCGACTTGGATGACGTCTGCATCACCAATACCAATCGTCAGAGCCACGCACTCGTCGATACCGTAGGCCATATCAAGGTCGAAGTGATGGCAGAGCGCCTCCGGCAGATTAACCCGGAGATTACGGTTCACACGGAAGAGGACTTTATCGCTAATGACAATTTCTCAGAACTGATCAACCCCGATATACACCCTATCGATGTAGTGATTGATGCAATAGATTCCGCCCGGGTAAAAGCCGCCCTGATCGCTTACTGTAAAGCCCGAAAAATACGCTTGATAACGGTTGGTTCCGCAGGAGGCAAGCGCTCCCCCGATCGCATTGAATGCGCCGATCTCGGCCGTACAATTAATGATCCGATGCTGGCAAAAGTCCGCCAACATCTATACCGCTTTCACAACTTCCAGAAGAGCCGCAAGCGCCAGTTTGGCATCGATGCGATCTTTTCCACTGAAGCAATGGTATACCCGCAGCCAGATGGGCAAGTATGCCAACAGAAGAGCGCTATGCAGGACGGTGTTAAATTAGACTGCAGTGGCGGCTTTGGTGCGGCAACTATGATTACCGGCACCTTTGGGTTTTTGGCCGCCAACCGGGCCATCGAGCGACTCCTCCAGGCAAAAAACTAAGCCGGGGTTAATTGAGCCCTCAGCTGATCGCGGTAGCGCCTGCTCACCGGGATCAGCTGGCCACCAACCAAGTGAATACGCGCATCACCGCTCTCCAGGGGTTCAATCTCCGCAATAGAGTCCAAGCGCACAATATAGGAGCGGTGAATACGAGCGAATGATCCTGGATCCAAACGCTCCAGTAACTTGGTCATAGTCTCTCGCAGGGGGTAAATTCTATCGCCCAAGTGCAGATTGACATAGTTGCCAGCAGCTTCCACCCATTCGATATCCTGCACATTAACCAGAAATTCTTTTCCCAGCTTTTTCACCAGAAGACGCTCCGGCCTTTCTACTGGCTCAGCAGCATCTCCCTCATCTGGCTCTTCTAGTAAGCGTGCCTCACCCTGTAAACGCACCAACAAAAAGCGGTACAAATAAACAGAGCTTAAAAGAGCGGCATAGGTTTGAATATCTTTGAGATATTCATAGAAAAATTCTATAGGCCAGTTACCAAAGTTATAGGAACCATCATTGAGGTGGTAAATGACCGTCCTCATAAACACCATGCCGGAAACGTGGATCAAGGACCAAGGCAAAGTGAACAATAAATGTATGGCCAAGTTCTGCCGAACTCTCCCCTTGCGCAGGGGAAAATAATGATCAAGAAGCAATATCAGCGGAAATAAGATTGCGATCATTAGGATACTGGTTCCCTCCCACACCAGAAATTCCCATGGCTGAAAAATAGAACCCCAGCGGCGGTGATCAAAGTATGCCAAAGCGAACTGAACAAGCCACTGGCCGACAAAAAACAACACCCAGAACCCCACCTCAAACTGTCGCCGGTGCGTCAAATACTGCTGAACCGTCATTGCTCCTGAACCAGTATAAAAATTCATCGGCAGTCTACCCCCGATTCACCCCCAAAAACCACCACTGGCCCCTAATACCGCACAAACCGGCACTTTAGGATAGCTAATGGCAATTACTAACGGGAGCATAGCGAGCGACTAAAACAGCCTTGAACGACGAAACCTATGCATTCAATAACACAGAGACGCCACGATATTGACGCCCTTCGTGTACTAGCCTTTGGCCTACTTATTCTCTACCACCTGGGAATGGCCTATGTCGCGGAATGGGGGTGGCATGTAAAAAGCAGCTACCAAAGCGAGCCACTACAACTGGTAATGCTAGCGGTTAACCAGTGGCGGATGCCGTTGTTGTTCCTGATTTCAGGTGCAGCCAGCTATTTTCTCTTCCACAAGCTGGGCACTGGGGATTACTTACTGAGAAGAATGAAACAGCTATTGATTCCGCTGGCATTTGGAATGCTGGTGGTGGTTCCACCCCAGGCCTACTATGAAGCGCTAAGCAACGGCATTATTGAGCCTGGATACTTATCATTCCTGCTGAAGTACTTCTTGTTCAGCCCCTGGCCAGAGAATGCCTTTGCTGGGAGTGAGTTTGGCCTGACCTGGAACCATCTGTGGTATCTACCCTATCTGGCATGCTACACCCTGGCCCTTATTCCTCTAGCCCTGTGGTTTAAACACCAACGGTGGCTGGGCCGATTCATGGAGAATATTAAATCTTGGCAACTGCTAATTCTGCCGCTTGTACCCATGATGGTATACGGCCTGGTCCTATTTCCGCGCTTTGGTGGGATAAACTATGCCGTCGTCGACGACTGGTACACCCATGCCAGATTTTTTACTTATTTCTTCTGCGGCTACTTGCTGGTCAGCAGTAACGCCCCCTGGGAAATACTGGCAAGATTGCGCAGTCGCTTGGTTATTGCAGCGCCCCTCACTTTCGCCCTATATCTATTATTTGATCGAGTACTACCTGATAGCAGTATGCCCGCCCAAAAAATACTGCTTTTTATGGTTATCTATACAAATCGATGGGTATGGCTCCTGGCTGTTTTAGCCTGCGCTTATCAATTTCTCAATAAGCAATTCCGCTGGTTACCCTATGCCACTGAAGCGGTTTATCCCTGGTATATCCTCCATCAAACCATTACCGTAATCGCTGTGTATCAATTAGGGCAACTCGCCCTGGGGCCCATCCTGGAGCCCTTACTAGTATTATTAATCACTATTTTTGGCTGCTGGGCTTCATATGAATTTATCATCCGAAGAAATCCAGTTTTGCGGCCGCTGTTTGGTTTAAAGCCTATTTCCAATATCGGGCCTATTGAGGTGGAGGCCCCCATACCCCGCTCCAGTTAAGTTAATGGGAGGTCTGCTCCACCAGATTCAAAGCACGTTGCAGCAATGCGTAAAAACCATTGCTGCGCGATTCACTTAAGTGCTTACCGAGTCCTAGCTCAGCAAATAACAGAGAAAGATCTCTCTCTCGAATCTCAGTAGCCGTGCGGCCATCAATTTGTGAAAGTAATAACGCACCCAGGCCTTTTACAACCCGGCTGTCGCTTTCCAATCCAAAATAGTGCCTACCACCCTCTGTCCGGTGCGCTAACCAAGCTGCAGACTCACAACCCCGCACCAGGTTTTCTTCGGTACGTATCTCGGGCTTTCGGGCAATAGTTTTACTCCACAGCATTAATTCTCTATAACGTCCCTGCCAGTTGCGCTGGGAAACCAAACTCTCTAGCAATAACGAGGAAAAATCATCCCTGGCCCATTCATCACTCTGAATACTATCCCCCTGTTCAATTGACTTCTGGATCTCACAGTACTCTTTCAGGGCCTGCAAAAAAGCCTGAATATCACTATCAGTATTGTAGGCTGCGACTGATGCTCGGACCGTCACCAAATCACCGCTCTCTTTACCTAACAATTGTGCACAGTGATGGCCTACTCTCACTGCAATATCGCGCTCGTCCAGCCAGTGCATCAAATCGGCAGCGCTACCATGAATAGGCACAAAAGAGACAATACCCAGATTGTGGCGCACTTGGCTGATAACCCTAAAATTGGGGGACGCTATCAGTTCGCGATGTATCCATCGCACCAATTTCTGCTCATGCGCCGCTATTGCGACCCTATCTTGCTGCTCAAGAAATTCCAGTGCCGCTCCAAGACCCGCTATTGCCGCCAGCGGAGAAGTGCCTGCCTCAAATTTGTGCGGCAAGCCTGCATAATGACTCGTTTCAAGTTCAACGTCGGAGATCATTTCTCCACCACCCAGCCATGGTGGCATAGATTCCAAAAGTGTTTCCCTACCGTATAAGAAACCAATTCCTGACGGGCCGTAAAACTTATGTGCGGAGGAAACAAAAAAATCACAGCCAATTTTCTGCACATCAATCACTTCATGGGCTGCCAACTGGGCGCCATCAACAATCCACATCAAGTGCTTTCTGCGCAGCAATTGCCTCACTGCAGCCAGGTCCGGACGCAATCCGAGTGCGTTGGAACCGCCGGTCAGGGATACAATTCTTGTGCGCTCATTCAGCACTTCTCCCAGGCGATCAAATTCCGGGACACCCGCTACATGGGGTACATAGCGTAAACTCAAATTGAATCGCTTGGCCGCCATCTGCCAAGGGATAATATTTGCATGATGCTCCGCTGTTGAGATGACAATTTCATCCCCAGCCTGCAACTCACTGCACAGGCTGTGCGCCAACAAATTCAGTGCCTCAGTAGCACCGCGACAAAATACAATTTCCCTTGTGCTGGCAGCATTAACAAATTGTGCCGCTTGGCGACGCACTCGCTCCACCATCTCTGTAGCCTTACGGGCTAGACGGTGACTGGAGCGGTGCGTATTGGCATTGCTGTGCACATAGTAATCGCGTACAGCATTAATCACTGTCTCTGGTTTCTGCGTCGTTGCAGCATTATCCAGGTATACCAACTCCTTATTCTCCTCTTGAGCAAAGAGGGGAAATGACTGCCTGAATGATTCAGCGGAAAAACTCATAGGGAAAATAACTTCTCAGTATTTCGACAGGTAGCATTGGCGATTTCCCGCACGGAAACTCCCCGTAAATCAGCCAGTGCTTGTGCAATTTTAGAAAGGTTTTCAGGGCTATTACGCATACCCTGCTGACCTGAAAGAGGCATATCCGGGGCGTCCGACTCAAGCAGTAAACTCTCCAGCGGCGCACGTGACACAGCCCGTCGGGTTTTCGCTGCCCGTGGGTAAGTAATTGTTCCACCGATACCCAGATAGAAGCCGCGCTTCCAGTACTCTTGCGCCATTTGCTCACTTCCACTGAAAGCGTGGATCACACCTCCCCGCGGGAGCTTGAATTGCTTTAACAGCCTCAGGAGTTCATTGTGGGCCCGGTGAACATGCAGAATAATCGGCAGTTCATGGTTACTAGCAATCTCCAAATGAAGCTTGAGAATATCTTCCTGCTTATTCAAGTCAGTGCCGATAGAGGCATCCAAGCCACACTCTCCAACAGCGACACATGAGTATTTCTCAAGGCTCTCACTAAGCCGTACTCCCAACTCCATCAGGTTTTCCCGCCAACGGGAATCTTGCGGGATTTTCTTCACCCACCAAGGGTGAACACCAGCAGCCATCATCCAACCGGGCTGTTCCGATACCAGAGCGCCCAACGACTGCCACTGAGCCTCGCAAACGCCGGGGATAATGACCCTATCTATTCCGGCATTGAGACATCTTTGCCACACCTGGTCCCGGTCCAGAGAAAAAACCTCAAAATCAAAGTGGCAATGACTGTCTATAAATTTCACTTGTGATACCCATTATTCGCGCGCATATTAGCATGAAGTCGCCTTTTCCTCTGGTACACCTGTGATTGAATCTCTTTTGCCGATCGCCCTTTTTGCTTTCTCAGCCAGTATTACACCGGGCCCTAATAACCTGATGATTATGTCCTCAGGACTCAATCACGGCATCTACAGTTCAACACCTCACCTACTGGGAATTTGGCTGGGATTTCCCGCCATGGTGGTTGCCATTGGCTTGGGACTGGGAACCGTCTTCAATCACTTCCCTTTTCTGCATGAAGTTATTCGCTGGGCAGGCATTGCCTATTTACTCTACCTGGCATGGATAATTGGTTCGACCCGGGAAATGGGTTCTGGAAATTCAAGCCAACCCCTGAGCTTTACTCAGGCGATGGCTTTTCAGTGGATCAATCCGAAAGGCTGGATTATGGCCACTGGAGCACTGGCTGCTTTCACCAGTCCCGGCACAGAAATATGGTCGGGAGTTGTTAAGGTTGCACTGGCATTTATCACCATTGGCGGGCCTTGCGTTGCCATTTGGCTATTCTTTGGCGTTGGGCTAAAACGGTTCCTGACTGAACCACGCTACTTGCGAAGCTTTAACATTGCTATGGGATTGTTGCTTGCTGCAAGCGTTATCCCCTTGGCCCTCGAGGGGCTTACCCCCTTTGGCGCAGCCACCTGAAAGGTCTCTTCTACAGCTTAAGCTCGGGAGCCTTCAACTCCCGAGGCGCTCAAAGCTGGGAAAAACTAGCGAGACGCAGCCTGAAAACGGCTTACTGCACGAAGCTCGGCTGAGTCCTGTAACCAAACAATATCTTCAGCATCTACTTGCTGCCCTGTTATCCCTGACAACTGATCACTGAGTACTTCTAGTCGGGTATTCTCATCGACGCCCTCCACCGGAAGTCGGATCCAGACCTGCCCCTCTTCGTCTGTAACCTCCGCAGGTGCCCCCTGGTCAGTACTGCTTAAATGGCGATCAAAAACCGAGCTATGCCCTGGCGGCAAATAAATGGTGCCATTGGTAATATCGACAGCGAAAGCCACTATGCCCGGCAGCAAGCCAAATAGCAGGCCTGCGCCGTCCAAGATTACGACCGCAGGATCAACTCGCCCACCCGCCTGCCCTTTGCGCTCCGGGTACAGGAAATAGCCACAGGCGCTCAGATTCATCACTGTTACAAGCGCAGCGGATGCCACGATACTTCGTTTAATCACTCTATTCATGGTGTCACCTCTCACGAAAGCCCCCTATGCGGAGCTATTACTTGTTCTTTCTATTCCCACTAATGCCATGGGACCTACTCTCTATCTGTACAAATTCACGTCAGATAGCCCTGAGACAAAAAGATCATCAAATTTACGCCGATCGAAACGTTCGTACAACATCAAGCAGGCTCGATTGCCTAAACTTTAACCAGCACTTGCTGCGGGATGTTAAGGAGATTTACTAATTTCTGACAGTGTGGAGTGACGCACTTGTGATCTGACCGGGCAGTAAGCAGTCGCCTGGGGTCCGACACCGGAAATTTCAGGGAGCAGTAGTCGTAGCAGGTGCCGCCAGGGATTGGCTAAAGCACGGTATCCTTATCGATACCGTGCTTTTCTATTTCACTAAATAAAGGAGATTTCGTCCTATCGCACCCAAAATTGGCGAGATCCCCTACCTTTCTTCCTGGAAAATTCCCCCTACCGCTGTATCCTGCGCCCAAGAACAAGAGTGGAGCTCTCTACATGTATATCAGCAGCGCCTTTGACAGCGGCAATATCGAAGTTATCAATACCGACAGCAATCCAATTGAGCTAGCAATCCGTCAGGACAACAATTCTGACTTCTACCAATGGTTTCACTTTCGTCTGGAAGGCGATATTGGCACCAGCTATCCCTTGCGCATCGTTAATGCCGGCAAATCCGCCTACCCGGAAGGCTGGGAAAACTACCGCATCTGTGCCTCATACGATCGTCAAAATTGGTTCAGAATTGGCGCCAACTACGACGGCAATACTCTGGACTTCACTGTAACCCTGGATGAACCCAGCATCTATCTCGCCTATTTCGCCCCCTACTCCTGGGAACGCCACCTGGATCTGCTCGCTTGGGCGCAGAGCCACGACCTGGTCAAACTGCAAACTCTCGGTAAAACCCTTGATGAGCGCGATATGACCATGCTCACGGTTGGCAATGCCGACACCGCGAAACATCGTGTTTGGATGATTGCCCGCCAACACCCAGGAGAGACCATGGCGGAATGGTTTGTTGAGGGCTTCCTGGAAACCTTGCTCGACCATGCCAATCCTACTGCGCAAAGCTTGCTGGCAGATACCGTATTTTATGTAGTACCCAATATGAACCCCGACGGCAGCGTTCGCGGGCATCTGCGCACTAACGCTGCGGGCGCCAACCTGAACCGTGAGTGGCTCAACCCCACAATGGAGCGAAGCCCGGAAGTCTTTTTGGTCAGGGAGAAAATGTTGGAGCTAGGAGGGGATATCTTCCTGGATATTCATGGTGATGAAGCCCTGCCCTATAACTTTGTTGCGGCTTGTGAAGGTATTCCCGGCTATGACGAGCGCCACGCCAAGCTGGAAGAGACATTTAAGCAAGCTTATGAGGCCGTCAGCCCCGACTTCCAAACGGAGCATGGATATGAGCTGGATAAACCCGGCGAAGCAAATCTGACAATTGGTACCGCCTGGGCTGGACATCAATTCCGCACCCTGGCTCTAACATTGGAGATGCCGTTTAAAGACAATGATGACCTGCCCGACTTGATCGAAGGTTGGTCCCCGGCGCGAAGCCAACAACTCGCTCGCGATATTCTTTTCCCAATTCGCGAAACGCTAAAAACTATGTCTTAATCAGCCCAAAAGCCCCTAGCTTAAAGAGCCAAGGGGCTTTTGCCGACCAAAACTTAGTAAACAGGCTTTTCTATAAACCAAGTTATATCGATATAATTAGTCTGCTGACGGCTAATCTCCCCGCTTTCAGTATCCAACCAAATTACATCCAGCTCCCCTGAAGAACTTAACTTCGCTCCCCATACCACACTGTTTGAAGTAGGTGGAACCATACCTAATTTTGAAAATTCATCTGATCCGAGATGATGAGGCAACTGCGCAGTAATTTCTCCCCCATTAAATATATGGGCAACAACAGGTATTGCTTGCTCTGCCTCAATAACTGTTCTCTTTTCGGTCTCGGTATTAACACTACCTAACCAACTAATTCGTACTGCTAACCTTCTGCGTATAGCATCCAATAGATTAGTGATCCCTCCAGCAACAACCCTTCCACTATGGTCTTTCTGAAAAGCAACTTCCCAGTTTCGTTTTGGGGGAGTAGTGAAACACCAAACTGAATGTACACGGTCGCTATCTACCCTATTAGAGTGCTCAAAACGCCCTAGTAAAATACCTCGGCTATCTAGTAAACCGTGCCACCGCCCAAACTCAGAAGAAAGTTCTATCCTTGTATCATTAATTCTAGGAATCTGCCGATGAACAGACTGAACTTTTGTTGCCACTTCTCCAGACATAACAGTTGTAAACTGCGCGTCAGACCAATGTGTAAGATCAGACTCTTTATCTCCATTAAAATCCAAATCCCACCCTACTCGCATTGGCACTCCACTTAAGGCAACTCTGGATAGTTCTTTTTTAGAGCCCGCCACTACCACACCATCAAAGTCGACCTCCAAAATAGGATCGTTACAGCTTGCCATCTGTTCAGCATTAACCTCAATCGCCCTTGCTAAAAAGAAAGTCAAAAGTAGCCAACTTTTACTTTTATCACTATCACCATGCATACTTTATTTGCCATTGTCGCCTTTAAATGTTACCCACTAAAGAGCTGTTATATTTATACCCCAGCAGTAACCCCCCTCATCTAAAGAAGGGATAAAAGTAGCTTTTTATGAGTTGAATTGACTTTCTATGGTTAGTTTACGCAAGCCTTTACCCTTTTTCTTTTGCCATCTTCAATAAAGCAAGCACAGCCAAAAAAAGAAGAAAAGTAAATACAACCAACCCCCACATCACCGACTGAAAAGCCTGGGCAAAAGCCTCATTAAACATGTTAGCGATGCGACCGTGCAGAGCAGCAGAAACCCCCATTGCGCCACGCTCTATCCTTTCAGGATTAATCAGCAATGCATCGATATATTTTTCCAGTGCACTGGTAATCTGCACCCCACTTTCCTGCAATTGATTTAGCAAACTCTGTTTTTCCATTATCCGGAATACAGTACCCACTACAGCCAAACCAAGTGCTGCGCCTATGTTTTGTATGCCCCACAACATTCCGGTTGCTATACCTGCACTATTCGGCGGCAAAGCGCCAATAGCGATTGGGGCTGTCGCACTAAATACAAATCCCCAAGCCACACCGAAAGGTATAAAAGCCAGCAAAAGCGTCGAAAAATTGGTATCCACTGAGAATTGTGTCATTACGATTGCCGCAATCAAAATACATATGACACCAATTAAGATTGGAGCCGCAGGTGCGGAATTAGCCGCCATTCTGCCCGCCACAGGAGATACCAAAGCCATCACCAAGGTAATAGGGAGCAAAATCAGGCCGGACATTACCGTTGTATCCTGACGCACAACATGCAAATAAAATGGTAATAAAAAGAAAGCAGAAATGAGAAATATCAACAAACTAAAATTGGTTAAAACACAAGCGGAAAATAGCGAATTCTTAAAATAGGCAAAATGGATCAACGGTTGCTCCAGTTTTCGCTCAACACGAAAAAGGGCAATAAAACTCAATATAGAAATAACCAGTAACAACAGTATCGGCCAGCTCAACCAACCCACTTGCGCCCCTTCAACTACTAACACCACTAGCGAACCCACACTAAGCGCAAGAAGTATCATTCCACACCAGTCAATATAACTTTTTTCTTTATCTAAATTTTGCGGGCTCCGCATCACAAAAAGACCAAGCACCATACTAACCAACACAAAGGGGATATTAATAAAAAAGATCGACCTCCAAGACAAATACTCACATAGGACCCCACCCAATACCGGACCAAGAGCAAAGCCGACAGCCAATACCGACATCCACCATCCCATTGCAAATCCGGCTTCTTTTTCTACAAAAGTGTGGGACAGCAAAGCAATATTATTCGGCACGATTATAGCAATGGAGACACCTTGAAAGGCCCGCCAGACAATTAACCAAAGTGGGTCCTCAGCCAATCCCGCGAAAAGGGAGCTAACTGCAAGTAATACCCATCCAATATTGAGCATCTTCAGGGAGCCCACAATATCCCCCAATCTCCCCATACTGGCCATCAGGATACATAGCATCAACATAAATATATTCATAACCCACTGAGTTTGAATAAAGGATGCACCTAAACTCTGCTGGATTGTCGGCAGCGCAATACTGACAATGGTGTAGTCCAACCCCAAAATAAAGGTGGCTGGAAAGGAGCCAAGCAAAACAACCCACTTATTCATTAGTCGCATAATTCCCCTTATGCAGCTTGTTAATTAAAGCAAGGAAAGACCCTGAATAATTTATCGGCATTTAATGCTGAGAGAGCTACACAACCCATCCATTATCAATAGAATTATGATGCCACCAGAAAACAACAAGAAACCAACCCTCTTCACATAGACAAAAAAGTCCAATTCGTAGTAAAAAGCAAAAATAATAAAAACGGTACCTTAAGGCACCACACACCAATAAAAATTAAAAAATATTCACTAGCGTCTACTGCAAAGGTAGCGTATCTACTCAGTCCGGAGAAAAATAATGAAACACACTATCAGACAGATGATCCTATCGATTCTATTTGTACTTTCCTTCGCCTCTCCCCCCCTTTGGGCCGATAGCATTTCTGATTTCCAAAACAGCTGGACAGGCACAGCCTTGGATCTACAGCGTCAAATAGACAACCACACTCCCATGAGTGAAAACAATATTTTGGGGACACACAATTCTTACAACTCAGAAGTGTATCGCGCCTGTAACTTCTCAGTGGGATGCCGCTACCTGGACCCTCAACAGGAGCATTCCATAAAAGATCAATTGCGCATGGGAGCTCGCTTTATAGAGCTGGATGTCCATTGGACAACGAAAATGGAGAGCCTTTTTTCCTACCCAAAAAGATTACTTCTGTGCCATGGGCTCTGCAGTATCAATGATAAGTATGCGACTGAAGGATTTAACGAAATAAAGGACTGGCTAAATGACAGCGCCAATCAGGACGAAGTCATCATTTTATATATCGAGGACCACTCTGATGGGCGCCATCAAGATCTCTACAACCAAATAACCGATCGATTCGGGGATAAGATTTTCTACAGTGGCGGCTGCCAGAGTATTCCCAGCAGCCTTACAAAAAATGATGTGCTTGCTGCAGGGAAACAAGTCGTCGTGTGGAAAGATAGCGGCTGCTCTGGAAATGGTGACATGAAGAACATGGCCTTCACCGGATTAGGGGAAATCGGTCGAGTGTGGGAAGACAGCACCACTATTGGCACTATAGGAGAAATTTTTAGCGGTGGTATTGAACGAATCACAGCCGACGATGTGCGCAATGGCTTTGCTATAGGCCACAACATAATCAACCTCGATAATATGAATACGACCGATGGTCGCATCGCTGCAGCTATTTGGTCATGGGATCAGAATGAGCCAAATAACTTGAACAATGAGGATTGCGCTATGCAGTGGGGCAACGGGCGCTGGAATGATGCCAACTGCAGCAACCAATATAGCTTCGCATGTAAGAACACGGCTGAAGGTAGCTGGCTGGTCAGCGCCTCAACAGGCCCATTCTCTTATGGTGCCGGGGTGTGCCAAGCACTGGGCAATGACTACTTGTTTTCCGCCCCCACCAATAGCCAGGACAACCAAGCCCTTAAAAGCGCCAAGGAAACCACTGGCTATGACAAGGTATGGATTAACTATCAGGACCAGATAACTGAGGGCCAGTGGCAGCACAATTAACCTCAAAAATCTCGACTTGAGGATTTAGGCTGGATAGGAGGCTAAGCCCGAGCCTCCTATCCAAGGCGAGTTTTATTGAAACCTCTCAAACACAAACCCTGTCACCATATTCAACTAAATTACCAAAACGGGAATATAGCTCTGGGCCCAGCCACACTCTACTCTCCACTGATCACTGATCACTGATATGTCGTTAGTTAAGACAAGATCAGGCATAATCTGCCTCCTAACAAGACTGTCAGGACAAAATTATGCGAATTCCTACCACCTGGCGCCGCCTTGGCTTGGCTATAGCCATCGGCGGTGTTATCAGCGGTTGTAGCAAGGGCAACGAAGAAGTCAGCTCACAAGCGCACTCCCATAAAGAACATACCGAACACAGCACCGAAAAGCTCAATCAAGAAGCCGCTGAGAAGGCTCAAATTGATATTGTCGCCGCCGACCTGCACAAGCATGTCGCCGTATTGGCTTCTGATGAATTCGAAGGCCGCGCTCCCGCCAGTAAAGGTGAGGAGCTGACGGTAAACTATCTGGCAGAGCAATTTAAGGCGCTCGGACTTACCCCTGGCGCCGTAGATTCCGACGGTAACCCCAGCTGGTTCCAGGAAGTCCCCATTGTAGAGATGGATATTCAATCCACCCCCCTTACTATTCAGGGCGAAGGTGTAGGCCAGGTTCTAAAACCTATTGACGACATGGTCGCGTTTACCCAGCGGCAAACCAGCGCATCCAGCCTTAATGAAAGCGAATTGGTTTTTGTCGGTTACGGCATCGTAGCTCCAGAAAACAACTGGAATGACTACGCAGGTCTGGATATGGAAGGCAAAACCGCAGTCATTCTGGTGAATGACCCTGGCTATGCTACCCAAGATGAGGCTCTATTTAATGGCAATGCCATGACCTACTACGGTCGCTGGAGCTACAAGTTTGAAGAAGCTGCCCGTCAGGGCGCCGCAGGGGCCATTATTATCCATGAGAATGGCGCTGCCGGTTACCCTTGGGAAGTAGTGAGCGGCTCCTGGTCTGGCGCCCAGGTAAGCCTTGAAGCAGAAAACAAGAATATCGATCGCGTGGCGATTGAGGCCTGGATCACTAACCAGGCAGCGAAGGATCTGTTCCAGGCAGCAGGTCTCGATTTGGCCGAAGAAATGGCAGCGGCAAAAGCATCGGGATTCAAGCCTAAGTCACTGGAACTCAAAGCCAGCATCGAACTCAGCAACAGCCTTGAGAAGTCCAACTCTCGCAATGTTATTGCTAAGTTACCCGGCAAAAAGTACGCAGATGAAACCATTGTTTACACTGCCCACTGGGACCACTTAGGGGTCAACCGAAATGCTTCTGGTGAAGACCATATCTTCAATGGCGCAGTGGACAATGCCACCGGTACCGCTGGACTACTTGCTCTTGCAGCCCAAGCAGTAAAAGAGGATCAAGCTGATCGCTCCCTGGTATTCGTCGCAGTAACTGCTGAAGAGTCCGGTTTACTCGGCTCCAAATACTATGCCGCCAACCCAGTTGAACCTCTGGAAAAGACGGTTGCCGGCTTTAACTTCGACGCTATGAATGTCTTGGGCCCCACCAAAGACATCACCGTCGTAGGCTTCGGCAGCAGCGAGCTGGAAAATCTCTTAGAAGCAGCCGCCAAAAAGCAGGGCCGCTATCTGGCTGCTGAAGAGCACCCGGAACGCGGCTACTTCTATCGCTCAGATCATTTCAGCCTGGCAAAAGAAGGCGTGCCAATGCTGTATTTTGATTCCGGTAGCGAAAACCATGAGCACGGCCGGGAGTGGGCACAATCCAAGGACAAGGAATATCTCAGCCAGCACTACCACAAGCCGGGAGATGAGTACGACCCCAACTGGAACCTGAAAGGCGCCGCTATGAATTTGCAGCTGGGCCTGCAATTGGGCCTGAAGCTGGCAAACAGCCGCGACTGGCCCAACTGGTATGAAGGCAATGAGTTCCGCGCTATTCGCGACGCCAGTGCCGAAAGCCGCAAATAACTAAGCAGGATAAATATCCCGTTTTTCCTTGGTGGTACCTCCTCGGTGCCACCAACCTCCCCCCCCAAACATCAACCCTGCATTAGCTGCAGGTGCATCTCCCTGAATCGAAACCAATAAAAAAGCCCCACTGTCTCCAGCAGGGCCTTTTAAGCGAATTAACTCTTTAGCTAAATAGCGACTTAAGCAGCGCTAGTAGCCTCAAGCTTTTTCAACTCTTCATCGCGAAGTTCACGGCGCAAGATTTTACCCACATTAGTTTTGGGTAAGTCCTCACGGAACTCCACATGCTTCGGCACTTTATAAGCCGTCATATGCTCACGGCAGTAGGCGACAACTTCATCTTCAGTCAAAGATGGATCAGCCTTCACCAGGAAGAGCTTCACCTGCTCACCACTTTTCTCATCCGGGATACCGATAGCGGCAGCTTCAGTGACCTTCGAATGCGCGCTGATCACATCTTCAATTTCATTGGGATATACATTGAAGCCGGACACAATAATCATGTCCTTCTTGCGATCCACAATTTTGATGTAACCGTCATCCTGAATAACGGCCATATCACCGGTATTCAACCAACCTTCACTATCGATAGTATCCGCAGTCGCTTCCGGGCGCTGCCAATAACCTTTCATCACCTGCGGCCCACGTACACACAACTCACCAGGGGAGTTATTCGGCAGGTCATTGCCATTTTCATCGACAACCTTAACCTCGGTACCGGGAACCGGAACGCCCACTGTACCCAGTTGCACACCATCAGCCGGGTTAAATGAAACAACCGGGGAAGTCTCGGTCATACCGTAACCTTCCATAACAATGCAGCCGGTCATTTCTTCCCAACGCTTAGCGGTATCTCGAGTTAACGCCATACCACCAGAAGCTGTCGAGTGCAATTTACTAAAGTCCAGCTCAGCAAAATCCTTGTTGCGCATCAACCCATTAAATAGGGTGTTGAGCCCAACAAATCCTGTGAAACGCAGGCCTTTCAACATCTTCACAAAACCCGGGATATCGCGCGGGTTGGGTACTAATAGCGAATGGTTACCCGTGGAGAAAAGGCACATACAGTGGATGGTAAATGCGTAGATATGATAAAGCGGCAAAGGTGCAATATAGAACTCCTCGCCCTCTTTCATGCCATTGGCAAAGGCAATACGCACCTGCTCCATGTTGGCAACTAGGTTGCCATTAGTCAGCATTGCACCCTTGGCAACTCCAGTGGTACCGCCGGTATATTGTAAAACCGCAATATCTTCTTTAGTGCGCTCAACATCCTTATGTGGACGCTCAGCACCTTTTGCCATGGCATCGCGGAAACGAACTTCATTGGCAAAAGAAAATTCAGGCACCATTTTCTTAACGTACTTCGCCACACTGTTGATCAAGGTACGTTTCAGCGGGCTGTGCAGATCCGCAATTTCGGTAACAATAACTTGCTTTACATCAGTTTCAGCAACCACGGCAGCAGCGGTATCGGCAATATTCGCCAGTACGACCAGAGCCTTGGCCCCTGAATCATTCAGCTGATGCTTAAGCTCGCGCTGCGTGTACAGCGGATTGGTATTTACTACAACCAGACCTGCGCGCAGTGCACCAAAAACAACCACTGGGTACTGCAACACGTTGGGCAGCTGGACAGCGATGCGATCGCCGGGCTTCAAGTCAGTATGATTTTGTAAATAAGAGGCGAATTTTCCACTTAGCGTGTCAATATCATTGATAGAAAGTGTACGCCCCAGGCATGTGAAAGCCGGCCGGTCACCGAATTTGGCGCAAGCGCCTTTAAAGACATCAAGTATGCTGCGATCAATGTCCAACTCTCTTCTCCCATTCCTGATTGTTGTCGTCGCTTGCCCACACCTTCCGTCTCCATAGGCGAAAGCTGCCATATCTCTTGGCGAGCGAGAATTTATTTATTGTTTGTAGTATCTTTGAGGCGGTGAAAAAGAAGGGTTTAAAACCTCTCTTTACCGGTCTCCCTCTTCACTATTCGCAGGAAATAAACCTGCCAATGCTGCGGCCAATTCGCGATTTCCAGAATATTGAACATCCCCCAAAAGGAAGGCGTGACGCCCACTTAATTGACCGTCCAATATAGCACTGAGAGTGCTGTTTTCCATTTCCAATGTTAGTTCTGGATTATCAGTCTGACCAAATTCGGAAATCACTTTGTAATTTTTAGATACTTCGGTGACATAAACATAGAAGTCACAGGCATCTGGCAGCCGGAACTGTACCCGAGCCAGCGGGTACGAACAAGCTAAGTGATACAGGCGCTCTTGAACTGAATCCGGCAATTGCATCGGAAATTCTCCGTCTAAGCCGCTTTATTACTCACAAAAAAACCGCCGGCATTTGCCGGCGGTTTTAATTTCAGAGCGGGATCAGAATGCAAAATGCTCGGCATCCAATTCCATCAAGTTGCCTGCTCCACTCAACATGGACGTTGCGTGGCTGGAAGTGCGAGGAAGGATACGCTCGAAGAAGAAACGCGCGGTAGTAATTTTCGCCTTGTAGAAATCTTCTTCTCCAGTGCCCGCTGCCAGTTTTTCATTGGCAACTTTAGCCGCCTGCGCCCACAGGAAGGCCAGCACGGTGTAACCGGAGAACATCAGGTAATCTACAGAAGCAGCACCTACTTCATCTGGGTTTTCCATAGCTTTGCCGCCAACGTGCAAGGTCAGGTCTCCCCACTGCTTGTTCAGCTCTTGCAACTTAGCAACGAAAGGCGCCAGTGCTTCGTTATCAATTTCCGCCTGGCAGAATTTGTGAACCTGCTTGGTGAAACCGCGCAGCAATTCGCCCTGGGTCATCAGAACCTTACGGCCCAACAAGTCCAGAGCCTGAATACCAGTGGTGCCTTCATAGATAGTGGAGATACGCGAATCACGTACGTTCTGCTCCACACCCCACTCGGCAATATAGCCGTGACCACCGAAACACTGCATACCCAGGTTGGCAGATTCGAAACCAGCTTCCGTTAAAAATGCTTTTGCAATCGGCGTCAGGAACGCCAGCATATCGTCAGCGGCTTTCTTCGCATCAGCATCGCCTTTGTGAGTGATATCAACCAGCTGTGCACACTTAACAACCAGCATACGACCACCTTCGGAGAAGGCTTTCTGGGTCATCAGCATGCGGCGCACGTCAGGGTGAACAATAATCGGGTCAGCCGGGCCTTCCGGGTTTTTCACGCCGGACAGAGAACGCATTTGCAGGCGATCTTTTGCATAAGCCAGGGACTTCTGGAAACCGATCTCGGAGTGAGCCAGGCCTTGCAGAGCAGTGCCCAGGCGCGCAGTGTTCATAAAGGTGAACATATAGCTCAGGCCTTTATTCTGCTCGCCGATCAGGAAGCCTTTAGCACCGTCAAAGTTCAGCACTGCAGTGGCGTTGCCGTGAATACCCATTTTGTGCTCGAGGGAACCACATACCACACCGTTGCGCTCACCGGCAGAGCCGTCAGCGTTCGGCAGGAACTTGGGTACGATAAACAGGGAGATACCCTTGGTGCCAGCAGGTGCGTCTGGCAGGCGGGCGAGTACGATATGAACAATATTGTCAGTCATGTCATGCTCACCGGCGGAGATAAAGATCTTGGTGCCGGTAATCGCGTAGGAGCCATCGTCATTTGGCTCGGCCTTGGTGCGCAGAATACCCAGATCGGTACCGCAGTGAGGCTCGGTCAGACACATAGTGCCAGTCCAGCTACCTTCAACCAGCTTGGTCAGGTAAACCTGCTTCTGCTCTTCAGTACCATGCTCTTCCAGGGTGTTCATGGCACCGTGGGACAAGCCGGGGTACATGCCCCAGGACCAGTTGGCGGTGCCAACCATCTCGCTCATGATAGTACCGAGCGAGGGCGGCAGGCCCTGGCCACCGTACTCAGGATCGTGGGGCAGCGCAGCCCAGCCACCCTCTACAAACTGCTGGTAGGCTTCTTTAAAGCCTTCCGGGGTAGTAACTTCACCGTCTTTCCAGGTGCAACCTTGCTGGTCGCCAATTTGGTTCAGCGGTGCAATAACGTTTTCACAAAACTTTGCACCCTCTTCCAGGATGGCATCCACGACATCAGGAGTAGCCTCCTCATATCCAAGTGACTCATAATGCTTTTCTGAGTCCAGCATCTCGCGCATTACGAAACGCAAATCACGCAGTGGCATTTTGATATCGGTCATCCTGATAACCTCAATTCGCTTATGTTTGGGACCGGAGGCAAAACCATCCAGTCATATTTATGACTAATTTCTAAGATTGGTTCATCATAGTAGTAAGCGAGCAGCCCCCTCTATGGCCAAACCCGTCCAAAGCGGTGACAAATCGAGGCGAGAGGATGAAAAAAGGTGACTGGCCCAGTCAAATATCCAGGCCAGCTGCGGCGCGACCACCCCGGCGATACTCGCCTGGCGTAATTCCCGTCCATTTTTTGAAGGCGCGGAAGAAAGCACTGGATTCATCGAACCCAAGCATCTCTGCGATCTGCCCATTGGAAAGATCCGGGCAGCTGAGGTAGTGAAAAGCCGCTTCCATCCGACATTCGTCTTTGAGCTTCTGGTAGGAGGTACCCTCCTGCTGCAGGCGACGTCGCAACGTGGTGACCGACATATTGAGTCTCTCCGCCACCGCCTCAGCGGCGGGCATGGACTCGCTCACATCCCGGTTCAAAATGGTTTTTACTTTGGTTTTGATACTATTGGCACTGCCGTCGCTGATCACCAGGTGGTAAGGAGCGGTGCGAATAAAGTCCTCGACCATCTGCGGGCTTTGCACCACAGGGTATTCCAGGTAGCGGGTATCATATTCGAGCGCATTAAACGGCTGCTCAAATAACAACTCATTGGCCTCGCTTTGCGCGAGACTGCGAAACTCTTCTGGGCAAGCAAATGAGAAGTGCAACCTGGCCAGCGGAATCTCCCGCCCTGCCAGCCAACAATAAAACCTGTGCCAAACCGCTAGAGTTGTACGCACCACACTGGGGCTCGTGTTATTCAGCAGCTGCTCAAATTCGCCCCTGCCCAGCGAACTGATCCCGCAAATTTCAACCCGCTCGCGCCCATGGCCACCTTCTCCGAGTACCGGCTTCACCTTAAAACCTCGGCAGATTTCCATAAATTCGGCACAGAGCGTAATCGCCTGGCGGAGGGTTGCACAATTCACCACCGCCAGACACAACAAGCGAAAAGACCCGGAACGGACCCTTCCACCGCTAAGCATGCCAAACCACTCATTTTGCGCCAGCCACATCACGCGCTGGTATAAGCGGCCGTACTTTACTGCTGAAAATGCAGACACACCCTGCAATTCAGACTCATCGATATCGACAGAAGCTAAAAGCTCCTTGCGATCACACCCATGCTTGGTCGCCTCTTCGAGCAGTCGCTCGAGGTACGCGATAGGGATGCGAATATCCTCTTCCGTTGACGCCATCTATTATTTACGCCTGCGCAACCAATTCAATAAAGCCCCGCACCCAAACGCCAGAGCAATGATGACAAGCAATATCACCAATAGAAGAATGAAATAGGTGACAACATCCTTAACGGGCAGGTCCCAGCTGTAGACCGCCGCCACTACAAAGGCGACACAGGCGAGGACACTGGTAATAAAGGAGCGGCGACTTCTTTTAGCCATGACGATCTGGATACATTGATTTTCAAAACAGGTGAGACTGCCACATTTTGTGGCGCTACCATTGTATTGTCGGCACCCAGTACCGACGCGGCGTCGAATCGTGAGGGATTGGCCGGTTCCTGTCAACGCCGCAGGAGGCACCAATGAGCAGAAGAATGCTGGAACCAGAGGATCGAGCCACGCTGTTAAGGCTTTTGCTCTGGCTTATGTGCCTGACAGCCATTATATCGTTAATACTGTTGGGAATCGCCTTTTTTGCCCCTAGCTAATCAGCCCACCCTTGGCCAAATGGGCGGGATCTAACAATTCCTCAAGCGTTTCTCTATCCAGGTCCGTCATTTCAACAGCAACATCCAGCACTGGCCTACAGCTGGCATAGGCGGCCTTGGCAATCTCCGCCGCTTTCAAGTAACCAATCACTGGGTTAAGGGAGGTCACTAAAATGGGGTTGCGGCCCAGGGTTCCCTCAATATGCGCCCGATTCACCGCGAAACTGGCAACGGCTCGATCAGCCAGTAGGGTCGATGCATTGGCGAGTAGGTTAATACTTTCCAGCAACGTACTGCCTACTAAAGGCAACATAACATTCAATTGAAAATTGCCGCTCTGTCCCGCCACGGTCACTGTGGTGTCATTACCCATCACCCGTGCACAAACCATAGTAACTGATTCAGCAATAACCGGGTTCACTTTGCCCGGCATAATGCTACTCCCTGGCTGCAAGGCCTCCAGGGCGATTTCGGAGAGACCAGCAAGGGGACCACTGTTCATCCAGCGCAAGTCGTTGGCAATTTTCATCAGGGAAACTGCCAACACCTTGAGCTGCCCGGACAACTCCACCGACGTATCCTGACTAGAAATTGCGGTAAAAAAGTTCTCTGCCGGGCGAAACTGATGAGATGTGTGGGCGCTGATTTTTTGCGCGAACAGCTCGGCAAAATCCGGGTGAGCATTGAGCCCGGTGCCAATCGCCGTACCGCCTTGAGCCAGCTGGGCAAGCCGAGGCATTACCGCGCGAATTCTCTCCCGGCACGCCTCTATTTGTGCAGCCCAGCCTCCAACTTCCTGCGCCATTGTCATAGGCACTGCATCCATCAGATGGGTGCGGCCGGTTTTTACAATACTTTCAAGTTCCGTGGACTTGTCGCACAAGCCAGTGTGCAAATGGCGCAACGCAGGCAGCAGGGTGTCGCGCACTGCAAGCAGGGCGGACACATGAATTGCGGTGGGAACCACGTCATTACTGCTCTGACTCATATTCACGTGATCATTGGGGCTGATGGTTTGATCACTGTGCTTTTCTGCGAGGTGGGCGAGCACCTCATTAACATTCATATTTGAGCTGGTACCAGAACCTGTCTGGTAAATATCGACGGGGAAATGAGTGGCATACTCCTCATCACCGAGACTGTCGCAAGCATTGATAATGGCCTCAGCCTGGGCTTTATCCAGCAACCCCAAGTCCCGGTTGGCCTCCGCAGCAGATTTCTTTATCAGCACAATGGCGCGGATAAACTCTGCCGGCAAGCCGTGACCACTGACAGGAAAATTCTCCACTGCGCGCTGGGTTTGCGCACCATACATCGCCTCAGTCGGCACCTGAACTTCGCCCAGGCTGTCCTTTTCAGTGCGGAATTCGCCACCCATTTCACTCTCCCCAGATGCGTTTAATGCATCGACAGAAGGTTATTTAGCCGCTGCAGCCCTACTCGACCACGACGGTAATTTTCTTGGACATCACAGGCTCTTTATGTGGCACATGCATATAGTTGCCCAGAACCAGTTGTAGCGTATGTTTGCCGGGTGGCAAGGTAACTTGAGTCTCGGTTTGCCCGCCACCAAAGTGAATGATGTTCTTACTCGCCGGCAAAGGCTTGCTCATATCCGGCATATCATCCACATCAATCAGCAGATGATGGTGGCCGGTATTCTCTTGATTGGTACCCGCCGGCGCCACACCCATACCAGACAAACCAAACTTCACCGTAAATGTCTGGGGCACCTTCTCTCCATCCTTCGGCGAGATAATATAGACCTTGGCATCTGCTGGGGCCTTACTGCTCATATCCATTTTGCTTTCGTGCTCAGACGCATGTAACAGCGGCGATAGCATCAGTGCGCTGGCAAACAGCAGAGAACTGGATTTAATCATGTGTATTCCTTCCTGATAGGGCGCCCAGATCGCGCCAATTCTTATAATCTGGCTTTACAGCTTCTCGGCCGCGGCACCTTGGTACCGTTCGGCAAAGACACTTTAACAGACCAAAGTTTCAGTTCCAGAGACTATCAGGGAATATAGTTGCGGAAAGATAAAGAGAGATAGGATTTGTGCCAGGGCTGCTTATTTAAATCTGTTTTGCGGCAATTAGGCAAGAGAGGGCCCGGACCAACCGGGCCAGAAAAATCAGATACTCACCCGACCCTCTTGGGTCCACTCGCAGCGAACCTGCATATCGCCGCTGCCCGGCTCGTGATAGAGGCCAGCGGACTCCCAGCTGAAAGAGTGAACGCCGGAAAGCTCAGTTTCCAAATGCACAGTTGCCGAAACCCAATACATACTCTTCAGCAACTCTTCAAACTTCTGTATCCACAAATCCCACTCGTATTCTACCGCCCGATAGGAAGCGCCAAAGTGGATAACATCGGTTTGGTACTGGGATTGCTTCACCTTAATGGTGGGAATAGCAAACATATCCCGGCACAGGAATGGCCATTCATCAGCACTGGGCAGAGCGAGCACAGCATTGCGGTTCACCCTGCGCCGATCGCTGCCGCCAGCGAGGCTATTGCTGTCTTTGATACATCCGTAAACGATGGATTCCTGATCGCCCTGAAGCATTAATTCCATTCCTTACCACAGTGCCACTGGACATCAGGTACCCAGGGCAAAACAGATCTAAGGCATCAACTTTAACGGCGAAGCGACCAGAAAGCCACAAAACAAAACACGAACCTGCAAAGTGCTCAAAAGTTCGGCTATTCAGTTACTAATGGTGCCCCGCCTAAAATACCAGGACTAAATCTCAAAGCCCCTTTCGCGCAGCATATCCAGAAGCGCCTCTTCATCCATAACCGTGATACCCAGTTCCTGTGCTTTGGTCAATTTTGAGCCGGCGCCTGGCCCAGCAACCAGAGTGCCGGTCTTGGCGGAAACACTTCCTGCGACTTTCGCACCCAGCCTCTGTAAGTAGTCTTTTGCTTCACTGCGGGACAGGGTTTCCAGTTTGCCGGTAAGCACCCAGGTTTCCCCTGCCAGGGGCTGATCCTGCTCGTCACTCTCTTCCGCTTGCCAATGCACACCCGCCTGCTGCAGTGCCTCCACCTCTTCTTGGGCATGAGGCTGCTGAAAAAACTCAGCAACAAAATGAGCGACCACTGGGCCCACATCTTCAACTTCCTGCAAAGCCTCGACATCTGCCGACATTAGCGGATTCAATTCGCCAAAGTGCCGCGCCAAATTGCGCGCTGTAGCCTCACCCACTTCCCGGATACCCAGGGCATAGAGGAATTTAGGCAGCGTGGTCTCTTTACTGCGCTCCAGTGCATCGAGGAGGTTCTGGGCAGACTTTTGCCCCATTCGCTCAAGTCCCGCCACCTGCTCCAAGGTGAGGTGGTAGAGCCCGGACACCGAGTGTAACAAGTCCTCATCTACCAGCTGCTCTACCAGCTTGTCTCCCAGACCATCAATGTCCATCGCTTTGCGCGAAGCGAAATGCTTGATGGCCTGCTTGCGCTGTGCACTACAAATCAAGCCACCGCTACAACGGACCACCGCCTCACCGGGAGTGGATTCCACCGGCGAGCCGCATACCGGGCAATGCGTGGGGAATTCAATAGCGTGACCACCCGGCTTGCGCTTGCTCTCCACTACAGAAACCACCTGCGGGATAACGTCTCCGGCACGGCGAATAATGACGGTATCACCCACTTGCACGCCGAGACGCTCGATCTCATCTCGATTGTGCAGAGTTGCATTGGAAACAGTAACGCCGCCGACAAAAACCGGCTGCAGGCGAGCAACCGGGGTGACCGCGCCGGTGCGCCCTACCTGGAATTCAACATCCAATAATTCAGTCATTTCCTCCTGAGCGGGAAACTTATAGGCCATGGCCCAACGGGGTGCGCGGGCAACAAAACCGAGGCGGCGCTGCAGGGGAATACTGTTGACCTTAAAAACAATACCGTCAATATCGTAAGCGAGGTCCTCGCGCTTCTCACCGATTTCCCTGTAGTAGTCGATGCAGCCCTGAATATCCTTAGCGACGCGCATCTCCCGGTTTGTACGGAAGCCCCAATGTCCCAGCAGCTGCAAAGTCTCAACGTGCTTTTCCGGCAGCTCACCGCCCTCTACAAGGCCAGTGCCATAAACACACAATTCCAGCGGTCTCTGCGCTGTTATGCGGGAGTCCAATTGACGCAAACTACCGGCAGCGGCATTTCGAGGATTTACGAAAAGCTTCTCACCCGCCGCGGCCGCTTTGCGATTCAATTCGGCAAAGCCCGCTTTCGGCATATAGATTTCACCGCGCACCTCCAATACACCCGGATACTTTTCAATACCATCTGCTTGACGCAAACGCAGAGGTACAGATCCCACGGTGCGTACATTCTGGGTGATATCCTCACCCGTCGTGCCATCCCCTCGCGTTGCCGCTCGCTCAAGTACGCCGTCGCGATATAAAAGGCTGATAGCGATACCGTCTAACTTGGGTTCACAGGCGTATTCCACCGGCCCTTTACTGTTGAGGCGCTCACACACCCGGCGGTCAAACTCCAGCAACTCTTCATCATTAAAGGCGTTATCCAAAGACAACATCGCCACCTCATGACGAACTTCCTGAAAAGAGGAAAGCGGCTCTGCGCCGACCCGCTGGGTGGGAGAATCCTGAGTTAGCAGCTGAGGATATTCACTTTCCAGGTCCTGCAACTCGCGCAGGCGCCGGTCGTACTCAATATCCGGCAACTCGGGATCATCAAGCACATAGTATTGGTGATTCGCACGCTGGAGGATTTCATGTAATTCCTGAACACGTTCGCGCACTTGAGGGGAAATAGTTTGATGAGTCATCGGCAATTCGAGTGAATAAAAATAATAGTTAGAAAATTATTTCGATTTTACATGCAAATACGGCCCGAGCTTACGGCTAATTTCCAAAATGAAAATCAGCCGGCATCCCGGGCCGCATTAAAAATGGCAACAATTATTTAGAGATTGCGAGCTAGCTTTGCGCCATCGCTAAAGTCCTGCGACGCTGGTACTCCACAACCCGCTGACGATAATGCTCCGCCGTTTGCGCGGTAAATACACTGCGATTCTCATCCTTCAATTCGCCACCGAGCAGCTCGGCAATTTTGTATGAGGTGGAAAGCAGTTGATCGAAAGCTTTAATCGCCTCGCCTTCCACAGGTAGTGTCAGGAACAGGCTAACACCTGGCGTGGCAAATTCTTCCATCTGGGCCAAGTCGAAAACGCCGGGCACAACAATATTGGCGAGACTAAAGATAATGGCCCCATCAGCACCGCCGTGCTCATGGTAGTGAAAAATATTCATTTCACCAAAGCGCATGCCACAGGCAACCATTACCCGAAGTAAGTCATTACCCTCGAAGTAATCCCCTTCTGGCGCCATTACATTAATCACCAGCACCTCACGGGTGGGAGCACCTTCACCAACACTGCCACAGCTTGGAGACTGAGAAGATCGTTCGGGTTGAGAATCCTCATGCACCGCTTCATGCTCAGGACTGTGAGCGCTATCCATCGCATTTAGGCTTTCAGCCTCATCTAATGCAGGCTCATAGCGTTGCTCTTCACCGACCGACTCCATCAGAGTGGGGACTTGCTCTTCCAAATCGAGGATACCCTGCTCTTCCGGACTCCTCTGGGGATTGCTGCCAGCGAGCGGCTTGCGCGAGGAAATAAAGCTCTCCTGCACCTGGCGATTCACATGTAGCGCATCCTCTAGCGGACGGCGCTGAACAACGCGAGCCTGCCCGGGCAATTCGCTGTTTGCGGGCTTGGGCTCCCGCGTCTCTAGGGGTTTGCGGACCGGGGGCTCTTCTTCAGCCTTCTCTGAGACCGGATCAGCTTCATTTTTTACTTCAGGTTGCATGGCCCGCGACAGATTGCGGGAGACCTTAACTGCCGCGCGCTGCCGCAAGATCGCCCGGCGTATGCCATCGACCACAACGACCAGCAGAACGACAACCAGGATTGTAACCAGCCAGTTATCCATTTTTTAGCGCCTCTCCCTTTACGCCCTTATGCAGAAGCCAGCTCGGCTGCTTCTTCCACATTCACCGACACCAGTCGGGATACACCCGGCTCGTGCATGGTAACCCCCAGCAACTGATCCGCCATCTCCATTGCGATCTTGTTGTGGGTAATATAGATGAACTGAACGTGTTCTGACATTTCTTTAACCATTCGTGCGTAACGACCAACGTTAGCATCGTCAAGGGGAGCATCCACCTCATCCAACATACAGAAAGGTGCTGGATTCAGACGGAAAATCGAGAATACCAAAGCGATCGCCGTCAGCGCTTTTTCTCCACCCGAGAGCAGATGGATTGTGCTGTTGCGCTTGCCCGGCGGGCGGGCCATGATCGCGATACCAGTATCGAGCAGATCTTCACCGGTAAGTTCCAGATAGGCATTACCACCACCGAAAACTTTCGGGAAGAGTTCCTGCAGGCCCGCATTTACCTGATCAAAAGTTTCCTTGAAGCGGGTTCTCGTTTCCTTGTCGATTTTCTTAATTGCATTTTCCAGGGTCTCCAGCGCTTCCATCAGATCCCCATGCTGGCGATCCAGGTAGTTCTTGCGCTCAGACTCCTGCTTGTATTCATCGATAGCGGCGAGGTTAATCGGCCCGAGACGCGAGATACGCGCGGCTACCAATTCCAAATCTTCCTGTACCTGCTTAATCGTAAGATCGCCAGGTAACTGCTCGAGCAGCTGATCGATATCGTGCTCGCTCTCGCGCAGCTGCTCTACCAATCCGTTTCGTTGCACTTCCAATGTCTGCGCAGCGAGACGCTCCTGCTCAAGCTGCGCGCGCACCCCCTGAAGAGCCGCCTCCACTTTATGGCGCTCCTGTTCCTGCTCACGCAGGCCAGTCTCCACTTCTTCCAGCTTTTTGCGCGCATCGGCGAGTTCCGTTTCCACCTCAATGCGCTCGCCGAGTTTTTCTTCCAACTCAGCCTGAAAATCCTGGGAGGGGTCCTGGGTCTCCTCCATTTGCTCCTGCAATTGCTGACGACGACTGCGCAACCTTTCCAGCTGCTCGCTCATCACCTGCAAAGTGCGCTCGAGAGACACCATCTGGGTGCGCACTGACTGCTCGCGCATAGCCAGTTCATGGGCGCGATCCTTGTCCTCCCGCGCACGCTGGCGCACGGCATCCAAAGCTTCGCGCAATTCCTCCCGGCGTGCCATTAGCGTTTCGCGACGATCGGTATCATCACTCATCGCCTCGACAGCTTCCTGCAGCATTAGACGAGCTTCCGACAGGGACTCCCCTTCCAACTCCTGCTGCTCACGCACCTCATCGATTTCCTGCTCAATTCGGATACGGCGCTCATTCATCTGCTCCGCACGCGCCCGTCGGGCGGACAACTGGCTGCGCAGCTCTGCCTCGCGACGCCCGAGCTGGTCGGACTCATTGCGAGCCTGTTCGATGGAGCGCTCGAGATCGACCGTTTGCGTGCGCAGGGACTCGCGTCGCTCGGCAATACTCTCTATCTGCTCCTCACACAGGGCCAACTCCTGCCCCAGGGTTTCAAGATCCTGCTTGCGCGCCAGGACCCCGGCCTCTGCATCACTGGCGCGATTCACTCGCAACCAGTTGGGGCCGAGCCAGAGCCCATCGCGAGTCACAATAGACTCATAAGCTTGCAAACTTGCGCGCCTGGACAGCGCCTCAGTCAAATCCTCTGCGGTATAAATTCCCGCCAAGATGCCAGAGAGAGAGGCTGGCCCCTGAACCATATCCTGCAGCGAAGGAAGCGCTCCCTTTACACTGCTATTCACAGCACTGTTATCGATCAGAACCGCTTGACCGCTTTCCAGTGCCGCCAATCCTTCAGCCACGGACTCGAGCTGCTCAACACATACCGCCTGCAATTGGGGACCGAGGATAGTTTCAACTGCGGTTTCCCAGCCGGGCTGGGCTTTAATCTGGTCGGCGAGCCGGGGCTTGTCAGCCAGGGCTTGCTGCTGCAGCCAATTCTCAACTGCCTTGCCCTGCCCTAAAGCAGCTTGCTGCAAGGCTTCCAGAGACGCCTGACGGCCTCGCCCGGTTTGCAACTGCAAGCGCAACTGATCGAGTTCGGTAGCCAGCTCCCGCTCCTGCACACGGAGACTGTCCAGAGACTCGCGACGCTCTGCCGCTTCCTCGCGGCGCTCTTCAGCCTGCATTTCCAGCTCGGCCATCTGTTCGTTCAGCTGCAGCGTCTCTTCATCGTCGTCAGAGACCTGGAGGCCGGACTGCTCCGCCAATAGCTTATTGATCCGCTCAAGCAGCCGCTGGCCAGAAGTTTCCAAGTGCTGGATGCGGGATTGTTGCACTTCAGCTTTCTGACGGGAGCCAGAGGCACCCTGGTTAAACTGGTCCCACTCGTTCTGCCAATTGCGCATCTGTTCTTCAGATTCGAGCAGTGCCGCAGCAGACTCCTCTTCTGCTGCCAAGACCATATCCAGGTCCGGCAGGATAATCTCAAGCTCCTCCTCAAACTGGGCCGCTTTTTCGCGATCCACTTCGAGGTTGGTCTCTGCCTCGCGATATTCTTGTTCGGTTTGCGCCAAATCGGAATGCAGGCGAGTAGAGCGCTCACGAGCGTGGGCAATGCTCTGCTCCAAGCGGGCGATATCTCCACCGACGGCGTAAAAGCGCCCCTGGACTTCGTTAAAGCTGTCAGATAGCTCGTGGTACCCCACGCGCTTTTGCTCAATGCCTGTGTCACAGGTGACCTGGCGGGTAACCAGCTCTTCAACGGTGAGTTCAAGCTCACCTATTTGTTGCTGCTTGGCCTTGGATTGGTCATCCAGTTCGCGGTATTTAAGCGCCTGAAGATTAGCCTTGTGGCTGCGCTCTTCCTCTTTAAATCGGCTGTATTTTTCCGCTGCTGCGGACTGTCGCTCCAGTCGGGACAACTGGCGATCCAGCTCATCGCGGATATCCGTGAGGCGCTCAAGGTTTTCAGAGGTCCGTCTCATCCGGTTTTCGGTGTCCCGGCGGCGCTCCTTGTATTTGGAGATACCGGCGGCCTCTTCGATATAGACGCGCAGCTCTTCGGGCTTGGCTTCGATCAACTTGGAGATCATGCCCTGCTCAATAATGGCGTAGCTGCGCGGGCCCAGACCGGTACCCAAGAAGAGATCGGTTACATCGCGGCGGCGGCACTTCTCGCCATTCAGGTAATAGGTGTTCTGCGCTTCCCGGGTTACCTTGCGCTTGACGGAAATCTCCGAGAAAGAGGCATAGGCTCCAGAAAGCTTGCCCTCAGAGTTATCAAATACCAACTCAATCGAGGCCTGCCCCACGGGCTTGCGGCCACTGGAACCGTTAAAGATAACGTCCGTCATCGAATCGCCGCGCAGGTTCTTTGCGGAGGATTCCCCCATTACCCAGCGCACCGCATCGATGGTGTTGGATTTACCACAGCCATTGGGACCCACCACCGAGTTGAGGTTTGTCGGAAAATAGACAGTGGTAGGGTCAACAAAAGACTTGAAGCCCGCTAGCTTGATGCACTTCAGACGCATGTATTTATAAACTCGATATTTTTCTCTGCCGGGCGGGACACCAAACCTTCAATCTTACTTGGTGTCGCCAGAGCATTCAGCGCTATTCTTCACAGTAATGTTCAGTCGGGATTATCAATCCGACCAAGCAGCGGTCAAGTCAAACATGACGATCGCTACCAAATGCCAACTTGCCCCAATAGAACTCATCAATATCGGGGCAATGTGAGCTTGAGGCCAATTAGACGCAAGAATGCCATCCGGCCGCAAATAAAAATGAGGCCACAGCTTACACTGTGACCTCATTTTCGACAGTCACAGCCAGTTACAGCTGACTATCGATGGCTATTGACTGAGTCTCACTCCAGCGGGATTTAGGCAATGCACTAATCATTCCCTGCCAATCCCCCGGGGCCGGACGCGCATCTCCCTTAATGGCCAATCGCGCTACCAACTGCACAGAGTCGACAGTGGCGATGGAGCTTCCAGGCATCATTGCTCGGGACTCATCCAGCACAACCTCTGCCGGTAACTGCCCAGCCGTGAGGCGCACAATAGCCAGAGGCATCGGGCTCGCAGCACTGCGTGCATAGATAAATACCGGGGTAGATTCTGGGGCTTCAACTCCCTCCCCCAAACTGACCTGAACTCGAATCTGCGGGCCTTTCTCTTTCGTTTCTACCTTTGCCTGCACCGCTACAGCCTCACCGCTGTCTGCCAAAGCGCTTTCGGCCCTGGCAACGCCAGCCTGAAGCGCCTCTGCTGCTGCAGATCCTGGGGGAAGCTGGCTAAGTGCTAGCTGCCAATGCTGGCGAGCCTTGCGGTAGTCCCCATCTTCAAAAGCGGCAATACCCGCCAAGCCCAGCACAGTGCCATTGGATGGCTGCACCTGTAACACCTGCTCAATCAAGGAGCGGATTTCATCGGTAATCTTGGAACCGCCTTCAAAAAACAGCGCTTGCGCCAGCTCAGCTTTAACATTGGCCGCCTGGGGCTCTCGAGCCACAACATAGCGATAGGAGTCTACCGCCCCAGCCAAATCGCCACTCACCAGTAGCCGCTGCGCCAATATATAGCGACTGCTAAGATCATCTGGATGAGTTTTAGCCCGCTCCTGCAACTGACGGGTGATTTTTGCCTCTTCCTCCGAAGAGGTGTGCCCACCTTGGCTCGCCACCATATCGCGATACAAAGCTACTTCGGACGGTCGGTCGGAAAACCCGTAGGCAGCTGCTGCAATTGCAGGCACCAAAACCGCCAGCCCGATCAGCAATCGGCCGCCACCCTGCCTGGCTTCACCAGATTGACTCTCCTGCTGGGCCGCCAGCAGTTCCCGCGCGAGATCTGCCTCCAGCTGGGCAAACTGCTTCTCATCCATCGCACCGCTCTGCACTGCAGCGCGAAGTTCTTTACTGCGCTCCCGGTAGAGCGCTGCCATAGCCTCTCGCTTGCTACTGCCGCTGCGACGTCTGCCTGCAGCTCTCAAAGCAGGAATCAGAAATACAAAAGCTACCAACAGTAGCAGTAGGGCTACACCAAACCAGATATCAATCATTTACCTTCCTTCCCGCTATTACCTTCATCTACAGCTCCATCTCCCAACAACTGCTTTAATCGACGCCGCTCATCATCAGTGAGTTCCCCACTGCCGTCATCCTGGCGAGCCCCGGTACCACTTTTTGAGCGCATCACGATCACAATCAAGGCCAGAAGCCCGAAAACGGCAAAGACTCCCGGAGCCAACCACAGGATCAAGGTATTTTTCTGAACAGGCGGGCGGTAGAGCACAAAATCCCCATAGCGGGCCACCATGTAGTCAACGATTTCCTCGTCCGTAAACCCTTCCTCCAGTAAACGGCGGATTTCACGGCGCAAGTCCGAGGAAATAGAAGCATCGGAGTCTGCCAAGTTCTGGTTTTGACATTTAGGACAGCGCATCTCTTCAATAAGCACGCGATACCTTGCATCCAGCTCGGGAGAGGACAATTTTTGCGTCTCAACTACCGCATGTGCGGCGATGGACAGGCAAAACATACCGAATGCCAGTACAAATTGGGCCAGCCAGGTCTTCTGTGTCACAGCTTTTCTCACGCTCTAACTAACGGGAATTGTGGCGATTATAACAGTGTCCCCCCCCCGCGGACACGCCCACGAATTCACACAAAAGCGCGTTAACTCATTGAAAGACAAAAAAAAATTCAAAAAAGGCGTTGACGCCACGAAGAATATCATTAAGATACGCAGCTCCTGACACGGGGTGGTTAGCTCAGTTGGGAGAGCGACGGCCTTACAAGCCGTAGGTCACAGGTTCGACCCCTGTACCACCCACCACTTCTCTTACTCTTGCCCGGCAAGAGCCATCAAGAGAAGCAGGAATGCGGACCGGTAGTTCAGTTGGTTAGAATGCCGGCCTGTCACGCCGGAGGTCGCGGGTTCGAGTCCCGTCCGGTCCGCCATATACAAAAAAGCCCTGCTCGCAAGAGCGGGGCTTTTTTGTTTGTGCCTCACATCTTTTCATTTTTCTAACATTTTATTTTCAGTTGCTTACGCTGGAAATTTGAAAGGGCCACAAAAAAATAACCAAATCTCAGCGTAAAAAAATAGTGCGAGCCCAGTGCCGGCAAAATTTTTCTGCAACAATTTTCTCTAGCCTGAATTTTTATTTTCTGAATTTCTGCGCAGCTGATTTTGATCGATAAAAACAGTTTAAAAAAACCCTCAAAAAACCCCCTGATTAATTAATTTTTAAACAATTTTTGGGTGTTTTTTATTCTTAAAAAAATTTTTAAAAATCTCCCAACAAAATTGTTGACCGCAAAAAAAATATCATTAAGATACGCAGCTCCTGACACGGGGTGGTTAGCTCAGTTGGGAGAGCGACGGCCTTACAAGCCGTAGGTCACAGGTTCGACCCCTGTACCACCCACCACTTCTCTTACTCTTGCCCAGCAAGAGCAACCAAGAGAAGCAGGAATGCGGACCGGTAGTTCAGTTGGTTAGAATGCCGGCCTGTCACGCCGGAGGTCGCGGGTTCGAGTCCCGTCCGGTCCGCCATACACAAAAAAGCCCTGCTCGCAAGAGCGGGGCTTTTTTGTGTATGAAAAATTCAAAACCACTTTTCAATACACAACCACCTCCCCACTCCCCACCACAAACTGTGCAGACCGACTAACAAAATTAATAGAAAACCGGGGCAATGAAAGTAGCACCCTGTTTTATTACCAAGTATTGCCAATACACGAGCAGCAATTTCTTCAAATACACACCCGCTTCTCACACTTAAAGCCAGACGCAAACTTTTTTAGAAAAACTTCCCTAAGTTGTTGACCTAAGTAAAAAAATCATTATGATACGCAGCTCCTGACACGGGGTGGTTAGCTCAGTTGGGAGAGCGACGGCCTTACAAGCCGTAGGTCACAGGTTCGACCCCTGTACCACCCACCACTTCTCTTACTCTTGCCCGGCAAGAGCAACCAAAGAGAAGCAGGAATGCGGACCGGTAGTTCAGTTGGTTAGAATGCCGGCCTGTCACGCCGGAGGTCGCGGGTTCGAGTCCCGTCCGGTCCGCCATATACAAAAAAGCCCCGCTCGCAAGAGCGGGGCTTTTTTGTTTGCGCTAATTAGAAAAGAGTTTGTTTTTTTAAACTTCAGCTGAAGCCGCCTGGCTCTCCTCCCATTCCCCATCCACTGCTTCTTCGCCGCCATGCAATAGATGCATCAATCGCTCCAGCTCCGGCATTTCGTTAAAGCACTCCGCCTCACCAGAAATTTCATCCCAGGATGCTTTGGATTCTGTGCAAAGATGGGCCACAACTTTCCCATCGATATCCCCCTCCAACAATCCCGCAGGTACCCAGAAGTGCGTTGTATTACTCATTAAGTGAGGAACTGTACTTCCGCATCCACCGCAAAAGTCAGATCGATAGCCCGTAGGAGTCCGGAATGAAGAGATTCTGTCTAAGCCCCGCACCCAGCGAAACTGATCCCGGCTAATAAACATGGCCGTATCCGAGGCGGAACCACTCAATTTGCGGCAGAGCGAGCAATGGCATTGGTAAAGGTTTGGAATTGGCTCTTCCAGCTGGAACTCAACCCCACCGCATAGGCACTTCCCATTCATCCCTTTCTCCTTCCGCAAAACTGTTATTCGAAGTCGTCCATGAAATCGCAATAGGTTAGCAACAATATCTCAGCCCTACCCAAGACTCCTATAGACACACAGTGAAGTAAATGCCATTTGGCGCCCCATTCAACGTACATCATTAAATATCCAAGGATCTGGGGTTTAGCTTCGCCGTGAGGATATGATCCTCCCAACATCCATTGATCTTCAGGTATTTTTCCGCCCGACCCTCGACAACGAAGCCCAACGCCTCCAGCAGAGCTGCCGACCTATCGTTACCAGGCATGTAGTTGGCCATCACTCTATTCAAATTTAAGGTGTCAAAAGCATAATCAACGACATGTCGACACAAGCTCCCCATTAAGCCCCGCCCCTCATGGGACTGGTCAACTGCATATCCCATATTACAGGCCTGAAATGGGCCTCGGATGATATTCGTCAAGGAGCAAACGCCCAGTAACTGATCACACCCGGACTCTAATGCAGCGAACTTTAAAATTCCTCCAGAGCTGATGCGTCGAATCCAGGACCCGGAACTGTGAAAACCGGGCTCGCGAATGGGCTCCCAGCGCTTCAGGTGCTCCTCATTAGATAAGTAAAAAGCAGATATGGCGGGCGCATCTGTCACTCCAAGCAAACGTATTTCCACCAGTCGATTACCTCACCATTCACATTCTGATTAAGCTCAATCAACTCATTCATACCGGCACTACTATTCAATTGACGGTAAAGAGTCCCGCTGACCGGGAAGCTCACGAAGAAATTCCCAACCCCGGGTCCTGCCGCTCTCATAACCTTCCTCGAGCAACTCTGCTTCCTGGGTAAAACGCTTAACCGGGAAATTGTCTGGAGGCGCAATAACCGAAACCTGGCACCCCTCTGGAGGCACCTCGATAAACTCCAGAGCCCGATTATATTTCTCCCCCCTCTCTAGCACGGCCTCAAATAGCCGGGCATGATCACGGAAAAACTGTTTGATAAATTTTGGAGCAGGCCCCTTAATTTTCCGATACCCCAGAGGGCGCGAGAGAATAACTGTTATATTTCTGGCCCCCTGCTGATAAGCCTGAATAATCGGTATCGAATCAGCCAGACCGCCATCGGTCATAGGCTCCCCATCCACTTCAGGAAACCCCCGGTAAGCAACCGGAATGGCGCAAGAGGCCGGGAAGACCTCGTGCATGTTTTCCGGAGTTACTTTCAGGTATCTAGCCTCCCCCGTGTTGATACTGGTAGTCACGGCATAAAGCGGTATTCCATTCTCAACATAACTATCGACACTGAGCGGAATATCCTGATATGACGCATGCCACAACCAGCCAATATCACAAAAATGACCGCCCCGGAGATAGCGGCGCCAGTCAATGAAGTCTGCCCGCCGGGCATGGTCCATTAGTATCTGCCGACTTCGCCCATGATTTCCCGCCAGATAACCAATCAAGTTGGTGGAGCCTGCGGATACACCGATCGCAAAATCAAATGGCCGATAACCCGCCTCCAAAAATGCATCCAATACGCCTGCAGCGAAAATCCCCCGCATAGCGCCCCCTTCGACCACAAGGGCTGACTGGGAATTCTCGTTAATCAAAATACAGTCTTCCATAGCGAGCAACCGTTAAAACCAAACCATCTCTACCTTTGCCAAGCAGATTCCAATAGCACTATGATTGAGGCATTCAGGTAATCCGTTGAGTTAAACCAAGTATGCCAACAATCGCGTTTAAAGCGCCGTGGAGCCGCCAGCTCCAAATTATCAGTGCCATATGCACATTACTCCTACTGGGACTGCCGCTCTTTCTGGCATCGAGAGCACCAGCTGCTCCATCTACCCTCTATAGCATTGCCATAGCACTTCCGCCTGCAATACTGGCTCTCAGCGCCTTCTTTGCCATCCGTGGTTACGCCATCAAAAATGGCAACCTCTTGATATTGCGCCCGGGCTGGAAAACCACCATCTCCTTGGAGGGGCTATCTGAAGCATTCCCCGACTCAACCGCCATGCAAGGATCAGTCCGCATCTTTGGCAACTCCGGCTTATTTGGCTATATAGGCCTGTTTCAAAACCAAAAATTGGGGCGCTATCGTGCATTTGCTACCGATCAGCAAAAATCTGTCGTACTGCGTCTGGCTACACAAACTATCGTGATCACCCCCGATAAACCGGAGCGGGCAGCGGACATTCTCCGCCAACACTGCCAACTTCAACCCAATCCAAATTAATTGCTCCGACAACAACGCCACACGAATAGGCACAAGAAGTCGACAGGAAGTTCAAACCGATGAAAAAGTTCGCTTTTATAATTGCCGCCGCATTTACGCTGCTATCAGCAAGTGCTCACTCCGCTTGTGTGATTTTATTGCATGGATTAGCCAAATCAGATAGCTCAATGAAGAAACTGGCAAAGGCCATAGATGCCGAAGGTTTCCAAACGGTCAATATTGATTACCCTTCGACCAAGCACTCCATTGAAACCTTGGCCAGCATGGCCATAGCTCCTGCTGTCGAGGAGTGCGGTAACGCGCAAGAAATCAATTTTGTCACTCACTCCATGGGCGGCATTCTGGTAAGGCAATATCTACATTCAGCTGAAATCAAAAACCTGAATCGCGTTGTCATGTTGGGCCCACCTAATAAAGGCAGTGAAGTAGTTGATAAACTGGGAACATTCCCCGGCTTCAAATTTATGTTTGGCGATGCTGGGCTGCAGTTGGGTACCGGCGAGATGAGCGTCCCCAACAAGCTCGGTAGTGCAGATTTTGATGTAGGTATTATTGCCGGTACTCGCAGCATCAACCTGATTCTATCCCGCCTTATCCCAGAAACCGATGATGGTAAAGTCTCCGTATCCAGCACAAAACTGGATGGCATGAACGATCATCTGCAAATGCCAGTGACCCATGTGTTTATGATGAAAGATAAAAAAGTTATCTCGCAAGTTATCCATTACCTCAAGCATGGATTCTTTCATAGAGCCGGCAATCAGGCATCCAATTAAAATTAATCGATCTTATAAATAATCTATACCTTTTAACTCCAATCACAATACAAAATTAGTGACAATAATTTGGAATTCACCTTTATGCAGTGGCAATGGTGCAGCTTTAAAGAGCTTACACTCAGTCAACTTTACGAAGTTTTGCGAGTAAGGCAGGAAGTTTTTACGGTAGAACAAGACTGCCCCTATCAGGATGCCGATGGCAAAGACCAACACTCCTGGCACCTGATCTGCTGGGAGGGAGACGAAAGCAATCCGCAGGTAATGGCTTACCTGCGAGTTGTTTTCCCTGGCCTTAAATACCGGGAACCTTCGATAGGAAGAGTATTAACCGCAGAAGCCAGTCGCGGAACAGGCCTGGGCAAGGAGCTGATTCGCCGAGCCGTAATGCACACATGCGAAGAATACCCCAGCACTGGTATTCGCATTTCAGCTCAACAACATTTGGATAGATTTTACGGGGAGTTTGGCTTTGAGCAGGTGTCTGAGCCATATCAAGAAGATGGCATCCCGCATATCGAGATGTTACGCCCTGCCAATTAATTAAAAGGGATCTTATAGGTCCGATGGAAGTTTTGGGGGCCCTGCAGAGGCACTGCGGGACCCCAAAAATCTAGTTGCTACCCAGTGGATTGGCACCGGCGGATACAGGCTCACTATCCGACTGACGCGCCCTGCTATAAAGGCAAGAGGCCGCGATTCCAGCAGCAATTAGCAACCACACAACATTAACGACCAGTGATGCTCTCACAAAGGAATCCTCACCAAACTGAGCAACGTGCACTACAACTGCCCCGACGCAGGCGATAATTGTGGCAATACGCAGAGACATAGACCACTTGGCCACTGTCCCCATGAAGGCAGCCGCAACGCTTAACGCCAAGGTCACCAGCCAAAACACCTGCGCAGCATTTAGCTTAAACGCCAGATAAGTCACCGCACTCAGAGCAATCGCAAATGGTACACCCCATACCTGAGCCATCCAGACTCGCTCCAAACGTACGGCGGGATTGCCGCGCTGACGCTTGCGAACGAACCAGATATTGATGCCGGATACCACCAGCAAACACATCCCCACCCCCAGCAGGAAGTAAGCAATTTTCACAGGGAAACCGGAAAAGTGGCCAAAGTGTAAACGGTACGTAGAAAGGTAAACTTGTTTAGCCGCGTCTCCCTCAGACCAACCCTCTTTTTCAATCAGGCTGCCATCGGGATTAAAGTGGTAACGCTCACCCCAGACCAACCGCTCTGGAACCCGGGTCCACACCTCAACAACCTGGCCTTCACGTCCAGGAAATGCTACTTCTAAACGAGTGCGCTCTTCTTCCGGTGCGATACGATCCATTGTTGCCAGAATTGCAGCATAATCCGGATAATCAACTTCAGGGGCGTTTTCCTCCATCACCGGATGATCCGCGTAAAGCATGTGCTCTACCTTTTCCGTATCACCCTCAAAGAATACGCCGGCAATTGCAAAAGCGGCTACCTGGGACAACCCGATAAAAGCCCCGGTAATGGCTATGGCAAGATGAAAGGGAGAGGCCCAAACCCCCAGGCGATTGTGCAAATCCACTTGTTGAAGACGCTTGGAGCCAGAAAGACGGAAAGAGAAAGCGTCTTTGATAATTTTGGGGTGGGCCAGCAAACCGGAGACGATCAGAGCGGACATCACCATCCCGATCAAACCTACCAGGATGACCCCATAACCAACAGGAAGGTTGAGCGCGTAGTGTAGGTAGGCCAGGAAGTGGGTCCACTCATGCTCCACCTTGCCCAGCAGGGAACCATCTTCAGCGACATATCGCTCCATATCGCCGACTTCAACCATCAATCTGGGCTTATCCTGATTGGGGATGGTGAAGGTAATTGAATCGAGATCCTCTTTTTCCTGCTTAGCTAACGCAATAGCATTTTCTGTAGCCGTCCGATACACAGAGGCTTCAACATTGAGGTTCTCCAACTCGGAGGCCTGCTCCCAGCGTTCGAACTCATTGTAAAAAACCGCCAGTGTTCCGCTGACACAAACAATATATAAAAGAGTGGATACCGCCAGGCCGAGAACTGAGTGTCCATCGGTCATATCACGGACAAAGCCAGGGGTCGGTTTAAAGGAAAATTTCACGTTAAATTCCTACTCAAGTCCGTTGATCTATGCTGCCGAAGCGGGAAGCGCAAAGGTCAGTAACAAGCCGCTGACCACCGAGAAAGCCAACATGGCAGCCGAAGGGCGCAGAAGCTTTTTATCGGCACAGCACCAAACCATCGCCAGGGTCCAGATTATCACCGACAGGAAGGCTCCGCCGACCAAGCGGACAGTTTCAGAAAACCCGGTAAAACCAAAGAAAAGCAAACCGGCGATCAAACCACTGGCTGCGGGCAAAAGAAAGGCAGCCATAAAACGCAAGAAGCCCCGCAACCACAATGGAAGCAGGGCTTGCGTTTCGGGTGTTCCCGAGCGCTGCTTTTCAATGGGCCTAGGGCCACTGGGCCAGTCACCCTTAAGAGCCAATAAAGCAAAGACTCCGAGCATCACAATTAAAGTGGCAATACTGATCCCATATTCCACCCCAACAATTGAACTCCACCCAAAAGCCGACAACGCCATGGCTCCCCAACCACCCCAACGGCGCACGGGCTCTGCCCCTCTGCGGGACCAGGCGGAATAAAGGAGCAAAATCCCGGCCAAAGCAAAGGCGCTGGAGACTCCTGCAATCATATAAAAAGACATTGGCATAACCATAACAGCGAGAGGCTCGCCTCTCGTCTGGTTGCTTAAACGTAAAAAAAGGGAGCCCGCCCACAGACTCCCCCTGCGGACAGGCTCCCAGTCTACACTAACTTAAAAAATGTAGCGTGCTTCTGCAGTGACGTAACGACGCTCACCGTAGAAGCAGTCACCGCGACTCAGGCAAGCAGTGGTGTGAACCTCGTCAGTTAGGTTCTTTGCATTTAACTGGAACTTCCAGCTTTCCAGGGTATATCCGATAGCTGCATCATATAAAGTGTATGACGGGTTATAGGATGGGAAGGTTCCAGCTGAATCATTCCTACCTGTTGAACTCTCACCAACATATCGAACACCAATGCCAGCATTCAAGCCTGGTAGTAGACCGCTGAAGTCATAATTACCCCAAACAGAAAACTGTTCTTCAGGGACAGCTTCGATATCCTCATCGATATTGAGGCTACTATAGTTAGCAACCAGGCTTAAATCACCAAGTTTACCTACTGCCTCCAATTCAAAGCCATCGAGCTCAGCTTCGCCAAGCTGGGTTTGGAAGCCCTCATTACCGTAATCGTCTACTAGCAAATTCTTCTGCTTGATTTCAAAAGCAGAGGCTGTAATTAACAGATTGGTACCTTCAGGTTGGTACTTAATACCTGCCTCTACCTGCTCCCCCTCAACTGGCTTGAACGGAGTCTTATTCGCATCAGAATCGTTTACAGGTTCGAAAGATTCAGAGTAGCTAACGTAAGGTGTAATACCGTTATCGAAGGCGTACATTACACCAAAGCGCATAGTCGTCGCATCATCCTCAAATGAAGAGCCACCAGACTCGGACTTCGCAGTATCGCGACGAATTCCAGTGGTGATAATCCAGTTATGAATGCTCATTTGATCCTGGAAGTAGAATCCAAGCTGCTCAGTATCTGTACTGATCTGATACCAGTAATCGGTTAAGCCTTCCAAGTCATTCAAGCTACTCAGACCAGTAGGCACGTAACCATAAACCGGGTTAAAGATATCAATGGTCCCACCGTAACCATACAAATACAGACGATCATTGGTTGTTGTTGCATCCTGACTATCCAGACCAAAAGAAACCTGATGCTCCAATGCGCCTGTGGCAAACTCCCCAGACATACGCAAATCGAAGATGAGCAGATCGCTTGTCGCATCGCTCATGTAGATAGTACGTGTTGCTTCACTGATATCCGGGTTTTCGCGTGTGTCATCAAATGTAGCCCACATGGAGTTGTAATCAACATCCCCTTCGGAGTAGCGCAATCCAGCATTTAATGCCCAGCTATCACTGAAGCGGTGATCAACCCAAACACTATAAGAAGTTTGCTCGGTATCGTATTTATCCCAGCCCGGCTCACTCAAGAAGGTATCGGTAGGGATATCACCATTTACATTATCAATCCGGGTTCCGCCCCAGGGTAGAAACGCGGTAGTGGTACCAGACTCATCCTTCTGATACGTGGTCAGGAAGGTAATTTCAGTATTCGCACTTGGACGCCAGGAAACTGAAGGCATAAACAGAGTGCTGTTATCATCCACGTGATCAACTTGAGCATCTGCATCTCTATCATAACCAACTACTCGGTATAACCATTGCTCGGAACTATCTATTGCTCCGGTCACATCGCCAGCTACAACCATACGATCATAGTCGCCAGCCTGGACCATAACTTCGCCACCAAACTCGCTCTTAGGGCGCTTAGAGACTAAGTTGACAATACCACCGGTAGAACCCTGCCCATAAAGAACAGAAGATGGGCCTTTCAGGATTTCAACGCGTTCGAAAGCATATGCATTGGCGCGTGAGCTAGTGTAGCTACCAAAGATAGACTGCAAGCCATCGATAAACATAACTGGATCTACGCCACGTACTGTCGACCAGTCACCGCGCGCATCCACACCATAAGTCCCGCCATTAACGCCTGCGACATACTGCAAAGCATCTTGTACAGACTTGGCGCCAATCGAATCAAGAAAGTCTTTGTCGCGCAAGGAAATCGAGAATGGGGTCTCATCAACTGGGATATCCAGCTTACCAATGGAGGTCTGTCGGGAGAGGTTCAACTCACCAACGACATTAACCTCTTCAATACGCTCATCTGTGTTGTCCGCAGCGAACGCCACAGAAGAACCGCCCGCAGCAATAGCCAACGCCAATAAAGAGCGGCTGATTCCAGAAATTACAGGAGAAGCTTTTTGCATACTTTTAATTCGAGCGGTACTCATGGAGATCCCTCAACGCCAACTGAATTTAGATGGATCACAGTCAAACTGTGACCCAGGTAACTGGGCGCGAATCCTAATAGGAATCGTTATCATCTACAACATTATTGGAACATTTTTTTGCTAAAAAGAGCGATGACATGATTAGGGACAAGAAATACGGCATTAAAGGACAGCATTGCAGCCTCCAAGCTGCACTTTCGTACCATCAGAATGACTTGATGGAATGAGTAAAAGCAGATTCTAAGGCAGGAAAAAGACTAAGTGGCTGCTCAGCAGCAACCACTCAGATTGAGATTGTATATATCGGGACTTGATTTAGGGAGTTCCAGACAAAGATCCCCTACTTCCTAGGGGTAGGTATAACTAGCCTGCACTCCCAAAGGCATCCCCAGTGTCCAGTAAGCCACCAGGAACAGCGACCAGCAAATCAGGAACACAATGGAGTACGGCAACATGATGGATACAAGTGTCCCAATACCCGTTCCCTTCACATAGCGCTGGCAGTACACAACCACCAAGGGGAAGTAAGGCATCAGCGGGGTAATAATATTCGTGGAGGAATCACCTACCCGGTAAGCTGCCTGGGTGAGATCAGGGGAGAAACCGATCTGCATCAACATAGGCACAAAGATGGGGGACAGCAGCGCCCACTTGGCAGAGGCAGATCCCACAAATAAGTTGATAAAGGCTACCAGTACAATAATGCCCATCAGGGTAATCGGGCCCGGCAGCTCCATCGCCGCGAGCAAGCTCCCTCCCTCTACCGAAAGCAGCGTGCCCAAGCCGGAGCGGGCAAACTCAGAGATAAACAACGCACAGAAAAAAGCCATCACGATGTAATAAGCCATGGAGCCCATGGTTTTGGACATCGCATCAATAACATCCTTACTCTGACGGAAGGTACCGGCCGCATAGCCAAACACCACACCGGGAATCACAAACAGCAGGAAGATCAGCGGCACAATCGACTTCATAATCGGCGCTGTGAAGGAGGCTAATTGCCCTTCTGCATCGCGCAAAGCTGAGGTTTCCGGCAGCATCCAGGCCACAAGCCCCACGATACCCGCCACCATCACAGTTACCGCCAGGTACATGGCTTTTTTCTCGCGGGCGCCCAGCTCCTGCATTACTGGCATATCCGCTTCATCGCCATCCACCTCTACATTCTTGAGGCGGGGCTCGATGACCTTATCCGTCAACCACCATCCCAACAGGGTCACCAGCAGGCAGGATGCCGAAGTGAAGAACCAGTTATTAAGGGGGTTTACCTGCATTTCCGGGTTGGCGATTTGTGCCGCTGTCTGGGTAAAGCCTTGCAGTAAGGGATCAATCGCTGAGGGAACAAAGTTGGCAGAAAAGCCTCCTGAAACTCCGGCAAATGCCGCAGCGATACCCGCTAAAGGGTGGCGCCCTGCCGCATAAAAGATCACCCCTCCGAGAGGAATTACCAATACATAACCTGCATCTACCGCTGTATGGCTGACGATGGCCACCAAAATCAACATCGGTGTCAGCAGCATCTGCGGCGTTACCGCCAGCAGCTTTTTCAATACCGCATTGATAAAGCCACTCTGCTCAGCCACACCGACCCCCAGCATGGCTACCAACACCACCCCCAAGGGCGCAAAACTGGTAAAGGTAGTCACCATACCAGATAGGAAACGAGCCATTTCACTACTGGAAAGCAGGTTGGTTACCTGTATCGCCTCACCGGTAGCGGGGTGTAAGGCTTCGAAGTTAACACCGGAGAGAAGCCAGGAGAGCACCCAGATTCCCACCATCAAGATCAAAAACAGAACAGCGGGATCGGGTAATTTATTACCAACAACCTCAATAAAATTGAGCGCTCGATTAATCCAGCCATTTTTATTATCGGCACTATTGCCGGCATCAGGATTTGCCTGAACGTTTTCCATGTTTGCACCCTGTACATTTATTATTTTTTATTTAAAAGGAGGCCGCTACTCCATGGCCTCCTGCTTTTTCAGGAAAAGCTCTAACCTATCTTGCGGATACCAACCGCGTGACGCAACTTCTCGATAAAGGGCGCAGAGTAAGCGCGAGCCTTAATAGCTCCCTTCTCCAGCTCCGTTTCAATTTGCTCCGGGTTAGCCAGCAGCTCATTGTAGCGCTCGCGAGCTTCACCGATCTGGCCGTTCACCAGCTCAAACAACTGCTTCTTGGCCTCACCCCAGGCAATGCCCTCTTCAAAAGCTTTGCGCATTTCTGTTGTCTGTTCTTCGCTGGCAAATGCCTGCCAAACCTGGAACACAGTGGAAGTATCCGGATCTTTTGGCTCACCCGGCTCCAGCAGGTTGGTTTTGATCTTATTAATGTGCTTTTTCAGCTTCTTCTCAGGAAGGAACAGCGGAATAGTGTTGCCGTAACTCTTACTCATTTTGCGCCCATCCAGGCCTTGCAATACCGCTACGTGGTCATCAACTACCGCTTCTGGTAAAGCGAAGTGCTCACCGTAGTGGTGGTTGAAGCGCTGGGCAATATCCCGAGCCATTTCGATATGCTGTACCTGGTCTTTACCCACCGGCACCTTATTGGCGTTGAACATCAGGATGTCCGCGGCCATCAGGATCGGGTAGCTATACAGCCCCATGGTGACGCCAAAATCGGAATCTTCGCCATCGGCGCGGTTGGCATCTACCGCTGCTTTATAAGCGTGGGCACGGTTCATCAGGCCCTTGCCGGTCATACAGGTGAGCAGCCAGGTTAATTCAGGAATCTCATGGACGTCGGACTGACGGTAGAACACCACATTGTCGGTATTCAGGCCCAAGGCCAGCCAGGTTGCAGCGATCTCCAGGGTGGACTGATGGACCTGTGCCGGGTCCTGGCACTTAATCAGTGCGTGGTAATCGGCCAGAAAGTAGAACGATTGGTTGTTTTCATCCTGACTCGCGGCGATCGCCGGGCGGATTGCACCCACATAGTTCCCCAGGTGTGGAGTACCGGTTGTTGTAATACCGGTTAATACGCGCTGTTTCGTCATAATTCCTTCGTAGTCTGTACTGTCATCAGGCAATAGAGACCGAATCATACCCCTTTAGTGCCCGGGGGTGTATCAACCAAAGGTACCGACTCCCCATAGCCGTACCAACACGCAGCCAACGTTAAGCCTCAAGCGCCACTTTGGCGGAAACCTGGAATTGGCGCTGATATTCACTGGGCGAAATGCCAAACGCCCGACGGAAATGGTGACGCAATGTCGCGCTACTCTCAAAGCCAGCCAGTTGGGCTGCTCTGTCTACAGACTCCTTACCGGACTCCAGCGCCTTCTGCGCCGCCCGCAAGCGCTGCTGGATCAACCACTCCTTGGGAGCAATTCCCATCGACTGGCGAAACTTTCGGTCAAAACTACGGCGGGATAAATGAGCGCGCTGCGCCATATCATCAATTTTGATAGCGCCATCCAAATTGCCAATCGCCCAATCCAGCGCGGCGGAGAAGTGGTCTGGCCGTTTGGCAACCGGCATCTCCACATATTGGGCCTGACCACCCTGCCTATGGGGTGCCATCACCAACCGACGAGCCACCGAATTGGCCAATTCATAACCATGGTTGCGCCGCAAAAACTCAATCCCCAGATCGATGGCCGCACTACTACCCGCAGCACAAGCCAGTGCGTCCTCCCACACGTAGAGCACATCTCCTACATACTCCACCGCAGAGAAGCGCTCACGAAAACGCTCCGCAAACAGCCAATGGGTAGTCGCCTGCCGACCGTCAAACAGTCCCAATTCCGCAGGCAGAAAAGCACCGGAGCAAAAAGTAAGAATCTGGCGGCCGGCAGCGGCAAACTCAGCCACCGCCCCATGTACCCGCTCCAAATAAGCATCTTGTGGTTGTGCATTAGTCGACCAACAGGGAATCACCAGTAGATCATAATCCATCAAACTCTCTACCTGCCGACAAGCCAGAGCCAGACCGCCGGTCGCCAGAGGGCTTTCCTCAGCGAAAGTCACAATTTCACCCGTATAGAGCTCGCTAAGTTCAGGTCGGGGTAGGCAAAAGAGTTCGGTAGCGCAACCGAGTTCGAAGAGTGAAACCTGCCGGTGGGCGAGAACAGCCACTTTCTGGCTCTTATTAGGCTTTTGTGCCAACGTCGACATAGGTACCCCTAACCAGTTAATTAAATAAATTCCAACCCAGCATACCCAGATGAGCAGTTATTGAAAGCTATGCCGGGAATAAAACCCTCAACCTTTGAAGCATTATTTAATAGGTAAATCACCATCATCCTCAGATAAGTAAAGCCGAAACCCACTAGCCAAAGCCACCCCACAAGTTTGCACGCAGAATTGGCGCAAAATTAATGCTATCTGGCTCAGAGGCGGATCGCCCGGGAGCAGCCAAAAAGGGACACTATCGCCACTTGGAAACCTGACAAATCACCAAAATTACTGGGAGTAATATATGAGTTCGGCCGTAAATAGAGTGCCCGCTGCCAACAGCCAAGATGCGCTAAACCACTTTCAAAGCCTTCTAACTTTTGAAACGGATTGCTGGGACGTACACCACGCAATCAGCCAAAATCGCAAGGATTTCGTACTTTTAGATGTGCGAGGTGAAGAGGCCTATAAAAGCGGACATATACAAACGGCTGAATCCTTACCATACAGCCGTATCAATAAAGACAGGCTGAGCGAATACCCTTCAGATACTTTATTTGTCGTCTACTGTGCAGGCCCACACTGTAATGCGACAGAAAAAGCTGCTATCAGGCTGGCCACGCTTAACAGGCCAGTCAAGAAAATGATCGGCGGCATCACCGGATGGCTAGATGAAGGGTTTACTCTCATCCAAGAAACAGCCAAATCAATTTAATTCCTATTGTTAGCCTCTTGCAGGATGACATAGCTTGGCATAAGGATGTGTCAAGCTATCAAACGCCGACTCAAAGAAATACTGATTAAATGGTACTGATATGTTTGTTCGCCATGCCCACCCCACCGACTGTTTCTATCTTTACAATATGATGCGCTGCTTAGCCAGGCATAATAATTCAACGGACTCTTTCCATATTACCCAACTTGAATTGCAAAATAGGTTGTTTCAGAGGAAAGAGCATCAAGTGCTGGTTGTGGAACAAGACCATAACCTTGAGGGGTATATCAGTTTTAATATTATTCCAGAAAATGAAAGCTCGGCGGCCAGGGCTATTATCAGTGAGCTATATATCGGAGATTCTGAAGAGAAACGAAAAGAAGAGATTGCTCAAGCACTATTGAGCGCAATCGCAAAGGAGGCTGAGAAATACAAATGCATGGATATAAGGTGGGGCACACGATGAAAACACCAGAAAAAAATTTCTCCTAACAGACCAAAGATACATATTTAAGTATCTTTAAAAGGGCAATTAATAAAATTAAAGAAATTTTACTGAACCTACCAACAATAAATTTTAGGTGCCTCACTGACTGAATTAACGTTAAAGCTATGACAAATATAACAAATACTAGAAAAGCAAGCTCTTATTCCACACCACCACCTATACGGCTACTCAATCAAGAGCTTGCTCGAGGTGACAAACTTGATATAGCCAACCTTTAAAATCTCAGTTTCCATCAAACTAATAAATACTGTTGGCATGGTAGATTAATCCACCATACCAACAGCTATCTCAGACAATCAAACCCAAAAGAGTTAAAAGCTCAGCTACTGTAGGGAAATAGCAGTCAACTCAGAGCCAGCGATATACAAAGTCCCGTCATCACCAAGGCTTAAGTGCCCAGAAGACGCAAAACTCCAATCCAACTCTTGAGTACCTATATTTATGGCATAAGTATGCGATGAATCTCCTACAAAAATATGCGTTCGGGTTACCACAATATTTGAAGTTAACGTCTCTGACGCCTCCCAGGCCCACACTTCGCTACCATCTTCTTCATCAATAGCTTTCAGAATACCAGACTGCAAGGCGTAAATAATTCCACCACTAGAAGCTGGCTGCCCTGAAAATCCAGCAGAAGTTTTCTCCCACAAAATGTTGCGTTTATCGAGATCAAATACAACTAAAGAGCCCGATTGAATTGACAGGACATGGTTATATCTAGTCAAAACTGTAGCCAAATTTACACTGTATCCTCTCCAGTCAAAATTAGGATATTCAATGTTATAAGCCAATTCACCAGAATCACGATAAAAAACTTGTAGATCAGTAATAAATGCATATACATACTCTTCATCTACAGCTGGGGTAAAATCTTCATAACGAGCTGTTGATGTAAACCAGGACTCCGATCCATCACTCAGATCAAATGAGTAAAGTCCTCCGTAATACCCCCCCGCAGTATAAATCCCTCCATCATATACAGTTGGAGACATATAAGTTGTCCACTGATTTTCATATTTAGTAGCAAACAATAGTGAGCCATCATCTATGTCAAGCCCTCGTATAAAGGAATCTCCATGACCACCAGTTTGAAAAATGACTTTTCCACGATCATAAGCTGGGGGATTTATAGAATGTATACCATCATAAACGCGCTCCCATGCCAAATCTCCCGTGCTTGTATCCAGAGCAACAATTCTATGCTCAGCAAAATAGGAATCATTAGATGCGAAGACCTTGCCATCAGCCACCACTACCGGGTGTAACTTCGTCATATTAGGTAATGTCACGGACCAATGGTGAGAGAAATTATCTACATCTAGCTGTAGCGGTGTATAACCAGTATGCGCTGCTCCGCCTTGATATGTCGCCCATACCACAGGTAGAGGGTAACTATTGCTATCAACAGGTGAGGTGTCTGAGAAGAACTCTTCAATATTTGTAAAAGAGTCAAAATCTTCATCATTTGCTGCATCATCAGCGTCGATTGGGTCTAGCGAATAAAGCACTTCCCATCCATCCCGCATACGATCGCCATCAGTATCAGCCAAAACCGGAGATGTACCGTAGGTATTCGACTCTTCAAAATCCGAAAGGAAATCACCATCTGTATCTATATTGATCGGGGAAGACCCCAAAACATATTCTTGTAGATTGGTTAGGCCATCAGCATCGATATCACCCGCGCTATCGTCTACCAACAAATTCAAACCATACTCGAACTCATACATATCCTCCATGCCATCATTATCCGAGTCTTCAAGTAAGGGGTTTGAGCCCAGTTCCTTTACCTCTGTAAAATCAGTTAGACCATCATTATCACTATCTTGCGCCAATAAACTGGTACCTAATTCCGCCTCTACCCCATCGGACAAGCCATCAGCATCTGTATCGTCAACAAAAGGATTAGAGCCATAAATCAACAGCTCATCACCATCGTTAACGCCATCATTATCAGTATCAGCATTGTTCGCATGAGTACCAAAGGTGTACTCCAGTAAAGCGGATAAGCCATCTCCATCTAAATCGGAGCCCCCATCACCAACATTCTTCGGATCTAACCCAAAGCCGTACTCCCACCAATCAGGGAGTCCATCGCTATCAGAATCCCAGTCTGGCGTGACATCTACAAATTTACCTCGCGCATCTAACTTGAAAAAGCTACTTAAGTCCGCCGCGACACGATATAGCCCTTCATATGCCGTAGCAGCGACTAACTCTCCATTTCTACGGATACTAATATCATTAAAGCTGTGACCAACGAATAACGTTTCTTTCAGAACTCCACCAGCCGTAAACTGATGTATCTCACCATCCCAAGTAGCTGAAAAAATATTACCAGCCTCATCTACTGCAATTGCCCGGGAATTTTCAATGGATACATTGGAGAGCAGGATCCCTGACTCCGGACTGAATTGAGAAACCTGGTTACCACTTAATGCGTAGAGATAGCCATCTTCGCCAACTGTTAAATCTATAAATGAATCTGCATCAAAATAATTCACAGAACCACTTGCTAAATCAAACTTCACATATCCCTGACTAGGACTACCGCTGGTTGACTGATTGGTAACGAAAACTTGTTCACCAATAGCATCTATGCCGCCATAACTTAAATTATTAACAGTACTCCAACCAGGCGCTGGATAGTGCTCCCATAGATTTGCCCCTGGTGAATACACACTTAAATAAGGCTCAAATGTCCCATTGAAAATCGCCACTCTTCCATCATCTAAAATCACTGCATCTCGTGCATAGGTGTAATCATTTTCGTTTGGATTAGGAATATCAAAACTTTTTATTTCACGACCATCAACATCAAAGACGTAAAGCTTATTTTCAAAAATAGAAATTCCGGAGGCACCCATTTCAAAAATGGTAGGAAGAGCCCTCCCCTTCAGCTCATCAATCAAAATACCACAATCGCTAGCTGAGGAATCAACCCTTATCTCTAATGTATGATAACCCTCAGCAATGGGAATAGATAATTTTTCCCAGGATGTTTGAGAGACATGTATACCTAATAATTTCTCACCATTTAGCTCAACAACCAATTCGGCATCATAGATGGAATAGCAGGTAGACCGTGCTTGTAGAGAAAATTCTACAGGGAAAAAGTAATTGGTTGTAGAAATATTCCAACTACCCTCGGTAAATAAGCTAACAATCCCATCACTAGCTGATTGGGTAACAAATTGAGGGCTCCCTTGTGTGACCCAGCCCTCCGGTAACTCCTGATCTTCAAAAGAGAAATAGAATTCATCTATTGGTGAAGGTAAAGATGACTCCTCAGTTGGGTCAGAGCCCAAAAGGTATTCAATTAGATTAGAAAAAGAATCATTATCTAAATCACTATCGGCATCAGAGGTATCTAACGGATCCAGCCCAAATAGCACTTCCCAGCCATCGGGCATACCATCCTCATCTGTATCACTGTTAGAGGGATTGGAAAAATAAGTTATAACTTCGTCAAAGTCTGACAGTCCATCCTGATCCGTATCTGCTACCAAAGGCGAACTACCGGCTACAAACTCCTCAAGATTGTTTAGACCATCTGCATCCGAATCATTCAAAGCATCTAGCCTATCATTATCATCCAAACCATGAGCCAACTCCCACCACATGGGCAAGCCGTCCTCATCGGTATCTGATTCATATCGATAATTTACTATACTCAACTCATTGTCTATTGACTGATCAATCAGTATTACGCCGTTTTCATCAGCAATAAGATCTATATATGTATCGACATCGACATACTGCTTAAACAGAATCTCTCTAAGATCATGATTGAAAACTGCTAAAAAATAATCCCGATCTACCTTAACCAAACCAACAGCAATACTCTGACTCCATGTGAGATCAAGTAGCTCTATCTCCGCATTCATATCCTCAGCTAAAGAGCTCAAATCAAGTGGACTAATAAGGGGATCGGTAGGGTACCCCTGGATAACCCCCCCCTCACCTGTCACGAACAATTGACCATCAGGTGACTGCGACAGCCAAGAACCTAACGACTCAACGAAGTATGAATATTGATAATCGGAAAACTCCATTTCATTACTATTAATAACAAAGCTATATAAACTACTATGAGAGGAATAATAAAATTGGCCAGATTCCTCCTCGTAAAATAGCTTGCTTGGTTTACTTACCCAATTGAACCTATCCTTAATCAAATAGTTCTCATTGAGTAAATGATATTCTAAATAGGTGCTATCTGGACTAGCTCCGGCAACTGCCACATAGGAATTACCAGTACTTATAAGCCCCTCCACACTTCCGTCAAATGAGGCCACGTCCTGACTTGTTATAGGTAAACTCTCACTGAATTCGAGCAGTTTACCGTTCTCAAAACCAATCAATACCGAGGATGAATTGGCGACAGTTATGGACATCGCCTTGCCGTTATCCTCAAAACGATTCAAAAGTAAAGGGTTTAGATATTCACCGGCTTCCGTATCCCACCTCCATATAGAGTTAGAATTGTCATCCAGCAAATAAAGCACATTTCCTCTGCGGGCAATGTCATCTACATTATTAACCTGCACTTGCCCCTGAATATCACAGACGCCATTTACGCCATGATCTGCAATGTAGCAAGCAGAATCCGAAGGAAACTGATCAAGACTTAAGTCAGAATCTCCCAGAGATGGATCATACTCATCATTCCATGAATCGGGCGCACCATCGAAGTCAGAATCGACTGATGCGGCCCTATCATTTGGAAATGCATCCTGCCTATTCGGAACTCCATCGCCATCAATATCATCCGAAATCTCAACTATCTGATACTCTCGACCAAGATTTTCCGAATAAGTAATAACTAAGGCCGCTTCATTTAAGCGCACCAAGCCCTCAGCAATTCCCGGATAGGTGGCAGTAAAAATCGCCTCAAATTCACTATTATAAGCAACTAGAGCGCTTCTGTTAGCAGTAGAAGCCGAGAGGGTCACAACCGCATTGCTACTAGAATACCCATAATCGAAACTAGTTACTGGAGAATCACTAAAACTCAAGTCACCCGCTTCATAATAGTCGCCAGTACCAAGGAGTACTCCGCTGCCACCGTTTACGATCAGAATCGGGCCTCTGATAATATAATCACCATGATAGGGGGATTCCCCCTGAGCACCTATAGAACCGCTCGACTGAGAGATTTCTTCAAAGTGTATATCATTAGGGAAAATGCCATCTCTAAAATGATAAAGCCGGCTATTTACGTCGTTCCAAGCGTAGTAATGTGAATACCGGTTCCAATCTTTGCTATCTGATAAATTCCCATCCTTAGACACGACATGATGTGAGCTCCGGGCCCCCTGATCATCTTGAACCAATAGATAGTTGCCCGCATCTGCAAGACCGGTTGAAGCAACAGGCATTTCAATAAGATTAACTAATTCTTCAGGTGTATCAATTGAAAAATATCGGATCCAGCCATCGCTATAAGCTAGATATACCCTTTTATGCACATCATGATAACGAACAACCTGGGGACTCTTACCTTCAACAACTAAATCAAGTTTTCCAATGAAATTTTGGGTCTCTGAACTCCACTGGTAGAAATCATAAACTCCATTTTCAGTAAACCCTAGATATACAACACCATTAGCATCGGAAAATGCTTCATCTAAAGCTAACGTCTCGGTCAGAGTAAAGAAACAGGCCTCACCATCTCCCTCATCTAGCAGGGAACACGACGCATCAGCATCGTAATGGTCAGCATTATCACCAACTCCATCGCTATCTAAATCTGATGACTCAGTTTCATCCCAAGGGAATGCGTCGTTCTCATTTTCTACGCCATCATTGTCAATATCATTGTCAACTTCATTAGGGGTACCATCGCCATCTAAATCTGCTCCGATAGCTTTGATAATTGTGTATTTCGGTTTATCCCCCAGAGCTGAGATTTCTCTTGAAGTATCATATTGACGTGTTTCATGAATAAGAAGCTTGATTAAACTACCAACCTTGAGTGGAGTTTCAGCGTCTGAAGACTCTGGATCAGAGGTGTGAGGCACATCTAACTCACCAATGTTCAATCTTGATATAAAGTCATAATTATCTTGTACTACCTGCGTGACATCGGTATCAAAACCCTCGGCAAGGCCATCTAATGCCCCATCTGTTAGATCTGAAACTAACAACTCTAATGCAGTAGAAGTGCTTGAATCTGACTCGTTTTTAAGAGCCCACACGAGAGACGCGGCGGCCTCAGAGGCGGTACGATAGTTCAAGATGCTATCAAGGTCGGCTTCATTCCCAAAGGCAACAGGTGGCGTATGGAAAAGGTCTACCTCATCAAGTAAGTCAAAGCCCAATTGACTTTTTACAATTAAAGACTGAGATTTCACGGCATCGCTCAACCCTGCCTTATCTTCAACATTTGCACGCCGGATGAGATCAACAACGATGGTTGTTAGAGGTGTTGCGAAGATATCTTGAGATTTTTCAAGAGCTTCAGATTCAACAATAGTCGACAAACTAGGAAGGATTGGGGCCATTCCAGTGGTCAAGTCTATCGTGGCATCACTGGCCAAAAATTCAATTAAGTAATAACCATTACCTGGAAGATCTAAACTCTCCTCAGTGAATTCACCTAATTCTGTGGTTTCACCACTTGCAACCACATCTCCCTTTAAGTCCTCCGCCTCAAATGAGACCTCATGAATCTTATAAGCGGCAAAACTGAGTGGACCCTTTACCGCGGCCCCCGAAAGTGAATATGTGACAGGTGGTATTGGTGTAGGATCAGGCTCTGGTGACGAGTCAGAGCTTCCGCCTCCTCCGCAACCTATTAGTAAGACCGCAGCCAGACCTGCCAGCCCAAGCTTCAGATTAAATACTTTCGTTCGCGATCCCATATCACAATCCTTTTTACTCAGCGAGCCGGCATACTTAGAGCCAATAGTTCTTGAGCGATCTAAGTTGAGGCCTTTGAGCCATTTTACACTTCTTAACAATAATCGCCGCGAATCATATACAGGTATTAAATGAACTGCAAAACCCAGCCTAGGATTGGTACGGTTAAAGAGGTGGCAAGATATTCTAATTTACCTAATAGAAGATTAAGTTTTTTAGCGTATCTCTTGAAGACAATAGATCCCAAGGATATAGAGGGGGAAGCTGTTATTGAAAATTGACTGCCCAGTTTTTAATTAAAAATGCGCTGATATCCCAGAAAGTTTTTATAGCTACAAAACTCCAAACAAACTTTATCGATGTTGCTTAGATATCACTATTTACATATCCCCCCCTCTTAACCCCTTTCATCTCCGGCTAAACTGTTACGCCTTGCCGCTCCCAATATTGCCTATCCAGTTAGTGTCATCAAATACCAAGGTGCACATAGATCTTATTAGACATTAGCAAAACCCAAACAGCCCTAGGTACCACTCAAGATAAAAGCTCAATCGCAACTGGACCTTCCCTTTTACCACTGTATGTGTAAAGTCAGAATATTGCGCAATAGAACCGACCATCAGGACTCCAAGCCGGATACGGTCTTGTCGGATTGAAGCCCCTTCAAGTATAAAACCCCACAAAAGGAAAGAATTAACTAGTAAATATAAATAGCTCCCGCAGCATCCGCATCATTTAAATCTGGATCAGCCATAATCCCAGTATCCGAGCCCTGCTCTTCTGGAGCGCCCACTACCAGGGTATCACCATCGCCACTCAAAGCGATTGAAGTTCCAAAGTAGTCACGCTCATCGGTGTTATTAGCTTTCAGGTAAGTGCTCTCAATCCACTGCCCATCAACCATCGTATACATATAGGCCGCGCCCGCCCTAGATGCCGAGTTGTCATTGCTATCAGCATAGAAACCTATACCAGCACTACTCTCCTGAGCACCTACCGCAAGTAGTGAGCCATCATTGTTCAGGCTAATAGACGTACCAAAAGCATCATCTTCATCGGTGTTACTCGCTTTAAGGTAGGCACTTTGGTACCAAGAATCTTCTTCGTATGAAAATAGATAGACAGCGCCATTATTGAAGCCATCGCGATCATCAGGGTCCGCTGAAGCACCTGCCTGAAGTGGGGCACCCACAGCGAGCAGGTTGCCGTCGCCACTAAAACTAACATCCCAACCAAAACGATCGCCCACTCTTGCACTATCTGCAGTAAGTAGCTGTTGCTGAGCCCAGCCTCCATTATTGGAGAAGATATAAGTTGCTCCCCTGCCACCATGCCCACCAATAGCACCAACCGCCAGAATGGAACCATCATCACTCAAGCTAACGGATGAACCAAAGTCCATATTTGAATTACTATCATTTGCCTTCAAATAAGCTTCTTGGCCCCACTCAACCCCAGAATACTGGAAGATATATACTGCACCAGAATCCAAAGCGTCGTCATTATCAGGGCCACTATTGACACCGGTAGCACTACTATCTTCAGATGGGGCTGCAACTGCCAAGGTTGTTCCATTACCGCTTAAACTCAACGCCCGCCCAAAAAAATCATAGTAGCCATGATTATCTGCTCTTAGTTTAGCGCTGTGAGTCCACTCCAAATCCTCTCGGGTGAATATATGAACTGCGCCAGCCGAAAAGTTATCATCCTCACCATTTTCTTTGTAGGCACCAACAGCCAACGTATTTCCGTCGCCACTGAGACTCACTGCAGATCCAAATGCAGCTCCACTTTCAACCTCTAAAGCTTTTAAAACAGCTCGGTAAACCCAACCATCTTCACCATAATCAAAAATATATACAGCCCCTGACCCGCTAGCTGCATTATTAAATTCATTTAACTCATTACTATCTTCGCCAGTCGCACCAACAGCTATGGTAGAGCCGTCGTCACTAATCGCAACGGACCAACCAAACTGGTCACCGGCTTCGGCATTACCAGCCTTGAAATAACCAATACTATCGACAACTTCCTCATCAATCGATATTTCATTTGAATCCAGGCAAGTTGTATCATCACAGCTTTGCAATATATAGCGAGCATTCAATCGCTTAAATAGAGGCACCTTAATTTCTACAATTTCAGAACCTGCAGAAATTTTATCGCTAACTACTTCATAGCCAGATTGCCCATCTTTGTTCTCAAGAAGTTGATAATAGGTAGCCCCTTCAACATCCGACCATTCAAAAGTGAACACTTTTGCTGAGTTGAAATATAGGTAGGGAGTCGCCGCTTCTGAGATCGAAGAACCTCCACCACTATCATCTCCTCCTCCAGATGAGCTGCCCCCACAAGCGCTCAAGATCACACCACATGCAATAACTACCGAACTGCTTTTAAACTTCACAACATCCCTCCCCAAGGAATATGGATTGAATCGCGCGCAACCCTACCAAGCTTCAGTGAAAAGGAAAACCAGAAATAAGATAAAGTGAGAGGCGAAGGAGATTAAAAAGTAAAGTTATAGTTACAATGGTTGATGTCGTGATAACTTGGGAGGCTATATTTCAAGAAAAATAGTTTCCTGCACTCCCCCAAAAAACACATAAAGACAAAAGCACAGCAAAAAGAGACATATTGTCGAAAGCGAGCAATAAATCAGAGTAAATTAAAATAGAAACGCCAAATAAATTAGCTCATTCATAATCGAAATCTAAATGCGTAAAAATAAAACGATTGAAATGGTAATTTTTGGCCTATGACAACTTTTTCACACTCTTAAAATAGTGAGCCAGCTCTTTCATCAAGCAAAGTGGCTGTGACACTTATCAATAGGCAGTCCTCTCGCTCATTAAATATCAGGTCGGTTATACCCCAACCTACAGAACACCACTGCATTGGCCAGAATATCCGACCCCAAGCCATCAGTTAGCAAGTCCTTACAAATACAGGCAACCTCATTAGGGTTAATAATATCCATGGAAATGCTCTAATAACCATATTCATCACACGGAAATTTAATATAGAAATCAAATACTGAAGCTCTTTTTTTACAAAATAAATCGGCTATAGGGGGGGTAGAGGTAAGCGCCCCCACAGAATTGCGAATTCCTGCCGTCTTAGCCTTGGCAAACAACCCGCGACACCTACTCATAAAGCCACTTGAAGCTACCAGTAGTAACCTGAGCTACCCGCTAGTTAATTTCTGCAGAAAATCCATTGCTTCACAATCCCACACAGGAAGCAGTGGATAAAAAATAGTCACAACCATAAGCTGGAGATCAACGAATTCCCAGGCCTGGATGAAACCAAGGCTCCACTTCATCAAAGCTCCAAATGATAATAATTTTTATTTGCATTTAGTGCCTGACTGGGGTAGCCTAGTGACCCATCATTGTTTCTTCTTAAAAATTAATATTGGGGATAGACCTGTCTATATTGCTCAAGCTTAAAAACACAGGGACTGTCATTACAGCTGCCATGCACTCAAATTTACTTTCTCTCACCGCTCTAATTCTTTATAAGCTTGGCAGCCAGCCGCAGAGTTCGAAGGTAAAGAAGCAATCGATAAGCAGCTATCGCTTAAATCCCATCACAAAAACATGGATCGGTTCCAACTGGGAAGCGACGCTAACTCACATTGATAATGTGAACCATATACAACACCATGGTCGAACAAACAGCCTATGCGCTATCCAATATTTCACAGGCAATACCTTTGGTAATTTTGGGATTAGTATTCTAGATAAAATACTTGTCTCTATGGCCGGGACTCTTTATTTTTTCTCTGCAATAGTTGGTATTGTTATCGCTAGCTCTCTAGGATCAACTGGCTTAAAGAGGGCTGCAGATGAAAAAAATCACAGAGAAGAACCTCTCCGCCAAGTACCTCCTCCAAGACGAAAAGATATAGATACTGAAGAAGCTACGACATCATGAACCAGGACTCCTTTAATGATAGTTACAACTCAATATCTGCGTTTTTAGGTGGGTTTCAAAATATAGAGCCCAATCACTTTTCTGGTTGCCTGATAGAAACCACTTTTAGCGTGAGAAACTATTGTGACTCATTTTTTGAACTGCTTAATATTCCTTTTTCAGATGCATTAAACAACGCAGTCCCATCCCGACAGGCCGAATTTCTTGCTGGGCGAGCCTGTGCACACTTTGCTCTCAGCAAGCTTGGTATGCCGGTAAAAGAAATCCCTGTAGGAAAAAACCGCTGTCCAGTATGGCCAAATGGTGTACAAGCTTCTATTACCCATGCTAGCAACCGAGCAATCTGTGCAGCCAGCACTACGTCTAAAGGGCTTGGAATTGATTATGAAACAATTATTTCAGATAAAACTGCCGAAGAAATCAAACACAATATAGTCAGTAATTCAGAAGTAGGGCTACTAACAGAGAGCGGTTTTCCTCTGGAACAGTGGCTAATAATAGCTTTCTCAGTGAAAGAAAGCCTTTTCAAGGCGCTATACCCAAAAGTCGGAAAGTACTTTGACTTTCTCGATGCTGAAATTACTGCACTATCGCCCCAACAACAAAAGTTAGAACTAAGAATTTTGCAGGACCTCTCCCCCAGAGTTCTCAGTGGAAGCACCTATACAGCCACCTATCAACCCCATCAAGGCGGCATATTAAGTATCGTTGAATATTAATCACCACCGACTATACCGACAGCACTTCCGTTAAGAAGAGAAGGACAATTTTATGTCTGACGTTCCAGCTATTCTGAGCGCACGGACTCATATGAAACTCCCGGGTAATGACGAGCTGATCCAAAAAATGCCCTGCCCGTCTGATACCGCTTTAGCGATCGAGCGAACTCGCCACCAGGTTGCCAGAATACTAAGCGGTGAAGATGACCGCTTACTGGTTGTGGTCGGTCCGTGCTCAATTCACGACCCTGAAGCTGCGCTAGACTATGCGCAAAAGCTGTCCGAAACTCAAAACCAGTTTGAAAACAGTCTTTGTCTTGTCATGCGTACCTATTTTGAGAAACCGCGTACCACCGTAGGCTGGAAAGGTTTTATTTATGATCCTCATTTGGATGGCAGCGCCGATATGCATACCGGGCTCACCAAAGCCAGGGAGTTATTGCTCAACATCAATGCACTGGGACTAGGTACTGCCACTGAATTCCTGTGCCCTCTGAATGCTCTCTACATTGCAGACTTGATTTCCTGGGGAGCTATCGGCGCTCGTACCACGGAGTCACAAACACACCGGGAATTAGCCTCTGCACTTCCCTGCCCTATCGGATTTAAAAACAGTACTGACGGAAATGTCAAAGTTGCAATCGATGCAATTCAGGCAGCTCAATCTCAACAGATATTCTGTACCACAATCCACAATGGAAAACTTGAAGCTATTCAGTCTACAGGCAACCCTAACTGCCACTTAATTCTTCGTGGAGGAAGAAGGCCCAATTACCATACTGAGGACATAGAACAGGCGATATCTCAGCTTGACTATGCATCGCTCCCCACCGGCATTATGGTGGATTGCAGCCACGGCAACAGTCAGAAAATACACAGCAATCAAATGGGTGTTGCGAAATCTCTCTGCGATCAAATTAGTACAGGGCAAAGAAATATTTCAGCAGTAATGATTGAGAGCTTCCTCGAAGAAGGAAGTCAAAAGATTTGCCCCTGGGACAAGATGACCTACGGACAATCGGTTACTGATGCTTGTATCGGCTGGAAGGATACTTATCAGGCGTTAGAGATACTTTCTGAAGCCGTTGTCAGACGTCGCCATCTATTCACCACCTCTTACAATATGGGAATGGAATTAAAGCAAAGTGCTATGTAAAAGTACTTCGGACATATTTAAGCTGCCATTACTTCACTGGTATGGCAGCATTCCAAAATACCGAAGATTGCGTACATCTCCACTAGATTCATAAACCATTAGCCGTAACAATTTGAATTCTCTACTTCCTGCCTGCTACTCTTCAGGTGCAATTACACTAAACTACCTTAGCCATAAGATAGACATCAGCATACTCACCATTTCGAAATGCATAATTTTTTGCAGTGCCTTCGATCTCAAATCCATACTTCTTATATAGACCTATAGCCTGTTCATTATCAGTATAAACCTCTAACTCAATACGGCGAACTGCAAGCCAGTTAATAGATAGGTTGAGCATCGCCTCCAACAACTTTGAGCCAACCCCACTCTTTTGATGCTCTTCACTTACCGCCATACCTATATTTGAGACATGCTTTCGCCTTGGATTCGAGAACACCTCCATTCCAATTTGGCCGACGATCATCCCATCCAGAACAGCTACAATGCTATAAAAGTTATCGGGGATATTCCCCAGAAACTTCTCCCATTTATCTATTGAAGGGTATGGGACTTGGAGTGTTCCTGCATAGCAGGAAGACTGAGCATATATACCTTTAATTTCAGGAATATCTTCTTTTCTACTATGTCTAATTTCTATACTCATGGGCCGATTCTCGCATCACTTAATATCAATTTAACCAATTTATTAATCTTTTAAACTAATCACCATCCAAGAGTATACTCTTAACATTATGGATTTCTGTAGAGATAACCTTCTTGTTCTGGCGCACCTCCACAGTCACGACCCCACCTGTACAAATATAATGTTTCTCAAAATCTGGATGCATCGTAACAAATTGTTTAACCTCAGCTCCAATAAGCGCACTAAACAAAGCATAAGTGAGTGCATAACTGCTGTTATTTGAACTTTCACTAAAATTATAGGTTATGTCACAACCTGAACCTTCATGCCTCTTAAAATCTACACCGCACCGAACATAAGCAGTCCGTAATCGCTTAAATGCACACATAACCTGTTGGTACCGATCATCGGTTCCCTCCCAAGAATAGCTCCAATAAGAATGAATATCATCATTTTGGGGTGTTTCATTCTTGCCCGGGATCATATTGAAAAATATCATTTCCCAAAAGTAGTCATCCGGCACTTTTATTTTTGTTTTCGTTATGATTTTTATGGGCTTAATTGGTTTTGGTACTTCGGTACGGGAATCAATTAATTGGCCTTCAAAAATTGACTTGGGTAGCCCATGATGCCACCAAGCATACACAGTTTGAATCAACTCCGTAACTTCAGATTCATCGGCCTGGCAATGCTCTTTTATTAATTTACCACCTTCAACCCTGTAAAAAATCTCCCACGAATCATCACCCGATATATATGCCCTAAGATCAATGGGGTTAACTAGCTGTCCATAAAATAGCAATAGCTCATCAAGTATCTGCTCCGCTTGCATACCTAGAACGTATCGAATACCGATTACGGAGCCGTACTTTTTAAAACTCTCCGGACGAACTTCAAAAAAGTCACTAAGCTGCTCTAGTAATTTCTTCGCAAGTTCGAGTCCGTGTTCCGGGCTTAATATAGTGGCAGCATTTACAAAGTCTGATTCAGACTCACTATCCAATAATGACAAGAAATCTTGAAACTCAATCGACTTCGGCAGTTTCAAATAAATATTAGAGGGAATTTCAGCCACTTTTTCTCCATAAAATTTTTATAATTGACATTGCAATAAAACTTGAAATTTATGCATATTATAATTCATACAAGCATCCCCTTTGGGAGAAGCGAGCTATCCACTATATCCATATAGTCTTTTTGCTATGCTTACTGGTACTTAATGATAGATCTAACTCTTTTCATATTTTCTCATATATTCATTATCACGCCTATAAAAAATACAATTTTACTCGTCCGCCCTTTTCTATCTGTAAAACGGCGGAAGGTCCATCGCAGTGCAACTGGCAGTTAAGCTCGTGCCGAGAATGCTTTGTGATATACAACCTCTCCACTTGGAAAATCGTCATCAAACGACAGTGCCTGGAAATACTCTACGGGTACATCGGGCAAAACCAGCCCTTTGACAACTTTGAAGCCAAAACGCCCGTAATAAGCAGGCTCCCCCAGTACAACGCAGCCTGCCGCACCTTGCTCTTTGAGGTCAACCAGGGCGCTCCGAACAAGCTTTGAGCCAACCCTCCTTCCTTGATACTCAGGTAGTACTGAAATCGGCCCGAGCCCGAACCAGTTGGCTGAGCCATCAGAAATAACAACTGGAGAAATGGCAATGTGGCCTATAATTTCTTCATCCACTTCAGCCACCTTTGATATAAATAATGCATCAGCTTGGCGAAGGGCCTTCACGATAAACTGCTCAGAGTGATCAGTATATGGAGCGTCCCGAAAAGCCAAGGTAGTGACTCTGTGGATTGGCTCAATATCTCTTTTACTCTCTTTGCGTATTTGAATATCCAAATTTTGCTCTCTCTAAACTTCTTAAACCATTCTCCCAGCTTTGTTGTATTGAAATTTTTCTTTAAATTGACACTCTTTCTATCTCCCGCAAGTAGATTACTTTTGAGTAAATTCCTACGAATCTTTATTCATCTGACTCGATACCTAAACGCATTACGTAACAGGCATAGAATATGACGCAACTTGTTCATGCACCTTCTTTTGGGCCGACGATGAAAGCAGATATGCTGCCAGGCCATACCATATCAAAGTAACTGCCACCCAAATCCTTTGGGTAACTCCTTTGTATTCAACAGGCATATATCCATAACTAAAGAACCAAAAGAAAACAACGTGAATCAAGGTTACAAGTACACATAAATCTTGGAATTTCTTTGAGATATAATAATTGCGCATCTCTAAAGCAAATATAACAGGAACAACCATTAAAATGCTTGTTAGCCCATATACATCATGTAATGGACTATTCATAATAAAGAGCCCCGCAAAAATCCATGTCACACCAAATGCAAACATCGTTAAAAAAGTAAATTTAGCCTTTGCGAGAGACAAACAAGCCAGTGAAAATATACACATAGAAAGACCAATCAATATATCTGTAAGCCTATGTGAATATGAAAAGAAAGGTGACTCCAGAGCTAGCTCACTAATATGCTGAGTCACAATACTATAGCCAGGCAAAAACAACCCCAAGAAAATATTATACAGTGCAAATACAGGTATCAGCATTGCCTGCCTAATGAATATCAAATCCCGATTACCCAAAACTCACTCCATCTTGTAAAAAAATTAACATCCACATCTCAGACAAACCAGCGCTACCGGATTGTCCAATATAGACTCATATGGTCGAAAAATACGGCATCAACTTGCCAAGTAACACTCTACATCGTGACGTAAAGCTGCCGGGAATACGCATGATAGCGATTTATAGCCAATAAGGCATTTTCCAGGACACTCTCTTCAACACTATTGCCAAATAAAAGCGTGTACCTAGAGTTCTCCGAATCTTGTATTTTGAACTCGTACTCAATATCGAAGTGCTCAGCTAAAATATCCTCGATATAATCGAAATGATCCCAACTGAAAAACTCTAAACACATGCCAAAATCTGGATCACAGGAAATGCTAAGTTCTTTCAATAATGTCGATCTATCTACCATAGTCACTTAATGCCAATCACTCATGGGGAGGCTCGAAGCGCTGCCCCCAGAAAGCATGATAGCCTTAGTACTTACCAGATGCATTCTTCTTAACAGGCACTTCTGATCTGTAGTACTTCATATGTATATTTATCTAATTCATCTTCATTTGAATAAATATCAGGGTAAACTACCCTGTGCTCTTTTATCAATTTGAAAATCTTACACGTGGCTTTCTTGCTTTCACTACCTACAGACGGTAAGCACCCATCACTAGTCATGACAAATGTGTCAACTGACATTCACAGTATCTCTGAGTAACTGCGTAATTCCCTATGTCTGTTTCTACCAGCGTTCTATTACTACCTACTGAATTAAGATATTTATCTTTAAGAGCATACAAAGAAGCTATTTGTCACACTGTACAAAGGTACCCCTAAAGACACCTTGCAGCCGCACAATATATCAACATTCTCCTCGTTTTTACGATATATACAAATCTGTATAAGTCAATCCATTTACACACATTTTACAATGGATGTAACCATCCCCCCGAGGTATTAGCAACAGGCGGAGACGGTACAGGCTACATTTAAAATAGTTAAAGCAGGGAGATATTAGAATGCTCTTTTCGATCCATCGCTATACTGGAGGACCTCTTGAATTTTACTACTTGCGCTATACCACTCTCGACAATCCAGAGTAGGAAAAAGAAGCCATTGGCTAGGTAATGAAATCAGTATCCAGCAGCCTTATAGGGACCAAAGTTCTTACGATAAACAAGTAACGTTCGCTTGTAGGCGCAAACCCATTCACCATGTTGATTTTGAGCGCGGGAATATATGCTAAGCAACCCCTGTTCAGGCCTTGATTTTGACTCCCTTTTGGAAAGTATCTCAGATTCGAAGTATAAAGTATCTCCCACATAAACTGGCTGCAACTCACAGTCACTCATCTCCAAGTTGGCCACAACCTTTCCAAACGTTCTAGTTGTATGCGCCATTGCACTTAAAACAAATGTCTCCAATACTCGTTGCCTATCACCATAAACTCGACGCGCATAAACCTTATCAGTGATAAATGGGCTGAGATCGAATGAGCGAAGTGCATAGTCGACACAGCTAGCTTCGGTGAAGGTTCGGCCTGGGCGATGCTCGAATACTTGCCCCACTTCAAAATCTTCAAAGTCTATTCCGACCGTTTCTATATAAACGTTATCTTCTACTTCCCGCAAAAAATTAAATGACTCTTTCATTGAGGTCACCTAAATATGGAAAATGGAAATTTAGTAGCCGTTCGCAGAGAAAGGCAGGTGATTGCGTTTGAAGATCAACATGTCACACTGTATTTCGCAAATAGTCTTCTTGTCTTGATTCTTTCCAAATATAACAATTTCTACCAGCCCCGCGTCGTCATACTCACTACCTGCCTTGACTTCGAGAATCTTACTCTCAGAATACAAGGTATCACCGCCATAAGCTGGTGCCACCATGGAAATTTTTCTCCAACCAACAATTTTTTTCCTTCGATTGTAGGTCTTCCAAATCAAGCCCATTAGCTGTTGAACCGCTAAAGTAGTATCGATTAACGGCTTACCGAATTCAGTTTGGGCGGTGTAACATTCATCAAAATGCAGCATGGCTTGATTTAAGGTCTTGATGCACTCTTCCTTATTATCGTGCTGGCTAATGGTAACGCCAGGCCTATGGTGAAAAACCTGCCCTACCTTAAAGTCTTCAAAATCGAGACCATAACGCTCTCGATAGCGATTTTTACCGGTTTTTATATACGCAGGAAAATGATAGCGGGGCATAGAAACCTCTTGCCTTACCGTAAGGCTCCGGTGAGTTTGGCTCTGCTACAGTACGGTCACAATCCCTTCGAGGCCGCCACAGTTTTCAGTGCCCGCTCAACCACGGGCATATCCACCATCTGTCCATCAACTACAAGAACTCCACCATGATTCTCTTTATAAGCTTTCAGTACTCGCTGAGCATGAGAAAGCGCCTCACTAGATGGTGCCAATCCTTGGTGAATCGGTTTAATTTGCTTTGGATGGATGGCTATTTTTCCAGAAAACCCCAGGGCGGAGACCCTCTGTGTTTCCTCAATTAGGCTTCTTTCATCATCCAGCTCCAAATAGGGGCCATCTACAGCATCAATGCCTGCAAATGCGGCAGCCTGAACCAGCCGCCCCCTGCCATATAAAAGAGCATCCCAGCTCATATCTGACCCCACTGTTGCACTGTAATCAGCCGCGCCAAAGGCCAAGCAAACCACCTCCTCTACCTGGGCAATACTCAACGCATTCTCCAAACCTTTTGGCGATTCAATCAGGGCTATTATTCGAATCGTTTTATGGGAGGGGGCCATAACCTGGCAAAAACCAATCACTTCTTCTGCTGATTGAACCTTGGGAAGGATCACAACATCTGGCAGTTGCGGCAGATCTAGCAGCATCAACATATCCTTGATGCCGCAATCGCTGTCGAGCTGGTTGATTCTCAACGCGCGCTGAGTAGGAACAATATCCTTTCCTGTAAAGAAATTGACCATCTGCTCCCTTGCAGTATCTTTATCTTCCAGGGAAACGGCATTTTCCAAATCTACACAGGCAATATCGGCTCCGCTGGCCATTGCTTTTTCATAGCGATCCGGCCGGGTCGCAGGGACAAACAGGACGCTGCGAAAATACTTGCTTCTGTTAATGACACTACCCATCTAGCGGCACCCTCTCAACAAATTGACAGATATCCGGATATCCATTCCCGGTGCCCTTCTCTACAACTGGATTCCAAACCAATCAGTAGCTCACCCAAAAGACTAGCAACTCTGTATTAAATCGTGACACTCACCTTCAGTGAGCCCTGCCTGTCAGAGGGTCACTAAAATACGGGTGACCGGATATTCCCAATATCTACCAGCCAATCCCATCGAATTTACAACTCCTGCTCTATGCTGAGGAATACGGCGTATCTATATTTAGTGGATTATTCCGACATGTTACCTCTCTCAGGATTGCGGATTGTGGCGGTGGAACAATATGGTGCAGGCCCTTTTGGCACCTTATATCTGGCAAATCTTGGAGCGGAAATCATTAAGGTCGAAGATATCTCCCACGGGGGGGATGTAGGCCGTACCGTAGGCCCTTACTTCTTGGAAAATGAACCAGGGGATAATAGCAGCCTTTTTTTCCAGGCTTTCAATCACAACAAACGCAGTTTATCCCTCAACCTTTCCTCTCCCCAAGGGCAGGAAATCTTGCACAAATTAATTCTTAGTGCAGATGCACTGACCGACAATCTGCGGGGAGACGTACCGGGCAAGCTGGGTATTACTTACGAAAAACTGGGGAAGCTGAACCCCAAGATCGTTTGCGCCCACCTGACTGCCTACGGCCGCAGTGGCGATAGGGCCAAGTGGCCGGGATATGATTACCCCGTGCAGGCAGAGGCAGGCTATTTCAAGCTAACTGGTGAACCTGACAGTCCACCTGCCCGGTGCGGCCTGTCCCTGGTGGATTTATCCACCGGGGTGGCTCTCGCGCTGGCCGTTGTTTCCGGTGTACTTAATGCCAGGGAAACTGGCAAGGGGCGAGATATCGATGTCAGCCTTTTTGATAACGCTTTATATAATTTAAGTTATGTGGCCATGTGGCAGTTAAATGCGGGGCACAACCAAAAGCGGGTGCCACGATCAGCACACTTTTCCCTAAGCCCTTGTCAACTTTATAAGACAAAGGACGACTGGATTTACCTGATGTGCAATAAGGAAAAGTTCTGGAAATCCCTGTGTCAATGTATTGAACATCCGGAATTAGCTGACGCACCCAAGTTTGTAAATTTCAGGGAACGCAGGAAAAATCAATCGGAGTTAACCGAAATACTGGATGAGATACTGTCAAAAAAAGCTACCGCAGAGTGGCTAAAAATTTTAGCTGGCCAAGTGCCAGCCGCCCCGGTATATGACGTTGAGCAGGCGCTAACAAACCCCTTTGTTTCCGATACCGATCGCATCCAAACAATACCCGGTGATCACGGCAAGGATATTAAAATACTGGCGCCGTCAATTCGCTGCGATGGAGAGATGGTTAATTTCAAGCGGGCACCTACCCTGGGAGAGGACACCAAGGATATCCTGGCTGAGCTTGGCTATTCCGGGGCTGAGATAGCCAAGCTCGCCAAATACGGCATCATTTGAAAGAACTATTGATCATCGAGAACCTGAAAATTCTCTGCCAATAATTGTGTCTGCAATTGTGACCACTGATCCTCGGGAAGTGAAACTGGCACAGTGACGTTACTGGCATATTCCGCCTGGCCACAACTCCCCTGGTGACGCCCCACCAAAAAGCGCAGGCGAGCTTCCTGGGCAAAATCACAGCAAACCGAAACATGCATTAGGGGAACAAAGGGCTGCAACGGAATATCTTGCAGCGCGGCACCTACCGCACCGCGATAGGCGCGCATCAAGCCACCCACCCCAAGCTTGGTACCACCAAAATAGCGGGTCACTATAGCGCCCACATTACCGACACCCTGTTTCAACAGCAATTCCAGCATTGGTCGCCCCGCGCTACCACCGGGCTCGCCGTCGTCATCTGCTTGCATTACTTCCGGGTTGGAAGGGTTGCCGATCACCAACGCGGTACAGTGGTGGCTTGCATCGAGATATTGAGCGCGGACAGTTTCCAGCTGTTGCTGAAAAGCCGCTTTATTCTCTACTGGCCCCAGCCAACAAATAAAACGGCTCTTCTTTTCTTCTGTCTCACTGACAACGGGAGATGAGGGAATCTGATAACTCACCGACAATATCGTCCCAGCGCTGGTTTTTTAATTTTTCGTACAAAGGCTGGAGCTTGGTCTGCCAGACTTTATTGTCGACAACGCCAACGTGTTTGCACCGAATAGTTCCCTCGGAATCCACCAGGAAAGTTTCCGGCGCACCGAAAACACCGAGGTCCAGAGCCAAACGGCCATCTCTATCGGCGAGGCTATACAAGTAGGGATTGTGGAATTTTTCCAACCACTTGATTGCTGCCTCATCCTCATCTTTGAGGTTAACGCCAACGATCGGCACACCCTGCTCAGCCAGAGCATTCAAATAGGGGTGCTCTACCCGGCAAGCTACACACCAAGTGGCCCACACATTCATCAAATGCGGGCCATTGGGAAGATCTTTCTTCTCTACAATTTGGCTGTTATCCGCCACTTTTTGCAAAGAGAATTCCGGCACAGGTTTATTCAGCAGGGCCGATGGCATTTCCTGTGGATTCAGGTAGAGGCCCCGCCAAAATAACAGGGCCAGCACGACAAATATTACCAGGGGCAAAAAGAGTTTGAGTCTAGACATTATCCTTTCCAACTATTACGCCGTAGCAACATTGCCTGTAATTTCTACATCTACAGGTTTAGCGGCTTTCGCTTTGCGATAGCGCTTATCCGCTACAGCAATAGCTCCACCAATCGCCATCAGAAGCGAGCCCAGCCAAATCCATACCACAAAGGCTTTGTACTGAAGTCGCACAGCCCAATCACCGCTTGGGTTAGACCTGTCCATCGGCTCACCGAGGGCCACATAAATATCGCGGAAGAATCCGGTATCAATCGCCGCCTCTGTCATGGTGTTGCCACCAGACAGGTAATTGCGTTTCTGGGGATGCAGCTCTGCAACCGGCTTCCCGTCCTTGCTGACATGCAACACACCTTCAAAGGCTCGGTAATTAGGCCCCTGAACCATACGAACACCGTCAAATTTGAAGTCGTAACCGGAAACCTGGAAACTGTCCCCAGCACCCATACGCACATCTTCCTCAATGCTGTAAACGGTGGTCAGTACTACCCCCAACACCGAAACTGCCAGGCCGATATGTGCGATATGCATACCGTAGTAACTGGCTCTCTGACGCTTAAGGCCGGCAAAGAATGAGCTGGAGTTGCGGGTTTTAGCCACGATATCAGCGATGCTGGAAGCAAAGACCCAGATACCAATAAAGATTCCCAGCGCCGCTCCCCAGTGGAAGTCTCCCAGGGCCAGGGTCCACAGCAACGCAACTACCAACGAAGCGACAAATGGCAAACGCCATGCGCTCAGCAGTTTGTCCCAGCGGCTGTCTTTCCAGTTGGCGCGCACGCCCATACCCACCAACAGGCAGAGAACAACCATCAGTGGCACGAAGAAAAGATTAAAGAAGGGCGGGCCCACACTCACCTTGCCCCAGTTCATGGCGTCGGCCAGAAGCGGGTAAAGAGTACCGGTCAAAACCATGCCCATAATCAGCATCAACAGGATGTTATTGCCAAGCAGGAAGGTTTCCAAAGAGCGGAAAGAGAAAACACTGCGGGCGCTAACTGTCGGTGCGCGCAGGGCGAACAACAGCAGCGAAGTGCCGACAATTACAGCCAGGAAGCCCAGAATAAAGCTGCCTCGCAGTGGGTCAGTAGCAAATGCATGTACCGAGGTAATCACCCCTGAGCGCACCAGGAAGGTGCCGAGCAGGCTGAGACTGAAAGCGAAAATCGCCAGCAGGATAGTCCAGCTCTTAAACAGCCCACGCTTCTCAGTTACCGCCAAGGAGTGCATCAAGGCAGTCCCCACCAACCAAGGCATCAGGGATGCATTCTCAACCGGGTCCCAGAACCACCAGCCACCCCAGCCCAGCTCGTAATAAGCCCACCAGCTACCCAGGGCAATACCCAAGGTCAGGAAGCCCCAAGCCACAGCCGTCCAGGGTCTTGCCCAACGGGCCCACACCGCATCCAACTGGCCACCGAGCAGTGCCGCAATGGCAAAAGCAAAGGCAACCGAGAAACCCACATACCCCATATAAAGCAAGGGCGGATGGAAAATCATACCCGGGTCCTGCAACAGCGGGTTCAGGTCAGAACCTTCCATCGGTGGGAATGGCAGGGTGCGATCAAATGGGTTGGAGGTAAGCAGAATAAACAGGAAAAACCCGATCAGTACAAAACCGAGTACGGATAAAACCCGCGCGGAAAGCTCTGGGGGCAGCTGCTTACCAAACAGCGCTACTGCCGCAGCCCAACCAGCCTGAATCAAAAGCCACAACAGGATGGAGCCCTCATGCCCACCCCATACAGCAGTAACTTTATAATAAACCGGTAAGATACTGTTGGAGTTCTGTGCTACGTAATTAACCGTGAAATCACTTTGCACAAAAGAAGTGGTCAGGCAAGCAAAAGCGATCAGAACGAACGCAAAAATACCCAGAGCCAGCGGACGCCCCGCATCCATCCACACAGGGCGCGATGAATAGCTACCGGCCATTGGCACTGTTGCGAGAGCAACCGAAAGCAGCAAGCCGACAATTAACGCAAAATGGCCCAGCTCAGGGATCATATTTTCGCTCCATCGGAACAACCTTCATGGGAAACCATGGTATCGGCTACCTCAGGTGGCGTATAAGTTTCATCGTGCTTGGCCAGCACCTGGTCCGCACGCAGAACACCGCTTGGCATCAACTGGCCGGTAATCACTGCTGCTTCGCCTTCGGCAAATAGGTCCGGCAGGATTTTGTCGAAGACTACGGAGAGTTGAGCCTCGCCATCAGTAATCACAAACTGGACTTCCAGGCTATCAGTAGCTCGCTGCACACTGCCCGGGACAACACAGCCTCCCGCGCGAATCCGCTTTTCCATCGGGACTTCACCCGCTGCAAAGGCCTTGGGGGCATAGAAATAATCGATATTGCCACGCATCGCATAGGCTACAAAACCTACTGCTGCACTGGACAATACCACCAGGACAAGTACGAGTATCAGGCGTTGCTTGCGTACAGGGTGCATTGTCTAAGTCCTACTCCATAACTATTTAATTCTGTTGCGCTGATAGGTTCTCCATCGCCCTATCCGCTGGAACCCGGCAAATTGAAATTAAGCCGGTTCCTCTGCTGTTTCTTTCTTCGTGGTTACTGTGCGCTCACTCACTGCCTGGCGGCGGCGCTGGGCAATTTTCTGCTGTCGCACCAGCTCTGCCTTCAGGCCGCGGCGGGCAATGTAAGGGTAGAGAGCCATTCCCGCGAGACTCAGGAAAGTCACCGCGTAAGACACCCACACAAATACACCGTGGCCGTCCATCGTTAGGAAATCAGCCAGGTTGGCAAATTGAAACTCCACTTTATCGACCTCCCGCCAGTTCTTCCTGTACCCACTTGGTGCGCATCTCGCGCTTGAGCAGCAGAGTGCGGGTGTGAGTCAGCAGGGTCCAGGCATACATACAGTAGAAACCGATAATCATGGTCAGCAGCGGGTAGAACATACTCGGATCAATACTGCTGGATTCGGTCAGGCGAATGGTCGCGGGCTGGTGCAAGGTAAACCACCAGTCTACGGACTTGTAAATAATTGGGATATTAACGGTGCCCACCAGAGCCAGCAGCGCAGAAGCTTTGTCGGCGACTTGCTCCCGGTTCACTGCGTGGGTAAGTGCCATAACGCCGACATAGAGAAACAGGAGTATCAGCATTGAAGTAATGCGGGCATCCCATACCCAGTAAGCACCCCAGGTAGGTTTACCCCACACAGCACCGGTAAATAGCGAAACAAAGGTCAATACCGCACCGATCGGCGCGGCAGCGCGCATCACGGCAAAGGAGAGCTTCATCTTCCAGATCAAGCCGATAGCACCGCTGATCGCCATAATGTAGTAACCGGCCAGAGCCAGGAAGGCGGCGGGTACATGGATAAAGATAATGCGGTAACTATTGCCCTGCTTGGCATCTTCTGGGGCAAAACCCAGACCCCAAACACTGCCTACAGCGAGCAATACAACACTAGCCAGCGCCAGCCATGGCAGCCAGGCTTCAGTTTTTTGATAGAACCAGCGGGGCGAACCCAGGCGGTGAAACCATTGCCAAGCCAAGAAAGACCTCCAAATCAATTATCCAGGCTAATACGTATTGCACCCGCAGCAGCGAGTGGCGCCAGTGCCGCAGCAGCCGCTAGGAGTGCTGCCAATATCGCCAGTTGGGCGCTGTAGGCATAGCCATCAATTGCCGCCTGAACTGCGCCGGTGCCGAAGATTAGCACGGGCACATACAGCGGCATAACAATTAGTGCCAAGAGCAAACCGGGGCGGCGCAAGGCAACAGTGAGTGCTGCACCAATGGCCCCGATCAAACTCAAACTCGCGGTTCCCAGCAATAGGGAAACCAGCAAACAAACATAACCATCCACGGGCAGATTCAGCATTAAGGCGAGCAGCGGCGACAGCAATGCCAGCGGCAAGCCTGTGGCAATCCAGTGCACCAGGGATTTTGCAAGAACCGCAAAATAAAGCGGTTGTGGTAACAGGGTGAGCTGCTCCAGGGTGCCATCTTCGAAATCACCTTTAAAAAGGCTTTCCTGGGATAGCATGGTGGACAGTAGAGCCATTACCCAGATCATGCCCGGAGCCATCTTTGCCAGAAGTTCGGGCTCAGGTCCTACCCCTAACGGCAAAAGTGCTAAAACCGTCACAAAAAACAATAAGGGGTTGGCAATATCTGCTCGTTTTCTCAGCGCTAAGAGCATTTCAATCCGGAACAGCGCCATAAAACCGGGGCCACTGCGCACTTCGCTCACCGGCGTTTGGACATCAACTGTCGACATGCTCTCCCCCAAAATCCTCAAAAGGCTCAGAGACTGAATAGTCAGACAAATTAACCTCACTGAGTCCGGCTAATGACAGAGGTTGGTGCGAGGTCAGCAGAATTGAACCACCGCTATAAAGATGGACCGCCATTTGCTCTTCCAATGCAGCAACACCCACAACGTCGAGGGCGGTCAGTGGCTCATCGAGTATCCACAATCGAGGGGAATCAGGTAGAAATAATCGCGCTAGGGCGACCCGGCGATTCTGGCCGGCGGAAAGGGAGTGGCACAAGCTGTCCTCAAAGCCGGTCAGGTCGACTTTATCGAGCGCATTAAGCGCGTCCTCATGGTCAGCACCATACCAGGTGAGGTTTTCCAGCGGAGTCAGGCCACTACGCACTCCGCCCCTGTGCCCGATATATAGTAAGGATTCACGCATCGCCGAGAGCGATTGCGGGTAGGCGGTATCACACCAAAGGATCTCCCCAGTGAAATCACTGCTACTGCCAATCAAAGTGCGCAGCAAGGTCGTTTTACCCGCGCCATTACTACCTTTGATTTGAATTGCAGCGCCGGCTTGAAGAGAAAACTGAAGGCCCTCAAACAAGCGCCGACCATCCCTTTCGCAGGCGAGATCTCTCACTTGCAGCACAACTTGGGACTTAAGGGTCACAGACATTCCAGGATAAAACCGCTCTGACAAATCTGAACGGCATTATACCGGCACCAGCGCTAATTGCATTGTCTCAGCGAGCAACATTTTAGCAACCCTTGATCTTTCGCAAGAATGCCCACTGATTCACACTGAAAAGCGCTATTTAAATTGGCACTGAATTGTAGTTTTGGTATTTTCACACCGTCGTGAGATTCAGTACCTGTTTCTCGCTGTACCCTCAAGGAAGTGGGTAATCTCAGAAGTCGACATAAAGCTGGACCCCCAAAAGGGCCAATTCTTCTGCTCGTAAGGATGCGTGTCTATGAACAATCTCGCCACCCATATCGATCCCTGGCTCGACGCTACTACTTTAATTGGCCAAGAAAGCCAGATTCACCAACAGCCATTTCCTTTCTTCGTTGCCAAGAACTTGCTGGCCGAGAACCTGATGGCATCCTTTATCAAAGACTTCCCAAAGCTTAAAGGGGCCGGCTACCTTCCCTACGATAGAAGCAGTTGTGGCACCACAATAAATGAACTGATTGAACAGTTTAGGGCTCCGGAATTTGCCGATGCTATTGGCAACAACCTGGGTATTGAGAATCTTTCTCAATACCCAACCTATGTTTCCATTAGCCGTACACTTAAGAAACGCCACGGCCGCATCCATACCGACGGACAGTCAAAAATTGCTACCGCCCTGCTCTACCTGAACCCGGAGTGGTCCTTGGACGGCACAGGCTGCCTGCGCTTCTTAAAAAGCGGCGATAACTTTGAAGATACCGCAGCCCCAGAGGTAAAACCTTCGTACGGTACCCTGGCCGCATTTAAGCGAGCCGATAACTCGTTCCACGGACACTTGCCTTTCGAAGGTAAAAGATTGGTTATCCAGGTAGCCTGGTTAGTCAGCGATGCTGACAAAAACAGAAAGGCCAAGCGCGGCAAGTTAGCTTCAAAACTCAAGCGTCTGCTGGGTTGGTTTGGAGGCAACTCTGCAGCCACACAAAATATGTAGCTACAGCCAACTCAATACCTACGATAGAGCCCGCATCCCTTACGGGCTCTGTACCTACACACCTTCTTCCCTATCTCCATAGCACCCATTGCAAAAATAATAAACCTAACAACTTTAATTAGTGAAAATACAATACGGGGAAACAGAGCCCAACGATTTAAAAGCACAGAGAAAAGCCAGGGGAAAATAGAAGTGACTTGGGCAGGAAAGGCAAATTTTCAATAAAATCTATTAACTACGCAGAGTACAGTTTAAGCAATCCTATTTTTAGATTACTTTTATTTATTATCTGCACCCTGCATAGCTGGCTGTAGCCGTTAAAGTTTCAGCATATTTCGTTAGTCGAAATCATAGTCCATTAATTCACGCCTTAAACGCTTTTCCTCCAATTTGTCTTCTACCATTCGACGTGCGTCGCGTGGTGGCTGAGAGGTAGCTTCCTTCAGCACTTCAGTTGCAATTTGTGGAATACCCACATTATCAAAATCTAGGCGTCTTTCGTTAACGTGGCCGCTCATACGAAACTCCATAATCTTGATTAGAGAAAGCAGAAATATCCTTATCGCACCAAGGGTGCAATTGCAGGTTATCCAGCTCAATCAATCGTGGTCAAGCAATAATTTATCAAGTGGAAATGCGGCTTTCACGTCAAAACTTTCCAGATGATCCCCGAACAAAGCTATCCGCAAAAATCGCCATTTCGAAGTCAAAGTAGCGAAGAAAAAAGACAGATTTATGAAGGTTTTTCGAAAATTTTAAGAAAAGGGAACGACGGGAATAGCAGTAACCGAGTGGCGCTAATGTTACCCTCAGTGACACAGCAAATTGGTACGATTTGATGGAAGGTGAGTTAATGGTGAAAAGCATGACATGACACAGGGCTTTCCACAGGCTAGAATAGCGCCGCTCTTCAGCAGTGCTGACACCCGCCCCCGTCGGTTAACAGGATAAACCACGGACCTCCTAAGTCCGGACTGGTGGTTCGAGTCCACCCGGGGGCGCCATACATATCAAGGCAAATTAGCAAACGACTGCCTTTGCCGCATGCATAAACAACGCCAGGAATAACCCAGCCAACAGCACCCCACCCCAGAAGAGCCTGGTAGAACGGCTAATTGTTCTCCCGCGCCTGGCTTCGTTTCTTACAGTCTTTCCCATATCACAAATCCATTTGCCTATTTTTCGTCCATTCACCATAAATACTAACCGAAACCATTTCGCTGGTGAATCTCCATCTCAGGATAGACAAAGCCCGGCACAAGCCGGGCCCAGAACAATAGCAATGCAAGTATTAACGAACAGCGCCTACTGGTTAGTCCCATTTGTGCCACTGCCACCATTACTATTGTTCATCTGAGTGCCATCCTGCATTTTTTTCTGCATCTTCATCATCTGCTTTTCAGCTTTGTCCTTCTTGTGGTGCATCCCCACCTTGTGCCACTCATCTTTGAACTTAGCCCAGAAAGATTCTTTTGGCGCTTTGGTGCAGGCGGTAATCACCATCGGCGTCACTTTTTCTGTGCCTTCAATATCCAGCATATCCCCCTCTTCCGTGCCTTTCTTGGCGTAGGCGGCAGCCCAATAAACTGCTTTAGGTTTAAACTCATCGTCGATAGCCAGGAAATCCGCACAGGTCCAGTCTTTCGCCGGCTTCTTGGGATGGTTATCCGCGAAGGCAGCAGAAGCAGCAAGACTGGCAATTACCAAAGGAAGAATGAACTGCTTACTTTTCACAATTAGATCTCCAAAATATCCAGGGTTATCACCCCGTGAATCAATTGCAGGTAATGTGCAATCCGCTCGCTACCCACGGGCCGGGGAGGACTGGCCGGCAAGTCACTAAAATGACTGCGACAAACAGCGAGGCAAGGAATAGCCCCGGATTCACCAGCCTTACGACAGCGGAAACGCAAGCCAAGACACTGAATCAACGAATGCTTGGCCCATTGAAAGGATAGACGCATTTTTCATTTTTTGGGAAAAATCAAAAACACTTTCTTACCCTCTTGCATACAAACTTTATTGTTCTGACACATTCCATGTGATGAAGCAGGCTTTACCTATATACATCTTTAGCCATTAGCGCTCGGAATAGAGTCTGCTGCCTCCCATTTTTGACTGTGCCTACCCAGCCTTAGCAAAGAGAAACCTAACCAAATAAACCAGACTATTTGGGAAATTCCGAATATTTCTGTAAAGATATCGTCCGGATAGATAGTCGCAATTCCCGCCACTCCCACTAGCACTCCGATAAAGTTTAATGGCCGGGAAAAAAGTCCAATTTGCAATGCAGCAATGCTAATTAGCAGAACCCAAAGTCCACCCACCAACTCATTGCCACCACCAAGACTTTCAACCATCAAGTATATTATTCCCCAGGTATCGAAAGCCTTCTGAACACTGACCTCCATTAGTCCCAAAGCATAGGCGAGCCCTATATTTGCGATCATACCACTCGCTATGACAAGGCCCACCCAGACTGCTCCAAACAAGGATGCCAATGCAGCAATCTCTCTGCTCTTACTTTTTAGCTTTTCATATAAGCTAACTACCACACAGCCCAGTAATATCGCAAAGACCAAGTACATTAGGGTATAGGCAATATTAAAAATCAGTTGATTTTCTGCCAAGAAGGTCATTTTTTCTATGGGGCTCCCATCCGATGGAAAAGACCAAAAAGCACCAAAGAATACAAAAGCACTAATATAAATTAACCCCATGCCAAACGCTGACATACCCGCAACTCTATCCATAGCTCTCCCCTATCATCTTTTAACTCAATTCAATGCCCGTAAATATCGCTTCAATTATGTAACCCAAGGAAGCCAAATTCGTAACACCCCATCCTATCTAAGCGGCAAGTAATCGCAGAAATGAATATTCAGCAACAGAAGAAAATCACAGTGCTTTAACTGAAGTGTACATTAATGCCATTTCTGACTAGCGTTCATACCAGAACATGTAGGTTAGGTGGATAGCTAAATATCACTATTGCCAACTAACCCGAAGGAGATAATAGGATGGGGAGCAAGGAGTGAAGGATCTAAATAATCCGGAGATCAGTGATTTCCATCAGGAGCCGATTTACTTAAAAATCAGCTCAATGTCAGCTCTAACGTTAGAGTGTCGTATTCAGTCGCCAAGCCGATACTTACGGGCCACAACCTCAAACTGACGAATATAAATGGCTTGGGCTGGCTTATAGGGCGGCAGCCACTGATCGGGCCCTTTATCTCCCTTACTGCGATTGTGGCCATCATCAACCAGCCACAAATTTGCAGGGTCTTCTGCAAAAGCTTCGCGCTGCTCCCGGCTCCAGCTAGCACCACCGTACTTATGAGCCCAAGATAGCGGTACTATATGCTCCACATCCAGATCCGAAGCTTTTTCAAAAAACTGTCCCGTATAGGGGTCCATCCACAGGCCTGTAACCACTGTACAGCTCTTCTCATTGCTGAAGGCGACAGGAGCCAAAGAGAGACGGATCAATAGCTCCTGGCGAGTATTCTGGCAATCACCATCGACATCAGACCACCGTGGCAACCACTTACTGCGATCATAAGATTGAGGGGTTACTTCATAACACCCGCTGAGGGTCAGCATGGACACTATTAATAAAGACTTAAGTCGCATAAAGCTAAACTGCGGCTAATTACTGCTGGAGGAGCATTTTGATTATAGCTTTGAGCTCCGTCAAGAAGCCAATCCACTTTGACATGAGCACAAATCGGTACAAGTGTGCTGTATCCACCCACTCCAACGAATGAATATCATTAAGCTAATATACGACTGAAAAAATTTAGATGGTTAAGAAATCGGTATGTAGTAACAATAGCTATCCCCTATACTACTTAAAGGTCGAGAACCATTACAGCAAGGATATAAGAGGCAGAATAATGAAGTTATCTTTAGCACTAATTTTCATCACACTTCTTTCTGCCAACGCTTCATCTCAAGTCAACATCCCTGGCACCACACTCCAAGAACGGATATTTGAACTAAATCCCCCAGTAATAGATTCACCCACGATGTCCTTTTCGGAGATTAGACAGAATATATTAAAACTCAATCAGTTTATTGGTGGATACCCACCCAGTTTTACAAATGATAAAGAAAGAGAGTTGATCTATCGAAAATGGCTTGTATTAGTTTCCGAAGCAGAAGCTTTTTACACAGTACATAATGGCTCAGAACAGTCGCTTTACCTGCTATCAGAACTTTACCGACAGGGCCACAACATGGATGTAGAGGGTAGCGCGGAAAAAGCAATCAATAACCTAAGTGCGTGTCTTCACACTTTTAAAAAGTCCGTGATGTGCAACTTTTCAGCATCCTATTTCTACTTGTCAATTGGCCCCGCATACTTAGACAAAGCAGAGCTAAGCTTATCCATACTAAAAGAACATTTTAGTCCCAATCTTAACAGTGAGGTCGAATCTGGCTATGTATTCTTGCATATCTATCGCCAAGACATCCCCAAAGCAAAACAGCAAATCGACTTCTTTATCCAAAAATTTCCAAACTCTAGCAGAGTCGCAATGTTTGAAAATATAAAGCAAAATTTAGGCGATACCATAGAGTGGAAACAACATTAACCAATGCCCTTTTATAACTCAGGAGCAGCACAGCACTTCACATTAAACGGCTCAATAACTAAACCACCGGACACTACCCATACGTCATTTTCCGAGCGATGTTTTAACCTCTAGGTTACTTAACAGCATAAAGCTATGGAAAGGAGGAAGTAGCCCCATCATTGTACAAGTGTACAGACATTCAACCATATATAGCACCTCAACTACTTCGGTTAGCAGTTATTAACCTAGCGGCTACAGTCATGGCCTAACTTCTATCAAATACAAAATACTTACCTGAGGCTAATACACTTGTTTTAACAACTCTAAACATCCCATACAGAATGTCATTGAACGAATCTACAAGAAAATACAATAACCAGTCTGGTAAGATCAAAACCGCTTAGGTAAAAGTAAGGAAAAACTGATCGAATTCACTATAATCGAATAGCTCAGTAAAAAATCCAAGGAACATTAATTCGAGAGACAGTTAATAGGCTATTCCTCCCACATTTAGAAAATATGATTCAGAAAATGTAAATTTTACCTTACCTCAATAACAGTACTCTGCAGGGCAACCTTCAAAACCTTACGCCTCTTGTAATCCCCACTCATTAACAGTACAAGAAATATTCTATTTCGCACATAGACATACTACAGATTAGCCATTTTCAAGATAACACGGAGTTAACGATCTAGATGAAAGAATCGCTGAGTTCGCTCAAAATTATCGCTGTTTTTTTAATTCTCACAGCGAGCCTCTACCCTATCGGATACTGGCTAATTTTTCACATGGAAAGCGCAGTACCCTTAATGCTTTCTGTTGGGCTTGCCACGGTCATAACATGCTTGATATTTAAGAAGAGCCTGAGCCCCTTAGGATGGTCTTGGGGAAGCTGGAAATATCAGTGGTTAAGCTATTTGGTACCCTTGGGCTATGTAGCAGCTGCCTACCTCATTATGTGGATCTTAGGTTTCGGGGAGTGGTATAACTCAGAATACGTTACGGCACTAAGAGAAGGATATAAAGTAGATGGCTGGAGTGATACCAGTGTAATCATCTTTAGATTCTTAATTACTGCAAGTATCAGCTTTTTATTGATACTGCCTGGAGTTTTAGGAGAGGAGATTGGATGGCGTGGATTGCTTGTACCTGAGCTCTCAAAGCTTATGTCCTTCTCAGGGATCGCACTAACCTCTGGGTTTATATGGGCCGCCTGGCATTGGCCCATGATGGTAGCAGGTGTCTACGGGAATGAAACAGCCCCTCTCAGCTATCAGTTGTTTTTCTTTACGCTAGGCTTAATGTCAATGTCAGTCATCATGACTTACGTAAGATTAAAGACTAACAGTGTTTGGCCTGCCGTTATTTTCCACATGAGCCACAATGCATTTATTCAAAAATTCTTCAATCCATTGACCCTTCAAAGCACAGATTCAGGCTGGTATCTCAACGAATTTGGTATGGTTTTACCTGTAGTTATTTTTTGTGTCAGCATTTATTTCTGGAGAAAGGGCCAACAAGAGTTCGGCTCTGCTCAACCTGCAAGCGAAATGCTGTCTCCACAAAAATCTTGACGTACCGCCATGGATGTGTGACAGAGGCTTTGATTAAGAACAATCATGAGTTTTGGGCAATTTTACCGCAGGTAGATAGAAATACATTATGGATAATGAAGTAGATATTTTTGCTCCAGTTACTGATCTAGGAAAAAGAGATGCCCTTGAATGCTGGAGATGGCTAGTTGGCAAAAAGGCCTCCATGTGCCTTCTGACCTCTATGGGGGATTTATTCTTCAAAAGGAAGGAAGGCCTACTGAACAGGGAACGTGTCTATTTCCTAGATACTGGCACAGGAGAAATGGAACTTGCCGCAAAATCCTGGAATGCTTTCCGAGAGATGATGGCAGCAATGAAAGATATTCCGGGCAACTGGTTTAAATACAGATTATTACTTGAGTTAGTGGACCAACCATTAACTCAAGGTTGTTGCTATTCAGCAATCCAACCACCGATAATGGGCGGGGAGTACATTAAAGAAAATTATCAATCTATATCTTGGGAAGTCCATCTAGTTCTGTTAGGACAGATACATGAGCAACTCAGCGGCCTTCCCCCAGGAACACCAATAGCTGGTATAAGCTTAAAAATTGAAGAAGATTGAGAGGCCACCATTCAAAAGGGTTATCCCTAAATCCAGCATTTAAATCTATAATTTCATGTCAGGACTTGTCCTTATGATAAGCATTGAGTTTTTGATTACCTCTTTTATCGTTGTGCTGATACCTGGAACGGGAGTTCTATATACAGTTGCTGCGGGGCTATTTAAGGGTAAACGGGCAAGTATTTCTGCAGCGTTAGGTTGTACGCTAGGCATCATCCCCTCTATCCTTGCTTGCATCATGGGGCTGTCCGTAATCATTCATACCAGTGCATTAGCATTCCAATTTGTAAAATATGCAGGAGTCGCATACTTATTGTACCTAGCTTGGTCAATGCTTAAATCTAGCAACTCCCTGACTCTAGAAGAAAATCAAAAGAAACAGAGTTTAACCTCAATTGCTTTCAGGGGATTCATGATTAATATCCTGAACCCAAAGCTAACCATCTTCTTCCTGGCATTCTTACCCCAGTTTATTCCCTCTCAATTACAGAACCCTTTAGATAGTATGCTGATTCTTGGACTTGCCTTCATGGCTATGACCTTTCTGGTTTTCATTGTTTATGGCTTACTAGCAACAGTCATTCGAAATTATGTTATTCACTCTGAAAAAATTAGCGTTATCATTCAACGAGCCTTTGCTGGTAGCTTCGCAGCTTTAGGGCTCAAACTCGCCTTTACGAGCAGGGAATGAGCCCCCCATTAACAAAAACAGTAAAGCGATTACTAACATTAAGTTTAATATTGCTTTAAGCATACCTGATTCAAGCTTACCCCTAAGAATCTCAATCGTAAAAGAATAAGCACAAACAAGCATGAAAATTTTTTTGACCCTTTCGGCACTCGGATTTTTCTTGACTCCATCACCTGAAGTAGTCGCTTCAAAGGCAGACCTTATGACCAACAGCGCTATTGGTCAAATGCCCTCCCAGTCCTTTCCCTCTAGCGGCTCCGAATATTGGATAGAGCGAGAACAAGCAGTAAGTTTTGCAAAAACCGATGACTGGGAAAAAGCTATTCCCTTGCTCGAAAAACTAACCGCCCAATATAAAGATGATGGAGACACTTGGTTTTTACTCGGGCATGGATACATCAAGACGAACCAATGTAACAAAGCAATTCCCTCACTCAAACGAACCCTAGAACTAGGGACAATCATGTCGGGGATAAGATCAGCTTCATCCCCCTCTAACGATATAATGATCAAAATTGCACAATGCCATTCCAAAATGGAAGAGAAAGACCAAGCGCTAGGCTGGATTCAAAAAGCACTCGATTTCAGATGGGATGACCGAAAGAGCCTCATTGGTAGTAGTGATTTTCAACACATATCTCAAGACGACATGTATAAGGAGCTTTCTGGGGAAAGCCAGCTAGAAAATTTATCGAGAGATGAACGCTGGATGACAGATTTAAACTTCCTAGCTGATGAAATATTACGCCTACATGTTAACCCCTACCATCACTCATCAAAGGAAGATCTAGCATTACACATAAACGAAATTAAAACAGAGATCCCCCACTTAACCGACCAACAAATCGTATTTAGAATGATGGCGCTACTTGCCAGCTTAGGGAATGGACACAACTTTATTGTCCCAACCCACTCTAGGAATGGCTCATTCAGCAAGTTACCAATCCAGCTCTATTGGTTTAATGATGGGATATTCATTTTAGGTGCCGATACCGAATATAAGCATCTTGTAGGGAAAAAACTCCTTTCTGTAGCCAACCAGCCGATAGATGCAGTAATGAAAAAGATTGCCACTGTAAATGCCCGCGATAACGAAATGCAACAATACTGGCTGGGGCCTTACTATCTGGCCTTACCGGAGGTTCTCGAGGGTTTAGGCATAGTAGAAAGTGCATCCAAGATCCCACTAACTCTGGAAGAAAAATCAGGAATCAAAGAGCAAGTAGTTTTATCAGGAAAACCTTTCAACTTTACAGGGTTTCCAACCTTACCCGCACCTAATAATAGTGACAACTTACTTTACCTAAAGAACAAGAAAGAAAACTATTGGCTTGAATACAATTCTGACAATGATTTCCTATATTTACAATTTAATAGGGTCGCACAAGATAAGTCACGCCCACTGGACGTATTCAGCAAAAAGATCACAGCATTCACCAAGAGTAGAAAAGTCAAAAATCTTGTTCTAGATTTGCGTCACAACAGCGGCGGCAATGGTTCTATTATCCCTCCCTTAACAAGATCGTTAATTCATTTTTCAGAAAATAGCGAAGAGAATAATCTATTTGTGATTATTGGACGAAATACTTTCTCCGCTGCACATTTGTTACTTGCAGACCTCGATCGCTTAACTGACATCATCATTGTCGGTGAACCAAGTGGGAGCAGACCCAACCATTTAGGTGAAGCGGGATGGTTTAAACTTCCTTACAGCGGTGTCTGGGGGATTATTTCATCTCAATATCATCAGGCCTCAAAGGCCGAAGATCATCGCATCTGGATTGCACCACATGTTCCCGTAACACTCTCATCTGAAGAGTATTTCGCAGGAGAAGACCCCGCAATAAATCATATAATTAGAATAATAAGCCACAAAAAAGAAAAAGCAGCAATACCCTCACCAGGGTCAGTTAGCACGGCAGGATTTTAGAGTAAATTATACAAAGGAGACGGATCAACATGTCTTTAACTTGGGTTATTGTAGGCTCATTTCTTCAATTGTCTTTTTGCGGATTCCTTTTTATGATGGCCGCATTCGCTGGAGGTGGCGTAGCTAATAGAGGAAATTTATCAAAACTATCATCAGTGATACTTGCGGCTTCCCTATACTTACTACCCTCAATTAGCATACTTGCCGCCGGTATTGTTATATACCAATACAGCCTCGGAGGGGACGCCTCCTCTTATTGGTGGCACTTCATGCCTGTTGCGGCGGCGGCTTTATATATCATTTATATAAACTCACTATGGGAAAAATAGCGTAACATAAAAGAAATCAATCGGAGTTTCATCTGTGAGTAAATGCCTGCTTTTTGATAACGATGGCACCTTAGTTGATAGCGAACACCTCTCCAGCATTGGCTTAGCTATTGCGTTCGAAAATTACGGAATAAAACTAGATGCTGATGAACTGGTCATAAGATTTAGGGGCTGGAAACTGGCAAGTATTCTATCCCTATTAGAAGAAGAGAATAATATCAAACTGAAAAGCAATTTTGTTGCAGCTTATCGCGATATAGTCACAAAACTATTTACCAGAGAGTTAAAACCTGTTGAAGGTGTAGTAGACGCTCTTGAGGCACTTGATGGTGAGAAAGCGGTAGTATCTAGCGGCCCCCTGCAAAAAATCAAGCATTCATTAGATATATGTGGGCTATCTAAGTATTTCGGAAATAATTTATTCAGTTCATATGAAGTAGGTATGTGGAAACCTGATCCAGGCATATACCTACATGCCGCCAAAAGTATGGGCTACCACCCTGAAAACTGCTCCGTTATAGATGATAGGCCAGTGGGAGTTAAGGCTGGTATAGAAGCGGGCATGAAAACTTTCTTTTTTAATCGTTTTAATGAGGAATCTAATACCATTGGCGTAGTGTCCTTTCAAGCGATGAGAGAGTTACCAAAACTAATAGGTAACTAACCCCCCAAGAACATTATACCTTTAGTTTATTAAAATCATTCATTCAAGTTCATACTACTACGGGTCATCATGGGCGACAGATGAAAGATGGTTCCCGACAAGCAATATCTATTTGGCTCTTTGCCCATGGGAGGTACAATTTAGCCATTAACAGTAGTGCAAAATATAGAAAGAAAACCTATCATTCCATGTCTAATAGGATGTCGGTTTCACACGATACCTTCAGCACTAACCCTTGTACCCATCCTCACAAAACCTATATCTGGCTACAGTAAGAATGTTCTCAAAGTTATTTAAAAAGAGTAAACCACGAGTCTATCTGGATAAAATGATTGTCGTCTCACAGAATGAATTTAGCAAGATTGGTGCTTGGGGAGCTTTTAAGGGCGAAGATTTAGAGGCGGGCATTCGTCATAGGCTGGTAGAAATTTTCTCCTTACCACATATATCGAGTCGAATAGAACCCAAATCCAATGATTTAGCACTAGAGGTTGTAGTCTTAAAAGTAAGAGGGGGTGAGTTTGACACCGCATACTTTGGAGAATTTGGTGCAATGCCTGTATTCTGGCGGCCAAAGATTGAAGTCGCAGCTCGACTCTATTACGCCGACTCCAATAAAACACACTCCTCTTATAGGGCTCGAGAGAAAATGCCATGGAGAGAATATTTTTCAGGAGTATTCAGCCTAAGAGGGATGCTCAGACATAGGCCTGTTTTTGGAGCAAAAGAACTAGAACCTATTCTCTATAGAGCATGTGAAAAGCTGCTTGCCAGTATGGTGAAGTCAGTATGAAATACTGTAGATTTAGGCAATCCGCTACTACTTACGGACTTATTTTTTCCTGCGATAGAGATATCACAGCCCTAAGACAGGATATTAAAGTAACCAGGACTTTTGAAAGTTTTCGAGAGGATGATTTTTAAGTATAGCCAGATTTGCAGATAAGCTACTAGACTGAAGGGGCTTATCAACCCCATACCCTTTCAAACTTAATAATAATATTAAAAGACCCACTTGAACCCGCCTTGAAGTAACAATTAGGCACGGCTTGTGAAGGGTACTGCACTAAATCGTATACTTAACAATAACCTTAACTTTCTGGTGATTGTAATGCTCAAAATCAAAGAAGCCGCCGCTTTTATTCTAGTCGCGTCCCTGACGGGGTGCTCCTCAGATACTCCAGAAGATCCCAAACCCTCTACACCGGTCGGTTCAGACAAGGATGCCCACGGGTGTATAAACTCAGCCGGCTACCTTTGGTGTAGTAAAACTAAAGAATGCGAACGACCATGGGAACTTGCAGAGAAGGCTGGCTTTGCTAACACTCCCAGCAATTTTGATGAGTATTGCGGTAATAAATAGGGTCTCTGCCTAGCAGCCTCCTCCGTCTACAGGAGAAAGCAGTGACAGCTAAGGTCTTTGATACTCAAGACTAAAGAACAAAAGCTTCAGAAATAAAAAAGCCCGGCATAAGCCGGGCTTTTAGAAGATGGCGGTGAGGGAGGGATTCGAACCCTCGATGCCTTGCGACATACACACTTTCCAGGCGTGCTCCTTCGACCACTCGGACACCTCACCAAATTGTCACCCTCTGCGAGGGCATTCCGCCTTAAAGCGGCCTCTCTTACCAGCAAAACCCTTAAGTAAATCAATAGGATAGCTGTTATATCGTCGAGAGAGTGCGCACTTTACCCAAATGTCGAAGAAAATTCCAGTGGAATCTGGGGTGAATGTGTACTTACCTTTTCTTGGTGCTCATGCTCAGCTACTAGCGGCTTCCCTGGGGGGCTATATAAACCATTGGAGGGCACCCTAAGTATCTCCCACACCACCGCCAAACTGCCAACTTTGTCTGGAAATAGCTTTGCGCCCGTCCCTGTTAGGGTTTGTTTATTGCGTTATAGCTGATTGATACCGGCAGTGTAACTCTCACTTATATGACCGACGGCACAAACTTCCAACAAGCCACTCTAAGTGAAAGAAAAAATAGGAAGTAGAGAAGATTGTTGAATAAGAAGTTTTTACTTAGTAGGTACAAATTTTTTTTAGATAATTTGCCTCAATAAGAGCCAAAATATAAATGTGTATAAGTTTAACCCTAAAAAGTAGACGGTGGAGCTGCAGGCAAAAAGCAAGGAGAAGAGCTAATTTGCAGTTAAAATTCCCTCAAAACCAACTTAGCCCACAAAATTTTGGCGGCAGGGAAAATAGCAACAAAAATGAGGATCTATATAAAATACTACAGCAGAATGAGTAAAGAGGCCTTTGTGCACCCCCTTAAATCTAACAGCTCATCAATTATAAACGCAGCAGTATTTGGCAAACCCTTCTAAGATGAGATCCCCCCCCTTAGCAAAGCCCAAAAATCCCTGGGCTGACGAGTAGAACCGCCAAAAAAGACATAGAGAAACCAATCGAAAGGCAGAAACAAAAAAGCCCGGCATAAGCCGGGCTTTTAGAAGATGGCGGTGAGGGAGGGATTCGAACCCTCGATGCCTTGCGACATACACACTTTCCAGGCGTGCTCCTTCGACCACTCGGACACCTCACCAAATTGTCACCCTTCGCGAGGGCTCTCCGCGTTGTAGCGGTCTCTCTCTTCAGCGAAATCTTCAAGGAAATCAGGAAGATAGCTGCTGTGTCGTCGAGAGAGCGCGCACTTTACCCAAATGTTCCTTGTTGTGCAAGCACTAATGCGAAAAAAGTCTCTCTGGCTGTTAAAACGGGGCATCATGAGGGAGCTCAGACTATCCGCTACAAGTCACCACGGCTATTTGCCCCCTCAAATGAGTCCCTCAGCTATCGCAGGTTTGGTGGCTAGACTCTGTGAGTCGTTTGACCCAGGCTCTATATTAGTCCGACCAGCATTAGTTTTCCGGCCGGCCCAGCCCCTTCGGTTCTCCAATATAAGGGCTGTACAACTCATGTAACCCCTTGACTCAAAGGTGAATATAAGCCCGGCTTTATATGAGGCCGGTACCCAGCCCCTTAAAGCAGCCATAGGAAAAATTGTCTTTTACTGACACTCCCCTTTTCCCTTCACCTGGTACAAGTCGCTCGGATTCCTGAGCTTAGATTGATCTAGGTTAATAATGTCGGAAAAGCACCCTGTCATAATCCTTGGCCTGCTGTAGAGTCAGTGGTCGCTATCTATATAAACCTTGATACGCAAAGCCCTAAGGTACCCTCCCTGCCTAAACTGCAAATCTGCCATGAAAATTGGGAGGTTCTGAGGCTGGAGGTGCGGTAATATCACTGGCAACAACAACGAGAAAAATATCACTTGCATGCACAGTTTTTTCGCATTCTGTTCCTCGGAAGAGTAAACTGCGCTGCTGGAGTCACGGCGTGGCTATACGGTGGATGGGGAAATCGGAGCCACCCTATCGCCAACGCGCAAGGTGTTCACTTTCTGCTCAAACGGACAAAGAACAACACAAATGCAGGACCAGCTTGAGGAGAGCACGGGGCGGAATGTTAACCCTCGCTACTCCACCTATTTTCGCACCCTGATTTTATTTGCCGCTGCCGGTACCCTGGCAAACGCGGTGAATTGGGATGCGCCATGGCAATCAGACAAGCTGGTTATTACCGGATCTGCTCTTTTTATCATTGCTTATACCGCTCTCGCCCAATTTATCCTCTACAAAACTGGCGATAAAAAAGCACTGAAAACCCGCCGCTGCCTCTCTTTCCTGGATACAGTACTGATCGGCATCACCATATCCCTGGCAGACTTCAGCATGCTGCCCTCGCTGCTGCTGGTTACCATGGTCCAGCTGAATGCCCTCACTGGGGGCGGCGGTGGTCGCGCTTGGTTTGAGCACAATACCGGCTTATTGGTTGGGGTCGTTATCGGGTACCTGATGCACGAGCCATCTCTGCTAGTGAGCGCTGACCTCACTATCAGCACCGTAAGCCTGATCTGTATTCTGGCCTATTTATGCGCCTATGCATTCTTTACCCACCGCCAGATTGGCCAGCTTAAGGAAGCCAATCACTCCCTGATGGTTGAGCAGCGCGTTAGCAAGGTTCGCTCCTACAAACTTTCCAAGTACTTGCCACAAAAGCTGTGGCGCTCTGTCACTACTGGGGATGAAGAAGCTCTGGTGACCCAGAGAAAGCTCCTCACCGTTTTCTTTTCTGACATCAAAGACTTCAGCCAGCTCACCGAGGAATTAGAGGCAGAGACCTTTACCCAGCTGCTCAATAATTACCTCTCTGAAATGGCACGCATCGCTGGGCAATACGGCGGCACTATCGATAAGTTTATCGGCGATGCGGTAATGGTTGTTTTTGGGGACGATGAGAGTAAAGGACCAAAGTCAGACGCTCTGCGCTGCGTAGCTATGGCCCTGGCGATGCGTAAACGCGTACGTGAAATGAAGCAGGAATGGTACAACAAAGGTATCTCGCGCCCTCTACAGGTTCGGATGGGTATTAATACCGGCTACTGTACTGTCGGCATTTTTGGTACCGCCAACTACCAGTCTTACACGGTGATGGGTACCCACGTTAACCTCGCTTCACGATTGGAAGGCGCCGCCCAGCCGGGAGAAATCCTGATTAGCCACGAGACCTGGGCCATGATCAAACACACGGTAATGTGCCGGGACAAAGGGCATATCACCGTAAAAGGTATTAGTACTCCGGTGAAGGTTTACCAGGTTACTGATCTGCGTAAGAACCTGGGCGGCCAACAGAGTTACTTGGAGGAGCATGCCCCTGGATTCTCAATGCATTTAGACCTGGATAAAATCCGAAATTACGATAAGGAAAAGGTCTTACAGTCCCTGCAAAAAGCAGCATCCAACCTGAAGAGCAAAGTCATTATCTAGTTTTATAAAAGGTGTGTAGGCTCAAATTTCTACATAGTGGTATGCATACGCACCGCCAGATTCCCCATAATCCAGACTGTACCCATCACAATAATCAAAAGAATTAAGCTAGAAAAAAGGATTAACGCCAGGTTATCCCTACGGTCCCGTTGGGTTGTTACGTTCAAGAAATATTTTAATTGCACTACCAGTTGCGCAACCCCTAGTAACGCAACCAGAATCAAGACACTTTTATTCTCCCTTCCGATCGTCAGCACTGCGGCAAAAGCCGCCAGAGTGAGCACAATAGACAGGATATAACCTGTGATATACAGCCGCAAGTGTTGTGCAAAAGTCGGTTCTTTAGCCATAGACCCAGCCACCGAAATAAACCACGGAAAAAATTCCGATCCAAATCAAATCGAGGAAATGCCAGAATAATGCCAGGCGCAGAAAGCGCAGCTTTACGACATCCCCCAATCCCATAGTGAAAACCTGAACGATCAAAACGATCATCCACAGACAGCCGAAAGTGACATGGAGACCGTGCAAGGGCACTAAGCCAAAAAAGGCTGACAGGTAACCACTGCGCTGTGGCACCCCTCCCTTCTCGGCCATCCCGGCAAAGTCGTACAGCTCCAATGCCAGGAAACCCATGCCCAGCAACAGGGTTATCACCACCCAAAATAGAAAGGCAGCGCGACTGCGTTCATGCTTAACAATAACTGTCGCAATACCCGCAGTGAGGCTACTGGTTAGAAGAAGCATCGTTTGGGCGAACAAGCTGCCGAAATCAAAAAGCTCCTTCGGGCCTGGCCCTCCGGCGGTAGCGCCCACCATGGTGATATAAATCGCAAATACCACCCCAAAGAAAATTAGGTCGCTCATCATGAAGACCCAGAAGCCAAAGATCACCATATCGGGATCTCTGTGGATGGCTTCGTGGGGATTGATGCTGCCCGGGCTTTTCGGTGAAGAGACGGGATTCATTTAGATCTCCAGCTTCGCAAGGCCGACATTTCGCGGGGAATCTTCCAGGTCCCGGCTCACTGCCTCGCTCTTCTCGACCAAGGCCAACCAAGCTTCCGTATCCTTCTCTAACTGACTGGCAGGAATAATATATTCTGTTTCTTTGCGGAAGGTGGCCGCGATAACTGCAACCAAAATGGTTAATGCGGAGATCAGTGCAAGCCACCAGATGTACCAAACCAGGGCAAACATCAAAATTCCACTGACAACGCACAAAATAAATCCGAGAGGATTATTTTTAGGGAGCTCTATGTCCCGATAGACTTTAGGCCGCTTATAGGCTTCACCGTGCTCCTTAGCCTCAGTAAATGCATCCCGATCAGTAACCTTGGGTATTTCAACAAAGTTATAAGCCGGTACTGGAGCGGGAGAGTTCCACTCCAGGGAGCGTCCATCCCAGGGATCACCCACAGGAACCTGGGTTTTCTTTCGGTCCCTGATACTTACGATAAATTGAATAACCAGCGAAATTAAGGCCGCCAGAACAATCATTGCGCCGATAAAAGCAACGATCATGTAAGGCTTGAATGTGAGATCGGCATAGCTGAATGATCGTCTTGGCATCCCCAATAAGCCGGCGCCATAGAGCGGGAAAAATGTCACCATAAATCCTGCAAACCAGAGATAGGCTGAGCGTTTACCCCACTTATCATTAAGACGGAAACCAAATGCTTTGGGGAACCAGTAGTTGTACCCTGCCAAAATTCCAAACAGCACGCCGGGAATCAGAACATTGTGGAAATGCGCCACCAAGAACAGTGTATTGTGCACCTGGAAATCGACAGTGGGGTTAGCCAGGATAACGCCGGAGAGGCCACCAATCACAAACAGGATTAAAAAGCCGATGGCATAAACCATTGGAGTGGTAAAGCGTATTCGACCCCGATACATGGTCGCCATCCAATCGTAAACTTTCACCCCGGTCGGCACCGCGATCAGCATAGTCGCTATACCAAAGGCAATATTGATCGTCGGACTCTGCCCCATGGTAAAAAAGTGATGTAACCACACAGTAAACGACAGAATCGCAATACACATGGTGGCAATCACCAGGGATTTATAGCCGTACAGGGTTTTGGCCGAATAGGTGGAAAAGACCTCGGAAAAAATCCCATAGGCTGGCAGCACCAACAGATAGACCTCAGGGTGTCCAAAGAGCCAAAACAAATTGGCATAGTTCATCATATTTCCACCGAGGTCATTGGTGAAGAAGTGGAAATCCAGGTAGCGATCCAAGCCCAACATTAAGGCGGCAACGCTGAGGGGCGGCATTGCGAAAATCATTAGAATGGAAGCGCAGAGTACGGTCCAACAAAACAGTGGCATACGGAATAGGTGCATTCCTGGACCACGGCATTTATACACGGTGACGGTGAAATTAATCCCCGTTAATGTCGTCCCCGCCCCAGAAAATACGATCGCCCATATCCAGTAGTCAGGCCCAACCCCAGGACTAAAATCCGCCCCCGTATAAGGCGGATAAGCCGACCAACCCCCAGTAGAAAACTGCCCCACCACCAGAGAGACCATCAACAAAATACCGGAGGAAACTGTCACCGCCAGGCTGATTTGATTAAGTACCGGGAAGGCCACATCACGGGCACCAATTTGCAGCGGCATAGCGAAATTAATAAGGCCCACCAAAAACGGAACTGCCACAAAAAACACCATTATTGTGCCGTGCGTACTGAACAACTGGGCAAAGTGATCTGCATAGAGGAAGCCTTCCGGTGCGGCGGCTTGCTGAGCACGCATTACCATCCCCTCCAGCAACCCTCGAACCAACATCACGATCGCAAAAGCGATATACATAATGCCGATTCTTTTGTGATCAGTGCTGGTCAACCAATCCCGCCAGAGTGTTCCCCAGACTTTAAACCAGGTCAGTAAAAACAGGATTCCCACTGTTGCCAGTATTACTATCGAGCCCGCCACACTGGCAACGGCCTCACTGACAGAGGGCCGCTCAAGAAACCCGCTAAACACTAGAGAATCCCAATTGAGCTTACCCAGCCAACCGTAATCCAAATTGTTCATGGCTGCGCTCCCTCAGCATCATCCTCGCCCCGGCCGAATTTTCGGGTACCGGGCTGCTCTTCGATGCTCAGCGGCTTACCGGAGTGATAACGCATTACTATTTCGTGAAAAAGGTCTGTGCCCGGCAAGTTAAAATACAGTGTATTTTCTGGCATCTTGCTATTTCCCAAGACTTTGTATGCTTGTTTTTTGGTGTTTCGCTGTGCCAGGCGGTTATAATTTTCTGGACTCAGGACAATCCCACCCGTCCGTACTTGCTTTACCCAGGCTTCAAAGTCCTCATCAGTCACAACCTTGACTGCAAAATTCTGGTCGACAAAACCATTGCCGGTATATTGGGTATTCTCCCCTCTGGTGTCGCCGGTTTTTGTACCGATAAAATTGAGCTTTGTCGTCATACCCGGCATTACATAAATCTGCCCAGCCAGTGCAGAAATAAAGAACGACTGCATTACCGTATCGCTGGTCAATATCATTGAGACTGGAGTGTGTACTGGTACGACCAATTCACCGACTGTTGCAATATCCAGCTCCGGATAGATAAATAACCACTTCCAGTCGAGCCCCACCACCTGCACTTTTACCGGGGGGACAACGCCCTGTATTTCCTTGTAGGGGTCGAGCCGCGCCGTTGCACGCCAGAGCATCACTGACAACACAATTATGACCAGGAATGGCACACCCCACATAATGACCTCGAGCGGGCCATACGTTTCCCATTTTGGCGCATAGAATCCGTGACCTTTTTTTCTTCGGTATTTAAAGAGGATTACTGGCACCAGGATAAATACCGGGAGGACAGCGACCATGGTGAGTGCCATAGCCCAAAAGAAGTGTACTTTCTGCTCCTCTGCCACTGGTCCCAACGGCATCAAAAAGGTTTCAGAGGCACTGGCTGAATAGGGGATTAATAAAATTGAGAGAAAAACTGGCAGAATAAATAATAATCGTGGAGAGTGCACATCAACACATCTCCAGCACCTTAGATACGCACGCCAAAAAACCACAGGGGCTTTTAGATTCCAATCCATGGTAAAGCCTACCGCCAAAAGTAGTTAGCCGGCATCTATTCCAGCTAACGCTTTGAATTCCCTTTCAAACCATTGAACGCGCACTCTTTGATAGGCCCATAAACGGTTTGTCTCACCAGAATAGCTGAATACAACAGTTCTATTGCCCTGGTGAAAGATTCGATAAAAATCACGAAAAATTTGCGGCTATAAAACGCCATTGCCGGACATAGTGCGAATCATCACCTCTACAAACTCACGCAAATCTCTCTCATTAGGATGGCGCAGCTCCTCCCCTGAATACTTGTATAAAAAAGTATCCGACTGAACCGACCAATAAACTTCGTCACTAGGCGCCGAATATAAACGTGTCTCCACAACAGCAACCTGGGAGTTGCGGATATTCGGGTTGATCCGTTTTAATGCCAACAATTGGGTAACCAATAAAGTGTCAAATCCCCTCTCCCGGAGTAAGGGTGCAATCTCCCCCATTGAGGGAACACCAGTTATTGCCCCGAGAGCACTCCAGGAATGCGCATCAATACCCGTATCCTGCAGTTGCATGACCCATTCCCTTTCTACCTGCCCACCGACTATCGGCCTCGGTACCAGGGTATATGCGAGTACCAGGGTTTTTCCTAAGCTTTGAATACCAATATATGGGGACTGCCATACCCGCGTAACCACGGTACTGGCTGAAGTCCATCCGAGCAGAAGGGAAATCACTGAAAGGCTGCATAACAACCGAATAACCCGTGCTTGAAATACCTTCTCTCGTTTGACTCGCATATACCTGAACACCTCGTTTAAACACTTTACTTTCTTAAAATGTCATTCGGGTCGTAAATTGTGTCCGCACCAAAGACCCCCTATCTCCATCTTTGTCTTTGCGAGCGCCGTAGAGCACCTCGATTCCAGTCAACCAACGGGGAAAGGGTAACCAGACAATATTGATACTGCGGTATTGGGTTGCTTTGTAGGCCTCACCGGGTTGGAAGTCCAGATTATCCTGCCTTACCCTGCCGTAGGTCGCTACGGTATACAGGCAAGGAGTCCACCAGTGCTGGTACCCCAGATACCAGGCTGTAGTATTTAGTGCCTCTACCGAGTTATCAAAAAAATCATAAGCTGCATCTGGTGGCGCGTCATTAAGTAGACCGCTATATCCTGCACCGAGGGACAAAGAGTAATAAAGAACATCCTTGGAAAGTACGCCGGGCATATTGAAAGTGCCGCTTAAATTTAATCCCCAGCCGGTGGTCGATACGGCTGAATCCGGATCGCCACTCGCACGCAAATCCCTTAATACCAAACCCGCTTGTACCTGGGACCTAGGCAAGTCCGACTCCAGCGCAAATACCGCATCGGGCCAGCGGGCAACCTCGGTTGCATCCTCGAATATTTGTGAATCCGGCGCTTCAATAGCCACCTTAAAGTAATACTGTGGCCCGTACCTCTTAATCCATCGGACCATTGAATGGCGCAAGCCAAATGCCGAATTAGGCCCCTGGAAATCCAGAGTATTGGGGACCGCTTCCAAGTTCGCGAATGTTGACCACTGCTGCCCCACAAGAATACTGCCCCCCCAAAGCGCATTACTCACTTCTCCATAAGCTTTGCGCATACGGGGGTTGGGAGTGGTAACACTGGAGTCCTGCAGGAAGTCCATCGAAATCAGGGTTTTAAATTCACGTCCCTCCCAGTGCTGCAGGGTCTCAAATACCAACCTGGAGGTCTGCACGGTAAATTCTGTCTGCCCGTCTGCTCCCTCTGCAGCCGTTTTGTCGAAAGTCACAATATCGGCAGGTACAAATTGTGCGGGGCTGATAATCGCGTCGGTATCATAATTGACATCCAAGTCCGCAAAGCCACTGATCTTCGCCTTCATGGTATTTCCCAACAAGGGAATGGAGCCAGGCCACTCCGTTGTCGCATTAGCAATCACATCTTCGATGTCACTGGGGTCAGGTACCGCCTGATCAGACTGGGCCCGCGGCGGGGGCAGCGAACCAGGTGGAACTTCCTGGCGTATTTCCTCGATCTGTCGCTGTAAATCATTCATGTCCTCCTTGCTCACCGGTGCTTCGACAGGCTGTACAGGAGTTACTTCCAGAGACGGTCGGGATGGTGGCGCCCGTTGCATTTGCTCAATTTGCCGACGCAGGGCTTCGAGGTCTGCCTGTTGTTTCTGAATCTGAGCCTGCTGCTCTTCCAGCTGCTGTTGCTGGGCCTCAATCACCCGTATCAGATCATCAGCTTTAACATAAACTTCTGCAGTGGAGGATTGGGAAAAAAGAAGTGGGGCAAAACCGATTACTACGGCAGGAATTACTGGGGACTGGGTATTAATCTCCATCTGTCAGCCTCAACTCCACCTCCTGTGGGGCGGCCAACACAACTACACTGTCGGTTTCCCCGGCCTATCTAGAAAGCGTAGCTTAAGAGTCCGCAGCGCCAACCCAGGTCGGCCTTAGGCAAAGAGTGATATTGAAGGGCCGTACCACCGGGGACTCCGGTGGCACTTAAGAAAGGAAATTACTGACGGGCAAAACGCGCAGGCATACGTTTCTCAATGCGAGTCGATCTCAGCGGATTAATATCCAAGCCGCCACGACGGGTATAGCGGGCACATACAGTTAACTCGGTAAATTCCGCCAACTGTTGCAAGTCGCAAAAGATACGCTCGACACAGTGCTCGTGAAAATCCTGGTGTTCGCGGAAGGAAACAATATAAGCCAACAGTGCCTCTCGCTTCAGTGCCGGCCCTTTATAGTCCACAACTACTGTCGCCCAATCCGGTTGTCCCGTTACCGGACAATTACTGCGCAGCAAGTGGCTATAAAGAACCTCACTCACATCTTCCTCACCGCCTTCGAGGGCGAGAAGTGCGGGGTCCGGCTCGTAATTATTCACTTCTATATCAAGATGATCCAGACAATAGCCCTCTGGTTTCTCAACTGCCAGCGCTGCATCTTCCACATCCATCAGGGTAACGCCGACATTTGCCCCCGCCGCTGCAGAGAGGTCCCGCACCAGGGCATCCTGTACCAATCTCCAGGATTCAAACTTGCTCTGGTTGAAAGAGTTTAAATACAGTTTGAAGGATTTTGACTCCACCATGCAGGGGCTTTCCGCAGGAAAACTAAAACGAGCCACCGCCACCTGTGGTTTGCCCCTGGGGTTCAGCCAGGAAAGCTCAAAACCCCACCATTCATCCTCTCCAAAGAAAGGCATTGCGCCGGCAGAGAGCCCCAACTGGGCTCGGGATACAGAGCGCTGAATTGGATGGAGCAACTCGGGGTTGTAAGTGGATTCGTAGGTGGTCTCCTGCCCCAGGGGGAGGTTTTGCCAGTCTTCTCTTGTCATAAATTTGCTCAATGTCTCAGTCGCTTACCGTGGCTCATCAGATAAATGGCCCAGGATGCCAAAAGCGCAATAAATACCAGGACGCCCAAAAATGCCCCGACAACACTAATATCGGAAACACCCAAAATGCCGTAACGGAAGGAGTTCACCATATAAAGAATTGGGTTCAATTTCGACAACCCCTGCCAAAAAGGCGACAGCAGGTCGATAGAGTAAAACACGCCTCCCAAGTATGTGAGGGGAGTTAATACAAAGGTCGGAATAATAGAGATAGCATCAAAACTATTGGCAAAAATAGCATTGATAAACCCGGCCAGGGAAAACAGCACCGCCGTCAAAAATACAATCGCTACCGTGACAAAGACGTGCTCTACCGTCAGCGAGGTAAAAAACATCGCTACGAGAGTCACTATCAACCCCACCATTAATCCCCGTGACACACCACCGAGAACATAGCCCGCCATAATCACCCAATTCGGCGTTGGCGAGACCAAAAGCTCCTCCACACTGCGCTGAAATTTAGCGCTGTAAAAAGACGAAACTACGTTGGCATAGGAGTTGGTAATCACCGACATCATGATCAAACCCGGTACAACAAACTCGATATACGGATACCCCCCCATATCACCGATTCGCCGACCAATCAGGGAGCCAAAGATCACAAAGTACAGTGACATAGTGATTACCGGCGGTACCAGGGTCTGTGGCCATATACGCATAAAGCGCCGGACTTCCCGACGGTAAATAGTGCTGAATGATATCCAGATTAATCTGCCCTTCACTCTTCTAGCCCCGACATTTTTTCTTCCGACAACATGGACAGGAACAATTCCTCCAAGCGATTAGCGCGATTTCGCATACTGGTAACTGTGATGCCCTGCCGCTGCAATGACGCAAATACCTCGGTCAGAGATTGCCCCTTTTCAATAGTGACTTCCAGTGAGTGATTGTCCCGCAAACGCCCTTCATAACCGGACAAGTCCGGGCACTCAGTGAAAAATTCCGCGCAATCCAGGATAAAGGTTTCCCGGTTCAGGGTTTTCAGCAGTGACTTTATCGAAGTGTTCTCGACAATAGCGCCCTTGTCGATTATCGCTATATTGCGACAGAGGCTCTCGGCTTCCTCCAGGTAGTGGGTGGTGAGGATAATTGTGGTGCCCTGCTGGTTTATTTTTTCCAGGAAACTCCACATGGAACGCCGCAGCTCTATATCCACTCCGGCTGTGGGTTCATCCAGAATCAGCAACTTCGGTTCGTGAATCAGCGCGCGGGCAATCATCAATCTGCGCTTCATACCGCCGGAGAGCATGCGCGCCTGGGTAGCGCGTTTATCCCACAGACCCAACTGTTTTAGGTATTTCTCAGTGCGTTCTTCAGCCAGTTTGCGCGGCATACCGTAAAAACCGCCCTGCGTAACGACAATGTCGAACACTTTCTCAAACTGGCTGAAGTTAAATTCTTGTGGCACAACACCTAACAGGCGCTTGGCCGCAGCAAAATCGACATCGATATCCTCACCAAAAATCGACACTGAGCCACCGCTTTTGCGCACAAGGGAACAGATGATACCGATTGTGGTGGACTTCCCCGCCCCATTGGGACCCAGCAGCGCAAAGAAGTCTCCCGGCTGCACGTCAAAACTGATGCCTTTCAGGGCCTGGAAACCATTGTCGTAGGTTTTCTGTAAGTTATGGATCGATAGCGCAGCGCTCATTTTGCACTCCTATAGTGGGGAGCGTTATTCAACGCGCTTGCCCGAATAATTTCAACCTGAGGGGAGCTAGGGTTTTTCATACACGTCACTTGGTGGGATGAACCGGAACTTGCAGGAGTCCCGGGCAAAAGTAACCGTGCAGAAGATAAGAATTACTATATCGGAAAAACAAAAAGCCGCTCGATTGAGCGGCTTTTTATTTTTGGAGCGGGAAACCGGGTTCGAACCGGCGACCTCAACCTTGGCAAGGTTGCGCTCTACCAACTGAGCTATTCCCGCAATTGACCCGGTAGCATTGCTACCGGGTCGTATTGGCATCCCCAAGGGGAGTCGAACCCCTGTTACCGCCGTGAAAGGGCGGTGTCCTAGGCCTCTAGACGATGGGGACAGAAACTTGCACTTCGACCTTGCGATCCGGTGCTGCCATGCTGCCCATGGCAATGCCACTGATTTCTCGGTGGCGTGCTCTCCGAGTTGACTAGAGATCACCTCGCAAAGCAGAAAATTGGAGCGGGAAACCGGGTTCGAACCGGCGACCTCAACCTTGGCAAGGTTGCGCTCTACCAACTGAGCTATTCCCGCAATTGACCCGGTAGCATTGCTACCGGGTCGTATTGGCATCCCCAAGGGGAGTCGAACCCCTGTTACCGCCGTGAAAGGGCGGTGTCCTAGGCCTCTAGACGATGGGGACAGAAACTTGCACTTCGACCTTGCGATCCGGTGCTGCCATGCTGCCCATGGCAATGCCACTGATTTCTCGGTGGCGTGCTCTCCGAGTTGACTAGAGATCACCTCGCAAAGCAGAAAATTGGAGCGGGAAACCGGGTTCGAACCGGCGACCTCAACCTTGGCAAGGTTGCGCTCTACCAACTGAGCTATTCCCGCAATTGACCCGGTAGCATTGCTACCGGGTCGTATTGGCATCCCCAAGGGGAGTCGAACCCCTGTTACCGCCGTGAAAGGGCGGTGTCCTAGGCCTCTAGACGATGGGGACAGAAACTTGCACTTCGACCTTGCGATCCGGTGCTGCCATGCTGCCCATGGCAATGCCACTGATTTCTCGGTGGCGTGCTCTCCGAGTTGACTAGAGATCATCTCGCAAAGCGGAAATTTGGAGCGGGAAACCGGGTTCGAACCGGCGACCTCAACCTTGGCAAGGTTGCGCTCTACCAACTGAGCTATTCCCGCGTGGCATCCCCAAGGGGAGTCGAACCCCTGTTACCGCCGTGAAAGGGCGGTGTCCTAGGCCTCTAGACGATGGGGACCCAGAAACCTTCTGTCGTTTCGCTCCACCTTTGAGTGTAGCCCTGCGTCAGAAGTGGGGCGCATTCTATGGATCACCGCTAAACCTGTCAACACTCTTTTTGATTTTTTTTCTTTTGTTGTCAGACACTTACAAAACCCAGCCATTTCTGGAGTGCATTCTAGTACCGCTCTGTGCCAGTTCCCTCGAGCACCAGCGCGTGCAGGTGCAACTCTTCCAGAAATTGGCGGATACGCTTCGCATTGGTACCCAAGTCACTGACCCCGACTCGGGAGCTGGAACGCACATCGACTTTGGAGCCACCACCCACGTCAGCGCTGACCCGCACAACGATATCGTCCGTAAAACCGAGGATCGGTGTTTTCGCTACAGCCTCCAGGTGGCCCCGCTGAGGCTCATAGGAAACCACTTTCCAACCCAGGTCTTCGGCCACTTCAGCAGCGATCTCAGTGGTACGAGCTATCGGGAAGTCCACGTGCAACGGCATTATATCGGCATATATATCCGCCTCCCGCTGCAATTCGGCCACCTTCTCTCCACCGTATTTGGCACTGTTGTCGCCTTTCTGGCGCAACTTCAATACCTCTTGATACTGGGGGGGATTGCGGGTATCGGTACTGATGTCGTGGATTCTTGGCACATCGAAGTTGCCCTTGCCTACGGTTACCAGAGGTATTGCCACCGGCAGCAGTCCGAGCAACGCCGCCCACAGAGCATTGCTGCGCACCAACGGCTTGCTCTTGCTCACTCCCCAGACAAAAACAAACAGGCTCAGTAGCGCAATTGCCAAGGCTGCACCGCCAGAAAACACAAATATTTTGAAAACCACAGAGAAGTGCAGCAACCCGTAACGCAAGGCGGCAGCCGCAAGGACGATCAGCAGTAACAGAATCCACTGCACCCGCAATAGCCAATTACTCCAGTGTGATTCCGTCACTCAGTGTCATCCTCCGTTTCATCGCTGCCCTGGTCCAGCTTCACCGATAGAGAGTTCACACAGTAGCGAAGTCCCGTATCGGTGGGGCCATCGTCAAAAACATGGCCGAGATGGGCATCGCATTTACTGCAGCGAATCTCTACACGCTGCATACCGTAGCTGCTGTCAGGCAGCTCCTTCACTGCACCTTCATAATGCTCTGCATCAAAGCTAGGCCAACCACACCCGCTCTCAAATTTTGACTGCGAGCCGAATAAAACCTCGCCACAGCAACGACAACGATAGACGCCATCGTCAAAAACATCCCAATATTCGCCGCTAAACGGCGCCTCTGTCCCACCTTCCCGGCAGACCTCAAACTCCTCATCTGTAAGCTTATCCCGCCAGTAGTTCTCATCCATCTGTTTTGACATACTCTAGTGTTTCCGTAATCAATTGGGGTTTCCGGTCAGGCGCCGCCTTGTGGCAATGCCTATGTGTATCGGTTCCCGGTTTCCCGCAGGAGTGGTACCTACCGCTGGTGGACATTACCCGGTTTTCGCGCACTGAACTCGCGGCCCTGGGCCGCTCCTGCTCTGCAATAGAGCTTCCAGGTCACCATGAAGGACATCAATAAATCAGAAAAACTGCACGGCGTCTGCTACGAAATTCGCGGCCCCGTGATGGAGCAGGCCCAGCGCATGGAAGAGGAAGGCCACCGCATCCTCAAGCTGAATATTGGCAACCCTGCCCCCTTCGGTTTTAACGCCCCCGACGAGATTATCCAAGACGTCATTCACAATCTCTCTGAGGCACAGGGCTACGTCGAGTCCAAAGGGCTCTTCGCTGCGCGTAAGGCCATTATGCAAGAGTGCCAGACCCTGGGTATCCCGGGTGTCGAGATTAACGATATTTACCTGGGCAACGGCGTCTCCGAACTGATTTCCATGAGCACCCAGGCCCTTCTCAATAATGGCGACGAAATGCTGTTGCCAATGCCCAACTACCCCCTGTGGATGGCCGCCACCAACCTCACCGGTGCCAAGCCAGTTCTCTATCGCTGCGACGAGGAGTCCGGGTGGCTGCCTGATATTGAGGATATCAAAGCAAAAATCACTTCAAAAACCCGCGGGATAGTGGTTATCAATCCCAATAATCCCACTGGCGCCGTTTATCCCCGGGAACTACTGGAGGATATTGTCGAGGTTGCCCGCAATCACAACCTGGTGATCTTCGCCGATGAGATTTATAGCAAGATTCTCTACGACGATGCGGAATTTACCCCGATGGCCAAACTCGCCCCGGACGTGCTCTGCCTGAGTTTTAACGGCCTGTCCAAGTCATACCGCCTGGCGGGCTTCCGCTCTGGCTGGATGATTATCAGCGGCACCAAACACCGGGCCAAGGGTTTTATCCAGGGGATGGAGATACTCTCTTCTATGCGCCTGTGCGGCAATGTACCCGCTATGTTCGCAGTACAAACCGCTCTCGGTGGCTACCAGAGTATTAACGATTTAGTCTTGCCCGGCGGGCGCCTGCGCCAACAGCGAGATATGGCCCACCGCATGCTCAATGACATTCCCGGTGTGAGCTGTGTCAAACCTAGCGGTGCTATCTACTTGTTTCCCAAGCTGCATCTGGATCATCATAAGATCGAAAATGACGAGCAGCTGGTGCTGGATTTCCTGCGCCAGGAAAAAATACTACTGGCCCAAGGCAGTGCCTTCCACTGGGATGCACCGGACCACTTGCGCATTGTCTTCCTGCCCCGTGCCGACGACTTATCGCATGCGATGGAACGCCTGGGCGACTTTTTGGAGCGATATTCCTGTTGATGCTGGACGATTTACATATTCACGATTTTTACCGGGATGCCGGCAGGGTACTGCTGGCAATGTTTAATCAATTCCCGGTACCGGCAACCGTTTACGTGGAAGATATTTCCGGCCCCGACTCACCGGATGAGTACGGGCTGCACTCCCCCCGCCATTTAGCCTGCCTGGGGTCCATGACCTGGCTTAAGCAGAGTGGCTATATCAGCTTTTCCCAGCTGGTGCGCCAGGAGGCGATGGAGGATGCGGTATTAACCCACAAGGGTTTCCTGCTAATGATTAATGCCGGAGCTGAGTCCGGGCAGAGCAACGCCCAGTTGCTCAACAGCGCTGTGCGCGAGGGATCATCAGGCCAGTTGCAGGCGCTAATGGAGCGCTTGATGCGGGAGTTTGCCGCGCTGTAAGGGGTTCCTTAATGCGCGGCATTGACAATCGCCATTACCGGGATTGGCGACGATATTTAACGTGCAACATTTTTAGGGCAGCATCCGGGTCCCGATCAGGGAAATCCGGGTTCTGCTCCAAGCGCGCTACAACTTCATAACCACTGTCAGATCCGAGGATTAACTCCCTAAACTGGGCTTCGCTGTGCCGTGGCGAGTTGATCACCATCAGCAGATCCGCCTCAGCGGCGAGACAAGCGGGCAGCTGCCTCAGCAACTTTTCATAATTCTGGCTGACATCGAAGCGACCTTTCTGTCGCGTCGGCGGATCGACAATGCCCAGGTCAAAGGGGCCGCGACGATCGAAGCGCTTGAATTGACGCAGCGCATCGAATTGCAGGAACTGAACCCCTTTGAGGGACAGCCCATTAACCTCGTGATTTTCCCGTCCGCGATTTAAAACACCGCGATTGACATCCACATTTACAATATCGATATCACCTGCCGCTCGCGCGACCGCAGAAAAGGCACAGGTGAAAGCGAAAAGATTGAGCATTTTTGCCGACGCCTGCCCAGCCCTTGCACGTACCTGCTCTTCAAGCCAGGCCCTGCCCGGCTCAATATCCAGGAAGAAACCCACATTTTGTCGATCAAACGTGAGGGGGAATTTAAGGTCTCCACGCTGCGCGACCGGGTCTGTTACCGGCTCGCCAAAGTGCCACTGCAAAGGTGCCCCAGGGAGATAGCGTCGCTGTGCAGCAACTCCTTGATAACCTCGCGCCTCAGCCATTTGCCAGAGCTTTTCACACAGCTCTACTTCACCTTCATATTCTTCAAAAAAAGTCACCAACAAAGCGGGGAAAAAGCTGTCAACGCAGACCTGCTCTAAGCCCTCATAGCTGCGACCCCGGCCGTGAAAAAAACGGCGGCTGTCGCCAACAATTTGCCCTAATTTATTTTCTACCTGCTCCAACAGTAACTGCCAATCTGCACTCATCGCTTATTCAATATCCCCGTTACTCAGTGGATAAAGAATGGCATCCCGGTAGCCGGTAACCACTCGAATAAAACCACTCCACCGTTTATCAAGCTTGGGGTTACCGCTATCGATTAATAGCGGGCGCCCATGCAATTCTGTAATTTTTGTTTTAGTCGCAACCACGATTAAATTATCGCGCCCAACGCGCCGCAGTACATTGGCTGATAATTGTTGGTTACCCCGGCCAATTAAATGACCCTGGCCACCAATGGCGGTGAGAATGATTTTTACCGGCCCACTGTGATCGGCGATAGCCTGTTCAATTTGCGGCGCACTGACATCCAGCTGCAACAACTGGCCATTCAGTAATAAATCCACCCCCAACAGGGTTCCCTCACAGCCCAACTCGCTGAGGATTGCCAACGTAGTAGAGCCTGGGCCAACGACATACAGGGTTTGCGGGTCCAGGTCTTCGGTAATCTCTGCGGCGATATCTGCAACTGCCAGCTCTTCCACTTCGCGGCCGGCATTTTTTACCGCCTGTAAAAACTGACCTTCCTGGGGCACCAGCAACTCGCCGTAGTAACGCGTGGTTACCCGCCCACTGCGGAATGACTGCTCATCAATATCCCGCACTTCACGCTCAGCGAGGTCCACCAGCTGCCCCGCCATCAGACGGCGCAAAACCTCGCCACCCGCTTTAGGGGAAATCGCAAAACAGGCGGAGTGCATTTTCACTCCGGCGGGAATACCCAGTACCGGGAAATTATCTCCCAGGGCATTGACGATATTTCTCGCAGTGCCGTCACCGCCAATAAAAACAATGAGGTCTGCACCATTGTTGCGGATAGTGGCTGCTGCACGCTCTGTATCTTCCGGTGAGGATGGCGAGCACTCGGCCACGCCCACTTCACAGACAGAAAAGCCGAGTTTACGCGCTGTACTGGCCCCCATATCGCCGGCAAAGCACAGGATTTCCAGCTCATCCTTAAAGGGTTTTAACTCCTCAAGGGCCAGCGCCGCACGCTGATTCGCCTGGGGTTCGATACCTGCGTCCAGCGCGCGTTGCACCGTTTCGGCACCATCGCTCCCCTTGAGCCCTGCCGGGCCACCAATGCCAGCCCAGGGGTTAATAATTAAACCAAGCTTTTTTACTTGTTTACTTAACTGCACGCCAACCCCAACACTTCCAGTTGCCGCTTCTCTTCGTCACCCAAAGTCTGGGCTGAAGTTTTGTAGTGACTGAACTCCAGGCGCTCGGGGTACTCTTTACGCAGCAAATCAAAAGCCTTCTCCATCGGCACATCACCTGCTGCCGCGCGCAGGCGGCGATCGTCCGCGCGGGGGTTGTACATCTGCAACAGTAATTCTTCTGCTGAGTCTCCCGTGATCTCTTTAGAGGTAACAGCCGGCTGACATTCCGCAGACTTAGGTGCAATACCCAATTCCCGGCACAAGGCCTCGCGAATCATACGGGTGCCAGCCAGCTTCCCATCCAGACTGTAACCGGCAATATGCGGTGTCCCCAGGTCAACATGCTGCAATAATTCAGTATCGATATCCGGTTCGTTTTCCCATACGTCCAGTACGGAAGTAAAACGCTTACCCCGCTGGATTTCCGTCAGCAGTGCCCGGTTGTCTACCACCCCACCCCGGCCGGCGCTAATCAATACGCTGCCATCGCGGAGCTGGCGCAACTGCTCTGCTCCAATCATATGGAAACTGGGGTAGGTGCCGCCCTTAACCAGCGGTGCGTGAAGGCAAACAATATCCTGGCTCAGCACCTTTGCCAGCTCACTCGCATCCGGGTTTTCCGGTAGCCAGGGATCGTAAACTGCGCAGGAAACCCCGAGAGCATGCAAGCGCTGCTGCAAAAGCCCGCCAACATTGCCGCAGCCCACTATGCCGAAGCTGCGCCCATGCCAGTCAATTTCCAGTGCGGCCAGGGTGCAGAAAACATACTCCACCACGGAGTTGGCATTGCAGCCAGGCGCGGCGCTCCAGAAGATCTCATTGCGTTCCAACCACTGGGTATCCAGGTGATCAGTGCCTATGGTGCAACTGCCAACAAAGCGCACCCGGGTCCCCTCCAGCAGGCTTTGATCAACCTGGGTGACCGAGCGCACCAGCAAAATATCCGCATCAATTAATTGTTCTCGGCTCAAGGTGCGGCCGTGGTAGCGCTCCAGCGTTCCCAGATCACCGAAATACGCCTCCAACGCAGGAATATTCTCATCGGCGACAATTTTTAATCCCGCACTCTGTGCAGCGCTATCCGTCATGTAAGTTCTCCATCAACACCCGCTAAGGTGCGTTCAATCTTCTTGCTCAGGCCACCGATACCAAATTCCTCCGCCAGGGAACGGGCCAGATAGACATCCACCGGCTGTGGGCGCAAATCTGCCAGTTTTATATCCAGGGGAACCCGCTCCTCAAGACTGGTCAGGCGCTTGGCGAGGTGCAGCTGCTCTTCGTATTCCTCTATCCGGGCCACCAATCCCTTGGCTCCACGAATGGGCATTGTGGCAAGGGTATCGAGCTGCTCCAGCAACATTTCTATAGTGTCGAATGCCTCTAACAGGCGTGCCGCAGTCTTTGGGCCAACCCCGGGTATCCCGGGAATATCATCGCTGGTGTCTCCCACCAGGGCCAGATAGTCGGGAATCTGCTCCGGGCGCACACCGAACTTTTCCCGTACGCCCTCGCCATCCAGGTGCCGGTCGTTGGCAAAATCCCACAGGGATACAGCGCCCCGAGCCAGCAGCTGCCCCAGATCCTTGTCCCGGCTCACGACCACTGGGTTATGCCGGTGCAGCTTCCGGGTTAACGTGGCCAGTATGTCATCGGCCTCGTAGCGCTCACTGGAAAAGCTGGCAATACCCAGTACCTCAGCCATTTCCCGGCACGCCGCCAGCTGGAAAGCCAGGGCTTCATCGGGCAGTGCGCGACTGCACTTATAGTCTGGGTAAATCTCATTGCGAAAACAGCTTCCCAATGATTCGTCGAAGGCGCAGGCAATATAGCCCGGTTGTCGCGCCAACATATCCAACAGGAAGTTAGTAAAGCCGTAAACGGCTTCAGTGGAGTAGCCACTGCGACTCTCCCAGTTGGGCGGCAGCGCAAAGTAGTAGCGAAAAATATATACCGATGCGTCTATGAGATAACTATTCAAGAGAGATCCGCCAATTGGTAGCGGCCCCGGTCAAAAGGATTGGGACAACCGAATTCCTTCATCAGGGCTTCGGCGAATGCACAGGCCCGAGGGTTGGGCCGGGTATCACAATAGTCCAGAACTTGCTGCCGGATGGCCTTTTTAAACCGGTCGCTAGCGCCCAATCCATTTTCCAGATTGTCAGCGCTCACGCGAAACTTGAGTCCGCAAGCCCGTGCAAAGATCCATTCAAGGGCCTGTGGCTTGACCTCTACCTGCTCGAACTCAGCCTGCTGGTCGGCACTGCGACCATCCGGCGCATACCAGTAACCGTAATCCGGCAACTGCCGCCGGGCCTCTCCGGCGACACACCAGTGCGCCACTTCATGCAAAGCGCTGGCCGCATAGTCCAGGGTGAACTCTACCTGGTGGTAGGTTTGACCTTCCCCCCTGGGCCGGTAGTAGGGCTCGCAAAAGCCCCCGCGAAGTCGGGTATTGAGCCCATTTGGGTCTGAAAAACAGTGATCGAAGACTCTGACAATACGATCAGCCATTGGCAGTTTCGTAGGAACAGAAGCCATTTCTGCGGTTGCAACAGGCAAGGCGTTCTCCGGGGTACCTCAAAGGCGGGGACTATATCAACGCCTGCGCCCCGATCAAAGTGCAGGCGCTTGCGGGGCGCAAAAGGCGCTGGTTGTATTTCGGCAAATCAACATATACCTTTAGGAACAGGGATGCCGCAGAGGGCGTGTCCTTCTAGCGTCTCCCCGAGGAGGGAATTAAAGCAATCAAACACCCTCCTGCCCCAGTCTTCCTTCAGAGGTAGGGCATTTCGCTGTCGCACCTTCATCTGACGTGGAGACGGTATATAACCGGCCCTGCAAGGAGGTGTTCCATGACAGACCACAGCATCAACAATGTGGTTGACCTCTTCACCGGCGAGCCCATCGAAACTTCTGCGGACAGGCGCTTTATTCGCCTTTCGCCGGAGCTAGACGGCTTGGAAATGCTCTACTCCAACAACTCCAGCGGCACAGATCTATATAGCCTGAAAGTTTTATGCTGGGGTCTCAAAGCAAATGGCGAGGTCGTAGGCCTCGTTCCCTGGTTAAACACCATAGTGGCCTGTCCCGACATCAAGGACCCTCTCGACGGACGCTTTGAGGGCTACTATGACCCCGGCATCGAGGAAATCTTCCATCAGCCCCCCATTCACAAGATCGTCGAGCTGGAGACTGCGGCGGAATACTTTGAATACGAGAGCAATAAAGCTGAGGAAGTACTCCAGGAGATCCCCGACACCATCGGCACCCACGCTGTGTTTATGGATGAACAGCGCGAGAACCTGACACTGATTGAGGTCGTCAGCTGGAGGTTGCACGCCGACGGGGAGATTCACGGCATGCTGATAGACCACGATATCGTTGAAACCACTCCGGTTTTACCGGGGGATCACTGCCTGTACCCCGCGCAGGAGAGCGAGGGATTCCGGTACTTTTTCCAACACCATATCGCTAACAAAATTAAATCCGAGGACCCCGAAGCCCTGGCCGCTATCGCTGCCCTGGTGACAGCTCCCTAGGGACTGTTGGGTCTTAATATTCAGGAGTGTGCCAGCCCCCGCCAATGGCATGGGGGCTGGAGCAACCGCGACCCGCTATTCCGCTTTTTTAATCCAGTAGACAAATTCGTCATTTTCCTCTGCGTGCTGTACCAGCTCATATCCAAGAAATTGGCAGAACTTGGGCACATCCCGCTGAGTGGAGGGGTCGGTAGCAACCATTTTCAACACTTCACCATCGGCGACATTGCGCACCGCTGAATGCAGCATCATGACGGGTTCCGGGCACAGGAGGCCACGGGCATCTAAGGTGTGATCTGACTTCATAGGTATCATTGTGCGCAATTTTACCGCCGTCGTCATCTCCAGAGGCATGAGGGCCGCGCGGTAATTCCCCTGCGCCCGCACTAAAATCCTCATAGGGCTAACGCAATTCGGGCTGACAATGATCTACGTGTTGATAGAACGGGAAATTGCGGCAGAAATGCAGGACAGCTATGAAGAGGCCGCCCGCAAAATCCTCACTTGCGCCTACCGCACAGTAGGCTTTATCGAGGGGCAGACCTATATCGAGAAGGGCAATCCCTTGCGGCGCTTTACACTCTCCAAATGGCAATCTGAGCTCCATTGGCAACACTGGTATACCAGCCAGGAGCGCCGCGCACAGATGAATCTACTCAACCCACTGATGGTGCGGGAAGAGCGCATTACTGTCCTCGAGATCGCAGCATAAACTGGGCAGCCAACTCTACTGCGGATTGCCAATGCTGAAGCTGGTTAAAACCGCTGGCGCGACGGGGTTTAAAGTCGTGATCGCCATCTTCCAGCCACTCGACCTCAATGGTGTTCGCCAAACCGTAGCCCTCTACCTCAGCCCGGCTGCCTAATGGGTCCCGATCTCCCTGTATCACCAAGGTCTGGCAGCGAATATCCACCAAGTGCTCGGTACGCAGCTTTTCCGGCTTGCCCTGGGGGTGAAACGGATATCCCAGGCATACGGCACCGGCAATCGCCTTCTGCCCCCAGTATTCATCCGCCAACAGACTCGCCACGCGCCCGCCCATGGACTTACCACCGATAAACAGGGGCAACTCGGGGCCTAACTGGACGATTTGCTCGCGGAAAGACTCTTGCAGCTGGGGCATGGTATTGGGTGGCCGCTTACTTCCCCCGGTGCGCCGCTGCACCATATAGGGAAACTCAAAACGGACAACTTCCACACCCTGCTCACACAACCCCTGCGCCAGGAACTGCATAAACTCACTGTCCATCGGCGCCCCGGCGCCATGGGCAAACAGAAAGCGCGCAAGGGGCTCTCTCGGGCTATCGATCAACCACTCAGACATCGGGGGGCAGGTCCTCGGCCAGGACCAGGTTTACAGTTTCTTCACCGGGCTCAAACCAGATCACCACTTGGCCGGATTGCAGCTGGCGACGCAGGCTGGCAACTTTGTCCACCAGTTCCACTTCACGTTCACCGTATTCGGTGCCCTCGCGAGTGGCGTACTCTTCCAGCAGAGATTGCAGGGTATCGGCATCTAGTTGTTCGAAGGGAATAATCATACAGCGACTAATTCAGGTAGGCTGGGAGCAGCCATAGCCACCCCCAGAATATTGTAAAACGATCAGGACTTGGGTTTGCGGAAGCGCAGGGTCATACGATCGCTCTCGCCGATAGCGAGATACTTTTCACGGTCCTCTTCACCCAAGCGCATTACCGGTGGTAAGGTCCATACGCCTTTGGGGTGGTCAGCAGTGTCTTTGGGGTTCGCATTTACCTCGCTGGCCTCTTCGAACTCAAAGCCCGCCTTTTTAGCCAAGTCGATAACATACTCCTGGGTGACATAACCACTTTTCACCATATCTTCCAGGCTGGTACCTGGCTTGGCACGGTGCTCAACGATCCCCAGAACACCACCGGGCTTCAGCGCGGCAAAAAAGCTGGCAAAAGCTTCATCGGCATAATCGCGATACATCCAGTTGTGCACGTTGCGGAAAGTTACTACGGCATCGGCACTGCCTGCCGGAGCAATCTCGCGGCCGGTTTGCGGGGCAAACTCAGTCACAATCACTTTCTTGTAGGCCTTATCATTGGCAGCCAGCTTCGCTTTGAAGTTCTTCAGGGAGCGCTTGAAGTAGTCGGACTCACTATTCTCAGGGAAGTGCGCCGCGTATAGGGTCCCTTCCTTGCTCAGGTAGGGACCCAGAATTTCGGTATACCAACCGCCGCCCGGGGTAATTTCCACTACCGTCATATCCGGCTCGATCCCCATAAACTTCAGGGTCTCCTCTGGGTTGCGGTACTGATCACGGGCGACATAATCCTTGTTGCGATGATCCCCCTTAATGGCAGCAGAGAAATCTGCGGCCTGGGCTGTGCCCGCCAAAGCCAGGGCACCGGCCAGGGCCACCAGGGATTTCTTAAAATTGCTCGTCATAGTTTTTCCTGTGTTGTTATCGTTGGTCCAACTTCGTTTGCACACTGTCGATCTTATCCTGCATAGATTGCTCGCGGTCAATACGAGTTCCCAATTTCAGACTGGAACTGATTCGGTCGGCGCCCATTTGATGCACCCGCTCGTGGCACTCTTTAACTGCCGCCATCACCTTATCCCAGTCCCCCTCGATATTGGTACCGTATGCGTGCAGACGATAGGAAAGCCCCGCCTCTTCCAGCACCCGCTCGCACTCAGCAACGTATTTACTGACGGAAACACCAACGCCGATAGGGATCACACATAAGTCCGCAATCACGTTCATCAACAGTCCCTCGTTAAAGTACTTGGATATTGGTTTCAAAATAACGCTTTTGAGATTGGCCGATAGAGTTATTCGACGAGATCCTATTACAATGTCAGCTCAACGTCTCTCGTGAAGCAAAGGAACCCTATATGCAACAGCATCTCGTTATCTCCATGATCTCTGATGACAAGCCCGGTGTCGTGGAAAAGCTTTCAGCAGTTATCGCAGATAACGGCGGCAACTGGGAAGACAGCCATATGGCCCACTTCGCTGGGAAGTTTGCCGGAATCCTGCGGGTGGCGGTGCCCGCAGATAAAAGCGAGACACTTAAAGAGGCGTTGTCAGCCCTGACAAACGCAGGCTACAACCTGGTCATTGAAGATGCCATTGCAGTATCCGCCAAACCCCAGCAGACGCTGACGCTGAAACTGGTTGGCAACGACCGTCCCGGCATAGTCCGCGAGATCTCGCGCGCCCTTACCGCCCACCATATCAATATGGAGCATCTGGAAACCACTTACGGCAGCACGCCCTGGAGCGGTGAGCCCCTGTTTAATGCCGAGTGCACCATCAGTGTGGCCGAAGACATAGATCTCGACGGCCTGCGTGACGATCTGGACCAGATTGCCAATGAACTCGGGGTCGAGATCGATTGCGAGGAGATCGCCACCCCCATCTAATTGTGGAATAATCCGCAGCCGTACAGGGCCGGGCACTGCTGTCCGGTCTAGCTAGAAGTCTCCCCAGCGCAAACGCCACCTCATGTTCAAGATTGTTCTATACCAACCTGAAATAGCGCCAAATACCGGCAATATTATTCGACTTTGTGCCAATACCGGGGCAGAGCTGCACCTTATCGAGCCCTTAGGTTTCGATATGGATGACAAACGCCTGCGTCGCGCCGGCCTCGACTACAGCGAGTACAGTCGCGTGGTGCGCCACAAGGACTGGCAGACCTTTATCGATAGCGAGCAACCCGCCAGGGTGCTGGCGCTCTCCACCAAGGGAAGCAAAAGCCATACCGCGATCGAATTCCAGGCGGATGACGCCATTGTGTTTGGCCCGGAGACCCGGGGGCTACCCGCAGAGTTCCTGCAAGCAGTAGGGGCCGAAAACACTTTGCGTATCCCCATGCGTGCCGAGAGCCGCAGTATCAACCTATCCAATGCCGCCGCCATTGTTATCTACGAGGCTTGGCGACAATTGGATTTTAGTGGCGCCGTGTCCCAGCAGTAAGAAGTTCACCTGTTATGCAAAGTTCCCAAGCCCCAATCGGACTCTTTTACGGTTCCAGCACTTGCTATACCGAAATGGCTGCGGAGAAGATCCGCCAGTGTATCGGTCCTCAATGGATTGATATCCACAATATCGCAGAGGCGGATATTGGCCTCGCCGAAGACTACGACTTCCTTTTGTTCGGCATTCCCACCTGGGACTACGGCGAACTGCAAGAGGACTGGGAAAATATCTGGGACGACTTGGCCGCGCTGGACCTGCACGAGAAAAAGGTCGCGCTGTTTGGTCTGGGTGATCAGGAAGGCTACCCCCAGTGGTTCCAGGACGCCTTGGGCTATTTGCATTCACAGCTCCTCGCCTGCGGTGCCCGTGCAGTGGGCTATTGGTCCGCAGAAGGTTACGAGTTTGAAGAGTCCAAGGGGCTAACCGCCGATGGCAGCCAGTTTGTCGGGCTGGCCCTGGATGAGGAGAACGAATTCGATCTGAGCGAGGAGCGTATCCAGCGCTGGTGCGCCCAGGTAATGCGCGAGTTTGGCTTGCAGGATGAGGGCTGACGGAAGTCTTATTGTGAGCGAACCGGACAAAAAGTACGCAGAAATTGAATGGCGTGAAGACGGCCAGCCGCTGTCTCGCGCCTACGACGACATCTATTTTTCCAGCGCCTCCGGCCTGGAGGAAACCCGCTACGTTTTCCTGCAGCAAAATGCCCTGGCTGAACGCTGGCAACGGCTCGCAGAGAACGGCACCTTTACCATTGCCGAGACAGGCTTCGGCACCGGCCTGAACTTTCTCGCCGCCGCAGAGCTTTGGCAGAAAACGGCCCCGGAAAGTGCTCGCTTGCACTTTATTTCGGTCGAGAAGTTCCCACTGCGTCCCAACGACCTGCGCAGGGCAATGGATCTCTGGCCACAACTGGCCCCGTTCGCTCAGCCTTTGATTGATAGCTACCCTCCCCTGCTGGCCGCCGGCATTCACCGGCTGCACTTTGGCCCAGTCAGCCTGACCCTGATTATCGGGGAGGCAAGTGAGGCCCTGAACAGCTTGCGCCTGCAAAGGGACAGCGATCACCAGGTAGACGCTTGGTTCCTGGATGGTTTTGCCCCAGCCAAGAACCCGGATATGTGGACACCAGAGCTGTTTAACAACATGGCCGCTCTGAGCAGTCCCAGCGCCACTTTCGCCACCTTTACCTGTGCCGGGCTGGTTAAGCGCGGACTCCGCGATGCCGGTTTTTCCCTGCGCAAGGTTCCCGGCTTCGGGCGCAAAAGAGAGATGCTGTGTGGCACTCTGGAGAGCCCACAAGTGAGCGAAACCAGAGAAACTCCGTGGCACCTGCCTCACCAGGAAAGCAAGCCCCCTAAAACCGTCGCTATTGTCGGCGCGGGAATAGCCAGTGCCACTATTGCCCGGGCGCTGGCAGAGCGCGGCATCGATGTTCAGGTATTTGAACAGGGTGAGGAACCCGGCTCTGGTGGCTCTGGGAATGACCAGGGAATTCTATACGCCAAGTTATCTCCCAAGCCCGGCCCCAACGGAGACTTCAATCTCCACGCTTTGATGTTTGCCCAGCGCTACTATCGCAGCCGCTGCTCTAAAGTGAGCCACTTCAGCGGTCTGCTTCAATTGGCGCAAACTGAGCGGGAACAGCAATTACAGAGTCAGGTTGCCGCCACACTGGCGGAGAGCGTTGGGCAGCTATTGGCTGAACCTGTCGATGCTCGAGCGGCCAGCTCCCTGGCAGGCGTCGACCTACCCGTGGGTGGACTGCACTTTCCTCACGCCGGGTGGATTGAACCGCGCAAAGTCTGCGCCACTTTATTACAGCACCCAAATATCAACCTGCACAGCAACAGCTTGGTAAAAGGGTTAGGGCGAGAATCGAGCGGTTGGTCAGTAAAAACAGACCGCAGTGACTTTCAATTTGATGCGGTAGTTCTGTGCGGTGCCAATGATATTCGCCAATTTGCCCCTGCGGCGGCCCTCCCCCTGAAGCCAATTCGCGGGCAGGTGTCCAGAGCAACGGCCACTGAAAATTCTTCGCAGTTACAAATGGCTTTGTGCGGTGAGGGTTATATCACTCCTGCTTATCAAGGGCGTCAGAGCTTTGGTGCCACCTTTAAGCTTAAGGAGACCGCTACTGACCTACGGGTTAGCGAGCACAGCGAGAATCTACAAACCCTGGCAGAGCTACTGCCGAAAATAGCAGATGAGTTCTCACAACAGTCTCTCACTGGCCGAGCGGCTTTGCGCGCAGCGACCCCCGACTACCTACCCTTAGCCGGCCCCTTACCCAACTGGGACTCTATCAACGATACCTATGTCGCACTGCGCAAGAATCGCAAGCAGTACGTTCCCGAGCGGGCTGACTACCAGCAAGGCCTCTATGTAATGGGAGGCTTGGGTTCCCGTGGCTTTACCTACGCACCACTAACAGCCGAGGTACTGACTGCCTGGATGCTCAACGAGCCCCTTCCGGTCAGCGCAACCCTGGCCAAAGCACTGCACCCGGCTCGCTTTGCCATTCGCGATCTGGGTAGAAACCGGGATATCAAGTAGAGGGGACTCCAGTCTCCTTCTTCTCTGAAGACAGCAAGTTGGCACTGCCGGAACCACAGGCGACGATCGTCTTCATCGCCGCCTCAACACTCACGCCGGGCAGTATTTCTACGCACTCTGCCGGTACGTGAAACACAAACCCGGAGGTGGGTACCGGCGCTGTGGGCACATAGACGGTCATATCTCCATTGGGGTGTTGAGAAGTGACAATTGCGGTGACAGTGAGCGGATTATCAATGCCGTGAATGCGGACCTTGGCTACCGGCCCCGCCAGCACACCTTCACCACCGCCACCAATAAACTGGATCACCACATCTTTGATGGTGCTGTAACCCGGCGCCAGGCGTCCCAACCAGTGATCCACATGGCGGTGCAACCAGCTGCCAACACTGGTTTTCACCAACAAACCAATCGCGAAACAACCACCGAGAATCAGGGCTATCACCACGAGCCTGGCAAGGGTATTCTTAAATTCTGTATGCGCCTCAAGCCACACCACAGCGGGAGCTACAAGATCACTAACTTGACCGAACAGCCACTGAAACAGCAGGACAAAGATAGCTATAGGCAGCACCACTGCGAGTCCACCCAGCAGCGTCAAAGTGATAAAAGTTTTAATTCTGGTCATAGGCTATTGATGAACCGACTTCTCGTGAACAGCTGGATACTGTTATTGCTTTACGCCCCGTGGCTGCAAAGTGCAGCTGCAGAGACACAACTCCAAACAATCCCTTTTTCCATCCTGGAAGAGCGCCAGCGTGGAGGGGACCATTTCACCCAGGGGCTTTTCTACGATGGTCAACGCTGGTGGGAGAGCAGTGGTCGCTACCGCCGCTCCTGGCTCGCCGAGTATACCGATCCTGGCGCCAATCCAGTAAGACGCAAATGGCTGGCCAGGAATCGTTTCGCCGAAGGGCTCACAGTTCTCCACGATAAACTTTACCTGCTGACCTACAAGGCGGGAGAGGTCCATGTCTACCACGCAGACAAGCTCCAACATTTGAAGGTCATGCACTATCGAGGCGAAGGCTGGGGCCTCACCAGTAATGGCCAGCAGCTGATTATGAGTAATGGCAGTGGCGAACTGGTTTTCCGCGATCCCGATACTTTTGAGGTAGTGCGACACCTCAAAGTTCAAGGCGGAGGTAAAAATTGGTCCAGACTCAATGAATTGGAATTTGCCCAGGGCCTGATTTGGGCAAATATATGGCAAGAAAAACAGATTATTGCCATCGATCCGGAGAGTGGCCAGGTGCGCGGCATTATCGATCTCAGCGCTCTCAATCCGGCCGGCAGAAATCACCCTGACACCGTGGCCAATGGGATCGCCTGGGACAAAGCCAAAAATGGGCTCTGGATAACTGGAAAGTACTGGAAACAGCTCTATTTGATTCGCCCTGCAGGACTGGGCTTTGAGCGTACCAGTAGAGTTTCTAACGCTGATCCGTAACGGTCAGCACCCCCCCATCCCGGAGATAGTCCATCGCAGACAACTGCAACTGCAAGCGATAGCCGTGCCCCCTGCTCTGTAGGCTGACGCCTTCCAAACTCGCCTCGCCGTCATACAGCGTGGTGAATTTCCCTTCTTCATTTTCCCACTGAATATTTTCAACTTTTTGCATGCCGGGTAACTCAAGAGTGACCACTGTGAACTCTTCCGGCAAAGGCTGTAGCTCAACCTGGGCAACACCCGATGCGGTCGCCAGGGAAAATGCCAGTTGGTTTTCCGGTGCTGTTTGCCACCCCAGGTGAGTGTCAGCAACAACAGATTGAACCAGATTATGTGGGGAGGTGGAGGCGCACCCCAGAAGTCCGGCAGGAACCGTCAACGACAACACAGTTGACAAAATCAATGTGCGCATAGCCCTATCCTTAGCTTGCCGCTGTGATGGCGTAGGATTATAACCCGCGAAATATGTCACAGGCGTAAAGCCGCCAATTTCATTCAATTTCAGCGGCATACTCATCAATAAACATACCACGCGCGATCGAGCCACAAGGTATACTCCCCGCCCATGAACTCCCCACAACATATTCTCGAACACGTTTTTGGCTATACCGATTTCCGCGATCCTCAAAAAGCAGTTATCGACACACTGGTAGCCGGCAATGATGCCCTGGTATTAATGCCCACCGGCGGTGGTAAATCCCTGTGCTACCAGATTCCCGCCCTGGCGCGCCCCGGGTGTGGAGTTGTTATCTCCCCCCTGATTGCCCTGATGCAGGACCAGGTAGAAGCTCTTCAGGAAGCCGGCATCCGCGCCGCTTACTTGAATTCATCAGTGGCCTACGACGAAATCCAGGCAATCGAAAGCCAGCTATTACACGGTGAGCTGGATCTCCTCTATCTGGCCCCGGAGCGGTTGCTACAGCCACGAACCCTGTCATTACTGCAAAGGGTGGAACTGTCGCTGTTTGCCATTGATGAAGCCCACTGTGTTTCCCAGTGGGGGCACGACTTTCGCGCCGACTATCTGCAACTTAACTGCCTGCACGAGCAATTCCCCCGGGTACCCCGTATTGCCCTGACAGCGACAGCAGACAAGCGCACCCGTGCAGAAATTGCTCGCCGCTTGGACTTGGAAGAGGCCCGCCACTTTGTCAGCAGCTTCGACCGCCCCAATATCCAGTACTGCATTGAGCCCAAGGACAACCAGCGCCGCCAACTGCTGCAATTCTTACAGAATGGACATCAGGGCAACGCCGGGGTTATTTACTGCCTGTCCCGAGCCAAAGTGGAGAACACTGCGGAGTGGTTGAGCCAGCAAGGCTTCACTGCCTTGCCCTATCACGCCGGGCTACCCGCCGAGACCCGCGCCGAGCACCAGCGCCGCTTCCTGCGTGAAGAGGGCGTCATTGTTGTCGCCACCATTGCATTTGGTATGGGGATTGATAAGCCGGATGTGCGTTTCGTTGTTCACCTGGACCTGCCCAAAAGCATCGAAGCCTACTATCAGGAAACGGGCCGTGCCGGCCGCGATGGTGGGGCCTCAGTTGCTTTACTCCTCTACGGTCTCGAGGATGTGGTAAAGATCGGCCAGATGGTGGAGTCCTCAGAGGGCAGCGAAGAGCACAAGCGCCAGGAACGCAGCCGCCTGAATGCCATGCTCGGGCTGTGTGAAATCACCAGCTGCCGCCGCCAGGCCCTGCTGGACTATTTTGCGGAACCACTGGACGAACCTTGCGGCAACTGTGACACCTGTCTGGAGCCGCCTGCCACCTGGGATGCCAGTGAGGCAGCGGTAAAACTTCTCTCCTGTGTCTATCGCACCGGACAGCGCTTTGGCGCCAGCCACGTGATCGATGTACTGCGCGGCTCCGAGAACGAGAAAGTCCGCAAATTCGAGCATGACCAGCTCTCCACTCATGGCATCGGCAAAGACCTGAGCGCAGCCGAATGGCGGGCAGTCGTGCGGCAGCTGATTGTTCGCGGCTACCTGGAGGTCGAGGGAGAGTTCCAGGGGCTGAGGCTCACTGAAATTTGTCGCCCGCTGCTGCGCCGGGAGGAGGCTCTCAACCTGCGCAAGCTTCCCCCGAAAGCGGCGCGCTCGCAGAGCCGTGACAATCACAACCTGGATGATCTAAGCCCAGAAAACCAAGTGCTTTGGGAAGCCCTGCGCAACTGTCGCAAACAGTTGGCTGAAGAGCGCGGCGTGCCGCCTTATGTCGTCTTCCACGATGCGACCCTGCGCGGCATGGTACAAGCCCACCCACAAACACGCAGCGAGCTATTAGCGGTCTCCGGCGTTGGAGACAGTAAACTCGAACGCTTCGGCGATGCATTTTTGGCGGTTCTCAGGGATTTTCCCAAACACGAATAACTCCGAACAGTCGGGAGCTTTTCCCCAAAACACAGAGCTGTGTTACAAAGGGGCAAAGCAGTAGAACAATAATTGATAAACCCGACTGAGAGAGAACTATGAAAGTAATCGGCCACCTGATTAATGGCAACATGGTTAATGACACCGGTGCCGCAGGTAACTCCGAACTCCAAGAGGTCACCAACCCCTCCACCAACGAAGTGATCGCCCAGGTTTCGCTAGCCTCTAAAGCGACTGTTGAAGAGGCCATTAGTGCAGCTGAAGCAGCCTTCCCCGCTTGGCGAAACCTTCCGACGGCCAAGCGAGTACGAATTATGTACCGCCTGCGAGACCTGCTGCAGGAGAACGCCGCAAAGATCTGTGAGCTGATTACCCTGGAACACGGCAAAGTCCTCGACGATGCGATGGGGGAATTACAGCGGGGCATAGAGAATATCGAGTACGTTTGCTCTACTCCGGAAATGCTAAAGGGCGAGCACAGTAAAAATGTCGGGCCGGCAATAGACTCCTGGAGCGAATTCCAACCACTGGGTGTTTGTGCCGGCATAACCCCCTTTAACTTCCCCGCTATGGTCCCCCTGTGGATGTGGCCCATGGCAATTGCCTGCGGCAATACCTTTGTACTAAAACCCTCCGAACGCACACCCTCCTCCGCACTGTTTATCGCGGAGCTGGGTATAGAAGCCGGCATCCCTACAGGGGTACTGAATGTGGTTAACGGCAGTAAAGAGGCCGTCGATATACTCCTCACTGATAAACGTGTCCAAGCGGTGAGCTTTGTGGGATCGACTCCGATCGCAGAGTATGTCTACACCACAGGCACCGCCCATGGCAAAAGAGTGCAAGCGTTTGGTGGTGCCAAGAACCATGCGATCATCATGCCCGATGCCGACCTGGACAACGCTGCCGCTGCTCTGATGGGCGCAGCCTATGGTTCCTGTGGTGAACGCTGTATGGCCATCTCTGTCGCTGTAGCGGTAGGTAATGAAACCGCCGATGCCCTTGTTGAGAAGCTCAAAGTACAAATTGCTGATCTGAAAATCGGCGATGGTATGGACAGCCAAAGCGATATGGGGCCACTGGTAACCCGGCAACACTTACAAAAAGTGGAGAGTTATATTGCCGCTGGTATCGAAGAAGGTGCCGAGTTGGCTGTAGATGGGCGCAACCAAACCGTTTCCGGTTTTGAAAATGGTAATTATCTAGGTGCCTGCCTGTTTGATCGAGTTACTCCGGAAATGTCGATTCACAGCGGGGAGATATTTGGCCCGGTACTCTGTGTGATGCGTGTCGAGTCCATGCAAGAGGCAATGGATATTATCGATGCTCATGAATACGGTAACGGCACCTGTCTATTTACTCGCGACGGTGAGGCCGCACGCTATTTCAGCGACAATATTAAAGTTGGAATGGTCGGTATCAACGTACCTCTGCCGGTACCGGTAGCACACCACAGTTTCGGTGGCTGGAAGCGTTCACTGTTTGGCGACCTTCACGCCTACGGCCCCGATTCAGTGCGTTTTTACACCAAGCGCAAAACCATTACCCAGCGCTGGCCTACCAGTGGTGTAAGGGAAGGTATTCAGTTCAGTTTCCCCTCAAATCAGTAAGCACTGGGGTGGCAGCCCCCCAGATTTCCCCTTCAAAAAAAGTGCCCGATTTTGCCGGGCACTTTTTTCTTACTATAAAGAGTTCCCCTCCTGATCTACCGCATCCAGCTGACGGCCATCCGGACCTCCATCTCTCGGCGGAATCAATACATCGATTTCTGGAGTCCCCGGTAACGCACTGGGATCAGTCAAAGCCCGAAGAAACTCAGCTAAAATTTCGATTTCGTCATCGGACTCGCCACGATTTGCTGGGCTATCACCAACCAAGTCCATGGTAAGCTGATAACCATTAGGTGCGACAATATCAACACAACCGCTGCCCAAATACTCGAACTGCTCCAGCTCACACAAATCTGCAACAGTATCGGTCAAGGATGTGCCAGTATCATCAACACCAAAATAACTTTGGATGGAATCCAAAGTATTGAAGTAATGAGAGATATTTCGCTCTAAACTGCCAAACTGTCCCGCGTGCCCCCATGGACCGGAAATGGAAACATTGAGAAGCGACGGCACCCTATATCTTTCCAAATCGCTACCATCTTCATTGGTACCGACTCCAATTTGTGGATAGCGAAATCCCCTGGACGTTTCCAAAGTAAAAAATGGCCCATCATGGCATTGTGCACAAGCAGTGTTGGTGTAAAACAGGATTCCACCACGTTTCTGCATCTCAGTCATGGCATCATCATTGCCATCAAGGAAGTCAAAGAAAGGGTTATCAATAAATAGCTGGGAAGCCTGGTAGGCAGCCAAGGCTTCAGACACCCGCAGGAAAGTTTTTTCGCTATCCCCAAAAGCGTCTTCGAAAAGTGAATCCCACTCATCACTCAAACCAGACGCAATACTCTCGCGATAATCGCTATCACTGGCAAAGCTTCCCCGCTCACCCATTTCCTCTGCTGTAACTACAGGAAAGTGGGCCTGGGCCATCAACAATGTCAGGGAATTACTGGCTATCTCTTCAGAAAAACTATTTACGTCATCAGAGACATCTCCATCATCAGTTCTGACCTGATTAGCTAAATAAGTAGCTTTGTCCTCAATGTTGTTAATACCTGTTCTGAAACTGACTCTCCTATCCCAAAAAAGGCTATCCGACCAAATAGCAGAATTACAGGTGGGGGGCGAGTTACGCGGTAAAAGCGGCATCAGATTGCCATCGCTTCTACCGGGCCCCAATAAGTCAGGATTTACCGTATTTACACCAATCGGTAACGACAAACCATCACTGCCACAACCCAGTGTGGGGTGGTGACAAGATGAGCACGAAGAATCGTTATTCAAACTCAGGGATTTACTGTGAAATAAGCGCATTCCCAACTCAATAAGTGCGGGATCTTCCTCTCTGCGCAGCCGCGCCACATAAGCTCTTAATGCACCTACTCGATCTCCCAGGCTGATAACCTCTGCAGCAGCCCTAAGACACTCATTCAGGTTTTCTGTAGCTATATCCCATACATTGCTAACTCGCTCACCCGCCGTACATTCATCGAGACGTGCAATTGTTGTATTTACTTCTGCAAAGGTTGTATCGACGGAGGTGCCGTTATACCAGTCATCGTCTCGATCGCTATCCAGTGTCCTTGCAATATCCTCATTTGACGGCTCACTGTAGCTACCGTCACTGACTTTCACGGCAGCGCTGTAGCTATATTTTGTACCGCTGGACAAACCACTATCTTCGAACCGCTCAGCCTGCGTCTCCGCTATCTCTTCACCATCGCGATATATTAAATAGGAAACATCACCACTCTCATTTGGCTCCCAGGAGATACGGATAGTGGAAGCCGAAGTCGTGACGGCTATTAAGTTAGAGGGAGACTCCAAATCTGTAGACACCTGCCCCCCACTGGAACCAGAGCTATCGTCACCTCCAGAGCTGCCACTGCTCCCTCCACCGCCACACCCCCAAAGCAGGAGCACCGCAAAAACAGCCAGGATGCGCGTATTTACAGACAACAATAATTTTAAATACTTCTTAAAAAATAAATTCATCTTTAGTTTTATTTATTGGTCAAATAAACGAGCTCCAAATTACTCAACAATCAAGGAGCCTCTTGCGCGGGATTATCAATTCACAAAAAACAGAGTCAACAACAACATTAAACCTCCATAAAAGAATGAGAACCAATCGAGCATTATTTTTTAAAAAACCCCAAAAAAAACAAAAAGAAGAAACACACTTCGAAAGTGACCAAAGTCAGACTCTCATCCACCAAACCCAAAATGTAAGCAACACAAGTAATCGCACCAAGAACAATCAAGCACCATTAAGAGAACACTTACCACACAGGCAACACCTCCAGACTTCAAGTTATTTACTTTATATTTGGAAGATGGGATCATCTGCGTACCAACAAACGAGAAAAACAATGAAAATAACAGGCCTCACTGTCGCACTAATTGCTGTATTTCTCTCCACCAACCCAGCACATGCACAGGAAGATGCATCCTTTAAGAAATGTAAAAAGTGGCAACAAAAAATTGAGCACTTCCGCGAAGAGAGAAAAGATGGCGGATCAGGAGAGCAGATGGAAAAATGGAAAGACAAGATAAGAAAACTGAGAGATAAATTTAAAGAATACAACTGCGATCAATATAAGCGCCACTTGTAATCAAGAATTGTCTACTGCCGCACTCAAGAAAAATTAAGCGCCTTCCCCTGAATATCAGATGAGCGTTAAATAAAAAAGGGCGCCAAAGCGCCCTTTTTTAGCTACATGATCGATTACCAGTGGAAATCAAACTTGTAGCCTACACCAATGTTGAATGACCAGGGGTCGAAAAGATAATCACCACCAAATCTGTGGCGATAGAACTCATTGTCATCATCGGTATCGAACCAGAAGACGTCTGCCTCAATATCGGTATCTACATCATAGTAAATAGCGGCAAGGTTAATTAGCCAGCTACTATCATGACCGAAATTAAAGTCGACACCAATTTGCCAAGTGTAACCCCAGTTGTCACCCAGATTTACACGGCCATCCCAAGGCCGGAACACTTCAACATCATCAACATCATCCCACCAGCCCCAATTCCTCAGGCGCTCATCGGTAAAGTCGGTATAGTTAATACCCACTCCCATATAAGGCTGAACCATGCAGCTAGGGTCTAACGGATAATAATTCAGATAAGCAGCTGTGATTTGAGGCTTCCATCTAGCGAAATCACGTCGACGATGGAATTCATCAAAGTCCGGGTTAAAACGACGTAGCCAGGGCCGGTTATCTCCTCCTGTGTGGCGGTCACCCTCAGTGTAACTCAGGGATACACTCATATGGTCGGTGGCCCGCCACTCTACATTGATAAACCAGCCCCACTCATCACTGGGATCAACGTTGGAGCGGAATGCACCCCAATCGTCAATAAAGTCATCTGGCCCCTCGAAGAACCTGTCAGCAAACGTGACATTATCCGAATTGGGCGAGATATAGGCCCCACCAATTCGAACCTTAAACTCCTGGGTCTTTGGTGGGGGGGGGGCATAGCCAGCCGGTCCTGCCGAAGCGACACTAGAGATTGCTAAGGCGAGGGGCGTCATAACGGGGATCAGAATACGCGTCATCTTCATTTGTGGTAACTCCATTGATATTCAGCAGATCAAACAGCAATCAGCCCAATCAATGGTCAGTCTAGTCGCACGAAGTAACAGGTGTAGAAAAAACAAACAAATGTTGGCGTGTAAAAAAGTATTTATTGTTTTCTGGCACTTAAACCGCTTTTTGGCGTTTAATTTTCCCGAACAAAGTATGATTTTTAAAATGGATAGGCGCCTCTTGGAATTCTAGCGGCCACCAGAGCAAGAGAGATATGAAGAGATCTAAATTATTAAACAAAAAATAGACGCCATTTCACCACTGATTCTTACAACCAGCAAAAGCTTATGAGGGCTTTCGTGACGCAAAAAGAAACTGAAATTTTTTTGAATGGCTGCTTACATGAAAAACGCGACAGGCCCCAGAACTGGAACCTGTTTGAGTTGTTTTAAATAAAGCGCTGAATTACGACTTTTTTCCACCACCCTGGCATTCAGGACTCTGAGGGGCCTGTCCCTCCCACTCTTCCGGGCTGTAAGTGTGCAGAGCCAGAGCATGTATTGGGCCAGCCATTTCTTCAGACAAAGCCGCATAGACTTTTTGATGGCGCTGCACTTTCCTTGCCGAATTAAACGCCTCACTCACCAAAACGACCCGAAAGTGCATTTCAGAGCCAACAGGCACATTGTGCATATGACTTTCGCATTGCACTTCAATATGCTGAGGGGAAAATTCCGCAGTCAGTTTATGTTTAATTGTCTCAGCAAGACTCATCTATCAACTCCTTTATTTGCTATACAGCAAGGCTACTTTCCAGAACCTAGCTGACAACCTTAGCCTGTTGCTTTCTCGCCTCCACAATCGCTTCATAGGCAACAGTAATACTTTTCATCTGATCATCAGCATGACGCATAAACTCTTCAGGCAACCCCTTGGAAGCAATTTTATCGGGATGATACTCTGCTGCTTTTCTGCGATAAGCTAATTTAAGCTCTTTATCGCTGGTCTCCGGGGTACAACCCAACACTGCGTAATGCTGCTCCAGATTTGCAGCCGTACTCCTCCCCCCGTGCACAAACTCATTTTGCATTGCCGCAAATAAAGATTCATGCAACCCAAGATCAACAGTGATGCGTTTTAAAATTTCTTCTTCTGCGCTATGTAATTCACCATCGGCATAAGCAACAGCAAATAATAGGCGATACACCATTTCCCGCATTGCTTGATCGCGAACCAGCTGGCGATACTGTTTTGCGTAATCGTAAATGCTGTACTTATCAGTCTTGGCATTTTCAAAAATACGGATTGCATGCTTGCGCTCCTCAGTGCCCAGACGGAGGTTGTTTCTAATAAAGCCCTCTATAAACTCCACTTCAGCTTTAGAAACCAGGCCATCTGCCTTAGCCATTTTTGCCAACATCGAAAATAGAGTCACAATGAAGATTGTCTGGGCTCCATCCCTGCTCAGAGCCGAAGCAGCCTTCCCGAGGCGCTGCTGCAAACTGGAACCAAATGAACTGCCGATCCAGGCTCCCAATGCCGCACCAATTGGGCCGCCAAACATAAAACCAAAGCCTGCACCTAACCCCGCCCCTAACCAGGACATACACTCTCCTAGACGCTAAAAGTCGCGCCCGCTATATAAGAATCAAACAAGTAAAACGCGCCTATCATACCACGTACTACGGCGCCTTAATCCCCAAATATGAATCGCTGGTCACAACCCAATAGAAATGAACCCGCCAGGTCTATCTTTTGACGCGGCAATCAATCTCGAAACTATCACTAGTCCTCAGGCCCAATTATGTTTGAGAGTGAAAATCGAACTTAAAGGCAAGCCGAATGAAAATGCGGCCAGACACAGCTCTCTTTCACCCCCTATTGGCTTTGTGTGCCATAGCACTCCTCACGTTAACCGGTTGCGATCAACATCGAGGTGCATCCCAGCAAGAGGAGGCCAGCAGCACTCCAGGGCACCAGGACTGGGAAACTATCGTAGAGGTCCTTCTGCACCCCCGCTGCCTCAATTGCCACCAGTTGGAGATGCCACTTATAAATGAAGGGTCTCCCCATGTTCCTAGAGTGGAGCGCGGTCCAGATAATATGGGGGCAGGTACCATGCGTTGCAATAACTGCCATTCAAATAAAAACAACCCTGTTACCGGTGCGCCTGGAGCTCCAGGGTGGGTTATGGCACCCATTGAGTTGAACTGGTCACAAAAATCCTCGGCTCAAATCTGCAAGCTGCTAACCACTCCCCAGGACAACGGCGGGCGAGCACCAACCAGTCAACTGGAGTTTGTCAGTACCAGCCCACTGGTATTGTGGGGATGGCACCCCGGAGACAGCCGCCAGCCGGTAAATATCCCCCACGACAAGTTCATTGAAGCAATGAAAGGCTGGATTGCAGCAGGGACACCCTGCCCACCAGAGAGGGCATCAAACTAATTATGTATTTGCTAAATCTAAAATTATGCGGTTTACAGTGAGATGAAAATTCTTGAAAAAATATAATCTCAGCAATACAAACATCGAAATAAATAACAGTCCGGTATCTAGGGAGCCTCTGAATAACTCCGTAATGCCTCTGCGGGTCTTGAAGGCTGCAGATGTTAGGCGCAGCTCGCCGCGAATGGCCGTAGCCCTTTGCAAGAGCTGCAACGCAGCAGCTGTGGCCTTCAAGGCCCGCCCTTCGGGGCTTGCAGAGCGATTCACACTCCGCGTTGCGACTTCTTGAAAGGTCTAGACATTCCTGCGAAGCCGCGCCTTGACTGTGAACCGCTCTGCATGCCAGAGGTATCACGGAGTTATTCAGAGGCTCCCTAGCTGAAGTTATTCTCGGAACCCTTTTATGACCCACGATTTAACGCTAGACCATCTAAGAAACACCTACTCGAAAGGTATTACAACACCGCGTGAACTCATTGCCAGCCTATTAAAACAAGCACAGCAGCAATCCAACTATAACGCTTGGATCACCTTATTAACCCGAGAAGAGCTAGAGCCCTATTTAGAAGCATTGGACCGAATAAGGCCCAGCGATCTGTCTCTATACGGGGTGCCCTTTGCTATCAAGGATAATATTGATCTTGCTGGAGTACCTACAACAGCAGCCTGCCCAGACTTTAGCTATATCCCTCACGAAAGCGCATTTGTTGTAAAGCTATTGATTGAAGCAGGAGCCGTGCCGCTCGGCAAAACCAATCTCGATCAATTCGCCACCGGTCTAGTAGGTGTTCGCTCCCCTTACGGAGAAGGTAAAAACTCTTTTAACCAGGAGTATATTTCTGGCGGGAGCAGTGCGGGATCAGCTATTGCCACAGCACTTGGGCAAGTCAGTTTTGCTTTGGGAACAGATACTGCTGGCTCTGGTCGGGTACCTGCGGCACTCAATAATTTAATAGGCCACAAACCCACTCGGGGACTGCTGAGCACTACAGGGGTTGTCCCCGCCTGTAAAAGTCTCGACTGCGTGTCAATATTCGCCCTAAATTGTCAAGATGCCGCCAAGCTACTTGATATTACGGCGAAGTTTGATTCAGCCGATATCTATAGCCGTACCACCCCATCTTCAAATAGGCTGCGGTACTTCCAGGAAAGCTTCCCTAACAATAAGATCAGTTTTTCTTTTGGTATACCTGAGCAAGTTGATTTTCAAGGGAACAAAGAAACCCAGGCACTCTTTAATCAATCTATCAAAAAATTAAAAGTGCTGGGCGGACAAGCTGTAACTGTAGACTTTAATCCTTTTATAGAAGCAGCAAAGCTACTATACGAAGGTCCCTGGGTAGCCGAGCGCTGGATTGCAACTCAAGGTGTAAAACCGAAATCCATGCTTGAGGTAATTCGGAAGGTTATTAACTCCGCGGAAACAAAAACTGCAGCTGATGCTTTCTTGGGACAATACCGCTTACAAGCACTAAAGAGAATCTGTGATAAAACACTGGAGAATGTCGATTTTATCATTATTCCCACTATACCGACTGCTTACACCCGCCAGCAAATATCCGAGCAACCCATTCAAAGAAATTCTATTCTCGGAACCTACACAAATTTTATGAATTTATTGGACTATTCTGCGACCGCAGTGCCCGTTGGCTTTCTTAGTTCCGGAATTAGCTGGGGAGTCACTTTGTTTAGCCAGAAACATTGCGATATGTCCCTGCTAAGTTTTTCTAATAGTTTACACCAGGCCTGTAATCTCCCATTGGCTGCTACAGGAGAACGCCCGGGAGAGACATCTAACCAAGACAGCAGCTCTCGCCATTAGCTACACCGGACAAGCTGGCAAAAATTGTAGTCTGTGGTGCACATCTCAAAGAGCAACCTCTCAACTGGCAACTCACTGAGCGGGGAAAACAGTTATATCAGAAAACAACAACCAGTCACCAATACCGACTCTATGTTCTCCCCGAAGAGGAGCGCCCCGCTCTGGTTCGAGATGAATCAGGAGATGGGCAAGCCATCCAGGTGGAAAGATGGCAGTTACCAACCGATTATTTCGGCAGTTTAGTTGCTACAATACCCTCTATGGAAGCTGGCTCAACTGGCTCCAATCCAAACACTAAGTCCACTCGGCAAATTTACTTAGCCAGGAGGCATTCGTTTTCCTTCCTACTACAAAGAGCTCTTCACTAGATTTTATATCGCCATCCTCCACCCTAACGATTACCCCACCTATTTCAGTTATCAGAGGCTCAGGCAGAAAAGCGAGCAGCCTATTATTTTTTACTAGCTGGCAAAGAACCCCATAATCATTTACAACGACCTGCACCTTGCGAGGATAATTAATTTCCGGCCAGCCATCGCTACCTATCCCCCGTTCTTCACCACAGAAAGGTGATATCCTCGGTGCGGCAAATGGATATTGCAATATATCTGACAGTGAAGCCTTCACCTCAGCCCCCTGCTCCACGATCAAAGAATGATCAGGCCCTGCAGCAATACACATTGATACTGAGCCAAGTGGCCGAGCATCCATTGTGGATGACAACTGCCCCAAAACCGCTCCGGTTATCAGGGCCAGGTCTACCTCCCCCCTGGATAACATCTTCAATGCCAAGGCTTCATAGGCCGATGTGAATGACAACCGCCCCCCTGCTTCCTCAGTAATAAATTTGCGGTGGATAAATGTACCCCAGGCTAGTTGCAACATGGTCGGAGCAGCAATTCGGCACTCCTGATTTCCCTTTAGCTCACCAACTTCAGAGCGAATTCTTCTGGCAATCGCCACCATCTCAACCGCCCGACTTTGCAGTCTGCGGCCTGCGTCATTGATTTTCAGTTGCTTGCCAACTCGATCAAACAGGCGAGTACCCAGCTCTCCCTCCAGCCGCTTTAGGGTTTTACTCAACCCACCCGGGCTCGTATCCAGCCTGTCTGCGGAGCGCTGCAGGTTCTCTGTCGCAGCAATCACTAGAAACCTTTCAAGTGCTTCTATTTCCATAGTGGAATCAAATGTCTCTATTTTTGAATCGATTATTCACTAGAGTACTCTTAGAATCCCCTGCATCCAAGGTCATAGCTACACAAAACCGATGAAAAATATTTTTCTCTTTTTGGCGCTAACAATCAGCTCAAGCGTATGCTTCACACAATCTTCATTAGCACAAAGTGACAATTCGGTCGGAATTCATGGCATGGCCCTGTTTACCGTCGGCGGGCAAATTATTGCCACACACATGCCACTACATGGCGGAAAACACAGTCATCAAGTTATTTTGGAATTGGAGACTGATGACCAGAAGGAGGTGCAAAACCTCCTCAAGCGAAACGAGTTAGTCACATTGCTTCCAGAGGAATTTCCTTTAAGCAAACTACGCGAGGGAAAACTCAATGCCTTTAACGCCCAATTGTTTACAGGGCATTTTGAACGAGGAGGAAAACTTGCGCTGCAAGCTGTTACTTTCCGGGTAACCTCTCGACTAATGGACAGACCCCTTACCCGAACAGAAAATGGGCACTACCAATTAATACTTCTTGAAAATTCCACTTTGCTTGTGCATGAAATTGCATCCACCCCCAGCTTCGACCAAATACTGCTGGTCAGCACCGACCACAATTTTTCCAGCGACATTCATAGCAGTAGTTTAAAACCGCTTTCGAAAGATAGCTGGCCAAAAAGCCTAACTAAAGCCGGCATCCACTATAAGGAAGAACTGTATTTTGAAAATCAGGATTTCCAGTAAATGACCAAACCAATACTGATTATCCAACATGAGGAAACTGAGGGCCCGGGGTATATTTATGACTGGGCTACAGAGAAGCAAATGCCGCTTTCTGTCATTAACCCTCAGAAATCACCATTTCCTCAAAGCGGCTTTAGCGGAGTTATTATCCTTGGTGGGATGATGAACGTTTGCGAGCGCGAAAGGCTCCCCTGGCTTGCCAATGAGATTGCATGGGTGAAAAACTGCATTGAACTCCCGATCCCAATACTGGGCATCTGCCTTGGGGCACAGATCCTTGCATATGCATTGGAAGCAGAGGTCCGCCAACTTCCTCAAGAGGAAATGGGCTGGCTACCTATAAGGTCTACAACAGCACTGAATTTTAATTTAGAGAGTGTATTCCAGGCGCATAGTTATTTCTTTGAAATTCCGGAGGGGGCAAGCTGCTTGGCTGAATCTGATTTGTGCCCTCATCAGGCGTTTATATTCGGCAAAAATGTGTTGGGATTACAATTTCATCTAGAGTGGTCACAAACGGATGTTGCCAAGTTATTTCCCGAACACTTTAAAATCCACGGCTCCCCAGAGGCGCTTCATCGCAAAGGGCGCGATTTATTATTTCAGCTGCTTGATGCGCACTTCACACAGTTAAATGTGAGTTTTTGATACTATTGATTGGGTGGGCGGAATTGGGGAATTCAGCAGGCTTCATAAACTGAATTTCCCCTAACACTCACAAACCAATTCAACAGCTCATCTATTCAGAGCACTTGATCCTTGACTCAGAGCAAAAACCACTGCGTTGGGTGCAGAGTTCAAGTAATTTCCCCTTCGCCTCAATACGGCTAAAGCCATTTGAATGCATGCCTCCCGCCACTGGATCCTTCATATAACAAGCCCACTTTGGACGCTCCTCTACTAGAGCTGGCGGTACCAGTTCGGGCTGAGCGTCAATACTCGCCTGCAACTCCAAAATCAAGTCCTGAAGCCGATGGACATTTTTTCGTAACTTAACCACTTCTTTTTCTAAGTCACGAACATTTTCAGCTCCAACACCCTGTTTGTGGTCAGAGTGTACTTCTTTACGGAGCTTAACCACCTCTTTCTTTAACTGGCGGACTTCTTCCGCAGTTTGATGATTATCATGTGCAAATACACTAGTGGAGAAAAGAGCAAAGGCAATTAAGAATGGCAAACTACGCATTGGGGTTACTTCCTAATGAATTTTTATTCCAGTAAAAATTTTGGGAGGAATATAGCGCAACTAACCTTAACTCAAAATGAATTCTATCGATGGAGATGCTCTGTTGACCGGATTAACATACCTACTCCAGCTATGACTGCCTCTTCACATTATTTAAATCAGAAGGATCTGTTTTAACCAGCAAAAGCGGACAAAATGCATTTGTTTTAGGTCAACAAAAAAGGGCGAACACTGTTCGCCCTCTCTTCCAAAGCAATGGATTTTAGTTACCCGCCAGTAAGGCTCCGCACCATACTGATCATCACACCCGCAGCCACCGCAGAACCGATAACACCGGCTACGTTGGGGCCCATTGCGTGCATCAACAGGAAGTTGTGAGGATTGGATTCAAGCCCCACTTTGTTGGATACCCGCGCGGCCATAGGTACGGCAGAAACACCGGCAGAACCAATCAATGGGTTAATCTTGTGCTTGCTGAATACATTGATCAACTTGGCCATCAACACGCCAGCCGCAGTGCCGATCGCAAACGCCACAATACCCAAAGCCAAAATACCCAGGGTTTTAGGATCGAGGAATTTGTCTGCCGCCAATTTCGAACCAACGGAAAGGCCCAGGAAAATAGTGGTGATATTGATCAGCGCGTTCTGAGCGGTGTCCGACAATCGGGAAACGACTCCGCACTCACGCATCAGGTTACCAAAGCAGAACATACCCAACAGCGGTGCAGCAGCTGGCAGGAACAGGGCCACCAAAATCAGCAGCAACATCGGGAAGGCAATTTTTTCCCGCTTGCTCACATGGCGCAATTGCACCATTTCAATTTTGCGTTCCTGCTCAGTAGTCAGGGCTCGCATAATCGGCGGCTGAATCATAGGCACTAGCGCCATATACGAATAAGCCGCTACAGCTATAGCCCCCAACAGGTCCGGGGCCAATAGGCTGGAAACATAGATAGCTGTGGGGCCATCTGCTCCACCGATAATACCGATCGCAGCGGCATCGGCGATTGAGAAGTCCATGATTCCCGCTACCGAGAGACCCACAGCACCGAGCACCGTGGCAAAGATCCCAAACTGGGCTGCTGCACCGAGGAACAAGGTGCGCGGATTGGCTAGTAGTGGACCAAAGTCAGTCATAGCCCCTACGCCCATAAAAATTACCAACGGCGCAATGCCGGAAGCAATAGCTACGGAATAGAAGTTATACAGCATACCGTTATTGAAACCGGCATCCCGGGCAAACTCAGCTGCTTGTACCTGCACGGCTGCCGGCGCACTGGCCAGAGCTTCCTTTAGCGCGGGTAAAGCTGAAGTAGTATCGAGGCCCAGGATCTGGGCCATTTGCGCTAAAACAGCCCCATCTCCCTGGGTAAGGGCTGTCTCTGCGGCTGAGAGTGCCAAATCGGCACCGGGAATATTGGCCAGGATTCCGCCGAAACCGATAGGCACCAAAAGCAGGGGCTCAAAGTTTTTGCGAATGGCCAAAAACAGCAGGCCCAGGCCCACCAAAATCATAATGAACTGGCCCGATGCCATCTGCGCGACACCGGAGGAATGCCAAAGAGTAATCAGATTATCCACGTGTGACTCCTACCTTTGGCTATGCAATAGACAGCAGGGCATCACCCACCGCCACTGAATCGCCTTCTTTTACTGCCACACTGGCGACGTTACCGGCACGAGGGGCACTCACCACAGTTTCCATCTTCATCGCTTCCAGTACTAACACCGCCTGACCTTCGCTCACCTGGTCCCCAGGCTTCACCATTACTTTGAAGATATTTCCAGCGAGAGGCGCATTAACCGGCTCACCGCCGGTGGCGGGCACGGAAGGTGCACCAGCTGCAGATGCTGGAGCACCACCGCACACAGGGGCAATATTGGTTAAGTCACCACCATCGGCCACAGTGACGGTGTAGCTCTGTCCCTCTACAGTCACGGTGTAAACTTCTTCACCTTTGTCGTTCTTGACTGCAGCACCTTCATTACCGGTAGGTACTGGCTCAAAAGCTACTGGATTGTCACGGTTCTTCAGGAACTTCAGGCCAATCTGCGGGAAGAGTGCATAGGTAAGTACATCGTCGATCTCCCCCTCACCATCGGTCAGGGCCACATCTTGTTCACCCGCTTTCTCTTGAAGCTCCAGAGTCAATTTGTCCAACTCCGGTGCCAACAGGTCCGCCGGACGGCAGGTAACCGGATTAGCGCCATCAAGCACCCGGACTTGCAGCTCCTGGTTAACTTCAGCAGGCGTCGCACCGTACTCACCTTTCAAGACTCCGGCAGTCTCTTTAGAGATCGACTTGTAACGCTCTCCAGTCAGGACATTGAGCACCGCCTGGGTACCCACAATCTGGGAGGTGGGGGTAACCAGCGGGATAAAGCCCAGGTCTTCACGCACCCGCGGGATTTCCTCTAGCACATCATCCAAGCGATCCCCGGCGCCCTGTTCGCGCAGCTGGCTCTCCATATTGGTGAGCATGCCACCCGGCACCTGGGCCACCAGGATGCGAGAGTCCACGCCTTTCAAGGAGCCCTCAAACTTCGCGTATTTCTTGCGAACGTTACGGAAGTAAGCCGCAATTTCTTCCAGCAGATTAATATCCAGCCCGGTGTCCCGCTCAGTGCCTTCCAAAATCGCCACCAACGCTTCGGTTGGGCTGTGACCATAGGTCATGGACATAGAGCTGATCGCGGTGTCCACGTTGTCGATACCCGCCTCGATACACTTGAGAGCGGTAGCAGTAGATAAACCGGTAGTAGCGTGGCACTGCATATGGATGGGGATGTCCACGGCGGCCTTCAAACGTTTCACCAGCTCGTAGCCCTCATAGGGGCGAAGCAGACCGGCCATGTCCTTGATCGCGATGGAATCCGCTCCCATATCCTCGATCTGGCGCCCCAGGTCCACCCACAAGTCCATGGTGTGTACTGGGCTCACGGTATAGGAGATGGTGCCCTGAGCGTGCTTCTCTTGTTTCTTCACCGCAGCCAGTGCGGTTTTCAGGTTGCGCATATCGTTCATCGCGTCGAACACGCGGAACACGTCTACCCCATTGACTGCAGCGCGCTCTACAAACTTCTCAACCACGTCATCCGCATAGTGGCGGTAGCCGAGAATATTCTGTCCCCTGAACAGCATCTGTTGGGGCGTGTTCGGCATAGCTTTCTTCAGTTCGCGAATACGCTCCCAGGGATCTTCGCCGAGATAGCGAATGCAGGAGTCGAAAGTGGCACCCCCCCAGGACTCCAGAGACCAGAAGCCAACTTTATCGAGCTTCTCAGCAATCGGCAGCATATCGTCCAGTCGCAGTCGGGTAGCGAACAGTGACTGGTGGGCATCGCGCAGGACTACATCGGTAATCCCCAATGGCTTTTTAACCTCAGTCATGGGTTATCTCTCTCGGCAGAAATTATTGGAAATTGTTTGGAAGCGATTGGCGGTTAGCGTCTTTTGCGATGCTGTTCGATCGCCGCTTTAATCACCGCATGTAAATGGGCCTTATCATTCCCTGCGGTTGGGGAAGGCGTGTGGGATACGGGCTCCGCTTCGGGAAAATAGCGGGAGATGACTCTCGACATAATACCGGTACCGATCACCAGCAATAGCAGAAAAGTAAAAACAATTCCCATACCAAACAGGGTGATATCTAGCCCCTGTTGCAAAAGTGTTTCTTGCACTGTTTATTCCCCCTGGCACCAGGCAATAAAACCAGCCATTCCGGACGGTTTCATCTGTCCCCGTAACACTATGAATTTACGTACCTATTTATTCAGGACAGCTGAAACACCCCAATTGATATTTTGTGCATATGTAAAATCTTCGCTCACAATTAAACAAATTTATGTCGTACAACCAATAAACTTGCCCGGGAAAATCTCACTTAGCCCAGCCGTCCCAAATTTCTGCACATCGGAATCTTATTCCCTAGACCGGTAATTTCAACCGCCGCTGCACCTGATCCTCCCCCAAAAAGAGCGGGCACACAGGAAAAAATTCGTTAGTTCCAAAATACTGATATTTTTCTATTATCAATACAAGTTGCTTTTAAAATCAAACACTTATTGGTTTCAGGGGCAACGGAGGGGTCTAAATTGCCACGCCCAATTTTGGTGCAAAACATCAATAGGCTGAGTTTATATCTCCTACTTTTATATACTGAAGAATGATCGTTTTTGCGCCATTACAATAACTTGCTGATAGAATATGCGCCTTTAGATTTATGATTTACCTCTCAACTGACTTATGACCGACAAGACACCTACCCCAGAACCTACGATTTACCAGGCACCAATGGAGGGGGTAATCGACCATCACGTGCGCGCCCTGCTCTCCGCCATCGGAGGGGTCGATGTCTGTGTTACAGAGTTTGTTCGTGTCACTAATACTCGTTTGCCTCGCAGAGTATTCACCCGCTTGTGCCCAGAGGTCGACAAGGGTGCCAAGACCCCAAGCGGGATTCCAGTTCGGTTACAGCTGTTAGGCGGCAACCCCAATGCAATGGCAATTAATGCAGTAAAAGCAGTTGAGTTCGGTGCTACAGCAATTGATCTCAATTTCGGCTGCCCTGCAAAATCAGTGAATAATAGCGACGGTGGCGCCTGCCTATTGCAAAGCCCTCACAGAGTGGAAGCTATTGTAGGAGCGGTTCGCCGCGCTGTCCCGGAAAACATCCCTGTCACCGCAAAAATCCGACTGGGCTTTAATGATCGCTCTAGCTATATAGATAACGCCCAGGCTGCAACAGCTGGCGGCGCAAATGAACTGGCAGTACACGCTCGCTCCAAAGTCGATGGCTATAAACCCCCAGCCTACTGGGAATACATCGGTGAAATTCGCCAAAAACTCGAAATCCCAGTCATTGCCAACGGGGATATCTGGACACTTGAGGAATTTCAACGCTGCCGTGAAGTAACCGGATGCGAAGCATTTATGTTTGGTCGCAGCCTGCTAGCCAGGCCAGATTTGGGCAAGCAGATAAAAGCCTACTGCTCAGGTGAGAGCTATACAGCAATGGGCTGGCAAGAGATTATCGAAATTCTTTGGGGTTACTATCAAACCACCCGAGAAGTTTACCCTTCCAAGTATCTGGGCAATCGTATTAAGCAATGGCTCGCTTACTTGAAATTGGCTTTTCCTGAAGCCCAATTGTTCTTTGATAAAATAAAACGTCTCAGGGAGGCAGAAGAGCTTGATAGAGCTTTTTCCGAAGAGCGGAAAATTCAAATAGCAGCAATTGAGGCAGCCTAATTTTCCGCACCTCTGCCAGTATCGGAATTGATACTGGTAGAGGAAGTTACCCGCTCAGATCCACTCTCACAGATCCATTTTTGACTGTCGACTCAAGTAAGCCGGATTGTAGAATTTTTCCGCTAACTGATGCGCAGTGCTACTTTCGTAGTGAACTCTGGTTTCAGTGGTAGCCTTGATGCTATCAACTAAAACCATCTCCTGCACAAATAGCTCTTCATCCTTTGTCCCCGACACAAAATGCGCAACCTTAGCCAGCTTTCCAGATTTCAAGTAAAGCTCTGCCTGGATTGGGAAGAGACTCTCACTATCAAGCCACAATGTTATCTTTTGATAGCTGGCTCCTTTGGTTTTTGCCTCCAGCTGAAGTTTGTGGGTCAATTTATCCTTTAGAATTTCACTTGCCTCGAATTGCCCCCGATAGTCCTGGCTCCAGGTCAAAGTGGCGATATCACCAATTGAAGCCTCCCCCAACAATCTTTGCATCGGTGTAATGCGGATAGGGCGGCGGCTGCGGGGCATCAATAGCCAGTAGTTATCCTGCAGCATCAGCATTTTTTGCCCCTCTTCACCAACACCTTTAAATACCACCAATGATTTTCTCTCAGGGCGAGTATAAACATGGTAGCGATCTTCGCTTTCTAACTCTCCCTGTTTAAAAACCTGGATGTTGGTGACAACTTTTGAAGATGACTCTCCAAGACGATAGGAATCGGCTTTGGCCAACATGCTTTCTACCTGTACAGCGGAAAAATGACTTTCCTTCTCCTCAGTCCCAGCTAAAACAAAGGGAGAGAACATCAGCAAAAAACCAATCGCCAAGCTAACTCTGCCTAATCTTAATTTATACATGAACCAATGCCTCAGTAATCGGTTTATTGACACCTTTCCGTGCCGCAAGGAAGGATGAAAAAACACATATCGCAGCTATTGCAACCGAAATCATCCACGCCAAGTTAATAGAGAAATAAACAGTCAAAGGATACCCCGTTGTTTTTCCTGGAGGTGGCGGCATAGTAATGTCAAACATCATCAATCCAGCGCTTATCAGACCAGCCAAAATAACACCTGCTAAAGAACCCACTACGGCAAGTACTAAAGCCTCCAATATAAACCCAGTTATCAATTCCCCTTTGGATGCACCCAGTGCGGACAAGGTACCTATTTCCCGTGTTCTCTCTGTTACCGACATTGCCAGCGTATTGAAAAGCGAGACAAAGATAACCAGTGCCATAATGATTCCCATCAACCCAAAAATTCGATCATAAAGACTCTTCACTCCCTGATAGAAAAAGGCACGATCCTCCCAAGTTGTAATTTCCAGCTCTGGAACTAACTCACGCAGTCTTTCCTGCAAGCTCGATGTCTTATCAAGGCTGTAGCCATAGATTGCCATGGTTGAGACCCTGTCACTATCTAAAAGGAACTGCGCAGCCGGAACAGAAATATATACTTGACGCTTATCCATATCTGGAACACCAGTCCCGAAAACTCCCCTAACCTTAAAATCCATTGCATTGAGAGCCCCATGAACGGTAGAGGACATTAAAGTAATATAATCCCCGGGCCTTACATTAAGATTCCTTGCGAGATCCTTACCCAGCATAATCTCGGGATCACTGATATCTTCACTGTTTGATAAAATACTGCCCTCAGTGACATTTAGAAAAGGCCCCTTCACCCGAAATTCACTTGGCAATATCCCCTGACCTAAAAAAATAGAAGACTTATCACCATTGGAAATTAACCCTTGCAGATAAACTCTAGGCTGCACAGCCTTCACATTTTCCTCAACCAACAAGTTCCTACGTAATTTATTGGCATTATCTAAACCAAGCTGAAGAGGAAAGTCCTCATCAGAAGAGAAATATCCCGACTGTGTTAGCACCAAATGCCCCTCACTGCGCGCCGCGTTCTCTTTAAGGGATTGATACGTAAATAGGCCAAAACCTCCGGAGGTCATCAAGGCCGTTACCACAATGGAAATAATAGCAACGGCAAGAAAGCTTCTGCGACGATTGCGCAATAAATTTAAAACCGCGACTTTTAAGCGACGCATAGAGCACTCTCCTGCAGAATTACACCATCTTTCAACTCAACAACTCTATCGCAATGACGAGTCATTCGATCATCATGACTGGCAACAATAAAAGCTGTTTTTTGCTCCATTCCTAAATTTTTCATTAACTCAATAATTTGTTGTGCGGTAACACTATCCAAGCTGGCCGTAGGTTCATCGGCAATTACCAATTTGGGCTGGTGCACCAGTGCTCGAGCGATTGCTACTCTCTGCTGTTGTCCACCTGAAAGTCGATCTGGCCTGTAGTTGGAAAACTGGGACAGCCCGACATGATTCAACATGTCCATAACACGCCGCTTTACTTCACCTTCTTTCATTCCATTCAAAAGAAGTGGAAAGGCTACATTCTCAAAGGCTGTCATTACCGGAACCAAATTAAACTTTTGGAATACAAAACCCAACTGGGTACGACGGATCTTCATTGACTGCCGATGGCTTTTTCTCAGCACCTCGCCGGCAAAGCAGACTTCTCCGCTGTAATCATGATCCAGTAGCCCGCAAATATTTAACAAGGTACTTTTACCAGACCCCGATGGTCCGCACAGAGCTACCATAGTGCCTGCTCGAATATCCAGATTCACATCTTTTAGGGCCCTAAGTTGAACCTCACCAGAAGTGTAAGTCTTTTCAATATGAGTGAGCTGTAACATAGATTCACTACCTGTTCGCACTATTAATCAGAGTTTTTAACATCATCACATGGATTTGATATGCCATGACTCTCAGCCTTTGCTCCCCATAAATTCACTAACTCCTTGTCACCCCCAAGCTCTGCAGCCTGCAATGCACCACAGTAAATCCAGCGAGTAGCGTCTGGCGGCATATATCCTATGCGTGGATCGCCCATCAACTCATGATAAAGTTCAAACCCACGGTCAAAAGAATTAAATAGCTTTGGCACCTTAGTAAAAGTTGTTGCGGCAATTCCTTTAAGCAGTAAGTCTTGAGGCATCCCCTGAGAGGAACGGCCAGGGTTATCCATTTCTTCAATTATGGTGAGCGCCTTATCCATACGGGCAATTCCATTCTCTGCATAACTGACCTTTCTCCAGGGCAACCAGCTTTCTTTTGCCATTAGAGTCTCACTAGCCCCCAGGTAAAAAAGTACAATAGGATCAGAGGGGTTATCTTTCTGTAATGTCTTAAAAGCCTCATAGGACTCTTCTATCGCCGCCCCACCCTGTGCTGCCGCTTTTTGGTACAAATCTTCCATTTTTGCGTCCTGGGCAGCAAAGGATGAAACGCTCACCCCAAGATTTAAAGCCATTATTACAAGTAACCTTTTCATTACACTTCTCCTTGCTTCTGAATTTTTAATAGATTACCTAGCATCCAAATATCATTCAGGACAGTGCGATGAACTGTCTCTGGAGAGGATAAGAGGCAAAAACTTATGCTGAATGGCTCTAGGGGGCCTCTGAATAACTCCGTGATACCTCTGGCATGCAGAGCGGTTCACAATCAAGGCGCGGCTTCGCAGGAATGTCTAGACCTTTCAAGAAGTCGCAACGCGGAGTGTGAATCGCTCTGCACGCCCCGAAGGGCGGGCCTTGAAGGCCACAGCTGCTGCGTTGCAGCTCTTGCAAAGGACTACGGCCATTCCCGGCGAGCTGCGCCTAACATCTGCAGCCTTCAAGACCCGCAGAGGCATTACGGAGTTATTCAGAGGCTCCCTAGAGGGTGGATAGGTGGAAAATTACTGCACGCGAAGAGATGCTATCGTTAAAGTGTCTAAACTCAGGAGAGAGTACCAATTAGTAAAGACTGCATAATCGCCAAAACATTGAAGACTTGGTATCTAAATTGATACTAATAAGAGTGCGCGATGCACATAGAGAGGATACAGACCAAAAGAGCAGTTCCTTTGATCTGTATAAAATATCAAATGAAATTTACAAAGACTAATCCACCATTGCAATATGGGTGGTCATTTCACCGACAGACTGTCCCAAATTATTTGTAGCTATAGTACGAACAATAAAAACATCGTTTTCAACATCTAAGAGTTCTACTTTTATATCTACATCTTGTCCTGCCAGCGCTAAGTTGTCCGCACATAAATCCGCAGAAGTAACTATAAAACGAGCACTATCTTCACCTGTCAACCGCCTCAAAAATATACAACATGACTTAATAAGGCTCTGCGAGGCAATAGCAACGGGCAACGCTTTCACCCTATCAAAATGCCCCATGCACATTTCTGGAGTAACTCTACCGATACTTGCCGTCAGAGACATTAGATCAATATTATGTACATTAATATCAATACTTTTGGAGTAAGGATTAATATCGCTAATAACAGGAGTGATATCATGGATACTATCACTATATATCTTATGGAAAGATCGCTCCCGCATTACATGATATTTCACGTTAAGTCGTGCCGCCACTTCACCAGCAGGGTCTAACAATTCTGCCTCAGCAACTAACTCTCTCTTACTGGCAAATACGGCTTTGGTTCGGGCCAGAAGGTAATCAGGGCGCATATCAGAAACAAAGCTATCATAAGTTTTCAAATCAGCTTTGCGCGCCAAGTAGTAATGCTTGGATCTTACTGGATTGGCCAAAGCGCCAAAACAAGAGCCCAAAATTGCCAAGTGTCGACCAATCTCCGCGACATCCATTAAACTACTTTCATATGTACTTTGACATTGCACAGGCACTTTAGCAACAAGCCAGCCGTCAGCGTCAAAATATAAAGCCTCTAGCGCAAAGTAGGGAGATTTCACCTCAATTAGATCCTCAACTCCTTCTACAGAAGAAGGATCCAACTTAAAACTATCCAACATAATTATTCCATTAATTATCGGAGAAAATTTACACACAGGTACTCACAGCAGAATACCTGCCATTACAAGAGGAAAATAGATTAGGCACTTTCGGGAAGAATGCAGCACATATACCTTCCCAGCCATTTAAGAAAATGTCCTAAAATAGAAAAACCATAAAGAAAAATCTTAGCCTATTTTACAAGCCAAATGAGCAGAAAATAGACCTTCAGGCAGAATCTCAAGCACCAGGCACAAACAAACTCAAACCCACCAAAATAGTTAATCTACAATTAAAAAACACTCCACCCCTCAAGTCGCGGGCAATTATGCCAATCAAACCCCTAAAGTAAATTACCGACAATTACAAAAACACCCCCCCAGTTCGCACAAGATTATTAGTCAAATCATATAGCAATAGCATGTAAACAAGCGTCCAAATTCAAACCCAAACAGCAACCATCCTAAAGTCTTAGCAATTAAAGTCCCATTAAGTTTAAAGCACGGCTTTAATAGTAATTCAATAAAGCCAATATCATCTTTAACGCTATAGTCTCTTATCGCCCCCCTTATCACCCTTCCTTTGATCAGTGGCAGTTGGAGCATTTAGACTAAAGATCTCTCGATGCCAAACCAATCTGAATGTCCGGCCATGAAAAATAAGGGGCGATAAAGTTATTAAATCTTAGGTAGCAGATATGAATCTCTGACATACATATCAATTTAATTGGAGGAATTAATTTACCCCCCCTAAGTTAAGATAAATATAAATTGTTAATCGCTACATTGTTTTAAACAACGAAGCAGCCCTGCGACTCACCGTATATTGACGCCCGTCATCCATCACCACAGATACACCGCCAGTTATTCCACGGCATACTTTTTGAATACGCTTCACACAGACAATTGTAGAACGGTGGATTTGCCAAAATAAATCTGGCTCCAACTGAGCTAACAACTCCTTTAGTGGGGTTCTAATAATATGCTCACCCTGACCAGAGTAAACCGTCGTATATTTGTCCTCTGCCACAAATGCCGAAACCTCATCGCAGGCAATCAGATGAATATCTTCTCCCTTGCTTGCCTTAATCCAACGAAGGTACTCAGGTCTGCTTAAGGAAAGCTGCCTCAGTAACGCCTCAATATCAGGTCCTGACTTTAGGTTACCCTCTTCCCGGTCTCTCAGGCGCTGCCGAATACGATCACAAGCTTTTTCCAATCGCTTGTCATCAATAGGTTTTAGCAGATAGTCGGCTGCCTCATGCTCAAAAGCACTTACAGCATACTCATCATAGGCCGTGATAAAAACAACAATAGGATTTGTTTGTAATTTGCCAAGAGCCTCAGCAACAGCCAAACCATCCATTCCAGGCATACGAATATCGAGAAAAACCACATCAGGCTCCTCTCGCTGGCACAGAGCTAACGCTTCGTTACCATCACAGGCTTTACCAATAACCTCAAGCTCAGGAAAAATATCGGCAAGCATTTGGTCGAGATGGTGACGCAATAAAGGCTCATCATCTGCAATTATGGCACGCATGGAAACTCCAAACGGGCAGTTACTCCGCCCTGATTATTACTTTGAATCAGTAGCTTACCACGCTCTTGGTAAAGGGTAGAAAGTCGCTCCCTAATATTGCTTAGCGCAATCCCATTGTGTTTGCTGGAGCTAAGTTTATTAGCCCCAGCAGTAAGTCCCACACCATTATCTTCCACCTCAATAACCCATTGGCCTTCCTTCTGTTTCACCCGCAACCGGACCAGTCCACCTTTGGCTGCAGGCTCAATGCCATGAAAAATTGCATTTTCGACTAAGGGTTGCACAAGTAACGGGGGAACAAATGTCTCTAAACTCACATCCTCTGATAAATCAACTTCATACTCTAACCTTTCCCCCAGGCGTATCTTTTGAATCTCTAAATAGCATTTCAAACTGCTAAGCTCAACCTTTAAAGATACCTGGTCGGAACGGGATTTTTTCAAGCTAATTCGCAAGAGATCACTAAAGTTATCCAGTAGGTCTTCTGCCTTTTGAGGGTCGTGACGAATTAGCATTTTTAGATTGGCCAGAGTATTGAATAGAAAATGAGGCTCTATCTGGCTTTGCAGCACTTTTAGCTGGCTTTGAGCAAGAGTCTTTTGTTGTTCAAGCTTTAACAATTCAGCTTCCTGACGTTCCCTCTCAAGCTGGTGAGATTGCTCCCGGTTAAGATGGACTTGATAGAGAAAAATGGAAAGAAGAATGGCAATAATTAAAAAATCAAGTGCCCGAAATTCCCCAAAACCCGATACCCACCACCAAGCATGTAGAGTTCCCAGGACAATTGCCGCTAAACTCACTACCGCATACTTTACTTTTGAGGGCCAGGTGGGCTTGAAAAACTCGACTACCTGCCTCGTGGATGTCGCTATAAATCCGTACGCCAGAGAAATTACGCCGTGAACTGCATAGCTCCCCCCCCAGATAGCCTGGGTAATTACCGCCACCACCACACAAATTATCAATGTACGTAAGCACTCTCTTAACAGATTCACCCTTAACTCCACTCAAAAAACAATAGTCGTACTCAAGGTAAATACAGCCTGGTTTTGGAGCTGCGCAAAAGCAGACTCATCAGGACCAGCAAAATATCTTACGGATGTTCCAAGTACCCAATCGTCCGCAATCTCCCTCTCACCCCCGATAGTTAAAATAAGGCCACCATCTTCAGGCGTGTATATTAAATCTACTTTTGGATGGTACTCATTATTGGTAAGCGTCCAATGTAAAAGTAAATTGTGCCTCAGGGTATTATCACTTAAAAAGGCCATCGCTGAGGATTGGCGAAGGCCATCCCACTGCACTCCCTGATTTTGGTACCACAGGCTGTTATCAAACACCTGCTCCCATTCGCTTTTCCCCCAGGCCCGACTATCAAACCAGTACTCTAAAATAACCGAATGCCCAATGCTGTTTGCCCATGTCATCCCTATAAGAGCTTGCCAGCCATCATCCATCTGCTCCTGTTTTGGCATAGCCATCAAAGCTGGGGCTCGCCAGCGCCAGTATTCTTGCTGGTAGCGCCATTCTGTATGGATCTCCCATTGCTCTCCATAAGTATTAACCCAGCTTCCCCCTAAGTTCATACCTCGCTGATCATCCATGTAACCCAGTAACTGCCACTCTGCACTAGTTCCAAGCTGATACCAGCGCATGGCAAATCCCTTTGGGTGGTCACCCCCAGAGGCCTGGCTGATACCGGCATCCACCAGCATTACACTTAGCTCTCCATTCTCAGTGAAACGACTGGCAGACACCACCCCAACTCCTTCGCTCACTTGAAGTGATACCGGATTCCGCTCTATGGGTAGAAACCAATCCAGCGGACGATGACCATAACCAACACCAAAGTCCAGGCGGCGTTTGCCCAGCAACCAATCCCAGTCCTGCCAGCTCCCCTGCCAGAAAAGCTCCTCAACTACCAACTCTAAGTCTTCACTGCCACCGCGCTCTGCCTGGTGGAATGCAGAGATCTGCCCTTCCCAAGCTTCATACTGTAGTGCCCCCTGTAGTAAAGCTTGCCGAGACACACTTGATTGCGCCTCAAAAAGTGAGCTATCAGAAGCGCGATCATAAGCGGCTGTCATCGCCAGCTCCCACTGTGATTCAAGGGCATCCGCCTGGCTAGTAGCACTACCAATCAGTAGAGGTAGCGCCCAAAGAGAATATAGTTTCATAGTTGCCTCCATTCGTGGGAAGCACACTACCAACCTTCCAGGCCCATACCATCGGATAAGACCAACGGTACTGGAATCAGATAAATGGCTTTTGACCGAGATTAATGGAGGGGGTTATCCATTAAATAACCCTCTGAAAAGTTGATTACTCTTTGCGCAACCATCCGAGAATACGGTTATTCTCTACATACCATTGCCCTGAGGGCATGAAAATAAGTGGGTAACGCTCTCGGGAGGGAGAAAATGGACCCGCGTTCTGCTGAATAATCTCCAGGGTAGCATTCTCTATATCTACCATAGAAACGATAGCTACATGGCCATAAGGGTTAAAAAGGGAGGGGCTATAAACAACGATATCGCCAATATTCGGAGGGGTATTACCTTGGTTGTGAAACTGCAGTAATCCTCTTTTGGTATTCACACTCCCGTGCTGGACTGTCAGGTCAAAAAAATCTCTAGCATGTCCAAATGTATCCGGCATTCGATGCCCAAATCGCTCGTAATAATAGCGCTTAACAAACTCAACACACTGGTACCTTAGGCCAAGATTATAACCGTCTTCCGAGGTGTTGCGCTCTTCAACATTATTAACTCCTCCATTGTAATAAACTTCTACCCCATGAAGTGAGTCTATAATCTCTCCGACAGAATAAGCTGTATTAAGGTTTAGGCGAGTAGCCAGTTGATATATCACGGCGATCAAAAGTCCTATACCGGCCACAACAACAATTAACCTACCCTTCCTTCCACCTTCTTTGATTGTTTCAACGAAAGACAACATCCATATTTCCCTCTAATCAACCCCAACTAAAAACACCCCAATTTCAGACTCCCACCTGTGCAAAAAAGCAAATGGGGTTAAGTGCACTCTACGTTCAAATATAGGTCTCATTCCTTTATCCTACTCATTACACCTAGTTAACTTTTTGAACCCTGTCATCAATTGCTCAAACGGGGTTCACATTACTTACAGGCGCTAATAGCAATTGGTCCAACACCGTCACAACCTGCCAAAAAAGCGATAGCTATTTTGCCTTAGGTGACCCAAAATCCAAATATAGTTATTTAACTAATAATCAGCAGGAACCGGGCCACTGAGCAGCTGTCCATCAATTACAAATCGCCTTGCTCAATTAGATTAAGAAATACGTCGAGTTTGTCATGCCTGATACCCTAAAATTCCTTACAGCATTCAGTTTATCGGTTCTCCTTACAGCTTGTGGAGGAGGATCCGGCAGTAGTAATTCCAACGATGAGACTACTGAAACCGAAACAAGTACCGACGGCGGAGACAACAGTGGTTCTGATGATTCCGATAACGGGAATGACGATAGTGATGAAGAAACGGGGGGCTACACCTTTAACCCCAGCAATCCCCTAGCATCACTTATCGTAGGGACACAAGAGTATGCCAGTGGCACTCTCACCCTTGAGGATACCGATAGCAATAGCCCCACCTTTCAAGCCAGTAGTGTGGCTGGAAGCTATGGAGATTTCACTCTCTATGAAAGTGGAAACTGGGAATATCAATTAAACACCAATTCCCAGAATCTGAATGATGGTGATTCCGTAGAGGACACAATCTCTTTTCAGCTCACCGATGGTAGCACCCTCTCCGTAGTGTTCTCTATTCAAACCATCGAAGCCACTGAAAGCAGCATTGTCTTTATCTTTATGAACTTCTCAGATGCCTCTGTAGAAGATGATCTCAGTGTTACCCAAATTGCAAATATGGCTTTCAATGACACAGATTCTCTTGATAATGCCTACCATGAAAACTCTCTGGGACAATTAAAGTTCAGCCGCCATCTAAGCAGTGACACCTCACTAGATCAATACTGCTACGGTGAAAACAATGATGAGAGCACTTCTATAGACTGCTTTACCTACAACATTGCCGACAGCCAGAATGGTGGTGTACTGAGCATCGAAGATGCGGAATCTCGCTCGGGAAGTGAATATAACGATAGCGGCTATACATGGAGAGATAGGGCAACCAGCTGGATCGAAAGCAATTACCTAGACTCCAACAACCAACCTGTAGAGCTCAACGATTGGCGTCATCGGGTCTACATTTTCCCGGAAGCAGCGGCCAGTGCAGGACTGGTTGGCACAGGAGTCGCCTCTGTCGGAGGCCGCTGGAGCATGATAATTGCAGATAGTGATCAACTGATTATGGGCCATGAAATTGGGCACAATATTGGCCTGAGCCACGCCGGCAATGACGATAATAATGATGGGGATACCAACGATAGCGGTGAGAGTGAATATGGTAGTGACGGCTCCCTAATGGGCAATGCATGGCAATCACGACTCTTTGGAAGCGGTCATCGTGACTATATGGGCTGGTATGACTCATTCCCCGGATACACTGAAACTATTGAGGCGGTCGCAGGCAGCACCACTAGTATTGAGTTTCAAGCCATAGAACTTACTGCTGGTGAGCTTAGTAGCGATCTACCTCAACTCTTAAAGGCCGAAAGTATTGGTAGCAGGAATGGAGAAAACTACTATTACATCGAATACCACGTCGAGCACGACACCCTCAACCCCCGTCCACACCACGAAAATGCGGTAACAGTTCACTATCTTAGCGGCACCAGTAATAACAATGTTACCGCCAATCAGGTAGCCACACTGTCAACTACCGGGGACAGCTTTACTGACTCATCTGCTGGGATCACTATTGAATTCCTATCCACTGACAACAGCACCAACTCTGCAACTGTTTCTGTAACTTACGATGAATAATTTAATGGGGAGTAAGACCGCAATGAAAAATCTACCCTTAGCCCTACTTCTCGCCCTTTCCTCTTCAGCGATTGCCGAAGAGACCGTAACTGGCGTGTTAGAGGAAGAGATCTCCGAGAACTTTCAAACAGGAGAAGTGGATCACCGCTTCTCCGTAAAAGACGAAACTACCGGTGACTACTACTTTATCGACGCCAAAGAGGCAAAGAAGAAAGGTATGCAATCTGGTGAGCGAGTACGTATCCATGGAGAACGAGAAAACAAACGGCGTTTTCGTATACGTGAATCTCAACGCCTGGAGTTAAGACGAGAGGAGTAACGCCCTATCTAACTATAATTTTAACTCCTACCACACAAATTCCGCATAGATCAATTCGGGTGTACAGAACATTATCAGTGCACCCGATTAACACAACACCAATTAGCCTAACACCTGGCCACCTCAGACCTAGATACATTTTACTGGCCACATTATTAAAGTTAATTATTTAAGTCTTATAATATCGGCACATCTTTACCATTTAGGTAAGTTACAAACAGACCTATTCAACTTACGCCGATAGAAAACCCGAGCAGGCAAGCCACTCTAATATTCACAATACCACTCCCGCCGCCATTTCCAGCTGGGCATATAAGCGCTGCAATATATGTAGTAGAAACTAGCCTTTGGCGCCAAAAGCATCCATTGTAAAAGTTAACATTTTACAAAATTCTAAACATGAACAACTCACCCCTTGTAGATTTCATCTTACCGCACCGAGATTGCAGCAGATAGCTCATCCAAATACCTTTTAGCCAAATATAATACTAAAGGCACTTCAGTCTCTTTAATTTTAAATACTAATTACCGCGCTTAAGCAATTAACTCAGAAATAAAACCGACCAGAGCCTCAGGATGAGAAACAGTAAAATTAAAAAGCTCTTTATGGGTAGCATCCCACCTATTCTGTTAATTATTGGCTCCAATAGCCTTGCCAACGATAGCCGCACAGTACTAGTAGAAGCAGCGCAACCCTGGGAGCAAGCTATTAGAACAAAGTTATTTTGCTCTGTATCATCCCCTGCCCTACATCAAATATCTAGTCACTCAGATGCTGAACTTATAGAAATAAAGCCTGTTGGCTCCATTATCAAAGCTGGTGAACTAGTAGCAGCCCAGGATGACTTTTATCTCACCCAGCAAATGAAGATCATTCGCACCGATATTGAATTAACACAAAGCCAGCTTAACTATGCAGAAGAAGAACTAGGTAGACTGGAGAAACTTCGCTCCGCCGACATGGTTTCTCAGTCTCATTTAAATAACCTTAAGCTCAATGTGGACACCTATCAATTAACCAAGCAAAGACTCGTACAACAACTAAATACAGCTGAATATCGTTCTAAACGACTACTGCACTACGCAAAAACCGATAGTCAAGTTTTAAGCATAGAAGCTAATCCTGGAGAAAACCTCAACCCAGGACAAAGAATTATGCAGTTACTCCCACTAACTGAAAATCAAATTGAATGTAGTCTCCCTGAAGAACACATAAATAAAGAAAGTCTGCTAAGCAATAGCACCTTCAAAATTAAGGAGCAAGATATTGAGCTCAGAAATATCAGCCATATAGTAAACCCAGAAACACAGAACTTTAATCTCTACTTTAAAGTAAACAGACAAAAATTCAAATCCTTACTGGTTGGGCAGCGATTTGAAATAACTATGTTTACCCCTTTCGCGGGTCATAGCGAGCAAGAATACATTACTAGAATTCCTAGTGACGCCGTAATTCTTGAGAATGGGCGACAATATAAGGTTTGGACTCTAGACAACGACCAAAGAGCAGTTAGTACCAGGGTGCAAATAATAGATACTCTCGATAATTACTTTGTTGTACGTTCAAGTATTGCTCCTGGCGATCTTTTGATTGTACTGGGTTACGAAGGATTACAGCTCAATGAAGCCGTTACTCCTACAAAGAGGGAAAACACATGAAGTCCCTGGAGAAATACAGCTCAATTATCATCTGTTGTACCTTTACCCTAATAATAGCCGGGGTTATAGCCGGGATAAATTTACCAAACGCCCTACTCCCATCCATTAATCGTCCACAAATTGCACTCGCAACCTCCTGGCCAGGAAAGACCGCAGAAGAAATAGAACAAATACTAATTGCTCCACTAGAACAGGAACTCTCTAGCCTAAGCCACCTCAAAGAATTGCAAACCAATGTTAATAGTAGCTGGGCTTGGACCATAATTGACTTCCATTCGGAGGCAAATATGGAGAAAATGTATATTGAGGTACTGTCCAAAATCAACCAAGTACCCAATTGGCCAACACAAGTTCGCACACCGGATGTATTCAATTTTGCAAATGGTGCAGGGGCTACGCTTGGATCCTTTTTCCTATATTCTGAGAAGCCAGCTAGCGAACTTGAATTAATCGACGCGTTTATAAATCATGTAAAGCCAGCCTTTAGCAAAGTTCCTGGTGTACAGTCTATTGAAGAGGCCGGCACACCCACTGCCCAAAGGGTCGATATTGAGTTCGATCCGGAAAAGATGACTCGGTACTCTTTAACCATTAGTGAGATAACCGAAAATCTAAACAATTTAACGGATCGTTCGGGAGGAAATCTAAAAATTGGATCAAAAGATTATGCCCTTCATTTTAAGGGGCAGATCCCACTAGAGGAACTTTCAACGCTACCTATCGCAACACGAGAAAGCCAAATCATTCAACTCTCGGATATTGCTTCGGTAAAAGAGCGTGTAGCTTCAGATTGGTTATATTTTGCCCTTGAAGGCAATAGATCTCTATACTTCTACCTACGCCCTACCGAAAATGTCAATGTTCTAGAAACCATCACCCAGCTCAAATCAACAATAGAAGAACTAAATGACGGAGAGTTAAATCGACTGGGGATGAAGCTCGCCATAAGCCGGGATGACTCCACGGGTATTCGGAATTCCCTCAGCCTGGTATACGGAAGCCTCCTGCTGGGATCACTACTCGCCTGCCTGGTTATTTATTGGTTTTTACGTAACCCCAGAACTCTAACCCTAATATTTCTAAGTATCCCCATTTGTATCTCTTTGGTAGTTCTGGGAATGTATCTTGGAAATAGAAGTATGAACGTAGTTTCACTTGCAGGGATTGCACTTTCTATCGGGTTAATGGTCGATGCAGCAATTATTGTCGTAGAAAATATTCAAAGACTGCGCAAGCAGGGTATAAATATTCAGGAAAGTATCACGCGGGGAACCAAAGAAGTTTCGGGCCCATTAGTTTCATCTACAATATCCAGTGTTATCGTATTCCTGCCCATTATTGCCATGCAGTCAGCAACAGGGCAGCTTTTTCAGGACCTGGCCTTCACAATTTCAAGCGCATTATTAGCATCACTATTGTTTGCTCTACTAATACTACCCTCATTGGCCAGACACTTACTTGGAAAAGCAGCAATTGCTGAGGAGGGATCCAGCAGTATCAAAATCAATAAAGTGCTTGAATGGTGGGTGAAGCTTTCTATCCGTTCTGCAAACAACCCTAAGCTAGCTTCCACTGTGATTTTGTTAGGATTACCTGTCGCACTCATTGCTACTTCCTTTTCTAGCCCTGACATTGATGTCCTCCCAGACCCCAAACAAAATATGGTCTCTGTTTATATCAACTTTGAAAGTCCTTTATCCACAGAGACCATAAGAAATGAAATTGGGGAACGGGTCGTAAATAGAATCACAGCCAATAGAGAAGAAATAGAGAACCAAGTTTCAACCTATGGAATAATTTGCAACCCAAATAATTGCAATCTCTATCTATACACAAAAGGGGACTGGGATTTTGAAGAACTAAAGAGTTGGCTAAATGAAAAAGCTCTCTTTGGACTAATCGGGACTCGAATACATTTCAGACAAGGTGGTTTACTAAGGTTTGCCCTACCCAACAACCGTATTAGCCAGTTAGATATCAAAGGGGCAGAGCTATCTCGACTACAGATGGCCGGGAGTGAGCTGATGAGCCATTTACGCTTAGAGTTTCCAGAAGCACAAATTCAAGAGGGTAGCGCACTTCAAAATAGAGCGATTCGTATTGAATTTCAACCCAAGCTAGTACAATTAGCTCGTTTAGGTATTACGATATCGGAATTAAATCATCATCTGATGGCTTTAACCGACGGAATATATATTGGGCACTTCTATACGGGAACCAACACTCTTCCTTTTTACCTTAAAGCAAGAGAACCACAAAATCTTGAGACGCTCCTAAATACAGAGATACTGATTGACAGTCACGGCTTTATACCTCTACGTGAATTGACCGATGCCAAAATCACTCAAGCGCCAGCTAGTATACTTCGTGTCGGCCAGGAAGTGAGTGCATCAATAAGCTTAACTCCTCCCGAAGGCGTTGCTATGAAGTCTTTTGTCGAGGATGTTGATCAATCTGTGAAAGAGTTTTTATCAGCAAGTTCCTACAATGATCTTCATACACAGTTTAGAGGTAGCGCCAATGAACTCAACCTGTTCCTCAGTGAGTTTCTAAAGATTTTTGCAGCCGCTATTGCAGTATTGGCCTTATTATTGTATTTCGCCCAAAGGTCCGCAAAGTTAGCAGCAGCAGTACTCTGTGCTGTACCCTTATCATTCGCTGGCGGAATGATAAGCTTACAAGTTTTAAATCTATTTACTCCCCAAAGCCTGGATGTAATAACCATGATCGGCTTTGTAATCTTAATGGGACTGGTAGTTAATAATGCGATACTACTAGTCAACCAATTTCATAAGTCATTGCAAAACGGAGCCAATCAATTAGAGGCGATATATATGGCTGCCAGCTTGCGTGTCCGCCCCATTATGCTTACAACAATTACCTGTATCTTTGGCAATATCCCTTTAGTGCTTAACCCCGGAAGTAGCGCAGCTATCTATCGCGGTCTAGCTGCGGTTATTACCGGCGGAATGGTGTTTAGCGCCTTATTTGTCTTGGCATTTATGTCTGCTTTACTATCACAGAAGCTGTTTAGCTCTCATACGTCTGACACTACCCAAAAGAGTGAGTTGAAACTGCCGGAAGCCTCTACTGCGTGATATCTCTCATTTGACCTCAATTTATTCACGCCCAAACTGGAAGCATTATTTTTGTGCCAGAATGGGCGTTAATACCTACTCCGAAAAGTACTTTGCGACGCAGTGCGCCACTTATTCAAGTGACTTTATTTGCTATAGTTTTATAGGATGTAGTTAACCAACATGGAGAGCAAAGGTTTAATTACCACTTATAAATTGGTAAGGAATCAAGGATGAAGTCTCTAATATATTTACTTTTGAGTATCCCATTTACACTGCCACTTATCAGCGATGCCGCTTGGACAGAGAAGGCGCAAATTTACTACTTAAAAGTACACTCGAATGGTGTAGATGTCAGACTTAGAGGATTTGTCAATCCAGAGACAGAGGTGAGCTGCGTGAGCAAGAACACCTTTTTTCTTATCAATGACGACTCTGCCATATACAACACCAAAGTATCTTTTCTGCTTTCCGCATATATGTCCCAGAAAACTGTAAAGTTCAGTTACTACGGATGTGAAGATGACAGGATTCGCTTAGGCTCAATCCGGTTTCATGATGAGTAGCCAAATCTCATATGATTGACTGGCCCTTTATAATTTGGGCCAGTCAATTCTTATCAATATCAATCTAGAAAACATCCGGATCATCTATCAAACTTGCATTTTCCAACCCATAGTACTCGATCACCCAAGCATAACTCTGGTATATCTCATAACGAGTCGGATAGGCCCGCCCCACTTCATCCCAGCGTTTCCGCGCATTGGAATAGCTGGAACCTTTGATAACTCCTGACAACTCGAACTCATCACCATTATGGGGATTCATGACCGTTGTGGTATAGGGAACTTCAACCTCGCTATTTTCCACCATCATCCGCGCCATCATCAATCCATAGGCGGGTACATTAGATGGCATGGCATCTTTAACAGTTTCCTGGTTGCTTTTGGTCGATGTTTCCCCAACGGTCGTTGAAACACTAAAAGTCTCAGAAAAACTGAATGTAATGGAGCCACTATTTTCAACAGCGCCGGGAACACCGACCTTGTAACCCTCGGTCAAGCTAACTCCAGCAGTAACCGAAATACCCATAGTGTTAGTCCAGGTATCTGTTTCACTCTTCCCGTCGGTATACCAGACTTCTGTACTGTCGTTTTGGGCAATACTGCCAGAGTTTTCAAGTAATCTCTCACCAAAGAATGTCCTGGTATTGTTGGGGGTTTCCACAATCTGATCCCAGTGAATCTCTACGCCAGATTCCACCAATTCCAAACGATCCGCAACGCAAGGGTAAATACTCCAAACTTTACTATCACTCGCAGTACCAGCAAATCCAACTACTGACCGGGTTCCAATACTTAGATGGTATTCCTCCCACTTATACCAGCCATTATTACCTCCAAAGGTAATATCACGGGTTGAGTTATCAGCCATGTCTTTCAAGTAGACTCGAATCCTGGAAATATTGCCATCGCGCTTTTTATAGAAGCGCCAACCCTGAATATATTCGGTAGCACCAAGCAACTTTCGATACCCGGAGATTGTGGTTTTGCCAACCTCCTCATCTCCTGCATATAAGTATTCGAGTTTTAACCCTTTGATTCTCTCATCACCGCTAAAACTGGTTATAGCGGTGATCTTGTCTCCAGGGATTCGGGTGGTAACATAGCTATCACACATATCGAAATCGCTACCATTCCCACTCTTACCATACTGAAATATTGTATCGTACCTTAGGGTCCCACCATTATCTGATGTATTAAAGTACTGATCCAAAATATTTTCTGTTGCACTAATCTGCACAGAAGCCAATAAACCTAACATCGCTGTGACGAAATACTTCATAGTCAACACCTTCTTTATAAGATTATTCTTTTAAACGGATACAACTATCTGAGTACAACCTTTTGTCAACTTCGTCCGTGTCCAACCCTCCTGTATTGCCTTTATTGTTTAAGTTTTCCATCCTGTGGGGTGAAAAATAGAAGTAATCTGACTTCGCGCTACCAGAACGAACCCACCACCAACGCAGTAACCACAAGCAGTAGCACAGATAGAACTCGATAGTTCTGCCATAATGGCTGTGCTTTTAGGGATACGGTCTCAGTGTCAAAATCGCTTTTAGACCAAGTGAAAGACTTGGCTTCTTCGCTAATCTCAGTAGGATAAAGCAGGCTGGCAATCACCAATACCAGTGAACAGAAGACAAATAAAATTGGAGCAATATAGAGGAAATGTAAGCTTGTCCAGTCGAAGACTTCATTGACAAAAAAGAGGCCAGCACCGCCCAAGGTACCTAACAGCAAAGTAGCCATAGCTCCCCTGGAGTTAGCACCACGCCAAAAGAATCCGATCAGGAAAAGTGCCAGTACAGGGGGAACTGCATAGGAAAGCACCTTCTGCAGATACTGGAATAAGGAACCAAAACTCTCAATTTGTGGTGCCCAAAGTACGGCAAGTATCATAAAGATAAAGGTGACCAGCTGACCTACACGCATTAACTGGTGCTGGTTTAGGCCTGGAAAAAACTTCCGCACAAAGTCCATGGTCACCAGCGTGGAAGCTGAATTAAGCGTGGAATCAATTTGCGACATTAGTGCAGCAACAAAACCGGCCAACACTAGCCCCAGGATACCGACAGGCAACAGCTCAAATAGCAGAGTGGGATAAACCATATCTGCGCGCTCTAGTTCCGGGAAAATAACAATCGCCATAGTGCCAGGCAGAACCATGATAAACAGCACGGGAAGTTTGAGCAGACCGGCAAATAAGGCTCCCCAGCGGCCGTGATTGACATCTTTCGCACTGAGTACCCTTTGCACCATAAATTGGTTAGTACACCAGAAATAAAATCCCAGCAGGGTGACTCCCGTAATTAGCCCCAACCAGGGCACACTCGAATCACCTATGGGCCGTATCAGACTCAATTGTTCCGCCGAGACCTGGGATACAACATTTTCCCAACCTCCTGCGCGACCCAGGGCAAAAATACTGATCAGGATTGAACCAAATATCAGCAGTAGCGCCTGAATGGTGTCGGTATAAATAACGGCCGCCAAACCTCCACAGATGGTGTAGATACCCGCGATCACCGCCAAAATTGAAATCGTGGTCCAAATTGGTAATTCAGGAAATATCAACTTCATTACCAGGGCCCCTGCATAGAGGCTACCTGCAGTATCAACCACAATATTCAGGAAAATAGTCAATCCCGAAAAATAAGTGCGCGCGGTGCTGTTAAAGCGACGCTCAAGCATTTCCGGCATCGTGTAAATGCGCGAGCGAAGAATTGTGGGCAGATAGAAAACGGCAAAGAAAACCAGGATAACCGCCGCCATCCACTCATAGTTGAAGACCGCTATGCCAGTGCTGTAAGCATCTCCGGCCAAGCCGATCAAAGTGGTACTCGATATATTGGAAGCGAACAGGGATAAGCCAATCAAGGGCCATACCATTTTCCTCCCAGCCAGGAAGTAGTCCTCTGCAGTATCGTGGCGGCGACTTAGGAAGAGCCCAAGGGCGATGGTGAAAACAAAATAGACGACCAGAATGGTCGCATCGACTGGGTGAAGACCAAAATCGACCGGCATAACTTCCTCGTTCACTGCTAGCAGCGTATTTTTAGAATGATTTGCTTGAACTTGGCCAAAAATTAAATCACAGTGATTTAATTAAGTAAAGCTAAGCTTCAATAAACAAAAAAAGCTTTATTAATCAACAGGTTATATAAACTCGGATCTTAGTACCAACGAAGTCAATAGACTAAGCAAAGGCTTTAAAGTTACACTTTTAACAATAGAACCGGACAATCAGTGGCCGGATCAGATCACGTTTCATCTCAGGGGGCACGGATGGGTAAAGGTAGCAATTCCAGTGGTTTACGCCGTTATAACGAGCGAGTGGTGCTTACGACCCTGCGGAAGACTGGCGCAGCCTCCAAGTCCGACCTAGCGCGCCAAACTGACCTCACCGCTCAGGCGGTTACCCGGATTGTCGATGATTTGGAAAGCGCAGGGCTGGTAATGCGAGAGGGGCGCCGACTGGGCGGCAAAGGCCAACCCTCGATTATGTACGTTATTAACCCTACTGGTGCTTACTCTGTCGGTATCAAGGTGGGACGGCGCAATATCGAGCTGCTACTAATGGATTTTGGTGGCACAGTACTAAAGAAGATTTGCCACGAGTTTGAATTCCCGGAGCCCGAATTTTTATTGGCAAAAATTGAATCGGGCCTCCAGGCACTTACTGATACCCTACCCGCTAAAGACAGAGGGAAACTAGTGGGCGTTGGTATCGCTATGCCCTGGTTTATCGGCGCCTGGACTGAAGAGCTCAATATGAGCGAGGAACTAGCGGCCCAGTGGAAAGAAATTAATTTTGCTGAAGAAGTTGCTCAGCGCACACATCTGCCGGTCTTCTTCGAGAACGACTGTTCAGCTGCTGCTGTTGCCGAATTGCAGTTTGGCAATGGCCAAGACATATCCAATTTTCTCTACGTTTATATCGGGACCTTTATCGGTGGAGGCCTGGTATTAAATGGCAGCCTGGAAACCGGCGTCCATGGCAATGCGGGCAACCTGGTTTCCCTGCCAGTGCCCCCCTCAAAACTTAGCAGTACCCCTGAAAATCAAGGGGCATTTGAGCTACTCCTCAATCGCGCTTCACTATTTGGGCTGCGCAGACATTTACGAGAGTGCGGCATCGAAATTACCAGCACTTCCGAACTTGAAACGGTAATGGACCAGGCCCGCCCTCAGATCCAGGAGTGGCTGGACGACTGTGCAGATGCGCTGGTTTATGCATTTCTATCGGCAAACAGCGTACTGGACCTGGAGGCTATTATTGTCGATGCGCATTTACCCCGCTTTTTATTAGACGAACTGGTCGAAATGATTTCTCGCAGGATAAAGCAGGTGGCGCCTTCAGGCGTATTTGCGCCCAAAATTGTCAGTGGAAAAATTGGAGTCGATGCCATCGCCACAGGCGGTGCGATTTTGCCTTTTTACTCAATTTTTGCACCGGATAAAACAGTTCTATTAAAGGGCGGCATACCTGGAAGAATATCTACCTGATTGCGCCTTAATTGGAACCCCAGAAAAGCATAAAAATAACTCTGGGCTCCTTAAGAATAATCAAAGCAATAACTCACCGGCAAATTTCCAATCAGCACTAATGAGGTAAATATCATGGCATTTAATCTCGATAATAAATGGGTATGGGATTTTTGGTTCGCGCAGGACGGCGACCAGTACCATGTATTTTACCTTCAAGCCGATAAATCACTGGGCGATCCTGAGCTGCGCCATTGGAATGTATCTGTCGGTCATGCCGTTTCTACGGACCTTATTCATTGGACTACGCTCCAGGATGCACTGAAACCCTCACCTCGAACTGCAACCGCCAACGAGGAAGCTGCAGACTCTTACACTACCTGGACCGGCTGTGTACACAGAGAAGGCGATACCTGGTATATGTTTTATACCGGTACTAAATATTCGGAGAAAGGCCTGATTCAGCGGGTCTGCCTGGCAACTTCCAAGGACTTATTACACTGGGAAAAACACCCCAACAACCCCCTGGTGGAATTAGATCCCAATTTCTACGATGGCCTGAACCTTGAATATTGGCACGATGCATCCTGGCGTGACCCATGGATCGTTAAGGACCCCTCGCAGAATCTCTACCATATGTATCTCACTGCGCGCTGTAACCAGGGCAGCCCAGATGGGCGTGGCGCAGTTGGCTATGCCAGTTCAACAGACTTAATTCACTGGAAAGTAGGACAACCGGTACTGGCTCCCGGCTGGTATGGTGAAATGGAAGTACCGCAAATTGAATATATCCATGGCCGCTACTACTTATTCTGCTCAGTATCGACAAAGTTCCACAGCGCTGCCCATCGACAATCCATGCAGGGTACACCACTGACTGGCACAAAATATTTTGTCGCCGATGATTTGAATGGCCCATACGAAGTACTTGGAGATGGCTTTATCGGCGCAGACCAGCAGGGATCACTCTATTCTGGCCGGGTCATTCAGGGGCCGGACCAACATTGGTATCTGCTGGCTTTTAATCGGGACGATGCCGAGGGCAACTTTATCGGCGGTATCTGCGACCCCAAGCGCATCGAGTTTATGGACGATGGACAACTGGAATTGGCCAAAGACTAGTAGGCAGGAATCGCAAAAAAATCCTTAGGTAGATGCTCACCGGAAGCATCTACTGCCCCGTATCCCCTTCTCTCGCAACCAGTGTTACTTAGAAAGACAAGCAGCGCTGTCACCAAAAGCAAAGATAGATACCGCAAAAATCACTACTTCTCTTTGGTCTACTTATTTATTTGCTAATTCCAATGCGTAAATTCCGCAAATTTTCGTATTGCCTTTATTAAATCACAGTGATTTAATAAATGTGTTCGCGGGGAGAGGTCCCACCCATGCGGTAACAGGAAGAGAGTCTCGAGTCCGCAGAGAACGGGCCGTGAAAAATCTAATAACCATAAGAGATGATTGAGGAGAGCACCGTGATTGCAGAGGGCTTCCAAGCAGGTTCAGAGACACAGAAACACTTTAAACCACACTCCATAGCCCTGGCAGTTGCCATGGCCTCCAGCGTAGCGGTACCGGCAACAGCTGAGGAAATGCCGGAAATTGAAGAGGTGATGGTTACCGCAACCGCCCGACCGGCTACCAAGATGGAATCCAGCGTATCCGTTAGTGCACTGGACACTGAGGAAATGGCGAAGTACGCCCCGCGCTCTACCGCAGAGCTGTTCCGCAGCTTACCCGGTATTCGGGCGGAATCCTCCGGTGGGGGCGGCAATGCAAATATCACCGTTAGAGGTATTCCCCTGGCAACTGGCGGCTCCAAATATATGCAAATCCAGGAAGACGGATTGCCTGTATTAGAATACGGCGATATTAATTTCGGTAACACTGACAACTTTGTTCGCACCGACTCCTCTCTCGCACGTATAGAAAGCGTACGCGGCGGCTCTGCCTCCACCTTTGCCAGTAATTCACCTGGCGGTGTGATCAATATGATCAGCAATACCGGCGAAGAAGAAGGTGGTAATGTAGGACTTTCGTTTGGTACGGACTACGATGAATCCCGCCTGGACTTTGGCTATGGCCACCACTTGAATGACACTTTGCGATTCTATGTCGGCGGATTTTTAAGAGAGGGAGAAGGCATCCGCGAGACCGGCTTTGATGGGGATTCCGGCGGCCAACTCAAGGCCAACCTCACCAAAGAGTTTGATAACGGTTATGTCCGCCTCTATTACAAACATCTCGATGACCGGGTAACAACTTATCTTCCTGGCCCTGTAACCTATAAGGGCGATGGTGAATTCGGCACGGTTGCCAACTTCGATGCCAGCAGCCAAACCCTGCATTCCGATAATTATCGATACATTTCCACTTTTGATGCCTACGGCAATCCGGTAACCCGCGACTTATCCGACGGTATCGAATCTCTGGTGGAAGCCTATGGCTTTGAAACCAAATTCGAATTTAATGATGGCTGGACTGTTACCGACAAATTCAGAATTTCTGATGTTAGCGGCAGCTTTATTTCCCCCTTTACCGATACTTTCGGCGATTACGGACCACAATCCACACAGGATATGGCTGATACCATTTGTGCAAATGCCGTAGGCAGTAGCGGAGAGGCCATAGACTGTAGCGCCGGCACAACGGTGGCTTATGCCAATGGTGAAGAGGCCGAAGGCCTCGCCTATGTCGACCTGCTCTTTGATACAGAAATACACGATTTGGGTCTGATAGTTAACGACTTTAAAGTCGATAAATTAATTGGCGATAATATTGTTGTTTCCGGTGGGTTCTATTACTCCAACCAAAATATCAAAACCAGCTGGAATAGTTGGAATGCCCTAGTTCAAACTGTTGACGGCAGCAATTCTGAAAACCTCACCATAACTGCCAATGCCAACGGAGATGTACTGGTAGATGATGGGGTCTGGTCTGCAAGCTTTCTTTCCTGGGCCTGGGACCTGGAATATGAAACTTATGCACCCTATATGAATGTGGCGATCGACATCGGCGACTTTACCTTCGATGTCAGTGCCCGCCACGATATGGTCAATGCCAAAGGCTCCCTGGTTTCCAGCTGCTGCGGTGGTGATACAGACTACGATCTGAATGGCGATGGTATTATCAGCGATGTGGAGAGTGCTAGCGCTTCCGATGCCTTTGGATTCACCGGCGGCGTTATCACAATGGCCAATGGATCCACCCAGCTCGTTGACTACGATGCAGACAACACCTCTTTCTCTCTCGGTGGAAATTATATTCTCAACGACAACATGGCTATTTTTGCCCGCTACAGCGAGGGCGGTCGAGCAATTGCCGATCGGCTTCTACAAATTAGCGGCGCCCTCAACAGTGACGGAAGCCTAACTGACACCACCGATGGCTTCGACTCTGTGGACCAGCTGGAAATTGGATACAAACTCTCAACCGGCGATCTGGATTTCTTTGCAACTTACTTCAATACGGTCACTGAAGAGACCAATGCAGAAATCACTAGCGGCTTAACGTTTGTACGCGAGTATGAAGCCCAAGGAATCGAGCTGGAAGCAGCCTACAGTTATGGAGACTTTTCCGTAAATGGAAACCTCACCTGGACCGACGCCGAAATTTCAAAAGATGCCAACGACAGTTCTGTCGTAGGTAATACGCCGCGCCGTCAAGCTGATTTCATTTACACGATTACACCGCAATATAACTTTGGCGATGACTTTACATTTGGTGCAAGCCTCCAAGGGTCTACAGAATATTTTGTTTCTGACTCCAACCAGTTGAAACAGGAAGGTTATGTCCTGGTCAATCTGTTTGGTTCTTATTACCTGACAGAAGACCTTACCGTTTCCTTTAATGTAAACAACCTCACCGATGAATTTGTTGTTACCGAAGTTGAAGAGTCTTACGCAGAAGTTGGAGACATAGTACGCGGACGGGCTATCAGTGGCCGCTCCACCAGCGTCAGTTTCAATTACGCTTTTTGATCGTTGTTCTTCCCTACTCTAGTAAGTGGTTTGCAGTTCTGCCCATAGCTTTGCAAACCCCGAGCGTCTGGCCCCCACCGGCGCTCGGTTTTTTTCTTTCAGAAACAATATAACCAGCTATAAACTATCAGTAGTGTAATTTCGGAAACCATCAACTGATAATACGAATAACTTATGTAACCCGGGGAGCGGATTAGGATGGAAATGCAAGGCAATGCGGTAGATACCTTGCTCGGCGGAATTGAAGCCGGTGGTACCAAATTTAACTGTGTGGTAGCTGCTGGGATTAATGACATCCGTGAGCGAGCCAGCTTCCCAACCACCGATCCAGAACATACGCTATCCAAGGTCGCTCAGTTTTTTCACGAAAGCAGTCAGCGCCACGGCACTGTTTCTGCGCTGGGCATAGCCAGCTTTGGCCCGGTAAACCTGGACCCAGAATCCGCCTACTATGGCTATATCACCCAAACACCTAAAGCTGGCTGGTCCAATACCAATATGGCTGGCTACTTCAGCCAAGCCCTGTCGGTACCAGTTGCTTTCGATACAGATGTTAATGGCGCCGCCCTTGGAGAGCACCTCTGCGGCGCCGCTACAGATGTAAAGAATTTTGTCTACGTAACCATCGGTACCGGTATCGGCGCCGGCATTATGATCGACGGGCAGCTGATCAATGGATCTATGCACCCAGAAATTGGGCATATGTTGATGCCTAGAGACAGCCAAAAGGATTCTTTTAAAGGCAACTGCCCATTTCATAACAACTGCCTTGAAGGACTGGCCTCAGGTCCTGCGATAGAGGAGCGTTGGGGACTGCGTGGCCAACACCTGGAACAACACCACCCGGCCTGGGACCTGGAGGCGGAGTATCTGGCCACTATGTGTGTCAACCTTACCAGCTGCTATTCACCACAGCGGATCATACTGGGGGGTGGAGTGATGATACAGGCGCACCTATTCAACCGTGTAAGACAAAAATTCCTAGCCTTAGCCGGTGGTTACTTTCCCCAAGTCTCAGAAAGTAATATTGAACGGTATATCGTTGCACCAAAACTAGTGGGAAGATCCGGTGAAGTCGGCTCCCTACGGATGGCCCAGCACCTATATAACACTAAAAACGTCATTGCCTGAACCAGGGAGGGGAAATCCCCTTCCTGCCATCCTCTTTTCAGTGGACGTGGTTCCCACGCGCAATATCCCTATTTCTGTGATCACGACCAATTCTTGGGCAAAAACTTGCTATGCAGAGTGATTCCTGCGGCAGTAACCCCCTCCCCAGCTAGCGATTCCCTTTATCTATCTGTTAGGCTTCCATATAGATACCTCTAGTAAGCAGGGCGATAACAGGTAAGTTTCAGCGCCCCTCAGGGATAGCAATGAAAATAATTAGATTATTAGTGATAGGTATTCTTAGTGCCTGTTGCCAGCTGGCAGTGGCCGGCAGTGCCGAACCCACAACTTTCACCCGCCCGGGGATACTGTCCTACAACTTTTACTCTGATTTACTAGAGCGTGAGTACCTTATTGACATAATGCTACCTCTCTCGTACACGCCGGAAAACACCGATCGCTATCCAGTCATTTATATGACCGATGGCTTTCTGCATTTCCCTATGACAGCCCCTAACCTTCTTCAGGAACAGGTTCCCGATGAGTTTGGCAATGTCAAAATGCCCCCTGTAATTCTGGTAGGTATCTCCCACGCTTTTGACAGCCCGAATTTCGCCCAGCGAGTAATGGATTTCACCCCCGTACCTGGTGTGATCAAAGGTGCTGAACTAGGTGGAGGCGCCGATCACTTTCTTGAGTTTATCGAAGAGGAACTCAAACCCTTTATCAATAATAATTTTAAAGGTAACGAAGAAGACGAAACCCTAGTGGGCCATTCCCTGGGTGGGCTTCTGGCTCTCCATGCTCTTTTTAACCACACCAATAGCTTTGACCGATATATCATTGGAAGCCCCAGTATTTGGTGGGCCGATAAGCAAATTTTAGATAGTGAATTGGCCTATGCAGAACGCAATGCCGATTTAGGAAAAAGTGTGTATTTATTTATTGGTGGTGAGGAGACTTGCAGTGAAATCGACTCAGTTTGCGCAGTAAAAGACTTCTCTCAACTAGTAAAAAGACTTAAGTCCCGTAACTACAATAGCCTTACCCTAAGAAAACGTGTATTTGATAACGAGAATCACGGTAGTGTTGTTAATCCAGGTTATGATCGAGGGATAGAAAAGGTCTTTAAGGCTAGGGTACTACCTAGAAAATATTCTTTCTAGAACTTTTTATTAAATTCAGAAATAGCAACCACTTTAAAAGTAAAGTTTTTCTGGCATGTTCCCCTCCCTTCGCAGTTCTCGATCGCGCTCAAAATAAAAGATGAAAAAACTATAAATAGTATTCACCTGCATATTACCCACCTTAACATACGCAGAGGTCACATCCGATAATGATAATAAGCTTAACATTAATTTGACGGAACTGACCGGACTGGCAATTGGATTCAGTGTGCCACTATAAATCAAGGGCTAGACAAATTGAAGGCATACCTTACTTTTATCAAAGTCAGGAAAAATAATCTAATACCTTACCAACAATTTCAAGATCTTGATAACCTTTAGGATCAATCTCTTTACGAAGCACCCTTTCTATATAGTCGGTGTCACCTAGCAAGCCACGGACAACACAATAGCAAATGCATCGATGGCCACGAGTCATCTCCGGTATACTTTGATATAGAGATTCCTTAGAGCTTAAAGCAAATTGTTTGTTAAGGTACTCCTGCCCAGTCTCAATAATGTTATCAAGCCCCCTCATCACCTCCTCTACCGCTTCTTCTTGCGAGCCAAAATCCTTAACATATACTCTAGGGTAATAATTCTTCTTTGAGCAGGATTCATCAATAAATGAAGAATCAATAGGATAAGTAAATGTTGGCACCTTACCCCGAGGTAATCCAGTTAATTCAGATACTATATCCTCTACCTCCCGAAGATAAATGCCAGCTTTTGGCTGTATTAAAACTGACGCCGGAGGACTAGAAAAAGTCCAGAAAGGTACGATAAGAAAGTCACAAAATTTAGCTGGTCGAGACTTATATCTCCTAGCTAAAAATTTCCAACCTGGGTAATCGGCCTCCAATACTTTAGCAGCCTTAAGTACTTCTGTTTTAAATGTCATATTTAGTCAAACGGAAAATCTAACAGTCTTACTTCATAAACTCATGCAGGGTTATCATCCCCTCCCAGGAATGTTTCATCAGCGTTAGCGCGACAAATCAGAAGCTACACCAGAAGCACTCCTCAATTGCGCACTATACAACACTTTCTGATCTCCAGTAAGAATGACGCCACTTATTTCACCTCAACAATCCTTTCAACATTATCAAAGGGGCAATAACGCTTTATTCACCAGTTTTCAGGAAGTGTTACTATCAGCTGAAAACAAGACTTTATAACTCTTAGAAGAATATAAACCCTAATAGAATGGAAGTGGGGAAAACCCCACCCCAGAGTTAGATGTTACCCAAACGGCGCAAATGCTCTTCATGAGTCTTACGCATATTAATAACATAAGTGCGACTTAACCGATCATGCAATAATTTGTTAACCAGGAAGAAGTTGATAATCCATGCAAAAAGCCCAAATGCACTAGTGAAAGCAAAGCTCACAGTTCTCCAAAGCCCTCGCAAGTATCCAATCCGCCCAAATTTTTGACTGGTTACTCGATAGCCCATTATATACTTGCCAGGTGTTGCCTGAAGTTTGGAACACTCAAACAACCAAGCAAATAACAGGTAGGCTCCAAAACAAAAAGGTATGACTTTTGCGGCTGCTACAGCTTCCGGCAACCCAAAGAGCTTCATCATTGCCGCAGTTGCAAGAGAGCCTATGGCCATATAAGTCATAACCAAGTCTAAAAAGAATGCAACGCCTCTAGGCACAACATCACCAAAAAAGTACTTTTCATAGTGCTCTTCAAATTCAGTCTCACTTTGTGCCTCTACCTTGCCTCCACCACGAAGCCCTTGCAAAGGATCAATACGGGACTCATGGATTTCCAAACTATTAAATATGCTATTGCACAACTTCTCGTCGAGCGCTTGGTAAAGATAAGACGAATTCCCTCGCCAATCGAACAACTGATCACAGTACTGCAGGATGTTCGGCGTTACTTGTGGGCGAAACTTTGCGGATTTCCCCCCCTCTACTGCATTTTGATTAAATTGGGCAAAGCGCTCAAATACAGAAAGACCTAAATTCCAATTATACTCCTCATCCAGCATATAGGGACTCTTGGTGAGAAAGTCCCAACTCCTCTCCAGGCTCATTTCCAAGTGATTATTGAGCATCTCATCAACTTGCTTAAGCACCCGCCGAAATTCTTCGATACGCAAATCTCTATCCGGGTCTTGCGCTTCCCGAGATTCACTTGGCTGCGTATCAGGGGATACACCTTCGCTCTGTTCCAAGGGGTCAGAAACGCCCTCTTGCTTCGCTGGGTGTTCTTCAGCTGCGAGCGGAGTTAACACTTCATCAGTGGAAGGCCGCACTTCTGTTTCCTGCGCCCCTTCTAATACAGCTACCCTTTCACTGTTAACCTTCTCATGGCTTGTACTTCCTGCCTGCCCTAGTGAAGGAGTTTCCAAGGAGGCTTCCGCATGCCCGGCAGTCTCCTCTTGCAATTGCTCAGCCAGTTTCAATGCTTGCTTATAAGCCGCATGAAGTGCCTGGAATTCTTCCGGCTTTTCATCTGGGCGGGTTTGCTTTAGTTTTTTTGCATAAGCGCGCTTAATCGCCCGAGCATCAGTGATGGGGTTAATTTCAAGAATGGCCCAGGGATTCATCAAATCCAGTCCTCACCATCCAAGCGATCCAGAATTTCACTAACCTCAGTTCGAGCCTTAATAATTTCTGTAGGGTTTTGCCTTTCTAGGACGCTATCAAAGGATGACAGTAATTTGGCAATATACTCACGCTGCTCGCCAAGACTGGATTCATACAAGCGCTCACCACGAGCAATGATTGCCTGGTTTTTTTCATCTTCACGGGGGTGGAATTTCAGTTTTGCCAGTTTTTGCAGGGCTTCAGCCTTTTGTACATCGGTGAGAGCTCCCGGCGTAAACTCGATTAACTTGTTGAAGGTTTTACCCGTGGAGACCACGGTCACATCCACTTCCAAAAGCCCATTCATATCGTAGGTGTAGCGAATATCTGCCGCTTCTTCCCCTTTAGGCTTTTTCGGCACAGGAACTGTCATCTCACCCAGGTACACATTTTTAGATACCAGGCGATTCTCTCCTTGGTATACGTCTACACAAAGTTGGGTTTGATCATCCCGAGCAGTCCACACTCGCCTTACAACACTGACTGGCACAACCGTGTTGCGCTCGATAATAGGCATAAAGTAGGCACCGAGCTGCGGATTATCTTCATTAATAACACCAGTTCCCAGGGTATAAGGACATACATCAGTCAGGACAATATCATCCAGTGCTGAGTTCTTTTCTTTTAAGCCAGCCTGAATAGCCGCCCCCATCGCAACGACAGTGTCCGGGTCCAAATGACAAGATGGCAGACGGCCAAACATTCGACCAACCATTGAACGAAACTGGGCCATGCGCGTAGAACCGCCAACCAATACCACTTCATCAATTTTCTGTGGGGGCAAATCTGCATCGCGCATTGCCCGCTCAATTGGCCGTTTCGCTCTTAACAACAGGGGGGTGCTGAGTTTTTCAAACCACTCTGGGGTCACCTGGAACTGCAGGGAGCGCCCATCAAGTTGTAATTCAAGTTTTTGCTCAGGCTGCTGGCTAACTCGACGTTTGGCGCTTTCCATTTGCATATATAAGTTTTGCAAATCGCGAGGGCTTAAGGCTTCTTTCTTAATATCAAACTCAGCCAGGACATCATCGATCATTGCCTCAACGAAATCCTCTCCACCGAGGAAGTTATCTCCGGCACTGGCATGGACTTCCATAATGCCATCGAAAAACTCCAGGATGGAAACATCAAAGGTGCCACCCCCAAGATCTAAAATAAGGAAGTTTCCTTCGCGCTTATCGTGTAAACCGTAAGCAATGGCAGCCGAAGTTGGCTCGTTAATAAGGCGCTCTACTTTTAATCCCGCAAGCTCTCCTGCCAACTTGGTGGCATGGCGCTGATTATCATTAAAATAAGCCGGGACACTGATTACCGCCTCGGTTACCTCTTCACCAAGAAAAGTTTCTGCATCTTCTTTGAGCGCACGTAAAATTAATGAGGAGAGTTCTGTTGCACTAAATTTCTGTTTCCCCAGGGAAACTTTGTGGTCAGTGCCCATTAAACGCTTAAACGCAGCCACAGTGGTACTACTGTGATTAATAAGACGTTCTTTAGCCGTTTTGCCGACTAGCAATATGCCAGAATCATCAAGCCCCACAACTGACGGGGTCAAAATTTCACCCAAACGATTGGGAATTAGTTTTACCCCGTCATCAGTCAGTACCCCGCAAGCACTATTAGTGGTTCCCAAGTCGATACCAATAATGGCCATATTTCCCCTACCTACCCTTGGATTCGAATTGCAAAAACGATCGAATCTATAAAATTTTTAAGACAATAGTTTTAGCTATATTTATGGCGCAATATTCTAAGCGGCCTTGACCACAAATTGCCAGATAAGACACCGCTATAAAACAATATCAGGGGACAGGTACTCACAAAGTGAGGCGTGATTAAGCGGTTAGCTGTGGCCCAAAGGGCTGGGCCACGAAAAGATAAATATAATAATTAGGGGGCGCGACGTTCTATATTCCAGTTTTCATTTTCTTCACGGCGATAAATAAAACGATCGTGCAATCTATTTTCACCCCCCTGCCAAAACTCAACAGCATTGGGCACCACACAGTAACCGCCCCAAAATTCTGGCAACGGAATTGTTTTACCGGCAAAGCGAGCCTTCTCTTTATCAAACTGCTGCTCCAGTTCCTCCCTGGACGAAAGCGGCCGGCTCTGATGCGAAGCCCACGCGGCCAATTGGCTGTCCAGGGGGCGCGACTGGAAATAGGCCTCTGCCTGCTCGCGGGAAACAGGTTCCACCTTCCCATAAACAATCACCTGCCGCTCGAGACGGCACCAGGGAAACAACAGCGACACCTGAGGGTTAACGGCCATATCCCGGGCCTTGTCACTCTGTAAATTGGTATAGAAAACGAAACCCTTCTCATCGAAGCCTTTCAGCAAAACAATCCGCTGCGAGGGGTGCCCGTCCGCGTTAGTGGTGGCAAGACACATGGCGCTGGCATCAACTAGTTCTGCTTCAACAGCTTCTGCAAGCCACTTGCGAAACTGCTCCACGGGGGTCGGCTTCAATTCAGAGCGCCTTAAACCACCCATTTGGTATTCCCGACGCCATTGATCGATTTCCATGGTGATACTTCCTCGGTTGTTCTAGCTCAAAGTTTATTCAGCGAAGTGCCGGAAGGCTATTGTGCGGCAGCCACCTCGTCAAATTCCGCAAAATCTACTGACAGGTAAAGTAACCCAAGCGTACAAAGTTTCCTGCCGCAGTGCCGGGTGAATCTCAATTTTCCTGCGATATTGCCTGTGAAGGTGCAGACTCTGCGGGTGCTTGCACGGCTTTTGGTGGGCCGCTAGGCTCACTGCATTTTTACACGAATAAGGAAAATGGTGCTTATGTCCTCTGCGCCCACATGCGCCCAGGTGCTGATGCGCCTGCTGCGCGAATACCAGGTAGAAAAAGTTTTCGGGATTCCCGGCGTACATACCATTGAACTGTATCGCGGCCTGCCCGGTAGCGACTTGATGCATATCACGCCAAGGCATGAGCAGGGCGCCGCCTTTATGGCAGACGGTTATGCCCGCGCCAGCGGCAAGCCCGGTGTCTGTTTCCTGATCACTGGGCCGGGGCTGACCAACGCAGCCACTGCGATGGCGCAAGCTTACTCAGATTCAATTCCCATGCTGGTTATTTCCGCCGTCAATCGCCGGGAAGACCTTGGCATGGGCCGTGGGCGCCTGCATGAGCTACCCCGCCAAAGCGATGCCAGTCGAGGCTTTTGTATCTGGCAGCACACCCTGACTCAGGCAGAACAATTACCGGAAGTGATGGCACGGGCATTCCAGCTGTTGCAGTCCAGCCGCCCCGGCCCTGTCCATATCGAAATCCCTATCGATTTATTCCCGGCGCCTATGTCCGGCAATCTGGACGATTACCGCGCGGCTGCCAGTGCCATGGTACCGGCAGCCAACGCGACAGCTATCGCGACTGCTTCCCAGTGGCTGCAAGCTGCCGAGCGCCCGGTGATTCTCCTGGGCGGTGGCGCGCAATCTGCTGGAGAAGCGGCAACACAGGTATCAGAAAAAATTGCAGCTCCAGTCTTCCTGTCTCTGGCGGCCAAAGGCGTTGTCGATGAAAGGCATCCTCTGTGTGGCGGAGCCAATCTCAGTTTCGACTGCGTGCGTGAGCGAGTAGAAGCTGCCGATGTGGTCTTGGCCGTTGGCACAGAGCTTTCGGAAACCGATCGCAATCTGGTGAAAGAGGATTACGCTTTCTCCGGCAAACTGATCCGCATCGACATTGATCCGGCTCAACTGGTTTGTAACGCCCAGCCGGACCTGGCCATCTGCGCGGATGCAGCAGAAAGCCTTCAGCAATTAAGCGAAGCCCTGGTTCAGTGCGAAGAGAGCTCAAAACAGCGCGCAGAAGGGGAAGTTTCACAATTAATCGGTAACTGCCGCAAAGAGTGGTGGGAAGGTTCTGAGGAGCGCTTCCCTTGGGTTGAAGCTCTGCGCGAAGCGCTGCCCGATGAGGGAATTCTGGTTACCGACTCCACACAACTGGCCTATAACACTAACCACGCCTTGCCGCTGTACCACCCTCGCAGCCATATTACCTGCACTACCGGTTACGGCACGCTGGGCTTTGCCCTGCCCGCCTCGATCGGGGCCAAGTTATCCAGCGAGCGGGATGTAGTTGCCTTGATCGGCGATGGCGGCCTGATGTTTACTCTCGGTGAGCTGGCCGTTGCAGTAGAGCAGCAACTGCCCCTGCCAATACTGGTTTGGAATAACAGCGGGTATGGAGAGATTCGCGACTTTATGGATGCCGCAGAAGTACCTCAAGAAGGTGTTAATCTTCGCACTCCGGATTTTGTCGCACTGGCAAAATCTTTTGGCGCTGAAGGTTGTCGCATCGACAAACCACAGCAATTAGCTACGGCAGTCGCAGAAGCCCTGCAACGCAAAACACCAACAATTATCGAAATCACCGCCCCTTGAACTGGCGCAAAGCAAACGGAAGCGTGACATGACAGATTTCAGCAAGCTGCATACCGACAAACTGTTTATCAATGGTGAGTGGCGCGAGCCCCTCGGCACCAGTTCCCATCCTGTAATTAACCCCGCCACTGAAGAAATGATTTGCCAGGTGGTGGAAGGCTCTGCTGAGGATGTGGATATTGCCGTTGCCGCTGCCCGCAGCGCTTTTCGCAAGTGGCGCCATACCAGCGCAGATCAGCGCTCAGCACTGCTAAATGCCATTGCTGACGGTATGGAAGAGCGCAAGGAAGACTTGATCCAGGCGATCTCACAAACCCTGGGTTGCCCCGCCCATATCACCCGTTGGTTGCATGTGGATGGCCCTATCTACGCCATGCGTTACTACGCCGGTCGCACTTCAATCATGGAAGAGACCGAAAAGGCGGCCCACTCGGTATTAATCCGGGAGCCGATTGGCGTGTGTGGCTTTATTACCCCCTGGAATTACCCTCTGCACCAATTCGTCGGCAAAGTGGCCCCGGCTCTCGCAGCGGGCTGCACCATGATTACCAAGCCTTCGGAAACCACGCCGCTACAGGATTTCGTCATGGCGGAGATTATCCAAGCAGCCGGTGTTCCTGCGGGCGTATTTAACCTGATCCCCGGTGCTGGCTCGGTCGTCGGCGCAGAGCTGTCATCGCACCCGGGAATCGATATGGTGTCCTTTACCGGCTCCACCCGTGCAGGTGTTGAAGTTGCCAAGGCTGCGGCGCCCACAGTTAAAAGGGTAACCCAGGAGCTGGGTGGCAAATCGCCTCTGATTATCACCCCGGACGCGGATCTCAAAGCAGCGGTTCGCTGGGGCTGCGAAGATGTATTTATTAACAGCGGCCAAACCTGTACCGCACTCACTCGTATGCTGGTTCCCGCTGAGCACTATGAAGAGGCGGTGGAAGTTGCCAAGCAGGTGGCTGAAGAAGTGGCCATGGGCACTGATGCCAATGCCTTTATGGGTCCCCTATCCTCCGCTCGCCAGCTGGAAATCGTGCGCGGCTACATCAAGAAAGGGATCGAAGAAGGTGCCCGCCTTGTGACTGGCGGCCTCGATTTACCCACCGAGCTGGATAAAGGCTTCTATGTGAAACCCACAGTATTTGCCGACGTTCACAACGATATGGCCATTGCCCGGGAAGAAATATTTGGCCCGGTGACCTGCCTGATCCCCTACAAAGATATGGATGAAGCTGTCGCCATTGCCAATGACACCGAATACGGTCTGTCCAGTGGCGTATGGGCTAAAGACGCCGAAAGCGCCATGCCTATCGTTCGTCGCATTGAAGCGGGCCTGTGCTTTGTCAACGGCGGTGAATTTAACTACGACGCCCCCTTCGGCGGTTACAAGCGCTCCGGCAACGGACGCGAGTTTGGTGAGGCCGGTCTCGGTGAGTTTATCGAACTGAAATCCGTGCAGCTTCCCGCATAAACTTCTGCACCGCCCTCTAATGGGGGCGGTACTGTTGACTGCTAATCCCCTCCCCGTTATCTTTGCTCGCACATCACGAGAGTGGCTGACGCCAACGCCAACCTGCCGACCGGGGCAAGGTGGTTCTCTCTCTGCGGCACACAAGGCCTGCGGGGAGGATGGGGCTCTACCAGAGCAAACCAACCGGATTAGCGAACATCACTTCGCCGCTTCCACGTCAGTCCTCCATAGTTTTACCATTGGAGGGACCATGTCCGAATCACCGTTTTCCAGTAAAGACATTATCGAAATTCAAATTGCCAACCAAAGAAGCCACACGGCAGTACGCGCGGTGAGAAGAGGTGATCGTCAGTTGTTGTGGCAACTACTGTTCGACACTGCCGAAGAGGCATTAAAATTTGCCACCAGTTGCCGCGCCAGTGAGCACCCTATTTCGGCCCATGAGGCCTGCGAACTGGCGGGATAAAGTAGAACCAACAGGCGCCGCGAGCTCGCGCCCGTTACCCTGTGCCAAGAGCACCCGACAGGAGCTAAAAACAATACCATGTCAAAGCCAGAACAATTCTTTGAGCACCTGCGCAGCGAACTCAAACAGATCGATGCAGACGGCCTGTACAAACGCGAGCGGATTATTACCTCCCAGCAGGCCGCTGAGATCCAGGTGAACAACGACACCCAGGTACTGAATTTTTGTGCGAACAACTACCTGGGCCTGGCTAACCACCCGGACCTGATTGAAGCAGCCAAAGAGGGGCTCGAACAGTACGGCTTCGGCATGGCATCGGTGCGCTTTATCTGCGGCACCCAGGACATTCACAAAGCGCTGGAATCGCGCCTATCTGAGTTCCTGGAAACCGAAGACACCATTCTTTACACCTCTTGCTTCGACGCCAATGGCGGCCTGTTTGAAACGCTGCTGGGCCCGGAAGATGCCATCATCTCCGACTCCCTCAACCACGCCTCCATCATCGACGGCGTGCGCCTGTGTAAAGCCAAGCGCTACCGCTACGCCAACAACGATATGGCGGAACTGGAGAAGCAGCTACAGGCCGCAGACGCCGCTGGCGCCAAGACCAAACTGATCGCCACTGATGGCGTTTTCTCTATGGACGGAGTTATCGCCAACCTCAAAGCCGTGTGCGACTTGGCCGACCAATACAATGCCCTGGTAATGGTGGACGACTCCCACGCAGTGGGCTTCCTCGGTGACCACGGCCGTGGCACCCATGAATACTGCGATGTAATTGACCGCGTCGATATTATTACCGGCACCCTGGGCAAGGCCCTGGGCGGCGCTTCCGGCGGCTTTACTTCTGGCCGCAAGGAAATTATCGATATGCTGCGCCAGCGCTCGCGCCCCTATCTGTTCTCCAACTCCGTAGCCCCGGCGATCGTCACCGCCTCCCTGAAGGTGTTGGATATGCTGACTGAAGGCGGCGAGCTGCGTGAACAACTGCGCGACAACTCCGCTTACTTCCGCAAGCGCATGTCCGAAGCAGGCTTTACCCTGGCCGGTGCCGACCACCCGATCATCCCGGTGATGATTGGCGATGCTGCCTTGGCGCAGAAAATGGCTGACAAGATGTTGGAGCGCGGTATCTACGTAGTAGGCTTCTTCTATCCGGTAGTGCCCAAGGGCCAGGCCCGCATCCGCACCCAGATGTCCGCCGCCCACACTCGCGAGCAGCTCGACCAGTGTATCGATGCCTTCATTGAAGTTGGCCGCGAACTGAATATTATCTAAACCAAACAGCGGCGCTGATACGGTAATTCTCACAAGGAATTCACCGGAGCAGCGCCGCGCCCTGCCATTTGTAGTTTTAAAAACAATGAAAGCACTATCCAAGCTGAAATCTGAAGTGGGAATCTGGCTCACCGATGTGGAAATCCCCACACCGGGCCACAACGACCTGCTGATCAAGATTCACAAAACCGCGATTTGCGGTACCGACATGCATATCTACAACTGGGATGAATGGTCTCAAAAGACTATTCCTGTCCCCATGGTGGTTGGCCACGAATATGTGGGTGAAGTTGTCGGTATGGGGCAGGAAGTTGCAGGTTTCCAGGTGGGCGACCGTGTTTCCGGTGAAGGCCATATTACCTGCGGCCACTGCCGCAACTGTCGTGCCGGCCGCCGCCACTTGTGCCGCAACACTTACGGTGTCGGTGTAGACCGTCCCGGAGCTTTTGCAGAGTATCTGGTAATCCCCGCGCTCAATGCCTTCAAGATTCCGGATAACATTTCTGACGATCTCGCCTCTATTTTCGATCCCCTCGGTAATGCGGTACACACGGCCCTGTCTTTCGACCTGGTGGGCGAAGATGTACTGATTACCGGCGCCGGCCCTATCGGTATTATGGCCGCAGCAGTCGCCAAACATGTTGGCGCACGCCATGTAGTTATCACCGATATCAATGAATACCGCCTGGACCTGGCACGCAAGATGGGCGCTACCCGTGCCGTAAACGTTGCCAAGGAAAATCTCAGCGATGTGATGAACGAGCTGGGAATGAGCGAAGGCTTTGATGTTGGCCTGGAGATGTCCGGCGTACCCGTCGCCTTCCGCGATATGATCGCCGCAATGAACCACGGGGGCAAAATTGCTATGCTCGGTATCCCCGCCGGTGAAATGGCGATCGACTGGGGGCAGGTTATTTTTAAAGGCCTGATGATCAAAGGCATTTACGGCCGTGAGATGTTTGAGACCTGGTACAAAATGGCCAGCCTGATTCAATCCGGTCTGGATTTAACCCCAATTATCACTCACCAGTTTTCGATCGATGACTTCCAACAAGGCTTCGATACCATGGGATCTGGTGAATCCGGTAAGGTTATCCTGAACTGGAAATAAGTCCCAATGGCTGTGGAATCGCCCGCAGCCATTCTCCCTGCCCTCAATTTACCACTCCCCCTGCCCCAAAATATCTTTGCGCTACCTGCCTGCTTCTACACATTTACAGTTGCTACGGCTTAACCAGTTAGCGGCAGAAATAGATCTTTTAAAACTTCGATTATTTTTTCAAAATCCTGAATCATTAGGTTCCAGCCGACCTAACACACGATTCATTCAATATCCCTGAAGCCTCTTTTTTACTGTACATCTTTATATTTATAGCGCATAAACCTGGTACGATCGGACCGGATCGCTACCACATTCTACTCCTACATAGGTCTTCCGGTTTTTACTCCAATTGATTCCAAGATAACAATCGGGATAATAAAGATCGGTTTTACCGCGGCACAAGAATTAAAAGTAAGAACATGAAACTTTATTTAACTTTGGCATTACTTCTTTTTACACCATTTGTCATAGCAGACGAAAACCTCTTCTATGTGGGAACTTGGCAATCAAATGAAAAAAAGACTTTAGCCAGCATGAACAACGTGGAGGACATACCCGAGAAAACCCAAATGCTCTTCCGCTCTAATTTCTTTGGGCGTCTCGTGAATGTAGTTCGAGTAGATTCGTTTGCAACTTACATCATAGGGGAAAAGCCTGAGGTATTGACATTTTCACCACATACGATCGAAGTCTTGAGTGCCGATACGATTCGTATCACATATTACGACGAACTCTCCACTTCTGATGAGACACGGATTTTAAAATACGAAAATAACTGCTACTCATTGCCAGTAACAAAATGGGAGTTTAGAGATTATTTTTGTCGTGTTGAATAAGACTCGCAACAAGCAGAAGTATACTCGCGTACTTCAAGTAATCGATCTCAGCTTCACCCCCCATACTTTGGGAAGTTACACTTAGAGAGACTCTGAATAACTCCATAATACCCCTGCGGATCTTGAAGGCTGCATACGTTAGGTACAGTTCACCGAAAATGACCTGGTTGAAACGCAGCAGCTGTGGCATTCAACCCCCACCCTTCAGGGCCTACAGATTTGTTAAGAGGCTCCATAAGTAGTCACCCAGTATGATCAAATACAGGAAGTTTCGAACGATGTTCCCACTTAAGAAATTCTGCTTATCGGCTTATAGCTTATTATTTGAGCAAATATGGTAAATTACTCCGCATCTAATTTTTTACAGATAGCCTTTATCACCCTATCGATTCTAGGTATTGCATTACTTTGGGCGCAAAACCGTTTTACAGCAATGCGATACTTGTTAGGCGCCACTGCATTATTGATGACATTTAATTTTGTAGAAGAAACGAAAGTAGTTAATCTTGGCTATTTAATCACGCCTTCGTTCTCATTATTGATGGGCCCATTATTTTTTGCCGTAGTTGCACAATTAATATCCGCCAGTTATCAACAACAACGTAAACACTGGGTGCACTTAGCACCAGCAGCAATCAGTTTATTATTTAATCACTGGCCCCAGTGGGTTTTAGCAGCCGGTACTTTAAGTCAGATTGTTTACTTCTCATTAAGTATAAAAGCGCTTATTCGATATCAACATATCTTGCCCCAAAACCGCTCCGATGCTAACAAATTGAGAGCTGATTGGGTTAAGCGTATCCTATGGGTTCTGGTTGGCGTTGCACTGGTGGATGCAGTGCGGCATAACTTGCAACCTTACTTACCCATTCCTCTTTTGCTCAGATGGTACCTTGTTATGCAGCTGAGCTATTTTTTGATTGTTGCTTTGCTTGTAATTCGTGCAGTTAGGGAACCGCAGCTATTTGCGGGTTTAACAGATGGTGAACAAGCGCTGGGCTTATCCGTAATAGAGGGTTGTGATAAAGGAAAGTGCAAAGCTGACGAAACGACTCAGGCAGATACGCTTTTCAAAGAGCTTAACAAACAAGTTCATAGTCAACAGCTCTATCGCCTGCCAAGGTTATCCCTTCGGGATTTGGCACAACATACAGGGCTTGGAGAGAAAGATGTTTCCTGGGCCATCAATCAGGGCTATGGCGGTAACTTTAATGACTATGTTAATGCCCAGCGTTTGGCAGATGTAGTTTCGCAACTTGATTCAGCAAAAGAGAGTGATTCGGACAAAAAAGTTCGTCTCCTCGATATTGCACTTGAAGCGGGCTTTAACTCTAAATCCAGCTTCAACAGCCTGTTTAAGCGCCACCTTGGGATGACTCCTAGTCAGTATTTAGCAGCAAAACCTCAATAATGGTTACTTTGGATGTGCAAAATCTGGATTTCGGACGCTAGAAGCTGATAATTTTGGCATTTTGGCCTCTTTGATTCAAAAGAGTCCATTATGAAGTTATCTTCTTATTTTTCTCGTTCATGGAAAGCAGCGGTAGCTATTTTAGTGTTCATTAGCGTTGCTGCGCTCGGATCTTGGGGATGTGCATGGTACATCCCTCCCTCTTCCTACGGGTTAGCTGAACAGAATGCTCGCATTGTAGTTACCGATATCACAGTCATCGACACCCAGCATAATACAGCCGCAAGTAACCAAAACCTCGTCATTCAAGGTGGAAGAATTGCCCAAATAACTAGCGATGTAATACCTGAGATTGAAGGCGAGCTGAGGATTAATGGCCTGGGTAAATATGTGATGCCAGGCTTAATCGATATGCACAGCCATGTATGGGGTCGATCCGATCTATTAGCTATGTTAGCGCACGGAGTCACTCGTACAAGAGTTATGGCTGGCAATTCCCCTCAGCGTATTCTTAAAAAATGGATCGATACTGGGAATATAGCCGGCCCTCATATGGTGTTATCCGGTGCACCTGTAAATCAACATTCTCACTATGCCAGTGGCCGACACCACAAGTTTATTGGTAGTAAAGAAGAGGCTCGCCAGCTGGTTCGCCAGCAATATCAACAGGGGTACCAACAAGTTAAAGTTTATGACGGCTTATCCCGTGAGGTTTTCTTCGCTATAGCTGATGAGGCGCAAAAGCTCGGCATGCCTTTAGCTGGCCACCCGCCTTTTGGTATTACTCTCAATGAATACTTATCGGCTAAACCGCAGTCATTAGAGCATGTGGAAATGATCTTTCAGGCACATTTGAACTACGATTATCAGCAGGACAGTTTCGATGAAATTGTGCAGCAACTATTAGATAGCAATGTACCAGTTAGCCCTACATTAATCGTATATGACAACGTAGCACAGGTCGCTCAGCATGGGCCAGACTACTGGCGCAGCATAGCTGATGATCTCGAGCTCAATCACCCCGCGATAAAAGCAATGGGTGAGCAGAAGGTTAGTGGGATACATAGTGCTAAAGCGCAACAGGATTGGCAGGGTAAATCCAACATTTTCGGAGATATGGCCAAGCAGCTAAACCAAGCCGGTGTTGAGATACTGATAGCGTCAGACGGCGGAACCTTCTATACGCCCAACGGCTTGGGCACTATTCAAGAAATGCAACGATTAGTGGAGGTGGGGATTCCTGTTAAAGATGTATTGCGAGCAGCAACCCATCACCCAGCAAAAGCACTGGGCATTAGCAATAAGGTGGGCTCAGTTTCCACAGGCTTTAATGCCGAACTATTATTGCTCGAAGACGATCCACGAGAAAACTTAAACACACTCACCAAGCCCCTAGGGGTAATTTTGGATCAGAGATACTACGATAGACATAGCCTTAGTGAAATGAAAGAGCTAGCTAAAAGCACAGGATCGAAAAGCAAATTTTATATTTGGTGGATTGTGGATAATTATATTTATTAGCGACGGCGCCAGTTAAATAAACTACTAATGTATCCCCCGAAAAAAAAGCCCAGCCGAATTAGAAGGGAATTCCATATTAAAAGGTAGAGTCACCCCACAAAGTTAAGATGTCCAAACCTACTAATATCTTCACTCAGAACTATCTACTTCGGCTAGTAAGCCATACAAACCTCGAACCCGAAGTTTAAAAATAGATTCTTCAATCTCAGGTTTACTATCAGTGATTCAATGAGTTCGAAGTGAGAATTTACAAAATATAGGCACAAAAATGATCTTATTGGAATTTATTAAGTTTGTTTTAATATCAAAGCTACGTAAAATCGATGGATATGTATCGGCATATAAAGTTTACTTGAATGAGTCTCTATGAGGTCCAAGTAAGCTATAAGAGAGACCTAAGAACTCTGAAAAAGACTCGCCTACTTAAAGGAGAACGCTAGAGCAATATAAGAATAAGTAAAAGGCGCTGACCCAAGGTGCTACCAACACCAGGGGCCAGCTAACCACATTGATACGCAAACTATCAAAATGGCTATATGCATCATACGCTAGATACCCGCTCGTCTTCAATAAAGTGGAGTAGATTCAGCAGCTTGGAGTGTGTCCTCAAGTGTATTAGTTCAGACCAAATCTGACACATCCTCTTGAAAAAGAGGGGTTTACCGGTTTTGATGAAGGTGCCTAAACCTAAAAGCAAAACCAAGGATAAACCCCATGATCCATACTAATGATCGCATCATCAAACACAAGACCGGATTGCTAAATCTGGCAGAAGAACTCGGCAATATCTCCAAAGCTTGCAAGATGCTGGGTGTGTCGAGAGACACTTTCTATCGCTATAAGGAAGCCGTTTCAAGTGGCGGTGTGGACGCCCTTCTTGAGAAGAACCGGCGTGTGCCCAACCACAAGAACCGTGTTGACACAGTCATTGAAGAGGCAGTGTTAACTTATGCCCTCCAAGAGCCTGCCCATGGGCAGGTTCGAGTTTCCAATGAACTGCGTAAACGCGGTGTATTTGTGTCCCCTAGTGGCGTTCGGAGTATCTGGTTACGGCATGACCTGGCTAACTTCAAATTGCGATTAAAGGCACTTGAGGCCAAGGTCGCTGAGGAGGGACTGATCCTCACAGAGTCACAGGTTCAGGCTTTGGAGAGAAAACGGCATGATGATGAAGCCTGCGGTGAAATTGATACTCAACACCCAGGTTATCTGGGCTCGCAGGATACCTTCTATGTAGGAACCTTTAAGGGCGTCGGACGTGTTTACCAACAAACCTATGTCGATACCTATGCAAAGGTGGCTCATTGCAAGCTGTACACCACCAAAACGCCAATCACTGCGGCGGACCTCCTGAATGACCGTGTGCTACCGTTTTATGCCTTACATGATCTACCAGTGCTGCGTATCCTAACTGATCGCGGTACGGAGTATTGTGGCAAATTGGAACAGCACGACTACCAGTTATATCTAAGTGTGAACGAAATAGAACACACTAAGACAAAAGCCAGACATCCACAAACTAATGGAATCTGTGAGCGCTTCCATAAGACCATTTTACAAGAGTTCTACCAACCCTCATTACGCCGCAAGATCTATGGATCAATAGAAGAGTTACAAACGGATCTGGACGAGTGGCTCACATATTACAATAATGAGAGAACTCATCAGGGTAAGAAGTGTTGCGGTCGAACACCGTTAGCAACTCTTGAAGATGGAAAAAGCATCTGGAAGGAAAAGCTCGTAAACTGAATTTGACCTGACAGAGCATCTCCTGAGAAACCGGTAACTGTCAGATCAAGTCTGAACTACTACACCTCAAGCTCTGGGAGCGTTGCGCCCGCCTTTTCTTCTTCTATGCCTATCGTTCTCGCGCCCCACCTCTTTCAAATCCCACACATTACTTCTTGAATCTTCCCACTACGGAAGGCCATCTTCTATTTTGAAATTCAGCAGGAACGAAATATGTTAATTTTAAACCGCCGAGTTGGTGAAAACCTCAGAATTGGGGCAAAGATCTCAATCACAGTATTGGAAGTTAAGGGAAACCAGATAAGCATCGGCATAGACGCCCCAAAGTCAATATCTGTGCACCGTGAGGAGGTCTATCTGCGTATTAAAAAGAACAAGCGGTAATAGATAATAGCTACTGATCACAAGTTTGATTTTGTACTACTTAGTGAGTCTATAGCTCGTAAACCCAATAGCGGGAAGAGCTGAAGCAGCGGCTTTGTGTACAGTATTTCAAATCCCATGCCTGATTGAATTGACAGGCATTCAAAGCCAGCAAGATCTATCGAGATCCTCATCCTGCGTACAGCAAAATCACTAACACTCAAAAATAGCTTTCACCTAAGCTCAATAATGTACTCACATCGCCACTATAGAAGCTAGCCTCAAAACCAGCTCTCAATGATCAGTGCCAAGCAACAATACTGCACACAGCCCTGCCCTTTAGCTGCTTCACGCCCTTAACTCGGCTAAGGAGAGCCAGAACCTCTCCTTAGCCGCCTTGATAATTTGATCTTTTAAGCAGATAACCACCACATAAATTACTACTTCAAACAAAAATAGAGCTGATTTTCCCCATTAGACTTCTACTACTCAATCGTCAGTTATCCAGAGCAACTGTTCCTAGGATTCCACTCTGTTTATAGCCCATTTTCTGTTTATTTTTTGCCGTTTCAACCTATCTTACACGAGGTCCAAATAAAGTTAGCAAGCGCTAGCTCGTCAGATTTTCGATCATCATGACCGTTATTTTCTTACTAACGATAAATAACTCTGAAATAGTATATAATTCAACAAGTTAAGAGCTTTCTGATATTGCTTGATAGTAGTCATGATGATCGTTTTTCCATTTTGTACGATTAGCCCAAATTCGTATAACCTTCTGATTTAAAATGAAAATTTATCTCTCTCCAACTAGATTGATTCCGAGATAGTAATCAGGATAATAGTGATCAGAATGATTACTATATAAATGTTAAACGAATATGATCATCAAATATCTGCTACTTACAATAACGATGACTTGGAGCCTTATTAGCATGGCCGACGAGGCAATGATATATGCCGAAACTGAGTTCACAGTTGGTGTTGAAACTACTCTTGAAAGTGGGTCACCGAAGAATAGCTACATGGTCGTGTTCGAAGATGATGGTGACACTGGATACTTATACGGATTAGATAGAAGCCGTGATGATAACCCAGTTCTAGATGCTCTTCATATTTATAATGTCGCTAATGTCACGGATAAGCATCTGCCATCTGAAGCTCAAATTGTGTGGTCAGGAGATGGTAATAAGGCTCTACTACTGATTAACGGCTACCCTCAAGCAGCATTCGATTTTCTAGCTCAAAGAGGTTATTGCCGTACGAATTTCCCACAGCCAGACACCAAATGGACTAAGCACAGCCATGAATGGAGCGATGATGTTCTTACACTGTTCTGAGTCCGCGTTTAACAATGCAAAGCATGTCGCACCTGCGGTGCTGGACCTCCGCACTGCGTGCTCCGGCCCATGTTTACGGCGTTATGAGTAGCGAGAGAAATGAACATCGAGCAAGAATTTAAAGGTAAGGTCGCAGAGCACTTAGAAAACCTGAGTGAGGATTTGAGGCCTATTCTCAAAAAATTAATAGAGTTCGATTATCCCAAAGAGGTTGATACGCTCGCATTTGAGATTTTCGTTGATGGGTTCTCGTCAGGATTCCCAGTTCGGGCATTCTTTATGGATAAAGATAATTCAGAGCACTTTATCTACGTAGATGGAAAAGCAGAATACCCCTCACCCGTAGATCCAAGTTTGTTGAAAATCGAACACGTATACCCGTATGAGCTAGAAGAAGAGTATGCAAGCAAAGATGAGTCGCTTGACCCATGGGATATCGCTACAAATGAGCTAATTGAGTGGTTCTCAAAATGTTGGCAAGCTGTGGGCGGTCAGGGCTTTAATTTGAAGGCTAATATTGCACCGCACGACAGTAACCATGAATTCAATTTGGTAGAAAGTAAGTGGCAAAACCGGTGGTAGCTCATAAATTGTAGTAGTTCAGACTTGATCTGACAGTTACCGGTTTTTCAGGAGGTGCTCTGTCAGGTCAAATTCAGCTTACGAGCTTTTCCTTCCAAATACTTTTTCCATCTTCAAGAGTTGCCATCGGAGTTCGACCGCAACACTTCTTACCCTGGTGGGTTCTCTCATTATTGTAATATGTGAGCCATTCGTCTAGATCCTTTTGCAAGTCCTCTATTGATCCATAGATCTTGCGGCGTAATGAAGGTTGATAGAACTCTTGTAAAATAGTTTTATGAAAGCGCTCACAGATCCCATTTGTTTGCGGATGCCTGGCTTTTGTCTTCGTGTGTTCTATTTCGTTCACACTCAGATATAGCTGGTAGTCGTGCTGCTCCAACTTGCCACAATATTCAGTACCACGATCAGTTAGGATACGCAGCACTGGCAGATCATGCATGGCATAAAATGGCAGTACACGATCATTCAGAAGGTCTGCCGCAGTGATTGGCGTTTTGGTGGTATACAGCTTGCAATGAGCCACCTTTGCATAGGTATCGACATAGGTTTGTTGGTAAACACGTCCGACGCCCTTAAAGGTTCCTACATAGAAGGTATCCTGCGAGCCCAGATAACCTGGGTGTTGAGTATCAATTTCACCACAGGCTTCATCATCATGACGTTTTCTCTCTAAAGCTTGAACCTGTGACTCTGTAAGGATCAGTCCCTCCTCAGCCACCTTGGCCTCAAGTGCCTTTAATCGCAATTTGAAGTTAGCAAGGTCGTGCCGTAACCAGATACTCCGAACACCACTAGGGGACACAAATACACCGCGTTTGCGCAGCTCATTGGAAACTCGAACCTGCCCGTGGGCAGGCTCTTGGACGGCATAAGTTAACACTGCCTCTTCAATGGCTGTGTCAACACGGTTCTTGTGGTTGGGCACGCGCCGGTTCTTCTCAAGAAGGGCGTCCACGCCGCCACTTGAAACGGCTTCCTTATAGCGATAGAAAGTGTCTCTCGACACACCCAGCATCTTGCAAGCTTTGGAGATATTGCCGAGTTCTTCTGCCAGATTTAGCAATCCGGTCTTGTGTTTGATGATGCGATCATTAGTATGGATCATGGGGTTTATCCTTGGTTTTGCTTTTAGGTTTAGGCACCTTCATCAAAACCGGTAAACCCCTCTTTTTCAAGGGAATGTGTCAGATTTGGTCTGAACTAATCCACATAAATCGGGTAGCCGGTAGTTTCTAACTACCGGCCCCCACACCACCCATCGTGCGGGTCCGCAATGGGCGGTTCCCTATCCGTAGTGAATCTCTACCCAACGATCTCGCAATGAAATCAACCCCATCTCTTCGAAGAACTCATTATTGAGCGCAATATGAATACCCTCAGTTTTTGCGCTTCGCCAGTAACTTTTACCGGACGAGCCGCAGGTAACTGCCAGCGATTCACTCACACCCATACGCAGTAAATTTCGAACTTTCGTTCTCACTCTGCGCCAATTCTTCCAATAGCTCATTCTTAATCGCCGCCGTATCCAGCAGTCTAGATCAATACATTTTTGATAGCCTTGCGCTATTCCAAAATAGTTGATCCAACCACGGAGGTATACGGTAAGTTCTTTCAGTTTCTTTTCCATCGAAATGCCACGGGACCGTCCTGTAATCTGACGGACGTGGTATTTAAATTGGCGCAGTGACTTATCATGCCAGACAAGCTTTGCTCCACGGAAAGAAAAACCCAGAAACTTACAACGACTAACGGGGACTACTTGGCTTTTAGTATTGTTAACTTTGAGTTTAAGCTTGCGCTCAACAAAGCGTTTAATGCTCGCCATAACCCGCTCACCCGCGCGTTTAGAAGAAACGACAATCACAAAATCATCCGCATAGCGGACGAAATTGTGTCGGCGTTTTTCCAGCTCTTTGTCGAGCAAGTCGAGTACAATGTTGGAGAGCAGCGGCGATAAAGGGCCACCTTGTGGCACCCCCTCATAACACGCTTGCCAACATCCATCTTCTACCCAGCCTACGCGCAAGTAGCTTGCGATCAGTTTGAGTAAACGCTTATCGTTAATTCTTTGGCCAAGTAAGCTCATGAGAAAGTCATGATTCACTCGATCGAAGAACTTGGATAGATCGACATCCACCGCTATTCGCTTGCCACCCTCGATATACTTTTGTAGCTTTTCACCGCGTGATGCTGTGATCGCTTTGGCCGGAAGCCATAGCTAAACTCTGAAAAAGTCACATCGAAAATAGGGTTGATGATTTGCGCGATTGCCTGCTGAATAACACGATCAAAGATCGTAGGTATCCCAAGGCCTCGCTGACCACCGTCTGACTTGCGAATGTAGACGCGTCTAACAGGCAGCGGCTGATAATGACCTTGCCGAATGGCTTCGATAATTTCATCCCCAACTGCCTTGAAGTGCTGCACAAAATAATCAACGGAAATCCCATCGATACCTGCGGCACCTTTATTGGCTCGAACGTGCTTCCATGCAGCATTGAGGTTTTCTTTGCTGAGGATAGCGTCGAGTAGATTTTCATTTGAGTTGAGTGTCATGGCAGTGCGCTACGTCAATTTTATATCCGGCTGGCAACATATCGGTAGGCTAGCCCTGTCTTTTAACTCGTGGATTTTGGGTTCAGGCCTTCACCCTGTCCAAGGTATTAATCTTGGCATTTGGCTACTATGCCGTCGGCTGACTTCTGTTTAATCACCTCGATCATTACTGACCAAGGCGCCGCTGTGTCCCACCATTTTTGTCTACCCCACGATGGTGGCTAGCGAGTTGGGCCTATTTATGATTCAGCGGCCACGCTGACAGCTTCACAGCGGCAAGTTAAACAGATCTCCCCAGATAAGAACGTGAACTTTCACTACACAACTGCATCATTTACTCTACCCGTTAGACCACATGGCTTTGGTATCCTTGGCCACCTCGCCTCCAGGCTAAGCCTTATATGATGTTTCTGTTCGTCAGCTCGTAGTTTTGCTAGCGGCTTCCTCCCCACAAAACCTCGCGGTATTGCAGTTGCCATTCGCTAGTAGTTAGCATTTAATGGACCCATTAAATGGTGATCCTCCTACAGGGGACTTTCACCCCATTAGTTCACGCCCATGCTGGGCGTACCAAGCGCAGGCATAGCGACGGCTTTTCTGTTGCGGCTGCGCCTCCACTACAAAGCCGCGCGTGCTGCGAGCGTATGTGAGCAGGAAATAGAGCATATGGACATCGCGATACGAATGATTGATCAAGCTTGGCAATTACTTGTGCGTATTCCATTTTGGTTGTTGTTGTCCACACCATTGATAATCGCTCTCTACTTTTATGCAAAGAAAATCAGAAGCGTGCAGTGGAATATGGCAATAAAACTGTTGCTTTTTGTTCCACTTTCGGCCGTCTTACTTGCTCCAATGCCGGTTGGCATGTTCATAGCACTCGTGCCTAATGGTTTTTTGCTCTTTAGTGGCCTTGAGTACTACAGTAGGGTTTTTGCCTGGTGTGTTTCATCCATACTCGTATCAATGATAGTTTGTTACTTCGTAGGCAAGAAATACCTGAGACCCACATAACAAGGTGCGGCGTTATGCGGCCGATTGAGAATGGCTAAGATAATTTTTTACTTAGGGATTTTGATCTTTGTTTACACACTGATAGCAATAGCTACAGGAATTCCTGAGTTAGTGGATTTTGTTCCGCTGAATTGGGTGCAATCTACACTGGAAAATGGCCATTACAAGGTTGTTCCCTCAGATAGCCCTAGTGTTAGCAAGTGGTACACGCTTGGCATTGCCGTCATACTAATTTTGGCTGGCTACTTTGCAGGCTGCCCTAGAAAGAAATAATTTTATTCACAGTGCGAGGTCACGCATAACCAGGCCAGGCAAGATCGCCCAGCCGGAGGCTGGGCTGGACAGCCTACGCTTCGCTTCGGCTGCCCTTGCTGGCAACGTTATGCACATGGGATGTATATGAAGAAATATCTGACCGTCTTTGTAGTAGTGATATGTACGAATTCACTCGCTAGCATTCAAGAGCAGCTTACATATGAAGAAGCTCATGACCTTAGTGCTAAACAGTGGAAAGAATATAAGGATAGTAATCTATACAGAGATTACTTTTCGATATGGACGAATTTCAATAACCAAAACAGAATCGATGAAAGAGGTGGTTGTTACAAATTTGGGCAAGAAACAGTAGATTTGGTTTCAATTCAAGGTTCGGATGGCATAATTCGCGAAGTAATCACGAAAAAAGATGATGAGAAGTCTGCCTGCTTTGTAAAGGCTTATAAAGGGGTGAAATTTCCTAAACCGCCTATTTCCCCCTTTTACCATAAGATGCAAATGAAGTAATGCATAACAAACGCAGGCAATCGGACAGTCAAAACTGTCACGCCTTTTGTATTAAAAGACGCGCCATTTTTTCCTGCCTTCGCTACGGGCGTTATGTGAAAGACTTACCCACGTTTAGTAGACACCCTGTATAGTTAGGTTTAGGCCTAACACGGAGGTGTATCATGGGTAAGAAAAGAACTCAGGCGTATACGGAGGAGTTCCGCAGAGAAGCAGTTAAGAGAGCGGAAAAGGCTGGAGCAACAACGGCTTCTGTGGCGCGAGAGCTAGGCGTCAGCGCACAGCAGATCTACAACTGGCGTCGTCAATTTAATCGACTGTCTGATAAGCAGTTCAATAGTTTAGACGGTGTCGACTATTCCAAACAGGAAAGCGCTGAAGTTCGCAAACTCAAGAAGGAGCTGCATGAAGCTCGTCAGGAGGTTGAGTTTCTAAAAAAGGCAGCTGCGTACTTTGCGAACCACCAAGAGTAAAGTACGCATTGATACAAGAGCATGTAGGGTCATTCCCGGTTAGCTTGATGTGTCGGTGTTTAGAAGTCTCAAGATCGGGTTATTATCGATGGCGGGGGCGATTGCCATCTGCTCGCACGATTAGAGAGATACGAACAATCGAGAAAATCCGAGAGACGTTTGCTGAGTTTAAAGGTCGTTATGGCGCGCCTAGAATTGCTTGCGAGCTTCAAGAGTTAGGTGAGCCATGCTCGCGGAACTACGTCGCTAAGCTTATGCAACAGGAACATATTAAAGCGAGAAACGGCAAAGGCTTTCGATATAGTCAGCCCGTGGAGGGGAGCATTAACGTCTCCGCCAACTTACTTAAGCGTTGCTTTGATGTGGATCGACCAAATTGCCGCTGGACCAGTGACATTACGTATATCTGGGTTCTGGATAGGTGGCTATACCTCGCGGTAGTTATGGATCTGTACTCTCGACGTATTGTAGGTTGGGCATTCGACTCGCAGATGACCGATGAATTGACACGTCGAGCATTGAAAATGGCCCTAGAGCGACGACCAATAAAGCCTGGACTGCTAGTTCACTCTGACAGGGGTGTGCAATATCGATCGCAGAAATACCAGGATCTCTTGTCCGAAAGCAAGTGCAAGCCGAGTATGAGTCGCCAGGCTAACTGTTGGGATAATGCGGCAATGGAATCATTCTTTAGCAGGCTAAAAGTCGAGCTGGTCTATGCCGGAACATTCGAAAGCGAAGAGCAAGCAAAATCTGAGGTGTTTGAATACATTGAGATTTTCTACAATAGGGTTCGTAGGCACTCTGCATTGGGCTATGTAAGTCCAGCAGAGTATGAGCGAAAATACGCATAGTTAGAGTGTCTACTTTTTGTGGGCAAGACCAGTGACCGAGCTGAACTCATAGATATGGAAATGGATGAATGACAGAAATTAATGTTAGTGTAGAAGCAGAGATGAAAAGCGATAGCGAAGCAAAGGTATTCGCTAAAAACATGAAGTCGGCAGCAAAGAGCAATGAATATGATTTCTATAAAACCATAAATAGTCTGTCTAGAAAATCTATAGAGAAAGATTATCAAGAGCTAACTATTGAAAATATAAGCCGAAGTAAAAATCTAGTGTATATAACCGCATATAGCGGACGGTCTTCATCAATAAATTGGCTAGGAATGTCTATCTCCAAACTAGGAGTAAAAAAGCTATATATGCGAGAGGGCTGGGATGAGGGTAGCTTTAACTACTATTATCTAAATGGCGATGCTGTTTGCAAGAAAGCCTTCGATGGAAAAGTGGTACCAAAACTCTCGCCAGAAGATATCGAAATTAATAAAAGACTATTCCTACCTGAAGGCCGTGTGAAAGTTACTGCAACATTAGAGGCATATGAAGAAATATCAGGAGGTAAAGGTAAAAAATTATTGATGGAGTTCTTAACCTCTAGGAATGAGAAGTTCTACTACCAGGGTGAGGGTGAGTTAACGGATCTTGTTTCTGAAGACTATGAAAGCTTGACTGAGTTTAATGCGTCTTTTGAACGAGGAATGCTAAAAGGTGAATATGTGTCTTTTGCTAAACGACCATCAGAAATTGCATACTCATTTAATGAGGAAGTCATGAGACAGAAACACCCAGAAATGTTCCATAAAAGAGTAGAGGATCTACATACTGTAGCTAAATGTCCATTTTGTGGTAGCTCACTTAGGACAGAGAAGGCTAAACAATGTCCAAGTTGTTATAAAAGTTGGAGGGAATGAAATGAGTGAGCACATAAATCGGGTAGCCGGTAGTTTTTAGCTGGATTAGTTCAGACCAAATCTGACACATTCCCTTGAAAAAGAGGGGTTTACCGGTTTTGATGAAGGTGCCTAAACCTAAAAGCAAAACCAAGGATAAACCCCATGATCCATACTAATGATCGCATCATCAAACACAAGACCGGATTGCTAAATCTGGCAGAAGAACTCGGCAATATCTCCAAAGCTTGCAAGATGCTGGGTGTGTCGAGAGACACTTTCTATCGCTATAAGGAAGCCGTTTCAAGTGGCGGCGTGGACGCCCTTCTTGAGAAGAACCGGCGCGTGCCCAACCACAAGAACCGTGTTGACACAGCCATTGAAGAGGCAGTGTTAACTTATGCCGTCCAAGAGCCTGCCCACGGGCAGGTTCGAGTTTCCAATGAGCTGCGCAAACGCGGTGTATTTGTGTCCCCTAGTGGTGTTCGGAGTATCTGGTTACGGCACGACCTTGCTAACTTCAAATTGCGATTAAAGGCACTTGAGGCCAAGGTGGCTGAGGAGGGACTGATCCTTACAGAGTCACAGGTTCAAGCTTTAGAGAGAAAACGTCATGATGATGAAGCCTGTGGTGAAATTGATACTCAACACCCAGGTTATCTGGGCTCGCAGGATACCTTCTATGTAGGAACCTTTAAGGGCGTCGGACGTGTTTACCAACAAACCTATGTCGATACCTATGCAAAGGTGGCTCATTGCAAGCTGTATACCACCAAAACGCCAATCACTGCGGCAGACCTTCTGAATGATCGTGTACTGCCATTTTATGCCATGCATGATCTGCCAGTGCTGCGTATCCTAACTGATCGTGGTACTGAATATTGTGGCAAGTTGGAGCAGCACGACTACCAGCTATATCTGAGTGTGAACGAAATAGAACACACGAAGACAAAAGCCAGGCATCCGCAAACAAATGGGATCTGTGAGCGCTTTCATAAAACTATTTTACAAGAGTTCTATCAACCTTCATTACGCCGCAAGATCTATGGATCAATAGAGGACTTGCAAAAGGATCTAGACGAATGGCTCACATATTACAATAATGAGAGAACCCACCAGGGTAAGAAGTGTTGCGGTCGAACTCCGATGGCAACTCTTGAAGATGGAAAAAGTATTTGGAAGGAAAAGCTCGTAAGCTGAATTTGACCTGACAGAGCACCTCCTGAGAAACCGGTAACTGTCAGATCAAGTCTGAACTACTACATTTTAGCTACCGGCCCCTACACCACCCATCATGCGGGTCCGCAATGGGCGGTTCCTATCCGTAATGAATCTCTAACCAACGATAGTGTCGAGCAGATCTTCATTTGAGTTGAGTGTCATGGCAGTGCGCTACATCAACTTTAACCGACTGGAAACATATCAGTAGGCTAGCCCTGTCTTTCAACTCGTGGATTTAGGTTCAGGCCTTCACCCTGTCCAAGGTATTAATCTTGGCATTTGGCTACTATGCCGTCTGCTGACTTCTGTTTAATCACCCTACTCATTACTGAGCGGAGCGCTGCTGTGTTCCACCATTTTTTTCTATCCCCGCGATGGTGGCTAGCGGGCTGGGCCTACTTATGAGTCAGCGGCCACGCTGACAGCTTTACAGCAGCAGGTTGAACAGATCTCCCCAGATAAGAACGTGAACTTTCACTACACAACTGCTTCATTTACTTTACCCGTTAGATCACATGGCTTCGGTGTTCTTGGCCACCTCGCCTCCAGGCTAAGCCTTATATGATGTTTCTGTCCGTCAGCTCGTAGTTTTGCTAGCGGCTTCCTCCCCACAAGACCTCACGGTATTGGAGTTGCCATTCGCTAGTAGTTAGCATTTAATGAAGTCCATTAAACGGTGATCTTCCTACAGGGGACTTTCACCCCATTAGTTCACGCCCATGCTGGGTGTTATTGTGGCGATCGGTTTTATTGATTTTTCGTAGTAACTGAAGGTTTAGTGCCACTAAATAGCACTCAGTATTACGCAATTTTACTGATTGCTATTCGAGCAGTTTCGCTCCTAGAGTGTTCGCTCAGGTATTGTAAAAAGAGGCAGTCCGCTGCAATTTTGTAGAGTGCCAGTAAGATAGGAATTGGTTGGGGAAGGTGCGGTATTCTTTCCTCGTAAATATTGGGCAGTGGCCAGCCAAGCTGTGGCTGGCAAATTGCTAGTAGTCAGTTCTGAGCGCGCCAGCCATAACCAGTCCAGTCAAGCTCGCCCAACCCCTTCGGGGCTGGACAGCCTACGCTCCGCTTCGGCTGCCCTTGCTAGCAGCGTTATATGGCGGGGCCACTAATCAAGAATGTTCAGGGTATAAAAAATGAACGTGAGTTATAAGCAAGGAACGCAAGTAGATTGTCAACGTATAGCTGAACTTGATTATTTGGCATCTGACGGTGCAGTTGAATATCTTTTTCGCGACTTGATACCGAGTTGTTCTGCTTTGCAGCTACTTTGTGATGGATTAGAACAAGACGTTTATCCTCATACCTTTCGCAGTGCTATTGTGGCTGAACTTGATCAAAAAGTTATCGGAATGGCCCTCTCATATCCAGCGCACTATCACTGCATAACTGATGAATTAACCAACTTTTTACCAGCTGATCGAATTGAAAGGTTCAGAGAGTTTTATACCAGTAGAGTTGAAGGAAGCTATTTTCTCGATGCTATGTGTGTTGAAGAATCGTATCGAGGATTGGGTATTGGTAAGTCATTGATAAATCATACAAAAGAAAAATCGAGTAATGACGGTTACAATGAACTCAGTCTCATTGTGTTCGCTGACAACATTCGAGCTATTGGCCTTTATAAAAACCAAGGATTTAGCGTGGTGAAATATATTAAATTGGAACCACATGAGCTTATTCCTCATGAAGGAGGCTGTTTGCTCATAAAGGCTGAAATATAAAACCATATAATAAGGTTATGATGTTCGTTCCGGCCCTTTGGGCCTCCACCGGACGGTCGCCGCTTCGCAGCGCCCGTCGCATATCACGGCGTTACACTTCTATGAAGGAAAAAATGTGATCGTAGTATATGGAATCAAGGAGAATCTAAACCCGATAAAGGCAAAATTATCCAATGTCATTCACGGCTGCATGCGGTCCGTTCTTGGAATGCCCGAAGACAAACGTGCTCACAGATTTGTGCCATTGGAGAAAGAAGACTTTTATTATCCCGGTGGAAGAACTGACGCATACACCGTCATAGAAATAAACATGATGGCAGGCCGCAAACCCGAAACCCAAAGAACTCTTATCAAATCTCTCTTTCAAAAGCTTGAAAGCCAGCTTTCGTTAGCCCCAGCCGACGTTGAAATAACCATTAAAGAACAAGCGCCTTATCAATGGGGTTTCAGGGGTATTACAGGTGATGAGGCAAATGATCTCAAGTACAAAGTCAACGTGTAACAAGTCAATGGTGTGGGACTGCCAGTAAGATAGGAATTGGTTGGGGAAAGTGCGGTATTCTTTCCTCGTAAACATTGGGTAGTGGCCAGCCAAACGGTGGCTGGCAAAGAGCAAGTAGGTCGTTCAGTACGCGCCAGCCATAACCAGGCTAGTCAAGCTCGCCCAAACCTTTTGGAGCTGGGCTGGACAGCCTACGCGTTGCTTCGACTGCACTTGCTAGCGGCGTTATGCAACTTTAGGATTCGACATGCTAAGCAATGATCAAAAATTGGAGACATATCGAGTTCTAGGTCTAACGGCCATGTTTTCGGGTGGTTCCGAGTATAAGATCGCTTGGGCTATGTACCTACTTGAGTCTGGTATAGAAACAGAAAATTTAGCGGTCCTCGCAACTCTTCTAAAACCCGTTAATGAGTTTGAATCGGAAGATTACTTTAATCGAGTTTTGTCTGAACTTCGCATAACACGCCCAACCTCGCTTACCGCTATCGAAGGTTATGCCAAAGTTCTAACCAAAAAAATTATTGAAGGTATATTGACCCCAGAAAGGGGGGTGGCAAAGATCTACGAAGCTATTATCCATTTAGATTACCCAGGTTCTCTAGGAGAGTTTACTGCTCTAGAGGATGAATGGTACTGTGAATGCATTAATGGCTGGTCACTAGAGCAAAGAGCCGAAGAAATTGTAAAGGCGAGCAAAGATGCTTATGGGATATTGCGATATCCTAGCTTGTCTGAGGCCTAACAAGTTGCTGCTGTACGTTCCAGCCCTTCGGCTTGCTTTCCTATAACCCGATATAAATATATAGTTAGATTCGAGCAATCCGCATATCCCAATATTTCGATATAAAATAAATAAGGCCAACCCCCTATCTTTAGAAGCAAGATCCATATATAGAAAATACGAGGCATCTAACTATGAAGTTCACCAATGCGCGAAATATCCAAATCATAGCTTTTCTGCTGTTGGCGCTAGTAGTTACACAGGCACTCTTTACCATGCTGTATGTTGCAGAGATTAACCCCTCACGGCAACTTTTCTGGGGGCTGGAGGGCTTGCTGTTTACCATTCTTTCAGCTTTTGCTGGAGCGGCCATGGTGCAGACTAAAAACCACTATGTAGGGTGGTCCGCTATTGCATTCAGCTCTGTATTCAATGTGGTGCAAGTTAGCATTGGCGCCACTATGTTTATGCCATTTCGGGAGGTCGCTAGCCAATTAGAGGCGCTTGGAGCTGCAGCGGGGGCCGTTGTGGCTTTTTCATTTATGATCTATTACGCGGCGAAATTTTTGCTGGGCTTTGCTGCTCTTATTTTTGGAGTTGCCAAAATGAATGGGAACTCCAAAGTGCTGGGAGGTTTGACTGCCTCAGTTGGCGTTATTGCAATGTTTGCTAATGCTATTTCGATTACGTTTGGACGTGATTCGTATTTACCCTCATCTGTTGCTGGAGCATCGGGTGTTCTTGCAACCTTACTCTTGGCGATTTGTCTTTTGACTATTGCCCGAGAGGACTAATATACGAAATTCAATCTAACAATCAAGTCAAGCGTGACTTCACAACAGATTGCTCGGCCGCCCATTTAAGACGTTATAGAAAGAGACCTTTATAGTGGATGAACTAATATATAGTAGAGAAGAGATCCTGTCGGTTCTTAGAGATATCAATGAATTCGTGGTCTCACTGGATCAAATGAATAAAGTACACCACGATTTTGGTGAAGAGGCGTGGAAAGATGAAATTATTGATTATTTTCAGAGTGCAAGGGTAAGTGATAGGCTAGCGCAAGTACGCTCAATACTTTCAAAACCGTTTCCGAGTGAGATTGGACCCGATGACATGGATGAGCTGGAGAGAGAAAAGCAGAGGGTACAGTATTGGACTTTTAAGGAGTACCTGGCAAAGAAAAATAGTAAAGGGTAGCGTAGATTCGACTACACTCCCCCGGCAAAGAACAACTCACCCTACTTTTCAGAAGCCGCTTATCTAAAGTATTAAATTTCGGCAAGGTATTTGGCTGTTAATATATATAAGAAAATCATTCCCAGCCGATCATAGGCTTTCCTAAGGAGCCATCTACAAAAAAGAAGGACATGCTCGTAATGATATTCTCAAGTAGCATCGTTACACTTTACAAGACTAGTCAACGCCACCTACTATGAGGGTTGGATCTCCATTCTTGGGCTTCGAAGGCTTAAATTAAAAATTTGCCTCTTCACGGAGCTCAAAATTATTGTGTTAAACGACATGAATAAAATCCGAAGAAAAACCCTAACCAAAATTACTTTAATTATTTTCCTAACAGGCATAGCCTTCTATATGTCAATTGTATTTAGGTAGAATAAACCTGTAAGTTACATTAGGAAAAATCAATTTCGAGCTTTCCCAACAGATAACTTATTAGTAGATGAACTAAAATTATTTGGGCGAGATGAATTGCCAGTCTTTATTTATATTTCCTCTGCTACAGGTGATCCTGTGGTACTGGAAGCTTCTGTTAAATATGATGACTCCGAGTATTATAGATTGATCAGATACAGATCAGGAGTTTATTCAAATGGGAAGAAATATGCCTTCGTTGAGGAGGGTAAAGGTGGTTGGTTTTCTTTGGACGGAACAATGGTTTCAAATCCTGGCTGGTACACGGGTAGGATAAAACCAGTGAGCTATGAAGTAAGAATGGGCAATTTATATTTCGTAAGGTAAATGCTTACCAAACAAAGGCACTCGACATCAAAAGTACCACTTCGAACCTCTCCACTATTCAATTGTTACACACCCATCTGTAACTTTGCCTTACCACCCTTTCTTTCTGTAAAGTAATGGTTATTTATCATACGAGGGTTATCAGTGCGAAAGGAATTCTCTAAGGCTTGGCGAAGTCCGAGTCATTGCGGCATAGAGCTTTTTCACGCCTACTTCCATAAGTTTTCCTTTGCCAAGCATTGGCATGATGAACTCGCTATTGGAATCTTCCTTTCTGGCGTAGAAAAGCTCGATTATCGCGGTGAAACAGTGACTATTCCTCAGGGAACCCTTGCTGCGCTTAATCCAGGGGAGATTCATACCGGTTTTTCCGGAAGTGACTCCGGTTGGTACTATCGTATGTTTTACTTTGACACGGCGCTCATTGAGGAAACCCTCAGAGAGCACACTCAATTCAACCAAACACCAGTACCATTTTTGAAAGGGCCACTATTAGATGATCCTGAGCTTTTTCAGCTCCTTTACAAGCTACATAGCAGTCTTGAAATGAACGCTTTATCCCTTTCAACAGACTCTCTACTCACGCTGGCGATTAGCCAGCTCTTTGCACGTCACGGCGACCAAAAGATCTACCCGAAGGCATTGTCTAACAAACAGGGAGTCTTGAAGGCCCGTGCTTATTTACAGGAAAACTGGCAAAGAAATGTGACACTGGATGAGTTGTGCCAATTAACTGGCATGAGTCGATATCAGCTAATTCGTAGTTTTAATGCCCAGTTTGGCGTTCCTCCACATCAATTCCTAATCCTCCTAAAAACCCAAAGGGCCCGCGCATTATTTCGTACGGGAGCCCAGGTGGCTGAGGTGGCTATCGACTGTGGGTTTTTTGATCAGAGCCACTTGAGTCGAAATTTCAAGCGTGCATTCGGTATCACACCTGCTCGCTACTTGAAGTCTGCACAGCGCAATTTTGTACAAGAACCTTCCTTCTACTCTCTCTAAGCTCACCTATCTCTGGGAAAACAAAGCGCACCGTTAAACGGTGTGAACCATTTCTCATAGCGATATCTCTTCTACGACATGAGTAATATATATGAGCTTAGAATTTCTATTAGCCTGGCTGGCAGTAATGTTCCCACTAATTTTTAGCCCGGGACCTGCCAATATCACCTTTGCAGCAGCCGGAGCCAGCTTGGGTATTCGTCGCTCCTTACCTTTACTGGCAGGCATAGACATTGTATTTCTAATGAAGGCTTTATTAGTTGGCTTCGGATTTATGAGCTGGCTAATTCACTACCCTATGGTAATGACCTTCTTACAGTGGACTGGTGCCATCTACTTAATTTACCTTGCTTACGTTTTTATAAAGCCTAATAAAGAGCCTGGAAAAACTGCCACCAAATCGGTAAGTATTTGGCAGGGAATGCTGATTCAAAGTATGAATATTAAAGCTTGGATGATAGTAATTACTATGTTCTCTGTGTTCGCACCAAAGCAAGAGGAGAGCAATGAAAGCAGTGTTATCACCTTGATTATTATGATCACCATACTCAACTTTGTGACACATTTCTCATGGATCGCTTTTGGTCGGACCTTATCGAAAGCACTTATCAACGATAAAAATAGAAATCTGCAAAACAAGCTTTTTGCACTCAGCCTGCTTCTTGTCGCTGTGTGGTTAATTGCTGATAACCCCACTGCTATTAGCCTAAATGCTGTATGACTTGAAACCTTAGCTCAAAGGTTTAATTTATGAATCAAGCGGCCACTGGTAGTCCCCTGCACCAACAAGGAGAAAAGGACCACGCCAAATACCATAGATTGAAATGCTGTATGACTTGAAACCTTAGCTCAAAGGTTTAATTTATGAATCAAGCGGCCACTGGTAGTCCCCTGCACCAACAAGGAGAAAAGGACCACGCCAAATACCATAGATTGAATTGTCCACCAATAGGGCAATTCAACTGGAAGAGAAAGCACGAGAGCGACCGCAATAACCCCTCGCAGCCCGCCCCAGCTCATTAACAGTCGCCAGGATTTCGGTATAGGGGGGCCGACAAAGCGTGTCAGAGGTGCCACTAAGAATACAGATAATGCTCTAGCTCCTAAAGCAGCCGCTGTAGCAATAAGCATTGCCAGCCATTGGTGGGTAAACATCTCAAAAGTTATCACCAATCCCATAATCACAAAAATAATGCCGGTAAAAAACAACCCCATCCACTCCCAGGTTGGACCCGCATTAATCAAATAGGTGTTATTTTGCTTGCTTAAGCACGCTCGAGCAACAATTGCACATATCATTACCGAAATGATACCTGATACATGAAAGATACTTTCCGCCAAATAGAAACTACCAAATGCAGCGATTACTAAAGTCATTAAAGCCGCACTGGGAGATCGTAGAAACAATATGACAAGAGTGGTTATCAAGCCAAAAATAAGCCCAATCGCAACGCCACCGAAAAATACCATGCAAAAATATAGTGTCACTGAAGTCGCGTCCAACGAAGGAGCTGCAGCCCCCATCGACGAGCTTTCTACAATACCATAGGTAGCTAGCCCTAATACTAACGAATAGAGCACTACAGCTGCAGCATCATTGAAGAGGCTCTCTCCATCCACCAAGGTTAAGAGATCTTCTCCTGTTTTTTCCTGACGCAACTTATTAACTACAGAAACAGGGTCAGTAGCCGCTAAAATAGCCCCGGTTAGCATGGCCGCTACCCAAGGAAAACCCTCTGGATGACCAATGCCGTAATAAGTAATTGCTGCAATAAGAACTGCACAAATAACCAAACCGAGTGTAGAGAATAACAGTACAGGTCCAATCCAGCGCTTTAAGACTTTGGGTTCCAGCTGCCAGGCGGACTCAAAAATTAATACCGGTAAAATAACAAAGAATACCAGCTCTCTGATACTGGTTGCACGCAAACCTGTATCATAGTCAATTATGGGAAGTAGCAAAGCCGCCAGCACTCCTGCGACAAGACAGCCAAGTGTATTATCAATACGTAAGATCCTTGCAATGCCCAGTCCAATAACTGCAGCGGCAGCGAGATATAACCCCTGCCCTACAACAGTGACTATATCATTCACTTGTCAACTCCCATTGCCAGTGCATTCGCACTTCGAATACAGACACACTCTCATTGAACACACTCATCTACAAGTAGAGACTTTACAAGTTCTATATAAGACTCCACATAAAAGTGCGCACTCTCATGGCTAGTTAGGGGCTCACAGTATCCAAATACAAAAATAGCGTTTCTACTTGTGGTATACGTAATTACCATTAGCGGGTGGGCAACGTGGACTTGTACGACAATGCCTGACTCAATTTCAAAGTATTTAAGCCCACCAGATAATCGCTGCATACTACAGGTATTAGAAACACAAATACCAACAGGAAATATAGTGATTTCTGGGAATGTAGATATACATTGCGCAGCAAAAACGGCAACAGCTTCAGGGGATATCAATTTAAGTGTTGAGTATCCTTTTCTTCCTATAATGGGTACCGCTTGCTTTACTTTCCATTTACTACAGCTATTAGATTTCCGCACATTAAATAAATCGACATCCTTGAATCCAGACAAATTAAAATACTCACCCTCACTTTTTCTTAGCAGTTTAGGTTTTTGGCAAGTATAGCTTCCCTCCCTCTCCTGGAACCTGTCTAAATCGCAAAAAAATACCAATATTGACTGACCATCCAATGCAGTATGATTGCTTACAATGATGACCCACTCAACTTCATCATTCACGTTAACTTGCAAGATAATCTCATAGACGCAGTTTTCTATGTCAATAAATTGATTTTGCTGCCAAAGGTATTCAATCTCATACTCTAATGGTTTATTTAAATACTTTATGATTAGATGCACTTTTGCAAATTCAACATCACAAATGCAAGAAGCCTTGGTGCCCTTCTTGGCCCTCGCCCGAAGCATTGGGTGTCTTCTATAGATAAAGGTAAAGCCTCTGCAAAATTGCTCGAAAGTAACAGAATCGCGGAGGCGAACACACGATATTAGCTGAGTTCCACCGCGAGACTTATTAGTCAATTCAATAAATAGAGCTTCTTGGGGCCCCAACTCACATGAGAGTGGCTCATTCTCCATGCAGGCCTCACATTTGCTAACTGGTAAATCACCTGTGATACAAGAAGCACTCTCCTCAGTATAGGAAAATAGTTAGAAACTGTTTGTTGATATTGGCTATTGATACAGAGAGCAGATCACTAAGACAGTCAGCACAAGCACAATCTAGTTAACAGTCGATTGATTCCTTCGTCTATACAGATAATAGATTAAATATACATTGCTAATGGATAGATATCTTATTATCCCTCACTTAAATGGAATTCAACTAACCTTCGTATGAATATCGATTATTAATAATCTCTACAAGAATTTCTTTCCACCAAACCGTCATCACCACTATGGAGAAACTTACCGCAACCGAGTAAGAAATAGAAAATGCGCCTAGCAATCTATGTATTTAAATTGATAGCTTAAACAACACAATACAAGAATAATTCAATCTCCCCTTGAAACCCTCACATAAAAACAAGAAAGCAATCTAGAAACCCTGTATAAAAATTAATGAATTAGACCAGCAATAATATCCATATACCGCTTTATATACAGAAGAACACTGTTTCGACTTAAAAGTGGTTCACAGTAACCAAACACAAAAACCGAATTCTTATTGGTTGTATACGAAATGACCGTCAATGGGTTTAGCCCATTAGTTTGAGTCACCATTCCTTTTTCGATATCAAAAAACTTCATCCTCCCACCTAATTTGTTCAAACTTCCTACATTAGATACGCAAATACCAGCAAAGAAGGATTCAGAGCCTAAGATTGTCTCTCTCGCCATATTCTCCACTTCAGTAACAGTGTATTCAGACACTATTTTTTTTGCCAGCGGACGTTGTTTAGTTAGTACCGTGTATATTTGGGACTGTAAATTTTCAGCAAAATCTATGATATCAACCGATGTAGGATCTTCAGGAATAGATAACTGAGTAGTCTGCGAAAATGAACCAATGTGCTCTAATGGGATCGGGGGGGTACATAAGCCTCTTCCATCTAAAGCTAAAATAATCTCCTCTCCCTTTTTATAGGTTGGTAGGACTACTGAAGCAATGGAAGCAATTGCACAAAGAATTGCAGTTAACTTTACTCCTCGTTCTTTACCTATTTTTGCTAGCTGATGGAGATCTTCAGGACACAATAGTCTCGCTATTGCACCAGCCTGCCGTTTACTTGCCGGTGCAACCTTCTCAACAGGCCAGCTTAATTTTTGATCATCCGCCTCATGAAATATATGGTTTTCACCTACATATCCAGCGACTTCTAAATTTTTAGCGATGCTTTCCCCAAGAGGTAGCGTTTTATTGTCTCTAAAGGGTTTATTTTTTTGCACTAACTGATCCAACTGCAAAAACAGAGTCATAATAGAACGACCATCCATAATCGCATGAATATTATTGACAATAACCCACTGCACTAAACCTTCATGATTGCAAAATATACTTAGACAATATGCATATCTATCACTGTCTATATATTTTTTGGCTTGGTTTGAGTATTCTCTCTCAAAATCCATCTCCTCATCTAGCCGGTACACATCTATAGGGATTTCGGAAAAGTCCACATCACAAACCCAACGATATTTATTATCTTTCTCGACGCGGGCTCGCAAGAGGGGATGATACTGGTGTAGTATTTTAAGGCCAGAACGTAGCGTATCAATTGCTAGAGGCTCACAAACTCGAATAAAAGAAATAAGTTGCAAGCCCCCTTTTGACTGCCTAGACAGCTCTACAAAAAGAGCTTCTTGGCGTCCCATCTCCCGAGAGGGTATCTCCGATTTCATGGTTGAAGCTACCGTACCTAATAGGCATTCATACCAATTATAGAAAATAATAAAAGTACATATAAATCAAACAATTACGGCATAAGAAGAGAAGTGACACACTATCTCGTAGCAATGTACACCTAGCGGCTTTGTAGATAAGCTCACTTTCAGTTGATATCATAATGACAGCTTTGAATCTGCTCACTAATGATAGCGCTAAATATTCAAACAAGCCGACATGGGTATTTTCAATATACAAAATAGAGTCAAATATTAACTCAAGGTCACCAGCTAGATAATCAAAGTTCTCAATTGAAATTAGACAAGGATAGAAATATGAAAAATAACATGAGAATACAAGAGGTTATTGACGAACTATATAGTGGAATCTCTGGTTCTTCGGGTTTTCAGCGAGACTGGGAAAGACAGGCATCATTATTTTCCTCTGATGCAAAAATGATACGCACATTTGTGGATAGCAATGGCAAGCCCCAGTCTACTATCCTCAGCGTCCAAGAATATCCAGAAAATTTTGAAAATCTAATTGCAGATCGCCCTTTCTATGAAGCTGAAATACACAACATTATCGAGCAATTTGGAAATATTGCTCATGTCTTCAGTGTTTATGAAGCCTGGAGCGATAAGGAGAAAACCCAATTCCTAAAAAGAGGGATAAATAGTATCCAGCTTTTGAACGATGGCGAATCCTGGAAGGTAGTGCATATGATTTGGGATGACGAAAGACCCGGGCTGACAATGGAATCGAAATATAACCCCGCAGTCACTGCCTAAGCAGTATTTACGAGCACAATTAGACCCTAAGAGGCATTGCCTCTTGGGGAAACCAAATCCAGACTTATTTTCCTCTCCAGGTAAATCCGCTAAGGCTTGCAATCCTTCAAAATTAAGGCGTAAACTGTACATTAATACAGTTATCGCTAAAAAAATGTCAGATCATCCTTCCACTAAAGCGCCATCCCCATGCAAGGGCCGAGGAACCGCTTCTAACCTCCCTGGGCGCTTTGCTGAACTTTCCAGCTCCCGTGAAACTGATGGCTGGCAAGTGGAGCCTGATCAGCCGGTGAGACTAATAACCTCATCCATTGAGGAAAAGGCGAAAACTATTATCTCGACTAATCAATCTCCAGATATCCCTTTCTCCCAATCGATAAACCCCTACAGGGGATGTGAGCATGGTTGTATCTATTGCTATGCCCGCCCAGCCCATGCCTACATGGATTTATCGCCAGGGCTCGATTTCGAGACCAAGATTTTCTACAAGCCAAATGCTGCTGAGCTTTTAGAGAAAGCACTACGAAAGAGCAGCTACCAGTGCAGTCCCATCGCTCTGGGAGCCAATACCGATCCCTATCAACCTCTGGAACGAGAGAAAGAGATAACCCGTAGTTTGTTGGAGCTTATGCAGGAGTTTCGCCAGCCGGTAACCATTGTCACCAAAAGCCAGCTAATCTTGCGAGACCTCCCACTGCTGGCAGAAATGGCACAAGATAACTTGGCCCAAGTCGCCATTAGTGTGACCACGCTAGATAATGCCCTTAAGCGTAAGCTTGAGCCAAGGACCGCTGGCCCTGCTGCTCGTCTGCGAACAATTGAACAGCTGAGTACAGCGGGCATTCCTACCGCAGTACTCGCTGCGCCTATGATCCCCGCTCTCAATGACTGTGAACTGGAGTCGATTCTTGCTGCTGCGCGGGAATCAGGGGCTGTAAGAGCCGCATATATCCTATTGCGCCTCCCCTATGAAGTTGCCCCTCTATTTCGGGAATGGTTAGAGGTACACTACCCAGAAAGAGCAAAGCATGTCATGAGCCTGGTGCAGCAAAGCCGTGCAGGTAAGGACTATCAAAGTGAATTTTCCCAAAGGCGAACTGGCACTGGCATATTTGCTCAACTACTCCAGAGACGCTTTCAAGTGGCAATGAAAAAGCTGGGTTTGGATCATCGGCGCCTTACCTTGGATTGCTCCCAGTTCAAGCCACCGCCTCGCACTAATGAGCAGCAGGATTTATTCTCTTGAATCTATGGGCTATATAAAAAAGAAGGAAGGGCTGAGGGTGAATTGGTTTCTCTATCTTGTTCGAACGGCCAGAGGAACACTCTATACCGGTATAACCAATGATTTGGAGAGGCGTTTTGCTGAGCACTGTAGTGATGGCCCAAAGGCGGCAAAAGCACTACGAGGTAAGGGGCCCCTTACGCTCGTGTTCTCTGTGGGGCTACCCGATAAATCAACCGCCTTGAAAATGGAAATAGCCATTAAGAAGTGGCCAAAATCAAAAAAGGAAAAACTAATACTTGGCTCTCATTCCCTGCCAGAAATTTAGCTTGTTGAGAAAGCCATTATCACTTTGGTGTTAACAACCATGCCTCTTCTCTTGCGGGAACCTTGCCTTTAAGCCCACCAACAACGTCTCTTGTCGCTAATACTTGTAGGCTATAATCGGCATCGTAATATTCATAAATCAAACGGCTCCCAACAGAAAAAGGTGGGCCAGGCATCTGAGCTTGTTCATACTCGAAGGATACGAGGAGTTGAGGTGCGACTTGGGTAATAGCCATTAAGTGGCTGACATATTGCTCACGAATATCTGTGGGGAGGGCTACCAGTGCAGCCCGATCATAAATCGCTACAACCGGCCCCAACTCCTCTCTACCCAAATCGAATATGTTGCCAACAAAAATATCGATGTTGGCACCAGAGTAGCACTTCAGATTACCAACCTGGCTTACCTGTGGGATTACTGCCATTTCACTGAAGAGCTGCTTCACGGCCTCCTCATTGAGTTCACAGCCAACGACTGAGATATTCTGCTCTAATAACCAAGCAATATCTTTCGTTTTGCCACATAGCGGCAAGAAAATCCGATCACCCGGAGACAGAGAGAGACTGGAAAAGAATTCTGTCAACAACGAATTGCCGGCCGCCTCGTGAAAGCCAATATCATTTCTTTTCCACTTATCATGCCAAAATTCTTCCTTCACAACTGGCTCCTACAATCCAAGGTAAAAAAATAGATAAGAAACGAATTACATCAATGAAGAAGTGTTCTGTAGTATTCCATTTCGATACTACTTTCAGACTCATAGGGTTCAGTAAACGCCAAAGCTGTAACAAATACCATTGCTGTAGATAGCAATATACGTTTTAACATTGAACTACACCTCTATTCAATCTTACTGAACCCCTTACAACCCTTTCCCTCAAGCACTCAGATTCATCTTTCAACAAGTCCTTACTGCTCGTTGCTGACGCGGCCATAAAATATCAATCAGGCCGGCAAATGCTGCACCGATAGATACCGTTGCAATCAGTTGAAAATAGGCATCCAAGGTAATGTCCAACTGCGCAAGAAACGCAATAATGATACCAATGGCATAGCTGGTGACATTCCGAATACCGGTCACCATTCCCATTGCCCATACACTGATAATCGAGAAGAGAAGTGCAATCGGCCCAACCAGGATACTTGGGTCAATTTGCCATTTATGTGCCGCTGTTTGAGCGCCCAACCCCAACCCCAGCCCGGTCACCACACATGCGAGATTGTAGGCACCTGCCCGCCAATCACGCCCCCTGGAGTAATAGGCAATAACACCCAACACCGCTACCCATATTGGCATTCCTCCCAGATAACCGACGAGTGCCGCAACAATGAGAATTGCAAGGATTGGTGACTTCAGTAACTGGGGGGACAAGCTTTTACGCTTGGTTAAAACACTGGGCCACTTCATGATTTCCACTCCTTCGAGGACACCCTGATAAGAGGTAAGATTCCTTGCCTAAAACGTAAAACCCGCCAACACTCTGAAAGGATCTATCAGAACCATTCCTTGATATGAAGCTATTTTCAGCTAGTTCCCACTCTGGGGGATAGAAAACTTCTTCCGTATTCTTGCCCAATCTTGCAATCAGCAGGCAGTAGCACGAAGCAGATAAAACAGACTCACCCGCCGGTCATATGCAAAAAAGTTGAAATGCATAAATTCGACTGATCAAGGCTACTCAAGCGACCTCGTATTCAGGCCGGCAGAGTGTGGGAGCTGCATTCTATTAGATTCTCAAAGGAGTTTTGTCACAGCCCATTACAAGCGTTACCAGGGAATTTCTGTCCCGTCATAGTTATAAAATCGACCCGTTTTTGCTGGCGTTGCTGATAAAAGCAGCTTTTTTAGTCCGCCGGCACTTTCCTCAGCAGAAATTAGTGCTCCGGGGCCGCCCATAGCTGTTTTTACCCACCCCGGATGCAAAGCGAGAACCGTGATTCCCCTCGGCTCTAAATCGATAGATAAGCTTTTGACGACCTGGTTTACGGCTGCCTTTGAAGTTCGGTAGATATATCCCCCGCCAGAGCGATTATCAGCGATACTCCCAACCTTGCTGCTCATCACCGCGATTAGCTTGTGCTCACTGGCCGCAACATTGTCACAAAAAGTTTCTGCCATCATATAGGGGGCGATAGTGTTGGACTCTAAAACTCGACGCCACTCTGCGCGGTCAACAGCGCCAAATCCCACGCCCTTCGGCCCGTAGTAGCCTGCATTGTTGAGCAATATGTCTATCGGCTCTCCTCGAAAGGCCTTACCTAGAGAGATCATCTGTTCGTAGTCGGTCACATCTAGGCGAATCAACTGTATCGAGGCGTAGCGCTCTTGCAACATCGCGAGCTCAGCGGCTTTCTTCGGTTCCCGGCAACAAGCCAGGACCTTCCAGCCAATTTCGGCAAACTGGGCACACAACTCAAGCCCTATTCCGCGATTGCAGCCAGTAATTAAAATCGTGCCGGACATTGGCGCTCCTTAAATGGTATTCTTGCAGGAAAGCGATCATAGCAACTGTATAGCAATGTATTACACTCTCAGCGACATACTGTGGCTTTCCCTGTTCTTTGTGGTTCTTTGGTATATCTGGGCCAGTATGGCCGCTAAAGAGCACGTCCGGCGAGCCGCTTCTGATCACTGCCGACAGCTCGGTGTCCAACTGTTAGACGACACCGTGCTTTTGGTTCGTACTCGAATCAAAAAGGATAAGAGGGGGTTTTTCAGCCTTCACCGCAGTTACAAGTTTGAGTTTACTTCTACAGGCGAACATCGCTATTCAGGCACTGCTGTACTTCACGGGAATCGCATCCAACAGCTACAGCTTGCCCCCCACCACGTAAGTTAGAGGTACCCATGCAACGCGGCATATATCGTCACTACAAAGGAAATCTGTACGAGGTTTTATACCGCAAAACATAGTGAATCCGAAGAAGTTATGGTTGTGTACCGAGCCCTTTATGGAAGCTATGGTGTCTGGGTGCGACCCCAAAGAACATTTAATGAAACAGTTTCTAAAAATGGCGTTAAATCTCCACGCTTTGAATTAGTCCAGGCATTTGACATAGCTGCCTGACCTGACTGAAATATAATTAATTTTGGAGGGGCCATGCTTCCTCCAAAGTCACTTTATCTGTCTATTATTTTTTCCAATAAGATAAGCAACTTTCTCCAGTTATATCTGCACCCAATCCAACTCAATCTTTTGTCTAACTTGCTGGTACTCAGGTGTACTATCAGCTTACAACTGACCCCGAAAACCCCCAGTGTTTATTAATCGAATTACTTATAATTTTAATTTGGAATAATTTTGCGCCAACTATTCGTTGGATCTTTCAGCCTTTGAAATAAGCTCTTTCATTCTATTCTTCCCGCCTGGTCAAGATTTCATTATTGCGACATAAATCGGTCAAGTCCGTGCAATAATCGATTTGTAACTTGTCGGCATGCGAGGCTTACCGATGAATCTAAAGAGTTTTGATGTGTCCATAGTGCTGTATATGGTTGAGCGGGCATCACGCCCCAGCTCTCGCCGGCGCTATCTGTGGCTATCTAAATCTGGGGATGGGTGGGCAGCCGGGGCACTTTTATTCACCTATGTATGGCTCAATTCAGCCATTCAACTGCTGTACTTGGCATGTACCGCAGTTGCCTTGGAACGCGGATTGTACTGGGGGATAAAAAACACGACACGACGACTTCGCCCGCCCCAAGCAATCCCGGGCATGCGTCCCGTAATTGTGGCGCACGATCGTTTCAGCTTACCGTCGGGCCACACCTCATGCGCCTTCCTATTTATAACCGCGATGTCTATACAGGTGAGCCCTATGTGGAGCTTCGGTTATATCTGGGCCACCGGTGTCGGAGCCGCCAGGGTTGGCCTGGGAGTTCATTTCCCGTCTGATATTTGTGCCGGCGCTATTTTGGGGACCAGTGTCAGTTTAATTGTGAGTGCTGCCTTTTTATGAAGATACTTTACGGCGTTCAATCCACGGGTAATGGGCACATCAGTCGCTCCCGTGCGCTGGCTAAGCAATTCGAAAAGTATCCAAATCTCGAGGTCCAGTGGTTATTTTCAGGCCGTCCAAGAGAAAGCTTATTTGAGATGTCTTCTTTTGGAGACTATTGGTGGCGGGAGGGAATGACTTTTATCCACAGTCACGGCCGCTTGAATAGTTTCGCAACACTACGAAACATCAATGCAGTAAGATTCATCAAGGATATAAGAACACTGCCGGTTAATAATTTTGATTTAATTATCAGTGACTATGAACCTGTTACGGCCTGGGCAGCGAAATTTAAGAAAAAACGCAGCATCGGTATCGGCCATCAATACGCCTTTGAATTCCCGATCCCTGCACCTCGCAATAAGTGGGCATCCCGCACAGTACTAAAATCATTTGCCCCAACACAAGAAAGTATCGGTTTACATTGGCACCACTTCGGCAACCCAATACTACCGCCAATCGTCCCTCAGAAACCTGAACTCTCCCAAGAATTGGGTGAACATATTCTAGTTTACTTGCCTTTCGAACAGCCTATTCCGATGCTGGACGAACTTTCCAGGCTGCCCTATCGGTTTATCGTCTACGGTATACCCCACAATTTACCTACCTCTAGTAATATTCAAGTTAAGGCCCCCTCAATTAATGGCTTTCAGAAGGATCTGGCAACCTCTAAAGCAGTAATCTGCAATAGCGGATTTGAATTATTGGCTGAAACCCTGGCTCTGGGAAAACCCATTCTCAGTAGGCCTCTCGCCAATCAATTTGAGCAGGAAGCCAATGCCAAAGCGCTCGATCAGCTCAAACTGGCCACAATCGTAAAACAGATAAATGCCTATACGATCGACAAGTGGCTAGCCAACTGCCCCCCTCCACTTCGGATAGTTTGGCCTGATGTGGCTCAATCACTGGGCAACTGGATTGCTTCCGGGTGCCGACAAAGCCCAGCTGAACTATCCTCCCAACTGTGGCGCAAGGTGGTACCAAAGCCCGTTGCAGAAGCAGCACCAGTATTTCAAAGAATATCCGAGTAAAAGCACTCTAATAATCGCCAAGTCTATTCATAGAATCAGTCATTGCCCAGTGCACCCTCTCCACGTTTACATATACACTTGAATCGTAGAGTTCCAGCATAAAAATATTCAATGGAAAACTACCTGGAAATTAAACGGATTACCCAAAAAGAATAATGTAAGAGGTAAACATGGCCCATCAGCTGCTCAACGAGCGTGAAATCGATTTTTTACTTTATGAATTTTTAGATACCGAGGCCCTAATCAATCGCCCTCGGTACAGTGATCATTCCCGTGAAATTTTTGATGCAACACTGAATACCGCACACACCATTGCAGAAAAATTTTTCGCTAATCACAACGCCAAAGGCGATGCGATTGAACCGAGCTTTGATGGTGAAAACGTCAGCGTTATCGAAGAAACCAAACAGTCCTGGGATGCTTTTGCCTCTGCAGGATTTCTCGCCGCTCACTGTGATGCAGAGGAAGGCGGACTGCAATTGCCAGAAGTTATTCTGCGCACAGCACTCGCTTATATGGCCGCAGCAAACGTTGCCAGTGCTAGCTACCCGTTCTTGACCATTGGCGCGGCCAATCTGGTACGCACTTTCGCCAGCGAGTCGCTTAAAAAGCAATTCCTTCCACAAATGTTGGACGGACGTTTTGCCGGGACTATGGCACTAACTGAACCGGATCAGGGCTCCGCGCTGTCAGACATTCGCACTAGCGCCTTACCAGAAGAAGACGGCAGCTACCGTATTCACGGACAGAAAATGTATATTTCTGGTGGCGATCAAAACCTCACTGAGAATATCGTTCACCTGGTTCTGGCAAAAATTAAAGGCGCACCCGCAGGTGTGAAGGGAATATCACTTTTTCTGGTTCCCAAATTCCTTCTGGACGAGCAGGGGAAACCGGCAAAACGCAATGATGTAAAACTCGCAGGCCTGCTACATAAAATGGGTTACCGCAATACCACATCAACGGTATTGAGTTTTGGTGAGGACGGTGGCGCTATAGGCTACCTGATCGGTGAACCCCACCAGGGCCTGAAGTATATGTTCCAAATGATGAATGAAGCCCGTATCAGTGTGGGAGCTGGCGCTTCTGTACTTGGATACCAGGGGTACACTTACTCTCTTGAGTACGCCAAGGGCCGCCCGCAGGGGCGTATGCCCTCTAACCGAGATCCTGAATCCAAACAGGTCCCTATCGTCCAGCATGCCGATGTTCGCCGTATGCTACTGATGCAAAAAGCCTATGCTGAAGGTGGCTTAAGCTTGAGTGTTTATGCCACCTCACTTTACGAGGATGAGCATACAGCCCCTACAGAAGAGCAGCGCAACAATGCTGCAACACTGCTCGATCTGCTAACTCCCGTAGTAAAATCCTGGCCCTCCAAGTACTGCCTAAAAGCTAATGAGTTGGCGATTCAGGTTTTGGGGGGAGCGGGTTATATTCGTGAATACCCGGTAGAGCAGTTGTATCGAGACAATCGCCTTAACGCAATTCACGAAGGTACAGAAGGCATCCATGCCCTGGATTTACTGGCCCGGAAAGTACCGTCAAAAAATCTTGCTGGCTACCAACTGTTACAGGCAGAGATCCGCAATACGATTATGCAGGCCAGGGATAAACCTAAGCTCGAATCTATGGCCAAAATGCTGGAAGAAGCCCTGGAAAAGTTGGATGAGACAAGTTTTGCATTATTCTCCCAGCTTCAGGAAGATGTGGATCGCGGCCTGGGTAATGCCACCCTATACCTGGATTTATTTGGCTGTACCGTAGTCGCCTGGTTGTGGCTACAGCAGGCAGTTATCGCAGAAAAAGCACTGGAAAAGAATCCTAATAGTGAAGCTCAGGATTTTTACCAGGGTAAATTACACACTGCTAAATACTATTTTGAATGGGAGCTACCAAAAACAGAGACAGCTATCGCACTGCTGAAATCAGGCAATAGCGTTCCTTTCGACATGCAGGAAAATTGGTTCTAGTTAAACGACTTGTCGAGCAAAACGGAAATTACAGTTGTACCGTAATTTCCGTACCTCCCTGAGGAAGGGGGGCTGCATTTATTTGCCCTTCATAGCTCTCAACAATATCCACTACCACGGCAAGTCCAATACCCTGCCCAGGTTGCTGTTCATCGGCACGAACGCCCCGCTGGGTAACCGCTTGCCATTTCTCACTGTCCAGCCCTGGGCCATTGTCTTTAACCTGAATAGACAGTTTGCGAGTATCTTCCATATTCTCAACGGCAACCGATAATTTCCCGTCACCATATTTATAAGCGTTATCCAGCAAGTTACCCAGGACTTCCATCAGGTCACCTTCGTCACCATAAAACAGGGTGTTTTCAGCACAGGAACTTTCGACATCACACGGCTTACTGCGATACACCTTTTCAAGCGCATCCAGTATTTTATGGAGCAGTGGCGCGACCGGTGTCCCCCGTATAATGGATTTCGGCGAACTGGTTACTGCCCGCTGCAGTTGATAGCTGATAATACTGTCCATCCGCTGCACCTGATCCGTTAGCGTCTTGCCGGCGGTTGTTGTATCTCCAGAAAATTTAAGACCCTTCAATACCGCTAATGGCGTCTTCAGGCTGTGGGCCAGGTCAGCTAATGTATGCCGGGTTTTTTCTCTCTGGCGGCGCTCATTTTCAATCAACAGATTTAAGTTATCTGTCAGTGGGCGTAGCTCCCGCGGAAAATTACCCTCCAATCGATCGGCACCCCCACGCTGCATTTCCTGAAGCGCATTAGCCAGGGCTGTCAGCGGGGCAAACCCCCAGCGCAGAACCAACCACTGTGCAAGGATTAATAACAATGCTCCCAACCCCAACCAGTGCCACATGGTTGAGCGAAACTGCCCCACTTGGGCCTGTAGCGGGGCCGCATCCTCGAGCACTGCAAAGGTAAACAAATTTTCATCTTCCAGCCCCCAGGCAACCCCTTGGCGGAAACTGCTATAACTTCCCTCTTCTCCCGGAACCGATACCTGCGAATAGGACTCCTGCCCCTGGGAAAGCGGATAGAACTCCAGCTGCGGCATTGCCAGGGCTGACTCCGAACGCCAGATAATCTCACCCTCCCGATCAATAACAGCGCCCACCAAACCGGAATCAGGCTGGTTGAAGCGTTGCTCGGGCAAACTCGGGGGCAGAATCAGGGTTTTACCTTCCGGCTCAGCAACCGCCAGCAGGGTGTAAATGTAGACCTGCAGCTCCCGCTGCTTGGCTTCATTCAGGGAGGTGCGATAGGCGTGCTCGAGGACTCCAGAGATAAGAAGAATAAAGCCGACTAGCACAAGACTGGTAACCAGGGCCAGACGCCCCTTTAAGGAACCCAGAATATAGGAAAGCAGGGGGAAATTGATGGATCTCACTGCGGAATCACAAAGCGATAGCCGCGCCCGCGCAGAGTCTCGATAGGCTTAAGCTTGGCTGCCGCATCAATTTTTTTCCGCAGGCGTCCAATAAACACCTCTATCACATTGCTGTCCCGGTCACAGTCCTGTTCATAGATATGTTCTGTCAGGGTGGTTTTTGACACTACCTCATCCGGATGAAGCATCAGGTATTCAAGTACCTTGTACTCAAACGAAGTCAGGTCCAATTCAACTTCATCCACACTAACCCGTTGCGCACTGGTATCCAGAACGATAGGTCCGGCTTTAATCGTCGGCGATGAGAAACCTGCGGAACGGCGCACCAGGGCATTCAACCGTGCGAGCAGTTCTTCAGTATGGAAGGGTTTTACCAGGTAATCGTCCCCGCCAGCTTCCAGGCCGGAGACCCTTTCCTGCCAGTGTCCCCGAGCCGTTAAAATCAGGATAGGAAAATGCTTCTCTTCACGGCGCAGTGTTTCAATAACCTGGATACCATCAATTTTGGGTAAACCCAGGTCCATTACTGCAACGTCGTAGGGATATTCCCTCCCCAGATAAAGTGCCTCTTCTCCATCAGGGGCTTCGTCAACGGTGTACCCGGCCGTGCGCAGGGACTCTGCCAGCTGCTGCCGCAGTAATGCTTCATCTTCAACTAATAGTGCGCGCATAGTAATTACCTTATTGCGGCTCGCAATTATTCTGCTAGCGGGATATACGGCCGCTCTGTTTATCGACAAACACCACATAAACCTGGCTTTTGGCCGACAGTCCCTTCACCCGATACACGGCTCGCCCCTGTTTTTTGGTCTCAGAAATGGCGAGAATTTTTCCACCAAAGCGTTGTTTTACGATTGAAGCAGCCCGATCCCTTGAGATTTCTCCCCCTTGAACACGAAGAAAGTGGGGCTGAAAACTCTCCCGCTCATAAGCGGGGTAGCTGTGTACCGTGGCACTGCAGAGCGCCGGCAAAAACACAGCGGTAAAAGCAATAAAGCCAAGTAAGGTACGATTCAGTTTCACGGTGCGGCTCCTGTGGATATCCAATTTTCCACCCTTTATAAACTCCCTGCCGCCCTCAACCGGGCTCAAAGAGCCGGTGAGACGTCGACATGGACCCGGATTCTATCGCCCGGATGATGGTCAGTGCGAGTCAAGTAAACTTGCCCATTATACCGATAGCGGACATCGTATCCGACTAATTCCCTTCTTGTAGAGTATTCATCTACAACATGGCAACGGGACTCTGTTGCATAGTGGACTGGAGCATTGGCACGGCTGATCTGGTTACCTACCAGGGCGCCCACCAAAGCCCCTGCGATTGTGGCGCCGCCACGATTGTGACTGCGATGATAACCGTAGCGTCCACGGTGGCCGTGATCGCCTAAGTTATTGCCGATTGCAGCACCTATAAGTCCCCCCACTACAGTACCTGCCGGGGAAGTCGGCTCGCGATAGGCAACCTGTTCATCGCGACACTGAGTCGTCGGTGTAACAACCTGAACATCGGTGTAGACGGGAGTAACCTCGGTAACTCGCGCATAATCATAGCCACCCGCAGCATAGCCTCGGGGGCCCGCGCTGGCAGTAGAACTTAGACCCACCAGTGCCGCAACTGCCGCACCCGCGATTAGCTGTTTGTATAGTTGCACGATATATCTCCCGCTAGTCATCAACGGGAGCCAGATTACTTAAGATGATCTGAATAGACGCTGAATTACACTGTCGTACCAGCGTAGCAGCGAGGTAAAACGATAAGCCAGCCTCTCAGGGTTGGAATTTGAATGGCAGGGCACTATTCAGGAGCCCCAGATGAACTATCAGTCTCCTCATCACCCTCTCGTCGGTCACTGGCCTCTCGATCACGCCTAGGCCGAGAATCCTGGTGCCTTCTCCCCCTTTCGTGCTCCCTTCTGGGCCTATCTCCTCTCGCCCGGTCGCCCCTTGGTCGGTCTTCTCTGTGCCGGTTTCCTCTAGGTCTATTCTCATCGGACCTATCCCTCCTAGGCCCATCTTCCCTGAGTCTATCCCCTTGCGCTCGCTCTCCCCGAGCCCTATCACCCCTGGGCCTTTGCGGTTCACTCCTATCGCCCCTAGCTTCCCGCCAGCGCTCGCGCACTTGCTCTCTCTGTTCGGGGGACATCTGCCGATATCTCTCACGAGCCTCACGGATACTCTCACGCCTGCCTTCCGGCAGGGCACGGTACTGTCGATAAGATTCCCGCAGCTGATTACGGCGTTCCTGGGGCAGAGACTGCCATTTTTCATAGCGCTGCCGAGCATTGTCACGCTGCTCAGGGCTCATTGAGTTCCATCGACGCGCACCCCGCAACAACCTCTCCTGCTGGCTATCAGACATGTTGGGCCAGCGCTCTTCCATGCCCTGTAACAGCTTGCGATCACTATCACTTAGGCTTTTCCAATCCACCGACCACGCCATACCAGCCCAAAGCAGAGAGGCTGCCATCAAACAAGTTGCGACCAGGGTTTTAATCATGACTGTCCCCCAGCCATATATCTTTGCTTTTGGTGCCTTCTTGGGTTTGCCCGGGACCTTGAACCAACTCGGGATCTTCAGGGATAACGACATCACCTTGTTCATCGACCCACTCTTCCAGGAATAACAGGAATTCCTCCGGCAGAGGCTCAGCTTCCTCCGCCTCGGTAGTACCTGGAAATACGAGCGCACACATAGATATGATGAATAAAACACTACGAAGAGTGCCCATCCAACTCCTCCGCCAACCACTGATAAAACTCCATATCCTCAATCATCTCGATATCCATATCTTCATCCAGCAGCCAATCACCACTCACTAGCAGCTCTGTACGACTTTCATTATTGATAACAGAACTGGGCCACCATAGAGCAAGAAATAGCACTGCGGCAGAAGCCGCTGTAACTGGAAGGTATGGATACAAGGTCTTGAGTGAAAAGTACCGTTTTTTATTATTTTGATCTTGCGCTGCGGAGCGGATTCGCCGCAACTCAGCCAGGGTTTCCGTATCGAGCGATCTCTCTCTACGTATAACAGCGGCACTGGCCGCTCCGAGTATACGCTTCTCGTTAGTCGATGAATTGTTTTCTAAATTACTCATTCCATCGCCTCCAAATGAACCCGCAGGCTGCGCAATGCTCGAGAGAGGTGAGTCTTCACACTTCCCTCGCTACAAGCCATAGCCCCTGCTGTCTCACTGACATTAAAGCCTTCAACGCAGCGCAACAAAAAAGCCTGCTGTTGACGCAGAGGTAACTTTTCAATGGCGCGGTCAATGGCATCAATCGTACGTTCACCGATTAGGACACTATCCGGGCTGCGGCCGTTGGGGTCGGGAAATTCACTCAGATCCCATTCATCGCCTTCGCTATTAATAGGAAGTTTATCTTTCAACAGCTGCCAACGGGACAGGTTTTTCTTGCGACGATGCCAATCGGTTATGCGGTTATTAAGAATGGTAAAAAATAATGGGCGCCACTCCGCACGGTCTCGGCAGCTATAGCTTTTGACGAGTGCAAGCATAGAGTCCTGAACGATATCCAGCGCATCATCACGGTCCCCTACAGCATATTTCGCCATAGTGAATGCCCGCTTTTCTACTGAAGCGAGAAACTGATCCATAAAAGCCGATTGAGGTCCCTTGACGAGGATGCAATCCTTCTACGGCTATTGCGGAGCCTCTAAATAATTCCGTGATATTTCTTTGGCTGTCAGGGCAGCTCACAGTCTAGGCGCGGCTTCACAGGAGTGTTTAAACCTTTTGAGAAGTCGCAGCACAGAGTATGAACCACTCTGAAATCCCCGTAGGACAGACTTAGAAGGCCCCAGCTACTGCATAGCTCTTGCAAAGGACTAAGCCCTTTATCAGCAGGCTGCGCCTAGCGACTGCAGTCTTCCAAGACTATAGAAATATCACGGAATTATTCAGAGGCTCCTTAGTTTGCCGCAACCCACTAGATAATGCCTGCTACAACCAACAATCACTAATCGTTATTGTTGTCACGGGATCTACGATGGTGCTTTTTTGTCCGCTCGCCGCGTTCGTTCTTCCGATCGTATCTATTATCTATTCGCTCGCCTTTTTTATCGAGGCGCTCGTTTATTTTCTCACCTTTGTTATCCAGGCGCCTATCGATACGATCACCTTTTTTATCTAAATGTGCAGCTAATTTATCTCTCCCATTAGCGGCAGCCTGCTCAGACCGCTGGTCCAGGCGCTCATTAATACGATCACCTTTATCATCGAGGCGCTCTTCAATGCGATCCCCCTTTCGATCGAGACGATTTTCAATACGGTCGCCGCGATCATGTCCATCATCCTCACTGCTTTCAGCTTGCAGCGAGAGGGGAAAACCAAGGCTAAGCGCCAGTACTGACAGTCCTATCAGTTTATTCATAAGTTGCTCCAGTTCCGTGAACAAAAAACTCAATGCGTTAACAGCACTGACTATAACGTCAGGCACTAGAGCTGGTTGACAGGACTCCTATGAAAAATCGGCGAAATCAGAAGACAAAAATAATCGGTGCACAAAGTACCGTTCTCTGTTCAACCCTCTACAACTTCCGGGCCGGGCACTTCATCGCCGAGCCAGCGTTGTGTCAGGGTGCCAGCGGTCATAGCGCCGTTAACATTCAGCGCGGTTCGCGCCATATCAATCAGAGGTTCAACAGAAATTAGCAGAGCCGCGATAGTAACTGGCAACCCCATTGCCGGCAGTACCACCAAGGCTGCAAAGGTCGCCCCGCCACCAACGCCCGCTATACCGAAAGAACTGATCATTACAACCGCCACTAAAGTAGCAATCCATACTGGGTCCCATACATTGATCCCCATCGGCACTGCCACCATCACTGCCAGCATAGCCGGATAAATGCCGGCGCAGCCGTTTTGCCCAATAGTCGCACCGAAAGATGCAGAGAAATTGGCAATTGCTGGAGACGTACGCAGCTGGTCCACCTGAGTCTCGACATTCAGGGGAATAGTTGCAGCACTGGAGCGGGAGCTAAAGGCAAAAACCAGCACCGGCCATACCTTGGTGAAATAGTGCAGCGGATTGATACCATTAATAAGTAGCAGCAGACCGTGCACCAGGAACATCAAACCAATAGCCGTAAAGGAGGCCAGCACAAAACTCAATAAGTTAAGAATATCCCCCATACTGGATTTAGCGATCAGGCCGGTAACCAAAGCCATCACGCCGTAAGGTGTAAAAGCCATCACTAGTCGCACCAGCTTCATAACCCAGACTTGAGCCACATGAACGAAGCGCTCAATCGCTGCGCCCTCTTCGGGAAATTCACGGCGAACCGCCAAGGCTGCCAACCCTAAAAGCACCGCGAATATAACCACCGCTATAACAGAAGTAGAGCGAGCCCCGGTCAGGTCCAGAAAAATATTGCGCGGCACAAAAGAGGTAATAATCTCAGGAATGGAAAGGTCTGTGACCTTGCCAATGCGCTCATTCAGCACTTCCACTCGCGCAGCTTCCCTGGAACCCTCAACCAATCCCGCAGCCGACAAACCAAATAGCTCGGCCATAGCCACGCCAATTAGAGCGGCCACCGCCGTTGTTCCCAATAGCACCCCCAGGACTGAAATACTGATTTTGCCCAGCGCCTGGGTATGGCTGACTTTAACTACCGCCACTAATATGGAAGTCAGCACCAGGGGCATCACGAGTAAATACAATAGATTTACGTAACTGTCCCCTATCATCTCTACCCAAGGTATCACCTCTGCGGGTGCAGCCCCCCATCCGCGAGACAGTTGCAGGGTGCCTCCAAAGATAACCCCAAGAATCAGGCCAGCCAGCACTGCTGGTGCGAGGGAGTCACGGCCTCGCTGCCAGCGAAAAAGTCCGTATAGAAAAACAATAAATAGAAGCAGGAAAGCAAATGAACTGATATGCATAAGGTCTGGGTCCCACCCGGAACAAAAGGGGAAAGTGGCGGCATGCTATCAGCGATCCGTCACAAGCCTATAGATGTGTTAGTTATAGTTTTATAAAGTTTGGGAGCTTCTAATAATCCACTGTTACCCCGCCGGCTTTTACCAACACTCCATTAGTACTCGCTATAGATTGAGAGCCGAAATAAAGTCGTCTCTATCCTGCGGCCCAACCAATGTTTTATGCCAGCGTCCATCGGTACCAATAATGAACGTAGAAGGCAGCACCTCCGGCTTCTCCTGCCCCCAGCGCCCTTGCGGTTCGGCCACTAGAACGGGAAAAGTAATACCCAACTTATCCGCCTGTTTTTGTATTTCCGCAATCGGTAAATTGTCGAAGTTCACCCCAACAACAACGACATTGTTGTTACCGTCGGCCAGTTGGTTAAGGACCGGGATCTCCTCTCGACAGGGTTTACACCACTCTGCCCAATAGTTAACCAGCAAAACCTTACCCGATACATCCAACTCTTCCCCATCAATGGCTAGAAGCGATTTATCGTCTTTAGCGCAGGCGCTTATTCCGCATACCAACAAAAGAAAGGTGACCGCTGCTGCTCTTGTCATCTTCACTTTGACTATTTTCATCAGGCCCACTTTCTCCCTCGGTTTCAGAGTTTGTTTGCTTATCATCAGTCCCGCCGTCGTGGCCCAGCTCAAGGGGCTTATCTTCAGCTTCCTTTTGCTCGGCCTCCAGGAACAACTCTCCAACAGTGACACCTAATTGCTCCCGGGTTGACTCTCTGGCATTGGCAAAGCGTTGCTCTACCTCTCCATACCAGGGCAATCCATCCAGACTCGCAGGAATTCCACTGGGCATCCAATCCGAACTCAGCCAACCTGCCAATTCAACCAGGGACACCGTATTCAGGTCCCTCAGCAAAACATAATCATTGCGATCAGTCTGGGTCACCATACGATTAGCCTGAAGGATATTCCGCAACCTTCGCCACTGAACAAACTTGATTCCCATACGGGAAATATCTCGCTCCTTCAGAGGCCTCCCCTTTGCGCATTTCTTATACATCTGCCAGAGAACAATAAGGAGGGCAACCAGGTCAGAATGCTCCCGCTCCTGGGTCGCAGCTTGATAAACCGATAGTGTGCGCACCAACACACAGCCGGCCAATACCAGTATCCACATCAGATAAATCCAAAGCAGGAACAGGGGAACAACAGCGAATGCGCCGTAGATTGCCTGGACCGAACTCCGCGCTACCAACAAGCCGAATAAGTACTTCATAACCTCGAAAACAATCGAGATTATGATCCCCCCCTCTATTCCGTGGCGCAACGGGACATAGCAATTGGGCACAGCTATGAACAATAGGGTAAAAACTATGGAGCTGAAAACAAATGGTAGAATCCTGAATAACAACGAAGTTACCTCAAAGGAATCAGCTCCACCCAAGAAAAATTTTTGAGAAAAGACAAAAGTACTTGTCGCCAGTCCCGCCCCTAATAGGATTGGACCGAGACTCAATATCGCCCAGTACAAAAGAAAACTCGAAACCCCGCTGCGGCCTTTTTGGACGTCCCAGATAGAGTTAAAGGTCCCCTCGATGCCGCGAAGGGTCAAACCCGCAGTAATAATCAGCATCGCGATACCAACGCCAGTCAAACGCTGTGCCTGTTCGGAAAAACTGCTGATATATTTTTGGATCTCGCGCCCACTCTGAGGCAAAAAGTGGGTGAACAGTTGATCCTGTAATCTACTCTGCAAGCCGGCAAAGTCGGGAAACAGTGATAACATGGCGTAGCTGACCGTCACTAGGGGAACTATGCCAAACAGTGTCAGGTAAGTGAGAGCAGCCGCGCGTTGCCGACAATCCTTTTCATCAAACAGTTTCCACAGTGACGTCGCAAAGCGCAGCCAGTGGTTTCCCCAATCCTTTACGGTGCTTCTCATTGTGATCTCTCTATGCCTGGACATCTCGCCCAGGCCGCAGTATTACTGCCCCAAATAGCTAAGGAGCTCCCGAAAACCCCGCAGGACGTTGGGGGGATTATTCAGAAGCGACTTAGAACTCCGCAACATTCTTCGGTTAGAATACGCCAAACAGTAACAGGATGCCGCCACAATGTGGACGATTTACCACAACCCCCGCTGCTCAAAATCCCGCCAAACCCTACAGCTATTGCAGGATAACGGTATTGAACCGGAGGTGGTTCTCTATCTACAAACCCCACCTTCTGCCGAGGATATTCAGCAGTTGCTGCACAAACTGGATATTGATGCACGACAGTTGTTGCGCACTGGTGAAGAACCCTACAAGCAGTTAAACCTGAAAGACAAAGATCTGGCCGAATCCCAGTTAATTGACGCAATGGCTCAAAACCCTATTTTGATCCAACGCCCGATCGTTATAAAAGGCGACAAAGCAGTGATAGGGCGGCCCCCTGAAAATGTACTGGGGCTGATCTGATGGATCGGGACAACGAAGGCTATGTCCTCATCCTCTACTACAGCCGCACCGGCGCTACAGCGCGCATGGCCACCGAACTGGCTCGCGGCGTAGAGGCCAGTGGGATTACCGCTCGCCTGCGCACCGTGCCCGGCGTATCTCCAGACACTGAAGCCAGCGAGCCGCCGGTACCCACCGAAGGTGCCCCCTACTGTACAATCGAGGACCTGCGCAATTGCTCCGGTTTACTGATGGGCAGCCCCACCCGCTTTGGCAACATGGCCTCTCCGCTGCGCTATTTCCTTGACCAAACCAGTGATATTTGGCTCGATGGCAGCCTTACCGGTAAGCCGGCTGCGGTATTTACCGCCACTGGCAGTCTTCACGGTGGTCAGGAAACTACGCTGGTATCCATGATGCTGCCCCTGCTGCACCACGGCATGTTAATCGCCGGCATCCCATACTCCGAAGCCGCCTTAATGCGCACCCGCACTGGCGGCACACCCTATGGTGCCTCACACTGGTCCGGTGAACACGCCACATCGCTTTCCGATGACGAAGTAACCCTGTGCCGGGCACTGGGCAAGCGAGTCGGCAGCCTGGCACAGACGCTGGATAATGCACATAACGGCGACAACTAGAGGATAAAGTGTGAACGATTCTGTACAGCGCAAGCTCAAGATAGCGCTGCGAATTAACTGGATTTGTTATATCGGCATGCTAGTGCTGTTTGTCGTCTGGAATCTATTCCTCGAAGGCGGCTCATTGTTCCTGTGGTGCTTGCAGACCATACCACTGCTGTTGGTACTACCTGGGTTACTAAAGCAGCACTATCGCAGCTATCTGTGGCTCTGTTTTATTCTTTTGCTGTATATCACTGCCAGTATTGTCGGTGTAACGATGCCTACACGCGGCTGGCAGGATGGCGTACTGGTAGTCCTTAGCCTTATCCTATTCTTTTCATCAATGATGAGCAGCCGCTGGCATCGCATGCAATAGCCACCGGCACTACTCACATTGCTAATGATTTTGTAACTGATAAATAGACAACGCTTGCCCCTCAGCGCACTAAGGAGTTTTGAGGTTTGACTGATTCATCCAATGAGAAAGGACTGTTCCGCAGCTTTTTTGGTGCCATTGGCGGCTCAATTACCTGGCTGAGGCGAGTGTTTACCAACCTGGTGTTCCTGTTAATACTGGTATTCCTGGGTATCGCAATTTTTGGCAAAGACGAACAGCTGGTAGTCCCACAAGGCGCGGCCCTGCGCGTGGCTCCCAGTGGATTTTTGGTAGATGAGCTCAGCCAGCCCAGCGGATTACCGATTTTCTTCGGCGGCTCCCAGGGGCCAGCGGAAATCAGGGTTAAGGATCTTGTCGACTCTATCGACAAAGCCGCACAGGACAAACGCATTTCCGCACTGGTGCTGGAGCTCGACAATATGGTCGGCGGCAGCCTCAGTAAGCTCGACGAGATTGGAGCAGCCCTGCAGCGCTTCAAGGCTGCCGACAAACCCATTTATGCGGTAGGTGATAACTACACCCAGGCGCAGTATTTCCTCGCCAGCCACGCCGACAAGGTGTACCTGAATCCAATGGGTTCCGTGATGCTCACCGGCTTTGGCGTCTATCGGAATTACTATAAAAGTGCCCTTGAAAAGCTCAAAGTTAATTTCCATGTGTTCCGCGTTGGCGACTACAAGGATTTTATCGAACCCTATACTCGCGACGACATGTCTCCGGCTTCCCGTGAGAATAACCAGCGCTGGCTGCATGAACTCTGGAGTGAATACACCGAACAGGTGACCGGCCTTCGCAACCTGCCAACTGAAAGCATCGATCTATTTATCGACGAGTTACCCCAGAAACTGCAGCAGCATGAGGGCGACTGGGCACGTACTGCTCTGGCCAATAAACTGGTCGACCAACTCGCCAACCGCAACTTGGCTGTTCAAGAGCTACGCAAAACCATTGGTGAAGATGAGAACGATGAACGCAGTTATAAGGCCATCGATGCCCTCACCTATTTACGCAGCCAAAAGCTCAGCGAAGTTGCCGCCAAGAAAGAACCCAATAAGATTGCCTTAATCACGGCAAGCGGTTCTATTGTCGATGGCCGCGCTCCCGCCGGCAGGATCGGCAGCGAAAGCCTGGGAGAACTAATCGCACAGGCGCGCAAAAAAGAAGTTGATGCACTGGTTCTGCGCATTGACAGTGGCGGCGGCTCCGCCTTCGCGTCAGAAGCAATTCGACAGGAGTTACTCGCCACCCGCGAAGCCGATATCCCTGTCGTTATCTCCATGGGCAGTCTGGCCGCATCTGGTGGCTACTGGATTGCTACCGGCGGCGATCGAATCTGGGCCTCTCCCGCAACCCTGACAGGTTCCATTGGCGTATTTGGCGCCTTCCCGACCTTTGAGGATTCCCTTGAGGCACTGGGTATTTATACCGATGGTGTGGGCACTTCAGACCTGGCCGGCAGCATGCGGTTGGATCGTGCCCTACCCGAGGCAGCCGCCAGTATCCTGCAACAGGGAGTGGATAATACCTACGCCAGGTTCCTGAGAATTGTGGCCGAGTCCCGTGGCAGCACCCCCAAGGAAGTGCACAAAATTGCCCAGGGCCAGGTCTGGACCGGGCGCGCGGCTAAAAACCTGGGGCTGGTAGACGATCTGGGCAATCTCAACGACGCCATTGCCGACGCCGCACAGCTTGCTGAGATCGAAGAATACGATGTAATAGAGATCCAGCGCGAGCTGACTCCCGGCGAAAGATTCCTGCGTGCCCTGAGCGATAATGTGGATGCACGTATCGCCGCCAGCCTTGAGGCAAACCTGCCACTCGGCGCCTGGTTAAACAGCTTACAACCGGTTTTGGCACCAATCGGCGAACTGCAGAGCTTCCGCGACCCGCGCGGACTCTACGTGCGCTGCCTGCCCTGCCTAGCCCCCTAAAAGACTTCATCGCCTCTACCCTGCGCCGGCTCAATGCCGGCGCGGACGCCCATAAAGCTCACGCAATTCATTTTTCGCGGCCTCCAGGATTCTGCGCCTGCGCGCAGGCAAATGATGACCCGCACGATTGATATAAAAAGTGAGCATAGACATAGCTGAACGGAAAGGCTCTGATTTGCGCTGCTGACTGGCCTCAGCTGCACTCTTCAGGGATTTGGCTATCGCTTTTGGATCATCCAGGCTAAATACACCGGCTTCAAGGTCCAGCGCATGGCTGTTTGTCGTGACTCTCTGTGACCATTTGGCACTTTTTACTGATACCAAACCCCACCTCCATAACCGCAGTTCCCTGTTAAATATATGGTGGCTCAACCGGATTTGGTCGTTACGGGATTCCTATACCTCGCTATCGGAAATTTTAACCTGCCGTAGAGCCCCACTCAGGGCAACCAGTGCGAATGCCAATAAACTCAGGATTCCCGCCCACAATAGTGTCGTCAGAGGCGCTGCAACCTCGCTCAAAACACCCGCAGCCAGGGCCCCCAGCGCCGCAGAGCCAAATAGGGCAAATTGATAAATAGAGATAATGCGACTGCGATAATCCGCCGGCGCCAGCAATTGCACAATGCCTCGCCCCAACCCTGCGGAGGCTGCCGCAACCGCCCCCCAACACAGACACAACAGGATCAACCCAAACTTTGTTGGCCCCAGGCTGATAGCAATCAAGAGTGCAGCGCTGTAAAGCAAGCACATCAAAATTCCCCGCCCAGGCTCCTGCCCCTGGCCCCGTCTCAACATAGTCACCGTCGCGATCACCGTGCCCGCTATAAATGCCAGCTGCAGGGTCGCGTAGTAACCGGCACCGCGACCGTAGTCCTCAGCCAGCAGCGGTAAGACCACCAAGAAAACCCCGATATGCACAAAGCCATTGAATGCCATCAATGCGGTCAGCTCCCGCAATACCGGGTGTTTCCATGCCTGACTGAGACCATCCAGAATCAGGGTGTGGGGTCGCTTCTCTGGTGCCTTCTGACGCTCTTGAGGCTGACACAAGGAGAAAAGCAATAATGAAGCCACTAGCACAACGGCAATCTGTACACCCAGCAAGTGCTGCAAGCCCCACTGGTCAAATCGACTCGCTAGCAACATTCCCACTGCCTGGCCGCCGTACTGCGCCAACATCATCCAGGTTACGGTTTTTTGCACGCCTTGCTCAGTGGCCTGCCCCTTGCGGTTGCGGGCACTGCGCTGCACCAGGTTATCCCGTGCCGGCTGTAAAAAAGCGCTGCACACCCCCAGGCAAATTCCGTAAACCATCAAGGTGGATAAATTCAGGACATGGAAGGTGAAATACAACAACAATGCGGTATGACAAAGCGCCAGGCCCAAACAGGCTAGAGCCGACACCAGAGCCGGGTCTCGCCTATCTGCCAAAGCACCGCCAAACAACAGGAATACCAGGTTTGGCAGCAATACTGATGCCTGAATCCACCCCAATTGCAGGGCCGGAAGATCCACGATCGTCAGCGCAATCCAGGGCAGCAATATCACCTGCAACCCGGTTGCCAGGGAGGTGCCGCTATAGCCCAACAGAAACCTTTGCAATTGGGTTGGCATTCTAGATACGAAATAACTCAATGATTAATAACCTGCCAACTCACGCTTGTGCGGCGTCATATTTACCGAGTGCCGCAACCAGAAATACCAGCTTGATAGCTTCCGAAGTGTTCTCAGCCCAGAGCCGTCACCACCATAGGCGGCAGACTCAAAAGCCTCTGTCACTGCTGCGGCATAACCAGACATCTCCGGTTTTTCCTCGGCAATCCGGCGGGCATAGGATCCTGCAGTCTCACCGGAATGCCGCTGGACCCCATTGCGGGCCATGCGCCGGCAAAAGCGCTGGTAGAGCTTCTCTGCAGGCGCCAACTTGGATCCTCCTGCGGAGCGGGCCGCCCATAAACTGATACCCAACAAAAGCACAAGAATCGGCGCCCCCAGTAATAGGGCGATACGCATTGGAGACAGATCACCAAATAGCCGCTGTAACAAATTCTGCTGTCGATCGGCATCGAAGCTCACTACGGTTTGATACCAACGGTAGTTGATCATATCCCACTGTAAGCGCAACTGGCTGAGAATGCCGATACGGTGTAACGGAAATAGGGAGTCCTGCATAAACTCTTCACCTGCCGCACTCTCCAGACCGTCGCGCACCCGCTCCGGAGCTACTGCCGCTGTGGGGTCTACACGTTGCCAGCCTTGGCCGTCGAGCCAAATTTCAGCCCAGGCATGGGCGTCGTACTCTCGCACCAATAAGTACTCTTCTCCACTGACCCACTCACCGCCCTGGTAACCAGCCACTACTCGCGCCGGTATCCCCGCTGCGCGCATGGCAAACACATAACTACCGGCAAAGTGCTCGCAGAAGCCCTGCTGGCTATCGAAAAGAAACTCATCAATAGTATCGCCGCCCAGTGCTGGAGGCTTCAGGGTATAAGTGAAGGCACTGTGGAAGTGCGACAACAGCTGGGAGGAAACCGCCTCAGCACTGAGCCCCTGGTCCCGCAGGGAAGCCATCCACTGACGAGTACGGCTATTGCCGTAACTGGGAAGTTGCAAATTCCTGCGCCGCTCCGCATTGCTGAGAGTAGCACTGAGCGACAGGGTTTCTCTCGGCCAGGAACTTACCTGGTAAGAAAAGCGGTTGAAAACCGGGGTCCGTTTTACCAGGCGATCATCCGTTGTCTCTCCCACACCCGCGCTCTCTGAAGCCGGTTTTGCCATAGCGAATAGCCAGGGGCTGCGGCTCGCTTCCTGGATAACCTGGTAGCGATAACGGGGACCCACTTGCGGAAGCACCTGCTCCCCACTTCTCCAATACACTCGCCCGCCATTTCGAGGGTCAACACCATAGCCCTGGCGCCAGGTACGCCCATCAAATTCCGAGTACACCAAGCCCCTCCAGTAGCGCTGCTCAGGCGGGGGCACAGGTCCATCAAAGGAGATACGCAAGGTCGGCTTGCTGGATTTGGAAAGCTCAGTAAAGTCTCCCGGGGCCATCGAATCACTGACACCGGTGCGCCCAGCGGAGGTATTCTGCGGCACAGACCAAAGGGGCCCCAGCCGAGGCATAACCAAAAACAACAACACCATCAACGGCGTGGCCTGTGCCACCAACCGCAGGGATAACCCCAAAGCCCGGCGCGGGCGCGCACTAAAGTGTCCCAGCTGCGCCGCCAGGGCTGCAGTAATTACCAACACACTCAGTAAACCGTAAAGTGCATAGGGAATGGTTTGCTCTTGCACAAACAGAGTGGCGGCTACGAAGTAGGCCAACAGTAGACTGACAAAGGCATCCCTGCGGCTGACCAGTTCAAGATTTTTCAGGGTGAATGACAGCGCCAAGAGTGCAATCATCGGCTCCAAAGCAAACAAGCGCCGATAGGACAGAGCCAGTCCCGCCACCGTCAACAGGATCACTGTCAGTTTAAGAGCCCGGCCGGGTAAATCCCTGCGCCCGCGAAAAACTTCCAGGCGCCAATAAACTGCAAAGGCCCAGGCAAAAGCCACCCACAGTGGCAGCATTGTGAATTGCGGCAAAAGGGCGACAAACTGGGCAGCAAAAATCCACAGTAAACTTTCCCTGGGCAATAAATCCTTATTCGCAATCATCACTGGCCTCGCCCTGGGTACAGGGCCAATGCCTGCAAGACCTGCTGCTGATGCTCGGGACCGAGGGAAGGCTCTATTGAAATACCAGGCAGGCACAAACCGTATGCTATGCCCTGCTTTTCCGCTTGTAGGGTCCAGTCACAGAGATTGCTCAGGCGCATCTCTATATCTCTGCCATCGAGTAAACCCCAGTCGAGCCACAAGCGCGTGTCAGTTTTGCGCTCATAGTCCTTGCTGTAAAGATCGCGTCCGGCCGCGTATTGCTTCCAGGCTACATGGCGTAACGAGTCACCCGCTTGATAGGGTTTTAGCGCTGCAAAATCATCTCCCCCCCGCTTCACCTCACCAAACGCCCCCTCGGCAACAGTCTCTCCTAGCGGTAAAGGGCCCGCAGAAATTGGACGGGGATAAACCAAAAATTCAACATCCAGGTCAATGCGGCTCCAGCAGCGAAATAACCCGAGAGGGAAACGACTTTCAATCCTCAACCGAGGTGCCTGCACTCGCCCACGTTTTACTACCGGCATAGAGATACAAATATCGGCACTTTTCTGCTCGCACAAATCCACGCGACTGCCCTGCTCCGGTGGCCAACTCAGCTCGAGCCATTCCCGCTCCCGCTTGCCCTCACAACTGACATTAATTTCCGCCTCGGCAAAATCACCAGCAAAAGCTGCCCGGGTATCCACAAGGCGCAAGTGCACGCCACTTAAGTTGGCAAAGGTGTGTAGTGGTAGCACCGCCAAAATGCTGACCAACAAAAATGTCAGAGCGAAAACCAGATTGTTTTCATAATTGGTGCCCAGCAACCACAATAATGCCACCACTATTAGGAAACCTAAGCCTGCGCGCGTGGGCAGGATAAATAATCGGCTGTGGTTCAAGGTAATCGCTCGGGCCCGCGGTGCCCGGCGACTAAGCCAGCGCTGCATTAGGTTACGCCAATATTCCACCAGCAGGTGTATCGGATTGCGGGAAGGGTTCCGACGTTGGGGGTGACTTACACTCATCGACTCAGGCCGCAATCACATCCACTTGGCGCATTAGACGCTCAACCAACTGCTCGCCGTTGCTGCCATCGCTCTGTAATCGATGTCCTGCCACCGCCGGCAACACAGCCTGGATATCCTCAGGCAAAACATGGCCGCGATTGTGAATCAACGCCCAGGCTTTGGCTGCGCGCAAAAGGGCCAAAGCGCCTCGGGGTGATAAACCCACTGCGCAATCCGGGCTCTGGCGGGTTTGTAAAACCAATCGCTCCAGATAATCCAACAGGCTATCAGAAGTTTTAACCTGCCCAACCAGGCTTTGCATTTTTCCGAGTGTGGCAATATCAATTCTGGGTTTTAACTTCGCCAGCTGCTGCCTCGGATCTACCCCCAAAAACAAAGCCCTTTCCGCTTCCCGGGTGGGATAGCCAAGACTGATACGCATTAAAAAGCGATCCAATTGGGATTCCGGCAATGCAAAGGTGCCCGATTGTTGCATCGGATTCTGAGTGGCAATCACAAAAAATGGCTGGGGCAGTGTGCGGGTCTCGCCATCGACACTCACCTGGCGCTCTTCCATGGCCTCTAACAGCGCACTCTGGGTTTTTGGCGATGAGCGATTAATCTCGTCTGCCAATAACACCTGACTAAACACAGGTCCCTCGTGAAAGTGAAATTGGCTGGACTCCCGATCAAATATCGAAACACCAAGAATATCCGCCGGCAACATATCGCTGGTGAACTGCACCCGCTTATACGTTAGCCCCAGCACCTGTGCGAGTGCATGGGCCAAGGTGGTCTTACCCATACCCGGCAGGTCTTCAATTAACAAGTGGCCTTTTGATAACAAACAGGCCAGCGCCAGCTTCACCTGGCGCTCTTTACCCAATAAAACGCTGCCGATATCAGACACTATGGCGGAAACTATTTTTTGCACGGCAAATCCATTACTGCTCAATTTTTCTAAAGGGGGCTATTTCTGCATACCGGCAGGGGCGCGACAAAATGCAAACGCTACCGGTAGCAGCGGACAGTATTTCACTGTCCGCTAATAATCATAGGTAGCTGGGCGCTTACGCCAGCGCTTATAGTTGGGATAATCCACGCATCAGGTCGCGCTTGAGGTCCTCAACATTTTCCAGCCCTACCGAAATACGAATCAAATTTTCGGTAATTCCGGCGCGAGCCTTATCTTCATCACTGAGGCGGCCGTGAGTAGTGGTGGCAGGGTGCACAATAGTGGTTTTTGCATCCCCCAAGTTGGCGGTGCAGGAGAGGATTTTACAATTGTCGATCACTTTCCAAGCCTCCTCACGACCACCGCGCACAGTAAAACTCAGCACTGCGCCAAAAGCGTCTTGCTGTTCCCGCGCTAGGCGGTGTTGGGGGTGTTTAGGCAAGCCGGTGTAATTTACCTTCTCAACCATCTCCTGCTCATCGAGCCACCAAGCCAAGTCGAGTGCATTGGTGCAATGCGCCTGCATACGCAGCTTTAAAGTTTCCAGGCCTTTGAGGAATACCCAGGCATTAAACGGGCTCATACTCGGTCCGGCAGTGCGCAGGAAAACCACCAACTCATCCATTACATCCTTGCGACCAACAACAACACCACCCAGGGCCCGGCCCTGGCCGTCGAGGAATTTGGTTGCGGAGTGCACCACAATATCGGCGCCCATGGAAAGAGGTCGCTGCAGTGCCGGGGTACAGAAACAGTTGTCGACCACCAGCATGGCACCAGCGCTGTGGGCGACCTGTGCCAACGCGCGGATATCGGCTACTTCACACAGAGGGTTGGAAGGCGTCTCCATAAACAGCAGCTTGGTAGACCCATCTACGGCCTGCTTCCAGGCGTCCATATCGGTCAAATCGACATAGCTCACCCGCACGCCAAACTTTTCCATATAGCGGCCAAATAAAGCCGTAGTTGTGCCGAAAACACTGCGGGAGCAGATAACGTGGTCGCCACTTTTCAGTAACGCCATACAAATACTGAGAATGGCAGCCATGCCACTAGCAGTGGCTACCGCAGCTTCACCGCCTTCGAGAGCAGCGATGCGCTCTTCAAAAGTACGCACTGTGGGGTTGGTATAGCGGGAGTAGACGTTGCCGGAGCTTTCGCCAGAGAAGCGCGCAGCAGCCTCTGCAGCGGAGGGGAAAACATAACTGGAGGTGAGGTAAAGTGCCTCGGAGTGCTCTCCTTCCGGTGAGCGAACCTGGCCGGCGCGCACCGCCAGGGTTTCCAGAGCGTAACCGTCGTCTTCAAACATATACCGCTTCCTGGTCAGTATTTTTGGAAGCAGTCATCTTAACCGAAACGATCTTAACTGGCGCCCTCTTCTGCCGCGAGAAAAGGACGCTTACGCTTTTTTACTATTGGCAGACTACAAAAAACGGTTTTTTGCCGCCCGCCAAATCAGGTGAGGGATATTTAGATATTCCCCCAAGGACGAATTACAAAGCGTTGGCGTCGGCCTTTTTACGCTTGGCCGTATCATTGCGCTGAGCGTGCAGGTCGTTCAGGTATTCCTCGTCCACATCACCGGTGATGTAATTGCCGTCGAATACAGAGCAATCAAAGCGATCAATTTTTTGCTTGCCGCCACTGGAGCTGACCACCAGATCTTCCAGCTCCTGGTAGATCAACCAGTCTGCGCCAATCTCCTCACAGATTTCCTCGGTGGTGCGACCGTGAGCCACAAGCTCAGTGGCGGAGGGCATATCGATACCGTAGACATTCGGGTATTTTACCGCTGGTGCAGCACTGGCGAAGTACACTTTGGCAGCACCGGCATCGCGGGCCATCTGGATAATCTGCTTACAGGTAGTACCGCGCACAATGGAGTCATCTACCAACAACACATTCTTACCACGGAATTCCAGCTCGATGGCGTTGAGCTTCTGGCGAACCGACTTCTTGCGCTGCTTTTGACCGGGCATGATGAAGGTCCGGCCGATATAGCGATTCTTCACCATACCTTCACGGAATTTCACCCCCAAGCGGTGGGCTACCGTCTGACCTGCCGTGCGGGCAGAATCCGGGATCGGGATAACCACGTCGATATCGTGATCCGGGCGCATGCTGAGAATTTTGTCCGCCAGATGCTCACCCTGACGCAAACGCGCCTTGTGTACCGATACGCCATCCATAATGGAGTCAGGACGGGCAAAGTACACATGCTCAAAAATACAGGGAGTCAAAGACGGGTTATCTGAACACTGCTCGGAGTGCACAGTGCCATCCAGCTCGATATAGAGCGCTTCGCCAGGAGCGACATCGCGCACCAAGGTGTAACCCAGTACGTCCAGAGCCACGGACTCGGAAGCCACCATATATTCGGTGCCCTTCTCGGTTTCACGCTTGCCGTAAACCAGTGGGCGAATTCCGTTGGGATCGCGGAAAGCGACAATACCGTAACCGACAATCAGGGCAACGCAAGCGTAGGCGCCGCGCACGCGCTTGTGTACAGAGCGCATCGCACTGAAGATATCTTCGGCTTTCGGCTGCAGCTTGTGCAACTTGTGCAGCTCGTGGGCGAACACGTTCAGCAACACTTCCGAATCAGAATCTGTATTGATATGGCGCAGGTCCTGCTGGAAGATCTCATCGACCACCTCGTGCACATTGGTGAGGTTGCCGTTGTGAGCCATGGCGATGCCGTAGGGAGAGTTCACGTAGAACGGCTGAGCCAGCGCCGGGCCGGAGCTACCGGCAGTGGGGTAGCGGACGTGACCAATACCAAAATTGCCTTTCAGACGCTCCATGTGGCGCGCGCGGAATACGTCGCGAACCAGACCATTGGCTTTCTGCTGGTTCAGGCGATCATCGTCACAGGTAACGATACCGGCGGCATCCTGTCCCCTGTGCTGTAGCAGAGTGAGCCCATCATAGAGCTGCAGATTGACGTCACTCTTACCGACGATACCGACGATACCACACATATATTTGACCCTATTGACTCGAGAAGAGCGCTTTTGGCGCTCTATTTAAAACAACTTTACGAAGAATTCCTTAACGGAGCCCGCCAGCTCCCGCGCACTATCCTCAAATTCGAGGAAATGGGGAATCAAAACAGACTGACTCCACCAGCTGTCCTGTTCCACCGGCACCAATGCCGGGGCCAGGATCAACAGCGCCATCACGACAATGGCTCCCCGCACCAAGCCAAACGCCATTCCCAGCACTCTATCTGTACCGGATAGCCCAGTTGCCTCAACAAAGGCAGAGAGCACCATGTTAAGACCGGCGCCAGCGAGTAAGGTGCCGATAAACAGGATGCCAAAAGCTGCAATCATTTGGAGGGAGGGGGTGTCGACGAGGTTGGATAGCATTGGCGCCAGCTGGTCGCGAAACATCATGGCGACGATAAAGGCGGCAATCCAGGTAAGCAGAGACAAGGTTTCCTTGATGAAACCTCGACTAAGGCCGATAAGCGTGGAGATACCCACAATAGCCAGAATGATCCAGTCAGCCCAATTCATTCAATCCTACCTGCGTGGCGGCTGCTGCCGCGAAGAGCGCGCATTCTAACTGAAGGGACTAAGCGCGTGAAGCCGTAGGCCAACCGATTGGAATTTATTACTTGTAGTACCGCTTTCCCTGGACGTTTGGCGCAGTGGCAATCGGTTAATTGCGAATAAAAATGCAAAGTGGAAGTCTGCCAGCGAGTTGCCATCATCCGCCTCGGGCTGAAATGGCGGCAACCTGAAGTCAAAGGCCCGATCAGGCCTTGAACTGAAGCACGAGGGTCTGGGCTTTCAGAAGGGTATCCAGTTCTTTTTTCAGCTGATGGGCATCGGCCTTGTTGACCTTTGGCCCAACAAAGACCCTCACCAGGCGACCCTTGTCTGTATCCACTGCCCGAGTATAGGCACTGTAGCCCTCGTTCATCAGACGCAAACGCAGCTTGTCCGCATTGGACTCATCCCGGTAGGAAGCCACTTGAACCACCCAGGCCACAGGCAGGCCATAGGCATCCACAAGGGGCGAGGCTCCCTTCTTCGGTGCGGCCAGTTTTTCCTCCGGCTCATCACTCTTGGCGATCTCTAACCGCCCCTCCCCCTCATCAGCTACTGGAGCCTTCGGGTTGGAGAAGTTCTCTGGCAGGTCCGGCTGGAAAGCTTCACCCGGCGCCGGTGCAGGCATAGCATCCGCTACCGGTTGCGGCTCGGCAATTTCAATAGGGCGTATATCCGGCTCCGCCGGAATCTGGCTGGTTTCACTGATATTGCCTGCGGCCTCCCGGTCCAACAGGCTGGGCAAGAAAATAACGGCAAGCGCAGCCAAAACCAGCGCACCGACAATGCGCTGCTTAAATCCGTCGTTCAATCGCCCTCGGCGGGAGGGTTTACCCTCGCAATTCTCCATTACCTTCGTCTCGCATCTGCTGCAGAACCTCAGCCACAGTAAAGAAGGAACCAAATACAAGCAACCTGTCTTGTGGACCAATGGTCGGCAGCAGCTGTTGTAAACCATCGGCGACGTTTGGACAGCGACTATTGGCGTTCGTTGCCTCAACACCTGCTGCGGCCAGACCTTCCCGCAAAGTCTCTCCGCTCGCAGCGCGGCTATTGCCCGGTAACTCTGCGGGGTGCCAGGCATCCACCACACCCCGCAAAGGCGCGAAGAGCCCCACCAAATCCTTATCGGCCATAGCCGCTACCAGCGCATGGGTCTCACCATCTACAGGGTGATCTGCAAGCCATTTAGCCAAGTGTTCGGCCGCTGCCGGATTGTGCCCCACATCCAACAGCAAGTTACACCCCTGCCATTGAACCTGCTGACAGCGCCCAGGCAGGGCAATTTCAGCCAGTGCAGATTCGATCCCACCCTGGGGCAATACATTGAGCAGAGCCAGCGCGGTAATCCCAGCAGCAATACTCGGGCGCGGCAAGTTGATCGGGGGGATCGCAAGTTCCAACTCACCAAAACGGTAAAGTTCTTTTTTACCCTCTCCCAAATTAAGAGAGAAATCCTGACCTATAAAGTAACTGGAACTGGACAATTTTTCTGCCGCAGACAGCACAGATTGGGTGGGATTGCTATCAGCACAGACAAAAGGCGCCCCAGCACGTAGGACACCGGCTTTTTCACGGCCGATTATTTCCCGGTCACTGCCAAGCCAGTCCTCGTGATCAATGGCAACACTGGTGATAATAGCGAGATCCGCATCCACCAGGTTGACTGCATCCAGGCGCCCACCCAGGCCAACTTCCAGAAGTGCAAACTCGACGCCTGCCCTTTGAAATAACCAGAGCGCCGCCAGGGTGGTGTATTCAAAATAGGTCAGGCTGGTCTCACCGCGAGCAACCTCGATAGCCTCAAACGCCAGCACGAGATCTTTATCGGCAACCTCTTCACCCCCGATACGCACCCTCTCGTTAAAGCGCAGAAGGTGTGGGGAACTGTAAGCGCCTACGGAGCGCCCCCCCTTACACAGCAGCGCCTCCATAGTGGCCACGCAGGAACCCTTACCATTGGTGCCCGCCACAGTAATCACTGTCGGTGCCGGTTTCTGGATACCCAGTGCATCGGCGACAGATGCGACGCGCTCAAGACCTAATTCAATTTCGGAAGGGTGCAGCTGCTCCAGACGGGAGAGCCAATCTTGCAGTGAAGGCATAGTTGAAAACATCGATGATGGGGGCTGCAATCAGCGGAAATTAAGCTGATCACAGCATAACCCCAAGGGAATGGAAATCAGTTGCCGGTCAGTTTACCCAATATGCGGGACACTGTAGAGCGCATTTCCTTGCGAGGAATAATCATATCAATTGCGCCGTGCTCCAGCAGGAACTCACTGCGCTGGAAACCTTTCGGCAATTTCTGGCGAATAGTCTGCTCGATAATATTCGGGCCGGCAAAACCAGCGCGCGCTCCGGGCTCCGCCGCGTTGATATCACCCAGCAGGGCCAGGGATGCGGAAACACCACCGTAAACCGGGTCGGTCATAATGGAGATATATGGCACGCCGGCCATCTTCATTTTTTCCAGCACCGCTGAGGTTTTAGCCATCTGCATCAGGGAGATCAGGGCCTCCTGCATCCGGGCACCACCGGTAGCAGAGAAACAAACCAGCGGGATACGTTGCTCCAAGGCACGCTGAGCGGCACGGGTAAAGCGCTCACCGACCACATAGCCCATGGAGCCACCGTGGAAAGCGAACTCAAATGCTACCGCTACCAGGGGAGCACCATTCAGGCTGCCCTGCATAGCGATCAGGGCATCCTTCTCACCAGTGGACTTTTGTGCCTGCACCAAGCGGTCTTTATATTTTTTAACGTCTTTAAACTTCAGGCGATCAACCGGCTGCACATCGGTGGCCAGCTCTTCACGACCTTCCTCGTCGAGGAAGATATCCAGGCGGCGACGGGCGCCGATTCTAAAGTGGTGATCGCACTTGGGGCACACATCCAGATTGCGTTCCAGCTCCGGGCGATAAAGCATCGCATCGCATTTGACGCACTTCTTCCAAACCCCCTCGGGGACCTTGCTGCTGCCGGTGCGACGCTCTGTGCGAATTACCGCAGGGACAATTTTTTCTAACCAGCTCATCTCGTTTCCAAATCCGGAGGCTTTCTTTGGGCCGGCACATTTTACCGACCAGTGGGTTTCAGGCTAGGAATTAAAACACTAAGCTGAACAACAAACCCGGCCAGATCAGCCGCTATTTTTGGCTTTCTGGCCAGCTTTGTGCTTAGACCTATAGCTGCTTTTAGCGATCCAAGGCTTCGCGCATCTCGCTGACAATAGCGCCAACCGCCGTTTTAGCGGCTTCCAGGTCTGCCGCCGCATCTACCGCCGACACCAGTACACTACCGACTACAGCACCGTCGCCATGGGCACTGACCTGGCGGGCCGAGGTACCATCTTTGATACCGAAGCCAACACACAGGGGCAGATCGGTAAACTGACGAATATGGTCCAGATTGTCACGCACTGAATCTAAATCCAGGTGGCCTGCTCCGGTAACCCCTTTCAGGGATACATAGTAAACAAAGCCACTGGCAACATCGGTAATTTCACGAATACGCTCTTCAGTAGTAGTAGGCGTCAGCAGGAAGATGTTGCGCAGGTTGCGCTCCGCCAAAAAGGCATTCAGGGAACCGGACTCTTCTGCCGGCAGATCTACGGTCAGGGCACCATCGACACCCGCAGTGGACGCCGCTTCAGCAAACTCCAGTTCACCCATACGCTGAATCGGATTGGCATAGCCCATCAGGATTACCGGGGTGTCACTATCCGACTGACGAAATTCTTTCACCAATGCCAAACATTTGCGCAGCGAAGCCCCATTGGCCAGCGCTCGCTCATGCCCTTTCTGAATTACCGGGCCCTCTGCCATGGGGTCGGAAAATGGCACCCCCAGTTCAATAACATCGGCCCCGCTGGCCACCAACTGATGCATCAGCGGCACAGTATTTTCCAAGCCGCCATCGCCAGCGACAATATAAGTTACCAGTGCCTTGCGGCCCTCATCGCGCAACTTGGCAAAGCGGCGATCAATTCTATTTTGTTCTGTCACAGTTTATTCCCTGAGCTACTCCTGGCAAAAAGCCAGCTCAATTATTTGATCCTCACCCATTTTGCCCGCCTCAGAGGCGGGCGGTGATATTGCTACACCTCGATACCGTCGATAGCGGCAACGGTGAAAATATCCTTATCGCCTCGGCCGGAGAGATTCACCAGGACATTCTGCTCAGGGCTCATGGAAGCCGCCAATTTGAGCGCGTACGCGACTGCATGGCTGGATTCCAATGCCGGCAAAATGCCCTCTGTGCGAGTGAGACGGCGGAAGGCATCCAGGGCTTCATCATCATCGGCGGTGACATATTCCACCCGGCCGATATCTTTCAGCCACGAGTGCTCAGGGCCAACACCCGGGTAGTCGAGCCCCGCAGAAACCGAGTGAGTCTCGATAATCTGGCCGTCATCATCTTCCATCAGGTAGGTGCGGTTACCGTGCAGAACACCGGGAATACCATCATTCAGTGGTGCAGCATGCTTACCGGAAGCCAGGCCTTCACCGCCGGCTTCGACACCAAACATTTTCACTTCAGCGTCATTCAGGAACGGGTGGAACAGGCCGATCGCATTGGAACCACCACCGACGCAGGCCACCAGCGCATCGGGCAACTGGCCAAAGCGCTCCAGACTCTGGCGACGGGCTTCACGGCCGATAATAGAGTTGAAGTCGCGCACCAATTGCGGATAAGGGTGAGGACCAGCCACAGTGCCGATAATGTAGAAAGTATTATCGACATTGGTTACCCAATCGCGCATGGCTTCATTCATGGCGTCCTTTAGGGTCTTGGAACCGGATTCCACCGGCACCACTTCTGCCCCCAGCAGCTTCATACGGTATACGTTGGGGGATTGGCGCTTAACGTCTTCCGCACCCATATAAACCGTACACTGCAAACCGAGACGCGCCGCCACGGTTGCCGTAGCCACACCGTGTTGACCAGCGCCGGTTTCGGCAATTACGCGGGTCTTACCGCTGTGTTTGGCCAGAAGTGCCTGGCCCACCGTGTTATTTACCTTGTGCGCACCGGTATGGTTCAGGTCTTCCCTCTTAAGCCAGATTCGCGCACCGCCCGCCTGCTCAGTCAGTCGCTCAGCAAGATACAGCGGCGATGGCCTGCCTACGTAGTGCGCCAGATCGTGATCAAAGGCAGCGACAAAATCCGGATCATCTTTCAGGCGGCTATACATTGCCTGAAGCTCATCCAATGCGCTGATCAGCGTCTCCGATACAAAGCGACCGCCGTAGGGACCAAAATGTCCGCTCGCATCCGGGAAGGTGGAAAAATCGATAGCACCTGGCTTACTCACACTCACACTCCGTGGGTCACGTGGGGTTAAAACTTTCTTTCTATTTACCTAATGTTTGAATAGTTCTTCCTGAACTATTCAAACGTCGCCAGAAAATACTGGTGCAGATGCGTCGATCTGCTGGTATTTACTGGCTCGCGCCGGCCAAGCCGGCGGGCGGCACTTCCGGTACCGCCTCTAAATCTATCGCTTCGCCGCGCTGACAAACGCAAAAACTTTTTCTCGATCCTTGCGTCCCGGTTGACGCTCTACACCTCCGCTCACATCCACCCCCTGTGGGCGCGCAGCTTCTACTGCTGCAGTTACATTCGCGGGATTCAAGCCACCGGCAAGAACGATCGGGCGACTGCTATCTTGAGGAACCCTGTCCCAATCAAAGGTCTCTCCGGTACCACCGGGGATACCGGGCCTGTAGGCATCCAATAGAAAACCTCGGGCTTTGGGGTGCTCAGTCATTGCGGCTTTGACATCGAGGTCATCTTTCATCCGTAACGCTTTGATATAGGGACGCCGGAATTGTTCGCAGAAACGGGCACTTTCATCGCCGTGGAATTGCAACAGGTTAAGCGGCACCGATTCCAGTACAGCGTCCACCTCACTCTGTGCCGCATCGACAAATAACCCCGTCAGGGTGACAAATGGGGGAGCTGCCGCTGCAACTTTAGCTGCCATATCAAGTTCGATATAGCGCGGGCTCGGCTTATAAAATACCAGGCCCAACGCGTCGGCACCTGCATCTACGGCCATCAGGGCATCTTCTATACAAGTGATGCCGCATATTTTTACTTGCATCGTGTAACCTGGGCTCAGCCGGCTGGCCGATCAAAAGAGGGAACGACGGATACTAGCAGATAGTCAGAAGGCGCGAAATGCACGCCCTCTCCCAGATTTGCTTTAGCCTCGAAAAGTTCAGCAGTCTAGCTGGAAAGCAAAGCACCCAAAGGCTGTGGCACCAGCAGTGGCCCAGGCTCACATTGGGGAAGCTGGAAATGATCCGGATAGCGCACATCAACGAGATACAAGCCAAACGGCGGTGCAGTCACGCCTCCGGCGGAGCGGTCCCGCTGATCCAGCACCTCTTTTACCCAAATTGGTGGACGCTCACCTCGCCCCACAGCCATCAAAACCCCGGTGATATTGCGCACCATATGGTGAAGGAATGCGTTAGCACTAATTTCCAAGGCAACCAGCTGACCCACTGGAGCAATATCCAGGCGGGTAATTTCGCGCACCGGGCTCTTGGCCTGGCACTGAGAGGCACGGTAGCTGGTGAAGTCGTGGCGGCCAATCAAGTAGCTGGCTCCCTCACTCATCGCCTCCAAGTCCAGTGAGTGCTGGGTCCAGGTTACCTCAGCGGCGCTGTGGGCCGAGCGGGTCGGTGCGCTGTGGATCAGGTAGCGATAACTGCGGGCGTGAGCGGAAAAACGTGCATGGAACTGCGCCGGCATTTCCCGCGCCCAGCGCACCCGCACTGAATCCGGCAACTTGGTATTAACTCCCTGCACCCAGGCGCGGTCCGGGCGCTGCGCTCGGGTATCAAAGTGGATGACCTGATTGGTAGCATGAACGCCCGCATCGGTACGCCCGGCACAAACCAGGGTCACATCCTCCGCTGCAATAGTGGATAAAGCCCGCTCCAGATGAGCCTGGACAGTCTCCGATGCAGACTTCTGCTTCTGGAAACCGTGCAGCTTGGCTCCGCAATACTCAACGCCCAGGGCTATACGGCGCAGCCCTTCGGGCAGCCCCTCACCTTCAGGTACCTCCCCATTGGGCTTGTAAATATATTCCCTTTGCGTCACCTGACTCATATCACCAAAACCACTCGCTCTCCCCCGCTGCGTCTGCGCCGGGTAAAAATCACTGCCGGGAACTTCCCGGTAAACATAAAAAAACCTCGCAACCAGTGCGAGGTTTTTTCAAAAACGGAATATGCTGCTAGCTTACACCATCCGCTCCAGCATTTCCTCGGCGCGGTCTTTGTGTTCACCGCCACCATCCTGGGCTACCTCTTTGAGGATATCCTTGGCACCCTCTTCGTCACCCATATCCATATAAGCTTGAGCCAGCTCCAACTTGGTCGCCATCTCATCGCCGCCTTCCAGCAAACTCAACTCTGAATTGAGGTCGCTTTCCAGGTTGAAGTCGAGGTCACCAAAGTCAGAATCTGACGGCTTCTCGACAATCGCCTCAACCTGCTCTGTCGCTTCAGGTTTAGCTTCAACCAAGGGTTCTGGCTCAAGAGTCAAATCACCCTCAGTGGATTCATCGATGAGAGCCAGCTCATCCTCCAGGGAAAACTCCTCTTCGATTGCATCCGCATTGAAGTCCAGGTCGCTAGCCCCGGCCAGCTCCATACCTGCAGCATCGAGAGTATCCAAGTCAGCATCGAGGGATAAATCTGCTGCCGGCTCACTGCTGGCCGCGGCTACCTCTGCCGAGGGCTGCTCAGTTGCGTTGAGATCCGCAGCAATATCATCCAGGTCGATACCGTCAAGATCCAGGTCGGAATCCAAGTCGCCGCCGATCATCTCCAGATCGCCATCAGGGAAGTCATCCATGGATAACTCTTCTGCAGACTCCTGGGCAGAGGCGACTCCTTCTGTCAGGGAGATCTCCTCGCTCAAACCGCTGTCAACGGAATCCAGCTCCAGAGCATCATCCAATTCAAAGGCCGTATCCAGCTCAACCGAAATCTCTTCTTCTTTCTGGGGCTGAATCTCTTCCTCCATCATGGAAAGATCCAGCTCAAAATCCAAACCCGGAACGGAACCACCGCTGGTAGTTGCCTTTTCTTCCAGCTGGGCCTCAACTGAGGCCTCAGAGTTTTCTTCTGCCGCCGGCTCCAAGTCGAGGGAATCCAGATCCAAATCAGAGGTATCGAATTCTATTGGAGCATCGACACTCTCTTCTGTGTTATCAGAAAGCTCAAGCCCCAAATCGTCTTCAATCAAAGCGGGCTCTTGATTACTTGAGCCCAGATCACCCAGGTCCAACTCACCCAAATCAAGTTCATCAAGATTTAAATCGCTTTCAACTTCTGGTTCCGATACCTCAGCAGTAACTTCTTGGCTGTCTCCGTCTAGAGCACTGTCCAGGTCCAAATCATCCAGATTGAACTCGGTATCCAGCGACTCGCTTTGATCTGCGCTCGCCTGCAACGGCTCTTCAAAGCTGCTATCCAACTCCAGATCCAGGGACAGCTCTTGCTCAGAATCAGAGCTTTCCTCATCCAATGACAGATCCATAGTCAGGTCATCGAGGAGAGAGGTATCCGGCTCCAGCGCGTCACCGCTACCAACCAGTCCCGGCTCGGCGCTGGTGAAGTCATCGTCCAGGGCCGCGCCGATATCGTCGAGCTGCGCCGCTTCGAAGGACTCATTGGAAAGACCCATAGCTGGGGCTTCAAAATCCGGCGCACCAGCAATGGATTCACGCAGGCGGGCGGCGCGATCGGCAGCAGGACCGTCGCTGATGCTAAGCAGCTGGCGGTAGTGATCGTCAAACTTTTCAACGTCCTGGTTGTGGGCGTAAACCTCCATCAACATCAGGCGCGCATCGACTACCTGCGGGTCCTTTTCCAGGCCCAGCAGCAGCTTGCTTTCCGCTTCCTCATACTGCCCCAGGGACAGGTGAATCTCCGCTTCAGAAATTGGGTCATCAGTGCCTACATCGCCGAGATCGCCCAGATCGAAGGTATCGTCTGCCTCCATGCTCTCAACTGCAGCGAGAGTTTCATCGGGTTCGGCAATATCCTCAGGAATATCCAGCGGCTCTTGTTCCATAGCCATCTGCTGTTCAAGTTCCTGCTGCGCCTCTTGTTCAGCCTTGCGGCGACGCCAGGTGAACAGGCCAAATATAGCGGCCAGCAGACCCGCACCACCCAAGCCAATCAGCATTCCGTTATCGGCCAGCTGCTCCATAAAGGTTGGCTTGGGCTTGGTTTGAACTTCAACTACACGGTTACGCGTCTCTGCCGGAGCCGGTTCTGCTTCAACAGTTTCTTCTTCCGTATCAGCAGCAACATCAAACTCTTCGCTGTCTTCAACAGTCAGGCTGTCATCTAAAGACTCTACTTCAACGTCATCCGCCTCAGTGGGGTCGAGCAACACGTCTGACTGCTCCGCGGCGGCCTGCACCGCAGCCAGTTCCTCATTGGAAACATCAATCAGCGTATCCATGGTATCGATCTGCTCGTCGAGCTCGGCGATACGTTCACGCAATTCAGTGTTTTCGAGCTTGGACTTATCCAGCTCTTCCTCAGCTACTGTGAGATCGCCTTCCAGCGCCTCACTGTCATCAGTACCGACTCCAGAACCGGAAGTAACGGACTCATTGTCCCCCGGTGCAGCCAGGCTAACGCGCCCTTCAACCGTTTCGCTGACATAGGACTCCTCCTCAACCGCACGGGCATCCAGCGGTGCGCCAGTAGCCACTTCCACTTCGGAGCGCTGGCGCCAGGAGTCATTCTGTTGAGCCACCTCAGAAATCGCCTCCGTCATAGTCAGAGTGCGCAAATCCTCGGAGTTAGGCAGGCGCAGTACGGCACCTTTCTTCAACAGGTTGATATTGTCATTAATAAAGGCTTCTGGATTCAGCCTTTGAATCGCCAGCATGGTCTGCTGAACAGAGAACTCGCGACTGGCGCGATTTTGCAGCGCGATTTCCCACAATGTATCGGAGGAGCTTACCGGGCCATATACCTGGCTGTTGCTTTCACTGGTGTCTGTAGTCGTATAACGTGGCTGCGGACGAGCGGGCTCGCGAGTTTCTGGGGCAGCCCTTTCAGTTGGGGCTGGTTCGGCCGGTGCCTGACGAGCAGCCGGGGCCGGTGTTGTGCGAGGCTGGGGCTGCTGAACTGGGGCAGTGCGACGCACTTGCTGCCGCTCACGCTCAGCTGCGCGCACGGGTTGTTGCGCAGCCGTTGGGGAAAACGCCGGCAGGTCCATCAGCAGCGTATATTCGCGCAGTAGACGGCCACTGGGCCAGCGAGTCTCAACCAGGAAATTCAAAAAAGGTTCGCGAATGGCGTCGCGACTGGAAATGCGGATAACCGGCTTGCCACCGGAGTAGTCCACTTCAAAACTTAAAGAAGTAAGGAGGTAAGAGCGCTCGACACCAGCGCGTTCGAATTCTTCAGGACCTGCGAGGCGAACCCTAATTTCGGTATCTTCCAAACCGCGAGTCTGCAGCAGTCCGATTTCCGCATCGAGAGGCTGGTTAAGGGTCGAGTTGAGCTTGATCTCACCTAGTCCAAGCGCCAGAGCCGCGTTGCTTCCCAGTGCACCGACTAGACCAACTGCAAGTGCCAACTTACGCACACGCATATCCGATTCCCTTTATTGTTAGAACCTTCCCAGGGTTTCCGAAAAGCGCGCCTTCAGAATATCCCCATTACTGAACGGTAATCGTTCAACTAATTAGCCGCCGTTTAGGCAGCCGCCAACTATGGCGAATTTTTCGCCAGCCTCAGCCAGGCCAAAGTTAAGATTACACCTTCACTATGGCCGCTAAGTATTAAATATCAGTAGTTTTTTAGCAACAAGTGGGCAATTTGTGCACAGTTTATTGCTACATCTTTACGCAGGTTGTCAGACACCGCACAAAGATTTAACTGTCGCTTGTTGAGTAGACTTTGGCGCAAGCGGCCGATGATTGTCACGTCACTGCCCACCGCACTTTCTGCCGAGGGCTGCTCCGCCATTTTGAGGCCAGCGCCATTTGCCAGCAGCGCACGCACTTTTTCCAGATCGACATCTTCAGATAAAGCGACGCCCAAATTAGCTAGCTGACCGTGGAAAACAGAGACCGTATTGATGCTGGCATCGACTGCTACCGCGTCTCCAAATAAGCGGCGCAGGTCGTGAACCAAAGTCAGCTCACTGAGGGTGTGGCCACTGGCGAGCAGAGCCTCGCAGGCACTGAGCTGGTTAAACGCCAATCGGTGGCCAATCTCAGGATCAATTTCTGCGTCCTGCCCACTAAACATCCGCGCGGTTTGTGCCGCCATCGCATCAATTGCGGCCTTGCCCAGAGCAGACACCGGCTGATTGAGCTGTACCTCTACCGCTTGCAGTTTATCTTTCAGGGGCGCCAGGGCTTCCGCCACCATGGAGGCGCCGGCACTTGGCAGCGCAACAACGCGGCGCTCGGCAGAAGCGAGTTCACCGCTGTTAAACATTGGGTGTACCAGGGCAACACTTTCATCGCCACGGGTGTTGTTGGCCACGTCTACAATCCAGGCGCCATTTTGCTCTGCGGCAGCCATGGCAGCTTCAACGGCTTCGCCGGCGCTCAGCAGAATCACGACCTGCTTATCGTTAAATGTAAATTTCTCCAGGGACTCCACCGGAATATTGCGATTGGCAAATACCTGGGGGTCTACTTCCCGTTCGTCAGTCTCCAGCAAACTCAGCTGCTCGGCGGAAATTACTTCACGCTCTTCGAGTACTTCCAGCAGGGGACCAAAGGCGGCGTTATCAACACCGACAATGACCAGTTCGCGGGTGGCTTCGGACATGGCAAATCACTTCATTGAATTGGAAAGGGAAAAATGAGGGGCGATTATACCCGTGGGGAAAATTCGAAAAAGGCGCTATGACAAACAGTAGCCGTTTTTTACGCGAAGAAGTTCACAGCTTGGCAAAAAGTCCTCCACTAAAGTGGCCTATTTCCACTCTTAGTAGAGGACTTACTCAGGTTCGTACCAGTTACAGTTTGCCGAGTAAAATCAGCAGGATTCTGCGCAGGGGTTCTGCGGCGCCCCAAAGCAGCTGATCCCCTACAGTAAAGGCGTTTAAGTACTCTGGACCAACGCTCAATTTACGCAGTCGACCAACAGGAATATCCAACTTTCCGGTAACTGCTGTTGGCGTCAGGTTCTGCACCGTAGCCTCACGCTCATTGGGCACCACATTTACCCAGTCGTTGGCACCATTTAACAATTGTTCAATGTCGGCAAGTGGCAAATCTTTTTTCAATTTTATGGTGAAAGCCTGGCTGTGGCAGCGCATGGCACCGATACGTACACAAGTGCCGTCCACAGGAATCGGGGTTTCGGTCTGTAAAATCTTGTTTGCTTCAACTTGCGCCTTCCACTCTTCGCGGCTCTGGCCATTCTCCAACTGGGTATCGATCCAGGGCAACAAACTGCCTGCCAGTGGCGCGCCAAATTCTGCGGTGGGGAATTCTGCTGAACGCATATCTGCTGCTACTTTGCGATCAATCTCCAGAATGGCACTGGCGGGGTCGGCCAGCTCTGTTGCCACACCATCGCGCAGCGCACCCATCTGCGCAATCAACTCGCGCATATTGCGCGCACCGGCACCGCTGGCCGCCTGGTAAGTCATGGCGGTAACCCACTCGACCATGCCCGCCTTAAACAGTCCACCCAGAGCCATCAACATCAGGCTCACTGTGCAGTTGCCGCCGATAAAGTTTTTCTGTCCGGCATCAATCGCGCGATCAATCACATCGCGATTAACCGGGTCCAGCACGATCACAGCATCGTCCTGCATTCGCAGGCTGGAAGCCGCATCAATCCAGTAACCCTGCCAACCGGCCTCTCGCAAGCGGGTAAAAACTTCCTTGGTGTAATCGCCACCCTGACAGCTGACAATCGCATCCAGCTGTCTCAGTGCATCAATATCGTAAGCATCGCCCAGTGGCGGCAGGGGCCTGCCGATGTCCGGCGCCGTGCCTCCGGCGTTGGAAGTTGAGAAAAAAACCGGGTCGGCGATATGGGCAAAGTCATCCTCTGCTCGCATGCGCTCCAGTAATACCGAGCCGACCATGCCGCGCCAGCCGATAAAACCTATTTTTTGCATTGCGGTGTCCTGTATGTGAGGTGGTCAAAGTGCGCCGCCGGGAAAGCGGCGCGATAGTGGAATCGAAAATTGCGGTTTCGAAACTTGTGGAATCGAAACTTAAAGTGCGGCTACAACGGCAGCGCCCATCTCTGCGGTAGAGACTTTCTGGCAGCCGTCGGTATAAATATCGGCAGTGCGCAAACCCTGCTCCAACACCTTGCTCACTGCTGCTTCAATCGCATCTGCCGCCTCATTCATATCGAGGGAATAGCGCAACATCATGGCAGCAGACAAAATAGTCGCCAGCGGGTTGGCGATACCCTGGCCAGCAATATCCGGAGCGGAGCCATGGCAGGGCTCGTAAAGACCAAAACCGCTTTCGTTCAAGGAGGCGGAGGGCAACATCCCAATGGAACCGGTAAGCATGGCGGCAGCATCGGAGAGGATATCGCCGAACATATTGCCAGTTACCATCACATCAAACTGCTTGGGCGCCCGCACCAATTGCATCGCCGCGTTGTCCACGTACATATGGGACAGCTCTACATCGGGATATTCCGGAGCCAGGCGATCCAACACCTCGCGCCAGAGCACTGTCACTTCCAGTACATTGGCTTTGTCTACAGAACAGAGTTTGCCATTGCGCTTTTGTGCCGCCTCAAAGGCAGAGCGGGCAATGCGTTCGATTTCTGATTCGCTGTACACGTAGGTGTTAAAGCCTTGGCGCTCACCATTTTCCAGTGTCTTGATACCGCGCGGCTCACCAAAGTAAATGCCGCCGGTCAATTCACGCACAATCAGAATATCCAAGCCGGCGACCACTTCAGGCTTTAGCGAAGAGGCATCGGCCAGTTGCGGGTAGAGAATTGCCGGGCGCAGATTCGCGTAGAGGCCCAGGCCGCTGCGAATTTTTAACAGGCCTTTTTCCGGGCGAATTTCCCGCTCCAGGGTATCCCACTGGGGGCCACCTACCGCACCGAGCAGCACCGCATCGCAGTCACCCGCCGCCTTCAGAGTTTCGTCGGTCAGAGGCTCACCGTGGGCATCGATAGACGAGCCACCAATCAGGCCCTGCTCAAAACTGAGCCCCAGATTGAATTTTCCCGATGCAACTTCCAGCACCGCCATGGCTTGTTCAACAATTTCCGGACCAATGCCGTCACCCGGCAGAATCATTACTTTTTTCGTCACAGGAATTTCCTTTAATTACTGAACCGCATCAAAAAGCCAGGGGGCTTTCTCTCGGCGCGCCTGCTCATAAGCGCGAATATCGTCGGCGTGCTCCAGGGTCAGACCGATATGATCGAGACCATTTAGCAAACAGTGCTTGTAGAAAGCATCCACTTCAAATGGAATCAGCTCGCCACAGGGCTTGCGCACATGCTGCTGTTCCAGGTCGATGGTGAGCGCATAGCCCTCCTGCCCGTGTGTTTCCTCAAACAACTGATGCACGACATCTTCCGCCAGGACAATCGGCAAAAGACCATTTTTAAAACAGTTATTGAAAAAGATATCGGCAAAGCTGGGCGCGATAATTGCGCGGAAGCCGTGATCTTCCAATGCCCAGGGCGCATGCTCACGGCTGGAACCGCAGCCAAAATTCTCCCGTGCAATCAGCACTGAACCACCCTGGTAACGGGGGAAATTAAGGGGAAAGTCCGGATTGAGCGGACGGCCGGAACAGTCCTGCCCGGGAACCCCCTCATCCAGATAGCGCAACTCATCAAACAGGTTCGGGCCAAAGCCAGAGCGCTTAATGGATTTCAAAAACTGCTTGGGGATGATCAGGTCAGTATCCACATTGGCCCGATCCATCGGTACCACGAGACCTTCGTGCTGGGTAAACGCTTTCATCAGACCATCTCCTCTTCCAGCTGTACCGGTGCCATCTCTCGCACATCGACAAAGTGGCCGGCAATTGCAGCCGCTGCCGCCATACTGGGACTCACCAGATGCGTGCGGCCACCGTAACCCTGGCGCCCTTCAAAGTTGCGGTTGGAGGTGGAAGCACAGTGCTCTCCCGCCCCCAGCTTGTCCGCATTCATCGCCAGACACATGGAACAGGACGGTTCGCGCCACTCAAAACCGGCTTCAACAAAAATCTCGTGTAACCCCTCGCGCTCAGCCTGGGCTTTTACGGCCTGGGAGCCCGGAACAATCAGCACCTGCTTGACGCTATCCGCCTTGTAACGGCCCTTGGCAACTTCTGCTGCTGCGCGAAGATCTTCAATCCGGGAGTTGGTGCAGGAGCCGATAAATACGCGATCCAGTTTGATATCACTGATATTCTGCCCGGCGTTCAACCCCATATATTCCAGCGCTCGCTCCATGCCCGTACGCTTGGTGGCATCGCTCTCGTCACTGGGAGTAGGCACCTGGGCGCTGATCGGCGCCACCATCTCAGGGGAAGTACCCCAGCTGACCTGCGGCTCAATATCCTCACCGATCAATACCACGACTTCGTCGAATACCGCATCGTCATCGGAGTGCAAATGGCTCCAGGCCTCAACTGCGCGATCCCACATTTCGTCTTTCGGCGCGTAGGGCTTGCCTTTCACGTAATCGAGAGTGATCTGGTCTACCGCCACCATCCCCGCGCGAGCACCGCCTTCAATGGCCATATTGCACACGGTCATACGGCCTTCCATGGACATGTTGCGCATCACTTCGCCGCCAAATTCAATCGCAAAACCGGTACCGCCAGCAGTGCCAATTTTACCAATGATCGCCAGCACCACATCTTTTGCAGTGACACCTGGGCGCAGCTGGCCGTCGACGCGAACCAGCATATTCTTCATTTTCTTCTGGGTAAGGCACTGAGTAGCCATCACGTGCTCCACCTCAGAAGTGCCAATACCGTGGGCCAAGGCGCCGAGTGCCCCGTGGGTGGAGGTATGTGAGTCGCCACAAACCACCGTCATACCCGGCAGTGTCGCACCTGTCTCAGGCCCGATCACATGCACAATACCCTGCCCCGGCTCATTGATACCGAACTGGACTACATCAAAGTCACGGCAGTTCTCATCCAGGGTCTGCACCTGGATCCGGGAGATATCATCGCGAATACCACTGACGCCAGCGGCGCGCTCGGCCGCCTCGGAAGGCACATTGTGGTCGGGAGTGGCGACTAGCGAATCCTTGCGCCAAGGTTTGCGACCAGCCAGACGCAGGCCTTCAAACGCCTGGGGGGAGGTCACCTCGTGAATCAGGTGGCGGTCGATATAGATAAGTGAGGAGCCATCATCACAGTTCTTGATCAGGTGGTCCTGCCAGAGTTTGTCGTAGAGTGTTTGCCCTGCCACAGCCATTCCTCTCAGTAGTTAAGAGCCTGAGTCTACCCAGCCCCACCAAATAACACCAATTTATATTTATTATCTAAAGTATTCCTAAATGGAATTCGAAAGCCAAACTGGGGTAATATCCATCTTCTGGCGTCTCTGCCATTTATCCAGCGGCTCAATTTGAGCCTTTATCGACAAACCGCTTCAGGGGAAACAGCTTGGAATTACAGTGGCTGCGGGCATTTCTGGCAATTGCCGAACAGGGTTCGGTATCTGAAGGCGCCGAGCTGCTGCACCTGACCCAGCCCGCGATGAGTAAGCGCCTGGCGGCCCTGGAGCAGCAACTGGGCTCCCCTCTATTCGATCGTATTGGGCGGCGATTGCAGCTCACCGATGCCGGTCGCGCCCTACTGCCCCGTGCCCGCCATATACTTAATGAAATCAGCGACACCGAGCGGGAGTTGCGCGCTTTGAGCAACTCGGTCAGCGGCAGCTTGCGTATCGCCACCAGCCATCACGTGGGTCTACATCATCTACCTCCAGTGCTGAAAGAGTTCAGTTTCCGCTACCCACAGGTTGCCTTGGACATCGATTTTGTCGACTCGGAACAAGCTTACGAAGCCCTGATGGCCGCCAAATATGAATTGGCCGTGGTCACCCTGGCACTTAAGGAGTATCCGCACCTGAATGCCGAAGTGATCTGGCCCGACCCCTGTGTTGTGGTGGCGGCCCCGGATCATCCCCTGGCAAAATTGCCGGAACTGGAACTCACCGACCTCGCCAACTATCCCGCCATACTGCCGGATATGAATACCTATACCGGGCGCCTGATCAAAAGAGAGTTTGATGCCCAGGGGTTAAAACTCACCGCGAAGCTGGCAACCAACTATCTGGAAACCATTAAGATGATGGCCTGTGTCGGTCTCGGCTGGAGTGTTCTGCCCCACACACTGGTGGACAGCAGCCTGGCAGTGCTGCCAGTCAAAAAGCTGCAAGTACTGCGAAACCTTGGCGTAATCAGTCACCGGGGCCGAACACTGAGCAATCCCGCCAGCGCGCTACAACAGATGTTGTTCGAAGCAGCTATTTAGTGAGGCAGGAAAAAAGCGACCAATTTACTAACAGGCAATACCCAAACGCACCATTTTTACCAGTGCAAAACGTTAAAGATTTGTAAAAATGTGCAACTTAGCCACGGCACGGGAAAAATTTATCTGTAAACTCCGCGACAAATTCATCACGGAGTGAAGTCAATGAAGAAATCCGCACTTGCCTTGAGTACCCTCCTCGCCTGCGGCACCGCAAGCGCAGATACTATTCTCGGCCTTGATGCTACCGCCGGCGCATGGCTGCCAGGCTATAGCGGTAATATCGGTACCGACGAATATAAGCTGGATAACCTGTCCCTCTCGGAAGATAACATTACCTTCCTGCAGGTTGCCCTGGAACACCCCATTCCCCTGGTGCCCAATGTGCTTTTGGCCCACAGCAATATCGATACCGACGGTGACGATACCCTGGCCACCTCCGTTACTTTTGATGATGAAACCTTCACTGCCAATTCAGAAATCCGCACAGATCTGAACCTCACCCATACCGACGCTACCCTTTACTACGAAATTTTGGACAACTGGGTAAACCTGGATGTCGGTTTGACCGCGCGTATGTATGACGGTGAATTTACCGCAGTGAGCGATACCCAGGCAGAGACTGTCGACCTCACTGGCTACCTGCCAATGGCCTACGGCATGGCGCGCTTTGATCTTCCATTTACCGGCTGGTCTGTAATTGCCCAAGGCAATGCAACAGCCTACCGTGGCGATACCCATACCGACCTGACAGCTAAAGTGCGCTGGGATTTTGTACCGGCTGTCGACTTTGCTATCGAAGCTGGTTACCGCGTAATGACTCTCGACCTGGAAGAGCTCGACGACTTGCAGAGCGATATTGAAATCAAAGGACCATACATCGGTTTCAACCTGCACCTGTAAGCAATCCACCTAGGATTGCTGTTCGCGCTCCCCAAAAACTTTTGCAGCAGTAACGCCTGCGAGGTATAGCTACCTCGCACAATCTGCACTAAGGTGGCCCAGAAGGGGAGCGCAACTCACAGGCAGGGCCATGAATCCATTACTCGAAAAACTCGGAATTTCCCATCCCATCTTTGCAGCACCCATGGCCGGGGTATCCACACCCGCTCTCGCCGCCGCTGTATCCAATGCAGGAGGACTCGGCTCACTTGGACTCGGCGCCTGCTCAGTGGAAAAAGCCGTAGATGAAATTCGTTGTACTCACGACCAGACCGAGCACCCCTTTAATGTAAACCTCTTTTGCCACCAGCCCCCGACAAAAGATCCCCAACGGGAGCAAGCCTGGCTTTCCCATCTCGCCCCACATTTTGCCGCCCTCGATGCACCGGTTCCCAAGCTGATCAATGAACCCTACTCAACATTTATCGGCAATAAGGCCATGCTGGAAGTTTTGCTCGAGCAAAAGCCACCGGTTGTCAGCTTCCACTTTGGCCTACCGTCAGAAGAGTTTATCGCCGCACTAAAAGGTGCAGGGATTATCTTGATGGCCACGGCAACCTCTCCTCAAGAAGCCAAACTGGCTGAGGATGCTGATATCGATGTTTTAATTGCCCAAGGTATTGAGGCTGGTGGGCATAGGGGGGTCTTCCACCCAGAGGGCGACCAGGAAATTGGAACTCTGGCGCTGGTGCGATTGCTGTGTTGCCACAGTAGCCTACCAATCGTTGCTGCGGGTGGCATTATGGATGGCGCTGGCATTCGCGCTGCACTATCTCTCGGGGCTAGTGCCGTGCAAATGGGAACCGCATTTGTCCTCTGTCCGGAATCTGCGGCCTCCGACAGCTACCGCAGCGCCTTGCAAAGTGAGCGCGCACAGCACACAGAGATCACCGCCAATATTTCCGGGCGCCCCGCTCGCGGTATCAGCAACCAATTCTATAAAGCACTAAGTAAGGGCGCTCCCCCTCTGCCGGATTACCCGATCGCTTACTCCGCGGGCAAAGCCCTGGCTCAAGCAGCTGCAAAAGCGGGCAATGACGAATATGCCGTTCAATGGGCCGGACAAGGAGCCCCTCTCGCACGAGCCCTGCCCGCAGCCGGATTGGTGACAGCTTTAGTAGCAGAGCTGGAAGCGAGTAAATGAAGCGAGCTATTGGCAACTACCATTTATAGAACTGCACAATTAAAGAGAGACAATTTCCGAACACCACCCTTCATCGCCACGCTCAACGCAAACTAGCTGGCTGGCTGTATCACTCGCGCTGACAATCTCACCTTCGGGGCTCCAAGCTGCACTACAGCCGGCTGTGGAATAACAACCTGTCGGCTGATTAAAGTTCGCAATAGCCACCAATAAATTGTGCTCTAAAGCATAATTTGCCAACTGTTGACTATCCTCCGGGTATCCCGTCGGAGTAATCAATACCCCTGCCACATAAACTGAAGCCCCCTGCTTTTCATAGGTGGCAACATGACCTGGGTTACACACATCTGCACAAATAGCCAGAGCTACGGTCTCACCTTCGATGTTCAGTGATAGATATTCAGATCCGGGAACGAACCACTTTTCTTCTCCTGGGTGCAAATGTATTTTCAAATAAACAGAAATCTCACCCTGAGGAGAAAATACGAGCGAACCGATCGCAATACCATTCTTCTGACGAATAGGCGCACCCACAACTAGCCAAACACCACTGTCAGCTGCCACCTCCGCTAGAGGGCTTAACTGTGGATCGTCGATCTTAACCGCTAATTGTTCAGCCAGATCCGGCTCATAACCAGTTAAAGAAAGCTCGGGAAACACCACAATAGAGGCCTTTTTCCTTACTGCGACTTTTACAGCATGGATATGTGACTCAATATTGCGTTCTATATTTCCTTTCACTGACGGCAACTGTGCCAATGCCAGTTTAAACCTGCCCATCATCCCACCCCTTCAGATCACCACTTAAATACAACATGAACCGAATAAATTACTGTATATGTTACACCACAAGTAATAAGAATCGATTCTTGATTGTGTTAATTTTTAAGTTTCTTCCAGCTATAGAATCCCTATCTTTAAATAAACAACCTACATTTTCTTCAGGTATCTATTTAAAAAAAATAGTTGACTGAAAAAATAAAAACCAGCCAAGATAAATATTTAGACTCTAATCTTAGAGAGTTTGCACTAAGAGCAGCGGACACAAGAATCAATCGACAGCAGCTAGCAGTGACAATTGGGAAACGGCAGGTTACTGAGTCAGCGCTCATTTCCAGCAAGCGTTGCATCAACCATCTCCCCGCATGATCCAAGATAGTTATGAGGGTCAAGAAGCTGATCTAACTCCGCATCAGAGAGAGCCCCTGACACCTGCTTATCTTCCTTTAACAAGTCAGAAAAAGGACGACCCGTCTCCATTGCCTGGCAGCAAATCTGGTAAACCAAATCGTGGGCATTCTCACGCCCCAGTTTCGGTCCCAGTCCCATCATTACAGCCTCAGAGAGCACTAAACCTCCAGTCATTTCCAAATTTCGCATCATTTTTTCTGGAAATACCTGAAGTCCTTCTAGCGCAAAACGTGCCTGGGATAATACCGATGCGGTAAGACAGAATATTTCCGGCAGAACAATCCACTCTATTTCCCACGGGCCCGTAGCCCGCTCATGGTCTTCAACCATCGCTTCCAGCAAAGAGGCAACCTGCTGTCTAACCACTGGGACAGTACCGCTGATAAGAACTGCTGATAGAGGGTTGTGTTTTTGGGGCATTGTACTAGACGCTCCCCGGCCAGATATAAGGGGCTCCGCCACCTCCCCGACTTCTGTCTGTGCCATTAGTTTTATATCGAGGGCTATTTTTCCCAAGGTGCCAGTAATCAGCCCCAATAGACAAGCCACTTCGGTAACGCGATCTCTCATCGTATGCCAGGCGATACAAGGGACTCCGAGATCGAGTTCCTGCATAATTCCTCTTTGAACTTCTAGCCCCTGATGCCCCAGGGAAGAAAGATTACCCGCCGCACCACCAAATTCCCCTACAAACGCCCGAGACTTTATCTCTTTTAAGCGCGTTTGATGGCGATGAATACCAGCCAACCAAACAGCCGCCTTGTAGCCGAACGTTATAGGTACCGCCTGTTGAAGATTGCTGCGCCCAATCATAGGCGTATCCCTGAAACGCTTGGCCAGGCTCGCTAAAGCATCTGCAATCCCATTGACCTCCGTCTCAACAATTTCAAGCGCCGACCTAATCTGTAAGACGGTTGCCGTATCCGTAATATCTTGAGTAGTAGCCCCCCAATGACACCACTGCCCTAAATCTCGACTACACAGTGCCACTAGCTGCTCTACAACACCCAGCACCGGGTAACCAATCAGCTCCGTTTGCTCCTTAAGCTTTACAAAATCTATCTGCTTGGCATCACAGTGTTGAGTAATGTCCTCTGCAGCCTCTGCAGGGATTATTTTTAACCGGGCCTGTACTTTGGCCAGCGCCGCTTCAACATCGAGATAGCGCTGAACACGCTGTTCATCCGAGAAAATCTTCCGCATTGCTGAAGTACTAAAAATATCGCAAAAAACGACCGAATCAATCGCGGTTGCTCTCATATCAAATCACGCTCAACAAGATGCCTAGACGCCAGCAGAATCAAAACCACAATAACATCAGATTAGCCAAGGAAGAGATATCCTAAAAAATTAACCTAAGTATCGAGACGCCAAGAATATGGGGAACTAGAGGCGCCGTTAATCAGGCACAGCAATCCAACCTAAGAGAATTGAATACAACAAGCTAAAACATAACTCCTGATTACATCACCCCCTACCCAAACAGCTTCTTAAGGCGAATTTAATCCATTAAATTCAACCCCAAAAAATAAGTTTTATTTGACATATATCAATTCTAAAAATAACAGTACTGCTAACCTGAGCCGGCATGAAAAATATAAATAAAATATGAGCTATGAATATTCTATCTCAACAAAAAGACTTTGAGGATCCTCCTCCAGCTTTGCATACTCAACCAAGCAACAAAATCAAACAATAAAAAACTGCCAGCATGCCCACGCAAAACAAGCTGCAGAATACAACAAAACACCAAGTGGATTTCCTGGTAATGACTAACTTTATATATTTAAAATGCCAGCCTTATCAAAACAGCAATTAAACTTAAATAATTAAAGCCGCAAATACCTAAAATTTCACCAGCCATGTAGTAAACACTAATACACACACCACTGCATAGCATACTTTATCCCTAAAATTGAAGGAGCAGTTCGGGATGAACTTACCACTATCAACTGAAACCATCTATAACAAACAAGCTCACAGCTGGAACCGCTCGGAGAAAATCCTACTCAGTGATTTCACCGCTCGCCCCAAAGTTTTGGAGGCAATCGGAGATATCTCCGGGAAAAACATATTGGATATGGGCTGCGGTGAAGGCTATGTATCCAGGATGCTACTTGATAAGGGAGCAGGTTCAATCTTTGGTGTTGACTCTTCCTCAGAGATGATTTCCCAGGCAAAGAAAACGGCTTCTGCTGGAAACTTGACGAAAGCAGAATATGCAGTTGGAAATGCCGTTACATTTACAGAATTCCCTAGAGATAAATTTGACCATGCTATCGCTGTATTTCTTTTCAACTATCTAACCATAGAAGAAATGACAAAAGTGATAAGCAAGGTCAAGAATCTACTAAATAAAGGGGGTACCTTTATTTTTACAGTGCCTCACCCTTGCCTTCCGTTCATGAGGGAAGAAGTTCCTCCATTCTACTTTCAACACGGCAACATGACTTATTTAGATGGTATAGATCAAACATTTGAAGGAAAAATATGGCGCAGAGACGGCAAGCCAGTTTCAGTACGATGCGTGCATAAAAATTTTTCACACTATTTTGAAGCTCTGGCACAAGCTGGTTTTAAATCCCTGCCAACCGTTCAAGAACTCTCAGTAACTCAAGAGCACCTTGACCTAGATCCAGATTTTTTCTCACCACTAGCCGGCTATCCACTACACGTATTATTTAAGGTGCAAGTAAATGACTAACTTAGCCCCAAGTGAAGTAGTTCAAGCTCAAGCCTGGACTGCTAATGATATGACCGCAACTTCCAACTGGAAGTTTCTGTGGCCTTCAAACTGGAAATATGAAGTCGAGGCTTTGGAGAGCTGGGCCAAACAACAAAACAACCCGATTGAAAATCTGACCCAAGAATCAGTTGCCACACCTGAATTCGACCAACTTGCCAACCAGATAAAACATGAAATAGAACATGGTAGTGGTGTGGCATGGATACAGGGCGAGGAATCATTAAGCAAGCCAACGCTTAACCTACTATTTCTAAAGCTTAGCCTGGCAATGGGCAATACTATAGATACTTATGGCCGGCTTTATGGGATTCTCGACACAGGAAAAGACTATACTAGCGAAGCTATTCCTGTGTCTCAGACAAATGCACCCACTGGCGTCCATACTGATAGCTCACAACGTACCGTACAACCAAAGATACTTGGATTATGCTGCCTTACTCCGGCAGTTGAGGGTGGAAAATCGAAAATCGTCTCTGCGGCTCAAGTTCATGAAAACTTACGAAAAACTGCCCCACAAAAACTAGAGGTCCTGTACAACAACTATATTAGGGATTTAGTTACTCCAGGCAGTGACAAAAACATAAAAAGCATACTTGAGAACTGTTTTCCTATTTTCGAATATTCAAACGAAAAGCTCAGTATTCGTTATATGCGATACTGGATTGAGAAAGGCCATCAGCGTGTAAACCAGCCTTTATCAAAAGAAGTACTTAAGGCTCTGGATATACTAGATAAGGAATTAAACAGTGCGGAGAATACATTAAGCTTCTACATGAACTCTGGAGATATGGTCTTTGTTGACAACACCAAAGTCCTACATGATCGGGATGGATTTATTGATACTCCGAATCAGAAGCGGGTTTATACCAGGGTATGGATTAATTAGTCTCCATCTAATCAACCCATAAACCATATACTCTTTAGCAGAACACCATCACTTTGTGAGCTAATAATTTGCGAAATGCTGATTGGCAGCCTAAGAAAAACTGGAGAAGTACTTTAAACACTTCTCCAGCTTTAACAGGTGAAAGACTTCCCCGCAGAAATTTCTATTAACTCCCAATTAAACCTAACGATACCGGATACCTACTACAGGCAGGCTAGTCTTTTTATTAACACCTCGAACCCGGACTTATGAAGTTGGAGGCTTTTTTTGGGGGCAAAACGAGATCAGCTTTTCAAAGCTTCATGCTTTAACTTACATGGTTCACTTGCCTGATTTTGACCCATGCATGCAGCAAAAGATAGGTTGCATGACATGGGATTATAAGGTATCACAGACGCTGTATTTGAACGTGCTGAATTTTACCACCATATACAACCACATCTTCCAAACCGGAATACTCTACTTTCTCTCCAGCATGTGTTTCACCTGAAAAGTTAAAGTTGAAATGAACTATCCCGGGTTTGGTTTCAGTAACACTGCATACTTCCCACTCAAGCTTTGAAAACATACCATGATGAAGTCTCTGCACAGACATGATGTCATTCACACCTAAGAATAGATCTCCTTTTCCTGACCTGAATGTGGAGCTTTCACAAAATAGTTTTGTGATTTCATCAAAGTTACTTTCGTTTGAGAGTTTGAAATAATACTCTGCCACTTCCAAAGAACTCATCATCTTTTATTCCTCTCGATTACACATATCTGAGTTGTAGCATAGACCTACTCATAAGCGCAACGCTTTACTCAGGCCATCACCGGGATAAAGCTGCTTTGGTCTACAGCAAAAAGCGAGCAGAACATAGGATTCAGCAATTTGTTATGCTTTACTCCAAATAATTAAAAAAAACCCACATGAATATAGGAGCATTGATTCCTATTGACAAAACACCAAAATGTTGAAAACGTTTAAGCTTGGGCTTCCACCTGCTTTTGTAAATTTTACTAAACCGAAACGGTTCGTCTATTTCCTAACTTGAAATAAACATCGAAGTTATCATTATCAAAGCAGCGACAACCAATATGATTGATTTTATCAAACCACTCAGTTGAATAAAAATCACAACCCACCAAGAAATTGGAACAACACACCCAACAAAAAACCTACCGCAAATAATATTCTATATTTCATCCGATCTTTTTAAAAAAATAACAATTCAAACATATCTGTGCTTCAGCAGGTCTGTTTGATTCGATTTACTAAAACTTGGCACCATCTAATTCCATTGCTGCTTTCGATAAGTCTTCCAATTCCTGAGCCGCATATTACTGCGATAATAACCATCCCAAGAATTGGGCAAACACTTAGGATGTCGACGCCCTCTAATTTTAATAGAAACACCAACTTCATTTATACTAGAAGCATGAAATTGCTTCATTTCATTTTTTGTATGAGGATAACGAAAGTAGTCGGAATAGCTCATACTAACCTCCAGTAGCCATAAATTGCTAATGGAAGCCATACCCTTTTTCTTTAAGTATTTTTCTATAATTCACGATCTTATTCTACAAAGAATTTTAGTACTTAATTCAAAAGAAGTGCTTATTTATCTTCATTCCAATTTGTTCTACCGGATTCAATTAAAGCAAGCTTAAAAACCGAACGATACGGGGGTCATATTAAGTGTGCGCAGGTCTTACACACAATACTTCAATCAGCCGACTGCATTAGTGGTCGACTGCTTTAAATTGTTATGACCTTTCACACACAGAAAATATGCCCATGCAATTAGTATGATTTGCAGTGGCGCACGTAATAGCAAATAAACAGGCCCCCGTTGATGCCCGCCAAGACCAATACCGTTTAATGCCCCATATATATTTGCAGGAAAGAAAATAACGAAAACTACAATAGCAAGCCATGCAGCATGGAGCTGATATCTTGGCACAAAAAGAGCAACACCTATCAATAGCTCAATCAATCCAGTGAGATAGATTATTGCTAGGCGAAAAGGGACCCAAGACGGTAACATTTCCACCATGCCCTCCGTTTTAACAAAGTGCCCAACGCAGAAGAATATGAAGGTTATTCCCAATCCCCAATAGGCGTACTTTTTAACATTCAGAGGCATGCCGCTAAACTTTGAATAAATAAAAGAGATACCTAAGGGACTAGACAACAGTAAAAGAATAATTATTGGAGTTACCATAGTTTCCTCATAACGCTAAGCTCACCCACAGAGACGCATTCGCGCTGGAGCCGGTGACAGCACCTTGTGTGGTTGTTCTTGCCCGATTCTGATATTGAAAGTACTTTTCGCTAACGGGTAAATTGGGAGCCATCTTCGGTGGCCACCGAAGACCTTGTGAGTCACAGTTCATTGCTGAACCGATTAGTTTATATAGACCATTAAAGAGTACGAACGTGACAGATATCCGCAAGGCACAACTCAGAAAGTTATGTGGACCTCAAACCCGAATAGCAAGGTGGAGATAGCTTATCGTATGAAACCTCAATAGATCAATGTCAGAATTGATACCGACAATAAATAACTCGATATTCATGTGAGATCTACAGGCCAATTCTTTAGTGTCACCAATAAAAATTTCATTAAGTCATTAAGGATGCCACTCAATCTCAAAGAATATTAGCAGAGTCTACAGAAAGACTCGAATTAGAGTTTGTTTGTGCATGGAGAAAGCAGACTACCCCCCCTAAATACGACCATGAAAAATAACACCTACTGGGATGAAAGTATGGCTTAAAAAATTGACGAGCAACCATAGTCACTTGCTATGAGAGCCTCTCACTGGGACATAATCCCAATGACCGAACTGATTGAGAGTGACTATTTACAGCTGGGGGATACTCCCTCTGAGCAGCAATACTGGATAGTTATCGCCATATCATAACCCGATGCAGACATATGAAGTAAAACACTGGGTTGCTCACTGCCGACTTTATAATCCATAGAAGAGCTTGAAATTTCCTTTTTATCAATCAATAGAAAGGTTTGAACCCCTCCCGCTAAGCAACTTTCGAGTTTGTTAGCAAACTCAAGCTGATATAGAAAAGTATCAACACTTCCAGAATCTATTTTTCCAACTTAATAGACAGCAAGTCAGCATTTACTCGTGTTACTTCAGTATTTTTAGTTGGGCCATAGGCCATAGATTCGCCACAAAGCGCTAAAAATAAAAATGTTAGAACATGCTTAAACATAGTTCGTTTAGCTCATAATGTCGGATTCAGGCGCGCCAGGAGCGAAGCGCCACTTGTGTATTAAGGGGAGCGCAGCAACCTTACACTCAAAAGTGCGTAGCTTTGGGTGTCGACTGAAACCCCTTGTTGTGTAGGAGGATTACCATATGATACTTGTAATTACTATTACTGCTACAATATACAAAACACCATTAATCGCAGTACGAATAGTTAATGGTGGGTCAGATTCTCTAGCGCTCAATTTCTTATATAGATAAATACTACTTAAGCTGACAAATACACATATCGTAGCAATTACATAATCTTGAACGCTAGGCACTGTCTTGTCTGTAAGAATATATGCAAAAAAAAGCAAAATACCTGATATAGGAAGCCCTATAGCTGTATATGCACTTAGCAGTACATTTTTTGTTTCACTGCTCATTCTTCACCTCGAACAAAACGCTTAAATTAGGTACTTCTTAGGCGTCATCTGGGTTTACAGGTTGTATGAATTCACTTGATATTATTTTGCTTCTTAAACCTGCGCACCTTTGTGCGGATATTTTTCATTGGAGATGAAGTATTAAACTGGATCATCCTCCCAAGGGTGTAACTTTTATACCAACTGTGTCCATAAAGTTCATCATTGCTCAACGAGTCTACAAGCTTCAGTATTTTTTGTATTGTAAACTGGAATTCTGTTAGCAACTGTTTATAAGACCAATCCTTATAGGATGCATGAAAGTGCTGCGCTAGCTTCCCAAGCTCATTCCAGCTGTAACCTTTTTCTGGAAAATCTACTTCGAGATTATTTGCCCTAAGCTCATGCCATTTTAGGACAAGACTTCCCCAACCGATCAGGTATGAAATAGTATCAGAAACGCTTATTTCTGTATTTTTTATATTACCTTCGACACCAATCTCTCTCGAAAGCTCCTTGGGAACCCCCATATAATCAGCAAATAAATTTTCATAAGAATTTTCAATTGAGGAGATTAATTCTTCTTTATTTTTCGAAATTGAAGACATAGCTATCAATGGTTACTCGATTACAGAGTATTTACATAACATTCGCACTTGCAGTGGGTGAAGCGTGGCGTAAGCCATTCGACCGCGATAGCGGCAAATAATATGTGCTTGTTCAGTAATTTAACACCCACCATCACCATCGCCTCCATCGCCTCCATCTCCACCATCTCCACCATCTCCACCACCAAAATTTCCTGAATATCCACTGCCAAGGTAAGCGCCAGAGCTAGAGCCCTGAGTTATTCCAAACTTTACAATAAACCACAGCACACTGGAAATTAGGAAGCCAGTGAATACTAACGGGGCAAAAACTGAGTTAAGAAAATTTTCGGAAGTAAGATCGATCATATACCAAGATCCGACTAGGCCGAAAAAATTAATTATGAATGATTTCATTCGCCCCTCTTGTATCACTTAACACCTTGCAGAGACCCATAGGGCCGTAGACTCGCTGCCCATGATTGTTATTTCTGTATACACTCGCCGTCCAGATTGTAGCTTATTTTGCGCTTCACGCCATGAACTGGGACAGTCACACCTATTAATTCCCCAGGCACTAACTTGTATTTCATAAGAGCTTTTCTAGCCGCCTCATCAAATACGCCTTCAGGATAAGAATCTATGATTTTAACATTTTCAAAAAAACCACTAGGCATTACCGTCACTTCGAACTCGACCCACCCCTCTATGCAATTTTTAAGTGCCTCTAAAGGATAATTTGGCTTTACATAAATTATTGTTGCCGACGCAATTCCGGACATGAGAGAAATAGTGAGAGTAAATATTATTGGAATGCTCTTCATATTCTTATTCTTATTCTTATTCTTATTCTCACAACGTTAAGATCAGCGGCGGCTTGCTTCGCGAACATTTAACATACATATTGGAGCGCAGCAACGGTATAAAAAACGCACAAAATAAAATGTCAGCTACATTGCCTTGTTAAGGCTTTTGCCTGCTAAACGTAAATTTATTGCCATTTTCTACCAGCCCTCTAAAGAAATCCTTATCAATCTCGGCAATATGAGCCTTTACTATATAAGAACCATCCAAGCGAAGAATGAGAGTGTTACCTATTAACTCCCAAGCTCCTTCAAAAGGTAAAACCAAACAGCCTAGTTTTGGATAGTTTGTACACTTAAAAGTGTTGTCATATCTAAACTCACACTCGTCCCAGCCTGACTCACCACCAAATATGCCCCCACTCCTATCCTCCCAGGTGCCTACTAGATCCTGAGCTAAGCAAGTATTGCTACTTAGTAATAATAGAGTGACGAGCTTATTCATGGAGAACCTTAACACCTTTAATATGTGCGGTCGCGCAGCAAACGTCACATGTCTAACTTTATTATGTGCATTTACCTACTGCCTTAATTGAAAAATGTACTGTTCCTGCATGACTTGTCTTTTTATATAGGCACAGCTCTGAGCCTATTTTTACTTGGCCAGGAGAGCTTACCCCCACATGAGCTAAGTTGCCGTTAGCTAATTTGACCAAGAGTTTAGGATCATTTCCAGTTTGGCTGCCACCATAAACCTGAGCATGCGCGACACCTGAAACAAGCTCAGTGCTTTTAGGAAAACCGACATACTGGAAGAGCACTCCAATTCCCAGCGTAACCAAGATTGCGAACAGAATGCCTTTGTGCTCGCAGTACCAGAGTTCAACTGTCGCAAATATGGCTCGTTTATCTCTCATAGTCTAGACAATGCTGCCATTGCTTGTTAGCTTTTTTACTGAAAGTCCCCACGAGCTTTTAAAATACCATTTTGCTTCAAAAGAAACAGCTCATCGATATAGTTGCCGTAAACTACTACAGCAGAACTTCCCTCTATTTTGTAGTAAGGCTCAGGGAACTCGATCTTCACTGGCTTGATCTTCATGTTCTTATTATATGAATGGGCATAGTCATAAGTGGTATATGGAAGCCATGCAGAGGCTGGAACGAACATCACCTACTTGTTAGCCTTTGCCACCAAGCTCGAATTTCTGATGCAACTCATAGATTTGCTCCGTAAGGATATTATTACAATTCTGAACCGAAATCCGAGCGCCTGACTTATCTCCGATAACCACATATCTTACCCCGACTTGAAAGTCGTATTTGCACGTACAGGCTGTATCAAGTTTTAGATAGATTTTTTCAATTCTATTTCCATTAAGATCTTCGACCTTATCAAATAGAACTTCAATAGACTCTATTCTTTCTTCATGCCCTTTTTCTTGCGATACGGTAGCCTTTCGATATTGAACCTCTCCACGAAAGGTAAAATTCGACTCTTCTATTCTTTCAGATAATGTTTTCTTCGTATACTCAATCCAGCAGCTTGCCAGCCCACTTGGCGGGCATATCAATAGAGCTAAGACTACTAAGAATTTATTCATGGCTTAGAGGCTAACGCCGCGCTCAGAGGCGGCTTACTTTGGGCGCTTTATGCGCGAAAATAGGAGCAAAGCAACTGCGCATAAAATGCACAAAGTAAGACGTCGCCTTGCAGCGCTTTGTTAGGGCTAACCCCGGGCACTGCCTCTGTGCTTAAGCCAAAACCCAGAATGATGCTGTGCAACCGACAGCCCTAAGCAGAAACGCTCAATGTTCAGCTGTGATTTTGGAAACGTGAATTCACGCACGAACATCGATTGCAAGAGTACTAGTGCCGCCCCTATCTGGGTAGAAGACTCCGGCCCATGCCCGCCATTTATATAGCTGGGAAAAAAGTCCATCATTTCCCTGAAATGAAGGCGAGCCATTACAACAGCAATTTGTGGGCTAACCATACTACCATTTTTGAAGCGGTTCTTTAGCTCTTCCAGATGCGACTTATTCTCCGAGACAATGAGGCACATACATGCAATTAAGTGCGAACGCCAATTCACATCAAGTAGCAGAGTTTCATAACCTGCATGTTCGGTTTCAAGCTCAGTAGCTAGAGCACTAAAGATAGAAAGATCACTTTCTACTTCAAATGGTTGAAAACTCAAATCAAGGGCCTTCAGGTAGAAGCTACCATCATTACTGAGCTCTTCTAACCTCTTAAATACGTTCATCCACCAATTGCCCTAACGCCCGGTTAATGGGCAAGCGGAGCAACGCGTAGCCTGTCCCAGTGAAAGCTGCGTTTTTCGCAGCTGGAACGAATTGAACCGCTTATTATATTTATGCACTACCAAAGACACGAGCCACACACCGATTACAACCCCAGATTGAAGTCACCAACCCAAGGAAAAATAGAAAGCCAAGAAAAATACAAAGTGACTTTGTAACCATATCTAAAGGTCCTTCGCTTTGGGCTACCCAATATACTCCATAGCCTCCGCCCACTAGGGCAATAAAGCTGAGTATAAAGAGTGTTGGACGTTTCCAGTTTGCTTGAGGCATATCACCCCAAAAGCATAAGAAATTGACAACACTACAAAGATTACAATTTTTTCTCATATGATTTAAATATAACGCCTTTAGCATGGGCGGCCGCTATGGAGCGAAGCGGAATAGTGGACGTCCTGCCCGGCGGCTTTTTGCCGGGCGAGCATACCTAAACTTGTATGGTGTACGGACTCGCAGTATAGCACCATGAAACCATCCCCGATTTTTTGTATGATGCTAACCCCACTGCCCCAAAACGACGACGGATATTGACACCACCAAAAACAGTAAAGCAGCAATAGTAAGCGTTGAAACTAAAATGTACTTGTTGCGATGGAGAGCATACGAACCAAAGGTTAGCTTCGATACAATGCTACCCACTGCGACTGGCGCACCTATAGCTAGGGCTATAGCCATCCAGGGACCTATTGCCTGAATGATTGTGCCTGCGCCGACGAATAATGCTTCCATTCCAAACTCCATCGAGTACACCTAACGTTGCCAGTAGAGGCGGCCTACGCTGTGTGTGTGCGCGCAGCGCATAGCGTAGGCCGTCCTGCGGAGGCGCGCAGCGCCGGAGCGTACTGCCTGGCTAGGTTAGGTGACTTACCGATAAATAAGTTCGCCATTCTTCTTTACAAATACAGGTTCTGTTACTGTAAGTCTCTGTCCATCTCTATAAGCAACGGTTTTTAGCTCTAACTGAAAGAACCTGTCGTCCGAATAAAACCATTTAGTTACTGTTGTTTTTACGTTTTCATACTTAGTTCCTGGTGCACCTAATTTACCGAGATTTGCATGTTCGATTTTACTCATGTCGGTTACATGCAGGTCACCTGCCCCGAAGATAATTAAGTAACATTGTGAAGACTCTTCTTTGTAGCAAAGCGCATAAGCGCTTTTCCACTTATTCCACTTTCCCTGGTCAATGGCTAGCGAAAGTTTCTCTCGTGAAATATTTTTGAATTCAGAGATCCGGCTCAAAGTATCTACAAGATCACACTCACCACAAGCAGTCGCTTGTGAAGTAAGAGCTAAAAAAATAGTTAAAAGTATTGATCTCATATTCACCTAACGTTGCCAGCAAGGGCAGCCGAAGCGGAGCGTAGGCTGTCCAGCCCAGCCTCCGGCTGGGCGATCTTGCCTGGCCTAGTTATAGCTGGCGCGCACTGAACGACCTACTTGCTCTCTGCCAGCCAACTTTGGCTGGCCACTGCCCGATAAATTTACAGGAGAAAATACCATATTTTCCCCTCCGGATAACTATCCGATTGGCACTCAACGATGGCCTAGCAGGCTTGTAGGGCTTACTGACTGAAAGCGAAGGCACTGGAACGGAACTGCGGTACCAACTTGCAGGAAAACTCTCAGGAAAAGTGTGCTCAGATAGAGATTGATGCTTGCAGCAGCTACAAAACATCTAAATATTGACCGCCACAATAACGCCGCCGGCAGGGGCAGCTTACCTTGTGCGCATTTTGCGCGAAACTGGGAGCACAGCGACCTACGCAAAAGGTGCACAAGGTACGCTGTCCCGCGGAGGGCCGTAGGCCCGGAGTAAATTGCCCGGCTTTGTTAAAACCCAGACCACCTGTATGCACCAAGTATGAGGTCTGAGTACTTAGCTCCAAGACTTCTATAGAGGCTTCTATTGGCCTCGAGCTTTGACTCTAAGTCAGAGTCTTTAAGGTGAAATACACCCCGATTAATGATCACTAACAAGTTACATATTGTGAACTCACGCTCATGCCTTTCGGTAGGATAGTTTGAGCATAAAGATATCACTTCTCCGGGAACATAACTTTGGCTAGTTGTCATGATGCAGCCCTGAGCGAAGATAATGCTTTTAAGGCTTTTATAGTAATCGTCAGCATCTGTGCCGTAGTCACTTTTCGCTATAAACCTAAGTTCACTCTCAGTGATGGATTGTATGAATTCGATCATTGGATGTTTTAACGACTACAACAGGGGCGGCCGGAGCGTAGCGTAGGCTGTCCCGCGAAGGGCCAAAGGCCCGCAGCAACCTGTTTGTACTTGTTAAATTTTTTGCTCATAGTACAGCGCTACAGGTGAGTAATACATTAATGCCAGTAGCACGCCAGACAGCAGCATAGATATGTCATAGAGCACTTGGCTAAAACCGCTGTAAACCGTGATACCCATGAATGGATACACTGCAAATGTAGTAACAAATCCAGCAGCATAAACATGCCTTGCCCATGACTTGAATAAAAGCAGGCCGATCAGTGAAACCAGCACCATAATGATGGCAACAACAGCCAATACGCCAGCCGCAACAAGTTTTGTGCCTTCAATCTCTGGCTCAATCTCAACAACATAATCAAAAACCTGATCAGTTATTGGGTCAGGCCAGATATAGTCATATACGCCAGATAGTAAGCCTATGGCTAGCGATAATACAATTAGTGTTCGATATTGATTCTTACTCATAGGAATTTACCGCCGCATTCAGCCGCCGCCCAGCTTTGCCCGTCGTGCTGCAATGCCTTGTTATAGGCTTGCAAATGACCCTTTACATATATTATCTGCATTCTGTCTGACTGCAGGCTTCATAGGCGCACGCAGCTCTACGAGGTGGCTGTAAATTCTCATTTTGTTTTCACGGTGGTAGCTTGAAAAGCTAATTATTCTTTCCTGGAATTCATTTGCACCTGTACTTTCATCCCATTTACTGTCATCAAATCTTTTCTTTACATCAATCATCAATGTTTCTGATGCAGGGTGCCTATCTTTTCCATCGTGGAAATACTGGTAGCAGTTCAGAAGGTTTACCTGGTTAAGAAGGTCAAGCTGATACTCATGAAGGTATAGATTCCATCGTGTTTTATTATCGCTAGTTCTCGATTCTATAGTGTAACTATAAGCCATGTAAGAGATAGCAAGAGCCATTATCGCGATTGATATATTTAGCAAAGATTCTGTTTTCATACTGAGATCTCTCCATGCCCTATAACGCCGCCATAACCGGTTTGGGTAAAGTGGCGGCTTTTTTGCGTCAGCGAAAAAGATGACGCTTTACCCAAATCCGAGTTCATGGCCTTGTTATGAGGGTGCATTGATCACTTTAAGATCAACTTTATCACCAGCTTTTAGATCTTTCAGCTGGTATCCGTAGCTTCCAGAAACACGGATTAACTCGACAAACGATATGCTTTGAACATTATCACCATAATATTCACCACCTAACACACCAGGTATTACAAGATAATATTTTCTACCTTCAGGAAGAACCCCAAGCCTACTTATAGCGTCCGATGCAATTTCTTCCATGTACCAATCTTCTATAAAATCCGGCTGTTTAACTAAGACTCTAAAATCTTCAGTAGACTCGGAAATAACCTTACAATAAACGTCTTCTGGAGATAACCTCCAGATTTTTCCTTCAATATCTCTAAGAATGATATTTCCAAATGAGTTTTCATCTATAACATCGATAGGGACAATTCCTGTCCATCCCCATGAATTTCGAACCTCTTCGATGATATTCATATGTGATTACTCATAACGCCTGGCTCATCGGCGAGCGTAGCGAGTCCGGTGGAGGCCGCAGGCCGGAGCGAAATGCAGCCGCTTGTTATGAGTGAAAACTCTCAAGATACACTACTATGTTTTTTGCTGATTTATAAGCTTTTGCACATTCAATGGCACTTGATGAATCACCAAATTTAAAGAATATATCCGCACCGTTGTTTAGTAAGAGTTCGACGAATTCTAGCTCCTCATCTCCTGGACCACCTCCAGACTGAATACAGCTATCTATAGCGCTATCGACAGCTACAGATAATATTGACCCGCCATCAGGGTGTGGGCAATTAACATCCGCTCCCATCTCAATCGCAGACCTCATAGCTACAAGATCTAAATTTTCAAACGCTTCGATTAAATCGCGATCTCTATTCATAAGCTACACATAACGCCCAAAGCAGCGGCGCGCGTTAGCGCGTCCGAAGCCTCCCCCCTTAAAGTAGACGCCACCTTATATTCATCTTATGCGGCCATTCTTTCATATTCATCTGGGCTTTTGAACCCAAGTGAACCATGTCTTCTTTTAAAGTTATAGTACCTATCAAGATACCAAGCTAAGTTAGCTCTTAGTTCCTCAACGGATTCAAAATTAAATCCTTTGAAACTCTCAGTTTTCAGTGTTTGAAAAAATGATTCTACATACACATTATCATTCATAAATCCTGGACGGTTCATGCTCGGCTCAATACCCAGTTCTTTGAGTCGACTTTGGTATGCATAAGCACCGTACTCAGAACCTCGGTCACTGTGAAATATTAGATCTGATTCTATATTTCTGCGACGAACAGCTTTATTTAGCGCTGACAGTGTTAGCTCAACAGTTCGAGTATCCGACAACTCCCAACCCAACACTTTCCGGGAGTAAAGATCAATAATCACAGCTAAATATTGCCATTGTCCATTGATCTTCAGATAGGTTACATCACCAGCCCATTGAGAGTCTGGTTTACTCGGCATACCATGCTCTCTTTGTAGGTTTTCAACCTTAATATAAGGATTTCCAGGCAAAGGGCGTCGACGATAGATCCTTCCAGCTTTCCCCACGATTCCAGCCTCTCTCATAAGGCGTTCAACGCGTTTGTGATTTATTCGTTCACCATTAGCTTTCAGCTCTGCGCTAATTCTTGGACTTCCATAATTACCATCATGCTGTGTATAGATAGCTTCGATACACCCTAGAATTCGCCTATTCTCTATGTCACGAGTGCTCTCATCTCGATTGAGCCACTTATAAAACCCTTGGGGTGAAACATTCAAGTATCTACATAAGTACCTGACACCAAAGTCTGATCGATTAAGAGCTATGAACGAGAATCTTTCAGCTTTGGATCTTTCAGGTACATTTCCCACTTTTTTAGGAAATCATTCTCCTTTTGCAATTTCTCGACCTGCTTTTTTAGACGTCTTATCTCTTTATCATCGGTTTGAGACCGATTTTTCGTTGTTTTTGTCATACTTATTCTACGACTGGGCTTCTCGACCAGCTTGCCTTCTCTACTTTCCTGTCGCCATCTATACACCATTACTGGATGCAAACCAATAATGTTGGCGATAGTAGTCGTATCTACTTTCAGTTGATTAGTGAGAGCTACCACTCTAACTTTGAATTCTGTTGAATATTCAACAACTCGCTCTTCACTCAGTATTTTCGGCATTTTTTCCTACCCTATTCAAAAGGTAGGCGTCTACTCAATGGGGGAAGGTTTCTCCAGCCCGCAGGGCGATGCTGCCTTTGCTTGTTAGGCTTTTGTTATTCAACATAAACTGATTTCTTTATTAAACTATATGTTCCCAGCCAAGAAGTCACTTTAATAGTATTAGCAAAGTGCCATTCGCTGTTTGTCTCAGGTATCTCACTGATTCCACATAGCGAACCACCCATGTAGTTTGGTATTTTATCCGGAATATCTTGCTTAAGAGATTTCGCTAGATCTCTATCGATAAGATATTCAATGGTCACTAGCTTTTCGTTGATTATATTCTCTAAAGTTTCAAAAGCCTCTGAAGCTGTCCAGAACTCGATAGACACTCTCTCAAACTTGACTACCAGCCGATCATAGTAGGAGAACTTCAGTTTTGTATCTCCCGTAGGAGATATTAACTGATAGGGCCAAACCTCATCTTGAGTTTCAGTTAAACTGCCTTCCCATTCAGAGAATCTGTTTAGTAGTTCTTTTATTTTCTCATGCATAGTTCGATTCTTGCGAGCCTAACGCTTTGCTAAACGGCAGCCGAAACGTAGTGTAGGCTGTCCGGTGGAGGCCACGCCTTTTGTGGCCGGAACGAATTTGAGCAACTTGTTAGCTTTGTGCTCCATAAAACAACGCCTTATCTTCAAAAGGCTCCTCATAAGCATTCAGGATATTGGATATCACTGCCGTACTGCGCCAGTCGTTTTTGTCGTGAGCAACTTTTAGTTTTTCTTGCAGATAATCTTTATACTTGGGAAGCTTTAAATGGTACATACAAACTTGGGCAAGCTCCCAGGTGCATTCATGATGATGCTCAAAGTCATCAATGAATGCTTTTTCTACGTTACCCTTCTCCATCGAGTTTGCTCGGTATAACTCAACAATCTGCTCACAATACGGAACCAAGCAAGGCGTTCCAGCGGAATCTGAATGGCCAAAAGCTTCTTCTGACTCTCTAAATATTTTTCTTAATCTATCCGTTAACTTCATTTTCTAAATACTTGGTGAGTGGTCTTGCCCACAAAAAGTAGACACTCTAACTATACGTATTTTCGTTCGTACTCTGCTGGACTTACATAGCCCAATGCAGAGTGCCTACGAACCCTATTGTAGAAAATCTCAATGTATTCAAACACCTCAGATTTTGCTTGCTCTTCGCTTTCGAATGTTACGGCATAGACCAGCTCGACTTTTAGCCTGCTAAAGAATGATTCCATTGCCGCATTATCCCAACAGTTAGCCTGGCGACTCATACTCGGCTTGCACTTGCTTTCGGACAAGAGATCCTGGTATTTCTGCGATCGATATTGCACACCCCTGTCAGAGTGAACTAGCAGCCCAGGCTTTATTGGTCGTCGCTCTAGGGCCATTTTCAATGCTCGACGTGTCAATTCATCGGTCATCTGCGAGTCAAATGCCCAACCTACAATACGTCGAGAGTACAGATCCATAACTACCGCGAGGTATAGCCACCTCTCCAGAACCCAGATATACGTAATGTCACTGGTCCAGCGGCAATTGGGTCGATCCACATCAAAGCAACGCTTAAGTAAGTTGGCGGAGACGTTAATGCTCCCCTCTACGGGCTGACTATATCGAAAGCCTTTGCCGTTTCTCGCTTTAATATGCTCCTGTTGCATAAGCTTAGCGACGTAGTTCCGCGAGCATGACTCACCTAACTCTTGAAGCTCGCAAGCAATTCTAGGCGCGCCATAACGACCTTTAAACTCAACAAACGTCTCTCGGATTTTCTCGATTGTTCGTATCTTTCTAATCGTGCGAGCAGATGGCAATCGCCCCCGCCATCGATAATAACCCGATCTTGAGACTTCTAAACACCGACACATCAAGCTAACCGGGAATGACCCTACATGCTTTTGTATCAATGCGTACTTTACTCTTGGTGGTTCGCAAAGTACGCAGCTGCCTTTTTTAGAAACTCAACCTCCTGACGAGCTTCATGCAGCTCCTTCTTGAGCTTGCGAACTTCAGCACTTTCCTGTTTGGAATAGTCGACACCGTCTAAACTATTGAACTGTTTATCAGACAGCCGATTAAATTGACGACGCCAGTTGTAGATCTGCTGTGCGCTGATGCCTAGCTCTCGCGCCACAGAAGCCGTTGTTGCTCCAGGCTTTTCCGCTCTCTTAACTGCTTCTCTGCGGAACTCCTCCGTATACGCCTGAGTTCTTTTCTTACCCATGATACACCTCCGTGTTAGGCCTAAACCTAACTATACAGGGTGTCTACTAAACGTGGGTAAGTCTTTGAGCTAACGCCCGCAACAGGGGCAACCAATGCTGTGTACATTTTGTGCGAAAATGGGAGCGCAGCGACCCGCACAGAATGTGCATAGCGTTGGGCGTCCCGCGGAGGCCCGCAGGGCCGGAGCATCCTGCTTGCGATTGTTATGAGCGAACTTCACTGTGGCGCAAAACTCTTAACTGAACTGATTGAGATTGATTTCTCACAGCCAGGATACAAGCCCGTTGAACAGCAATACTGCAAAGTAACAGCCATGTCATATCCGGACGCGGGCATGTGGAGCAAAACAGTTGGTTTAGAGCTACCGACTTGATAGTCCATCGAAGAGCCTGAAATTTCGTTTTTAGCAAGCATTAGACTGGTTTGAACTCGGCCAGCCATGCAATTCCCAAGTTTGTCGGAAAACTCAAGAAGATACAGATAATTTTCTGCGCTTCCCGAATCAATTTTTTTCAGTTGAATGGAAAGCGACTCGGCATTTTCTGGTGTTACCTCTGTATTTCGAGGAAGCCCATCAGCCATAGCATACCCACAAAACAAAAAGGCCATAATTTTCACAATGTGCTTAAACATGACTCACCAAGCTCATAACGCCGGTCACACAGGCGAGCGAAACGAAGTGTAGCGAGTCCAGCCAAATGCTGGTTTTTGCATTTGGCGATTGTGCTGGCCCTTGTTATGCATTTTCTTTCGCTAGCCATTTTTTGATCAGTGGTATTGAACCCTTCCCAAAGCTCCAAGACTCTAACTCTTTGCGAGATAGCAACTTGTATGAATCATTCTCTTCGTTGAGGATGATTTCACCCTCTGCTCTAGCATAGTACCCGATCATTACTTGGTTAAGGTTTTCATATATTGAGGTCGTGATAAGTTCAATATAGGTAGTTTCTAAATTTAGTTCTTCGCGAATTTCACGCATTGCGGCTTTTTGTGGATCTTCGTTAGTATCAATAAAGCCAGAGACTAAAGAATACTTCCAATCTGGCCACTCAACGTTATGAGTCACAATGTATTTTCCATCATGTTCCACCAGAACGATTGCAACAGGAGTAGGGTTTTCCCAGAAGATAAACTCGCAAGCATTAGTACTGCAGCATAGTTTATAACCTGACTCTACTAATCGTTCTTCAAGTTTGTGGCTACAGACTGGACAATATTTGAAACTGCTCAAACTTCAACCTCTTCTAGCTTTCTTTTAAGGTCATGGTTAATCTCTTTAGCAGAGTAAATCTTTGGCTTGCTTTTATAGCCTTCAGTATCAACTTGATAATTAATCGAGAACACTTCATCTCCATCTTTTTCAAGTTTGAAGCACAAAAATTCCTCCCAGCGTCCCGCCCAACCAGAAGTAACCGAAAGAGTGTAGCCGTCCTTTTGGTAGGTACTCCCCTTCAATTTATCAAATCTAGTTCTAGAAAACCCAAGATTTGAAACCAAATAGTCAGTAAGTTCTTTCATGTGTATAAAACTTAGCGTCTTGCTAAACGGCAGCCGGAACGCAGTGTAGGCTGTCCGGTGGAGGGCGCGATTTTGCGCCCGGAATGTATTTCAGCAACTTGTTATGAATTACTTGGTATTGGCTCATTCTAAATAGAACCCCCGAGCATAGTATGAAAGGAAGTTGCTACCCAGAGTAATTCCAGATGGGCCACAACATACCCAAGGAATAAACCCGTGGCCACCCCTAAATACTTGTATTTCACAAGCCCTCTATAGGTAATGACACCCCAAACAATGGGCAGAACAAATACGCCCCATGGAAGTGTATTGAGCCAAGTTTGTTGCTCATTAAGAAACAAAACAAAAATTGCATCTAACACAATTAGGTAAGCTAGGGAGACCATTGATGTACCTAGTAGCCAAATTGCAACCCTGCTCACGTTAGCTTTTCTTAGCTCCATACTCATGACTCATAACGACTACAACAGGGGCGGCCGGAGCGTAGCGTAGGCTGTCCCGCGAAGGGCCAACAAAGGCCCGCAGCAATCTGCTTGTACTTGTTATGAGTTTTTACACGCATGCTTTATTTCTAAATATTTTGTATTCATTTCTAAGTTAAGACCTCCTTGTTTAAGATCCCAAGGTGAATCAGGTGAAACCCACGGGTTTGAGGTTAGCGACCAGCATGCAGGAAGCTCAAATTCTTCACTAAAATTCTCTTCGGATTTTGCATATACACGCCAACAATAGCCAGTTGAGCCACGAGAAAAACTCTGAATTCGTATTACCTTTAATTCAGCCCCAACAGGCAAAGTGGTAGCAACACTCTTTTCCTCACGAAATGTCCCCCACATGCGAATGTAGCTCTCATCGGTACCAACAATGTATTCTTTTGAGGCATAATCTTCCCTTAAATATATATTGAATGGCTCGACCACTTCGAAACATTTATTAGCCACATTGCTCGCATAAGGTTCATTTGTAACGATTGACGAGCACCCACTAATACACAAAATGATTAGTATCAGACAGTTTCTCATTTAGACTCGCTCTGACTCATAACGCCAAGCTAAACGGCACAAAAGGTTGTGGCAGAGTGAAACGAGCCACGGCCTTTTGTGTCCGGTGGAGGCCCAACGGGCCGGAACGTATTTGAGCGCCTTGTTAGCAATACTTACTAATGGCATTACGCAACAACCCTTTATCTTTATACCCAATTTCACCTCTAAACCCAAGCAACGGTAATTTATGGAACAACTTAGATACATACTTAATCTTATCTAATCCAGGTGTAAATTCTGTAAAAGAAAACTCGTAAGTAAACCAACCTTTACGAAATTTGATCAAGCTATCCGTGTTCTCTAATACTTCTATACCATTCAAATTACAATAAGAAATGTACGAGCCTTCACCAGAGATATTCACAATCGAAAGCCGATTTTCTTCTTCTGATATTCTTGCTTCATAAACGCCGAAGGATACTCTAATCATGGTTTTGCTAACGCCCGCATAATCGGCCGACCGCGCGAAGCGTGGGCGGTCCGGTGGAAGCCACGTAGTGGCTGGAACGAAATTCATGCGCTTGTTATGTGATTCTAGAGAAAACATCTAAGGCTTACTCCGAATTTCGATTACACCACCTTCTGGGGGATTGATTAAATCAAACTCGAACTCACCAGAAATTAATACCTGATCAACTCCTTCGTTGACCAATGACACAACTTCATTAAATGCCTCGGAATTTAAGACACGATACGGCCCATAAATATAAAAATTGTCAGTGCTTACCTCTATAATTTCAAACACTTCCACTCTTTTTTCATTACTTAAAATCATTGGCTTTTCACATAACGCCCAGCGCAGGCGCAACCAGCGCGGAGCGCTTTTTGTGTTAATGTTTGAGCGCCAGCGAGTTACACACAAAGTGCGTAGCGTTGGCTGTCGCTCTGCCGCTGCTTGTTATCTCTATGCGGTCTTAAGCACTAGCCACAACAGGAGTGGTGAGGCTACTATCATGACTATTCCAACAATACGCTCCGAACCAGAAATTAGGCTCTTTAATTGACCGTTTGCAATTACTGCAGTCGCCATCCAACAAATTAGTGCGATAAAAACTAGATACAATGACATAAGAAACACGTGAATTGCACCGGACTTGTATCCAGAAAGAGCGGCGGCGATCGCTAATCCGTTAAACAATCCAAAAGCTACGGCGGAAAATGTAATGCCAAATTTAGCTGGGGCATTAACTACATGTTGAACTATAAGTTCTTTCCACCACACTACTTCACTGGCGCCGAAAATTAGTAGGTATAATCCAGAAGCTAAAATGACCATCGAGAACAATACACATATTGTCTTTATGGCAGCACTCTCGAAGAAAACATCTTCAATTTCCTTTTTAAAGGGAAGAAAGCTTAAGTTTTCAATGGCCAGCATTAATAGAAGTCCCCAGATAAGGAAAGGGATAGCTTCCTTGCCGAATGAAATAGTTATTTGCTTAAAATCCATACTCTCTCCTAGAGATAACGCTGCTAGCAAGGGCAGCCGAAGCAACGCGTAGGCTGTCCAGCCCAGCCCCGAAGGGGTTGGGCGAGCTTGCCTAGCCTGGTTATGGCTGGCGCACTCGGGACTACTTACTAGCACTTTGCCAGCCACAGCTTGGCTGGCCGCTGCCCAATATTTACGAGGAAAGAATACCGTACTTTCCCCAATCAATTCCTATCTTATTGGCACTCCGCGAAATTGCAGCGGACTGCCTCTTTTTACAACACCCGAGCGAACCCTCTAGGAGAGAAACTACTTAAATAACAATCAGCAAAATTGCTCAATGCCGGATGCTATTTAGTGGCCTAAGCCTTCAGTTACCACGAAAAATCAATAAAACTGACCGCCACAATAACGCCCGCATTTGCGGCTGGTTTGGCGCGCAGCGGAAAACCAGTCCGACAACATGCGCTTGTTAAATGCTTACTCAGAACAATACTCATAACGTTCCGTGACTGTATTTTCCGGACTAATTGAATTCATAACTTGGCACATATGCTTGGGATCAACAGCCAGGCGCCCAAACCAACCTCCCCAGGCATAAACCTTTCTATCCATCAATGCCTCGATGGCGTCAGTGTGGTTTCTTCCTTCTTCCTCGCTTAACATAAGCGCATATGACAATTGCCTGAAACGATCGTACTGATTGAAATCTAAAGGAGCATTGCCAGATGCTTCGTCCAGAATCTTAAACATCGCTGATTCTATTTTGGACAGACTGTCAGCATAGTTTGCTGCCGCTGCCACCTGGGCGGCACTAGTTCCCAGTAGCGTACGATGATCTATCAGATGATAGGCATGCGATGCGTATGGTTTTGCTCTCTCTCCGTGTTGAGCTAGGGTTGTCATGGCAATTGGGCGAGGGTCCTGACGCTTTTTTGATCCTGTTTTGACGTAGTATGGCTGTTTTCGAAAAGCGACTTTAGAAATGCCCTCGAGCATATTATCGGACGGATTTTCCAGCTTGGCATACAGGCGCAATTGGTATAGGTCTGGTGTTGGGTGCACTGGCTCATCAGCGAGAAGCCTTTCTACAGCTTTATATAATCCCTCTGGCTTACAAATATATTTAGACTCCCCTCCTTCTCGCTCAAAAAAACCATTACTTAACTGTTTCTCAATGCCAATCTTTAGGGTTAGTAAATCTGTATCAAGCGCTAGTCCATAGAGTGCTTCAAGGTGGTCGAATACACTTTTAAATTTCTCATCAGCAGGTATGCAAGCGCGAGGGTAAATGTTAGCTGGCCGAATTTCGGCAAACGAATCGTCTTTTCTTTCCGAAACCCAGTAAGTGAAAATCGAACCTATCAGTGTGCCGAATAAGACAAGAAATAAAGATTTCACCATGTGGTTCTACTATCCTTGATGCGCATTTAACAGTTAATTCAAAAGCAGCGTCTATATATCACCCTTCTATATAATTCTACCGCCCTCAATCAAAGCCCGCTTAAAAACCCAATAAAATCAAAAAAATACATTGAGTGGCACGAAACGAAACAAGTAGATATAAAGCAGCGTCTTTATAATTCCGCGCTCTCCCTGCTTTATATCATTTTTCACATCCTTTAAAAATCAATAAGTTATAGAATTTTCCCCAGAAATAGGAGCAGCGTCTTTTGAATTCTGATATACGAAGCAGGACTTAGTTATCAGTGCTGTATTTCATCAGCCTACTATGCACATATGTCCCAGCTGGAGGGATGCGCTACCGCGTAAAGAATTGGCTTGCTTAGTACTCGACCTTACTGAGTCAGGAATCTTTTTTGTTGAGATCAGCAGCAGACTCATTAGAGCAAAGAAAAGTGACGGTCCTTACCTCAAAGAGGAAAACGTCCCGCTTCCCTACAAGGCTCTCATAAAATCACAGGGTCGCTGCAGGCCATCCCACTTGCAGTTGATAAGCCATCCATAGTGGTTTGCCCCCCACTCTGCTATTCTGCGCCCCCTATAAAGAAGCCCTTCGAACTTTGGCCTGGACCTTTCTGTTCAGATCTTTCCCGATTGTATGCTTCAGGAACATCAGGTTTGGGCTTGCCGTTCATTATTTGATCGAACGCTTCAGCTTATTAAGCCCCCGAGGAAACCTGCCCCCTACCCCAATCTGAGCCGGCCGCCACTCCTGCGGGGCTCTTGGGGTTTGCGAACACTTTTGTAACTTACTGATTTTCTTAGAAAAAATGCCAAAAACCGCAAACAAGACCAAGGCCGCGAAACCCGAACACACCCCCATGATGCAACAATACATGCGCATCAAGGCCCAGCACCCCCAAGAGCTGGTGTTCTACCGCATGGGGGACTTTTACGAGCTGTTCTTTGATGATGCCAAGAAGGCGGCTGAGCTGTTGGATGTCACCCTTACTGCCCGTGGCAAGTCCGGGGGGGAACCTATCCCCATGGCCGGTATTCCCTACCATGCAGCTGAGGGCTACTTGGCGCGGCTAATTAAAGCTGGTGTTTCCGTTGCCATCTGTGAACAAATCGGTGATCCCGCCACCAGCAAGGGGCCGGTTGAGCGCCAGGTAGTACGTATTGTTACTCCGGGCACGGTCACCGACGAGGCACTTCTCAACGATCGCCGCGATAACCTCCTGGCTGCTATTTCACACTTGGGCGATGTATTTGGCCTGGCACTGCTGGACCTGGCAACCGGTCGTTTTGTGGTTCAGGAAACAGATACTCTGGAAGCCCTGGCCGAGCAGGTGCAGCGCCACAATCCCGCTGAACTGCTTGCGCCGGAAGAGCTTAGCCTGCCGATTGAAATCGAACGCCGCGCGGGCGTGCGCCGCCGGGCACCTTGGGAGTTCGAGCTGGAGAGCGCTTTGCGTCTGCTCAACCAGCAATTCGGCACCATGAACCTGGAGGCCTTTGGTTGTAGCCATATGCACGGTGCTGTGATCGCTGCCGGCTGCCTGCTGCAATATGCACGGGACACCCAGCGTACCGAGCTGCCCCATATTCGCGGCCTGCTGACGGAAAGTGGTGATGAGACAGTCGCCTTGGATGGTGCCAGCCGCCGCAATCTGGAGATTGATCTGAACCTGAACGGTGGCGATGACAATACCCTCTTGTCGGTCTTCGATAGCTGTAAAACCGCTATGGGTAGCCGCTTGCTGCGCCGCTGGTTTAACAACCCCTTGCGCCAGCTGACTACCTTGCGCAACCGCCAAGATGCCATCGCAGCATTAATTGCCGATTATGGCTTTGAGCCTCTGCGTGATGCCCTCAAACCTGTGGGCGATATGGAGCGAATCCTGGGCCGTTTGGCACTGCGCTCTGCACGTCCTCGGGATTTGGCTCGCCTGGGCCAGTCCCTAGCTCAATTCCCAGAAATCCAGCAACAGTTAGCGGAATCTGACGCAACGTTATTGAATGAATTGTGCAGCCAGATCGGCGAGTGGCCAGAAACCGTAGAGCTACTGCAAGATGCCATTATTGAAAACCCTCCGGTAGTAATTCGCGACGGTGGCGTTATTGCTACCGGCTACGACGAAGAACTGGACGAGCTGCGCGCTATCAGTGAAAACGCCGGCGATTACCTGGTGCAACTGGAGCAGCGGGAAAAAGAGCGCACCGGTATTCCCACCCTTAAGGTGGGTTACAACCGGGTGCACGGCTACTTTATTGAAATCAGTCGCGGGCAAAGCGATAAGGCGCCAGCTGAATACATTCGCCGCCAGACCCTGAAAAATGCAGAGCGCTTTATCACGCCCGAGCTAAAGGAGTTTGAAGACAAGGCGCTCTCCGCCAAGAGCCGCGCGCTAGCTCGTGAAAAGGCATTGTACGAAGAGCTAATCAATCAGCTGAATGAGTCCCTGGCAGAGCTCCAAGCCGCCGCTGCGGGTATATCCGAATTAGACGTGCTGGCATGCTTGGCCGAGCGCGCTGACGATTTGCGCCTGTGCCGTCCCGAACTGGGCACTGAGCCTGGTCTGCATATTACCGGCGGGCGCCACCCGGTGGTGGAGCAGGTATTGGACGAGCCTTTTGTGGCCAACGATATTGATTTGCACAATGACCGCCGCATGCTGGTAATTACCGGCCCGAACATGGGCGGTAAATCTACCTATATGCGCCAGACAGCATTGATTGCCCTGTTGGCCCACTGCGGCAGTTACGTGCCCGCCGACAGTGCCCAGATCGGCCTGCTGGATCGTATCTTCACTCGCATCGGCAGTGCCGATGACCTGGCCGGTGGCCGCTCCACCTTTATGGTGGAAATGACCGAGACCGCCAATATCCTGCGCAATGCCACCGAGCACAGCTTGGTACTGATGGATGAGATTGGCCGTGGTACCAGCACTTACGACGGCCTGTCCTTGGCCTGGGCCTGTGCCCACTACCTGGCAGGGGAAGTGCGCGCCTTTACGCTGTTCGCCACCCATTACTTTGAACTGACTGACCTGCCCAGCCAATGCTCTGAGGCCGCCAACATCCACTTGGATGCCACCGAGCACGGCGAGGGAATTGTCTTCCTGCACCGCATCCAGGAAGGGCCCGCCTCTAAGAGTTACGGGTTGCAGGTGGCCAAACTGGCCGGCATCCCCAGTGATGTATTGACCGAGGCCCGCGCGCGCTTGGCAGCATTGGAAGCCGGCGCCCAGTCGGTAGATGTGCCAGCTCCTATTGCTACGCCTGCACCGGCCCCCAAACAGGAGCCGGAAGAAGCCGCTGTGCCAATGGCCGCGGGCCCTGGTTCCCCCCAGCAGGTAGATCTGTTTGGCAGCCCAAGCCACCCGGCCGTGGATGCCCTTGAGGAGCTTGATCCGGACGATTTGACGCCACGCCAGGCACTGGAAGCGCTCTATTCTTTACGCAAGTTACTGAAGTAAAAGACCGGGCGACCCTGGTCGCCCAATTCATCCTGTTATAAACAGTGAACTAAATCGACTGAAAAGCCACTACAATTCGCGCCAGTAATTGATAAAATCCGCTGCACGAAGAATTCAGTGGCACTATCGAGGGACAAACATGACATTCGTAATTGGGGAAAACTGCATTAAGTGTAAATACACCGACTGTGTAGAGGTTTGCCCGGTAGACTGTTTTTACGAAGGCCCCAACTTCCTGGTAATTCACCCAGACGAGTGTATCGACTGCGCCCTGTGTGAGCCGGAGTGCCCCGCCAACGCGATTTTCTCTGAGGATGAGGTTCCGGACGATCAGCAGGAATTTATCGAGTTGAACGCAGAACTCGCCGAGGTATGGCCCAATATTACTGAGAAGAAAGACCCATTACCGGATGCCGAGGAGTGGGACGGCAAGAAGGGCAAGCTGGACCAGCTGGAGCGCTAAACAAGTTCAAAGAAAAAAAGCCGTCATTGACGGCTTTTTTTCTATCTGTGGAAACCCCAAAAAATGAAAATAATAATTAATGCTATTTGCATTTGGCTTTTTGTATTTTCAACCTGTGCCCAGGCAATTACCGGCAAGGATAAATGGGTAGCGCTTATTTTTGATGAGGGGCCCTCCCCCGACAAAACCGAGCCACTGTTAAAGCGGCTCGAATCTTTGGACGTGACCGCCACTTTTTTCCCTACAGGGCAGGAAATGGAAAGGTACCCGGAGCAGACCCAGGCAATCATTCAGGCTGGACATCAGTTAGGCAACCATGGTTACTCACACACAAACCTTTCCCAGATGCCTTTGAGTAGTGCCAAGGAAGAGATTAAAAAAACCTGTCGGCTACTACAAAGTAATGGCTATACCAGCAAGCCCATGTTTCTCCCTCCTCACGGAAAGATGTCTGACGAGCTGGGCACGCTTTTAAGCGATCACCAGTTCAAGATTGCTCACTGGGATATCGATCCTACTGAGCAACTGCAAGCAGGCGGCGCTCAAGTCGCAGCTGACTATATATCCCAAAAGGCAAAAGACGGAAGTGTAGTTCTGCTGCACCCCATGTACGGTCAGCACCATCAGGTAATGGAGGCCCTGCCCCTCATTACTGCGCAACTCAGGCAAAAGGGCTTCCAGTTTGCCACACTGGAGCAACTAACCCTCATGAAAGCAGGCGACCATTTGGAACCTGTGGAGCGGGACTCTATCAATTAGCGGAACGGGAGCCCAAGGCTCCCTCCACTATATTGGGAGCCTCTTATGTTGCGCTGGGCTGTCACCTTCCTGGTTATTGCGCTGATCGCCGCCTTCTTTGGCTTTAGTGGCATCGCTTCGACCGCAACTGAAATAGCCAAGATTCTCTTCTTTATTTTCCTTGTGATGTTTGTGCTGGCACTGATTTTCGGCAGACCCAAGTAGAACAGCCGCCCAAGGGCGCCTGTTATTACTTCTTGTGAGGCACTCGGGTCGGCGCCAGGCTGAGTACTTCAGCAATGTGATTGGCCCCCAGTACCATCTCCATTACGCCCAACGCCTCAAGAATCTCATCATCACCGGCACCGAGCTTTCGCGCAGCGGCAATCAGGTGCTCGCGATGGTCATCAGGGGCGCTGTTGGCATTGCGCGCCAAGTCAAACAGGGCGTGCTCTTTTTCAGAAAAGTGCACATGCTTGGGGTCAGTGCGAATCCGCATCACTTCATCCGTTTCCACCCCAAGCATTTGCAGGGACATACTGTGATGGTAAATGCCATAGTCACAGTGGTTATCGGCTGAGACTGCCAGGCCAATGGCTTCTTTCAGCTGCGCCGACAAACAGCCGTGAATCATCACCGTCTTAAACTTGTACCAGTTTGCCTCAAGCAATCCCGGGTGCTGGGCGTAGACACGGAACAGACTGGGGATTCCCCCCAGCTCGTCATCAATCTCAGCAAAAACCCTGGCTACATCATCGGAAGTTGGGTGCTCGACCAACGGAATACTGCTCATTATTCACCTACCTGTCATCGCCGGGTGTCCGAGTGGCATAAATTACTTTCTGGCACGACATAACACTGTATATAATCACAGCATGAGAAAGATTATCCACTGTGATTGTGACTGCTTCTACGCTTCGGTCGAAATGCGTGACGATCCCAATCTCCGTGGACGCCCCTTGGCCGTTGGAGGCAGTAGCGACCGCCGCGGAGTGATCTCTACCTGCAACTATGAAGCCCGCAGCTATGGGGTTCGCTCCGCAATGCCTACCGCCCAGGCCAAGAAACTGTGCCCTGATTTGATTGTAGTACCCGGCAACATGGCTAAGTACCGGGAGGTCAGCGGGCAGATACGGGAGATATTTCTCGACTACTGCGATGATATTGAGCCCCTATCCCTGGACGAAGCTTTCCTGGATGTCACCGACAGTGGCCGCTGCCACGGCAGCGCTACCCTAATCGCTGAGGAAATCCGGCAACGGGTGCGCGACACCCTGGGTATCACTATTTCTGCCGGGGTGGCCCCGAATAAATTCCTGGCCAAAATTGCCAGTGATTGGCAGAAGCCTGACGGATTGACAGTCATTACGCCGAGCGAGGTCGATCAATTTGTTTTGCGCCTGCCTATCAACAAAATACACGGCGTGGGACGGGTGACCGCAGAGAAAATGCATCGACAAGGCATTCGCACTTGCGCGGATTTACGCAATTTTTCGCAAGTTGAACTGAGTAAGAAGTTTGGCAAATTTGGCCGCCGCCTTTACGACCTTTGCCGTGGTGTTGACGATCGCCCGGTAAGCGGCGATGGCTCCCGCAAGAGTGTTAGTGTCGAGCGCACCTTTCGCGAAGACTTATCCAGTTTTGACGAATGGCTGGAACAGCTGACAGAGCTGTATATGCGTCTGCTGGAGCGGCTGGAAAAACTCGGCGATCGTTACGAAGTAAATGGTGCCACCGTAAAAGTAAAGTACGCGGATTTTACTACCAGCACCCACGAGCGCAGCAGCCGTGCCGGGCGTATTTCTGAATTCCGCCAGCTACTGCAGGAGTGTCGGGAAAAACGCCCTTCTCCCATCCGCCTTCTTGGGGTAGGCCTGCGACTCACAGACCTCCGGGCGGGGCAAGGCCCTGTTCAATTGCCACTACCTCTGCCGGAGCAAGCCTCTTTTTGACGTTTGATGGCTTAATTAGGCGCATCATCACCTATCGATAAATCTGGCGTTGGCCCTTACCCGAGCAACCACCTCTCAAACCAGGGGCAACTATACTTCGCAAGCCCGAAGATTCGTATCTGTCGTACCGTGACATCGGCTGAAATTATAAGTACTGGCCAGAGAATAATTGCGACGCAGAACCATACTACAATCTTCTTTATTGACGCCGCATAAACCAATACTCGGCCAGTGGTTCGAGGCGGGATAATTTGCGTACGGAGGCTCAAGACATTGTCTCTCAAAGAGTTACGCCAGCTATCTGACGAGGCGCTATTCCAATACTACAAGGAGTCGCGCAAACCTGCTGTGTTCCGTCAACTCTACGGCCGTCATAAAGATTCTCTGTATCGCTACTGTATGCAAATGGCGCCGTCTTCATCCACTTTACTCTTGCAAAAACTCTGGCGTGGTCTTTTGGAAAATCCGCCAGAATTGCACGGGCGCCTGCTTAAAAGTTGGCTTTACATCCAAGTCAATAAATTGCTCAAGCTTGAGGAATTTTCCAGTTCGAAGAAATCCGCGCAAGAGTCTCCACAGCAGAATAGAATTCTCGCAGCGATTCAAAATTTACCTTCTCAATTGCGCAATGTTTTATTACTGCATATGGAATGCAAGCTGCCACTGGCAACCGTGGCTGATATCGAGCAGCTATCTCTCAATAAATGCCGCACCCTATATCATCGCGCCCGAACCGCACTGGACGAAGCGATATACGGTTCGGAGAGAAGACCTTGGCAAGTAGAAGTTATCGAAGAGTAATCGAGTTAATGCTATGAGCAATTGGGAAAATCAATATTTTAAAGAAGCCGAGACGTTGACTTCCCCGCAGCAGCTGGATGACGATCTATATAAAACAGCCCAAACTTATAAGCCGAAAGTAAACGTCAATCATCTACTCTCTCGTGCAACAGTAAGTTGTAGCCTGGTAACCGCCTTGCTATTGCTTCTTCATCCAGCCCAACACCTAGGTGCCTTCACTCACAAAGCAAATTCCACCGAGCAGCATTTGTACGAGCCGGCGTTAAGGGATTGGAAAGAAACTGTGATGGCAGTTACCCCAGCGCCAGATCCCTGGCTCGCACTACGCAATCAGGTAAATAGTGGCGAGTATGTTGCCTTGTGCCACTATTGGCGGGCAGAACAGCAGGATGCAAGTGAAGAATCCCTACCCGATGAATTACGTAAAAGTGCTAAGCGTCACTGCCGGATTTTATCGAGCACGGCTTCAAGGAGCTAGAAACAACTGATATCAAGTTCAAGCGGCCAATTCGAATTCTCACTCCCTATACAGTCTCAACTTAGCCACTACACTGTGGTGGGCATCTACGGTGCCGGCGGTCCTTCTGCCGGAGAAAATCCGGTACTAAAATCGGTAATCAACCAACTTCAAGGGCGGATATTTTCCCACACACGAAAGCTAACTATTTACCGTCACCTTAAAAATGGGATTTCGCGCAAAAAAGCAGCGATATTGTTTGGCTACAGCAGAGGGGGAAATGCTGCAATAAAAATCGCCAATGCACTTGGTCGGCAAGGCATCTCTATACAATGCCTGGTGATATTTGATGCCCACAGCATCAATGACAAAAGAAAATTCAAACTCAAATATGACAATATCAAAAGGGCTTACAACTTCTTTCAAAGAAACCCCAGAACCGCCGGAAAATATGGCTGGTGGGGTATAAACCCCTACTGGGGATGCACCCTATTCTCACCATTTATCGAAGTCCAACAATTTGACTTTACTGGCGAGTACTACAAAAAAGGTATTCCCGCTTCTCACTTGAATATTGTTCGCATGGGTCTCAACACCCTTAAACAACAAGAAACATTTATGTAAACTCGCCTTAAAAAACTCTCAAACAGATCGAAACCACCACTTTCCACTGCGACTTAGAAAAATGGTGATCCGGCCTTATACTGACCCCACTAGGTAATCTGTAGGAAAATCCACTCTGCAACTAAAGCTGGCTTCGCCTCGCCCTCTATTTCCATAGTTACCATCAGTTTAATTTGATACTGGGAATCTTTTTTCTCCGTAATATCCAGTATTTTCCCGAAGACGCGCACCCGGCTACCGGTCTTTACCGGGTTGATAAAGCGGACTTTATCCAAACCATAATTCACCCCCATATAAGCACCTGTAACCGTTATCTGTAGAGCCCCTACAAAATAAGGCAGCAGTGACAATGAGAGAAAACCATGGGCAACCGTTCCCCCAAAAGGCGTTTTCGCAGCGGCCTCTGGGTCTACATGAATGAACTGTCGATCCAAGGTGCACTCAGCAAAGCTATCAACTCTCTGCTGGTCAACTTCAAACCAGTCTGTGGGCTCTGTTTCAAAACCAATGTAATAGCCGAGGCTATCAGGTGAAATTTCTACAGGCATCGAAGGCTCCTTTTCGATTCTCTATTCGCTTTCTCAGCGACTCCCAACCTCAATAGGCCGAGAGGCCGCCATCTACCGCTAATGCCTGCCCGGTAATGTAAGTCATTTTTGGGGAAACCAGCATCAACATGGCCGCTACGACTTCTTCCGGCTTGCCCAGGCGTTTCATCGGGCATCCCTCAGCGAGAAACGCTTGAACTTGTTCAGGGCTGGCATCTTCAGTTGCAATATCGGTAACCATCGGGGTCAGACAATAGAAGGGGCAAATCGCGTTTACACGGATACCGTACTTGGCGTTTTCCATCGCTGCCGTTTTGGTCAGGCCGATCACACCATGTTTTGCCGCGGCGTAAGAGGCAATCTTGGGAGCACCGCCCAGCCCCGCCATAGAAGAAACATTCAGAACAGCCCCGCCGGTCATCTTCAACAGGGGCAACTGGTGTTTAAGCCCCAGGAAAACACCCTTTAGGTTAACGTTGTACTGAAGGTCCATCATGGCCTCATCTGTCTGCTTGAGAGACATCATCGGAGGCGCGATTCCGGCATTGTTAACAGCGATATCCAGCTGTCCAAACTCTGACTGGGCCAGTTGCGCCAGAGCAGCGCAATCAGACTCTTGGGAAACATCACAGCGCTGGGCGCGCACAGCAATATTTTGGCTTCCCAGTTTGTCCGCCAACTGCATCAAGGCCTCTTCATTGATATCTCCCAATACCAAACGAGCGCCCCGAGAACCAAGTTCCTCGGCCAATAATTTTCCAAATCCACTGGCAGCGCCGGTAATCAGTGCGACTTTATCGCTAAAATCGAGAATTGGATCATGCATGGTTAAATCCCCCCACAAGAAGTCAAACCACCATCCACAACGACACATTCTCCAGTCGTATAACTGGAAGCATCGGAGACCAAATACAAAACTGTACCCGCCATCTCTTCCGGCTCCGCATGACGGTGCATGGGAATATGGCCAACCGCAGTTTTATAAATATCCTCGTGGGAAAACAATGCCCCGGCGAATTTGGTTTTTGTAAGCCCTGGTAGTAGAGCATTCACCCGGATATTAAATTGCGCACACTCCTTGGCAAACGCTTTGGTCATATTGACCACCGCCGCCTTGGTAATTGAATAAATACCCTGCCCTACACCCGGTTGCAAGGCATTCACTGAGGCGGTATTTACAATAACGCCACCACCCTGCTCTCGCATCAATTTGCCGGCTTCTACCGACATAAAGAAATAACCGCGTATATTGACCTCTACCGTCTTTTCGAAGGCCGCTAGATCAGTATCCAGAATATGACCAAAATAAGGGTTGGTTGCCGCATTGTTGACCAAAATATCCAAGCGACCAAATCGCTCGCGAATATCGCCAATAACCTGCTGGATATTATCCATATTGCCGATATGACAGGGGATCGCATCGGCACAGCCACCGGCATCTACAATTGCATCGGCTACGGCCTGACACCCTTCAATTTTTCTGCTGGAAACCAAAACATGGGCACCCTGCTCAGCCAAAAGTTTTGCGATGGCCTCACCAATACCTCGACTGGCACCCGTCACCAGGGCAATTTTTCCCGTGAGATCAAAAATATTCTTTGCCATTTCTTATCCTTATAATTTAACAAGTTAACCGTTAGCAGCGATATCCAATGCAGCTTGTGCGAGGGGTTCTACCAGGGCTCCCAGTTTTGCAGCATTTTTATTGGAGGCATTGCCGTCTTTTGCACGCTTCACCACCCCCTGAACAATCGCTGCCAGGCGGAAGAAGCTAAATGCCAAATAAAACGGCCAATTATCAATCCCATCAATACCCATTCGCTGGCAGTATTTGGCCACATACTCTTTTTCGGAGGGGATGCCCAAGGCCTTTATATCCAAGCCTAATAGGCCGGACATTTTGTCTTTGCCAGCGGGCATTCGCATTTGCATACACTGGTAAGCGAGGTCGGCATAGGGATGTCCCAGTGTGGAAAGTTCCCAATCCAAAAGCGCTATGACCTTGGGCTCCTGAGGATGGAAAATCATATTATCGAGCCGGTAATCACCGTGCACCAACGCGATACGCCCATCATCATCCGGTAAAACGTCACCCAACCAGGCCATCAACTCATCCATTGCCGCAATGGGCTCCAGCTCAGAGGCTCGATATTGAGTGCTCCAGCGGTCCAGCTGCCGCTGGAAGTAATTACCTGGTCGGCCGTAATCCGAAAGGCCTACGGCATTAATATCCAAACTGTGCATGGCCGCCAGTACACGATTCATTTCATCGTACATAGCGCTACGCTGCTCGGCGTCAACTTCCGGCAGTGCCGCATTCCAGAATATCCGGCCCTCACAATATTCCATTAAATAAAACATAGAACCGATCAGGTCCCGGTCCTCACAGAGGTGCAATACCCTGGGCACCGGCACTTTAGTATCGGCGAGTGCCGACATTACCCGGTACTCCCGATCTACGGCATGGGCAGATTTCAATAACTTGCCTGGAGGCTGGCGTCGCAAAACATAAGATCGCGCCGAGGTTTGCAACTTAAAAGTGGGGTTAGACTGGCCACCGGGAAATTTGGTGACCGTTACAGGCCCATTGAAACCGTCGACTTTGCCGGACAAATATTCTTGCAGTCGCTCAACAGGCAGCTCTTCCACAGAGCTGCGCAAATTGTTTACCGTCTCAGTCACTGAGTCCTCCATGATTTTCTGCGGCGGCATAGTGAGCTGCCAGGTTTCTGCCCAACTGCATCATATGAACTTGATCGGGGCCATCCGCCAGACGGATGGTCCGAGCATAGGCATAGTGATGGGCGAGACTGTAATCCTGCCCCAATCCTGCGGCGCCGTGAATCTGTATGGCGCGATCTATCACCTTACAAGCCATCTGTGGCGCGACAATTTTTATCATCGCGATTAAATCTTTGGCCGCCTTATTACCCAACCGATCCATTTGCGCAGCGGCCTTCAGAGTCAGCAGGCGCGCCTGCTCGATTTCGCAGGCGGATTTGGCAATATCTTCACGCACCGATCCCTGCTTGCTCATCGGGCGACCAAAAACTATGCGCTGCTCCGCGCGTGCCGACATCATCTCCAGCGCTCTTTGAGCCTGGCCAATTAACCGCATACAGTGGTGTATTCTGCCCGGCCCCAAGCGTCCCTGTGCAATTTCAAAACCGCGCCCCTCTCCAAGAATTAAATGGCTGGCAGGCACCCGGACATTTTCAAAAATCACCTCTGCATGCCCTTCCGGTGCATCGTCATAACCGAATACCGTCATCGGGCGAACTATTTTGACTCCAGGCGTATCGGTGGGTACCAGGATTTGCGACTGCTGCTGGTGACGATTGGGATTTTCCGGGTCGGTCTTACCCATCACGATCATCACTTTACAGCGTTTATTCATCAGGCCACTGATATAAAACTTGTGGCCGTTAATAACGTAACTGTCGCCATCGCGGGTAATCGACGTTTCGATATTAGTGGCATCGGAGGAGGCAACCCGGGGTTCGGTCATAGCAAAGGCAGAGCGAATTTTTCCATCCAAAAGCGGGGTTAACCATTGTTCCCGCTGGGCCTCAGAACCGTATTGAGCCAAAACTTCCATATTGCCGGTATCCGGGGCATTACAGTTAAATACCTCCGATGCAAAAAGTACTTTCCCCATTTCCTCAGCCAGGGGTGCATACTCCAGGTTATTGAGCCCGGCACCGTAACGGGAATCCGGTAAAAACAGATTCCAGAGTTCCGCTTCCCGGGCTTTAATCTTTAATTCTGCCAAAATCGCCGGCTCTCCCCAGCGATCCTCCTGCAACTGCTGCATAAATATCGCTTCGGCGGGATAGATATACTCCTGCATAAAATTTTGCAGGCGTTCCAGCAGTCCTTTTACCTTGTCTGAGTATTCAAATTCCATCGTTACCTGCCCAATCAACTGTAAGTGATATATTCGTGACGCCCATCCCGATCCAGGTGCGGCACATGATTGAAACTGTGCAGACTGATATTTTCTGCACTGAAAAATAAACGGCTAACGGCTGTGTTTTGGATTTGCATATTGAGATTGGCGACGGTGGAAATTGAGCCGCCCAATATTTGCGTCAACATCATGGCAATGGCACCGCCCGAACTAACAACCAGGGTTCGGCTGCCTTTGGGGCTATCGCAAATGTTTTTAAGTGCATCTGCGATTCTGGCTTCAAAATGCGACCAGGTTTCCGGTGGACTGATCTCACCGGCGGCCCAAGCCAGCATCCCCTTCTTCAGGAATCGATAAAAATCGGCGCGACTGGCACCTGCTCCCGGTGCCCGATCCGGGTATAGCTCGCTGTAATGCTTGGCAACCGCTAGAAAATCAAATTCATTAAGCTGGGGGAGTACACTGCGGGTATTTTCACCGGGGAGTTCCAGCCCCTCGCAAATGCCGTCCAAAGTTTGCCGGTGCCGGGTTAGGTTGCCACACAGCAACCGGTCGAAACGAATACCCTTATCCCGCCAGTATTCACCCAGCCAGCGCGACTGTTGCCAGCCGGTATCGGAGAGATTGTCATAGTCATCGGCCCCAAATGAAGCCTGTCCGTGACGTACCAGAATAAATTCAGCCACCTATTTCCCTCCCCTTTTGATCTCCCCAACCCTATCTCCAGCATTTGAATCATCAAAGTTTATTATGCGAATATTGAATCATTCATGAGAGTGATGACGGTGGCAGCAATGCAATTACAGCGAATCGACATGAACCTCTTTCCCGTGCTGGAGGCGATATACACAACCCGAAACCTGACTCGTGCCGCTGAGCAACTGCATATCACCCAGCCGGCTGTCAGTAATGCTCTCGCGCGACTTCGCCGTACGTTAGACGACCCACTATTCACTCGCAGCCCCACCGGTATGGCACCGACGCCACTGACTGAGGGCATTATGCCGAAGGTCCAGGAAGCTCTTTCTCTACTGGGGGCAAGCCTTAGCGAGCAGCGTCATTTTGTGCCACAGGAAGCCAGAAAAACCTTGCGGCTCTCCATGAACGATATGGCGGAGACTTTCCTTTTACCTAGACTGCTGGAAGTGCTGGAGCAGGAGGCCCCAGGTATCACTGTCGAGTCTTTCCAGGTCCCAAGGGAGCAGCTGGTCAAGGAACTGGCCGCCAACACCCTGGACTTTGCCCTAGATGTTCCCGTACCCACTTCCCCACAGATAAAACAACAGCGACTGATGAACGATCGCTACCTGTGTATGTTGCGCCAGGATCACCCCTTGGCGGATTCCGCCAGCCTTACCCTGGAACAGTACCTCAAGCTGGAACATATCCATGTCTCCAGCCGTCGCAGTGGTCCTGGCCTGGAAGATATTGCCCTGAACAAGTTAGGGCGCCGTCGCAATGTGAAATTGAGGGTCCAGCACTACCGGGTCGCACCGTTAGTGGTATTGAGAACCGACCTGGCACTGACAGTCCCCGCCAGCCTGGCGCGACAGTACTCAGCCCGATTGTTTGAGCTTCCGTTTCAAATACCGCAAATGGACTGGCACCTGCTGTGGCATAAAAATCAACACGACGACCCAGCCAATCAATGGCTGCGAAACAAGTTGGTAAGCTTGGTAGAGGAGTAAATGAGCCTCTGTATACGTCGAGACAGGGAACCCTTAAAAAACACTTTATTTATAGATGAGAATGGGACGCATCAAGGTTAGATAAGGCCCGTAATTGATCACTGAATTCGACCGGTTAAGTCACTGTTTCTCAGTGGGCCGTCTTGTTATCCTGCTGGGCAACGATATGCACTTTTTTGCATATACATAAATGAACCCTAAAGGTTACAAGAAGAGAAATTTGCCATGTCCCAAGCCTACCCTAATATGCTTGCCCCCCTGGACCTGGGCTTCACCACCCTGAAAAACCGGGTGCTGATGGGCTCCATGCACACCAACCTGGAAGAACACCCCAATGGCTTCACCCGTTTGGCGGCCTTTTTTGCCGAACGTGCCCGCGGTGGCGTTGGCCTGATTGTAACCGGTGGTATTGCCCCGAACGAAGAGAGTGGCGTATTCCAGGGCGCTTCGAAGATGACCACTTCGGAAGAAGCCCAGCAGCACCGCGAAGTCACCGATGCTGTTCACGCTGAGGGCGGCAAGATCTGTATGCAGATCCTGCACACCGGCCGCTACGCCTACAACGAAAACCTGATCGCACCCTCTCCCATCCAGGCGCCGATCAACCCCTTCACCCCGCGCGAATTGACCAGCGAGGAAATCGAAGGCCAGATCGATGACTATGTACGCTGCGCCACCCTGGCTCGCGAAGCCGGCTATGACGGTGTGGAGATCATGGGCTCCGAGGGTTACTTTATTAACCAGTTCATCGTGAAACGCACCAACAAGCGTACCGATGAATGGGGCGGCTCCTTCGAAAACCGTATCCGCCTGCCGATCGAAGTTGTGCGCCGCGTACGGGAAGCCGTCGGTGAGAACTTTATTATTATTTACCGCCTGTCCATGTTGGACCTGGTAGAAGATGGCAGTGACTTCGATGAAGTAGTGGCTCTGGGCCAGGCTATCGAAAAAGCTGGCGCCACAATTATCAATACCGGCATCGGCTGGCACGAAGCGCGCGTTCCCACTATTGCCACCAGTGTTCCCCGCGCGGCATTTACCGATATCACCGCCAAGGTGAAAAAGCACCTGTCTATCCCGGTAGTCGCCAGTAACCGTATCAATGTGCCGGAAGTCGCCGAAGAAGTTCTGTCCTCCGGCCAGGCTGACATGATTTCCATGGCACGCCCCTTCCTGGCAGACTCTGAGTTCGTCAACAAAGCCGCCGAAGGCCGCGCCGACGAGATCAACACTTGCATTGGCTGTAACCAAGCGTGTCTGGACCACACTTTCCAGCTGAAACTGACCTCCTGCCTGGTAAACCCCCGCGCTTGTCACGAAACCGAATTGAACTACCTGCCTACCGACAACGTGAAAAAGGTAGCTGTAATCGGCGCCGGCCCTGCGGGCATGGCCGCATCTACCGTTGCCGCAGAGCGTGGACACGAAGTAACCCTGTTCGAAGGCAGCGATAAGATTGGTGGCCAGTTCAATATCGCCAAGCAGATCCCCGGCAAGGCAGAATTCCAGGAAACCCTGCGCTACTTTAAGCGCCGCCTGGAAGTCACCGGTGTTGAAGTAAAACTTAATACCATCGCCACAGCGGAAGATCTGCAATCTTTTGATGAAGTGATTATTGCTACCGGTATCGAGCCGCGCACTCCACCGATCCCCGGCATTGAGAGCGATAAAGTCCTGGGTTACCTGGATGTACTGAAGCACAAAAAGCCGGTTGGCGAGAAGGTTGCCATTATCGGAGCCGGCGGTATCGGCTTTGATGTAGCGGAGTACCTAACCCACGATGGGCCCCACTCCACAGAAGATGAAGTGGTCGCCAGCGATAAGGAAGAGTTCTTCAATGAATGGGGTGTCGATATTGCCCTGGAGAATCGCTCCGGCCTGAAGCCACGCGAAGCAGTAAGCTCTCCGCGCCAGGTATATTTGTTGCAACGCAAAACCACCAAAGTGGGTGCAGGCCTGGGTAAAACCACCGGCTGGATTCATCGCGGAAGCTTGCAGCATCGCAAGGTAGAGATGATTGCCGGTGCCCTTTACGACAAAATTGACGATAAAGGCCTGCATATCCGCGTTGGTGAAGAGGAAAAGGTACTGGAAGTCGACAATATTATTGTCTGCGCCGGTCAGGAGCCTGCACGCAAGCTATACGAAGCTCTGCAAGAACGCGGCGTAACCACCCATCTGATTGGTGGCGCTGATGAAGCCGCAGAACTCGATGCCAAGCGCGCTATCGACCAGGGCTCACGTCTCGCTGCCGAGATCTAATTTCCCGGCGATCACAAAATAAAATACCCCCGTTGACCAGAGTTGGCGGGGGTATTTTTTTGCCCTTAAATTCTGTATCCCGTGCTAGGAGACATTGGCGACTCGATCCGCGACTACCGTTCCCTCAGGCTCAGGCCACTCAGGGCGAGACAGATACTCGGTAAGGCGATAGAGCACGAACACAACTCCACATAACGCCACTAACAAGCCGTATAAGGCCGGGCCACTCCACCATTGAATAATCACTCCACCAATTAATGGCGCCATCGACCAGCCAATGGCATAAAAGGAAGAGGCCCCAAAATAGGTACCGCGTAAATGGGATGGTGCCAGCCGGTCAATTTGAATGCTCATGGTTGGAAACAAAATTGCCTCAGCCAGACTCAAAATAAAAGTCGCTCCGAGCCAACCCCAAAACCAATCTACCGGATTTAGGGCATACCAAATCTGGGAGATCGACAAAATACCCAACCCAATCACAATACGAGTGTTAATGGCCAGCGGCCCCATTAACTTCATAATGGGAAACTGCAGTAATACTATCGTCGACGCATTAACAAAGATCATGCTGGATATCAGCTCTACCAATCCCGGCGCTTCAGCGCGGGTGAGGTATTGCACCAAGCTTGAATCCATATGCGCATAGATAAACAGCGTTAAAATATTCGCAATAATCACCACCAGAAATACCTGATCACGGCGCAATACCGAAAGCGTATTTCCCAGTGATACACCCGCACCCTTTTGCTTACTCGCTAAACGCCCGCTCTCGGTTCTAGCAAAACCCCAAACAAAGGCCAGGGCTAAGAGTAGGTAGCTGAGAGAGGTGAGCCCAAAAGTGGATTGCTGCGCACTCAAACCGGCCCAGACACCCACAATGGGCCCCAGCGCGGCCCCCACATTAATCAGGAAGTAGCGGAATTGCAGCGCCAATTCACGGCTGGCTTGATCGTCAATTAAATCGCCTATCAGCGCACTCGCCGGCGGTTCCCACACCGCGCGACCGATAGCACACAGGGTCATCGCACAGATAAATCCTGCCAAGGTTTGCGTCACAGCCAACAAAGCAAAGGAAAAAATACTCACAATACAGCCAAGCAATAGCATATTGCGACGCCCATAGCGATCCGATAGTGCACCGGTAAAGAAGCCCAATACAGCAGCACCAACGGCAGATGCACTCAAGATCAAACCAATTTCAGCCGCACCGAGGTGAAACTTTTCAAATAGAAGGATGGCCAGGAAAGGCCAGACCATAAAATAAGTTCCACGGCTAAAAAAACTGCCAATTAAAATAATCCAAACTAACGGAGGGAAGCTCCTCAAGCTTCTCCACCACTTCCCATTCATGGTTACTACTCCAATAGATTCACTGCCAACAATTCGATAGAGGCACCTGTCCTGTATGGTTTAAGTTGACGGGTTCCAGATAAAAGAATGGCGCTAAGGCCACTCGGCGAGTGCCCGAAAGACATTGGTACAAATACAAACCCGGAAGGTTCTCTCACTATTCGGCCAAGGTGCCCATCTTTCTGGGGAGGGCAAGCAGCCTACCTCAGAAAATTAAGAGGCAGACAAAGAAGAGTTTCAGTAAGCAAGATGAATTTGAGACAAACAACCTATATTTACCGACAAAAAAACCCGAGATGATAAGATCCCGGGTTTCCTTCTTGGCAGAAAATGCTCCTGCCCTACGGCTAAACCTTGGTATTAACCCACACTGTTAATTACAGGTTAATAGAGAATAATCTGAGCGAGTTGCACAACAATCATTCTGAATACGGTTACCCAATACTATCCGACAAGATTTGTTTTGAAAACCCAAATTGACAGATAAAACAAAAAAATATTTGCCACACCACCACCCCAGTACAAACCACTAAAAGCAGAATCTTCCCCCCCGTCTATACTCGTTCAGGAAAAGCACCCGAGCCGACCAGCAGAAAAAATACTGCCACGCTTTTTTAATAGAGAGATAAGTCGCGACATGTCCCTATCCAACATGCTCGTTCAAGTGCGTGCTCAGGTTGAGCAGGCACTGGGTAAGCAACGCCCCCCCTATACCTTGTTTTTTTCAATTAGTGATGCCAAGCATCGCGCCATCGTGAAGCATAAAACGGCGGCGGATATTTCGGAAGCCTGGCAAGCCTTAGCAAAGACAATCCAAAGGGCAGCAAAGTCGCACAAGATGGAACCCTGTTGGTTACGTGTCGATTGGGTCACCCAAAAAAGCACAATGACATTTGCAGGCTTGGAAGAAATCCTTAAAGACACCAAGAGGTCGTATTTCCGCTATGGCCTCGCACTTGATATGGACTGCGAAATAGCATTCCTGGAGCAAGAGCTAAATGCTAATGCCATGCTCTATGGCGGAAATCAGATTGATCATGTCATTATTAATGAGAACAATTTTCTTGCCTACGCTAAGCAAAGATTCGGTATAAATACCGAGCTGGATTTTTCAGAAGAAAAGACTGTGCTTCTGCTTTCAACTCAGGGAGTTTTCTGTGAATCCAAGCGTCAGCCCGTTTGCCTCTACGGACCCGGTTTAGATGCCGGCCGACGTGTCATAGAAAAATTAGATACTAATACTGTCTCTAATTTGATTAGAAACAGCAGTAACTACTTAAGCTCTCAAGTCAAAAAGAATGGCTCCTTCCACTATGGTTGGCACGCCTGTTTCGACCGGAAGATCGACACCTATAACAACTTACGACATGCCAGTAGTACTTATTCGATGATTGAAGCCTGGGAGGTTACTGGCGACAAAGCTCTAATGAACTCCATACATCGATCACTGGAACACCTTACAACAGAGCTAATTCAAACCGCCACCCTCCCCTCAGGTGCTGAGGGAGCTTTTTTGGTAGAGGCAAATAATGAAATAAAACTAGGGGGCAACGCAGTATCACTGTTAGCCCTGGTAAAGTACTCTGAGGCAACGAAAACCGACAAGTATTCCAAACTGATGGAGCAATTAGCACTTGGGATAGAGTATATGCAGGACTCAATCACCGGGCAGTTCTCCCATGTTCTTGAATATCCAGATCTTCAAGTTAAAGATAAACATAGGGTCATCTATTACGACGGTGAAGCTGCCTTTGGTTTGATGCGGCTTTATGGCTTTACTAAAGATTCACGCTGGCTAAATTTGGTTGAAAAGGCATTTGATTATTTCATTCAAGCCAATCACTGGCGTGCTCACGATCATTGGTTAAGCTACTGCGTTAATGAACTAACCCTTTATCGCCCCGAAGAGAAGTACTACCAGTTCGGTATTCGAAACTTCGCCAGCTATTTGGATTTTGTGGAGAATAGGATAACCACATTCCCTACTCTGCTTGAATTGATGATGGCAGCTGAAAAGATGGTAACTCGCTTGGGCAAAGAGCCCGAGTTCCAATATTTACTTGACCAGGTAGACCTAAAACACTTTTACAGAGCACTACATAAGCGTGCGATGTACCTTCTAAATGGGTATTTCTGGCCTGAATTCGCCATGTATTTCAAGAATCCCAAACGTATATTGGGAAGCTTCTTTATCCGGCACCATGCCTTCAGAATCCGTATTGATGATGTCGAGCACTATCTATCTGGTTTTGTCGCTTATCGAAAGTACCTGCTTACGCCCAAAAATGCACCCGAGGATATTGAGGAGGCATACCAAGAAATGACCGTCGAGCCAACTGCCGGCTCCCACAAGTCACTACCAGTGCTCGCTTGGGGAGGAGATGTTAACTTAGCCCGGAGGCAGCATTACCGTACGGCCCAATTTGGCACCGAAAAAGTACTCGGCACAGTCATTGCCCTAAAAAACGCAGATATAAGCGTCGTTAACTTAGAGTGTGTCGTCGGAACTGAGGGTGAGCAAGGGATCAGTAAAGGCGAATCGTCCCCATACTATTACCGAGCCCGGCCCGAAATGCTTTCGGTATTAATGGAAGCCGGTATTGATGTTGTTGTCACTGCAAATAATCACAGTGGAGACTATGGCACTGCTGCGTTAATGGAACAGCAGTATTGGCTCAACGAAACCGGTATCGGGCACACAGGCTCAGGCATCAATATCGAAGAAGCTCTGGCCCCAGTATATCGCCCGGCAGGTCGACTTAATGTAGCCATTTTTTCTCTTGATGCTACACAACCCCGATTTGCAGCAGGTCCAAATACTCCCGGATGTGCACACTTGCCACTAACCATGCCCAGTCTCTGGTTCGACAATTTGAAGCCTCGAATTGAGGCCGCGCGAGAGAAAGCTCATATAGTACTTGTCGCTGTTCACTGGGGAGGCAATAGAGAACCCGAACCCAGCGAAGACGAAATCGCTATTGGTCATGCCATTATCGATGCAGGGGCAGATGGTATTCTGGGTACCAGTGCGCATAACCTACAAGGTATTGAAGTCTATAAGAATCGGCCAATCATCCATGACGCCGGGGATCTATTATTTGATGCAGTTCGGCGAAGCTTGGCAGATAGTGGAGTCTTTCGGCTTTACTTAAGTGAAAAAGGAGTAGAAAAGGTTGTCTTTGTACCTGTAGGTGTCGGATTTGGCTTTAGCAAGCAGTTGAGTGGAGATAGCGCAAAAGAGCTTACCCAACGATTTTCCAAATTCTGTTCAGCTCTGGGAACAAACCTAGTACCGAATTCAGATGGTAGCGGAACCATCTTGCTTTCGCCTCCGGATAGACAATACCGTAAATTACCACATCTCTTTAAAACCCATTACAAACGGGACCCGATTAAGCAGCAGCGTCCATTGAGTCCAAACTGGACAGTAGATCAAGTACCCCTGGATGCGCAGATCCCTCCGCTTGAATGCGGACCGCTTAAATTATTAGGTGTCAGGTTTTATCCCCGTGAAATAAAAACTCGCCAGATGCTGTGGGTAGAATCCTTCTGGACTACTGACGAGAAAGTACAGGAAGATTTTCGCCTGGACTTTCGAGCTATCCCCATTAAGGAAACATCTATGCCTTATTGGGGAAAATCGATGGACCATGATCCCTGTGATTGGCAGGTACCCACCACAAAATGGCAGCCGGGGGTAATCTACCGAGACCTGTATGGAATAAGAGCACCAGCCAAGAATGAACTTCAACCTGTACATTTACATTTAGCCGTAGGCCTAATTTCAAACACCACCCAAATTAAACCCATACTCGTGGGGGGAATGATTACTCAACTGAATCTACTGGGGAAGAAGCCCTCCACTCGTCCCAGAGTCCCAAGTTATATGACCGAGTTCCCACCGGTTGTTTATCAACATCATCCAGGTCAAACTTGGAACGAAGAACAAATTAATACAATTGCAGGTGGCAGATGGTTGGTCCCTCCCCCAAAGGGATGGTTTGTCCGAAGCGTAATCTCAGGGAGTAGCTTTATAGAGGAGTCTCTTGACCCTATTCTATTCGTTGCACACACTAACCTTGATCGAGCTTACCATGAACAAAGCTCAAAGAAGCCAACTAAATTTTGGGATTTCCACCAGAAGCTCCCTTCTTTTGCCGATCAAATTGCCGGAGTAATTGTATCCAAACCCGTTGCTGGACTTCCAAAAGATCTCCCTGTACTCCAGGTAAAAGACCCAATCAAAGTTATTGTCGAGTTAGGTTTAGCGGCAAGGGAGCGATTTACTGGTGATGTAATAGCGATTACTGGCACTGCGGGAAAGTCAACAACACTCAAGATGATTACCCAAATGCTGGGAACAAGAGAAAAAATACTTTCCAGTATGGGGAACTATAACTCTCGCGTAGGTGCGCCATCAATGATGGCTAGCCTGAATCAAGATCATGAAGTCGCAGTTATAGAAGTTGCTCAAAGTGCCCTATGGATGAAACGTGGCCCTATTACACATCAAGTAAAACCCACTATTGCCTTAATAACCGAAATTGGAATGTCTCAAACTAGTCACCACGTAAAATGTGTCGAAGATACTGCTCGTTGGAAGTCACGAATTTATGATGGTCTTACTGGCTCCGCTATCGCTATTGCTGGAGAGCATCTAAAGTGCTTTGACTATGTATTGAAGAAAGCCAAGAAACATGCAAAGCGAATCATCATCTTTGGGGAAAGTCCTAATGCTGAAGTTCGTATTCTGGGAGTACGTACCGATGAATCTGGTAGCTGGGTCCAACTGAAATTTCCTAAGCGGGAATTAGAACTTCGCGTTCCTGCTCCAAGTATCGGTATGCTACACAATGCTGTCGCCTCCATTTGCGCAGTCTATGCCTTGGGCAGAGATATCGATGCAGCGGCATTAAAACTACAAGAACTACAGTTAGATGACAGCCACCTACAGCGCACCCGTATAAAAGTACATGGAAAATCCATTAGTCTGATCGATGATAGTTGGAATGCTACTGTCAGCTCAATGCTTAATGCTTTTTCCGTATTTGCACAAACTGAGACTCAAGATAAAGGAAGAAAGATTGCCGTTCTAGGCCGAATCGTTCATTTAGGCGAAAAAGCCAAGGAGCTTCATGAGAGCCTTGCTGGCCCCCTTATTCAAAGCAAGGTAAATTGGGTAATAACCCATGGCGAGGAGATGGAGTATCTTCGCAAGGTGCTGCCTGATGAATTATTAGGCCCTCACTTTTCCGAAGCTCCCGCCTTGGTAAGTTATCTAACAGACTTTTGTCAGGATTCAGACCTTATCCTTTTAAAAGGCTCAAGGCGGGATTCAGATTTTGGCTCTATTCCTGCACTGCTAGATAAACTCCAAAAAACCGGGCAGACTTTGGAAACAGAATAAAATTCAGTCTACAAAATATATCAGAACAAGTAGTCGCTATTGTAAGCTCCACTCAATGGCGACCTTTGTTTGGTCTACATTTCCCTTGAATTCTTTAGGCCACAAATTAGACCACACCCAAGTAAAATCGCGGGTAAGAGTAATTTTACTAAGCTGTCCTCGACCAAACCCATATCCAAATCGAGACTCCTGAGCCAAATTAGGATCTACCGGCATCCAGCGTCCATTCATGTAGACTTCAGCAGCATGATGATTGGGTTGTTTAAATTGCTTTCTTTTGGTAAAAAGAAACTCAGAAGTGACCCTTGCTGGATAGCCCATTGAACGGGCCAAAGCAACAAAAAGAGCTGCATACTCTGTACAATCGCCCTTTCTTGACTCGAGTGCCGCAAGTGCGCCTTTTGTCGGTTGGATTTTATATTCGATAACAGCTTGGGGTAAGAGAAATGCAGCTCGCAATCGCCCCTCTTCATCAGAAAACGTATTCTGAATTTCCAAGGATAATTTTTTTATTGCCAAAGCATCTGATTCAATATACTTTGCTGGCTGAAGATATTTTTTAGCCGGATAAGGCTCACGACCTCGAGAAATCTTGGCATAATCATAAGAACTCAACAAAAGGTCAAAATGAAATTTTCGCTTAACGACCTTTCCTGCAGGTATGTCTAGCCTTACTTCTAAATACTTGGAATCTCCCTTCTTATGATCCTTGATAACTAAATTTTCAGGGTATTCGTATCTTATCTCTTTTAATGACTGCTGCAATCCAGTTTCAACTGGCATCGACAATCTGTGAATATACCCTATGACATCACGTTCAGAGTGATTTTCTATAGTAACTTCTGCGGACAAGGTAACCTTCTTGCTATCAGCTACTGCACCGCGCCAAAGACCAAAAAGGCCGAGAAAAATACAAAACACCGAAAACGCGATTTTGCTACCAAGCATCAATTCCCACCGCTATCTCTCTCGCAAAGCTTCACTTGCTCTGTTAATCGGCTTTAACAGATAATCAAAGATGGTTTTTGATCCTGTTTTGATATCCACCGTAGCAATCATCCCAGGCACAATTGGGAATTTCTTTCCAACTTTATTTATCAAGGAATCTTTTTCAGTTAGGATAAAAACCCGATAATAATACTCTCCTGGTGTAAATTCATCTTGTATTGTATCTGGAGATATAGTCGTAACCTCACCATCTAAGCCTCCATACACTGCATACTCATAAGCTGTTATTTTTACCTTGGCAGCCTGTCCAGGACGAATAAACGCCACATCTCTAGGAGATATTTTTGCCTCAATTAAGAGCTGATCGTCCAGAGGGACTATCTCCATTAATTTTCCATTGGGTGGCACAACTCCGCCTATTGTCGTAACTTCAATAGCCTTAACGATTCCCCTCACAGGAGATCGATGAGTCAACCGGGTCAAAGAGTCAGACCGCCCTTCTTTTACTGAAGAAAGTGACTCAACTTCTGCTCTGACATTGGCAAGCTCTTCTCGAGCCTTGACCATATAATCGGACTTGATTTCCAGAATTTTGGTTTCCAGCTCTGACTTCTGCCGTTGCAGACGCAACACATCGACACTACTAGCCGCCCCAGAATCAAGTAAAGAAGTTGTTATAGTTAGTTCCTTGTTAACCAACTCTAATGTTTCTTTTGAACCACGAAGGGATTCCGCCAGACCTCGCTGTCTTATGTCAAATAACTTCTTTTCTGTGGCAATAAGTTCGGTGAATTCTGTAAGTTCTTCCGGGAATTTTATTGGTGTTCCATTTACTTCGGCATTTAAACGGGAAACGCTAGCAAGTGCAGCTCTATATCTTGCTGAAATTTCATCTACATTTGAGCGAAGCTTTGTCGGATCCAGTTGTGCTAACACCTCCCCTTTCTCGACAATGTCTCCTTCAGATACTTTTAAGTCAGCAAGTATGCCCCCCTCCAAAGACTGAATAATTTGTGAACGTGAAGTTGGCACTACTTTTCCACTACCCGATGACACTTCATCCACTTTGGCGAGATATGACCAAGTCACTGACGCTGCAAGAAGTAGGAAAAATACCCAAACAATTCTTCCAGAACGAACCAGAGATGCATCATCAACATCATCGCCATACTGCTTTTCGTCATTTTGAGAGTCTATATCTAGGAGGGCAACGCGTTTTGGTTCTCGCCGAGGGTGTGATAGCAAATCGTGACCATCTGCGTTTGACATGGCTACCTCGCCAAAATTTGTCTATGAAACCTTCTCACCCTGTTGGGTATCTTTGCCTTTTTGTCGTGACAATATGGAAATCGCCTTATCTTTGGGCTCATCTAAAGCAACTCTGCCGCTATCTAAAACTATTACGCGATCCACAAAATTTAGAATACTTGTTCTATGAGTAGCGACTACAACTGTCCGCTCAGCACTCCACTGTGAAAGAGCATGAATAAACCGCTTCTCAGTAGCTTCATCCAGGGCTGACGTTGGCTCATCTAACAAAAGAACATTTGGTTGGCGTAGAAGCAGGCGGGCTAGAAGTAGAGATTGCTTTTGTCCTCCAGAGAGTCCAAACCCTCCTTCCTGGATCAAGCACCCCAACCCTTTTGGAAGCTTGTTAACAAAAGCCTTGGCGCCTGTCATATCAAGCGCCCACATAATTTCCTCATCACTGGCATACGGGGCGCCTAGCACCAGGTTTTCATAAATAGTGCCATGGAAAAGGCCTGTTTTCTGACTAAGCAGGGAAACATCACGCCTGACATCAGCAGGATCTATGTGGGCAAGGCTCACATCATCAAGCCGCAACTGCCCCCTGGCAGGCTCAATGTATCCCGATAAAGCATGTAAAAAGGTTGACTTCCCTGACCCATTTCTGCCCAGGATCGCAATTCGCTCACCTTGATGTATTTTTAGGTCGGAAATAATCAGTGCCGGTTCAGCAGCACTATCTCCGTAGTTATATACCGTTTGCTGAAAGTGATAATTGCCCTGGATAACTGATTTTTGTACTTTTTTTTCATTTTCAGGATTATCAACCGGCAGCTGCATAATTTGATCAATACCCTGCATCGCAAACCTAGCCTGCTGCCACCGACTAAGAACTTGGGTTATATTTGCCATTGGCGCCATCATTCTGGAGCCCAGAATCGAGGCCGCTACCAAAGCACCGGTCGTCATACCCCCTTCCATTACCATCGGCGCCCCAAAAAGAACAACAACAGCAAAAACCGATGATTGAACATTGTGAGTCCAACTCAGTAACAGCCCTACCAAATACCGCAATTTAAGACTGGATTCGGCGGTAATGGCATTGAAGTGATTCCACTGCCCTTGAAATCTCTGCTCTGCCTGCATGGCTTTTATATCTTCAAGTCCCTGCACTGTCTCAATTAGCATGGCATTGCGCAGAGCACCCTCTCTGATTGATTCTTTGGAGAGAGTTGCCAATTTTGGCTGAAGTAGCAAACCAGGAATTATCAGTAGGAAGACTGCTACCAAAGGAATTAATGCCAGGCTTCCTGCAATCCACCACATAACAAACAGAAAAAGTATAAAAAATGGAAGGTCCGCGAGTGCCAGTATTGTCGAGGATGTAAACAACTCTCTTATTCTTTCAAGATCTCTAATTTGTGAAATAAAGGTCCCTGTAGACTTTGGCCTTGCCTGATCTTTGACCCGAATAGCATGGCCAAAGACTAAATCTGACATACGAATATCCGCACGTTTTCCCAACAGATCAGTTACCCTGACCCGCATGGTTCTCATAATGAAGTCAAAAACAATGGCAACTACAACACCACTAAAAAGGACATAAAGTGTTGGCAATGACTCGGCGGGGATTACTCGATCATAGACTTGCTTGGAAAAAATGATGCCTGCTAACGCCAATGAATTAGCGATTGTAGTAGCAATCATCACATGAAAGTAGGGTTTTAAGTCCCGTAATATAATACGTCGAAACCAATGTTTATCGTGGGGCTTAATATACTCATCAATTCTAGAATCAGTCGCTGTACGCCTAGGCCGGAATATTGCCAAACTTAAAATTTGACTCTTCAACTCACACAGAGGCACACTCGTTTTTAGGCCTTTATCGCCACAGTAGGTAACACTCAGTTGCTCTTGCTTGGATACAGAATCGATGACAATCAACTGTCCATCTATCGTTTGTGCTACAACAGGCAATCTCCAAGAATTAATCGCAGACTCTGTGAATGGGCAAAATTTAACCGTTAGGCCTGCTTGCCGCGACATCTGACGAATAACACCTTCTACCGAATCACAGCCCCCCCAATTTCCCGCTATTCGCACTCTCTCGGCCGAACAGTCGATACGATAATATCGTGCAATGGCAATAATTGCCTCACACCATGGATCAAAGTCAGATGCCATATTAGAGGTATCTAAAGATGAACCTTCACCATCATTAGTACTTTCAATTTGGTTATTATTCAAGGCAACACCTCCACGCCCTGAATTTGAATACCTTCTAGCTCGAAGGCTTCACGCATACCGCCACGACTATGTAAGCAGTCAATTTTTAATAAATGTAAATCAAAAATCGTATTATTTTTTTCCAGGCGGGCAAGGTGTAATTCCTGCTCTGAATTGAGCAAATCAATTAAAGTTCTTGTTCCCAAGGTGGAGTATTGCTGCTTATAGAGATCCCTTGTTTCTGCAATTGCACTTTCCCTGGCACTAAGCGCCCCCAAACTTCGCATTAACCCTTCTGCCTCCTCTTGTGCCTCCCGATACTTTTGGGTTGCTGACAGCTGAGCTGAATCCCGAGCAGCATCCGCTGACTGTAAAGCATAATTAGCGCCTTCTCGACCAGCAGCTATTTTTCCGCCTTGGTATATAGGCATGGAAACATTTAGGAAGATGGCTTTTTCATTTTCATTGAGGGCGTTGGCATCTACATAGTTTTGATCCAAATATTGATTTACATTACCGTCCAAAGTGAATGTCGGCCAAGTGTTTGCTTTTGCCAACTTTAGTTTCGCTTCTGCCTCAGCTCTATCTGCTTCGGCAACCAGAACCTCTGGAACAGAGGACAGATTAAACGATTCAACGTCACAAGCTTGGGCGACATCTTCCGGAATATACATAGCAACCCGAAAAGGGGACTGAAAACCTGTTAATTTTTGTAGCGTGCTACGCCATCGACGCAACAGGGCTTCAACCTGTTGCTTGGAGGCCTGCGCAGCATCTACTCTAGACTGAGCTTGTAAAACATCTGAGCGAGAACTCACCCCTCGTTCTTTTCGAATTTGCACAAGTCTGGCAATAGCAGATACACCTTGAACTTGTGCATCAGAAGTAATTAGAAGTGACTGGTAACGTTGAACTTCAATTGCAGCTTTTGCAGTTCTCCTTGCAACTTCATCAATAGATTGGAGAACTTCAGCTTGCGATCTTTGCACCCCTGCTTGGGCAACAGAAACGCTACTGGATACTTTGCCAAAGTCGTAAACCATCTGTGAAACATTCATCTGAAATGCGTGACCATCACCTTCACGCTTATATTCAGAATCATGTCCAGCCACAACACCAGCACTCAACTGCGGGAAATATCCTGATCTTGCGGAACGGACTCCCTGCCTCTGCTGGTAAAGACTACCTATTGCTTCTGCAATTAGGGGGTGCCAACCCACCGCTTGATGCACGACTTCAAGGATATTAAGTTCATTTCGTTTAATTCCCCTTTCATACTCACTAAACGATAACTGCCTAAGTGAATCATTCACTTCGACATCCATTTTACTTGGACTAATTACTTCAGCTGTGGGAGACGAACCAAAGAGGTCAGCTTCAGCAAGGAGAGCCCAAAATGCCAGAGCAAATAGCATTGACATTTTCCATAGTCGTTTAAACACTTCCACTATGTTCACTTTTCACTGATTATTGGAGAGATAAAACACGCACTCACCGCTAGACATCAACGGTTTCGAAGAGTGGCTACGAAAGTCTAGCCAAAAAAAACCGGGCCTTGCGGCCCGGTAAATAAGTTAATGAAAGGCTATCTGATCTAGGTGTCACTCAAGCCATTTTGTTGCCACATATCTCCAACAGGATCTTCAAACGCCGCTGCATTATCTGTCGCTGTCAGGGCATCAGTGCCACCAACCATGCCACTGGAATCTAAGGTCGGGCTCACACCCTCCTCATTTTCACTCGACTCAAATACCTGAGCATCTTCACTCGTTGACTCAAGTAGCTCATCGATTGACAGGTTAGAACCGGCACCCAGCATACCTTCGCCCGCATCTGCAGTAACGTCGATATCGAGGAACCCATCAGATCCAACGGTTGAATCAGAACCGATATTGATGATGGTGATATCAATATCAATGTCGATATCAAGGTTGATATCTATGTCGATATTTATATCGATGTCTACATCGGCATCGGCGTCTGCGTCTGCATCTGCATCTGCATCTGCATCTGCATCTGCGTCTGCGTCTGCGTCTGCGTCTGCATCAGCGTCTGCATCAGTGTCAGCGTCTGCATCTCCATCGGGCACCCAAGCGAACAAGGCATCGGACGACGTTCCAGCTTCGCTATCGAGAGCTTCTACATCGCTGTCTTGAAGTTCACCAGGCTCTTGCGAATCCGATCCGATATTGATGATGATAATATCAACGTCAATATCAATATTGATGTCGATATCAATATCAATATTTATGTCGATATCGACATCTGCATCAGCGTCGGCATCAGCGTCGGCATCCGCATCGGCATCTGCATCTGCATCTGCATCTGCATCTGCATCCGCATCAGCATCAGCATCCGCGTCAGCATCAGCATCAGCATCGGCATCCGCGTCAGCATCGGCATCCGCGTCAGCATCAGCATCCGCGTCAGCATCAGCATCAGCATCAGCATCAGCATCAGCATCGGCGTCGGCGTCGGCGTCGGCGTCGGCGTCGGCGTCGGCGTCGGCATCCGCATCCGCATCCGCATCCGCATCCGCATCCGCATCCGCATCCGCGTCAGCATCGGCATCGGCATCGGCATCCGCGTCGGCATCCGCGTCGGCATCAGCATCGGCATCGGCATCGGCATCGGCATCGGCATCGGCATCGGCATCGGCATCGGCATCCGCGTCGGCATCCGCGTCGGCATCCGCGTCGGCATCCCCATCGGGCACCCAAGCGAACAACGCATCAGACGGCGTTCCGGCACCGCTATCGAGAGCTTCTACATCGCTGTCTTGAAGCTCACCAGGCTCTTGAGAATTTGATCCGATATTGATGATGATAATGTCAACGTCAATATCAATATTGATGTCAATATCAATATCAATATTTATGTCGATATCGACATCCGCATCTGCGTCGGCATCGGCATCGGCATCGGCATCAGCGTCGGCATCCGCATCGGCGTCGGCATCGGCGTCGGCGTCGGCGTCGGCATCAGCATCCGCATCCGCATCCGCGTCGGCATCGGCATCGGCATCGGCATCCGCGTCAGCATCGGCATCGGCATCGGCATCGGCATCGGCATCCGCGTCAGCATCCGCGTCGGCGTCGGCATCCGCATCCGCATCCGCATCCGCGTCAGCATCGGCATCGGCATCTGCATCTGCATCTGCGTCAGCATCGGCGTCGGCATCCGCATCCGCATCCGCATCCGCATCCGCATCCGCATCCGCGTCAGCATCGGCATCGGCATCTGCATCTGCATCTGCGTCAGCATCCGCGTCGGCATCCGCATCGGCATCTGCGTCGGCATCCGCGTCGGCATCCGCGTCGGCATCGGCATCGGCATCCGCGTCGGCATCCGCATCAGCATCTGCGTCGGCATCCGCATCTGCGTCAGCATCCGCGTCGGCATCGGCATCGGCATCGGCGTCCGCATCAGCATCAGCATCAGCATCAGCGTCGGCATCCGCATCAGCGTCGGCATCCGCATCCGCATCCGCATCAGCATCAGCATCAGCATCAGCATCAGCATCAGCGTCGGCATCGGCATCGGCATCGGCGTCAGCGTCGGCATCCGCATCAGCATCCGCGTCAGCGTCAGCGTCGGCGTCGGCATCCGCATCGGCATCCGCATCGGCATCGGCATCGGCATCAGCATCAGCGTCGGCATCCGCATCAGCGTCGGCATCCGCATCAGCATCAGCATCAGCGTCGGCATCGGCATCGGCGTCAGCGTCGGCATCGGCATCGGCATCCGCGTCAGCGTCGGCGTCGGCGTCGGCGTCGGCGTCGGCGTCGGCGTCAGCATCGGCATCCGCGTCGGCATCCGCATCGGCATCCGCATCGGCATCGGCATCGGCATCGGCATCGGCATCCGCATCAGCGTCGGCATCCGCGTCGGCATCGGCATCGGCATCGGCATCCGCATCGGCATCGGCATCGGCATCGGCATCGGCATCGGCATCGGCGTCGGCGTCCGCATCAGCGTCCGCATCGGCATCGGCATCGGCATCGGCATCGGCATCTGCATCTGCATCTGCGTCAGCATCCGCGTCGGCATCCGCGTCGGCATCCGCATCTGCGTCGGCATCGGCATCGGCATCGGCATCGGCGTCGGCGTCGGCGTCGGCGTCGGCGTCGGCATCAGCATCGGCATCCGCATCCGCATCCGCATCCGCATCAGCATCAGCGTCGGCATCCGCATCAGCGTCGGCATCCGCATCAGCATCTGCATCGGCATCCGCATCGGCATCGGCATCGGCATCCGCATCAGCATCAGCATCTGCGTCGGCATCGGCATCGGCATCGGCATCGGCATCGGCATCGGCGTCAGCATCCGCATCAGCGTCAGCATCTGCATCGGCATCAGCGTCGGCATCGGCGTCCGCATCGGCGTCCGCATCGGCATCCGCATCGGCATCCGCATCGGCATCCGCATCCGCATCGGCATCGGCATCGGCATCGGCATCGGCATCGGCGTCAGCATCCGCGTCGGCATCCGCATCCGCATCCGCATCCGCATCCGCATCCGCATCCGCATCCGCATCCGCATCAGCATCAGCATCAGCATCCGCATCTGCATCTGCATCTGCATCAGCATCAGCATCAGCATCTGAGTCAGCGTCGGCATCAGAATCAGGAATAAAAAAACGATCGCCGTTATTGTCATCGTCATCACTAGCCGCGACAGCTATAACAACAACTCCAAGGGCAATTAATGCTGGAATCCACCAAGAAAAACCGGGATTGGCCGGCGCTGGTGCGGGATAAGATGCACCACCAGCCGCAGCAAAGGCGGAGATTAAGTCTCCATTAGAAGCTAACATAAGAGGCTCTTCAGCCCCTGTTAGCACTAGCTCACTATGGTCACCTTCTTCATCTAACAGGTAAAACCCTGAAATAATGATGATTTGACCGGACTTTAAAACAATAACAAGGTCTACTCCGTCCTTGGAAAAAGACGCAATATCCTCAGGATCTGCGGGCATTTCGACAAGACCAGGAGAGGTCAAAGATAGCCCCTCCAGTGATCGCTCGTCGATTGAGCCCGTGGATTTGTCAAAGATTTTCGCAATCATGCTCTCACCAACTTCAAACGGTGCAACTTCCTAAATACACAGTTCATGGCCTGAGCTTAAAGACGGAAAATACCCCACTTTGAGCCCATCCGTGACTAGATTCACTAATACATTGCCTTACTAATTTCCCTCCATAAAAAAACAATTACGCCAGTACGTTTTTACGCGCACTACTTTTGTATGGACGTAATTCAAAACGTTTTCAAGGAGGAGTTAGGCTGCGGCAGGAGAAAAACAGTTTTCGTGCTAACTTCAGCAAGATTAGGAAGTTACAAATGACTACAGACCCGGAAATTGGCAGGCACTTAAACAAAAAACCTACACCCGTTGTTGATACGCTTGCCGGGCCAATCATCGGAACCACAGATGAAGAAACTGGCGTATATAAATTCTTGGGTATTCCCTACGCTCTCCCTCCTGTAGGGAATTTACGTTGGCTACCTCCACAAGAGTTGGACCGCTGGAAAAATCCTTTCCAAGCGCATAGCTTTGGTTCACCAGCAGCGCAAAACTCATCCGCCCTAATGGAAGTTCGAGATCAAAACGGGAATCTTCCTGAAAGGGAGGAATGCCTCTATTTGAATGTATTCTCTCCCGCAATGTCGCAAGGAAAAAAGCTGCCAGTAATGTTTTGGGTTCATGGCGGCTCTTTTTACATGGGATCAGGATGCCAAGAAATTTACAATGGTAAATACTTGGCAGCTAGCGGTCGGACAATTGTTGTCACTATAAACTACCGCTTAGGCGCCCTGGGATTTCTGCGCCTAAAGGATATTAGTGATATACCATCAACCGGCAATGAAGGGCTTTTAGATCAAATAGCCGCCCTACAATGGGTTCGGAAAAATATCTCAGCATTTGGCGGAGATCCAAACAATATCACTCTTTTTGGCGAATCAGCCGGGGCAATGAGTATTGCCTCCTTACTTGAAACTCCACAATGTAAAGGCCTTATACGGCGTGCAATTGTCCAAAGTGGGCACCCAAGAGCCTCTCACTCCCAGCAAAGCGCTAACCATGTTGGTAAGACTTTCATTCAACAATTTGAGAAAATCTCTGGTGGCATCTCACTAAAAAATTGTCCGACCAAACTTCTTCTGAAAACCCAAAAAGCAATACTCTCTGACACGTCTATGACAGCAAAATGGGGGCAACTGCCATTTAAACCTGTCGCAGACAGGGAACTTTTTTCCCCTGAAAAAAAGCTCTCCCCGACACACCAAACATCCCTTTTGTTAGGGAACAATTTGGAGGAATGGAATCTCTTCAGCGCGATAAACCCTGAAAGCTTTAACATGGACTACCGGCAAATATGCACTCATCTCGAATGGCTTATCCCAGAGTCCGAGTTAAAGCCCCTACTCAGACATTACTATCAACTAGCAAAAAAAATGACAGACAATCCCTGGCCAGAGTGGAGTCGAGCCTGGAACCTTTTGCTCACTGATATGGTATTCACCTTGCCTGGGCTGAGACACCTACAAAGTCATCAGGGGGAAAACTATCACTATCACTTTGCACAACCTCTCGCTGCACAGCCTTTACTAGGGGCCTGTCACGCCGTTGAGCTTGGTTATGTATTTGGAACCCATAGCGATCAGTCCTTGAAAACACTATATGGTGCTGAAGAAAACCCCCATTTATTAAGTGCCTCAATGCAACAAGCTTGGCTGAATTTTGCTGAAACAGGGAAACCCGGCAATGATTGGCCAGAGTTTTCAGGAAAACACAGTAAGCGATTTGGCAATCATCCCTCAGCCAGGGCGTTTAATTCACCAGAGCTTCTCAGTTTATGGCAACATATACCCGACGATAGGTTGAATGGTTATCTTTAGGCTGGCATAGATGGCAAGAATTTTTTTAATCAGGCATGGAGAAGCAGCGAAAGGGGAGCACATCCCCGATCCAATACTCACAGACGAAGGTTACAAGCAGGCAGAAGAGCTAGCCCTAAAACTTTCCACACTCGAGAAAGTTCAATTAATAAGCAGCCCCAAACTCCGTGCACAGCAAACAGCAAAGCCCTTGGCCGAAGTTTGGGATATAGAGGTTGTAATTGAAAATGCAGTGACGGAAATACCTACACCAGAGGAAATACCCAAAGCTCAACGCCTAACCTGGTTACGAACATTACTTACTGGAGAGTGGGACCCCTGCGACAGAGAACAAAAAGATTGGCGCGATGGAATAATCAGGTATTTGGAAAGTCTTTCAGAGGACACCTTTATCTTCTGCCATTTCATGGTCATCAATTCAGTTGTTGCACATATCCGAAACCACCAAAAAGTACAACAGTTTAGGCCCGACTACACTTCAATCACTGAGCTAAAAAATGATGGAAACAAGCTACATTTAGTCCAGCTAGGCGAAGAAAAAGATAATAAAATTCTATAAGAAAATGGGGTATGTGCAGCATACCCCAAGCAGGTATTTATTTTAAATCAAGCTTTTGCTGACTACCTCAAACAAATCCTTAGATAGGTCTCCCGAATCAGCAACCCTTTGCAGGGCAACTTTCATCTTCTCACCCAGGCTACCAGAGTATTTTTTCCAACGTGTGATCGGTATAACCAGCCTTGCTGAAATTTGTGGATTTAGCTTGTCCAAGACCAGAACCTGATCGGCAACAAACTCAAATCCGCTACCATCGATCTTATGGAATTGCTTAAAATTACGATTAGCAAAACCACCTATTACAGACCTTACTTTATTGGGGTTTTTCATTTCAAAAGCAGGGTGATCCATAAGTGCACGAATATTTTCCAATGTACCGCGCTTGGGACTACAACTCTGCTGACCCAGCCATAGTTCTACTACTTGAGTATCGGTTTTCCAGCGCTCATAAAATTGTTCAATCAACCCCCCGGCTCGGTCTTCCGGTGCATGATTAATAATAACAGCGAGAGCCGCCGCACTATCTGTCATATTACTAGCGCTCTCAAACTGAACCTGGGCTATATCTAACGCCTCCTCAGTTTCTGTTATGCAGATATAGGATAAACAGGTATTTTTAAGTCGTCTTTGCGCAATATCTAACGCATTCGGGCTATAGGGCTTTGTGGTATTCAATTCTAGATAGCGCTTGCGAAATTCATCAAATAATTCACCTGCAATTACCTTCTTTACAAATTCCCTCGCAACAATTATTGCTTCCGCATCAATAGATGATGACTCTTCAGCGATAAACTGCTCACTGGGCAATTGCAAGATCTCTGCGACCAGCGCTAGATCGAGATCAACATCCTGTAAAACCTCTTTATAAGCACTGATTAAACTTGGTTGTACCTGTAGTTCCTCACCTTTACGAAAAGCCACCTGAAGCTCACACAAAGCATTTAATGCTAGGCGCTGACTTGCATCCCAGCGGTTAAACGTGTCCTTATCCTTGCTCATTAAAAATTGAAGCTGCTCATTACTATAGTTGTACCTTATTTTTACTGGAGCGGAGAAGCCTCGCAGCAATGAGGGTAAAGGCTTCTCCGCAAGTCCGGAAAACTCAAAAGATTGCTCATCTTCTGTTAACTGTAAAACAGTTTCAGTATCACCCTGCTCATTGAGTACAAGCTCTGCGCCATCAGCCCCCAGCAATCCAATTCTTATTGGTAAGTGGAAAGGTAACTTCTCTTCCTGACCTGGCGATGAAGGGCAAGACTGGCGAATAGTTAGACTATAAGTGCCATCAGTTTCATTAAAGCTATCTGTCACATCAAGTATCGGCGTGCCTGCTTGGCTGTACCAGTTGCGGAATTGCTTCAGTTCAACCTTGTTAGCATCTTCCATCGCCTTGACGAAATCTTCACAGGTTACCGCGCAACCATCGTGCTGCTGAAAGTACAAGTCACTTCCTTTGCGGAACCCTTCTGCACCTAAGAGTGTATGAATCATCCGTACAACTTCCGCACCCTTTTCATAAATTGTCAGAGTGTAAAAGTTTGAAATTTCTATATAAGAATCTGGCCTGATAGGATGGGCCATAGGGCCGGCATCTTCAGCAAACTGGGTAGTACGCAAAAGGGATACATCTTCAATACGCTTAACCGCTCGGGAATTAAGATCAGCGGAGAACTCCGCATCACGAAATACGGTAAAACCTTCCTTCAGGCTCAACTGAAACCAATCCCGGCAAGTAACCCGATTGCCGGACCAGTTGTGAAAATACTCATGTCCTACAATAGACTCAATCCGCTGAAAAGCTGAATCCGTTGCTGTTTCTGGGCTAGCGAGCACACAGGCCGAATTGAAAATATTCAATCCTTTGTTTTCCATAGCCCCCATATTGAAATGATCAACAGCAACAATCATAAAGATGTCTAGGTCATATTCCTTTCCGTAAGTTTCCTCATCCCAACGCATCGCATTTTTAAGTGAGCGCATAGCATGATCACACTTCCCAATATTTTTCGCTTCCGTAAAGATCTGTAACTTAACCTTTCTACCAGAGGCTGTTGTGAAGCTATCTTCCACATGCTCCAAGTCCCCGCCTACCAACGCAAATAAGTAAGCCGGCTTGGCGAATGGATCTTCCCAAGTTACAAACTGACGACCATCTTCATATCTACCCCTTTCAACTTCATTGCCATTTGAAAGTAGTACTGGGTGGTCCATCGGCGCGACGATGGTGGTGGTAAATTTGGACATAACATCCGGCCGGTCAGGATAGAAAGTAATTTTTCTAAATCCTTCAGCTTCACATTGAGTGCAATACATACCATTAGAGAGATATAATCCCTCTAGAGATGTGTTTTCCTCCGGATTTATCCGATTGCGGATTTCCAGCAGAAATTCTGGTTTCTCTACAGGGATAGACAGGCCCTCAGGTAGAACCTGATAATCAGATGTAGACAACAAAACTCCATCCAAAGAAACCGAAAGTAATTCCAGCTCGACACCATCCAGCACTAAAGGCGGCAGCCCTGCACCCGCTTGCGGATTTCTGCGAATATTCAAACGAGATTTGACCAAAGTTGCCTTGGGTTCCAGCTCAAAATGTAAATCAGTAGCATCCACCAGGTAATCTGGTACTTGATAGTCTTTCAGGTAAATGGTCTTTGGCTGGCTATCTTTCATTATTGAAACACCTTCAGTCATTCTATGCCCTTCCGGGGCAGTATGAATTCGATTAATTGGACCAACAATATCGTTACCCGGGCCAATACTATTTATCACCCAAGTTAAAAACCGGACTATAGCTTCCCAGCGCGATTGGTGCCACGCATAGATAAGTTTGATTAATACTTGCCCTTGCAGCCTTGCCCACAGCCACTCTTGGCACATCTGCCTCCACAAGCACAGAGGTAACAGCGACGGAGAAGGCAAAAACTATCAGTGCGCCACATTAGATAGGTGAAAACTATATAATAGTGGTCGATTATATACCCATATAGAGCACTTACTGTCTGCCCTACCCCACAGCACAGTAGATACTGACCAACATGGTGAGAAATTGCAGCCAGTATAATTATCCAATCTGGTAAACTCGTCATAGGGTAGCAGTAAGGGATTAAAGTATTCCTACTTCGCCCTTTCGTAACGAATAATAGATTTAAGTTTGAGCTAATCTCTTGCGGGAATTCCGAGGTTCAGTGTGCGTAAACTCCGTATCTCCATCATAACTCTATCTTGTTTTTTAGCTGCCCTCATAGCAGCTAGCTGGTGGAAAAAGGATATCGTTGCCTCTCAGCTAATCAATATTTTCTCAGGAGAGGTAGTTATTCAGGAGCTGACAGGACTACGACTGGGTTTTAAAGAAGTTTCCATCCAGGAAGTTCGCCTAAAGTCCAGCGTAAATAGTATTATCCTCCTCGAGGGAGTAAAAATTGTCTATCCTTTCCATATTATTTATGACCGAGATAACACCCAAAAAATTGAACTATCAATAGAAAAGCTAACCAGGAGCATGGAAGCTAAAGATATCGTTACCAAAGCCCATATCAACGAGCAGCTCCCGGAAAATAATGTCAAGACAAGTAATACATTATCGTTAAGTGCCCTAAGCCAAAGTCTAACCCGCTTTTTGCCAGGCAAGATATCCGTTAAGCAAATAGTACTCGATGGCCAATTGATTGGCGGCCCACTAAATATAGCTCGCGACAGCACAAAAATTCATGCCGAAACTCCCCTTAAACACCCCCAGTTTGGCGAGCTTAATTTATATTTTGAGGCTTTTTTAGGTTTGTCAGAAATCAAACTAAAACCCAGAATACTAACTAACAACTCAAAGATTCTGTCTGAAGCTGATATAACTATTGCTAAACTAGAAGCTGACACATGGATTTTAAACAGTGAACTTGTATCAGAGCTGGAATCTATAGCCCCACTGATAGAGATATTTGAACCTAAAGCTAGCTCCACAACTAAGCCGACAGTATCAGGCAAAATTATAGCTACCACCGCAATTAGCTTGCCAGACAATCTGCTATCCATTTCAAGCTACCGAGAAATTGACATTCAACTTAATGGCAATGATCTAAAGGCCACAATCCCATACGCTCAACTAAACTCCAATATAGAAGCCCAATTATCTATAAGTAATCCAATAAAAATAACACTTGAATCACTATTTCCATTTAAACCTCGACATATCAAGGGGAGTGGCGAGCTTGATATAGCTTTAGATACTGATAAAAACACCAATACCCCGCTATTAAGTGCGGACTTTAGCTCGAGCACATCGGCGACATCTCCCGAATTAGATATCGAAGGTACTTTTCATCTAACAAGTGCAAATACTATAGTTAATTCCCCCCTATATCTCAGACACTTGCCAGCACTACCTATTGATAGTGTTAATGGAGATGTGACATTTAAGGGTAAACTTCAACTAAGTTCGCTTAACAATATTAACTCTCCAGAAGTAAATAGCTTTCAATTAGAATTGATACCAAACCAAACTATTCAATTGGATATTTCAGCTTCCACTTCAGGAAAAAACTCTCCTTTAATTACTACTGGATTACATCAGAGCAAGATACAGGCAAGCATTAAAGATCTTATCTCCATTACAGGTGACCTGACCAATCCCAACCAAAGAGATATTAAGATCGAACAAGGATCTCTAACTGCAACGATACAAGGCTCCAATGGGGACTCGACAGTACAGTTAACCGCTAGCGACATACAATGTCACTTCTCTGATATCAGTGCCTGTCACTTTGAGCTGAAGACAAAAGTATCCCAACTTTATGAGCGGGCCAGAGAATTAGCAGTTACCAATCTAAGTTCAACGGCCAAGGCAAAGATTGAAAGCAATCTTAAAGGTCAAAAATTCACTCTAGAGAACATTAAAGTATCTGGAGAAAAAATAACAACCAAAACATTGGAGGCTGACAGAATAAACTTAGATATACCAACAGTACACTGCGAAGTAACAGAACCTACAATCTGCACTCTCCCAGAAATAAGCAGTCAGTTTGGAATTATCAATACCGAGCAATTTTCCCTTTCTGGAGACCTCAATTTTCTTGATAGTATTGTTACCATCAAAAATGGTGCTGCAGCGCTGGACAGTGAATTTAATAGTAACAATTTAGAGATTGAGACATCGGAAAAGTACAAGGTTAACTCTTCAGCCAAAGGCAAGCTATCTCTGCAACACAATAAGCTAACAAGTCATAGTCAAATTAAAGCAGGTGCAATTAAAATTGATTTAAGCGGCTCTTACGACTTAGCAAAATCCTCAGGTGGAGTTGAATTTTCCGTTCCTGAAGTTACCTTTAGTACGGATCCCTCTCTAAACGATACGATCCAGGGTCTTCCCCTCAATATCGTCTCGGGCAGACTTTCTGCCGGTGGTTCTGTGTCTTTGCCCCCCCGGTCCAAAGATAGTATCCATGTTTCATTGGACGATATTGCAGCAACCTATAAGGATAGTTTTGCCACCGGAATCAGTGGAGATCTAAAAGTAGAAAACGAAGATGGGCACTGGATCACACCTACACCATACCCACTATCGATAGAATCTATTAACGCCGGTTTACCAGTGAAAAATATCCAGTTATCACTGCAACTGGATAAACAGAAAGATATTACATTGCATAATTTTTCTGCTGACTTTTTGCAAGGCAAGGTTACTTCATCAGCCCTTATTTGGAATCTCGCTGAAGAGACTCGAAAAAGCATTGTACATGCACAAGGTATTTCTCTAGAGGCTTTAGCACAGGAGACGAACTCAGAGAACTTTGAGGCCAGCGGGCTAATTAACTTGGAAATCCCCATTGTAACGGGGCCTGAGGGTATCACTGTGGAAGCCGGTCACCTTCAGGGTGAAGCTCCAGGCGGACGCTTGCGCTACTACGGAGCCTTTTCTCCGCAGATGCTGGCAAGCAACCCACAACTTAAGTTGATAGCCAATGCACTGGAAGATTATGAGTTTCAAACACTGGAAGGCAGCATAGACTATCCAGCCAGCGGAGATCTCCAGCTACAGCTAAAGCTGGTTGGTCGAAGTGAGGCTATCGATTCTGATCGAGACCTGGTGATCAACCTGAACCTTGAAAACAATATCCCAGATATGCTGCGCTCATTGCAAGCCAGTCGTGATTTGACTGAAACCCTGGAAAAGCAGCTGGACCAATAGGTCAGGAGTGAAGTAGCCTTTATTGGTATGTACAAGCCTGCTTGGTTCATCACCGGTTAAGGTTGACTCAATAAAATACTTGGGTCTGCCGGCATCCAACTCACCTGCTGAACCAGGCAGGTAACACGGGCTAGGTACAAAAAGTAAAAGGGTACCAAAGAGGTACTGTGAGGAGTGTCAGATGAAAGCCAGCCGACTGATTCCTATGGGGCTGCTATACGCTATGGTTGCTACAGGGTGTACACCCACTGTAGCGGTCAAGGCTCCCAGTGAGCCAATTACAGTAAACCTGAATGTGAAAATTGAGCATGAAATTCGGGTTAAGGTCGACAAGGACCTGGACAACCTGTTTGAAGACAAGGAAGGGATTTTCTAAGGAGGCAAATATGAAGACATTAATGAAAGCCTTTTTGGCACTGAGCTTATTAATCGCCCTGCCTGCAATGGCAATTTCCCTGAATGAAGCCAAAAGTAAGGGCCTGGTTGGTGAAGCCAATAGCGGATACATCGCTATCGTAGATGCCAGCTCACCAGAACTGGAAAAACTGGTCAAAGAAGTGAATGCCAAGCGAAAAGCTGCTTACGCTCGAATCGCTGAACGCAATAAAATTGATATAGCCCAAGTGGCAACACGCGCCGCTGAAAAGTTGGAAGCCCGCTTGTCACCCGGAGAATACTACCAGGACAACCTGGGACGCTGGATAAGGAAGTAACTCATAGCCCGAAGACTTCAGCTCAGCAAGAAGAGATGATAAAAAACCCCACAGCCAGAAACTGGCAGTGGGGTATTATCAAGGAGTAGAGGCTACAAATTGCCAAATAGTGAATGCCCGTCGAGCCCCTGCTTCTCCATAACCTCTCTTAAACGTTTCAGTGCATCCACCTGTATTTGCCTGACCCGCTCCCTGGTGAGACCGATTTCACGCCCGACTTCTTCCAGAGTGCTCGCTTCAAAACCGCGCAAACCAAACCGCCTAGAGACCACTTCACACTGCTTGTCAGGTAACTCTCCCAACCAGCGGTTGATGCTGTCAAAAAGGTCCCTGTCCTGTAAAAGCTCTGCTGGGTCAGATTCCTGCTGATCGGGGATGGTATCTACCAAGGTCTTCTCAGAAGAGGGCCCAATGGGAGTATCTACAGAAGTGACCCGCTCATTGAGCCCCAGCATACGCTCGACATCTTCGACTGGCTTCTCAAGGAGGGTCGCAATTTCTTCTGCGGATGGCTCGTGATCCAGCTTTTGCGCCAACTCTCGAGATGCACGCAAGTACACGTTTAACTCTTTCACGACATGGATGGGCAAGCGTATGGTCCGGGTCTGATTCATTATGGCCCGTTCTATCGTCTGACGTATCCACCAGGTGGCGTAAGTGGAAAAGCGAAAACCTCTCTCTGGATCAAACTTCTCAACTGCTCGAATCAGGCCCAGATTGCCTTCCTCAATAAGGTCCAGCAGTGCCAAACCTCGGCTAACGTAGCGGCGAGCAATCTTTACAACAAGGCGAAGATTGCTCTCGATCATTCGTTTTCTTGCCGCAGCATCTCCACGCAAAGCCTTGCGCGCGTAATACACCTCTTCTTCTGCGGTCAATAGGGGGGAGAATCCAATTTCATTGAGATAGAGTTGAGTAGCGTCGAGATTTTTCTGCAAATGGCCATCGCCATCCAATCTACAAACTCTACTTTTCTCTGCCTGGGAGGGTGCGGAACTCTTTTTAGCCGCAGATTTCCGCGTGCGACTAACACCTGCTTCAGTTGAACCTAATTTCTGCTCATCATTTTCAACGTCTAACTCAGGAGGAAAGTCTTCTGCCTGGCCAGCCATAGACTGGTCTTGCCGTTGTGCTTCCATTTCCCCTGCTCCTTGTACTTTGCCAATTTCAGCCGCACAACACACTCGGACATTGATAACACAACTATCAATGCCGCAGGTATGTGGCGACAGCCACTGAATCGGCTGACCCTGGGATGGCCACGATTACAGTGACTACCTCAAGTGGTACTAGTTAAAAGTCCATTTTTATTTGCAGAGCTTTACTGCGGCCGTGAACTTACGGTAAGTAGGCAAGAGGGTCTACTGGCTGACCGTTTTTGCGAATCTCAAAGTGGAGCTTGTTGCGGTCGGTACCACTCGAACCCAGTTCCGCTATCCTTTGCCCCGCCTTTACCCTGCTGCCCTCCTTTACGAGCAACCGGTGATTGTGTGCATAGGCACTGAGGTAAACCTCGTTGTGCTTGACGATCAGCAGCTTTCCATAACCTCTCAAGGCGCTTCCTGCGTAGATCACGGTGCCATCAGCCGCTGCCAGTACAGACTCACCCTTTTCACCCGCGATATCAACTCCCTTACGCAATGGGTCCCCAGAGCGGAAGTGACTAATCACTTTCCCCTTGGCGGGCCAGCGCCAGTTGACCGATCCGCTCCGGCGAGATGCTGTTGATTGGCGCTTTGGGCTTGGTGTTAAAGATTTTTTAGCAGTGGTCGTTTGTGTTGTTTTCGGTTTAGCTTTTGCGACTGGCGCTTTTTGCTTCTTTTGCGTGCTGGCAGTGCTCTTGGTTGGCACTGAACCCGTCAGCCTGATTCTCTGCCCAGGATATATTTGATAAGGGGAGCGGATACCATTTATCGCTGCCAATTGGCGAAAATCCTTGCCGTAACGCCAGGCTATCGAATAAAGGGTATCCCCTTTACCAACCGTGTGGTGGGTAATTTTGATGCTCGGAGGCTGGCGTAGGGAGCTTGAGGGAGCCTTATGGCTGGAACAGGAGGAAACGGCCTGCAGCAGAACCAGCAAGCCTAATATTTTAAACACCCCCCACAAACAATGACCGATTTTAGGGAGTTTGTTCCGCCAACATCGGCGCTCAAGAGGTTGCAAAAGATGACATTCCATTATTCTCTTTTTACATCAGACCACGGCATTTATGGAAAAAGTGTCTAAAGAAAAGCTCCAAAAATCTCTGGAAAAGTTTGATAAAACGCTGCCATACCGAGATTTTCCAGATCTTATTGCGGAGTGGCGCAAGACTTCTCTCTGTGCACCTTGCCAAAGAAGTCTACAGCGAGAACTAAGAGCGCTGCCACTAGAGCCGCAACAATTGCGCCCCCCAAATGAGCACTGTCGCCGGTTTGCTCGACAAAAGTTAGCGGAGAAGTGTTGGATAGCAAAGGGGCCAATTTGCTTGATGCTTCGATTTCCCCGGACATTGGCAGTTTCCAGGGCCAAATAATCTTCAAACTACCCAACAAAACCCCGGCAAGAAATGCCAGTGTCCTGGCTACATATTTGTGCATCAGCCAAGACAACAACCGACTGAAGAGCATCAGTCCTATTACCGCCCCTGCCGCAAAGCACAATAGGTTTGAAATTTGGAGTTCATGAACTGCAGCTAAAACCTTGGGGTATATCCCGATTAATAACAGCAGGAAAGCGCCGGAAATTCCCGGCAGTGCCATCGCACATATTGCCAAAGCACCTGATAAAAATAGCGTAAGTGGAGTTGCCGGTATCTCCGAAGGCCGCATCTCGCTCACTGTTACTGCAAGCGCAATACCCAGTGCGAGAAAAACCAAAACAGATGGCGACCACCGGGGGATATTTCTCACAATGGGAACAATGGAAGCGAGAACCAAACCGAAAAAGAAAGACCACACAACAATTGGATAATTTTGCAGTAAGCCACTAATCAGGTGGGCCAAGCTAAAAACGCTCAACAATACCCCAAGGAAAAGAGAGAGCAAAAAGCTCCCATTAATATAGCGCCAAGTAGATAGAAACCCCTCCTTCCGCCACACTGTAATACAATGCGGGCCTATTCGACTGAGGGAGTCCAAAAGCTCCTGGTAGATGCCGGTAATAAAGGCAATAGTTCCCCCGGAAACACCGGGCACCACATCGGCAGCCCCCATTGCCATTCCCCGCAGTAGTACTCCGGGGTAGCGACTTTTTAGAACCTCAGCAAATCTCATCGAACCACGCCACCGAGTAAAGGCACGAAACGTACCGCTTCCAACTTTTCCACATCAAACTTATTACTATCCTCACGACGAGTCACCATCGTCAGGTATTGCTGCTCAGCCCCCACCGGAATTACTAAAACCCCATTGGGAGCCAGCTGTTCTCGCAGCTCATCAGGAATCATTGCAGGTGCTGCTGCAGCCAGGATAGCATCGTAAGGGCCCTCTTCTTTCCAACCAAAACCCCCACTGCTGAGCTTGTACTCTACATTGCTATAACCCAGCTCCCCCAACCGATGGCGAGCGGTTTCCAATAGAGGTTCGACACGCTCGACGGAATAAAGTTGTTCGACCAAACGAGCAAGAATGGCCGTTTGGTAGCCAGAGCCCGTACCCACTTCCAGAACTCGGTGTAGAGACTTGGCTCTACTCAGTAAGAGTTCAGTCATACGGGCGACAATGTATGGCTGGGAAATAGTTTGGCCATACCCTATGGGCAAAGCAGTATCTTCATAAGCCCGAATAGCCAGGGCCTCATCCAAAAAGAGGTGTCGAGGTGTAGATGCCATTACATCCAGTACCTCCTCGTTGGATATCCCCTCTTCCCGCAATCGCTGGATCAAGCGATTACGGGTTCGTTGGGAAGTCATCCCCAGACCTTCTTGTCTCAAGCGATCCATATTCTTTTCTTGTCCATGATTTGTGCAACAGCGCCAGTCACCTAAATACAAATTTTATGTGCACTGTTTAACATTGACCAGCTGAGCTATCTCCCGTAGCAAAGCCGTAGCAAAAGTACCCGGTGGCAAGGCAAATTCGACGATTAAATGATCACCTTCCCACTCATAGCGAAATGCCTCCGGGGATAAAATCATGGCCCGGCGCTCCTGACTAAGACCGCAGTGCTCCAGCCAGTTGCACCAAGGCTGCCACGGGGACAACACTTGCTCTTCCAACTGCCCCAGGGCATCCGTTGACAGGTTTCTGCCACGCCCCCAAAGAGGCCCGGTTGGGTAATCTTCAGGCTCTCCAACGAGGGGGCTCTGCCAGGTTCCGGTATTGACTCGTTCAGCCAAAACCTGGTTGAACAGCCAGCTACGGGCAGCAGACATGGCGAAGGCCTTTTCGCTTTTGCGGCAGCGACCGTCCTCTTCAGCTAAGTTTTTTGCCAGGCTAAGGTTATTGCCATCAATCCCAAAGCGCTGTTCACCGAAGTAATTGGGCACCCCTTTGGGAATCAGCTGAAGTACTTCTTCTACTTTGTCCCGGTCACCTTCTACATTGCGCAGCCGAATCTTGAAGCGATTCCCCATATGCTCGCCACGACGCAACTTGCGTGGTCCCCGAAAGGCCTGGAGCAATGAAATCTCATCGCTGTTAATTTGCGACCAGTCTGCTTCTGGCTTTTGTCCGAGCCATACACTGAACCATTGAGTGGTAACAGCATGTCGGTCTTTCAAGCCATAAAAGCTGACATCCCGGCTTTGCACCCCAGCTAACTTCGCCAATTCCTTGGCAACCCAGGCGGTATTTGCCCCGCGCTTTTTAACCTGCAAGTAAACATGCTCGCCATCTTTATCAGCCGGCGGCATAGCCAGTTCATCGACAATAAAATCTTCTGGTTCTGTTCGAAAATCGCCAGAAATTACCGCACCCCCAAGCGCTCGGGGCCAATCCAGATTCCAAACTTCAGACATCTTTGCGCTCTAATAAAACAGTAGCTTGCGCGGCGATACCCTCACCGCGACCAGTAAATCCAAGCTTTTCTGTAGTGGTTGCTTTGACACTGATCGCACCGCAATCAACACCACAGTCAGCGGCAATATTGACTCGCATTCCATCGATATGCGGAGCCATTTTGGGGGCCTGGGCAATCAACGTCATATCCGCATTAACCAGGCGATACCCTTTACTATCGATTAATCCAACAACATGTCGAAGCAGGTTTCTGCTATCCGCTCCGGCAAATTGTTCATCGTTATCGGGAAAGTGTTTACCGATATCTCCCAGGGCCAGAGCACCCAGTAAGGCATCCGACAGGGCGTGCAGTAAAACATCCCCATCAGAATGAGCTACCAAACCATACCCATAGGAGATTTGTACTCCTCCGAGCACTACATGATCACCAGGGCCAAATGCGTGCACATCAAAGCCCTGGCCTATTCGAAAACTCACTATCGCTTATCCTCAGTCGGGGAGTAGCGCAGACGTAAAATAGTTTCTGCAATTATGATATCGGCGGGGTGCGTCACTTTAATATTGTCACTATCACCCGCAACCAATTGCGGTGAATGGCCAAAAAACTCCAGTGCACTGGCTTCATCGGTTACAGCGACCCCTTGTTCCAGGGCTTTACCAAGGCATGAGTGCAGAGTACTGAGAGGGGCCCGCTGTGGGGTTTGCGCCAACCAAATACTTTCGCGGTCAACCGTTTCTTCCACACAGGCTACACCGCCAGTCACATGACTGCGCTTTAATGTGTCGCTTGCGGGGCGTGCTAAAAGTGCCATCGGTGAGACTTCGTCACTGAGTAAAGCGCAAATATCGCGCTCAGACACACAGGGTCGTGCGGCATCGTGGACTAAAACCGGAATATCGCCGCTTTCTCGCACCGCCAGGAAGTCCAGGGCGGACTGAACAGAGTCTGCTCTCTCAGCTCCACCAATGACGGTGTGTACCAAGGGGTGGTTTGCTTCTTTCAGGTGAGGGAAGTAGGTATCCTGCTCCGATAGCGATACTACAACGCCAGCCAAACCTGGCCACCCAAGAATATTTTTTAAAGTCAGGGATAGCAGTGGTCGCCCGAGCAATGGCAGGTACTGTTTCGGGCGATCAGCCCCCATACGTTTGCCAACGCCGGCAGCGGGTACAATGACCCAATAATCCTTAATCAATTTTCAGCCTCTTCCTTATCCAGGAAGATAAACAGTGTTTCCCCTTCCTTGATCAGTCCCAGGTCATAACGGGCTTTCGCTTCCACACCATCAGTGCCAACTTTCAAACTGCGGACTTCCCTAAACAGTTGACGGTTTTCCCGCACCAGCGCGATATTTTTTTCTTGCTGTTGGGCTAATTGACGCTTGAGACGGGTAACTTCGGCGAGACTACCTTCACCAACCCAAAGTCGGTACTGGGTGGCGAGGAGCATAATGGTGAGTATTGCCAGCAGCCATTTCATACGAGATTACGATATTTCGCTTGTTCGTATTTATAGTACTACAAAGAGGGGCTGGCCCCTCTTTGTAGTACTTGCACGCTAATTCAAATAATTGATTACTTGAATTCAGCGCGGCCGCGATAAGGAGCGGAACCATTCAGCTCAGCTTCAATACGCAGCAGACGGTTGTACTTGGCTACGCGGTCTGAACGGCAAAGGGAACCGGTCTTGATTTGACCAGCAGCAGTCGCAACCGCCAGATCCGCAATAGTGGTATCTTCGGTCTCACCGGAGCGGTGAGAGATCACAGCGGTGTAGCCCGCATCTTTAGCCATTTTGATCGCATCCAGAGTCTCGGACAGGGAGCCGATCTGGTTGAACTTGATCAAGATAGAGTTACCGACACCTTTCTCGATACCTTCCTTCAGGATCTTGGTGTTGGTTACGAATAGGTCGTCGCCTACCAGCTGTACTTTTTCACCAATTTTGTCGGTGAGTACTTTCCAACCGTCCCAATCACTCTCGTCCATACCGTCTTCGATAGACAGGATCGGATAGTTGGCGGACAGATCGGCCAGGTAGCTGGCAAAACCTTCACTGTCGAACTGCTTGCCTTCGCCAGCCAAGTCGTACTTGCCATCTTTGTAGAACTCGGAAGAAGCGCAGTCCAGAGCCAGGGTAATATCATCGCCCAGGGTGTAACCGGCCTTTTCTACAGCTTCAGCAATCACTTTCAGTGCCGCTTCGTTGGAAGGCAGGTTCGGAGCAAAGCCACCCTCATCGCCAACCGCAGTGTTCAGGCTGTTGCTGGACAGTACTTTTTTCAGGGAGTGGAAGATCTCAGCACCTTGGCGCAGGGCTTCAGCAAAAGATTCAGCCTTAACCGGCTGAACCATAAATTCCTGGATATCCACATTGTTGTCAGCGTGTTCGCCGCCATTGAGGATATTCATCATCGGTACCGGCATGGAGTACTCGCCCGGAGTGCCGTTTACCTCAGCAATGTGCTGATACAAAGGGATTTTTTTGGAAGCAGCAGCTGCTTTAGCGGCAGCCAGGGAAACCGCCAAAATAGCGTTAGCGCCGAAGTTCGCCTTATTTTCAGTGCCGTCGGCATCGATCATCGCCTTGTCCAGGGCGCGCTGATCGGCAGCATCCATACCCTTGAGCAGGTCAGCGATAGTAGTGTTGATATTTTCAACCGCTTTCAGGACACCCTTACCCAAGTAACGGCTTTTATCGCCATCGCGAAGTTCCAGCGCTTCACGGGAGCCAGTGGAGGCACCGGAGGGGGCGCAGGCGGAGCCAATAGAACCATTCTCCAGGATTACATCGGCTTCAACGGTAGGGTTACCGCGAGAATCCATTACTTCAAAGGCTTTAACAGCGACAATCTTGCTCATTTACAATGGGCTCCGTATTGGTACTTACTGAAAATAGGTTTTCGTAAATCAGACTTTACGCACTTTTTGCTACAGCGCTCAGGCCAAATAGCAGAGAGGAAAGTGCCGCGCGCCCCATCAGGGCGCGCAAAAATATTTCTTTTTTATTTCGTATCCAGCGGCTCAAAACCTTTGATCAGGTCATCTACCGCTTTCATCTGCGCCAGGAATGGCTCCAGCTTTTCCAGTGGCAATGCACTGGGACCATCACACAATGCTTTGTCTGGATTCGGGTGTGCTTCCAGGAACAGGCCGGCAATACCGATAGCCAAACCTGCGCGGCCCAGCTCAGTGACCTGTGCACGGCGACCACCAGAAGCTGCACCGGAAGGATCGCGCATTTGCAGTGAATGGGTGACATCAAAAATCAGCGGGGCACCGCCGGAGGCGTTGATCATGGTGCTAAAGCCCAGCATATCGACAACCAGGTTATCGTAGCCAAAGCAGGCACCGCGCTCACACAAAAGAATCTTTTCGTTGCCACACTCAGCGAATTTCTCCACCACATTTTTAACTTGCGGCGGGCTCATAAACTGGGGCTTTTTGACGTTGATCACTGCACCAGTCGCTGCCATAGCGGCGACCAGATCAGTCTGGCGGGCCAGGAAGGCCGGCAGCTGGATAATATCTACGACTTCGGCAACCGGAGCAGCCTGGTGTACTTCGTGGACATCGGTAATCAAGGGAACCTTAAAGGTATCTTTGATTTCCTGAAAAATCTTCAGGCCTTCTTCCATTCCCGGTCCGCGATAGGAATTGATGGAAGAGCGATTGGCCTTGTCAAAAGACGCTTTAAAAACATAGGGAATACCCAGTTTTTCAGTGACTTTTACATAGTGCTCAGCCACCTGCATCGCCAGGTCGCGGGATTCCAGTACATTCATACCGCCAAACAGCGCAAAGGGCTTATCGTTGGCGACCTGAATATTTCCGACTTCAATTGTTTTCACTGTCAGCTCCCTGTCATCTCACCCCCAGTCACAGAGACCGGGGGCGGATTACTGATTAACCCTGGTTTTCACGCTGCTTCATTGCGGCGGCAACAAAGCTTTCGAACAGCGGATGGCCGTCGCGCGGGGTTGAAGTAAATTCCGGGTGGAACTGGCAAGCAACGAACCAGGGATGGTTCGGCAATTCAACCATTTCTACCAGGGTATCGTCTGCAGACCAGCCGCCAATTTTCAAACCAGCTTGCTGCAGGCGATCAACGTAGTTGTTGTTCACTTCGTAGCGGTGGCGGTGGCGTTCTACAATGACGTCTGCGCCGTAGATATCGCGAGCCTTGGTGTCTTTAGCCAAACGACACTCCTGGCCACCCAAGCGCATGGTGCCACCCAGGTCGGACTGCTCGTCGCGCTTCTCGATATTGCCTTCGCTATCGATCCACTCTGTGATCAGGCCGATAACCGGGTGCGGGGTTTTAGTATTGAATTCAGTACTGTTGGCACCTTCGAGGCCGAGCACATTGCGCGCGAACTCGATAACCACAGACTGCAAACCGAGGCAGATGCCCAGGTAAGGAATATTGTTTTCACGAGCGTAGCGAACAGATTCAAGCTTGCCCTCTAAACCGCGTTCACCAAATCCACCGGGAACCAGGATTGCATCGGCATCCTTGATCAGGTCAATGCCGTTCTCACCCTCAACGTCTTCAGCGTTGATAAAGTCGATATCCACTTTGCAGCGATGCTTGATACCCGCATGGGTCAGGGACTCGATCAGGGACTTATAGGCATCCAGCAACTCCATGTATTTGCCAACCATGGCAATTTTCACTTCGTGCTGCGGGTTCAGCTTGCCATCGACCACTTCATCCCACTCGGAAAGGTCTGGTGCCTGGCATTCCAGCTGCAGTTTTTCCACAACGATATCGTCGAGGCCGTAACTGTGCAGAAGACGCGGTACGCCGTAGATGGTCTTGGCATCGGGCAGCGGTACAACAGCGCGCTCTTCAACATTGGTGAACAGTGCGATCTTGCGGCGGGAGTCCTCATCGATCTCACGCTCGGAACGGCACAGCAGAATATCCGGCTGCAAGCCGATAGAACGCAACTCTTTAACAGAGTGCTGAGTCGGCTTGGTCTTGGTTTCACCAGCAGTGGCAAGGAAAGGCACATAGCTCAGGTGGATCAACAGGGCGCGATTGGTGCCCATTTCCACACGCAGCTGACGCACAGATTCCAGGAACGGTTGGGATTCGATATCACCTACGGTGCCACCGATTTCAACAATAGCGACATCGACATCGCGGCCACCTTCTACAACGCGGCGCTTGATCTCGTCGGTAATATGGGGGATCACCTGTACGGTGCCACCCAAGTAGTCACCACGGCGCTCTTTGCGCAGTACGGTTTCGTACACGCGGCCGGTGGTGAAGTTGTTACGCTTGGACATCCGGGTACGGATAAAGCGTTCGTAGTGACCCAGGTCCAGGTCAGTCTCGGCACCATCCTCGGTGACATACACCTCGCCGTGCTGGAAGGGACTCATGGTACCCGGGTCTACGTTGATGTAGGGGTCCAGTTTGAGGATGGTAACCTTGAGGCCGCGGGCCTCGAGAATGGCGGCCAAAGAGGCGGAGGCGATACCTTTCCCCAACGAGGAAACCACGCCACCAGTTACAAAAATATAGCGCGTCATGCAAAACCTTGGTCAGTTGAGCGCTCGATGAATGTCGAGCTTACAGGGCTGGCCCGGGCGGATAATCCAGCTTCTCCCGGTGCCTTTTAGACGGGGCGCCAGGGTAGCAGAAACCCCCTTAACACTCAATCGAAAAACCGCCAGCCGGGTGGTTCATCCGGGATGGCGCAGCCTGCTTTGCATGAAAAGAGCCCCGCGACAGCCACCAGATCATCCCCCAAAAATACCAATGGGACACGATCCCTGAGCCAGGGCTCAAGGGCCCACTCCTGCAAGAGCTTCTTAAGCGTTTGTGACCTGGAGCGATTTACCGGGTGCGCACGCTCCCCTCCTCTGCGATAACACACTCGATAATCGTCCACTGGCCAATCCGACGAGGACCGAAGAATGCCACCCGCTGGCAGAGCCAGATTAGAGCGGCCATCCCAGTGCCAACTTTTATCGGAGCTATTGGCAATTGGCGCCAGCTCAGGGGTCAGGTAAAGGCGATTCCGAAAACGTCGTACCACTCGCCCACCCATATTAACTTCAAGCTGTGCGTCCTCTGCCGCATGAGTCACTTGGAAAAGCGCCTGATTTAATAGGGCTGACTCTGGCGGCTGCCCCCCTTGGCCCAATACCCAATGCCGCATAAGGTTTTTACGGCGCCCCTCGCTAAGGCTGAAGAAGCGAGGCAGGGCCAGACTTTCGCCAAATCGCTCTGCCTTTAAGTCAGCCTCCTCCAGGTCAGCAAGTGCCAACTCAGACAGCAAGTCGGCAGACTCCCTCAGGTTCTCCGCTGCCCGAGCGATCTGGCGACTCACTCCCCAACGTTGGTTGAGCAGTGGAACAACTCGATGCCGCAAAAAATTACGCTCCAAGGCCTCATCCGCATTGCTGTCATCTTCAATCCAGCTCAATCCGTGAGCCTCAGCCCACTGCTCTAGCTCTTTTCGCCCCGCCCTGAGTAGAGGGCGCAGTAAGTACTTATTATCTCCGATAGTTCGACTCTCGGACATACTGGCCAATCCCAACACGCCCGCGCCCCGCATTAAGCGCAGCAGGAAAGTCTCAGCTTGGTCATCCGCGTGGTGACCGAGCAGAATTTGATCACCTTCGGACATCACCTGATTGAAGGCCTCATATCTCGCCCGGCGAGCCCCCTGCTCCAATCCGCCATCTTTGTAATCAACAGTAACCTGGGTGGCTGTAAAGGGTACCGCCAGATTTTCAGCAAACTCTTTACAGTGAGCCAGCCAAATGTCCGCATTTGTATTTAGGCCATGGTGAATATGAAGCGCACGCACGGGAACCTGGCAAGTTACCAGAAGGTGCAGGAGAACAGTGGAGTCCAGACCACCAGAAAACCCCACCCACAACTGGCCGCTGGCAGGGTGGGACTTTAGTAATCCCTTTATCAGAGTTGGGAGTTTTTCAGGGGGGGCTACGGGTTTCACAAGGGGTCGAGCCAGAATCAAATTTTCAAAAGTATACCGCCAAACCCAGCAAAGGCGGCTAGAGCCCTTTAGCTGGGCTCTATAGCACCCTTCTCACTGCCAGCCCTGGCTTCGCAATTAAGCCGGCGGTACTCGGTCGGCGTCATACCCACCATTTTCTTAAAAAAGGAGTTAAATGTAGCCTTGGTGTTAAAGCCCGAGGACAACATTACCTCCATCACGGTGAGCCCCGCATTTTGCGGCTCCCGCAACATCCGTTTTGCCTCATCTATACGGTAACGGTTTACAAACTCGAAGAAGTTGCATTGAAAATGACGATTAATAGTCTGTGAAAGCAACCTGCGTGATACCTGTAACTGCCCGGACAGCTGCTCTAGTGTAAGGGCTGGAACCAAGTAAGGCTTTTCTCCCCGCATATAATTTTCAATTTGGGCTGCCAACTCCAGATCAATCTCAGGCTCCCCATTAGCATCCTGTTCCTGGTCAGAACTTACATCTTCCCCGGACTTCTCCACTTTATGCCCATCGCCCTCAAACATTGAGGAGTAACTGAGACTAAAGAAGATCATGGCGCTAACCAAAACAAATACGGCGTAGTTACTAAACAGCCCCATCGCTCCAATATCCAACTGGAGCTGCCACTCCTGCGCCAGCCCAACCGCCAGGTTAATCATCAGAGCCCAAATACGAACCAGCAAGAAGCCCCAGATCAACACCAGCAGCCAAGTCAGGTCAATTTTCTCAATACTGGAATGATTATCTCGAATCTGCCTGCGGCATCGACGCACCTCAAAAAGACACAAAACACCGAAAAGTACCCGAAGCGATTCACGAGCCAATCCCAACAAGTGATCGAACACTGAGCCAGTTGTTAAATTCTCCCCACGCAGCATGGCTGTCTTGGTTTCGCTATCAAATTGCCAGTAGGAGAAATATTCAAACACGACTGCCAGTAAAAAAGGCAGCAGGTACCAAAGGTCCCGCCTGGAAATCCTAAACCCCTCGCGAGTTAAGGAGCGGGTATACCAAAGTAACAGGGGACCTTCTAACCAGTAGGCTGCGCCAAATACAAAAAACAAGTTCGGGGAAGTCTCAATGGACCAACTGCGGAAACCCTCACCAAAATTAATCAGGATATCCAGGGGAATAGCGGCTTGCGAGAACAGAAATAGCGCCAACAAGGTATTGCTGAAACGCCGCTCACGACGAATCACTAACAACAACAGTGCAAAAAGAGCGCACTGATAACTGGTCATTATCAGAACAATATCGTGGAAATTGAATAGTAAAGCGTCCATTGATACTCAAATAGCCCTTCTACCTTCTTGAAAGGTCTAGACATTCCTGCGAAGTCGCGCCTTGATTGTGAACCGCTCTGCATGCCAGAAGTATCACGGAGTTATTCAGAGGCTCCCTAGAAAGATATTACCACTAAACCACCATCAGCCCGCCCAAATAAGGGGTAAAGCTTTAGGTAATACCTGAATTTGTACGTCCAGATTTGGGTATCACCACAAATCAAGACGACGAGCTTGAGCCCCGAAGACAAAATCTCCCTACCAGTATCGATTCACTAGAAAAGAACTAACTCTTCAAGCAACAAGAGGAGACCGGGATGATAAACCGTCGGAAATTTATTCAAGGACTGGCCACTGTGGGCGGGACCTCTCTGGCCCTAACCTGCACAGAGCAGCAAGCTCTTGCGGCAGCAGATAATTTTTTCAAATCGCGAAGAACTGACGCCTACCGGGCACGGCTTTTCTCTATTGAACAACTCACCACCCTGCACAAAATCTGCTCCTACCTGATACCCGCAACGGATACTCCCGGCGCAGCTGAAACAGAGTGCCATTTATTTATCGATCACTATTTAACCGACTGCATAGAAGAGCAGACCCAGCTAAAAACCAAAAAGCTCTTACATGAGTTGGATGAGCGTGCCACCACCCGGTATGGACACCCCTTTATTCATCTTGCTCCAGAACAATCGGTTGCTCTACTCGAATCACTCGACACCGGAATAGCCCCCTTTAACCCAGACTTACAGCAAGATTTCAGGAATCTTAAATTCCTGGTGTGCCTTGGCTACTACACCAGCTTTACCGGAGCCACCCGTGAGCTTGCTTACCAAGCAATTCCCCGTGGGTTCAAAGGTTCAGTTCCATTGGATCAAACCGGGAAGGCCTGGGGTTCACTGCCACGTATTTAAAGGAAAGCACTATGCAAAATGATGAATTATTGATCCAAAAAGAAAACCAGGTATTTGACGCAATCGTTATAGGGTCAGGTATTAGCGGTGGCTGGGCAGCAAAAGAACTAACCGAACGGGGGTTAAATACCCTGATGATAGATCGGGGCCGGATGGTAAAACACGGTCAGGACTACCCCACAGAAAACAAGGGACCTTGGGAATTCCCACTCCGTACTAAAATGAACCTGAAAGAGAAAAAAGAAATCTACCCGATACAAAGTCGTAGTATTTTTCTCAATGAAAGCACCAAGCATTTTTTCTGCAATGACAACGAACAACCCTACTCCACAGAGCCCGGTTCGGACTTTACCTGGATTCGCGGCAATCAAGTAGGGGGCAAAAGCCTTCTCTGGTTCCGGCAGTCATATAGATTTAGTAACCACGACTTTCTCGCAAACAAACGTGATGGCGTAGGAGTTGATTGGCCCATTCGCTACAAGGATATCGCTCCCTGGTACAGCAAAGTCGAACGCTTTGCCGGAATCAGTGGCAATACGGACAATATTGAGCAACTGCCAGACTCCGAATACCAACCACCATTTGAGATGTACCAGTGTGAACAAGACATCAAGTCCAGGTTTGAAAAGCAGTATCGTGATAAGCATCTCATTATTGGAAGAGCGGCTCACCTGACCAAGCCAAACCGGGAACAGGTAGCCCTAGGCCGATACAACTGCCAGGCTCGTAACCAGTGCCAACGAGGCTGCTCATTCGGCGGCTACTTTTCTACACAAAGCGCCACCATGCCAGCCGCAATGAGAACCGGCAAACTACAAATTGCCAGTAATAGCGTGGTACACAGACTTATTTATAATTCGAAAAAGAACCGAGTAGCTGGCGTAAGGGTAATCGACAGCGAAACCCTGCAACAACGAGAGTATTTTGGCCGAATCGTTTTCCTCTGCGCATCCACATTGGGCTCAACCCAAATACTCCTCAACTCAGCCAACAAGCATTTCCCCAAGGGGCTCGCCAACAGCTCTGGTGTACTGGGCCACTACCTTATGGACCACAATTACAATGCCTCAGCCCACGGCTTTATTGATGGTTATGAAGATGAGTACTTCTCCGGGTGGAGACCAACCGGCATCCTGATTCCCAATTTCCAATATCGCCCCGAACTTTACCGAAAGCACTACAAGCGCGGCTACCAGATTTCAGGAAGCGCCTATCGGCAGGACTGGCGGACAATGGCTGCTTCCGAGGGGATTGGAAAATCTTTCAAAGAAAAACTGCAACAACCTGGGCGCTGGGGATTTTGGATCGGTGCACAGGGAGAGATGTTACCGAGGCACGAAAACCAGGTCAGCCTCCACTCCACCAAAAAAGATAAGTGGGGAATCCCGCAACTACATATCAATTGCCAATGGTCTGAAAATGAGCGCCTAATGATGGAGGATGCCTGTGAGACCATGCAAGCTATGCTTAAGAATTTGGGGTTAAGTGAAGTCAGTGGACAAGTCACTAGTGATAAATATCCCCCTGGAAGTGCCATCCATGAGGTAGGCACAGCACGAATGGGTAGTGATAAAACCAACTCAGTTTTAAATGGGCACAACCAATCGCACGATATACCCAACCTTTTTGTAACCGATGGCTCCTGCTTCGCCTCTTCAGCAGTTCAAAACCCCTCTCTAACTTTTATGGCATTAACTGCTCGAGCCGCAAACTATGCAGCCGGCGAACTTTCTGCGGGGAGATTATAAAAGTGATAAGCCTACGAAATTTATCTCGCAATCTGTTTACAGCTCTTCTCTTGACAACTTTACCTACCTTAAAGTCAGTCGCAATAGAAGTTAATATGGCTACTGAGAAAATTAAACCCCAACTCGGGGTTCAACTATGGTCTGTTCGCCATGAGTTAAACCGGGACTTTTCAGGCACACTAAAAAGACTAAAAGCAGCAGGTTTTAATGCGATAGAACTGGCTACGGAACTAGGTCCGTACAAAGCAAAACCAAAGGAACTCCGCTCTCTATTGGAGCAATTAAAGCTAAAAGTGAGCGGTGCACACGTTTCTATTACCCAGCTACTCCCGGAATCAATTGATGCAACGGCCACTTATTACCAGACCCTGGGTGCCGAATACCTAATTGTTGGCTGGGACCCGAGAAGCTGGGACCCTAACGGGGTAGACAAGTTAATATCGCAGCTTCGCAGTGCGCAATCCGTTCTTTCCAAGTACGGTTTGAAAATGGGATTTCATAATCACGATAAAGAATTTTCCACTTATCAAAACACAACTTTCTGGGACTATATATCCCAGTCTACTGATGACAATTTCATTTTGCAGTTAGACATCGGCTGGGTTTCTGCGGCAGGCAAAGATCCTATCAACTATCTAAAACGATATCCGGGGCGAACCTATACCACTCACTTTAAATCCTGGGTTCCTGACGAGAATATTAACAATAAAGCTATAATCGGCATGGATCTAATAGATTGGCCTTCAATTATTGAGGCCAGTATTGAAGTCGGCGGCAGCCAGTGGATTATTCTTGAGCAGGAGACTGCGCCAAAGGGTATGAAAACAATAGAGGCACTTATAAAATCAAAAGCAAATCTTCAGCAATACCTTTCATCGTATATGTCCACTAGAAAGGATATAAAATCATGAAATACCTATCCCCCGCTCTATTGACTTTGATACTTCAAACCAGCAATTGCATAGCAATGACAGCCGCCCCAGAAACTTACAACTATTTACTAATTCCCTATCCGCTGGAAAAACAGCACACCATTCAAGAACCAAGCATCGCACCTTCAAAAATCACCATCACCGCCACAAAAGGCAGCGATTTATTCACCAATGCCGACAGCTCTTATCAAATAGACAATGCCCCAAGGTTACTTTTCGCACCGAAATCTGACTTTATTTTTTCCGCAAAAGTCTCTGTAGACCTTGAGAAAAGCTTTGATGGAGCCGCTTTAATTGTTTATGTAGACGAGGGAAACTGGGCAAAACTTCTACTTGAGAGGTTTAACTCTGGCAGAAATGGCATAGCGTCTACCGTGGCTTATGAAGGTGGTGACGATGCCTATCATATAGAAACCCAGAGGGAGTATAGCTATCTAAAAATTGCGAGGAAAGGAACTACATACTTCTTTTATCACTCAGAGGATAGCAGACACTGGTCATACCTTCGATCATTTCCCCTGCAGACCTCCAAGTCCACCAGGATTGGTTTTCTCGCCCAATCACCTACAGGCCCCAAAGTACAAGCTTTGTTTTCTGATATTAACTTTGAGGAAAAAACAATTACAGACTATATGCAGGGAACCTAACGACCCGACTATCGTCTCGAGGAAAAAACTTCGAGAGAACATTAATAACAGCCTTCGAGATACATAGCTATGACAAGCGCAACTTCTGTCATAGCTATGCATCTCGAGCCACCCGGGAAATGCTTGTCATCAAGCAGTCCGCGCCAAGGGCCTGTTTATACCAAGAAGATACCCAGAGAGAAGCTGATAAAATTCTTCAGGCTTTTCCAGCATAGGACTGTGCCCACAATCATACACTTCACAATAATCCAAATTATCATTCTGGGAGGCCAGCGACCGCCAGGATTCAGCCGGTGTTATTTGATCGAAGTCTCCCCATATTAACTTGATCGGGCATCTCACTTTCTTCAGACTGCCATAAACATCATACTTCCTACTTATATTCAGCCATTTAACCACTGATTTAAACGTTTCGTTAGTGGAGAAAATAGTATTGATATCGGCGACGCCCTTTTCGTAGTCCGGTTTCGGCAGGCGGTTAATATCCCGGAAGACCCGCTCACAAAGTGTATTTGCTGCTCCAGGTACCGATCCGCGTAAATCAGAAAGGGAAACTCCTGCCTCCAATTCCTCAAGCCCCGGGGCTCCACTGATAACCACCCCAGCTACCAGTTCAGGATATTTTGCGGCAAAATCTAACGTAATAAGCCCACTCATCGAGTTGCCGACCAAAATATTATTTTCTATATCTCCATTTAACTGGAGACACTCTCTAATCATTCCGTGCGCCGAATCCAACTTACCCATAAAAACCTCGGGGATAGATGGCTCGATAACAGTTATTTTATGCCCCTGCTGCCGGCAAGCGCCTGCAACCTGGTTCCAAATCCATCCACGCGCGAAAAGTCCTGGTAAAAAAACGATATGACAAGGTGCCATTAGTTCCTCCAATTCAATTTCAAGTTAATTTATCCGCACCATCCCCGGCACTACCATGACCGAGGACCTCAAAATGCACAAAAATCAAGTAGGGAACCAACCCACCATAACCGCCATAATTCAATGGAAGGCCAGGTCTGAAAAGTAAACACTCAAAAAAATAACCAGCAATAAGAATGCCAACTATCCAAGAGCCCTAATTTTGAGAGCGAAGCCATACTAACCAGAGTGGAATGGCAGCTTCATTTCAAATCAATTACCTTTCTGTTCCCGAGAAAATGGAATCTGCGCAAAGCCTACCCCACTCCAAAATTTAAATAAGATTAGAAAATAAAATTTATTGAATTATTTATTCGCTTGCACGTTTGCAGTGCCTGACAACTCAATACAGCACCAATAGCGGCAATAATTTTGTGACAATTAATACTATGAAGGCGTGAAATAACAAAAATCAGGAGAGGTAGATTTATCGTGGGACTACGCTATCCAATATACTAAAAAGGGAGAAGGAAATAATACACTGCGCTCGAGACCCTATGAGGCATGGATGCCGATTAGGAGCTTACAGGGATGTATTCACAGCGTGTCTCGAGTGAAGTGTATTCTTTCCTTCCACCCCAGTAGTAAATCTATGGGATAAAAGAAATAGTAATATCTGGAAAGAAGAGATTGGTGGGCAAAGAAGTGCCAACGGGATAGAACATCACACTGGCACCGTTCCTGTGAGAACAAATTATTTCAGCCGCTAACCGAAACCAAAAAAACAGGCTCCGGTTAGAACTGAGGGTAATTAGTCCCTTAAGTGTGTTGTAACTTAACCGTCACAACGAATATCAGCAGATACTCCAGCTTCCGGGGTCAACTTAACGTTGGCAACCGCAATAGCCATCGGAGCTTCACTCTCCAAGCCAAAGGCACTAAACACCTTGCCGAAATCCGCACCGGCTTTTACAAAACACTGCAGATCTACAGAAACCCGGGTCCAGCTTTTCTGCTCCATGGATTTCAGCGCAGACTCCAGCGGTACCTTGGCAGAACAGCCATCACCACAGTTCATGGTAGCCACCACTGGCTTTTCAATTGGCTGATCGACACGGATATTCAGTGTCAGCGCAGATTTCTCTTCCAGGTAGACATTCAGGTCCTGCATATATTCAGCAGACAACTGAACTGCGCCAGGACGCAGGCCTTTCCAGGTAATCAGTCGAGCATCTTCCTGGGAAGACATATCGATGGAGCTGACAGTGATGTTTTTATCGTCTCCGCTAACCGCGAAGTTACCGTGTACAGGTACAACCTCTGCCCCAGCTTCAGCAATATTCAACACCCAGGGAGCTTGCGGGCGGGATACCAACAGCCAGGCTTCTTCCAAACCGCCACCGGCACTGGATTCACTGGTCTCCGGCAATTCGTTACTCACCAGGGATTCCTGTTCAGCAGCCAGGCCATAGCCCAACTCAAACAGTGGCTCGTAATTGTCGTGGTATGGATTCAGGACATTCTGATAGCTGTGCATTGGCCAGCTAAATGGCAGCTTGCCGGTAAAGTCGTAACGGGCTTCCCCATCGGCGCCTTTAATCAGCACATCCGCAACACCAGCACCTTCAGAGCCAGGCAGCCAGGCGGCAACAAAGGCATCGGATGCATTCAATTCACTGTTAATCCAAAGCGGACGGCCGGACAGGAATACACTGACTACCTGAACACCTTGCTCGCGCAGTTTTTTCAGCAGCGCCAAATCCTTCTTGTTACCGCGCTGGTATTCCAGGTTGGTAATATCGCCGTGCCACTCTGCATAGGGCTCTTCGCCAAATACAACAACAGCAACCTTGGGTGCCTTACCATTGGCAAAAGTAGCATCTGAGAAGCTGCCATCCGCACTCAATACCGCTTCACCGCCAGCAGCTTTAACCGCCGATGAAATACCTTCAAAGATTGAAGTCGCACCGGGGAAGTCTGCGCGCGTGTTGCCGGTACCCTGCCAGGAAATCGTCCAACCACCACTCTGCTTGGACAGGTTATCCGCACCATCGCCGGCAACCAGAATATTCTGGTCAGCAGCCAATGGCAGCAGCTGGTCGTTGTTTTTCAGCAATACCAGGGATTTGCGTACCGCTTCACGAGCGATTGCGCGGTGCTCCGGGTTGCCCAGGATGCCGTCTTTGCCTGCCAGCGGCATATTGCGGTCAAACAGACCGGCACGGATCTTCACTCGCAAGATACGGCGAACCGCATCATCGATACGCTCTGCACCGATTTCACCGCTTTTGGCCTGGGCCAGGGTGTTGTTGTACAGGGCTTTCCAGTCCGCCGGCACCATAAACATATCCAGGCCGGCATTAATCGCCGCTGCACAGCTCTCTACAGTGCAACCGGGCACGAAACCGTGGCCATTCCAGTCGCCCACCACAAAGCCATCAAAACCAAGGCGCTCTTTCAAAACAGTGGTCAGAAGGTATTTGTGGCCGTGGAGTTTTTCACCGTTCCAGCTATTGAATGAAGCCATAACGGTCTGTACGCCTGCCGGCAGAGATGTCAGGTAACCCGCTGCATGGACTTCTGCCAGTTCTTTTTCCGGAACCGCATTATCACCTCGGTCAATTCCTCGATTCGTACCACCGTCACCGACAAAGTGCTTGGCAGTGGCTACCAGATTTTCGCCGCGCAGGAATTCAGCGCTGGACTTTTCGCCCTGGAGCCCCTTCACCATTGCCTCGGCATAATCCGCAACAATCTTGGGATCTTCGGAATAGCTCTCGTAAGTTCTGCCCCAGCGGTCATCGCGGACTACCGCGACGGTGGGAGCGAAAGTCCAATCAATACCGGTCACTGCCACTTCGCGGGCGGTGGCGCTGCCAATACGCTCAATCAGCTCCGGGTCTTGAGCGGCACCCAAACCAATATTGTGAGGGAACAGAGTCGCACCGATCACATTGTTGTGGCCGTGAACCGCATCGGAACCCCAGATCAGGGGAATCGCAACACCACCATCGGAAGTGTCCATAGAAGCCTTAAAGAAGGCGTCAGAAAGGGCCAACCAGTCTTGGGGGGTGGCGAACTTGTCATTGTTCGGGAAGGCGCCACCACCATTCAATACGGAACCCAGGTGATAGGTCTTCACATCTTCAGGAGTAACGCTGCGGATTTCCGCCTGGATCATCTGACCCACTTTCTCTTCCAGAGACATGCGGGACATGATTTCAGTGATTTGGGTTTCCAGCTTTTCATCGCGTGGTAAGGCTGGCTTGAGTTCAGGCCAGTTGTCGATGCCCTCGGCGGCACTGGTGCCAGTATCGGCCTGCGCTTTATCGGCTTTTGGCTCAGTTTGTTGGCTCTCGGAATGACACCCGGCGAGCACAGAAGCACAGAGCACAAAGCCCAGCGAAAATCGCTTACTAAAATTCACGAATAACTCCCAAAATTATTCCACGCTTGTTAACTGGCTCTACGAGTTGCGCTCAGACAAACTTCAGAGGAAATATCTCCAAAGCCCTACACCCAGCGCGACCTACTATCGCCATATTTATTATGCCGCACATCACCTGCCCCGGCAGTTGTACACGGTCTGCCTCCACCGAGCTGAAATATTAGAGATAACTCCAAACCCAGCTCTCGTCGGAATCTAGTTCTGCGAATGCCGTATGCACCGAACGGCCATAAAACTAAGTCATGGCTACCCTGTGGGCACAGTCCGCAATGACAACAAATTGCAGTACTTGTCTCTATAGGCCAATAGAAATCCGATGGGCTGGTCCAAATCGCAGACAAGGCGGAAAGGACAAATGAAGGCTTTACTCCGCCGCGCTACCGCGCAGGGTTCGCGAAAAAGCGCCGTAATAAACGATGTAGCAGTAACAAACCAGAGGCACCAAAAATGAATACTGGATACCGGCACTATCGGCCAGCATCCCCTGGAATAGAGGAATAACTGCACCGCCGACGATTGCCATACACAGAACACCGCTACCCTGGCTGGTATGTTTGCCCAGCCCACGCAAGGCCAGGCTGAATATGGTCGGGAACATAATCGAGTTACACAGGCCCACTGCAACTATGGACCAGACAGCAATCGGGCCAGACGTCATCATCGCGATGGCAATAAGCACCACCGAACCCAGACCACAAACCGCTAGAGTTTTTCCCGCAGAAACAAAGCGCAGCAAAAAGGCCCCGGCAAAGCGCCCTATCATCGCCCCACCCCAGTAATAGGAGACATACTTTGACGCTTCAAAAGGAGCCATCTTGGCCACTGATGGCTCACCAAAGAAACTCACCAGAAAACTGCCAATAGCCACCTCCGCACCCACATAGGCAAAAATACCTACAGCCCCCAGGGTCAAGCGGGGGAAACGCCACAGAGAAAACACATCGTGACCATCCGCCCCTCCACCTTGTTGGTGCTCGGGAATAGCTGGCAACCTGATCCAGGAAAATAAAGCGACCATTACCAGGAGAAGTACGGCCAACCAGAAATAAGGGGTCTCAACCAAAGCCGCTTCGCGAGCCCTGAACTCGATAATACTCGCCGCTGTATCCGGGTCAGCGGAAATAGTGAGCCCAGCAAAGAAAACTGCGCCGCCAATCACCGGTGCCAAGGTAGTTCCGAGGGAGTTAAAAGCCTGGGTCAGATTCAGTCGACTGGGCGCCGTGCGAGCACTGCCCAGCGCAATAACATAGGGGTTTGCGGAAACCTGCAGCAGGGTAATACCGGAAGCCAGAACAAACAGCCCCAGCAAAAACACTTCGTAGATTTGCAGGCGGGCAGCGGGAATAAAGACCAGGCAGCCCGCACAAGCCACCAAAAGCCCGAGCACCAGCCCAAGCTGATAGCCAACCCGCCTCAACAACATGCCTGCCGGCACGGATACCAGGAAATAGGCGGCAAAAAAGTAAAACTGCACCAAGACAGCTTTGGTGTAACTCAACTCAAAAACATTTTTTAAGTGCGGCACCAGCACATCGTTCAGGCCGGTAATAAATCCCCAAATTAGAAATAGGGACGTAAGTGCAATTAAATTGATATAGCGCGGGGCAACGCCGGCCGCTACTCCAGCACGGGCATCAGTGTCATATTTAGCCATCTCGCTCGAGGAGAACCCCGATTCGGGCAACATCTGGCTCATCGGAAACCGATCCCCAAATCAAAACTATTTCTTACTAGCGGTTTGTCCATTCACCCGGAATTTTTTCCGCCACCACAACATTTTCAACAGAAGCCAATATCACCCCTGCAACTGTGGATTCATTCAAGCCGTTAAAGGCCCTGCACATTTTTACCACAATTACTGGCAACTACCTATCTACTCAACCAAATTTCAAATTACCGTTTTTGACCAGATAGACAATCTAATAGTGTCGAACTGGATAAACAGAAGTACCACTGAACTTTGCTATCAAAGAAGCTCTGACCGATTTACTCGGGTTTAAAAATAGAGAGGAGTTGTCTTCTGAATCGAGATTGCCGAAAATTACTCGACTATTCACCCCGAAATCAGATAGAAAGGACTTTCTCGGGGATGAGTAGGAAGCGTGGCGCTATCCCCCCTAGCGGGTCACGTTTCTGCAAGGTAATATTTCGCGGATAATAATGAACGCGACGATGAGCGTCTATCCCGTCCTTTTCACAATACTAAATATGCGGGAAATCATGCAGTACTCGACCCGTCTGGAAACGAGACCGAACACTGAAATTCAGTCGACCCGCTGGTTCTGGAAACTGCAGCTGGTCAGCTGGGTTGGCATACTGCTGGTCACTTTTCTCTCCCTGACTCTGTGGCACTCCCCGACTGAGTGGCCCCACTTCGAGCCGGTCAATACAGTATTCCAGTGCGCTATTGCATTTTTATTATCCCTGTTTCTAAAACCAATTTTTGATGTTGCCTGGGAATCAGAACTCGCTTTCCGCACCGTAATCTACCTTTTGGCGGTGGCAGTTATTTCTGGAATATGGACCTTGGTTCGTATGGAGGCCTACATACGCCTCAGCGGTGAACACTCGATTTGGTCTGAGTTCGGCGGCTGGTATTACGCTTCTTTATTTGTGTTTCTATTCTGGAGCGCCCTGTACTGCGGGGTAAAATATCACTTCCTACTCAATGAAGAGCACAAAAAAATGCTGGAGGTCGCAGCAGTACATGAGCGGGAGCAGCTCCGCAGACTTCAGGCAGAGGCCATCGCCAATGAGGCGCAACTAAAAATGTTGCGCTACCAGCTCAACCCCCACTTTCTCTTCAATACGCTCAACTCCATTAACGCCCTGATTCGATTCCAGCAAGCTGATGAAGCGCGGGAAATGGTTGTGCGTCTCAGTGATTTTTTAAGGCTCTCCCTAAAAGAAGATCCGATGCAGAAAGTTGAACTTGAACGAGAGATCGAGGCGGTATTGCTTTATTTGGAGATTGAAAAAACCCGCTTTGCCGACAGGTTGTCCGTAGACCTGTCGATCGATGAAACCGTGCGCCGCGCACAAGTGCCCAGCATGTTGCTGCAACCACTGGTGGAAAACTCGGTGAAATATGCCATAGCCCCCAACGAAATGGGGGGCACTATCGGTATCCACGCACACAACACCGATGATCGCCTGGTGCTGGAAGTCTACGATACCGGCTGCCCAGATCACTTTGCCAGCGAATGTGACCCGGAATCCTCCTCAACAGGAGTGGGGCTTAAAAACGTGCGCGAACGATTATCCACGCTCTACCCTCAAGATTTCAAAATAGAACAAAACAAAAACTCTGATGGCGGCATGCAAGTACTCATCAATATTCCACTGGAAATTTCCAACCCATCAACCCACCTGACACAGGGAGAAGTTCAATGAGCAAGCTCAGCGTTGTACTGGTGGACGACGAGCCCCTGGCTTTAAGACTACTGAAAAGTATGCTCGAAGAACGCAAGGACCTGGATATTCTCGCCTGTTGTCGCAATGGCCGGGAAGCTGTCCAAGCAGTTTCAGAGCACAACCCGGACCTACTCATTCTCGATGTGCAGATGCCAGGAATGAACGGTTTTGATGTGGTGCGCAACCTTCAGGCTGACACCATGCCTCTGGTCATCTTTGCCACAGCCTACGACCAATACGCCCTTAAGGCCTTTGAAGTCCACGCGGTTGACTATGTGCTCAAGCCACTGGACCCGCGCCGACTGGAAACCGCCCTCGATCGGGCCCGCCAGCGCCAGGCACAGATGATATCCAAAGGAGAGGATGGCCATCAGGAAGAGAAAAATCGCCTGATGCGATCTTTCGAAAGCAGTGCCGGCAAAGCATCAAGCGGAGAGAACGCCGCTACTTCAACCCAGCGTCTCGCCATTAAAGACCGGGGCAGTATCACCATGGTTAGCCAACCGGATATCGAGTGGATCGATGCGGCGGGTGACTATATGTGTGTGCATGCCAAAGGGGAAACCCATGTAATGCGCAGCACTATTAAAGACCTGCAAAAACAACTCTGCCCAGACACTTTTAAACGCATTCACAGGTCCACACTGGTTAACCTGAACTTTATTGTACATATCAAGGTTTTAACCAAAGGCGAGTACTTTCTCACCCTGAGCAGCGGTGCAAAACTGAAAGTAAGTCGCAACTATCGCTTACCGATCAAAGAGTTTCTCGACTCCAACAAACAGTCTGATCTAACTGCCCCCCAAGCTTCCTAACCCCCAACCTCTCTAAAACTGGCAGGGATCGCCGGTACCCCCTCCCCCCACAATCAAATACATTTCAAATTGGCCATTTATTCCGGACACAAAAAAGCCGGCATAAAAATGCCGGCAAACGAGCTCAGAAGAGAAGAAAAGAAAACTTAAGCGCGTTTATCTGTACGGTGTCCTGAGAGACCGTAGTAGAGAATATAGAGGTAACAGAAGATCGGCAGAACGAACGCCAATTGGATACCAATTTGGTCAGCCAGAAGCCCCTGTAACAACGGCACAATAGCACCGCCTACAATGGCCAAGCATAAGATTCCGGAGCCCTGACTGGTCGATGGGCCCAGCTTGGCCAGCGCCAAACTAAAGATAGTCGGGAACATAATAGAGTTGCACAGACCCACAGCCAGTACCGCCCACATCGCCAGATAGCCGCTACCCGTAACAGTAATTAACAACAATACACAGGAGCCGATAGAGCAGATTGCGAGCACTTTGCCAGCAGAGATAAAGCGCATAATTAAAGCGCCGGCAAAGCGACCAACCATAGCGCCACCCCAATACAGGGAGATATAGAAGGCGGCTTCAGACTCTTCCAAACCGGCGATGGAATCCTCAGCGATAAAGTTCACCAGGAAGCTACCGATAGAGACTTCAGCACCCACGTAGACAAAAATAGCGATCGCGCCCAACACCAAGTGACGGTAGCTCCAGGCGGAAGCGGCTTCAGTATTGGAAACAGACTCAGAAGTTGCACTACTGACAATTGCCGGCAAATTCAAAAATGCGAAAACAATAGCCAGGATCGCCAGCGCGGAGGCCAGGATCAGGTAAGGTACTTCAATAACAGCAGCGCTGGCAGCACCCGCTGCAACACCGGCAGCGGGTAAAATCAGCAATGCACCAAATTGAGGGGCGATAGTGGTACCCAGGGAGTTAAAGCCTTGGGTCAGGGTCAGGCGGCTGGGCGCCGTGCGCTCATCGCCCAGTGCAGTCACATAAGGGTTGGCGGAAACCTGTAAAATAGTAATACCGGAAGCCAGAATAAACAGAGCACCGAGGAACAGTGCATAGACTTCCATTCTTTCAGCGGGAATAAACAGCAAACAGCCAACCACTGAAATACTTAAGCCGGTCACAATCCCTTTCTGATAACCAATTTTACTGACCAGGGCACCAGCAGGCAGGGAAACGAGGAAATAAGCACCAAAAAAGCAGAACTGCACCAGCATTGCCTGGGCATAGTTCAGCTCGAAAATTCCTTTCAAGTAGGGAATCAAAATATCATTCAGGCAGGTGATAAAGCCCCACATAAAAAATAGTGAGGTCAGCGCCACCAGGGCAAACCTGTGCCCCGACTGGTCACCCGTCGGTATCTGCGCAGCATCCGTTGCTGTATTACTCTGCATTATTGCCATAATTATTAATCCTGAGACTTCAGCTCACAGGCCTCTCCGGTCGATATTTTTATCCGGGCAAACCTGTGCCTATTGCACCAATCTTTATTGTTGGTACTTTCTATCATGGAGGTAGCGCCGCCTCAGAGGGCTTTTCGATAAGGGGGTTCAAAATGGGGGCAGCGTGGACATTCAGCGGCCGCCAGGCTCCAGACTGTCTGCTATCGGGCCAGCTGAAGCGCTTTCTCAACGGCTTCCCCCGAAAGAGTAGATCAACCTGTTTGAGTACTTTATTCCCCTCTAAGACTTCCCGGGAGTCCAATAACCTAGCTGCATTGACAAGCCTGACCACAAGGCGGCCCTGTAAATAGTGCACTTTTCAGGCAAAGGGACAGCGAAGGGGAAAACTCAATCGCGTGGAAAATGACACGTAACCGCAAGTGTCTATGAGTAGGGAAAGAAGGGGCTAGGAGGGAAACACCAACCGCGCACAAGGGTAATAAATTTATACCCTTGGCGCGGCGGGAAAGGAATCAAGCTTAGGAAACAATATTGCCGTAGCTCATCAGGCGCTGATAGCGCTTCTCCAGCAGCTCATCAATGGGGATGCTGCTCAGCTGGTCCAGCTGCTCGCTGAGACGGTCTTTGAGATTATTGGCCATTGCATCCGGGTCGCGGTGAGCGCCACCGAGAGGTTCGGGGATGGTTTCATCCACAATACCCAACTCTTCCAACACGCTGGAGGTCACCCCCATCGCCTCAGCGGCCAAAGGCGCTTTCTCAACAGTTTTCCAGATAATGTTGGCGCAACCCTCAGGAGAAATCACAAAGTAGGTGGAGTACTGCAGCATGTTCAGCTGGTCACCCACACCGATCGCCAGTGCACCACCGGAGGAACCTTCACCAATCACGGTACAAATAATCGGCGTGCGCAGGCGGGACATCACTGCCAGATTCTGGGCGATGGCTTCACTGATACCGCGCTCTTCACTGTCGATACCCGGATAGGCTCCCGGGGTGTCGATCAGGGTCAGAACCGGCATTTTAAAGCGCTCGGCCATTTCCATAACACGCAGGGCTTTGCGGTAACCCTCCGGCTTCGGCATACCAAAGTTACGCGCAACCTTCTCGTTTACAGAGCGGCCTTTCTCTTCACCAATCACCGCTACCGGCTTGCCATTTAAGCGCGCGATACCGGCGATAATCGCCTTGTCATCACCAAAGTGACGGTCGCCGTGCAGCTCATCCCAATCGGTAAATAAACGCTCGATATAGTCCTTTGAATAGGGACGTTGCGGATGGCGGGCTACCTGTACGACCTGCCACGGGCTCAGGTCGGAGTAGATGGACTCGGTCAAAGTTCTACTCTTCTCCCGCAACCGGGTAACTTCATCGGCGATATTCAGCTCGTTGTCATCACCCACAAGCTGCAGCTCTTTTATCTTGCCTTCCAGCTCTGCAATTGGCTGCTCAAACTCGAGAAAATTAAAATTCATGAAATCTGCGCCTTTAACTCTTTTTGTTACCACCGGGCTATCACAGCGGCATAGCTTAACTGTACAGAACCAGCCAGTCGAGCCCGGTAGATTTTAACGCCGTTGTGCGTATTGAAGCGCCACCTGCTCACGTCCCAACAGTTCCCTGAGAGACTGGACCATCTGGTCGTTTGGTTCTACGTTCCACTGCGGCGGCAGTCGGTACAAGCCCCGGGCATCGTGGCGGGAAACCTCAAGGCTGACCCCGCACTGACCACCGGTATAGGGTTGCAGGCAAGCGGCCAGCCGCTTGGCCAGCCCCGGTGCCACACTGCCGCTATCCACTCGCAAACGCACCCCGGTTACCCGGCTCTGGCGCAGCTCATCGAGCGTGGAAACGCTGTTTACTGTCATCTTCAGGCCGCCGCTGTAATCGTCAGTGGCAACCGGTCCATCCAATACCAGCAGAGCATCCTTGGCCAACTTGTCTCTATGTTCGCCAAAGGCCTCGCTGAACATGGCCGCTTCAATACGGCCACTGCGGTCATCCAGGGTAACAATAGCCATGGAATCACCGCGTTTTGTTTTCATTACCCGCATCGCCACAACCAGACCCGCAACTTTTTGCGATTCCCGGCCGGGTTTCAAATCGGCGATTCGCGCCTTCACCAGGTGTTGTAACTCACCGGCATACTCGTCAATCGGGTGCCCAGTGAGATACAGACCCAGGGTATTCTTTTCGCCTTCCAGGCGCTCGCGGATACTCCAGCAGCGTGTGCGGCGGAAATCCTCGTACACATCGCCTTCGGATGCCTGGGGCACCACTTCGCCAAACAGGTCCATCATGCCCGCATTGGCATTGGCCTTTTGCTGTTCCGCCGCTTTTACCGCTTCATCCAGCGCGTTAAACAGCACAGCGCGGGAGTAATCCAAGCCGTCGGCACCATTGGTATCCGGGCCTATGCTATCCAGTGCTCCGGAGCGCACCAGTGCCTCCAGCGCGCGCTTGTTCACCTTGCGCGGATCGACCCGCGAGCAGAAGTCGAACAAATCGGTAAAGGGACCACCCTCTTCCCGCGCCGCAATAATATTTTCAATCGGACCTTCACCCAGGCCCTTAATCGCACCGAGACCGTAGATAATGCGGTTGTCGATATCCACCGAGAACTGGAAGCTACCCAGATTCACATCCGGCGGCACCAGCACCAGCTCCATGGCTCGGCACTCTTCAATAAAGGTCACCACCTTATCGGTCTTATCCATATCCGAAGACATGGTCGCCGCCATAAACTGGGCGGGATAGTGCGCTTTCAGCCAAGCGGTCTGGTATGACACCAGTGCGTAAGCTGCAGAGTGCGATTTGTTAAAACCATAGCCTGCGAACTTCTCTACCAGGTCGAAGATCTTAATCGCAAGTTCGGGGTCAATTCCTTGCTCTTTTGCCCCATTTTCAAAAGTGGCCCTCTGTTTGGCCATTTCCTCCGGTTTCTTTTTACCCATCGCCCGGCGCAACAGGTCAGCGCCACCGAGGGTATAGCCCGCCAACTCCTGGGCGATCTGCATAACCTGTTCCTGGTAAACAATAACCCCGTAAGTGGGCTCCAGGATCGGTTGCAGTTTCTCGTGCTGGTATTTGGCATCCGGGTAGGCCACCTGGGCGCGACCGTGCTTACGGTTAATAAAGTCATCAACCATGCCTGATTGCAGCGGACCCGGACGGAACAGGGCCACCAGGGCGATCATATCTTCCAGGTTGTCCGGCTGTAGGCGCTTGATCAGGTCCTTCATACCCCGGGATTCCAGCTGGAATACCGCCGTGGTCTCTGCCCGTTTGAGCATCTTGAAGGTTTCTTCATCGTCCAGCGGCAGCGCGGCAATATCCAGGGGCTCCTCACCCTCACGCGCGCGGGTCTCGTCCACCATGCGCTTGGCCCAGTCGATGATGGTCAGCGTCCGCAGACCGAGGAAGTCGAACTTCACCAGGCCCGCATCTTCCACATCGTTTTTATCGAACTGAGTTACCAGACCCGCGCCGGTCTCATCACAGTAGAGCGGCGCAAAGTCGGTAAGCTTGGTGGGGGCGATAACCACACCACCGGCGTGCTTACCCACGTTACGGGAGACCCCTTCGAGTTGCAGGGCCATCTCCCAGATTTCCTGGCCCTCATCGTCGTGGTCGAGGAATTCTCGCAGGATCTCTTCCTGGTCGAAGGCCTTTTGCAGGGTCATGCCCACATCGGGGGGAATCATTTTGGACAGCTTGTCGGCGAGGCCGTAGGACTTGCCCTGCACCCGCGCCACATCCCGCACCACCGCCTTCGCAGCCATGGTTCCGAAGGTGATAATCTGGCTCACCGCCTGGCGGCCATAGTTATCCGCAACGTAGCCAATTACCCGGTCTCGCTTCTCCATACAGAAGTCGATATCGAAGTCGGGCATCGAAACCCGCTCCGGGTTCAGGAATCGTTCGAACAGCAGATCGTATTGCAGCGGGTCCAGATCGGTAATATCCAGCGAGTAGGCCACCAGGGAGCCGGCACCGGAACCCCGCCCCGGGCCCACCGGGATATCGTGGTCTTTGGCCCACTGGATAAAGTCCATTACGATCAGGAAGTAACCGGGGAATCCCATCTGGATAATGATATCCAGCTCAAAGCGCAGGCGGTCTTCGTAGACCTGGCGACGCTCGGCATAGTCCGCAGCAGACTTGTCGAGGATGGTGGCGAGGCGCCGCTCCATACCTTCATAGGAGACTTTTTCGAAGAACTGGTCTTCGGTCATACCCTCGGGAATCGGATATTCCGGCAGGAAGTATTTACCCAGCTGGATCGGTGCGGAGCAGCGCTTGGCGATCTCCACAGTGTTTTCCAGGGCTTCGGGGATATCGCTAAACAGCTCCCACATCTCTTCCGGTGTGCGGAAATACTGCTGTGCGGAATAGCGGCGTTCGCGGCGGGGATCATCGAGAGCGCGGCCTTCGTGAATACAGACGCGCACCTCGTGGGCCTCGAACTCGCTCTCATCCATAAAGCGCACATCGTTAGTGGCTACCACTGGCAAGTTCAGGTTCTGGGCCAACTTCACCGCCGAGTGCAGGTAGTCCTCATCTCCGGCGCGACCGGTGCGCTGTAACTCCAGGTAGTAGCGGCCGGGGAATAACTCCGCCCACTCCCGTGCCAGCTCCTCTGCTTGGGCGCGGCGCCCCGCTACCAGGGCACGGCCCACATCGCCGTACTTGGCACCGGACAGCATCAGCACCCCTTCGCTGTACTCCTTAACCCATTCGCGCTTGATATAGGCGTTACCGTGGTACTGCCCCTCCATCCAGGCGCGGGAAATCAGCTCGGTAATATTGCGGTAGCCGTCGGCGTTCATCGCATAGAGCGTGATCAGCGTAGGCTTGCCTTCGCCGCCTTCGCTGAGCCAAAAATCCGCTGCGGTAATCGGCTTGATACCGGAACCCAAACAGGCCCGGTAAAATTTAATCTGCCCGTAGAGGTTGCACTGGTCGGTAATCGCCAGGGCTGGCATTTCCAGCTCCTGGGCGCGGGCGATGGCCGGCTTGATTCTTACCAGGCCATCGATCAGGGAAAATTCTGAGTGAATTCTTAGGTGGACAAAGGGTTGGGTCATAGTCGCATTTAGTTCCGGGCCCTGCGAGGCCCGGCCCCGACAAAGCGCTATCGATTGTTTACCAGATTCGGCCCATTTGCCGCGCGCGCTCGGTGCAGAGCTTTAACACTGCACGGCGCTCATCATTGTTCATGGAGCCCCAGCGGCTGATTTCGTTACCACTGCGAAAACAGCCCTCGCACAGGTCCTGCTCATTCAGGGCACATACGGAGATACAGGGGGATTTCACCGGGCGCTCTTTCGGCTCCACGGTTTTTACCGGTTGTTCAGACATCTTTAGCCTCAAGCGGGACCAGTTCACTGGCGAAATGTTTGCCGTTGGCCGCATAGTGATCGCTGCTGGCTTTGAGCAGCTCGTAGGTGTCGGGATCGAGAGATTTTACTACCTTGCCGGGAGAGCCCAGCACCATTGAGTAATCGGGGATTTCTGTGCCCTCGGTCACCAGCGCATTGGCGCCAATGATACAGCACTTGCCGATTTTGGCCCGGTTTAAGATCACGGCATTGATACCAATCAGGCTGTAATCACCAATGTCACAGCCGTGCAGCATCACTTTATGGCCTACGGTGACACCGGTGCCAATGGTTAATGGCACACCGACATCGGCATGCAGTACAGAGCCATCCTGTACGTTGCTGTATTCACCGATAGTGATTGGCGCACAGTCACCGCGTACCACCGCGTTAAACCATACGGAGCTGTGCGGAAGCATACGCACATCTCCAATCACATGGGCACCGGGCGCAATATAGTGGCCCTCACCTTCCAGTTGTGGCTGTTTATCCCCCAATCTGTACAGCATTTGGCCTCCGGCTCGATATGATTATGAACCGCTCATTATCTCGCGCCAAAGAGGCCGTGGCTAGGGAGAGATGATTGCGCTTTTCCCAATATTTCCCGTTAGAGCAGCTCGCCCTGCTGGACAAAGTTGGCACCCTCAAGGGTGAGTAAGCGCGCTTTCAAAGACAGGCCGCCGGCGTAGCCGGTAAGGCTGCCATTGGCTCCGATTACACGGTGGCAGGGAATAACGATGGCAATCGGATTCGCACCATTGGCCCGCGCCACCGCGCGAATAGCCCGTGGCTGGCCCAACCACTGGGCTTGCTGGCTGTAACTGCGGGTTTCCCCAAAGGGAATTTGTAACAGGGCATCCCAAACCCGGCGCTGGAATTCAGTGCCCTTTGGCGCCAGAGGCAGATCAAAATTTTTGCGCTGGCCGGCGATATATTCCCGCAACTGCTGGGCGGCCAAATCTGTCAGCTCCGAGGCGCCCCGCTGCCAACCGGTCCCCAAACGCAATGGTCGTTCATCGGCATAAAACTGGAGTGCAACTATCCCCCGGGAGAGACCCTCTCCCTCCTGCTCGCAGGCCGCGATGGCAACATCACCCAATTCCGTGGTGTAACTCTCATAGACAATCATTTTTTCTCTCCAGATTTCAGGGACTGCCACAACAAAATGGCTCCATATGCCCGCCAGGGCCGCCACTGCTCTGCCCGCTCCAGGGCCTGCTTGGGTTTTGCCTTTTCACCATCACTGCCCAGGGCTTGTAGAATACCCAAATCCGACGCGGGGAAAGCATCCGGCATCGACAGGCCACGCATAGCAATATAATGCGCCGTCCAATCGCCAATACCCGGCAGAGCTGTGGCTTGGCTGCACCAATCCTCCAGGGACTGGTCGGCAAAGCTCACACGGCCATCCAAAGTTGCGGCGACAAACTCCTGTAGGGTTTTCATCCGAGCCCGGGTCAAGCCCAGATCGGCAAAGTCCGCCTTAGCGAGACGCTCCGCTGTTGGGAATAAAAACCGCTCTCTGCCGGCATCGTCCACAAACGACTCCCCGTAGCGGGCCACTATACGTCCGGCAATAGTGGTCGCCGCTGCAACACTGATCTGCTGACCGAGAATCGCCCGCAGTGCATATTCGAATGGGTCCCAGGCACCGGGCAAGCGCAGGCCCGGATTCTTCGTCAACTGATCCGCCAGCAGTGGATCTTCATTTAATACCGTCTGGATCTCTTCAATATCCGCATCCAGATCAAACAACCGGCGCAGGCGCTGGTTCAGTAGATATAACCCTGCCCCACCTTCCTGACCAAAAACTTCCACCACTAGGCGATTGCGTTCCGGATCGTGGGAAACCTCCATCACGCCGCGACAAGCATCCAGTTCGAAACTGCGTGAATAGACCTCCCCCTCCACCTGCTCTACCCCGGCCAAAGCGCGAGTTCCCAAGAAGGCCAGGAGTTGTTGCCAATCTAATGGCGGACGGTAATCCAGGTACAACCGCACCCGAGTCGCACTCGCCGTCTCGGCGCGCACTGCATGCCCCTCCCTGCGCACCTCGGATGGGGTGCGTTGATAGATCTGTTTGAATACGCCGTTAAAGCGTCTCAAACTGTTAAAACCAGACTCGTAGGCGATTTCAGCAATAGGCAAGTCCGTATCCCGCAGTAAACGAAAAGCAAACAGAGCCCGCTCAGTTTGCCAAACCGCCAAGGGGCTTACCCCCAGGTGCTCAGAGAACAGACGGCGTAAATAACGGCTACTGACTCCGAGCCGCTCTGCCAGTCGCTCTACAGATTGAGGCTCGCGCTCACTGCGCATCAGTTTTAAAGCGCGCTGTACGGTGGTCGACACCAATCCCCAAGCTGGACTGCCCGGCGCAGAATCGGGGCGACAGCGCAGGCAGGGCCTAAAGCCCGCATTGGCCGCCTCCGCCGCAGTCTCAAAATAAGTGACATTGCGCTCCAGCGGTGGCCGAGCGGGACAGATCGGGCGGCAGAAAATGCCGGTTGTTTTCACTGCTGTATAGAACCGCCCATCAAAGCGCCGGTCTCTAGCCAATCGCGCACTGGAGCAAACTGCTGCATCAATCTTCATAAGTCTCTCTCGTTTCTGACTACCAGTGTATGGATTGGACGGTATCGGAACTAGTCAAAAACGGAACTGACCATTTTGGGCTGTAGACTTATAAGTCAGGCAGCCGCGGCCTGAAAGAGAGAAGCCAATTAGATACTCTTGAATACCTTACGCAAAAAGCCCCTCGGCCGATAAGTCACACCTAAAGATTATTCTTTAAATAAACTGATAAAACGGAGGCTTTTAACCATTCTAGGGAGGTATTCGTAAGTGGATTAAACAGCCCCGGAATAGCCCTACTCCCCATCAGGAACGCTGATTGATACAAACCCTGAAACGTAAATGCTCAAGGCAATCGCAACGGAGCCACTCATTCTATGCGCACCTTGAAGGCTATAAGTAGTAAGCGCAACTCGATGCAAATGGACCTAATGCTTTGCAAACCCCGTAATGCAGCAGCTATCGCCTTCAAGACACACCCTTCGACGCTTGTAGAGTTATTAGCAACCTGCACCACGACGTTGTAACGGTCCAGACATTTCCGTCGAACCGCATCTTGATTGTGAAACGCCCGGTTAGCCAGAAGTATCATGAAATTATTCAGTAGCACTATAGATTTGAAATACCCAGGCCATAGCTGTTGCTCAATTCCAGCCCTATCTGCACTAACGGTCGCTAACAATTAATGGGCATACAGGGGTATTTTTGATCATCTTGACTGTTATTTTTGCAGAATAGCTTTATCAGGAAAAAATTTGATGAAATACAATGAGTTACAAAGGTAGTCTTTTTTGGGGATAGTAGTCAAAGTGATCATTTTTACATTTGGTACGACTGACATAAAAGCAAATAATCTTTTGATTTAAATAACATTTTTTAGACAAGGCGTAAGATTGATTCCAGTATAGTAATCAGGATAATAGTGATCATAATGATTACTATATAGCTGTTATGTGACAAGAGGATGAGAGTCATAGATTTAAGAAAAAGTATCGAGAAGCGCCTAGCTCAAATTTTGGAGACTCAAAACTCCATTAGGGCTGCGCACCCATTAATTGCAGATTTGCTATCTCAGATAATCGACGAGATTCCCATTTCCTCTGAAATTTCTGTTAGAGTCATTGATATTAATGAAATTAGATATTCTGTGTTCTATCAGTGCGGTCCAAATATTTCTGAAACAGCAATTGTAGTATCACAAGCTAGCTCGACATTTTATTTATGGCGAGATGAGGGTTGGGTTCTCGATGATGATTACTATGAGCCGGAAGAAATATCTAAAGTAATTTGTACTTTACCAATATTGTGCGCTGAACCGAAGAATGTTAAGCAATTGGTCGAAGCTATCGAAAGTGGAGTATGGGCATTTAAACCGGAGTATTTCCCGAAATTTGGTGGTGTTCCTCCTGAAGACCTAGAAGAAGTACTGTCCTGGGATTCTGAAAAAGTATTAGTAGGTACTAAGCATTCAAATATGGAAATTCTAAGTAGAGAGTCCTGGCAGGAACTTAGTTCAAGAGAAAACGGTTGGTTCAAAAAAACGGAGTAAGAGCACATAACAAGAAATTGCAGTCGGACCCGATACTCCGCGCTTTTAATTATGCTTTCATTACATTGCAGCATAATTAAAAGCACTCCGCATCGGGCCACTAAATTGGGCGCTAAGTTTTATACACAAGTTTTTTCAGTTTTATTATAAAAATCAATGAGTTACAGTTTGTACGTTATAGGGGCTACAAATTTGGCTGGATAATTATGCAGGACTGGGTCAGGGACGAAGTGAAAAATCAGGTTATGGGTGATACACGATTGAATAAGCGCTTGTCCAATATTCTCAGTAATTTAAGTTCCGACCCAAAGGGTAGCATTCCCTGTGCAAACAAGTCTTGGGCAGAAACCTTTGCAGCCTATCGATTTATCGAAAATGATAAAGTCAGCTTTGACTCGATTATGAGTGGCCATAAATCAGCCACTCTTGAAAGAATTAAGGTTCAACCAGTTGTTCTTATCCCTCAGGATACCACTTTCCTAAATTTTGCTACCGATTTAGAAAGCAAAGAAATGGGAACACTCCGACGCAAAGAGACTAATCAGCAGCTCCTACATACCTCTATTGCTATAACACCATCCAGAGATAATCTGGGCATTATTGAGGGTAGCATGTGGCAGCGAGATAAAGAATCCAGCGCTAATTCTCGCTATACGAAGTCGATACAAGATAAAGAGAGTCGACGTTGGCTAGACCATTATGAATCAGCTTGTGAGATACAAGAGCACTGCCCTGAAACCACGATTGTGAGCATCGCGGATAGAGAGGGGGATATTCATGAGTGGTTTCAATTAGCTGAAGACCAAAATGAACAGCGGCGTGCAAGTTATATTGTTCGAGCCAAGGCTAATCGTAGTTTAGAGATCGAAGGAGAAGATACGACTTTACTTTGGGACTATATGACCAAACAGAAGTCCATCGGGAAATACTCAGTAGGTATCCCCAAAAGGAATGGAGAGCCAGAAAGGGAAGCTAAGGTCAGTGTATCCATTGCAGAAGTAAGATTACAGGGAAAAGGAAAATCAAAACGACCTCTTTCTCTCTACGCAGTCTTTGCTAAGGAATTAAGCCCACCAGAAGGGGAAAAAGGTATTGAATGGATGCTGCTGACCGATCTTGCAGTTGAGGACTTTAAGCAAGCGAGGATCATTATTGAGTGGTATCGAAGTCGATGGGAAATTGAAACCTATTTCCGAGTGGTGAAAGGCGGATGCCAGATAGAAAGTAATCGCTTTAGAACCGAGCAGCGAATGCTGAACTGTATTGCAATCTATATGATTATTGGGTGGCGTCTACACTCCATGACAACACGGGCACGAACGCTTCCTGATACGTCGTGTACGAAAGTCTACTCTGAAAAAGAGTGGCGTATGATATGGATAATGCAAGCTAAAACCTCCCCACCAAATGAAGCTCCAAGTATGAGAGATATAACTCGTATGTTGGCAGGACTTGGAGGCTTTCTGGGGCGGAGCGGCGATGGTGAGCCTGGAGTTAAAACCGTTTGGCAGGGGTACACTAAACTTCTCCATTATATGGAGGCAGCAGAGGCTTTAAATGAACTTAAATGATGTGTATAAAACACAGATTGGGCGTTATGTTTCGAAGTACCCATAGAGCATGAGTGTTAAACAAGAAATATATGTGGCGCTTTTACGGCACGCCATCCCAAGAGCAAGAAATGAGCTTTCTCGGAAGCTACCCGTTGGTCGAAGCAAAGCAAACGCATATGAATTGTGTCAGTTAACCCATGATCTTGTAATTTCTATTTTAGAAACTGACTTTCTTGATCATGATTTTTATTTTCTAAACGTACACGCACGGTCATACTGCAAGTACGCGACTGGAAAGCCAGAATGTAGGATTATAGTTGGGCTAATAAAAGAGCTATTTGATGCTGTGCCGCAAAATCAAAGGTATCGTCTTAAGTGGCGAGGCCCAGAAACATAACAAGGCAATTAACTTCGCTCCAGCCACTTCGTGGCTTCCGCCGGACCTCCGGCCGGTTATTGCGGGCGTTAAGTTTTAATCAGATTATGCGTAAATTTTTAGTTTTAATATTCTTGGTTTCTTTTTCCGCTAATGCAGTAGAGGATGTGGCTCGCCCCATTACACATGTTGGTATGTCTGGCGAATTTAGAGGCCTGAGTTATAAGGCGAGCTTGGAGGTTTCAAGTGTAGAGATATCGACTTACCCGCACAGAGTTCACTATAAACTTGAGGGAGTGAGTTTTGAGCTAGGCGGCAAAGAAATCCAAATACCAAAAATAGATTTTAAGCCGGTAACATATATTGATCTTGGCCAAGTATTCGTATTGGGTAGCGCAAATGATATTCTTTATTTGCAACTACCGGTATCACCAGATGATCGTAGTTACGTTCGTCTCGTGTTTCAACATGGTGAATACAAGGGAACCATTGAGCATCTGTATTCAGTTGAACACAAGAATAAAACCAAGGGCGTAAAGTGGTACCAGTAAAACTTAACAAGTGACTATGGTTGCTCGTCAAGTTATTAAGCCATACTTTCATCTGTAGTAGTTCAGACTTGATCTGACAGTTACCGGTTTCTCAGGAGATGCTCTGTCAGGTCAAATTCAGTTTACGAGCTTTTCCTTCCAGATGCTTTTTCCATCTTCAAGAGTTGCTAACGGTGTTCGACCGCAACACTTCTTACCCTGATGAGTTCTCTCATTATTGTAATATGTGAGCCACTCGTCCAGATCCGTTTGTAACTCTTCTATTGATCCATAGATCTTGCGGCGTAATGAGGGTTGGTAGAACTCTTGTAAAATGGTCTTATGGAAGCGCTCACAGATTCCATTAGTTTGTGGATGTCTGGCTTTTGTCTTAGTGTGTTCTATTTCGTTCACACTTAGATATAACTGGTAGTCGTGCTGTTCCAATTTGCCACAATACTCCGTACCGCGATCAGTTAGGATACGCAGCACTGGTAGATCATGTAAGGCATAAAACGGTAGCACACGGTCATTCAGGAGGTCCGCCGCAGTGATTGGCGTTTTGGTGGTGTACAGCTTGCAATGAGCCACCTTTGCATAGGTATCGACATAGGTTTGTTGGTAAACACGTCCGACGCCCTTAAAGGTTCCTACATAGAAGGTATCCTGCGAGCCCAGATAACCTGGGTGTTGAGTATCAATTTCACCGCAGGCTTCATCATCATGCCGTTTTCTCTCCAAAGCCTGAACCTGTGACTCTGTGAGGATCAGTCCCTCCTCAGCGACCTTGGCCTCAAGTGCCTTTAATCGCAATTTGAAGTTAGCCAGGTCATGCCGTAACCAGATACTCCGAACGCCACTAGGGGACACAAATACACCGCGTTTACGCAGTTCATTGGAAACTCGAACCTGCCCATGGGCAGGCTCTTGGAGGGCATAAGTTAACACTGCCTCTTCAATGACTGTGTCAACACGGTTCTTGTGGTTGGGCACACGCCGGTTCTTCTCAAGAAGGGCGTCCACACCGCCACTTGAAACGGCTTCCTTATAGCGATAGAAAGTGTCTCTCGACACACCCAGCATCTTGCAAGCTTTGGAGATATTGCCGAGTTCTTCTGCCAGATTTAGCAATCCGGTCTTGTGTTTGATGATGCGATCATTAGTATGGATCATGGGGTTTATCCTTGGTTTTGCTTTTAGGTTTAGGCACCTTCATCAAAACCGGTAAACCCCTCTTTTTCAAGAGGATGTGTCAGATTTGGTCTGAACTAATACATTTCATCCCAGTAGGTGTTATTTTTCACCATCGTATTCAGTATCGTAATCTGCTTTCTCATGCAGGCAATCAGAGCGACCTTTTTAGGTTTGCCAGCGTCGACTAATCGCTTGTACATCGGCTTTAGTTTGGGATGATGCTGTATGGCCGACATGATGGAAACAAACAAAACCGTTCGTACACGATGCCTTCCACCCCGAATATATCTCTTTCCCTGGAAGCTGCCGCTATCACGGTTCATCGGGGCGATACCGACAAGTGCAGCGATTTCTTTACGGTTCAATTGTCCTAGCTCAGGAAGTTCACTCATTAACGTATAAGCCAATACATTTCCGACCCCTTTGGCACTCAACAATAGGTCACGCCTTTGCCGCCACTCAGACACACTGTTAACCAGTTTATCCAGTTGCTTGTCGATACCTTGTAGCTCTTTCTTGATGGTGTTTAGAATGGTCTGTATAGGTTTGTGTACTGATTTCGGCATTCTCTGAAGCCGATTCTTTTGCATTGTACTCATCTCTAAACACTGACTTCTTACCGCCAGTAAGTCACTGATCTCCCTAAGCTTTTCTGGTTTTAGCACCGACAGCCCTGGCTTCATGGCCTCACCAAAATGTGCAATATCCATTGCATCTAGCTTGTCAGTTTTGGCGAGGCGCCCCGCGGATTTAGCGAAGCTCCTTATCTGCGAAGGATTGCAAACAACAACAGGTAATCCTGCTTTGTCGGCGGCGCAAACAAACTCTAATTCGAGTCTTCCTGTAGACTCTATTAATACTCTTTGAGGTTTAAGAGGTTGTAGTTGTTTAATGGCATCCTTAATGCCGTTTTTATCATTGGCAACACTAAAAAACTGGCCAGTAGGTCTCACATAAATATCGAGTTGTTTACTGCTGGTATCGATACCGACATTGATCTCTTTAGGTTCCATAAGATAAGCTATCTCCGCCTTGCTATTCGGGCTCGAGGCCCACATGACTATCCGAGTTATGCCTAGTGAGTGCTTATCACGTTCATACTTGTTATCGGTCTTTTACGAACCAGCCAAGCAGCGAACTGTGATAAACAAGGCCTTCGGTGGCCGCCGAAGGTGGGTCTCAATTTACCCGTTAACGAAAAGGATTTTCAACATCAGAATCGGGCAAGAACAACCATACAAGTACAAGCAGGTTGCTACGTGCCTTCGGCCCTTCGCGGGACGGCCTACGCTACGCTCCGGCCGCCCCTGTTGTAGTCGTTAGGCACCAGTATGCACAAAAAGGATATTACAGTTGGCTATGCCTGCTTGGAGTGCAAGAAAGTCTTCAGGAAGCACAAATATACCCAGGATAAACGCGGAAACTGGGAGCCTGTAGAGTACGAGGTTGTCTGCCCACAATGCTCAAGGGTAATGTTTGAAACGGGCTCTGCCTTCAAGGCCCCAAAGGTCACCGACACAAAGGCATGGGCCAAACTTAGGCCGTTATTCGAAAGTGGCTACAAATTTAACCCAGATTTCGGCAGTCCATTCGAGGAGCCCCCAGCTGTAAAAGAGGTGCCCCGCAAAGCTCCTGAGTCAGAATTTAGAAAACCCGCGAGGAAGAGGCGTAAAAATGCCTAACAAAGCCAAGCACGACCGCCAGAAAAGCTGGCTGGACCTACATTCCGCAGCTTCGCTGCTCCATTTCGGCCCGTGTTGGCGGCGTTAAGAGTCAAAACATAGATATTCAATGAGTACTAATAAAGAGTTATTTCTACATGTAGTAAAGGTCTTAGGTTATCTGAATTTTGGTCTATTTATTCTGGGTTTCTTTAATTCAAAAGGTGGGAATGGCACTGTTGTACTGTTTCTGCCAGCCAGTTTAATCTTAGCAACAGCCGTCACTCTTGTTTATATTTTTGGCTTTAAGTATCTTCATTTGACTGGAAATCGCATGGATTATTGGTTTTGGTTCAGACCATATGTTTGGCTCATAGTAATTTTTGTATTCCTTGTAATTAGTATTACTTCTATTGGGTACTTCGGAAATGCGAACTCTTAACAAAGTCAAGCACGATCGCCAGCAAAGCTGGCTGGACCTCCATTCCGCGGCTTCGCCGCTACATTGCGGCCGTTGCTGCAGGCGTTAGGTTCACATGAAAGAATTAGAATTTACTCATAAATTTTTTTTAAATAAAAGTGGGATTCCGTTTAGCGAAAAAGAGCACACTGGTGTCATCGAACTAGATGTTAGTAACAAAACAGTTTACCTTTCAGGTGACAAAAGTGGGTTATTGGCGCTAGCGGAAAAATTAATTGAGGTAGCTCATTGTGATACTCAAAGCTATCACAAACATTTAGACGATGTTGAATTGCCAAATGTATCTCTTAAACCAGATAACTTGGAAATTATTATTGGAAGGTCCGGCAGCTAGGTGGAGCCGAAACCTAACAAGCACCATCAAATCGCCCATAAAAACATGGGCTGGACTCGAAACCTTCCCCCATTGAGTAGACGCCTACCTTTTGAATAGGGTAGGAAAAAATGCCGAAAATACTGAGTGAAGAGCGAGTTGTTGAATATTCAACAGAATTCAAAGTTAGAGTGGTAGCTCTCACTAATCAACTGAAAGTAGATACGACTACTATCGCCAACATTATTGGTTTGCATCCAGTAATGGTGTATAGATGGCGACAGGAAAGTAGAGAAGGCAAGCTGGTCGAGAAGCCCAGTCGTAGAATAAGTATGACAAAAACAACGAAAAATCGGTCTCAAACCGATGATAAAGAGATAAGACGTCTAAAAAAGCAGGTCGAGAAATTGCAAAAGGAGAATGATTTCCTAAAAAAGTGGGAAATGTACCTGAAAGATCCAAAGCTGAAAGATTCTCGTTCATAGCTCTTAATCGATCAGACTTTGGTGTCAGGTACTTATGTAGATACTTGAATGTTTCACCCCAAGGGTTTTATAAGTGGCTCAATCGAGATGAGAGCACTCGTGACATAGAGAATAGGCGAATTCTAGGGTGTATCGAAGCTATCTATACACAGCATGATGGTAATTATGGAAGTCCAAGAATTAGCGCAGAGCTGAAAGCTAATGGTGAACGAATAAATCACAAACGCGTTGAACGCCTTATGAGAGAGGCTGGAATCGTGGGGAAAGCTGGAAGGATCTATCGTCGACGCCCTTTGCCTGGAAATCCTTATATTAAGGTTGAAAACCTACAAAGAGAGCATGGTATGCCGAGTAAACCAGACTCTCAATGGGCTGGTGATGTAACCTATCTGAAGATCAATGGACAATGGCAATATTTAGCTGTGATTATTGATCTTTACTCCCGGAAAGTGTTGGGTTGGGAGTTGTCGGATACTCGAACTGTTGAGCTAACACTGTCAGCGCTAAATAAAGCTGTTCGTCGCAGAAATATAGAATCAGATCTAATATTTCACAGTGACCGAGGTTCTGAGTACGGTGCTTATGCATACCAAAGTCGACTCAAAGAACTGGGTATTGAGCCGAGCATGAACCGTCCAGGATTTATGAATGATAATGTGTATGTAGAATCATTTTTTCAAACACTGAAAACTGAGAGTTTCAAAGGATTTAATTTTGAATCCGTTGAGGAACTAAGAGCTAACTTAGCTTGGTATCTTGATAGGTACTATAACTTTAAAAGAAGACATGGTTCACTTGGGTTCAAAAGCCCAGATGAATATGAAAGAATGGCCGCATAAGATGAATATAAGGTGGCGTCTACTTTAAGGGGGGAGGCTTCCTCGCAACAAGTTGCTCGCCTTTGTGGTGAGCGTTATTGTGGCGGTCATTTTTTAGGTAGTTTGAAGTTGCTGCAAGCACCAATCTCTTCCTGAGCACATTTCTCCAGAGAGTTTTCCTGCAAGTTGGCACCGCAGTTTCGTTCAAGTGCCTTCGTTCTAAGCCAACAAGTTCTGCAAGCTAGCAGCAGCATTGTGGAGTGCCAGTCAGTTAGTTAACAGGTGGGGAAAGTATGGTATTTTTCCCAGTAAATTTATCGGGCAGTGGCCAGCCAAAGGTGGCTGGCAAAGAGCAAGTAGGTTGTTCAGAGCGCGCCAGCTATAACCAGGCCAGGCAAGCTCGCCCAGCCGGAGGCTGGGCTGGACAGCCTACGCTCTGCTTCGGCTGCCCTTGCTGGCAACGTTACGTGTCACTATGAATACACCAATCGAATTAATATTAGACGGTATCGCCGTAGGAAAAATACTGAGTTTCAGCTATGAGACTCCTTGGGCTACTGGAAAGGTTGAGCTCAAAGAAAACTCACTATTTCATAAATTAGTGGCTGTATCTTCTATGTCATCATTTGATTTAGAAATGGATGAACTAGACCTAGAAGACGATGAAGAAGAAAAGATGTGGGAGGCTAAGCTAAAGGAGCTTGGCATTACTTGGGAAGATCTTAAACTAGATCGTGATGGCAGATGGACTGTCATTCCTAATGGCGGTGAATCGCAACCAATTTACTCCCCTAGATTCTCTGAACAAGGCTTTATCGATTATCGCCTATGAAAACACGTAAATCGGGTAGCCGGTAGTTTTTAGCTACCGGCCCCCACACCACCCATCATGCGGGTCCGCAATGGGCGGTTCCCTATCCGTAATGAATCTCTACCCAACGATCTCGCATTGAAATCAAACCCATCTCTTCGAAGAACTCATTATTGAGCGCAATATGAATACCCTCAGTTTTTGCGCTTCGCCAGTAACTTTTACCGGACGAGCCGCAGGTAACTACCAGCGATTCACTCACACCCATACGCAGTAAATTTCGAACTTTCGTTCTCACTCTGCGCCAATTCTTCCAATAGCTCATTCTTAATCGCCGCCGTATCCAGCAGTCTAGATCTATACATTTTTGATAGCCTTGCGCTATTCCAAAATAGTTGATCCAACCACGGAGGTATACGGTAAGTTCTTTCAGTTTCTTTTCCATAGAGATACCACGAGATCGCCCTGTAATCTGGCGGACGCAGTATTTAAATTGGAGCAGGGACTTATCATGCCAGACAAGCTTTGCCCCCCGAAAAGAGAAACCTAGGAACTTACAACGGCTGACAGGAACCACTTGGCTTTTAGTATCGTTAACTTTGAGCTTAAGCTTGCGCTCAACAAAGCGTTTAATACTCACCATAACCCACTCACCCGCGCGTTTAGAGGAAACCACAATCACAAAATCGTCCGCATAACGGACGAAATTGTGTCGGCGTTTTTCCAGCTCTTTGTCGAGCAAGTCGAGTACAATGTTGGAGAGCAGCGGCGATAAAGGGCCACCTTGTGGTACCCCCTCATGACAGGCTTTCCAACATCCATCTTCTACTCTTCCTGCACGCAAGTAGCTTGCGATCAGTTTGAGTAAGCGCTTATCGCTGATTCTTTGGCCAAGTAAACTCATGAGGAAATCATGATTTACCCGATCGAAGAATTTAGATAAATCGACATCCACTGCTATTCGTTTCCCTCCCTCGATATACTTTCGCAGCTTTTTTACCGCATGATGCTGCGATCGCTTTGGGCGGAACCCATAGCTGAACCCCGAAAAGGTTTTATCGAAACTGGGACCGATGATTTGGGCGATAGCCTGCTGAATAACACGATCAAAGATCGTAGGTATCCCGAGACCACGCTGGCCACCATCTGGCTTGCGAATGTAAGAGCATGAACAGGACATCCATGAATCATGCCCAATAGGGTTGGCGGCTTATGCTTTTTGTTTGGTGGGTGTCTAGATCTGCTCTTGGTTTGTATCCCATGATGAACACGACCATGGTTGGCAATTCCTTGATGGCGAATCACCACCTTCGCCAGCATCACATGTATGCCTAAGTCATGTATTGGATATTGACCCACTTTTAACGATATTGCACATTTGCCAGTCGGTTGGATAGCATGGAGGGAAACTGTTAAAGATGAATGGTTAATGGGACCTTACGACGATGAAACCTAACCAGAGCTATAACAGCGACCTACACGCGCATTGCTTGAAAAGCAGCAAGTCTTACTTCGGTGAGTGTGGCATGCGTTAAGTTCTTATGAGTGTGAAAGTCGCTTTAATTCTATCGTTGTTGAGTTTTCCCTTATCGGCATTAGTCGCTAAGCTCTGCTTCTCAATGAATGATATGAACAAACTGCATCTACGTGTAAGCACTGAAGAAGAGCGGTTCAAAATGATATCTGCATTGATGGTTAAATTAGAAAAGGTGAATGACGCGACACAACTTCAATAAGTTGATTTTGTTTCATGCGCTTCCTACAATGCACCCAATCAAACAAAAATAAGAGGGGTGAAGCATGGATGCTGAAAATCCAGATGGGACTTTAGACATTTTTGGTGATAATTTTTATCTTGGTGACATAGAATCTGAGTCTGATGACGAAGGCGAGGCGGGTGACGCAGTAGATGAGAAATTCTTAAATAATATATTTACTAACCAGGAACAACTTATAGGAACACGCTTTAACGCGATTAGTATTGGTGGTATACATCCTTACAGAAAGGCTCCTTTGATTGATATTTACTTGAAAGTTAAAAAGGAGGGTGTTGATTCCTTGAGATTGCAATGTACAAGTGAAGAAATGCCTGGAGCAAAGAGATTTACCTATTTGCCATGGAAACCGGATGGGGTTTCTTCGGTTGCAGCTGCTGAATTGAATAGGAGGGGTAGCGAATACTTCTTTACATCTAAGCTGGATGGCTGTCGATTTACGATGGCCCCCAGAAGGTTGTTGCATATAACAGGAATGGATACAACTCCGATGAAAAGGGGTAGGCTCGAGGAGAGCCATCTTAAAATAAGCGGTGAAGAATCTAATCCGGAGAAAAGAAGAAGCCTTTCTCCTACAAGAAATTATCAGCGTGGTAATCCCGGTGGAGGTGCGCTTGTGTTTGGAAAAAACATGGGCGAAGGGACGTGGGCATTCGTGTCAATTACCTTGGATCGTGATGAAAGAATTGTTAGTTTTTCCGATTATGGTGCATTCCCCTATGTATGAATCGTAAAAATCGGTACTTAACCAGGATCTGTAAACGCTGAGTCTGCATTTCTGCCAGCAGCAGTGGAGCCAATACGGTTGTGGTAGACTTTGCAGCCTCAACCTCAGTAAGGGCAACGATATTAATGTACTGCCCAGCATATTTATCCAGAAAGACACGAAAACTCAAGACAAAAACAACTTTATCGTACAACCAATTCTATTGTCGAGAATGCCGAACGCAGTTTAATGAGCGAAGTGGTACACCACTCAATTTTATTGAATGCCCCAAAGAATTTTTTTCTTGATAATACTAAAATAGAGAAAATTTCGCTTAAGTTCAACGATGATAGGGTTTCGGGGTGGGTTTTCGCTTATAGAACCGCAAATAAGACGCAAATAGGACACCCATGAATCATGGGAGAGGAAGAAATCGGCGGAGTAAAAATCCATACTCACCAGAGGGGCATAGAAACACGAATGTACGGAGTATTTTGTCTATTTGTGGCGTGCAGAGCTTTCAGCACACAGGGCGAACAGGTATCGATCGGTGGGATTAAAAATGATTCAATTTAGTTGAGATGAGGGGTAAGAGAGAAACTTCTGGCAATCATGCATACCTTGGGCCCAGCGTTTATTCAATAAGTTACAGGCTTTCCGTACTGCTTCAACCGACCCTACCAAACCTTTAAATCGGCTTTCAAAATTTCGGTTGAGGTAAAGCCAGTGCTCAGGTGAAATACCCAGGCGTTCAAGTATTGGAGGGGTATTCTCAGCGATAGTGCCGCGCTTTCTGGGATCTAGATGCCGACCACTCCAATCCACCAACTCCAAATAGTGGCCCAGCTGAAAAGGTAACCCTTTTGGCATATTTAAGCGCTCATCCCCCACAAACGGTAGTAGACTTTTGGGTTGCTCAGCGGTGATTGCAGAGCGAATACGCAGTTGAATAGAGGTGTGATCAGAGTCTTCAGGCGTTTTGGCAATATTAGCGCGGATAGGGTTTAGGTCTACATAGGCCACACAAGCGGCGAGGGCTTTTTCATCCAGCAAAGCCTGCGACTTAAATCGCCCCTCCCAAAAACGGCCTGTACACTTGTCTTCAGCATTGGCTTGTCGAGCAATAGACTCGTTTAAACAGCGCATAAACCAACTGATATCTATTAAGCGTTCCGGCCATATTGTGGTGACTTCTCTTAGCTTTTCCAGCTCACAGTGATCGAGGGTATCGCCTTTGAGATAGCGCAGAGCCAGAGAGGGGGCCCGAAACAGCTTCTCCCAGAGGATAATTACCTCCGCAAGAGACCACTTATCAGCAGATTTTTTGTCGATGTAGAGTACTACATCGTAGTGATTACTCATAACTGCAAAAGCAGCAATATCCAGCGCAAAAATCCCGGCTAATTGCCGCATACGATTTTCAATCCATTCGCGCTGATGCTCCTAATCTCTCCCTGATTCAGTATCCCGTCCACAAAGGAATGCTCGACGTACACAGCGGAATACGCAGTGGTAATACGGGGTTACATCAAGAGATATCTGACTGCTTAGAGGTAGAGTCAGCGGCTGTATATAATAAACTGTATGCACATCCAGCAATTTGTCGTATTTCCACCCTTTGTCAATAGGGCTGGCGGCTTATACTTTTTGTTTGGTGGGTGTCTAGATCAATTACTTTTTGGATAGTAGTCAAAGCTATCATTTTTACATTTGGTACGAATGACACAAAAACGAGCAACCCTTTGACTTGAAGAAAATTTTTGGCCAAGGCGAAAAATTGATTCCAGGATAGTAATCAGGATAATAGTGGAAAGAATGATCATTCTATAAATGTTAAGTTCACAAGGAAAGTAATGACTTCTAAATTTGAATGGATTAACTCACGATCAAGCCTTGTGTTGTGCTTGTTGGGCATTGTCGTAGCCGGATTAACAATAAAGCCACATATTACGATATTCTCTTCTCCTTTAACTACTGAAGAAGTCAAGCAACTCATAGCAGATCATGAAAGCTTTGTTATTGGTCAGAATATCAATGGTCAGCTTTCTGTTTTTCATGACAATTTTTCAATAACCATTACAAACAAAGACGGCGTAAAGGAAACTCTCAACAAATCACAATATGAAAAGAAGATAACTGATCTAAGTAAGCTTGGTATAAGACATTCTATTAAAGATCTTCATCAAGATATAACACACATATCTAATGACACAGCAATAGTTAGTATGATTGCAAAAGAAACCGTCATCATTAAGAACTTCATTCCCAAAATAAACGAAACTAAGCTATATCAAACAATTATTGTCAAAAAAGATGGTGGCGTTGTAAAAATCCTAAAGGTATCTTCAATTACGGAAAAAGCATAACAAGCACCGATGTTCCTACACTGCGGCCCCAAATCTCAACATTATGCATAGAGGCAATATTAGTGCTATCAAAAATAGAAAAATTTGTATTAAGTGGTGATGTAGCTCATGAGCTTGTGTCGTTAGAAAAAAACGGCAAAACCTGGATTATCGCCTTTTCTCCCGCATATAATCATAAAGAAAGAAAATCCTTTAAATTTGCTAATGTTCAAGAACGATATGAGCAGGATTTAACTGATGGAGAAGACTTGCTTGAATATCCATTACCTATTATTGGCTTTGATTCCAAAAGGCTGCCGAGAGGTAATTGGAGTTTTTGCCTAAATGCAGCAGATATTGAATGGGGCTTCTTTTCTGATTGGCCGGAAAATGCATAGCAAAGCACTCTTGTTCGCCAATACCGTGGCTGGGGCCGCTGATACGCATCCGCTTCACAGCAACCTCGAAGCTTGGCTTTGTAAGCCATGATAAGAAAGTGCCCACAATGTGGAAAGCAAGCGGTAAAAGTCAGAATACTGTCTTTTTCAAACCGCATGCACTGTGAAAAGTGCTTCTTTCAGTACGAGTACACTTCGTTGTCAAAGTGGGTACTCGCATTTATAGGCGCCATTATTCCAGTGCTGGCTATTATATTGGGTTTGGCCAGTAAGAGTTGGGTTGTGTTCGGTATAGTACTTATCTTAGTCCCGTTTCTGAGCGAGTTACTGTTTGCAAAGTACTGTGCTTTAAAGCCTGTAGGTGTACGAGCGTTAAGGGCAAAGTTACGTGGTAAAAGATGATAACAAGTTTCTCAATTTCGTTCCGACTGCGAAAAGCGCGGCCTTCACAGGATAGCCTACGTGTTACTTCGGCTGCTCATTAGCAAAGCGTTGGACTTATTTGATGATTCGCAATATATTTAGAGTAATGTTAATGGCTATCCTCTTAGCAGAGATTCCCTCTGCTACAGCTACTTCGATCAGTATTTGCACGCCTCATGTCGAGTATTTAGGAGAGCGAAATATTGAAGGCAGCTTTGTAATCGCTCTCACTATTGCGAAGAATGGCACATTGATTGATGCTAAACCAGAGGACATTAATCCTGAAGAATTACGCGCTTATGCAGAATGCTTGGCAAAGCATTCAAATTTTTACCTATCTACATGGCTGCCAAATCCAAGTGAAGGGCTGCATAGAATTCCAATTTTATTTAAAGTAGAGGCGTAACTTTTTCTGATCCGTTTAGAGTGCATCAGCCTAGCAAGCACAAGCAATTATGTGCGGGTCGATGCGCTTCCATTTTTGCACAAACGTATTCAGCAATGGTCGTCCCTGTTGTAGCCGTCATTTATCACAAATCAATAAAAGAGGATATATTTTGATAAAGCTCTCTATAAGTATTGATGTTTCTAATATTAAACAAGCTGAGGATTTTTATATTAAAGCTCTTGGTTGTAAAAAGCTAAGGGATCAAGGTGGAATGTCAGTAATTTCAGTAGAGAACTGTGATATTTATCTACAAGAGAAAGAGGCTCGATCAGCAGCAGCCCCCACCGAGACAGCTGAGCGAAATCATTCTCGTCATTGGACCCCCCGTTCATATTGACTTTCTAACTGAAAACGTAGATGAAATAGTTAAGCGAATTATTAAACTAGGCGGAAAGCATGAAAGCGGAGAAAGAGGTGACTGGGGTACTATTGCATATTGCTCAGATCCTTTTGGTAATGGGTTTTGTGTAATTAATGAGTAAAACACATACAAAGCACATTAAAAGTCGCTCCACCACGTTGCGCCTGATGTCGTTGACGCTCCGCCTTTTATATGGCTGCTAGCTTCCTATAGGAGTTTTATGAAAAATATAGATTTAAAAGGAATTTTCGTCGGTGGATTTCTTGGGCTACTCGGTGTTTTCGTTATCGCCGTAATCTCGACATTTATTAAAATTATGCTGTTTGGCTCTCAACCATACAATGCTCCATACACTACCGAAGAGCTTGTTATCTTGGTTTTTGCATGTGCCTTTAGCTATCTCTGGTCAGGCTTTATAATCTCCAAAATATCCCGAAAAGGCAAATTACTTAATCCGATTATCGTCTCTTTAATAATATTAGTATTAGCTCTCTTTCCTGCTCGTGAAGTACCGTTTTGGTATATTTTACTATCTGGTTTTCTAGCACCACCACTTTTCTACTATGGTGCTAATTTCCATCTTAGAAGGCTAGCCAAGTGCTCAAGCAAAGAGGTCGTAAACGGCGCTGCTTAGCTTGGCGTTGGGCCTGCAGCCTTACACGGGACGACCAACGCTCCAGCTGCTCCTGTTATGGTCATTATGCTCTGTTCAGCTCTCTAACATCAGTAAATAATAAAAAGGAATCAACGAATGATTGAAAGTGCCCAAATAATTCAGCCTGTAATTGCCTTGATATCTTGGTCAATGGTTATGTGGTTGTGGATGTACGCAACACGATTGCCTGCAGTGAAGAAAGCTAAATTAAAGCTTGATCCGAATGCTCCTCGCGGAGAGCAAATGTCAACCCTGCCTCCCCATGTTCGTTGGAAAGCTGATAATTATAATCATCTCATGGAGCAACCAACTATTTTCTATGCTTTGGCAATATCACTTGCAGTCCTTGGCGCAGGAGATGGCATAAATTTTATTCTGGCATGGACATATGTCGGTATTCGAGTAATTCATAGTATTGTGCAAGTAACTTTTAACAAAATTGAAATCAGGTTTTTAATATTTGCTCTATCAAACATTCCATTATTAGCCTTAACAGTGAACGCTGTGCGAATCACATTCATGCAATAAAACCAGTGGGCATAACAAGACGTCGGCGTTCGGCAGCAAACTGCCAGGGACGCCTACGGCGCCCCACAACTTCGTGTTAGCACCGTATATGAAAGTACATATACCTTATGAAGAAAGATCTGGAAGAAATCCGGATTTTGTAGTCAAGTACAAGATAGACTTATCTGAAGAGAATAAAAATGCCAAGCCGGGACAAGGAATGAGAGTGGATTTTCTTTATGACGGGGATGATCCGCAAGTTGAAGGTATACACATGATCTGGCCAGAGATTCTTGATGAAAATGGCAGAGTCATAAGAGATACTACTCCAGGTAATATTCCTAATGAAGGCTTTGCCAGTATGTGGATATTAAGTGAAGAGCGCCGTGAGTATCACCATAAAAGGCTTAAGATTGGTACAAAAGGGACTTGGTGGCGCGGTGGTCGCATTGCTAATGTCACGGTAGTTCAGATCAATGCTGTTAAGTAGTACTTACAAATTGTGGCACAATCGCCCACAAAGGATGCGGGATGGACTCGCTACACGTCGTTCCACTCGCCTGTGTATAAGGCGTTAAAAGTTATGAAAATAATCGCAGCATTAATTTTGACTGCCCTATCTTCTAGTGCCTTATCATATCAGGCAGTTTCAATAGCGGTCAGATCTCTATTAGAATCAGGGAATACAGATAGCTTCGTTCACGTCGGAAACAGCACACAGTCAGAATTCAACAAGCGGCGAAGCATTAGCTCGTTATGCACCCTCAACATTCTCGAAGGTGATGCCAAACAACCAATAGGTGCTGGTAGCGCTAGCAATCATGCTCTTATTATCTGCCCTGGCTTTAGAGCTCTCGGCATTCGTTTAAAACCTGAAGAGTCTGGCAAATACCATATATTGGGTTACTGGTCCCAGTAAGCTTTTAACAAGTTGCTGCATCCCACCACCTATACTCCGTTCGCTTTGTGCTGTACGCTACGCTAGCACAAAGCGGTGCCGGTGCAAGGCGTTATGTGTAAGGAAGAATTGTGGATGTAACTACACTGAGAGAAAAGCAGGAAGAGTTATTTCAGTCAGGTAAAATCAACAAGGCTGAATACAATGAGCTCTCATCGATTCACCAGAGGATATCTGAAATATCATCGAAGACTGAAATGAGCCCAGAGGAAGCTGAAAAGATAGGTGAACTATTGCAATCTAGCTCAAATATTCTATTAAAAGATGCTATCGAAACAGATACCACCTTTACTCAAAAGTTAACAAAACGAAGTAATCAAAGATTCAAACAATGCATCACTATATTACTTATATCCACATTTATTAGTATATCAATTATAATTATTAAAGGGCTTTAAACACATAGCAAGTTTAGGGAAAGGGCCGGCAAGCCTGTCACCTAATTTTATTTGCGATTACGCGCCAACTTCATCAGACCATATTCACGGCATTATACCTCATTTAACATAGAGTATTAATTGAAAAATGAGTAAAGATCAACCAAATAATCCGCTACACGGTATTACTCTTGAGAAAGTTGTTACACGTTTGCAGGAGCATTATGGCTGGGATGGTTTGGCAGATAGGATCAATATCAATTGCTTTAAGAGCGACCCATCAATTAAGTCTTCGCTCAAGTTTTTACGCAAAACCCAGTGGGCACGAGATAAAGTCGAGGATCTGTATATCTCAACTTTTGAAAATAACTCTCCGTGGGCTAATCGTAAATAAGCACTATTTGGTCACTACATAGATGTCGCTGTGACAAGGCAGGGACAGGCGCATAAATCGGGTAGCCGGTAGTTTTAGCTACCAGCTCCCACGCTACCCATCGTGCCAATCCGCAATAGCGGCTAGCTGGTCCTATTTATGAATCAGCGGCCACGCTGACAGCTTCACGGCAGCAAGTTAAACAGATCTCCCCAGATAAGAACGTAAACTTTCACTAAACAACTGCATTACTTACCCTACCCGTTAGATCACGCAGCTTCGGTGTCCTTGGCCGCCTCCCCTCCAGGCTAAGCCTTATATGATGTTTCTGTTCGTCAGCTCGTAGTTTTGCTAGCGGCTCCCTCCCCACAAGACCTCACGGTGTCGCAGTTGCCATTCGCTAGTAGTTAGCATTTAATGAAACCCATATAATGGTGACCCTCATACAGGGAGGCTATTACCCGATTAGTCCACACCTATGCTGAGCGTACCAAACACAGGTACGATCGCACACTGCGTGTGCTGGCAACGTTAAGATTTTAGACATGGAATGTGAATATGGAACAGTTTCGGATAATTCAAGATATTCGAGAGTACATTAAAAGTTATGATGCTTTTTTTGCACGACCAACACAAAGAGGTGAGCATCCGACTCTGTATATGGATGATAAACAAGGTAAAACATACAACAATATTCGAGAGAAAGATTACCTTTTTTCACAGTGTAAGCAATGGGTTATACCGCATTCTCAAATGGGGCTATCGTTTTCGGCTCATTGGCAGCACTTAAAGGATCAGTACAAACTAAAAAAGAAACATGCCAAAGGTAGCCCAGTCGATGTATTTTGGGTAATAGAAAAATGTGATTTACCAGAAGGACTTGAATTTATCGCTGACGAGAGGGATAAACAGCATTATTTCTTGACGGTCACTCGAAAAATGACCACAGCCCAATTACATCAATAGCTCATTTGGCTTGCTGACAGAATGTCGGTTATTAGGGAGGCACAAGACGCTCTATGATCAAATATAGGTTCGAAGAAGAAAAAGATATTATTCTTCACTACGCAAACGTCCTCGACGATCAAAAAACAAGCCTTATAATTTCTAAAGGTATGGTTTCTGATAGAGACGAGGCGTTTCATTTAGCAAAATTCTTCTGGTCTATGGTTGACTTATCTGTAGAGGATATAGAGGAAGAAAGATTAGTTTGTGGCCATAAAGATCTTGAGGCTTGGAACGAATACATAATGAACTCCCTACGTTCATATCTACGCTCAAGTGGCTATGCAGATGAATGGGAAAGAGCTACGGACCAATCTTAAATCGGATAACCGGTAGCTTTTTGCTACCGGTTCCCACACCACCCATCATGCGGGTCCGCAATGAGTGGTTCCCTATCCGTAATGAATCTCTACCCAACGATAGTGTCGAGCAGCTCTTCATTTGAGCTAAGCATAATGGCGGTATCCTACCTCAACTTTATCCGACTGGAAGGCTAGCCCACTCTTTCAACTCGTAGAGTTTAGGTTCAGGCCTTAACTCTGTCCAAGGTATTAATCTTGGCACTTAGCTACTATGCCGTCAGCTAACTTCTATTTAATCATCGTGGTCAATGCTGATTGAGGAGCTACTGTGTTTCACTGCTTTTTGTCTATACCCTCGAAGGTGGCTAGCGGGTTGGGTCTACTTTTGAACTAGCGGCCACACTGACAGCTTCACAGCAGCAGGCTTAACAGATCTCTCTAGATAAGAACGTGAACTTCACCAAACAACTGCATCATTTACTCTACACATTAGATCACAATGCTTCGGTGTCCTTGGCCACCTCCCCTCCAGGCTAAGCCTTATAGGATACTTATATTCTTCAGTCCGTAGTCTTACTAGCGGCTTCCTTCCCACAAAAGTCACGGTGTTGCAGTTGCCATTCGCTAGTAGTTAGCATTTAATGAAGCCCATTAAATGGTGATCTTCCTATATGGGGCTTTCACTCCATTAGTTCACGCCCATACTGGGCGGGCGTACCAAGTCAAGGCTATCGGAAGCTTCGCTCTGCAGCTTGAGGCGTTAACTGCTTTATTAGCAATTTTACTTGCAAGTGGAAAATCAAGAATACAAAAAGAGGGATTTCATTGAAAACTATATTCTCATTAGTAATATTCTTAATATTTGCGACATTTGAAACTGTTGCTGAAGAAGTTGATACAAAAAAAGATTATCACACCTTTGTTTTGGTACATGGTGCTACAGGCGGTGGATGGGACTGGAAAGAGGTTGGTAAACATCTTAGCGCTAAAGGTCATACCGTCTACAGGCCAACACTGACGGGGTTAGGTGAGAGGCATCATCTTTCCTCTCCTGATATTAACTTAACTACACATATCAACGATATCGTTAACCTGATTATTTTTGAAAAATTGAAAAATGTGGTACTTGTAGGCCATAGCTATGGTGGCATGGTAATCACCGGAGTTATCGATCGTATTCCAGAGCGAATTCATCATGTTACATTTTTAGACGCGAAAGTACCTGAGGATGGCATGTCAATGATGGAGGGGCAGCCAATACCTGCGGAACATAAAGTGGTAAATGGTCAAGTTCACTTCTCATGGATTGATGTTAATTCCGAATTTCCACGAGATGTTACGCAGCCATTAAAAACACTTACGGAACCTGTATCGTATAAGAATCCTCTGGCCAAAAAACTCAATGTCACTTATGTAGCTTTTATTCCTGAGGGGGTGTCGAAAGCCGATAGAGCTAAAGATCCCTCTTGGCATCGGGCAGTAGAGCGGAAATGGACAATTCGTACATTTAATGGTGATCATGTGATTTATCGGGCCAAGCCCAAAGAATTTTCAGAGATGCTTGAAGAAACCGTAAACGATACAAATAATATTTAAATATTTTGTGGCATGCAGTTAAATCGGGTAGCCGGTAGTTTCTAGCTATCTGCCCCACGCTACCCATCGTGCCGGTCCGCAATGGCCGGTTCCCTATCCGCTGAATCTCTACCCAACGATAGCGTCGAGCAGATACTCATCTAAGTTGAGTGCCATAACAGTGCCCATCCTCAACTTTATCTGACTGGAAACATATCGGTAGGAAAATCCGGTCTTTTAATTCGTGGAGTTTAGGTTCAGGCCTTCACTCTGTTCAAGGTGTAAATCTTGGCACTTGGCTACTATGCCGTCAGCTGACTTCTATTTAATCAATCTATTCATTTCTGACCGAGACGCTGCCGTGTTCCACCACCTTTTTTTAACCCCGCAATGGCGGCTAGCGGGTTGGGCCTACTTATGAGTCAGCGGCCACACTGACAGTTTCACAGCAGCAAGCTAAACAGATTTCCCCAGATAAGAACGTAAACTTTATATACTCAACTGTATCATTGACTTTGCCCGCTAGATCATCCGGCTTCGGTGTCTTTTATCCCCCCAACCTACAGGCTCAGCCTTTTAGGATGTTTCCGTTCGTCAGCTCGTAGATTTGCTGGCAACTTCCTCCCACAAAACCTCACGTCCTGCAGTTGCCATTCGCTAATAGTTAGCATTTAATGGAACCCATTAAACGGTGATCCTTATACAGGAGGCTTCCACCTCATTAGTTCACGCCCATGCTGGGCGTACCAAGTAAAGGTACCCGAGATCAAAAACGCCACTTAACTTTGGTTTTGACGCAGGGCTCTAGACGTTCCCTATAACCCGAGGCAACATGAGTAAAAGAGACAGCCGCATCTGTGTTTCGATATATATTGTTCTAGGCACTGTTAGTATTCATTTACTAGGCGAAATATATGCTGCAAAAATGATGGAAGAACTGGCTAGGAATCCGTCTCCAGATTTGGTCAGTGGATCGGTGGCACATATATGAGCCACTAGATTCGCTATTTGAATCATTCGCAGCTGATGGCGATATCCGTCGCATCAGCTGTTAACAAGCTAAGACATGGGAACAAAAACCACCGCTGGTGGCATTAGACCTACGGAACTAAGGAGAAAGTTTGAATATCAATTGGAAACCGAAGGCATGGATTGCAGTACTGTTAGGTGTAGTCCTACAAGCGTTCACATTTCTATACTTAAATAGGCCAAAACTGTTTTGGCTCTATGTCCTTCTTTCTTGTATTGTTTCTATACTTGATTGGAAGTATCAAACTCTATTTGCGGCCATTTTTTCATTAATCTGCCCAATACATGCGTATTTTGTTGTAAAGAAATTTGAGAGTTCTAGTGAGCGGGGTTGGTACTCCAAGTGGTGGGGCATCCCTACCATCTATATTACGTTTTTTTCAACAGTCTTTCTATTTAGGTCTTTCCTATACGAGCCTTTTCTTTTTCCTTCCGCATCAATGCAACCAACAATAGATAACGGAAACTACATCATTGTTCAGAAGTTAGGCTATCGCACATATGGAACGTATGGTGCTTCTTTAACCAGCGGGAATATAACTTCAAGAGATCTAATGCAGAGAGGGAAATTATATGCATTCTATCCACCTCATAAGGACACTCCTTTTATCAAGAGATTGATCGCTTTACCTGGTGATAGGATTGCTATCAAAGGCAATGACATTACTATTAATGGCTCTTTATTAACCACAAATCTACTATACGAAACAGATCATCTAGCAGTCTATGAGCAACAGTTGAGTGGTATCACGTATTTGATTCAACGAATAAAAATGCGTCCAGCTAGTGATGTGGAGGAAATTGTAGTACCTGAGAAAAGCTATTTCTTTATGGGTGACAACCGAGACAACTCAGCAGATAGCAGGTTTTGGGGCTATGTTACCGGCGATCGCATAATTGGAGAAGTCGTGCATATATTCAAGTAAAGGCCTAATAAAACAATCAAGCGCGACGGCTTAGAGCCGTCGGTTATTTTAGCGTTAAGCACCGACAATATACGGATCAATAATGAAGCCTGATGAAAGATGGAAAAAGATTCGATCTAAAGGGTCGTTTCATTTTACTTTAACTAGAGGTCTATTTGGGGGCGGTTGTTTACTATTTGTTAATGGGTTTCTATCAAGGCAGATGATCCATAATCAACCCATTCTCACTATGGATACATTTTGGTCAGTAATAGGTAGTTTGGCTGTTGGGTTTCTCTTGTCAGGTGTAATCTGGTCTATTAATGAGTCAAGATACAATGGGCCCAGAACCTAGATCACATAGCCGGTAGCTTCTAGCTACCGTCCCCCACACCACCCATCGTGCAGGTCAGAGATGGGCAGCTCCCAACCAGTAATGAATCTCTACCCAACAATACTGTCGAGCAACTCTTCATTTGAGTTGGAACGATCTTGGGGGCCCATAAATTGGGCACCTATGGCATATTGGTAGGTGAGTTCAACACTATCCCAGTGATTACATCCAGTAAGTAGAGGTCGCCTTCAAAGGCACCCTATATCAAAACCACTACCTTGCCATGGTTTTGATATGGATGCTTTGGGAAATCCTTAGTCACAGCGGGGCTATCAACGATCTCCTCTTCCGAGTGCCCGCTCCTTTTGTACACGTATATATATTTCTTCACGGTGAACAGGCAGGGATTTGGGAGCAAGTATGCCTATCTTCACTTGATTACCCTTAACTTCCAGTACGGTAATTGAGACATTTGCTCCAATCCTTAAGTTTTGACCCGTCCGGCGCTTTAAGATCAACATATTTGTTTCCTCTAAGACTCAAACCATTTGTATACCACCCTTAACGGAAGGCTTTGTAAGTAACTTCTTGAGGAAATATGAGGTGGTGCACGAGAACGATAGGCATAGAAGAAGAAAAGGCGAGCACTACGCTCCCATAGCTTGGTGAATCTCTCCAAACTGCTCAATACTCTCCAGTTTATTGAAGACGAGCGGGTTTCTAGCGTATGATCCATATAGCCATTTTGATAGTGTGTGTATCAATTTGGTTAGCTGGCCCCTGGTGTTCGAGCACCTTGGGTCAGCGCCTTTTACTTGCTTTTACGTCACAATACCGCTCTCCTTTGACGGGCTGATTTTTAGAAAATCATTGACTCGGGTAAGCTTATTTGTTAACTGGCGTTTTAAAAGGCGGACCTGCGCCAACCAAAACCCCAATAAATATCCATTGATTTTACGCAGCTTTGACACTAAAACAAACTTAATAAAATCCAATAAGATTATTTTTGTGCCTATATTTTTTAATTTAGCGCATTAATTAATCTAAGTTACGCATAAAATTAACCACTTATGCTGGCGCCTCCATTAAGCTCACTCGAAAGAACTCAGAAGAATAGATCTTCAATACTACTACTTACCGCAAGCCCCCTTCTGCCGGCAGTCAAAATTGCTTAGGTATTTTTAATATACTGTGAGGATTTTAGGTAATCAGTCTATTAGAAATGGCAATGGTGTTATTTTTATAACCCTTTAGGGTTTGGACTTTTTGATACGACAACCCCTAAAAATTCACTTCATTCAAAGGGTGGAACTATAAATTCTAAATGTTCGCAGTGCATCTCAAATAGTGAAGTCCAAGCGAGATATACGCGCAACGATTGAAATCGCTAGGGGTTGGATTGCAGAGTAATTGAGATATAAAGTAACGGTTTGGAACTAGCACTCCTATCAATTGACGACACTAATCTGGTGCCGCTCAATCAGATACAGCGAGCTGATATAATTCCCACGGAATTCCTGGTTTTTTTGGCTGGGAGCATAGCTGACTACTGCTAGCTTCCTTCACTACCGCTAAGTGAGTCGGTTATTGTGGGAACCTAGGCTGCAATTGACCCTCCATTTGGTCTAGAATTGGCTCCAAAGAAAAGTGCATACCTTGGAAATGTTTGAGCTTGTGAATCAGCTCATTTGGAAGAATCAAAGTGCTAATCTATCAATTAACTAACCGTGGGTGACAATAGAAATTGGTCTTATTTTTCGAGACAGGCCAAATAGTTAAGAGGGGTAGTTTGCAATAAAGCCACCAGGCCATCTTACGCTGCGCTCAAAGCAGCATGTTGTAGTAGCGTTACACGCACGAGGTTCAAGTGAATATATCTATAGCCGAGACAGATCAAGATATACTGGATTGTTATGAGGTTTTATCTCAGCTCAGGCCACATATATCTAAAGATGATTTCTTGAAAAGAATCTTATCTTTAACTCACAACTGCGGGTACCAGCTGGCCCGGCTAGACGATAACGGCGTAAAAGCCGTAGTAGGTTACCGTATATCTGACTGGCTACATACAGGAAAGTATCTCGAAATTGAAGACCTTATAATCTCAGCAGAGAAAAGATCGAGTGGTTATGGCGGAAAGCTTTTTGACTGGATTTTGGAGTAAGCAAAAATTGAGAACTGCAACCAGGTTCGCCTTGTTTCTGGTGTTCGACGCGAGCAAGCTCACAAATTCTATATAGAAAAAGGCATGGTATGGGAAGCAAAGTACTTTTCCATTAATGTTTAAAGTCCATTGCCAAGCCAATAACCTAACCTCTGCGTACTATCAATTTTACGTAGATAACAAAAAACCATCCCAATTAGGGATGGTTATACCTAAGACTTGCCCACGTTTACGAACAACAAGGTGAAACTTATGTTGAGTCCATTTCATCTCTCTTTCGTGGTTCCCGACAAAGAGGAAGCGAAGCGCTTTTATTTAGACATTTTGGGCTGCTCTATAGGTCGTGACAACCCCACCTGGTTCGACATTTTATTTTACGGCCATCAAATTACAATTCATCAAGCTTCCGACAAAATGCCGGCCTACCAAATTGACCATTTTGGACCAATTCTAAGTAAAGAGGAATGGCTGTCCGTATTAGAAATTTGTAAATCAAATGATGTAGAGTTTGTAGCAAATAGCCTTATTAAAAACGAAGGCGCTGAAGATGAGTCAGGCAAGTTTCTTATAAAAGATCCCAGTGGTAATAAACTTGAATTCAAGTACTATATGAACTTTGAATGTACAGTCGGGTAGCGACATCTATCGACCAGAAAACAAACGATCTGTGGGCTCCAAAGACGGAGCCCTACCTATCCCCTCGCGGTGGAGGCTTTAAGATCAAGTTCGGGTGAGAGCAACCATACAAGCTTGCGAGGACATGCACCACTTTAGCAAGCCCCTAGAAAAGAGTCCATCATCGGAAAGTTATTTTAGTAGTTAGTCCACACTAATTGGAACATCGTATTTTATGAGCAAGAAGGCATTTGGAGTTAATGAAATTATTATCCTCACCACCCTACTGGCAATGCTTGGCTTACTGGCTGTCCGGTTTTTGAATCCTGAGATGCTAAATCTGTCCATTTTCAATACAAGGGTAGGCTCCTTTTTACTTGGCTGCGCATTTTGTTATTTCACTCTAAGTGAGTTTAAGACGGCCATAGCTAAAGATGAGTGGGGCCCAAACAGAATTGCAGGCATTATTCGTGTACCCCTAAATCTCGCCGCTGCTTTATTCCTGTTTTACATGAGCGCAAGCGGAGGAATTAATGCATAAGAAGAGATTATTAGCTTCCCCATCACCGGTGAGTACAAGGCAGTTAAAATGAGCAACCAGAGAATTCCTGACAGAAATAAGAGCCCCTATAACTGGTGGGTCGCAACAATTATAGAGAGGTTTCAATTTGATGATGAGGAACTCGACAATATGCGCCAGCGCTGCCGGGCATTCTCACAAGTTGTGATATTAAATCGTTCTTAATCCATACAGATTTCTATTGAAATATCTCTACTATGCTTACCCCGAAACTCTCGTGGAGATTGCCCAGTCCATTTTTTAAAGCTTCTGGAAAAACTACTGGTATCGCAGAACCCTAATTTGTAGGCGATTGACGTGATCGGGGTATCGCTTTGCTTAAGATACTGTACAGCCTGATGCTGGCGTATTTCATCTAGAACAGTCTGATAACTGGAACCTCTTTCTTTTAGTTTTCTATGCAAACCACGGCAACTAATCCCAAGCTCCTTGGCCACGACCTCTTGTGAAAAATTACCTGTAACCATCAGATCAACAAGCACTCTACTGGTCATGCTAACTATGTCATTCTTCTGCAAACGCTCCAAGTAACCAATTAGGGCTTGCTCGTTGACCCTGACCAACTCATCGTTTCCCGAAGAGAGCTTTCGATCAACAAACTCTTGTTTAAATCTGATCTCACAAATGTCTGCCGAAAAGTTAATTGGGCACTTATACATCAATTTATGCCGCTCAAGGGTGGCAGGTCTGGGCCTCTCCAGATTAATAGAAATCAAATGATGATGCACATCAGGGCATATCTTTCTGATGGACTTTATTAGCAAAGCCATAAAGGCATCTATAGCATGAATACTTGGATCATATGGAAAATTGTCAACTTTTTCCCAGGAGACTATTACTTGTTGCTGTTCATCATGAACATTGATTCGCATAGCGGTGGTAACCACTTCTGAGAATCGTGCAGATCTCAGTAAGCTCTCCCTGATGGAGCTACTGGCCAAGTGGGCATAACTCAGGGCATGAAGGTTTGTATGATTCACATACTTAGTGACTTGTAGGCCGATACAATCATCACCTGATATGGATTCAGCGAGCCCCCATAGCTTTTTCATATTCTCTAAAGGGATTCTCTGGTTCGCATCCACTATGCATTTGGGGTCAATTTCTGCACGCTGCAAAATTTCTTGGGTAGAACAGAATGGTTTTAGGGCCTCAATAATAGGTAATACCCAAGTTGCAATGGTCGTGTGTCCATACTCAGCCATCTACAAGTGTGTCCTAATTGGTCAAGAGATTGGCTTTATTTGCAAAGAAACCTAAAAGCCAAATGATTAGCATCTAATCAATCACTTCCTTATTTACCAAGATTATCCTAACGATCCTGACATGTTAAGAGGATCTAGTCATCTAAAAGATAGCCAACCGACGTTGGCAATTGGAAATATGAAAAATCCCATAAAAAGAATAGCACGTCTGGTAGGGGTTACATTATCCATCACTCACCTAGGTGTTGGTGCTAGTGAGCCCACGCAAGTTTTCTGGGGAGATATGCACCTTCATACCTCCTACTCGTTCGATGCCTTCTTAAGCCAAAATTATTCGGCAACTCCGGACACCGCTTATCGGTGGGCCAAGGGGCAGCCGGTTATTCACCCCTACACTCATGCAAAAGTACGTATAGACACCCCGTTGGATTTTCTCGTGGTTTCAGATCACGCTGAAGGGCTGGGAGTTATGAGGGCAGTGGTGAATCAAACAGATGAGCTCGACAGCGATATGTCCTTATACCAGTCAATGATGCGCTGGTTTGCCAAGCAGCATATTAGATATAAAGTCTCAATAAATGAAGGTATGGATATTTTCAATGAGTTACTGCCCAAAAAGGCGCTAGACACAGTAGCTCCCGCTGACCCTGTCCAGGACCCAGCTAACACGCCCCCTGAGCCCGTTCTTGGAGATCTGGATAAGACCCGGACAAGCGCATGGAGCGCAATAGTCGATGCCGCAGAGCGCCATAATAACCCGGGCACTTTTACCAGTTTTATTGGCTGGGA